>CAVRLN010000005.1:0-305991 GCA_963722325.1 uncultured beta proteobacterium
TCAGAGAAGCGCAGTCTACGGAGCGCCATTGCGCAGCTATACATGCACTTGCTCAAGCAGCGGTATCAACCCGAGAAGCAGACGGTGAGTTGGGAGGTCTCCATCGAGAAACAGCGGGATGACGTCGAGGAGCTTATTCAGGACAACGGCAGTCTGAGGCCGCTCTTAAATGACCCGGCGTTTCTTGCCAGGGCTTACCGGACGGCAGTCCAGGAAGCGGTGAGGGAGACGGAGTTGCCCAAGGCCACGTTCCCGGAAACGAATCCGTTCACGTTTGAGGATCTTGGGTTGCCGCCAATGAGCAAGACGTCGCAGCGCTGAGGACTTTGCAGAAGGTAGGCAAGTAATCCTCGGCCTTTTCTTCGCATCGCCGTTTGTATGAGGTACGGGTGGTGAGCCGGGCGGGAGTCGAACCCGCGACCATCGCATTAAAAGTGCGGTGCTCTACCAACTGAGCTACCGGCTCGGAGTGAAGTGCAATCCTTTGTCAGGATAGCATGAGGGTTATGCCGCAACCCGTGATTCTGGTCGCCAGCGGTGACCTGCGTCCGGCCGCCAATCAGCTCTGTTGGCCCACCCCAAAAAGCCGTAGAAGACGCCCTCTCCGGGCAGCTCCGTAAACTCGGGCGAGATGTTCCCGTCGCGGGCATCAGTTCGATCCCGAAAAAGGCCACGGGTTCATTGACAGCCAGAAGTACGGGATGGAGGTGTTTCGCCGGGACATCCCGGCCGACGCGCCGCTGGTGGTGGTTGAAGCCGTCTGGCAGTACAGCCATCATTGCCTCGCCGGGCTGCTCACGCACAAAGGTCCGATTCTGACGGTCGCCAACTGGAGCGGTCAATGGCCCGGCCTGGTGGGCATGCTGAACCTGAACGGTTCGCTGACCAAGGCCGGCGTCAAGTACACCACGCTGTGGAGCGACGATTTCACGGATACTTCTTCCTGCGACGGGCTGCGCAACTGGCTCGACCGGACGCTGCCGCCATCACGATGAGCCACGTGCGACGCGCTAGTGATCTCAAAGCTTCCCAGGAAGCCGCAGCAGGTGGGCCGCGAACGTGGGGCGCGAACTTCGATCAGCGCAAGGCGATCATGGGCGTGTTCGACGAAGGCTGCATGGGCATGTACAACGCGATCATTCCGGACGAATTGCTGCATCCGACCGGCGTGTTCAAGGAGCGGCTCAGCCAATCGGCGTTGTTATGCGGCGATGCAGCGGTCGACCGAGCCGAAGCGCAGGCAGTCGGCGATGGCTGGACGACAAAGGGCATGAAGTTTCACACTGGGTCCAGACCGAAGATACGGATCTGACCGAACGCGCAGATCCTCGAGCAGTGCAAGATGTACATCGCGGCCGTTGCGAATCGCGGACGACTTCGGCTGCGACACGATCGGCATTCAGTATCAGCAGGGCTTGAAGGATCTGCTGCCGGCGCGCGATCTGGTCGAAGGATCTGCTCAACAATGTCGATCGCCCGCCGGTGCGAGTCGCGATGGCCGCAGCGTCTTGTACGAGGGCGAGCCGCTTGCCGCACTTCAACGAAGTGGACGAGTGCGCGGGGCTCGACGGGCTGATGACGTATCGCGTCATGGCGGAGCTCGGGCATCCGGTCGGAGAATACGCTGCACGATTTCCGCTGGGGCGACGCGATCGTACGGAACGGCCGACGATTACGTGTGGGTGTTCGAGATCTCCGGGCGGCGCCTCCCGCGCATTTCATCGGTGGGTATCAGGGGCGCGCTGAGCGAACGCCAGCCACCGATGTACTTCCCGACTGGCGGCGGCACGCTGAAGGGCATCAGCAAGCCGGGCGAAATCGTGTGGAGTCGCGTATTATGTCGAGGACGGGCGCTCAAGGTGGACCTGGGTCGCGCGCAAAGTGGTCGAGCTTCCCGCCGAGGAAACGGAACGCCGCTGGCAAGACCACGACGCCGCAGTGGCCGATCATGCACGCGTGTCACGTACGGCGTTACGCGCGACCAGATGATGGCCCGGCACAAGGCGAATCACATTCAGGTCGCTTACGCACCGGATGCGGAAGGCGCGAACCACGCTCTGGCCGCGAAGGCGGCATGTCTCGTGCCAGCATGGGCATCGAGGTGCGTGTGTGGCGATAAGAATGGCATGATGGGGTAGGGACTGATATACTTTCGATTTCACACATCTGCATGGTCGCCTGCTATTTCCGGCGGCCCTCACCGGAGGAAACAGTGCGAGTCGGAATGATCGGTACCGGCGCGATCTCGCACAAGCACGCGCAGGCGTACAGGAACATCGGCTACGAACTCACCGTCTGCACGGACATCAACGAGGCCAGCGGCCGGAAGTTCGCGGACGCAGTGGCGGCGAGTTCGTTCCGACGTACGAAGGAGGTCTGCCGCCACCCAGGTCGACTACGTGGATGTCTGCACCTTCCCGGATTTCCGGCTGCAGCCGATCGAGATCTGCGCGCAGAACGAAGAAGCACGTCCAGGTGCAGAAGCCGATTTCGACGACGTGGAAACGGCGCGGCACATGATCGAGACCGCGCGCAAGGCCGGCATCGTGCTCGGGGTGGTCAGCCAGCACCGGTTCGACGATTCCAGCCAGTTCCTGAAGAGCGCCATCGCGACGGCCGGCTCGGCAAGCTGCTGCAGGCGGACGCTACGTGAAGTGGCATCGCTCCGGCGGAATACTACTCCCGCCCGATCAAGGGCAGCTGGGCGACGGAAGGCGGCGGCGCGCTGATCAATCAGGCGATCCACCAGGTCGATATCCTGCGGTGGCTGGTCGGGCCGGTGAAGGAGTTGTTCGGCTACTGGCAACTTGCGCGCGCTGCACAAGATCGAGTCGGAAGACGTGATCGCGAGCGCTGGTGCGGTACGAAAACGGCGCGACCGGCGTGATCCAGGCCTCGACGGCGTTCTGGCCGGGATACACGGAACGCACGGAGTTCCACGGCACGAAGGGCACGGCCGTCATCACCGGCGACAAGCTGACCACCTGGGATGTGGAGAACGACAGGCGAACCTGCGCCGGTCGCGCAGGAAGTCGCTTCGGGCGCGTCCGATCCGATGGCGATCTCGCTCGAGCCGTTCGAGCGCCAGTTCCGCGATTTCGGCGAGGCATGCAAGACCGGCCGCAAGCCGCTGGTCTCGGGCGAGGAAGGATATCGGGCGCTGGAGGTGGTGATATCGGCGTACGACTCTTGCCGCCGGGGGAGAAGGTCACACTGGGCTTAAGGATGTTGACCACGGTCCGGGTTCCAGCGTCCAGCGCGAATCTGGGTCCGGGGTTC
This sequence comes from uncultured beta proteobacterium, assembly GCA_963722325.1. Taxonomy (GTDB): domain Bacteria; phylum Pseudomonadota; class Gammaproteobacteria; order Burkholderiales; family Casimicrobiaceae; genus PALSA-1003. The sequence goes on from CAVRLN010000005.1 coordinate 3,280, forward strand.
GATGCGTTGGGCCTGGCCGTCGGGATCTACCTCGAGTGCCGTTTCCGGTCAGCGAGCTCCTCGCATCACAGCGTCCGGCCGCGACTGCGAATGATTCCGACGAGCGCTGACAACCTGATCTGGCAGACCGGCGTGCGCGGTGGCGCAGGACGTCGGTGGAACGCTGCCGCCGATCGAGTTGCAGATCCACAACGATATTCCGCTCGGCAAGGGCCTCGGGTCGAGCGCGGCGGCATTGACCGCGGGCGTGGTGATCGCCGACCAGTTGCTGGGCCTGGGCTGGAAGACGCCTCCGAATTCTGGATGAAGCGGCGCGGATCGAAGGCCACCCCGACAATGTCGCCGCCTGCGTGCTGGGCTCGATCGTCGCCAGCGCGATCGATTCCGGCGGCGTCGCGCGGGCGGTCCGGCTGGAACTTCACGAGCGCTTCGATGTCGCCATCGTCGTCCCCGGATTTCATGCTGCCGACGCGTCAAGCCAGGTCGGTGCTGCCGGACTGCTACTCGAGGGCCGATGCCATCTTCAATGTGCAGCGCGCGGCGCTGCTGGTCGCGCCGCGCGTCCGGAACGACTGCGGCGTTTCCTACCGCGCTCGAGGATCGCTTGCATCAGCCCTATCGGCGCACTCGTGCCCGGTCTCGAGGAGATTCTGCAGACTCCGCGCTCCGGGCCTGCTTGGCTGTGCGCTGAGCGGCGCGGGACCGTCGATCATGGTGTTTTACGAACGCGGCTACGAACAGGTTTGCGACCTGGTGTGCCAGATTTTCGCGCTTCATGGCCGGAGCACGGAGGTCACTCCCAGGCCGTATCGCCCGCGACGGGTATACCGTCGAAAGGACCGGATAGGTTATTTACGCCCCGTTTATTACCCCAGATGTCGATATGGAGGCGGGGACAGTATTGATAGCCGAAATCTTTGCATACTTCTACCAGCCAGCGAGCCCGCTCGTTTGATAACTTCGCGCGTCGTGCCTTCCGGCATCAGCAGGACGCGGATCCCGTCTCGACGCCCAGTTCCCTTACCATCTCGCGCGCTTCTCGCACGTCATCCACCGACGAAATCACGAATTTTAGCTGGTAGTTGTGTTCAGCGATCCAACTGCTTCAGCACTTCCGGCTGGTACCGCAGTTCTTCGTGCTTTTTCGCGTAGATTTTCCTTCTTCCCGATCATAGGGGGTTGAGTTGGACAGCTTCGGGCTGATGCTCATCAGGTCGCAGACGACGTTTTGATACATCGTTCCAGCCGTTTCGATCGTGATGTGCTGGTCGATTTCCTTGATCTTCTGCGGTGAGCTCGACAATGTCAGGAAGGATCATCGGTTCGCCGCCGGTCAACACAACATGTCCACACCAGTGGCGGCGGATCTCCGTGAGCATCGGGCCATACATCATCTGGTACCCTTCCGGTTTCCATGAAGTGTAGGGAGTGTCGCACCAGGTGCATCGAAGATTGCAACCCGAAGTACGGATGAAGACAGATGGAACGCCGGCGAGCATACCCTCGCCTTGAATCGAGTAGAAGATTTCAGAGATTTTCATTGAGTCGGTTGGTCGACCCCAACGCGCTCGCGCATTGCCGCGCCAATCTCGTCGCCGCCGGCGTCGAGGGCGCCGTGGCGGTCGAGCACGCCGACGTGCTCACCCGCGGCGCGCCGGCCGCCGCCGGAGTCATCGTCTCCAATCCGCCGTACGGCGTTCGCATCGCGAGCGCGACACCGCTCGCCGAGTTCTATCCGCGGCTGGGCGACGCGCTCAAGCAGCGCTTCTCCGGATGGACCGCGCATCTGTTGAGCGCCGATCGCGATCTCGCCAGGCTGATCGGGCTCAAGCCCAGCCGGAAGGTGCCGCTGTTCAACGGTGCGCTCGAATGCAGGCTCTACGAATACCGGCTGGTCGCCGGATCGATGCGCGCCGGCGCGTCCGATGCGCGCGCGCAATGATAGAATCGTCGCCGAGATTGCCGTCGAATTGTCCGCTTTCGCCGCCGCCGACCCGAGACCTCGCCATGATGCTTCCGAGCCGCCACTACGTGTCCGAGCACACGCGCTTCATGCGCGAGCTGCTCGAATCCCGCCCGCAGATCGTCGAGCAGCAGCGCGAAGGGCGGGCGATCTGGTGGGACAAGACGCCGCGCGTGCTCGCGGAAGAAGCGACCATGGACGAAGGCCGCATCGCGCAGTCCGGCTACGTGTACGACGCGAGCGACCGCGGCGAAGGGACCCGCGTAGCCTCCTAGCCCATCGCCGTCGTCGCGGCGCCCGGCCGGGCGGCACCGTGAATGAAGTAGCGCGCCGTCTGCCCGATCTCGGCGGTCCATCCCAGCTCCGTCAGCGCGGCGCCGAGCGCGCCGGGCTCCCAGAACACCTTCACGATGCGAAATTCGCGTCCGTCGTTGAGCTTGCGCGTGACCAATCCTGTTTCGCGATTCGGAAGCGGGTGATCGCGGGCCGTCGATGACGCATCGTAGGCCGAGTCGATCAGGTACGCGCTGCCGCCGGGCGCGAGCGCCGCGCCGACACCGTTCCAGAACGCGGCAAAGCGCGATTCCGGAACGTGCGACAGCCAGAAGCTGAAGAACACCGCGTCGTACATGCCCGGCGGCTGCCAGTCGAAAAGATCCGCGTTGACGTAGTCGACGTTGCCCGCCGCGACGCGCGCGCGATTGATGGCGATGACCTCGTCCGAGGCGTCGACCGCGGTGAGGTGCTCGACGTGCGGGGCGATGCGCCGTGTGAACAGCCCCGTGCCGCAGGCGAGCTCGAGGACGCGCCGCGGCCTCGTCTGCGCAAGCCACGCATCGAATGCCGCCTCGGCTTCGGCGGTCTCCGCATGCCACTGCGAGTTGAAGGCTTCGCCGCGATCGTAGCGTCCCTGCCTGAACCACCACTGGTCGTACTCGCCGGCGCGGGCGCGATAGTAGGCGATCTGGTCGCGAAGCAGCTCGTCGTCGGGAATCATTCCGGCTCCGCTCAAGAGCTCGCGTCGCGGGCTCATCACGCACATCACCAATATGTCGCTGTATCGTTTCGCCCGCCAGCGCCGACTCGCAATTCCCGGTCGATCCCCACTGCGCGGGGCCCCTCGCCCGGAGGCTCGCGTCGCGGGCTCATCACGCACATCGCCAATATGTCGCTGTATCGCTTCGCCCGCCAGCGCCGACTCGCAATTCCCGGTCGATCCCCACTGCGCGGGGCCCCTCGCCCGGAGGCTCGCGTCGCTACTTGTCGTCGAGCCGGATCTCGACATAGGCCCGGTCGCGGATCTCGCGAACCCACGCCTGAAACGCCTCCTCGGCCTTGCGCTGCCGGATCGCGAGCTGCGCCTCGGCGCGCTCGCGCTCCGCGGTCACGTCCTGCTTGCGCCGCTCGAGCACTTCGATGATGTGCCACCCGAAAGGCGAGCGCACCGGCGCCGACACCTGCTTGATCTCGAGTTTGTTCATCGCCTCCTGGAACTCGCCGACCGTGTCGCCCGGATTGAGCCAGCCGAGGTCGCCGCCCTTGGCGGCGGAGCCATCTTCGGAGTTGAGCTTGGCCAACTCATCGAACTTCGCGCCCGAGTCGAGCCGATCCTTGAGCCGGTCGATCTTGACTTTCGCATCGGACTCCGACGTGAGCTCGTTGACGCGGACGAGAATGTGTCGCGCGTGCGTCTGGTCGACCACGGTGGTGTCGTTCTTGCCGCGCTTGTCGATGAGCTTGACGATGTGGAAGCCGCTGGCGCTGCGCAGCACCGGCGAGACCTCGCCCGGCTTCATCTTTCGCACCTGCTCGGCGAACACGGTCGGCAGCCGCGCGCCCGCCCGCCAGCCAAGGTTGCCGCCGCGCAGCGCATCGTTGGCGTCGGAGAATCCGGCGGCGACCTGGCCGAAGTCGCCGCCGGTCCTGATCGCGCGCAGCGCCTCCTCGGCGCGCCGGCGCTTGGACTCGATCTGATCGGCGCTCGCCTGCTCAGGCACGAGCACGAGGATGTGCGCGAGCTGATACTCGCCGTCACCGCGTGTTCTGAGCCTTGACCGTCGCCAGGTAGTGCTCGACCTCGGCGTCGCTGACGGTCAACCGGCTCTCGACCTCGCGCTCGCGCAGTCGCTGCACCACCAGCTCGTTGCGGATGTCGTCGCGATATTTCGCATAGCTGATGTTCTCCTGCGCGAGCGCCTTGCGGAATTCGTCGGCAGTGAGCTTGTTGTCCTGCGCGATGCGCTGGATCGTGCGCTCGATCTGCTGGTCGTCGACGCGCAGTCCCGTTTCCTTCGCGAACTGAAGCAGCGAGCGCTCGGTGATGAGCCGCTCCAGCACCTGCTTGTCGAGCACGTCGGACGCCGGGGGCTGGACGTTCTGCTGCTTCATCTGCGTCAGGACGACGCGCTTGGTATCGTCGACGTCGTGCTGCGTGATCGCCTCGTCGTTGACGATGGCGACGACGCGGTCGACGCTCACCACGCGGGGAGGGACCGGCCGCGTCACCGCCGCCGGCTGGGCGAACGCCACGCCGACGCTGAGCGACAGCGTCATCAGGATCGCGACGGGATATTTGCTACCGCTTCGACCGTTAAGGTTCACTAGAACTCCGGGAAGAAATTGGCTGCCTTGTCGCCGATGGGGCGAAGCGCCGGATCATTCGCCGTCGAGTAGCCGGGGACGCTGCGTCGCAGGAGGTCGCCGGGATTGGTGCCCAGGCGCGCGAGGCCGTTGAGTTCGAGCTGGACGAATACCGACGTCGAAACCTGCTGCGTGTTGGTCTGCAGCCGCTGCGCGGCGATGCGGAACACCCAGCACCCGCCATTGTACTCGAAGCCCAACACCCCCTCCAGCGTCTTGGCGTCGACCAGCGAGTAGTTCCAGCGTCCGATGACCGACCAGTTGTCGGAAAACGGATACTGGCCGGAGAGGTCGATCTGCTTGAGCTGCGAGATCTGACCGCTCGAATCAAGGTACTGGCGGATGTATCGATACGCGACGTTGAGCACGCGACCGCTGCCAGGCTGGTAGCGCGCGCCGAGATCGAACTCTTCGGTCTGGCGCGGAGCGAAGCTGTAGTTGAGCAGACCGGCGGCGCGACCAGACGTCGGACAGGCGGGCCTCACCCGCCACCAGGAGGTCGGAGGTGTTGGACGTGCGCGGCGGCTCGTTGAGCGTGACCTGCTGGCTTTCGAAATAGTACTGCTGACCGACCGCGAAGCGCATGTGCTCCTCACCGGTGACCGGATCGAGAAAGCGCGTCGACAGTGCGAGAGTCAACTGGTTGGCGTCGCCGATGCGGTCGCTTGCCCAGGTAGCGGTTAGCCGTGAACAGGTGCGAGAAAGTTGAAGTCGTCGGTGGCGGTGTCGAAGTTCGGATAGGTGCTCTGGTTGCGGTACGGGATCTATACGTAAAAGGCGCGCGGCTCCAGTGTCTGGATGAACGAGCGTCCCAGCCACTCAGTCTCGCGCTCGAAGACCAGCCCGGTATCGACGGTGGTGATGGGCAGTACGCGGTTGAAGTTCGTGGGTTGCACGCCGCGGGCTTGTCGAGATCGTAGTTGGTCATGTGCAGTCCCGGTCTGCGCGGTGAAAAACCAGGAACTACCCTGCTTCGTCCATGCCACCGTCGGGTACAGGATGCTGCGGTTGCCGTTGGGGATCAGCGCGGGCTGATGGAAGCGGACAAACTCGCCGGCTGCGCCGAAGTCGAGTCCTTGCCACTCGACCGGCTTGACCAGCATGGTGAATTGCGGCTCCCGAAAGTAGGGCGGCGTGATGGGATTGTTGGGATCCTGCAGCGTCTGGAAGGTTTGCATGCGCGCCAGCAGCGACAGCGGGCCCTGGTTGTAGGTAAGCCCGTAGTCGCGCGGCAGGTTGGTCTGCGAGGTCAGCGCCAGACGGTCGGACAGGTCCGCAAAATAGGTGTCGTCGGACACCTTCTGCACGTTGACGAAGGCGCCCCAGCCGTGCGCCGAAGTCCTGGTTGTGCTTCCACGCCAGCGCGTAGCGGTTGGTGTCGGTGATGCGATCGTGCGGCAGGAACTCCACGTCGGCCTCGCCGGACGCTTGCGGAAACAGGTAGCGGAATTGTCCGTCCATCTGCAGTCCGCGCCGCGTCATCGGCCGCGCCAGCAGGGTCGCGTCGTAGTTGGGAGCGAGGTTCAGATAGTAAGGAAGCGCGACCTCGAATCCGCGCTGGTTGCTCGATCCGTACACCGGGGTGAGAAATCCGCTCTTGCGCTCGTTGGACAGCGGAAAGCTCAGGTACGGCGAATACAGGATCGGCACGTTCTTGAAGTACACGGTCGCGTTGTGCGCGGTGCCCACCAGGCGCGACTTGTCGATCTCGACGTCGGCCGAGGTGAGGTACCAGTCGTTGTTTTCGGCGACGCACGTGGTGTAGCGCGCGTCGGTGACCTCGTACTTCTCGGGGCCGAGAAAGGTCAGCAGCGAGGCGTCGCCTCGCGAGTTGTTCTCGCCGACGTGGAACTCGGGCGACCGGAAGTAACCGGTCTCGTCGTCGCGGCGATACTTCGCCTCGGGGCCGGTGATCCAGTCCTGGCCGCGACGGATGACGACGTTGCCGGTCGCCCAGAACTCGTCGGTGGGAATGTCGTAGCGCAGCCAGTCGGCGAGCACGGTCTGGCGCCGCGAGCGCAGCTCGACCTGTCCCTCGGCCTCGACCCATTTCTGGCCCTCGCCGCCGAAACGATCGGCGCGCAGGAAAATCGCGTCGCGCTCGCCGTCGTTGGCCTGCGGCTTCGCGGTTCCCCTGATCGCCTTCGGCGGCGGCGGTTCGAGGAACGGAGACGTCTTGAGCCGCGGCGGCGCTTCGTCGGGCGTGTCGGGCAGCGTTTGCGCCGCGCTGCCCGCGGCGAACGCGAGCGGCAACAGCGACAGGGCGGCAGGGATGGCGCGGCGGCGCATCGAAAGCGGCGTGGAGGGACCGATGCTAAGATCGCGCATTCTACATTCCCGACATCACACGCCTTCCATGAGCGCGCCGGGCCGCCCCAAGCGCGAATCGCCGAGCGCGCAGCGCGAAACCCGCTTTCCTGGCGTGCCGCACCGTTCCAGGCGCGAATCGCCGGACGCGACTCCGAGATCGAATTGCGCAGCGAGCAGCGCGACGGCATCGCCATGACCCCGGACGCCCGCTTCGACGCGCTGCGCGCGTGGCTCGAGCGTGCCTTGCCGGTGCCGATGCGCGACATCGCACCGGCCTCGTCCGATGCGAGCTTCCGGCGCTACTTCCGCGTAACGCTCGACGGCGCCTTCGCGACTACAGGCGCCGCGACGCATGCGCAAACGCTGATCGCGATGGACGCACCCCCGCCGCAGGAAGATTGCCGGCCCTTCGTCGCGATCGCGAGGCTGCTCACCGACGCCGGCGTGCACGCGCCGGCAGTGTATGCGCAGGATCTTGCGCAGGGCTTTCTGCTGCTGTCCGACCTGGGCACCGAGACGTACGTGGAGGCGCTGTCCGAGCAGAGCGCGCCGCTGCTGTATCGCGACGCGACTGCCGCGCTGCTGCGCTGGCAGCTCGCCAGCCGCGACGGCGTGCTGCCGCGCTACGACGAGACGTTGCTGCGCCGCGAGCTCGACCTGTTTCCGCAGTGGTACGTGGCGCGGCAACTTGGGATCGCGCTGACGGATGCGCAGCGCGACACGCTATCGCGCGCATTCGAGCGCATTCTCGCCAACAACCTGGCGCAGCCGTGCGTTTACGTGCACCGCGATTACCACTCGCGCAATCTCATGGTGAGCCAGCCCAATCCGGGCGTGCTCGATTTCCAGGACGCCGTGTACGGGCCGGTGACCTACGACCTCGTCTCGCTGCTGCGCGACGCCTACGTCGAGTGGAGCGAGGAGCAGCAGCTCGACTGGACCATCCGCTACTGGGAAGGCGCGCGCGCGGCCGGATTGCCCCTGACCGCGGACTTCGGCGCGTTCTGGCGCGACTTCGAATGGATGGGCGTGCAGCGACAGCTCAAGGTGCTGGGCATTTTCGCGCGCCTCGTTCCACCGCGACGGCAAGGACGCTTATCTGGCCTGCATGCCGCGCGTCATGCGCTACCTGCGCGGCGCCTGCGCGCGCTATCGCGAGCTCGGCGGATTGCTGCGATTGCTCGACGAGCTCGAAGCGCGTCCGACCTCGGTCGGGTACACCTTTTGATCGCCAGGACCAAGACCTGATGGCTGGGACCAGAATCTGATGGCGCGCAGCATGATCCTCGCCGCCGGGCGCGGCGAGCGCATGCGCCCGCTCTCGGACGCGCGTCCCAAGCCACTGCTCGAAGTCGGCGGCAAGGCGCTCATCGTCTGGCAGATCGAGCGCCTGGTCGCGGCAGGATTCGGCGACATCGTCATCAATACCGCGCATCACGGCGCGCAGATCGAAGCTGCGCTGGGCTCGGGCGGCGCGTACGGAGCCTCGCTCACGTACTCGCGCGAGCCTCACCCGCTCGAGGTTGCCGGAGGCATCGTCCACGCGCTTCCGCTGCTCGGCGACGGCGTCATTCTCGTGGTGAGCGCGGACGTGTTCGTCGACTACGACTATGCGAAGCTCCGTGCGCGGCTTTCGGCGATGGAGTCCACCGAATCGTCCCCGCACGCGCACATGGTGATGGTGCCCAATCCCGAGTATCATCGCGCCGGCGACTTCGTGCTGCGTGACGGCGCCCTCGCAATGGACGGCGCGCCGCGGCTGACCTTCGGCAACGTCGCGCTGTACCGGACCGCGCTGTTCACGGAACTGCCGCGCGGCGAGAAACTCAAAATACTGCCGCATTACCAGCACTGGATTCGCCAGGGCTGGGTGAGCGGCGAAATCTTCACCGGGCGCTGGGCGAACGTGGGCACGCCCGATGACCTCGCCCGACTCGACGCGGCGTTGGGGACCTCATTGGGGACCTGACCGTTTCCGGTTGCCGCCGCGATCCCATACCGAATACACGATGACCATGACGACACTCTCGCCTGCCCTGACCGACAATCCCCTGCTCGATTTTTCGGGACTGCCGCGCTTTGCGCGAGATCGCTCCCGAGCACGTCAGCCCGGCGGTGGACGCCTTGATCGCCGCCGCGCGCGCGACCGTGGATCGCGTCGCCACGCTCGAGGCCGAGCCGACGTGGGACAACTTCGTCCTGCCGCTGGCCGACAGCATCGAGCAGCTCGGCCGCGCCTGGGGACAGGTGGCGCATCTGAACGCCGTCGTGAACACTCCGGCGCTGCGCGACGCCTACAACCTCAACCTGCCCAAGATCACCGATTTCTACACCGACTTCGGGCAGGACGAGCGCCTGTTCGCGCGCTATCGCGCGCTCGCCTCCACGCCGGCGTTCGCGCAGCTCGACGCGGCGCAGCGCCGCCTGGTCGACAACGCGCTGCGCGACTTCCGTCTGTCCGGCGCCGAGCTGCCCCCGGACCGCAAGGCGGCACTCAAGCTCGTCGACGAGGAGCTCGCCACGCTGTCGGCGCGCTACGAGGACAACGTGCTCGACGCGACCAACGCCTGGGAGCTGGTGATCGAGGACAGGACGGCGCTGGACGGGATACCCGACGACGTGATCGAAACCGCGCGCCGCACCGCCGCCGACGAGGGCAAGGCCGGGTGGAAGCTCACGCTGCACATGCCGTGCTACATGCCGGTGATGCAGTACGCGCGCAACGCCGACGTGCGCGAAAAGATGTACCGCGCCTACGCGACGCGCGCCAGCGAGTTCGGCAACGTCGAGTGGGACAACAGCGCCGTGCTGACGCGAACGCTGGAGCTGCGTCGCAAGGCCGCCTCGCTCCTGGGCTATGCCAGCTACGCCGACGTCTCGATGGTTCCCAAGATGGCGCGCACGCCCGCGGAGGTGCTCGCCTTCCTGCGCGACCTCGCGGCCAAGGCGCGCCCGTACGCGAAACGCGACATGGCGGAGCTGCGGGCATTCGCGCGCGACGACCTGGGAATGGACGTGCTGGCGGCGTGGGATCTCCCCTACGCCTCGGAGAAGCTGCGCGAGGCGCGCTACAGCTTCTCCGACCAGGAGGTGAAGAAGTATTTTCCCGAGGATCGCGTCCTTGCGGGAATGTTCCGCGTGGTCGACACCATCTTCGGCGTGCGCATCCGCGAATCGCAGGCGCCGGTGTGGCATCCGACCGTGCGCTTCTTCGACGTGGTCGACCGCGACGGCGGCATCGTCGGACAGTTCTACCTGGATCTCTATGCGCGGGCGGCCAAGCGCGGCGGCGCGTGGATGGACGACGCCATCGGCCGCCGCCGGCACGGCGCGCACGTGCAGCATCCGGTGGCCTACCTCACATGCAATTTCTCGGCGCCGGTCCGATCGGCGGGCAAGCTGCGGCCCGCGCTGTTTACCCACGACGAGGTCACGACGCTGTTCCACGAGTTCGGGCACGGCCTGCATCTGCTGCTCACTCGCATCGAGGTTCCCGGCGTGTCGGGCCTCGACGGCGTGGAGTGGGACGCCGTCGAGCTGCCCAGCCAGTTCATGGAGAATTTCTGCTGGGAATGGGACGTGGTCCGCCACATGACCGCCCACGTCGACAGCGGCGAGCCGCTGCCGAGGGCATTGTTCGACAAGATGCTCGCCGCCAAGAACTTCCAGAGCGGGATGCAGATGCTGCGGCAGATCGAGTTCGCGCTGTTCGACATGCACCTGCATCACGATTTCACGCCGGAACAGGGCACGCCGCAGGCGCTGGTGGACGCGATCCGCCGGGAGGTCGCGGTGGTGACCCGGCCGGAGTGGGACCGCAGCCTGACGCACTCATTCAGCCATATTTTCGCGGGCGGCTACGCGGCGGGCTATTACAGCTACAAATGGGCCGAAGTGCTCTCAGCTGACGCCTACAGCTTGTTCGAGGAGGACGGCGTGCTCTCCCCGACGGCGGGCGCGCGCTTCCGGGACGAAGTCCTGGCTCGTGGCGGCAGCCGCCCCGCTTTGGAGTCGTTTGTGGCTTTCCGCGGAAGGGCTCCCCAAATCGATGCGCTGTTAAGGCATAATGGTATGTCTCCGTCATAAATGCCGACCCGTGTAAGGAGGGCATGATGAGCATGGCATCGATTCGAACCCGCCGCGTCCTGACGATTGCGCTGCTCTGCACCGCCAGCGGCTTCGCCAGCGCGCAGGTGCAGCAGGTGTATCGCTACCTCGACGTCGAGGGCAAGGTCGTCTACTCCGACAAGCCGCCGCCCGCGGGTTCCAAGGACGCGCAAGCCAAGCGCGTCACCGCCAACAGCATCGAGACCAGCACCCTGTCGTTCGCCACGCAGCAGGCGCAGGAGCGCTATCCGGTGACGCTGTACACGTTCTCGTGCGGAGTGGTCTGCGATACGGCGCAGGGCGTGCTCAACAAGCGCGGCGTGCCGCATACGGTCATCGACGTGAGCCAGAACGACGGCGCCGAGAAGCTCAAGAAGCTGGCCGGCGGCATCGACGCGCCCGCACTGCAGGTGGGCGAGCAGTACTCGGTCGGATTCAACGAGAGCAAGTGGCAGGGCATGCTCAGCGACGCGGGCTATCCCACGACGCCGCCGCCCCGCAACGCACCCGTCGCCCGGCCCACGGCGCCATCCGCCCCGACCGCCGCGGCGCCGGCGCAAGCTGTGCAGCCCGTCGTCGCTCCCAAGGGCGGATACCCGCAGTAACGCTCGCGGCGCGGATTCTTCCGCGCCCGCCCCGCCCCGGGCCGCGGAACCCGCGCCCGGCAGATCGCAACCGCCAACGGCCTTGTTGTTTCCTTGCTGCCATCGGAGCAGGTAGCATGGAGGCTCGCTCGCCTGCCGCGCCTGTCGGCGGCGGCCGTCCGTAACCCCAAGGCACGCCCCGGACCCGCCGAGGGCGCGACCGCCGACAATGCCAGGAGGAATCACACATGCCCCTATCACTCCGACGCCGACGCCTGGTCACCGGTGCACTCGCCAGCGTACCGCTGGCGATGGGCGCCGCGCTGACGCCTTCGCGCGCGCAGGCGCAGGCCACGACGCTGAAGATCTCGCACCAGTTTCCGGGCGCGACCGGCAACGAAGGCGATTTCCGCGACCGCCTGTGCAAGCAGTTTGCGTCCGACGTCGAGAAGCGCACCAACGGCGCGCTGAAGTTCGAGGTCTATCCGAATTCGTCGCTGATGAAGGTGAACACGCAGTTCGCGTCGCTGCGCCGCGGCGCGCTCGACATGTCGCTGGTGCCGATCTCGTACTCCGGCGGCGAGGTGCCCGAGACCAACATCGGACTGATGCCCGCGCTGGTGCCGTCCTACGAGGTCGGCAGCGCATGGAAGACCGCCGAAGTCGGCAAGATGCTCAACCAGATCATGCTCGACAAGGGGATCGTGATCGTCACCTGGATCTGGCAGGCGGGCGGGGTGGCGGCGCGCGGCAAGCAGCTGGTCACCCCCGAGGACGCCAAGGGCATGAAGGTGCGCGGCGGCAGCCGCGAGATGGACCTCATGTTCAAGGACGCGGGCGCCTCGGTATTGTCGCTGCCTTCCAACGAAATCTACGCCGCGATGCAGACCGGCGCGATGGACGCCGCGCTGACTTCGTCGACCAGCCTGATTTCCTTCCGCCTCGAGGAAGTGTCCAAATTCCTGACCAGCGGTCGCGGGCGCTCGTACTGGTTCATGTTCGAGCCGCTGCTCATGTCCAAGATCGTGTTCGACAAGCTGCCCAAGGCGCAGCAGGACGCGGTGATGTCGGTGGGCGCGGACCTCGAGAAGTTCGCGGTCAGCGCCGCCAAGGCCGACGATGTCGCGGTCGCCGGCGTCTACACCAAGGCCGGCGCGAAGGTCTACGACCTCGACGACGCGACGCTCAAGAAATGGCAGGTGCTCGCGCAGCCGGTGTGGAAGGACTACGCCGACAAGAACGAGAACTGCGCCAAGCTCCTCGCGGCCGCCCAGAAACTGCTGTGACGGCGGACGCGCGGCCGGATCAGGGGCCGCCTGAGCGGCGAACTGAGGAGCCGCACGGCGAGTCCGGCGAAAACGACGCGGTCGTCGCCGCGCTTCGTCCGCTCGCGCGCGCTCTCTACCACATCAATCGCGTCATGCTGGCGCTGGGCATGGTCGCGCTGGTGGTGGCGTCGTTCATCCTCACCTACAGCGTCGTCTCGCGCTACGTCTTCAAGGCGGCGACCGACTGGCAGGACGAAGCCGCGGTGTTCTGCATCGTCGGCACGGTGTTCCTGTGCGGAGCGTTCGTGCAGGCCGGCCGCGGTCACGTGGGGATCGAGGCGGTCGCCGGGCTGCTGCCGGCGTGGATGAACCGCATGCGGATGATCGCGGTCGACCTGCTCTCCTTCCTGTTCTGCGCCTTTTTCGCGTGGAAGTCGTGGACGCTGTGGCACGAGGCGTGGGTCGACAAGATGACGACTTCGTCGACCTGGGCTCCACCGCTGGCCATACCCTACGGGCTCATGTCCTTCGGCATGACGCTGCTGGCGCTGCAGCTGCTGCTCCAGCTCGTCTCGCATTTCGGCACGACGCGGCCGCGATGAGCATGCTCGCGCTCGGGTTGCTGTTCGGCGGCGTCACGCTGCTGGTGATGTTCTCGGGCATGCCGATCGCCTTCTCGCTCGGCGCGGTCGCGGTCGGCTTCATGTATTTCTTCATGCCGGCGTCCTCGCTCGACACCGTCACGCAGAACGTCTACGAGGAGATGGCGAGCATCACGCTGCTGTCGATCCCGTTGTTCATCCTCAAGGGCGCCGCGATCGGCCGATCCAACGCCGGCCGCGATCTCTATCTCGCGATGCATGCGTGGATGCAGCGCATACCCGGCGGGCTGGGAATCGCCAACGTGTTCACCTGCGCGCTGTTCGCGGCGATGGCCGGATCGAGCCCTGCGACCTGCTCGGCGATCGGCAGCGCCGGCATCCCGGAAATGCGCAAGCGCGGCTACTCGCCGGGATTCGCCGCCGGCATCATCGCCGCCGGCGGAACGCTGGGCATCCTGCTGCCGCCATCGATCACCATGATCCTCTACGCCGTCGCCGCCGAGCAGTCGCTCGGGCGGCTGTTTCTCGCCGGCATCGGTCCGGGAGTCCTGCTGGTGGCGCTGTTCGCGATCTATGCGGCGTACCGGTTCCGCCACGAAGTGCGGCAGGCGCAGGCGGCCTTCGACGACCGCGGCCAGCGCTCGGCGTACCTCGAGGGCGTGACCTACACGTTGCGCGACAAGGTCGAGATGCTGCCGCGCGTGCTGCCTTTCGTCGTGCTTCTGATCGGCGTGATGATCGCGCTCTACGGCGGCTTCGCCACGCCGTCGGAGACCGCCGGGCTCGGCGCGGTGCTGGCGCTGGCGCTGATCGCGATGGTCTACTCGATCTGGCGTCCACGCGACCTGGCGCCGATCCTCTCCGCGACGGTGCGCGAATCGACGATGCTCATGTTCATCATCGGCATGTCGCTGCTCTTCTCCTACGTGATGAGCTACCTGCACATCAGCCAGTCGACCGCGCAGTGGATCGTCGCGCTGCAGCTCTCGCGCTGGGCGTTGCTGGCGATGGTCCTGGTGTTCGTCGTCGTGCTCGGATTCTTCCTGCCGCCGGTCTCGATCATCCTCATGACCGTGCCGATCATCCTGCCGCCGCTCAAGGCGGCCGGCTTCGACCTGGTGTGGTTCGGCGTGCTCATGACCATCGTGATGGAAATGGGCCTGATCCATCCTCCCGTCGGTCTCAACATCTTCGTCATCAAGAACATCGCGCCCGACATCCCGCTCAGGGACGTGATGTGGGGCGTGATGCCCTTCGTCGGGCTCATGTTCGTCGCGATCGTGCTGATCTGCCTCGTGCCCGGCATCGCGGTGTGGCTGCCCAACGCCACCATGGGCCCGGGACGCTGATCGACCCAGCGACGCTCGCCATCGGGAAAGCCTACTCGCTCAACATGCGCCTGCCGCGCCCGGCCTGACGTCCCGGCGGCCCGCCCCGCCACGCCGACATCGCGACGCCATGGTCTTCGCTTCACCCATCTTCCTGTTCCTGTTCCTGCCGCTCACGCTGGCGGCGTATTTCGCGCTGCCGCGGCGCTGGGGCAACGCCGTGCTGCTCGCCGCGAGCATCGTGTTCTACGTCTGGGGCGAGGGCGCGATGGTCGCGCTGGTGCTCGCTTCGGTCGCTGGTCAACTGGCTGATCGGCGCGAGAATCGGGGCGGCGGTCGACGCACGGACGGCGCGTGCGATGGCTCGCGACTCGGCGTCGCCGCCAACCTGGTGCTGCTCGGCGTGTTCAAGTACGCCAATTTCTTCGTCGCGAACTTCAACGACATCGCGCCGGCGCTGGGCTGGGGCACCATCGCGCTGGCGACGATCCCGTTGCCGCTGGGCATTTCGTTCTTCAGCTTCCACTCGATCTCGTACCTGGTCGACATCCACCGCCGCAACGCCGACGCGCAAAAGCGCATCGACAGCTTCGCGCTCTACATCCTGCTGTTCCCGCAGCTCATCGCCGGGCCGATCATCCGCTACAAGGACATCGCCGCGCAGATCGGCGCGCGCGCGCGTCACTGCGCGGACTTCGCCGAGGGTGTGCGCCGCTTCATCCTCGGCCTCGGCAAGAAGGTGCTCGTCGCCAACACGCTGGGCGCGGTGGCCGATCGCGTGTTCGCGATCCCGGGCGGAGAGCTCACCACCGGCGTCGCGTGGCTCGGCGTCGCCTGCTACACGCTGCAGATCTATTTCGATTTCTCGGGCTATTCCGACATGGCGATCGGGCTCATGCGCATGCTGGGCTTTCGCGTGCTCGAGAACTTCAACTATCCGTACATCTCGCAATCGATCCGCGAGTTCTGGCGGCGCTGGCACATCTCGCTGTCGAATTTCTTCCGCGACTATCTGTACATCCCGCTGGGCGGCAATCGCCGCGGCACGCTGCGCGCGTACATCAATCTCGCGATCGTTTTCTTGCTGTGCGGACTGTGGCACGGCGCCAACTGGACATTCGTCGTGTGGGGCGTCTGGCACGGCGTGTTCCTGATCGCGGAGCACGCCGGACTCGGTAACGTGCTGGATCGCGCGTGGCGCCCGCTCCGCCACGTGTACGCGCTCGCCGCGGTGGTGGGCGGCTGGGTGCTGTTCCGCTGCGACACGCTCTCGCACGCCGGGGCGTTCTACGCGGCGATGCTCGGCGGCGGTGTCGCGGCGTCGCCGCTGCACCCGCTGGCGATGTACCTCGATGCGCTGGTGGTGGCGACGCTCATCGTGGCAGCGATCGGCGCGATGCCGGTCGGGCGCGCGATCGGCGCGCTGCTCGACCGCGTCGCGTCCTCGCGCGCGTGGGTCACGTCGGCCGGCGCCGCGCTGGAGTGGGGCTGGCTCGGCCTGCGTGCTCGTCGCCTCGTACGCCGGACTCGCCGCCGGCACCTACAATCCGTTCATCTACTTCCGGTTCTAGCGTGACGACGACTCCACCGCCAGGATATCTCGCCGACCGTCCGCGCCCAGCGTGGTTCGGGAACGCGCTCGCCACGCTGTTCGTCGCCAGCATCGTCGTCGCGCTGGCGGGATCGCTGCGCACGCCCCGCGCGGTCAACGTCTTCGAGAACCGCACGCTCGAGCCTCGGCCGGCGATGCCGGACAGCATCGCGTCGCTGCGCACCTATCCGGCACGATTCGAGCGCTACTTCGACGACCGCTTCGGCATGCGCGCGCAGCTCGTTCACCTCGACCACTGGACGCGGGCGATGGTGTTCGGCGTTTCGCCGGTGCCGAAGGTGATGATCGGCAAATCGGGATGGCTGTATTTTCTCGGCGAGGACGCGAAGGCGTTCGATCGGTGGTATCGCGGCAGCGAGCCCGTTCCCGATGCGACGCTTGCGGCGGCGCGCGACGAGCTGCTGCGCCGCGCCGCGTTCCTGTCCAGCCGCGGCATCGCCTTCATCGTGGTCGTGGTCCCCGAGAAGTACACCGATGTATCCGGAATTCCTTCCGGACTGGGCGGCACGGCGCAGCGAGCGCGCCCCGCTCGATCGCATGGCGGCAGAGCTGTCGCGCTATCCGCAGCTTCATTTCATCGACCTGCGCGAAGCGCTGCGCGACGCCAAGCGAGGCGACGGCGACCGGCTCTACTACAAGACCGACTCGCACTGGAACTACCTCGGCGCCACCGTCGGCTACGCGCAGATCATGCGCGAGGCGGCGCGCTTGCTGCCGGGTCTGAAGATCGCCGCCGTGACGCGGCCGCCGTACGTCGCCGGCGTCGACTACTACAGCGGCGACCTGACGCAGATGCTGGGATTGCCGAAGCAGTTCCGCGAGGACGACATCGCGCCGCTGGGCAAGATCCTGGCGACACCGGAAGCGCGCTGCGCCGTGCTGGAAAAAATCCCGACCCCAGCGTCGAAACCTACGTGTATCGCTGCACCGCACGATGCCGCGCTACAGTGCGCTCGTCTATCGCGACTCGATGGGCATCCCGCTGGTGCCGATGCTCGCCGAAAACTTTTCGCGCACCACCTTCGTCGTCTCGGCGCAGCTCGATCCGGCGCTGGTCGAGCGCCTCAAGCCCGACATCGTCATCGAGGAGATGGTCGAGCGCACGCTCGCCGGCGTGGCGAACTATCCGATGCCGCGCTAGGCCGAGCTAGCGCTTCTCGGCGTCGAGCTTGAGTTCCTGGATCTTGCGGGTGAGGGTGTTGCGCCCCCAGCCGAGCCACTGCGCCGCTTCCATCCGGTGGCCACCGGTGTGGGCCAGCGCGCGCACGATGAGCGTGCGCTCGAATTCCTTCTCGAGCCGGTCGCCGACCGCTCGCTCGCCGCGCGCCAGCGCCTGCGCCAGTTCGCGATCGAGCGCCTGCTGCCAATTGCTCTCGACATCGCGGGCGTCGCCACCGGGTGCGCTGCGCACCTCCGGCGGCAGGTCGCCGACGTCGACCTTCTGGCCCGGCGCCATGACGGTGAGCCAGTGGCAGATGTTCTCGAGCTGGCGCACGTTGCCGGGGAAAGCAAAGGTGCCGAGCACCTTGAGCGACGCGTCGGTGAGCTGCTTGGGCTCCACCGCCAGCTCGCGCGCGCTTTTCTGCAGGAACTGGCGCGCCAGCGGCGCGATGTCCTCGGCGCGCTCGCGCAACGGCGGCAGACGCAGCCGCACGACGTTGAGGCGGTGCATCAGGTCCTCGCGAAACAGTCCCTGGCGCACGCGCTCCTCGAGATTCTGGTGCGTCGCGGCGATGATGCGAACGTTCGCCTTGAGCGGCGCATGGCCGCCGACGCGGTAGTATTCACCGTCGGACAGCACGCGCAACAAACGCACCTGCAGGTCCGGCGGCATGTCGCCGATCTCGTCGAGAAAAAGCGTTCCTCCCTCGGCCTGCTCGAAGCGACCTCGGCGCGAGCTCTGCGCGCCGGTGAACGCGCCGCGCTCGTGCCCGAACAGCTCCGACTCCAGAAGATCCTTCGGGATCGCCGCGGTGTTGATGGCGACGAACGGTCCCGATGCGCGCGGGCTGTGCCGGTGCAGCGCGCGCGCCACCAGCTCCTTGCCGGTTCCCGACTCGCCGGTGATCAGTACGGTGACGTGCGACTGCGACAGGCGTCCGATGGCGCGAAAGACTTCCTGCATCGCCGGCGCCTGCCCGAGCATCTCCGGCGCATCGCCGCCACTCGCCATCGCCGCCGACACCGCGCCCGTGTCGGTGCCCGCGCGGCGGATCGAGCGCGATCGCGTGATCGACGTCGAAGGGCTTGGGCAGGTACTCGAACGCGCCGCCCTGGAACGCGGCGACCGCGCTGTCGAGGTCCGAATACGCGGTCATGATGATCACCGGCACGCGCGGATGGCGCTCCTTGATCTTGTTGAGCAGCGCGAGGCCCGACTCGCCCGGCATGCGGATGTCGGATACCAGGACCTGCGGCTGGCTGTGCTGCAGCGCCTGCATCACCTCGATCACGGACGCGAACGTCTTGAAGGGAATGCCTTCGCGCTCGAGCGCCTTTTCCAGCACCCAGCGAATGGAGCGATCATCGTCGACGATCCATACGGCCTTGGTCGTCGCGCTGCCTGCCAGTTCGCGGTCGTCGTATACGTGCATGAGGTGTCTTCGCGAAGGTCAGCCGGTGGATGGTGCAACGCGCGGAAGCTCGAGCGGCAGCAGAACCGTGAATACCGTGCGCCCGGGAACGCTCTCGCAATCGATGGCGCCGTTGTGCTGCGATATGAAGGTCTGCGCGATGGTCAGCCCGAGGCCGCTCCCGCCTTCGCGCCCCGACACCAGCGGGAAGAAGATCCTGTCGCGAAGCTCCTCGGGCACGCCGCTTCCGTTGTCCTCGACCGACAGCGCGAGCGCGAGGCGGTGCCGGCGCTTGGCGAGCGTCACTCCGCGAGCGACGCGGGTGGTCAGGCGGATGGTCGGCTGGCTCGCGCCGTCGAGCGCCTGCGCGGCGTTGCGCACGATGTTGAAGATCGCCTGGGTGAGCTGCTCGGGATCGGCCTCGAACTCGGGAATGCTGATGTCGAAATCGAACACGAAGCCGATCTGCGGTGAATTCCGCCTGGATGACGCTGCCCGACCCGCGACAGGATCTCGTGGACGTTGGTGCGGCGGTATTTCGGCAGCCGGTGCGGCGTCAGCATGCGGTCGACCAGCGTCTGCAGCCGGTCGGCCTCGCCGATGATGACCTGCGTGTATTCGATCAGCGGCGCTCGCTCGAGCTGCCGCTCGAGCAGCTGCGCCGCGCCGCGTATTCCGCCGAGCGGATTCTTGATCTCGTGCGCGAGGCTGCGGATCAGGTCGCGATTGGCCTGCTGCTGCTCGAGCAGGCGCTCCTCGCGCGCGATCTTGAGCTGCTGGTCGATGTGCCGGAACTCGAGCAACAGGCTCGCGTCCGGTGTGTCGACGACCGAGACGGTGCACACCAGATGCAGGCGCGGCTTGCCGACGACGCCGAGCTCGAGCTCCTGCTCGGTGTACGAGGCGCCGTTCGACTGAGCCTTGCCGATCGCCTGGAACAGCGCGGGCGCGTCGCCAAACAGCAGGCGCGCCGGTTGGCCGACCAGCTGCCGCCTGGAGAGCTCGAACAGGTTCTCCGCGGCGGGGTTGGCGTAGATGACGCGCAGGTTCGCGGTGAGCAGCAGCACCGCGGTGGCGAGCAACTCGAGACCGGCGTACGGCGGCGCGGTTTCATCAATGGGGGGAAAAAGCGGCTGGACTTGCATCGCGTGTCACCGGAAGGCGCAGCGATGATAGTAGCAATATCCGCGCCCGGCCGGCGCGTGGAGCGTCGCGGCTATCAGCGCAGCGCCGCGAGCTCCTTGCGCAGCGCTTCGATGTTCTTTTCGTGCAGCGTGACCGCCTGTCGCAACTTGCCGAGGCGGTCGGCATAGCGTTGCGCGTTGGCTTGCTCGTCGGGCAACGGCGGCGGGGCGCCGTCGCCGTATGCCAGCCGCGACTCGGCGAGCAGCTTTTCCTCGGTGGTGAGCTCTTCGGTCAAGACCTTGCGGCGCATGTCGTCGCGTCCGCGCTGAGTCTCGCTGTCGACCCTCGGAAATCCCGCCGGGGTCGGTGTCGCGCGCGCGGTGATGGTCCGCGACGATTCGTCGCCCACGCCACATGACAGCTTCTTCCATCCTTTTTCGGGGGCCACGTTGGTGTAATGGACGTTGCCCTCGCCATCGATGTATTTGCAGATTTGCGCCTGCGCAGTCGATGCGCATGCGAAGACGGCGCACCAGCACATGGCGCGCGTGCACCATGCGGCGGCAGGACCGAATCGTACGGGCGAACATGCGGTGCAGTGTATCAAAACCGCGCCGCGCAATGGCTGCCGGGGGTGCGGGTCAGCCCGCGCCCGCCGGCCGTTGCCGTTTCTTGCTGTTACAAGCTGTAGTACATATCGAATTCGATCGGATGCGTGGTCATCCGGAACCGGGTCACTTCCTCCATTTTCAACGCGATATAGCCGTCGATCATGTCGTTGGAGAACACGCCGCCGCGGGTAAGGAAATCGCGGTCCTTGTCGAGGTGGTCCAGCGCCTCGTCGAGAGATGCGCAAGGATGCGGAATCTTGGCTGCCACTTCCGGCGGGAGGTCGTACAGGTTCTTGTCGATCGGATCGCCCGGATGGATCTTGTTCTGGACGCCATCGAGCCCGGCCATCAGCAGCGCGGAAAAGCACAGGTACGGGTTGGCTGTCGGATCGGGGAAGCGCACCTCCACGCGGCGGCCCTTGGGATTGCTCACATGCGGGATGCGGCACGATGCCGAGCGATTCTTCGCCGAATAGGCGAGATTGATCGGCGCCTCGAAGCCCGGGACCAGCCGCTTGTACGAATTGGTGCCGGGGTTGGTGATCGCATTGAGCGCCTTGGCGTGCTTGATCACGCCACCGATGTAGAACAGCGCGAATTCGGACAGGCCCGCGTAGCCGTTCCCCGCAAACAGATTCTGGCCGCCCTTCCATACGGATTGGTGCACATGCATGCCCGACCCGTTGTCGCCCACGATCGGCTTCGGCATGAACGTCGCGGTCTTGCCGTACGAATGCGCGACCATCCAGATCGTGTATTTGAGGATCTGGTTCCAGTCAGCGCGCTTCACCAGCGTATTGAATTTGGTGCCGATCTCGTTCTGACCCGCGGTCGCGACTTCGTGGTGAAACACCTCGACCTCGACGCCTTGTTCTTCGAGCGCCAGCGCAATGGCGTTGCGGATGTCCTGCAGCTGGTCGATGGGGGGCACCGGGAAATAGCCGCCCTTCACGGCGGGGCGATGGCCCATGTTGCCGCCTTCGAATTCCTTGGTGCTCGACCAGGAGGCTTCTTCCGACTCGATCTTGACACCGCACCCCGACATGTCGGCGTGCCAGGTCACCGAATCGAAAATGAAGAACTCGGGCTCCGGACCGAAATACGCGGTGTCGCCCAGTCCGGTCGACTTGAGGTACGCCTCGGCGCGCTTGGCGAGCGAGCGCGGATCGCGGTCGTAGCCCTTGCCGTCGGCGGGCTCGACGACATCGCAGGTGATGTTGAGCGTGGTCTCGTCGGTGAACGGGTCGATGCGCGCCGAATCCGGATCGGGCATGAGCAGCATGTCCGAGGCCTCGATGCCCTTCCACCCCGCGATCGACGAGCCGTCGAAGGCGTGGCCGCTGTCGAACTTGTCCTGCGTGAACTGCTTCGCCGGGACCTGGACGTGCTGCTCCTTGCCTCGCGTGTCGGTGAAGCGAAGGTCGACGAATTTGACGTCCTTGTCCTTGAGTGATTTCAGTACGTCAGAGGCTGCGGCGGCCATGCGAATCTCCCTGTGGGATGCGTCGAGTTGGAAAGACGGGTGGGGCTGGTTGCGAAATTGCGAATTGCGCGGGAGCGCAACTTTTAGCAGAAACTATGCCATTAAACCATTGCACCAGCGCCGGGCCAAATTGCCCGGGCAACGCTGCTGGACGCCCCTTGCACGGTGCTGCGCGCACCATGAAATGGCGAGCGATCCTCGATTCGCCTTATTATGGTGCAGGCGCGACGGCTTGGAAACAGGCCGCTGTTTGCGGGGCCGTCCTATACTTGGAATGGAGATCGGGCCGCCGCGCTTGCCTTTCCCGGGAAACCGAGATGCCGAACGCCACGCCACCCCCCTCGCAGCGCGTCGACGACGTGCTCGCGACGGCGCGCGAGCGCGGCGCGCGCGCGCGGCCTTCCGTACGCCGGCGCGGTGACCCCCGACGAGGCGCTTGCGCTCCTCGAGGGTCTGCCGGGAGCGAGGCTGATCGACGTCCGCACCCGCGCCGAGTGGGACTACGTGGGACGCGTCCCCGGCAGCGTGCTCATCGAGTGGAACACGTACCCCTCCGGGACGCGCAATGCCGCCTTCGTGCAGCAGCTTGCGCAGGTTGCGGGCGCGCCCGACGTGCCGCTGTTGTTCCTCTGCCGCAGCGGCCAGCGCTCGGATCACGCGGCGCGCGCCGCGCACGCCGCCGGTTACCAGCGAGCGTTCAACGTGATTGGAAGGCTTCGAGGGAGACAAGGACGCGTCAGGCCAGCGCGGTCACTGTCAACGGCTGGCGCCACGCCGGCCTTCCCTGGACTCAGGGATAGAACAGATAGACCTGGTAGCCCGCCTGCGTGGTCGCGCTGGCGTCGATGAACAGCTTCACCGCGAGCTCGGAATTTCCGGCGATCCCCGCACGCGGATCCGCGGCGGCGCTCAGGTACTCCGCGGGCGCGAACGCGCGGCGCACCACCACCTGCTCCTGCGTGTCCGAGAGCGTGAGCTCGACATAGGGGTACGCCTGCGCGTACGGCGCGCGGTTGCGGATCGTCGACGAGAGAATCAGCAGTCCGCGATGCGCTGGATCGGCCTGCAGGTCGGACGCCTCGATCGACAGCGCCGCGATGTCGGTCAGCGGCCGCACCTCGCAGGACGCGAAGCCGCACAAACGGATCAGCGCCGGCTTGGTCGTCGGCCAATGCGCCGCGATCGCATCGCGGAAATGGAACAGCGCCTGCGCCGCCAGCAGTACGAGCAGTATCGGTATCGCCAGACCCACGAGCCAGGTGGGCACGCGCCGCCGCTCCTTCTTTTCCTGCCACTCGAAACGCGACGAATACGCGACCTGCGGATCGGCGTTCGCCTCCGCGCGCTCGGCGGCAAGCTCATCGCGCTCGTCGCGCTCGTCGTGATCGGCTATCGTGGTCCTCACTAGCCCGGCGCCGGCTGCAGCGCCTGCGAGCTGCGCAGCGTCACCGTCGGCGGACCCCTCGAGATTTCGTCGAGCTCGGGCTCTTGATCGGGCTGCGGCGCGAGCGAGACCAGCGCGCCAACGCCGTCGAACACCGTGCGGCAGTGGCCGCAGCGCACCTGTCCCGCCCGCATCGCGAGCTGCTGCGCGGTGACCCGGAAGATCGTCCTGCACCCCGGACAGCGAGTGAACTTCTCGTCAGCCATGGCTACGCTTCCGGCGTCCCGCCAACGACACCCATCCGTCCTCGCTCGCCCATACGCCGATATTAAACCATCGCGCGTACGCCGCATTCACCGCCGCGGACTGCGTCTCGAGCACGCCGGAAAGGACGATGTCGCCGCCTTCGCGCACGCGCGCCGCGAGCGAGGCCGCCAAGCTGGCACAGCGGATTGGCGAGGATGTTTGCGACCACGACGTCGAAGACGCCATCGCGCAGGCTGATCGGGCGCGCCGCACCACAGCTTCGCGGCGTTGGCTTCGGCGTTCGCTTTGCACGACGCGATCGCGTTCGCGTCGACGTCGACCGCACAGGTCTCACCGGCGCCCAGCTTCGCCGCCGCGATCGCCAGGATTCCGGATCCGCAGCCGTAGTCGAGCACGCTCGCGCCCGCCGTGAGATTGTCGTCGAGCCAGCGCAGACAAAGCCGCGTCGTCGCGTGGCTGCCGGTTCCGAACGCAAGGCCGGGATCGATGCGAACGTTGATCGCCGCGGGCTCGGGAGGCGCGCACCAGGTGGGCACGATCCAGATCCGCGGGCTGGCGTGCACCGGCGCGAACTGGCTTTGCGTTCTGCGCACCCAGTCATCGTCGGCCACCGGCTCGATGCGATGCTCGGGAGCCGGCAGCTCGATGCGCGCGCTGGCGAGCGAAAGCGCGGCCGCCGGGTCCGATGATGCATCGAAAAGGGCTGTAAGTCGCGTGCACGGCCAGACCTCGCTCGCCGAGTCGGGCTCGCCGAACAGCGCGACCTCGTTCGGCGTGCCGGCGTTCGCGTCGGCGGCATCGACGGCAAGCGCGCCACCCTCCAGCAGCGCGTCCGACCAGCGCTCGACTTCGCCCGCAGGCACGTCCAGACGCAGCGCCAGGTACGGCACGGGTCAGGCGGTCTGCTTGCGCTTCGCCATGCGCTGCTCGAGGTAGTGGATCGACGTGCCACCCCGAATGAACGAGGCGTCGAGCAGCAGGTCCTGATGCAGCGGTATGTTGGTCTTGATGCCTTCGACGACCATCTCGGAAAGCGCGATGCGCATGCGCGCGATCGCCTGCTCGCGCGTGTCGCCGTAGGCGATGACCTTGCCGATCAGGGAGTCGTAGTTCGGCGGGACGAAATAGTTCTGATAGACGTGCGAGTCGACGCGAATGCCGGGCCCTCCCGGCGCGTGGTACGACGTGATGCGCCCCGGCGACGGGACGAATGACTCGGGGTCTTCGGCGTTGATCCGGCATTCGATGGCATGCCCGCGGCGCACGATGTCGCGCTGGCGAAACGCCAGCTTCTGTCCGGCGGCGACGCGAATCTGCTGCTGCACGATGTCGATGCCGGTGATCAATTCGGTGACGGGGTGCTCGACCTGCACCCGCGTGTTCATCTCGATGAAATAGAACTCGTCGTCCTGGTAGAGGAATTCGAAGGTCCCCGCGCCGCGATAGCCGATCTTGCGGCACGCTTCGGCGCAGCGCTCGGCGATACGGGTGAGCGCCCGCAGCGGAATGCCGGGCGCCGGCGCCTCCTCGATGATCTTCTGGTGGCGGCGCTGCATCGAGCAGTCCCTCTCGAACAGGTACACCGCGTTCTTGTGCTCGTCGGCAAGCACCTGGATCTCGATGTGGCGCGGCGTCTCCAGGTACTTTTCCATGTACACGGTGCCGATTGCCGAACGCAGCAGCGGCTTCGGCGCGCGTCAGGCCGACGGCCGAGAGCAGTGCCGCCTCGGTATGCACGACGCGCATGCCGCGCCCGCCACCGCCGCCCGCGGCCTTGATGATCACCGGATACTTGACGGCGCGCGCGATCTTGACGATTTCCTTGGGGTCTTCAGGCAGCGCGCCCTCGGACCCCGGCACGCACGGCACGCCGGCCTTGGTCATGGTGACCTTGGCGCTCACCTTGTCGCCCATCAGGCGAATGGTGTCCGGCACGCGGTCCGATGAAGACGAACCCGCTTTTCTCGACCTTCTCCGCGAAGTCGGCATTCTCCGAGAGAAAACCGTAGCCGGGATGGATCGCCTGCGCGTCGGTGACTTCGGCGGCGCTGATGATCGCCGGGATGTTCAGGTAGCTCTGCGCCGAAGGCGGCGGGCCGATGCATACCGATTCATCGGCGAGCCGCACATACTTGGCCTCGGCGTCGGCCTCCGAATGCACCACGACGGTCTTGATGCCGAGCTCGCGGCACGCGCGCTGGATGCGCAGCGCGATCTCGCCGCGATTGGCGATCAGGACCTTGTCGAACAGTTGTCCGGCGTTTTTGGTTGGCACGAAAGGTTCGAGGCTGCAGCGGCGCGCGCGCTACGGCGTGCTCGGAACTGAATCAGGCGATAACCACCAGCGGCTGCCCGTATTCCACCGGCTGCCCATTTTCGACGAGGATCGCCTTGACGACACCGGCCTTGTCGGCCTCGATCTCGTTCATGAGTTTCATCGCTTCGATGATGCACAGCGGATCGCCGGCAGCGACGCTGTCGCCTACATCGACAAACGGTTTCGAGCCCGGCGCGCCGGCGCGATAGAACGTCCCGACCATGGGCGACTTGACGACATGGCCTTCCGGCTCGGCGGCGGGCGCCGCGGCCGCTTCGGCTGGCTGCGCCGCGACGGGCGTGCCGACGTTATGGATCTGCGTTCCCGCGACGGGAGCCTGCGCGGTCGCCGGCGGCGGATTTCGGGTGATGCGAACCCGCTCTTCGCCCTCGGCGATCTCTAATTCGCCGATGCCGGAGCTCTCAAAGAGCTCGATCAATGACTTGAGCTTGCGTAAATCCATGGGAGATGCGGGACGTACGGAGCGCTCGCGGATGAAGCGCGCGATACCGCGTGGATGACGGTTGATCTGCGAAGTTTGACGCAGATGGGGGAAGTTGTCCAGCCATCCTGCCCCGCTCGGGGATTAGCGCCAGGCGCGCGTCAATTTACCCGATGTCGGACATCGGCGTCGACGTAGGCGCGACGCGAGCAGGACGCGGTCGCTCTCAATAGCGATGCGCCGCGCCGGCATCCGCCACACTGCCAGATAATGGCGTTATTTAAAGTAACTTGCCCACTATTGCGCGAAGTTGGTCCGGCTTGAGGGGGCCCAATTGGGTGTGAACGACGGTCCCTTTGCGGTCCAGGATGATGCTGAAGGGCAAGTGCCGCGAGGTTGTTCCCCAAAGTCTTGGACAATTCGACCGCGCCGTAGCCTCCAATGAGCGCCGGATAGTTGAGCCCCAGCTCCTTGCTGAAGCGCTCGACCTTGTCGGCGTCGTCGACGGCGATGCCGACGAACTGCAGTCCGCGGTCACCGAATTCGGACTGGGCGCGAATGAATTCGGGCATTTCCTCGCGGCATGGAGCGCACCAGGTCGCCCAGAAGTTGACCACGACAACCTTGCCGCGATATTGGCTGAGCGCATGTTCCTTGCCCGAGGCGTCGGGCAGGGTGAGCGCGAGGACCGGCGCGCCGTCAGGGCGAGACCGGCTTTCGATCGCAGCGTAGATTCCGAGCGCGAGCGCGAGAACGACCAGCGCCAGCGTCGCGAACCAGCGCCGGTACCGGCTCATCCCGCCCCGGCGCCTTGCCGCCCTATCACCGCGCGCTCAGTTCAGCCACGACTTGGACTGGCCGGGACGCGTCGGGGCTACGTTGGCGGCGGGTAACGCGACGGTAACGCGCTGCATCTGCACGGGGTAGCAGATGCCGACGTCGGCGCATCCCTGCGACTCGGCGACGACGACGACCTTCTGCCCGGCAACTGGTGTCCTTGAGGGCGATATTCACCTGGACGCCGCCGCGAAACGTTTCGACGCGGCCGAAAAACGGATCCTGCTTGACCTTGCCTTCGGGAAGCGCAGGCACGGTGGCGCTGATCGCTGCCGGCTCGACCGAGAAATGGATGCGATCGCGGTAGAGGTAGTACCCGTCGGCGATCGAGAACCGCGCTTCGATGGTCTGCGGATTGAGCGCCCGCGCATCGAAGCGAAAGGCCTTGTCCGGCGCCAGGGGAAGCGGCTGGGCGAGCGCCCAGCCGGCCACGCCCACGGCGAGGCAGACCAGGGCGAGCCGCCACTCACGCCGCGGCCGAGGCTTCGGCGGCGATCCACTCAAGGTAACCGGGCAATCCATCGGTGATCGGGACAGCGACGATTTCGGGAAGTTCGTAGGGGTGGCGCGCCCGGATGGCCGCCTCGAGCTTCGCGTAGAGCGGCGCGCGGGTCTTGATCGCCATCGGCGTTTCGTCGGCGGTTTCGATTTCCCCGCGCCAGTGATAGAGTGAGCGCACCGGCGCGCCGATCTGGACACAGGCGGCGAGGCGGGCCGCGAGCAGCTCGCGCGCAAGCGACTCGGCAGCATCCCTTTCAGGGAGCGTGGTCAGCACCAGCAATGCCGAAGGTACAGCGCGAGGCAAGGAGCCTCCATGCGTTTTTTGGTGATGCTGATTGTACTGATTTTCCCAGTGCTCGACGTGATCGCGACGGTGCGGTTCGCGAAATGGACGGGCGTGCCGGTCATGGCGCTGCTGCTCGGTTCGGCGATCGCGGGAACGCTGCTGCTGCGGCATGAGCGCGTCGCTTTCCGCTCGCGAACGCTCGCCGGGCTGCGCGGCGATCAACCGCTGCTGCGCGGATTGCTCGACAGCGGGCGCAAGATTCTGGCCGCGATCTTCCTGATCGTCCCCGGCATCGTCTCCGACCTGATGGCGCTCACGCTGCTCTTGTTGCCCATCAACGTCGGCCGGTCGTTCGTGCACGCCGGGCTGGCGCGCACGACGACGATCGAAGGCGAGTATCGCCGGCGCGACTAGCGCGCTGGGCGCACCGTTGCCTCCGGGACCGCCCGGACACGCGCTAAGCGCCTTCCAGTTGCCCTCAGCTTCCATAGATCGTGGGCTGCGCCTTGCGCGCCCGCCAGTACGCCCACGTCATCATCACCACTCCCGCCGCGATCATGGGCAGTGACAGCCATTGCCCCATGCTGAGCCCGAGCGACAGCAGCCCCAGAAAATTGTCGGGCTCGCGCGCGTATTCGACGATGAACCTGAAGGTGCCGTAGCCGATCAGGAACATCGCCGACACCGCGCCCATCGGCCGCCGGCGCCGCGCGAAAAACCATAGCAGCGCGAACAGGGCGAGCCCTTCCAGCCCGACCTCGTAGAGCTGCGAAGGATGCCGCGGCTGCATGTCCACCTGCGGAAACACCATCGCCCACGGCACGTCGGTGGGACGCCCCCACAATTCGCCATTGATGAAGTTGCCGAGGCGGCCAAGCCCCAGTCCGAGCGGTATCAGCGGAGCGACGAAGTCGGTTACTTCGAGCCAGTGCTTGTGACGGTTGCGCGCAAAGAAGGCGAGCGCGATCAGCACGCCCAGGAAGCCGCCGTGAAAGCTCATCCCTCCCTGCCACAGCGCCAGCACTTCCAGCGGATGCGCCGCGTAGTAACCGAACTTGTAGAACAGGACGTAGCCCAGACGGCCGCCGAGGATGACGCCGAACACCCCGTAGAAGAGCATGTCGTCGACGTCGCGCGGGTGCCAGCCGGTGAGCAGGTTCTGCCGCGCGCGGTACTTGCCCAGCACGCACGAGCTGAATGAATCCGAGCAGATACATGAGTCCATACCAGCGCACGGCCAGCGGCCCGAGCTGAAACGCGACGGGGTCGAACTGCGGATGAACGAGCATGCGGGATTATGACACCCCGCCACGGCATGCCCGCGCACCTGCAAGACCCGAAGCGGCCGCAGGCCAGCCGAAGGCACGCATTGGACAGCATCGGAAGAGCCCCGGTATAACTGACGTCTGCTCTCGTGTTCCGGAGTCCGCATGGCCGACAATCGCCGCAGCCGCATCATCACCCAGGGCGTCGCCCGCTCGCCCAACCGCGCCATGCTGCGCGCGGTCGGTTTCGGCGACGGCGACTTCGACAAGCCCATCGTCGGCGTCGCCAACGGGCACTCGACGATGAATCCCTGCAACGCCGGTATCCAGCCGCTGGTCGACCGCGCGATGAGCGCGCTTTCGGCGGGCGGCGCCAAGCCGCAGGTCTTCGGATTTCCCACCGTCACCGACGGCATCGGCATGGGCACCGAGGGAATGAAGTATTCGCTGGTGTCGCGCGAAGTCATCGCCGATGCGATCGAGGTCGCGGTGATGGGTCAATGCATGGACGGCGTGCTGTGCGTCGGCGGCTGCGACAAGAACATGCCGGGGGCGATGATGGCGATGGCGCGCATGAACGTGCCGGCGATCTTCGTCTACGCCGGGACCATCAAGCCCGGTTTCTGGAAAGGGCAGAAGCTCACCATCGTGAGCCCCTTCGAAGCCGTCGGCGCGTACACGGCGGGAAAGCTCTCCGAGGAGGACCTGATCGGCATCGAGAAGAACGCGTGCCCGACCGTCGGCGCGTGCGGCGGCCAGTACACCGCGAATACGATGTCGTCCTCGTTCGAGGCGCTGGGACTGTCCTTGCTCGGCAGCTCGCAACTCGCCTCACCCGATCCCGAAAAGGCCGACAGCGCCGCGGCGTCCGCGCAGGCGTTGATCAACGCGGTCAGGCTGGATCTGAAGCCGCGCGACATCATCACCCGCAAGTCGATCGAGAACGCGATCGCGCTGGTCATGGCCACCGGCGGCTCGACCAACGCGGTGCTGCACTACCTGGCGATCGCGTCGGCGGCCGGCGTCGAGTGGTCGATCGACGACTTCGAGCGCATGCGCCAGCGCGTCCCGGTGCTGTGCGATCTCAAGCCCTCGGGGCGATACGTCGCGGTCGACTTCAACGCCGCGGGCGGCGTGCCGCAGGTCCTGAAAATGCTGCTCGCGCACGGCCTGCTGCACGGCGACTGCATGACGATCACCGGCAAATCGCTGGGCGACGAGCTCGAGGGCGTTCCCGCGACGCCGCGCAGCGACCAGGACGTGATCCGCCCGTGGGACGCGCCGATGTATCCGCAGGGTCACCTGGCGATCCTGCGCGGCAACCTGTCGCCCGAGGGCTGCGTCGCGAAGATCACGGGCCTCAAGAACCCGTCGATCACGGGGCCTGCGCGCGTGTTCGATTCCGAGCCTGCGGCGCTCGACGCGATACTGGCGAAACAGATCCGGGCGGGTGACGTGATGGTGATCCGCTACGAGGGGCCGAAGGGCGGCCCCGGGATGCAGGAGATGCTGGCGCCGACGTCGGCGCTCATCGGCCAGGGCCTGGGCGAGAGCGTCGGGTTGATCACCGACGGCCGCTTTTCCGGAGGCACGTGGGGTATGGTCGTCGGCCATGTCGCGCCCGAGGCGTACGTCGGCGGCACGATCGCGCTGGTAGCCGAGGGAGACAGCATCACCATCGACGCGCACCGGCGCCTGATCGAGCTCCACGTCGACGACGCCGAGCTCGCGCGCCGACGCGCTTCGTGGAAGGCCCCGAAGCCGAAATACACGCGCGGCGTGCTCGGCAAGTACATGCGGCTGGTGTCGACCGCGAGCATCGGGGCGATCACCGACGGCGGCGAACGCAAATGAGCGAACGCAAATGAGCGAACGCAAGTGAGGACAACATGAATTCACGCGACCGTTACCGCATCGTCAATCTCGTTCACCTTCAGGCGCTGCTGGTGGCGCTGCTGCTCGCGGGATGCCAGACCGCCACCACCATTCCGCCAGGCGCGGCGGTCGGCGCGCCGAAGCTGGTGGTAGGCGATCACTGGCAATACAGGATCACCGACAATCTTCGCCGCGGCGCCGTCACGATGCTCGACGTCGAAGTCACGTCCATCGCCGGCGGGATTGCGACACTGCGCGAGAACTTCAACGGCCCCGACGGGCGCAGTGAAGAGAACGAAGAAATCGACGCCAACGGCTGGCTCGTGGTGGGCACTCTGAAGAACGAGGCCATGCGCCACTTTCCCTCGCCGGTGAAGCTGTACGACTTTCCGCTCGAGCAAGGCAAGACGTGGCGACAGGTAATTTCCGACCATCAGCCCGGAGACAGAGCTGCCGGCGCAGATCCTCGTCTACGGAACGGTTCAGGGAACGCGTCCGGTCACCGTCCCCGCCGGATCGTTCGAATGCCGTCTACATCTATCGCATCCTGCAACTCGACGACGATCAGTTCTTCCGTTCGCGCACCGAGCGTCGCGATTCGGTCTGGTACGGCGCCGACGTGAAGGCACCGGTGCGCGAGCTGCGCGACGCTTCGTACAAGCTGTACGACGGGCCGGAGAGCGCGCCGGTGCGAACCGAGAACACGACGCGCGAGCTGATATCGTTCCGGCCCGGCAAGGGCTGACGCGTGGCTTGTCGACCGCAAGCATCGGGGAATTCGCCGATTGCGGCTAGGTCGTCGGCGGGCGCGCCGCTCCACGACGTCGACAGGCTAGTCGAGCGCGCCGCGAAGGAATAGCATTTGCGCGTGCGCTGTTGGCATGACTGTCTCCCGCAGCTGGAGCCTGGAGCGAGCAGCGCAACCGAGGACGGGATGGCCATGCAAATGACTTTCGCAACGATCGCTTCATTCCTTTCGGCGCGCGCGCGATGGCTGGCGCCGCTCGCCGCGCTGGCGCTCGTCGCGTGCCAGTCGGCAACGATAACGCCGGGCTTTGCGCCGGTCAGCGCTCCCAAGTTCGCCGTCGGAGACCATTGGCTATTCAAGATCACCGACAACCTGCGCCTGGGTCTGGTCACGATGGTCGATGCGAGCGTCGTGTCGGTCAACGCGGGCACGGCGACGATCCGGCTGGTGTACAACGACCAGTACGGGCGCAGCGAAACGACCGAGGAAATCGACGCCAATGGGGGAATGATCGTTGGCGCGCTGAAAGCCCAGGAAACGCGGCGCTTCCAGACGCCCGTCAAGTTGTACGATTTTTCGCTGGAGCCGGGCAAGACCTGGCGGCAGACTGTCGCGACGATCAGCCCGGACACGCAGCTGGCGGCGCAGATTCTCGTCTATGGCACGGTGCAGGGCCAGACGGTGGTCACCGCGCCGTCGGGCACCTTCAATACGACTTACCTCTACCGCATCGTCCAGCTCGACGACGACCAGTTCTGGCGCACGCGCACGACGCGGGAAGATTCGGTGTGGTATTCGCCCGACATGAAGGTGCCGGTGCGCGAACTTCGCAACGCCTACTACGTTCAGTACGGCGGCGGCATCGGGTCGCTGGTGCGCACCGAGAACACGACGCGCGAACTGATAGTGTTTCAGCCCGGACTCAAGGCCCCTTGATCCGCAGCGGCGGCGCGAAGCCCGAGTCGCCGCCAGATCGTCGTGCTAAGCGCCGCCTGGTTCAGCGTGTAGAAGTGCAGCCCAGGCGCGCCGTGCGCCAGGAGGTCGGCGCACAGGCGCGTCACCACGTCGAGCCCGAAGTCGCGCACCGCCGCGGTGTCGTCGCCGAAGCCCTCCATCTTGAGCCGGATCCAGCGCGGGATCTCGGCGCCGCACGCATCCGAGAAGCGCGCCAGCTTCGAGAAGCTGGTGATCGGCATCACGCCCGGGACGATCGCAACCTTGATGCCCGCCGCGGCGGCCTCGTCGACGAAGCGGTAATAGCTGTCGGCGTTGTAGAAGTACTGCGTGATCGCCGCGTTGGCGCCGGCGTCGACCTTGCGCTTGAAGCTGGCGAGGTCCGCCGCGGGCTTGCGGCGCCTGCGGGTGGTATTCCGGATAGCACGCGACGTCGATGTGGAACCAGTCGCCGGATTCGGCGCGGATGAACTCCACGAGCTCGTTGGCGTAGCGGAACTCGCCCGCGCCGGCGCTACCCGACGGCAAGATCGCCGCGCAGCGCGACGAGATGGCGTATGCCGCGTTCACGATACGTGGCGAGCGTCGCGCGGATGCTCTCGCGCGACGAGCCGATGCAGGAGATGTGCGGCGCCGCGCGCTGCCCCGCCGCCTGGATGTCGAGCACCGCCTGCAGCGTGCGGTCGCGCGTCGAGCCGCCCGCGCCGTAGGTGACCGAGAAGAAATGCGGCGAGAGCAGCGCGAGCTGCCGCCCGCGTCGCCGACAGCTTCGCCGCGCCCTCCGCGGTCTCCGGCGGAAAGAACTCGAAGCTGTAGACGCCCTTCGCGCTGTCCGAGCCACCCTGCATGCCGCCGTCCACGCGAGCGCCGCGACCCGCGCACCTAGTACCGGTACGTATCGGGCTTGTACGGGCCCGCCTTCTCGACGCCGATATAGCGCGCCTGGTCGCTCGGAGAGCTCGGTGAGCATGGCGTCGAGCTTGTCAGCTGCAGGCGCGCGACCTTTTCGTCGAGGTGCTTGGGCAGCACGTACACGCCGACCGGATAGCGCTTGCCGCCGGTGCGCGCGTCGTCCAGAGCTCGATCTGCGCGATCACCTGGTTGGCGAACGAGAGCGACATCACGTAGCTGCGGATGGCCGGTGCCGCAGCCGAGGTTCACCAGCCGGCCTTCGGCGAGCAGGATGATGCGCTTGCCGTCGGGGAAGATGACGTGGTCGACCTGCGGCTTGATGTTCTCCCACTTGCAGTTGCTTGAGCGAGGCGACGTCGATCTCGTTGTCGAAGTGGCCGATGTTGCACACGATCGCGTTGTTCTTCATGCGCTTCATGTGCTCGTGGTGATCACGTCGACGTTGCCGGTGGCGGTGACGAAGATGTCGGCCTTGTCGGCCACCTGATCCATGGTCACGACGCGAAAGCCTTCCATCGCCGCCTGCAGCGCGCAGATCGGATCGATCTCGGTGACCCACACCTGCGCCGAGAGCGCGCGCAGCGCCTGCGCGCAGCCCTTGCCGACGTCGCCGTAGCCGCGCGACCACCGCGACCTTGCCCGCGATCATCACGTCGGTGGCGCGCTTGATGCCGTCGACCAGCGACTCGCGGCAGCCGTAGAGATTGTCGAACTTGCTCTTGGTCACCGAATCGTTGACGTTGATCGCCGGGAAGCCCGAGGCGGCCCTCCTCGTGCATCGGTACAGCCGCTTCACGCCGGTCGTGGTCTCCTCGGTCACGCCGCGGATGTTGGCCTTGAGCGTCGAGTAGAATTTCGGATTCGTGCTCAGGCGCTTGGCGATCGACGTGAAGAGCGAGAATTCCTCGTCGTTGCCGGGCTTGGAGATCACGACTGCGATCGCTCTCGGCCTGCGCGCCGAGGTGCACCAGCAGCGTCGCGTCGCCGCCGTCGTCGAGGATCATGTTCGGCGCCGCGGCCGTCGTCTGCCACTCGAAGATGCGGTGCGTGTATTCCCAGTAGTCCTCGAGCGACTCGCCCTTGTGGGCGAACACCGCGGTGCCGCCGGCGGCGATCGCCGCGGCGGCGTGGTCCTGCGTCGAGTAGATGTTGCACGACGCCCAGCGCACCTCGGCGCCGAGCGCCTTGAGCGTCTCGATCAGCACGGCGGTCTGGATGGTCATGTGCAGCGAGCCGGCGATGCGCGCGCCGCGCAGCGGCTGCGTCGAGGCGTACTCGTCGCGGATCGCCATCAGGCCGGGCATCTCGGTCTCGGCGATGGCGATTTCCTTGCGGCCCCAGTCGGCAAGGCCCAGGTCGGCGACCTTGAAATCGGTGAACTTGGTGATATCGGCAGCGGCGTTCATGCGTCACTCCATTGGGGCGGCGCAGACGGAAAGCGGGAAGTCGATCGGTCGCGATCGGTGGCAACTGAGCGCGATGCGACGGCTGGGTCCCGTTCTTCCGCGTGCGGTCCGCGGTTCAACGAGCGCCGTTGCAAATTTGAAGACCCGAGCCTGGCAGGCGGCCATCCATGCTGGACGGGCGGCCTGTTGCAACGCTCCTCGGGCGTACAATAGTGTAGCGCAAACAGGGGGTTTGGGCACGGGCACGGCTGGCGGGCGCCGTGCGATGCTGCCTGCACGGCGGGTTGGCGACAGCCTGCAATAACAGTTGCTTACACTTCCGACGCAACAATCCCGCGCCCGCGAGGACAATCCCATGTCCCCCACTTCATCGAACGATCGCACTGCATGAGCCCCGATTCGACCTCCGGCACCGAGACCGCGGTCCTGGTCACACCCCCCGCGACGCGGCGCCGCCGTCCCTGGCTCCTGCCGGTCGCCGTGCTCGTCATCGCGGCGCTGGTCGCGGGCGTCTGGTACGCATGGCCGAAGGCAGCCGACGCGCCCGGCGGGCCCGGCGCCGCACCGGCGGCGGAGGCGGCAAAGGCGGGCGCGGCGACCCGTCCTCGCGGCCGCAGCCGGTCGTCGCGGCGCAAGCCCGGCAAGGCAGCATCGACGTCGTTCTCGATGCGCTGGGCACGGTGACGCCGCGCAACATCGTCACCGTGCGCAGCCGCGTCGACGGCCAGCTCGTGCAGCGTCGCCTTCCGCGAAGGCCAGATGGTGAAGGCGGGCGACCTGCTCGCCGAGATCGATCCGCGCACCGTACCAGGTGCAGCTGACGCAGGCGCAGGGCCAGATGGCGAGCGACCAGGCGCTGCTCGACAACGCGCGCGTCGACCTGCGAGCGCTACCAGACGCTGCTCGCGCAGGATTCGATCGCCAAGCAGCAGGTCGACACGCAGGAAGCGCTGGTGCGCCAGTACGAGGGTGTGACGATGCCGACCAGGGCGCGGTCGACAACGCCAAGCTGCAGCTGTCCTATCACGCGCATCACCGCGCCGATCGCGGGGCGCGTCGGCCTGCGCCAGGTGGACCCCGGCAACATGGTGCACGCCTCCGACGCGAACGGCCTGGTGGTGATCACGCAGATGCAGCCGATCACGGTGGTGTTTCCGGTGCCCGAGGACAACCTGCCGCGCGTCATGAAGCGCCTGCAGTCCGGCGACACCATCGCCGTCGAGGCGCTGGACCGCAGCCAGAAGGTGCAGCTCGGCACCGGCAAGCTCGTCACCGTCGACAACCAGATCGACACCACCACCGGCACCGTGAAGCTCAAGGCGGAGTTCGCCAACGAGAACGGCATGCTGTTCCCGAACCAGTTCGTCAACGTGCGCATGCCGGTCGAGACGGCGCGACAACGTGTGCTGGTGCCGAGCGCGGCGGT
Organism: uncultured beta proteobacterium; assembly: GCA_963722325.1. Classification (GTDB taxonomy): domain Bacteria; phylum Pseudomonadota; class Gammaproteobacteria; order Burkholderiales; family Casimicrobiaceae; genus PALSA-1003. The sequence continues at coordinate 40,106 of CAVRLN010000005.1, forward strand.
GCAGCGCGGCTCGCCGGGAACATTCGTCTACGTCGTGAACGACGATCAGACCGTGAGCGTGTCGCCGATCAAGGTCGGCGCGGTGCAGGGCGAGACGACCGAAGTGCAGAGCGGATTGCGCGCCGGCGCGCGCGTCGTGGTCGATGGCGTCGACAAGCTTCGCGACGGCGCGAAGGTCGAGCTGATCGATCCCAACGCGCGCAGCCGCCGGCGGCCGACAAGCGCGGCGTGGCGGCGCCGGCAAGGCGCCGGGCGACGCTGCGGCGAGACGACCCGGCACGGCACGGCAATGCGCGGGCAACACGACGCCAGCCCGCGCCGGCAAGCTCCGGGCAGACGCCGGCCGCGCGGGTGACGCGCCCGCCAGTGACGCCAAGCGCGCGAAGAGCGGCAACTAGCGGTCACGGTTTCGCGAACAGCATGAATCCGTCGCGCATCTTCATCCTGCGGCCGGTCGCGACGTCGCTGCTGATGGTGGCGATCCTGCTCGCCGGCGTCGATCGCCTACCGCATGCTGCCGCTCTCGGCGCTGCCGCAGGTCGACTACCCGACCATCCAGGTCGTCACGCTCTACCCGGGCGCGAGCCCCGACGTCACCACCTCGTCGATCACCGCGCCGCTCGAGCGCCAGTTCGGCCAGATGCCGGGACTGAAGCAGATGTCGTCGACCAGCTCCGGCGGCGCGTCGGTCATCACGCTGCAGTTCGACCTGGCACTCTCGCTCGACATCGCCGAGCAGGAGGTGCAGGCGGCGATCAACGCGTCGGGCAACTTCCTGCCGGCGGACCTGCCGACGCCGCCGATCTACAGCAAGGTCAATCCGGCCGACGCGCCGATCATGACGCTGGCGCTCACGTCGACGACGCTGCCGCTGCCCAAGGTCCAGGACCTCGCCGACACGCGCCTCGCGCAGAAGATCTCGCAGGTGCCCGGCGTCGGCCTGGTGAGCGTCAGCGGCGGCCAGCGGCCCGCGGTGCGCATCCAGGCGAATCCGACGCGCGCTCGCCGCCTACGGGCCTGTCGCTCGACGACGTGCGCACCGCGATCGCCGCGGCCAACGTCAACCAGGCGAAGGGCAGCTTCGACGGCCCGACGCGCGCCTCCACCATCGACGCCAACGACCAGCTGCGCTCGGCCGACGAGTACAAGCACGATGATCGTCGCCTACAGCAACGGCGCGCCGGTCCGGCTGGCCGACGTCGCCGACATCGTCGACGGCGCCGAGAACACGCGGCTCGCGGCGTGGGCGAACGACCAGCCGGCGATCATCGTCAACATCCAGCGCCAGCCCGGCGCCAACGTGATCGAGGTGGTCGACCGCATCAAGCAGCTGCTGCCGCAGCTGCAGGCCTCGCTGCCCGCCGCGGTCGACGTGACGCTGCTCACCGACCGCACCGTCACCATCCGCGCCTCGGTGCACGACGTGCAGTTCGAGCTGCTGCTCGCCGTCGCGCTGGTGGTGATGGTGATCTTCGTGTTCCTGCGCAGCGCCTCGGCGACCATCATCCCGAGCGTCGCCGTGCCGCTGTCGCTGGTCGGCACCTTCGGCGTCATGTACCTGGCCGGCTTCTGCATCAACAACCTCACGCTGATGGCGCTCACCATCGCCACCGGCTTCGTGGTCGACGACGCCATCGTGATGATCGAGAACATCGCGCGCTACATCGAGGAGGGCGACACGCCGCTGGAGGCCGCGCTCAAGGGCTCCGAGCAGATCGGCTTCACCATCATCTCGCTGACCATCTCGCTGATCGCGGTGCTGATCCCGCTGCTGTTCATGGGCGACGTGGTGGGCCGGCTGTTCCGCGAGTTCGCGATCACGCTGGCGGTGGCGATCCTGATCTCGGCGTTCGTGTCGCTCACGCTCACGCCGATGATGTGCGGCGAAGCTCCTGCGCCACACGCGCGAAGGACCAGCAGGGCCGCTTCTACCGGAAGAGCGGCGAGCTCTTCGACCGCGTCATCGCGCGCTACGGCGAGATGCTCGAACTGGGTGCTCGACCGCCAGCGCGCGACGCTGCTCGTCGCCGTGCTCACGCTGGTGCTCACCGTCGTGCTCTACATCGTGATCCCCAAGGGCTTCTTCCCGGTGCAGGACACCGGCGTGATCCAGGGCATCTCCGAGGCGCCGCAGTCGATCTCGTTCGCCGCCATGGCGGAGCGCCAGCAGCGCGGTCGCCCGCGTCGTGCTCGAGGATCCGGCGGTCGAGAGCCTGTCGTCGTTCATCGGCGTCGACGGCACCAACACGACGCTCAACAGCGGCCGCATGCTGATCAACCTGAAGCCGCTGTCGCGATCGCGACGCGCGCGCCGACGACGTGATCCGCCGCCTGCAGGACAAGCTCGCGAAGGTCGAGGGCATCACGCTCTACATGCAGCCGGTGCAGGACCTCACCATCGAGGACCGCGTCAGCCGCACGCAGTACCAGTTCACGCTCGAGGACGCCAACTCGGAGGAGCTCGACGAGCGGGACCACGCGGCTGGTCGAGCGCCTGCGCAGGCTTCCGCAGCTCGCCGACGTCGCCACCGACCTGCAGGACGCAGGGGCTGCAGGCCTACGTCGACATCGACCGCGCCGACCGCCGGCGCGCTTCGGCATCACGCCGGCGGCGATCGACAACGCGCTCTACAACGCCTTCGGCCAGCGCCTCGTCTCGACCATCTTCACGCAGACGAACCAGTACCGCGTGGTGCTCGAGGTGACGCCCGAGTTCCAGCTGCGGCCCGGCGGCGCTGTCGAACATCTACGTGCCGGCCTCGGGCGGCGCGACGTCGACGACGGCGGGCACCGGCGCCAACGCCTCGGCGTCGCTGGCGGCGCCGGGCGCCGGTGCGCGTCACCACCGGCAGCGGCAGCAGCAGCACTCGCAGGGCCCGCAGCAGGTGCCGCTGACCGCGATCGCCGCGCATCAGCGAGCGCGCCGTCGCCGCTGTCGATCAACCACATCGGCCAGTTCCCGGCGACGACGATCTCGTTCAACCTCGCCCCGGGCGCTTCGCTGGGCGATGCGGTCGAGGCGATCGAGGCCGCCGCCAAGGCGCTCGGCCTGCCGGCGAGCGTGCGAGATCCAGCTTCCAGGGCGCGGCCGCGGCCTTCCAGGGCGTCGCTCTCCAACGAGCTGCTGCTGATCCTGGCGGCGATCGTCACGATGTACATCGTGCTGGGCGTGCTCTACGAGAGCTACATCCACCCGGTCACGATCCTCTCGACGCTGCCGTCGGCGGGCGTCGGCGCGCTGCTCGCGCTGATGTGTCGCGGGCACGACCTCGGCATCATCGCGATCATCGGCATCATCCTGCTGATCGGCATCGTGAAGAAGAACGCGATCATGATGATCGACTTCGCGCTCGACGCCGAGCGCGAGGAGGGCAAGCCGCCGCGCGAGGCGATCTACCAGGCGTGCGCTGCTGCGCTTCCGGCCGATCCTGATGACGACCATGGCGGCGCTGCTCGGCGCGCTGCCGCTGATGCTCGGCTGGGGCGTGGGCTCGGAGCTGCGCCATCCGCTCGGCATCGCGATGGTCGGCGGCCTGATCTTGTCAGCCAGGTGCTGACGCTGTTCACCACGCCGGTGATCTATCTCGCCTTCGACGACCTCGCGCGCCGCGTGCGGCGCTGGCGCGGCATCGACGACGCCGCGCGGCCGCAGCCGGCAGCGGGCGACTGAGGGACCGCGATGGCGACCGCCGACAAGACGGCCAAGCGCACGCGTCTGCACGAATGGGGCGTGAACCTCTCCGCGCCCTTCATCGCGCGACCCGTCGCCACGACGCTGCTCACGATCGGGCTGGCGCTGGCGGGCGCCGTCTCGTTTCGCCTGCTGCCGGTCTCGCCGCTGCCGCAGGTCGACTTCCCGACCATCTCGGTGCCGGCGTCGCTGCCCGGCGCGAGCCCGGAGACGATGGCGGCGACCGTCGCCACGCCGCTCGAGCGCGCGCTCGGCCGCATCGCCGGCGTGACCGAGATGACGTCGAGCAGCTCGCTCGGCATCGACGCGCGTCACGCTGCAGTTCGATCTCAACCGCGACATCGACGGCGCGGCGCGCGACGTGCAGGCGGCGATCAACGCGGCGCGCAGCCTGCTGCCGACCGGCCTGCCCGAACAACCCGACCTACCGCAAGGTGAACCCGGCCGACGCGCCGATCATGATCCTGGCGCTGACCTCGGACACGATGACCACGGGCGAGATGTACGACACCGCCTCGACCATCCTCGCGCAGAAGCTCTCGCAGGTCGCCGGCGTCGGGCCAGGTGCACGGTGGGCGGCAGCTCGCTGCCCGCGGTGCGCGTCGAGCTGAACCCGCAGGCGCTCGAACAAGTACGGCATCGGCTTCGAGCGAGGTGCGCAGCGCGCTCGTCCGCCACCAACGCGAACCGCCCAAAGGGCTCGTCGAGGACGGCGACCGCCACTGGCAGATCTACGCCAACGACCAGGCGACGAAGGCCGCCGAGTACCTGCCGCTGATCGTCGCCTACCGCAACGGCGCCGCGGTGCGCCTCACCGACCTGGGCGAGGTCGTCGACTCGGTGCAGGACCTGCGCAACGCGGGATCGTCCAACGGCAAGCCCTCGGTGCTGCTCATCATCAACCGCCAGCCGAACGCCAACATCATCGAGACCGTCGACCGCGTCACCGCGCTGCTGCCGGAGCTGCGCGCCTCGATCCCCAGCGCGATCAACCTCGACGTGGTGATGGAGCGCACCACCACCATCCGCGCCTCGCTGCGCGACGTCGAGCGCACGCTCGCTGATCGCGGTGCGTCCTGGTGATCCTGGTGGTGTTCGCTGTTCCTGCGCAACGGGCGCGCGACGCTGATTCCCGGCGTCGCGGTGCCGGTGTCGCTGATCGGCACCTTCGGCGCGATGTACCTGCTCGGCTTCAGCCTCAACAACCTGTCGCTGATGGCGCTGACCATCGCCACCGGCTTCGTCGTCGACGACGCCATCGTGGTGCTCGAGAACGTGTCGCGCCACATCGAGAAGGGCATGGCGCCGATGCAGGCGGCGCTGCTCGGCGCGCGCGAGGTCGGCTTCACCGTGCTGTCGATGAGCGTGTCGCTGATCGCGGTGTTCATCCCGATCCTGTTCATGGGCGGCATCGTCGGCCGCTTCTTCCGCGAGTTCGCGATCACGCTGTCGGTGGCGATCCTGATCTCGCTCGTGGTCTCGCTCACCACGACGCCGATGATGTGCTCGCGCCTGCTGCGGCCCGCGCGCGAGCATGAAGCGCCGGCCGCTGGTTCGCGCTGGAGCGAGCGCGGCTTCGACCGCGATGCGCGACGGCTACGAGCGGAGCCTCGGCTGGGCGCTCGACAACGGCCCGCTCGATGATGCTGATCCTTCTCATCACCGTCGGCCTCAACGTCTACCTGTACACGATCGTGCCGAAGGGCTTCTTCCCGCAGCAGGACACCGGGCGCCTGATCGGCTTCATCCGCGCCGACCAGAGCATCTCGTTCCAGGCGATGCAGCCGAAGCTCGACAGCTTCGTCGCCATCGTGCGCGCCGATCCCGGCGGTGGAGAACGTCGTCGCGCTTCACCGGCGGCGGCGCAGCGCAACACCGGCTACATGTTCGTGCGCTGAAGCCGCTGTCGGAGCGCAGGATAGCGTCGACCAGGTCATCGCGCGGCTGCGCGTCAAGCTCGCCAAGGAGCCGGGCGCCAACCTCTTCCTCAACCCGATCCAGGACATGCGCGTCGGCGGGCGGCAGTCCAACGCCACCTACCAGTTCACGCTGCAGGCCGACGACCTCGACCGAGCTGCGCACGTGGGCGCCGCAGATCCGCGCGCGCGCTGCGCAGATCTGCCCGAGCTCACCGACGTGAACACCGACCAGCAGGACCAGGGCCTGCAGACCTCGCTGGTGATCGACCGCGACACCGCCGCGCGCCTGGGCGTCTCGCCGCGCACGATCGACACCACGCTCAACCACGCCTTCGGCCAGCGCCAGGTGTCGACCATCTACCCGGAGCTCAACCAGTACCACGTGGTGATGGAGGCGGCGCCCGAGTACTGGCAGCGCCCGACGCGCTCGACGACGTCTACGTGACCGTCGCTCGACAGGGGCGCAGGTGCCGCTGTCGGCCTTCGCGCACTACGCGCCGACCAACACCGCGCTCGGCGTGAACCACCAGGGCAGTTCGCCGCGACCACCATCTCGTTCAACCTCGCCGCTGGGCGTGTCGCTGTCGGCAGGCGACGCTGGCGATCGACGACGCGCTCGACGCGCATCGGCGTGCCGACCACCATCCGCGGCAGCTTCCAGGGCACGGCGCGGGCGTTCCAGCAGTCGCTCGACAGCCAGCCCGTGCTGATCCTCGCGGCGCTGCTCACCGTCTACATCGTGCTCGGCATCCTCTACGAGAGCTACGTCCACCCGATCACGATCCTCTCGACGCTGCCCTCGGCGGGCGTCGGCGCGCTGCTCGCGCTGCTCGCTCTTCAAGACCGAGTTCAGCGTCATCGCGCTGATCGGCGTGATCCTGCTGATCGGCATCGTGAAGAAGAACGCGATCATGATGATCGACTTCGCGCTCGACGCGCGAGCGCCACCACGGGCGCAGCCGCGCGACGCGATCTTCGAGGCGTGCGTGCTGCGCTTCCGGCCGATCATGATGACCACCATGGCGGCGCTGCTCGGCGCGATCCCGCTCGCGCTCGGCACCGGCGACGGCGCCGAGCTGCGCCGGCCGCTGGGCATCTCCATCGTCGGCGGGCTGATCGTGAGCCAGATCCTGACGCTCTACACCACGCCCGTGGTCTACCTGTACCTCGACCGCGCCAGCCTCTGGGCGCGCCGGCCGCGTCGCGTCGACACGCCGGTCGGCACGTCACGCGCCGCGGCAGCGCCGCAGTGATCAGGACGCAGCACGATGCGCGAGCTACTCCGCATTGCGCGCGATGCCTCGTGCCGCGATCGTCGCCGTGCGTGCTCGTCTGCGCGCTGGCGGGCTGCATGCTCGGTCCCGACTACTCGCGACCGACGTCCGACCCGCCGCGCCCGCATACAAGGAAGCTGGCGGGACTGGAAACCCGCGCAACCGCAGGACGCGATGCCGCGCGGCAAATGGTGGGAGATCTACGGCGATGCCGCAGCTCAACGCGCTCGAGGAGCAGGTCGACATCTCCAACTTCAACCTGCAGGTGGCCGCCGCGCGGGTACGCGAGGCGGATGCGCTGACGCAGGCGGCGCGCGCCGCGCTGTTTCCGACGCTGGACCTGGGCTTCAACGCGGCGCGCGCCAAGTCGCAGCTAGGCGTCCGACAACAGCGGCACCGTGCGGTCGATCAACAACAGCTACAACGTCGCGCTGACCGCCGGCTGGGAGATCGACCTCTGGGGGCGCATCCGCCGCAACATCGAGTCGAGCCAGGCGAGCGCGCAGGCGAGCGTCGCCGACCTCGAATCGGCGCGGCTGTCGGCGCAGGCGCTGCTGGCGCAGGACTACTGGCTGCTGCGCGTGGCCGACGCCGAGATCGCGCTGCTCGACGAGGCGGTCGCCGCATACGACAGGTCGCTGACGCTGACCCAGAACCAGTACAGCGCCGGCACCGTCAGCCGCAACGACGTCGTGCAGGCGCAGGCGCAGCTCAAGGCGGCGCAGGCGCAGGCGCTCGACGCGCAGGTGCAGCGCGCGCAGCTCGAGCACGCGATCGCGCTGCTGGTCGGCAAGCCACCCTCCGAGCTGACCATTGCGCGCACGACGCCGAACTGGACGTTCCCGGTCGTGCCGCCGGGCTTGCCGTCGCAGCTGCTCGAGCGCCGTCCCGACATCGCGTCGGCGGAGCGCAACGTCGCCGCGGCGAACGCGCAGATCGGCGTCGCGGAGGCCGCGTTCTTCCCGGCGCTGACCTTGTCCGCCACCGGCGGATTCCAGAGCTCGATGCTTCTCGCACCTGCTGTCGCTGCCGAACCAGTACTGGTCGATCGGCGCGTCGATCGCGCAGGCGATCTTCGATGCCGGCCTGCGCAGCGCGCAGAAGGACCAGGCGGTGGCGGCATACGACGCCACCGTCGCGACGTATCGGCAGACGGTGTTGCAAGGCTTCCAGGAAGTCGAGGACAACCTGGTCGCGCTGCGCATTCTCGAGCAGGAAGCGGCCGTGCAGGATGAGGCGGTGAGCGCGGCGCGCCAGACCGTGACCATCACCAACAACCAGTACCGCGCCGGCATCACGACCTATCTTGCCGTAGTGATAGTGCAGAACGCCGCGCTCAACAGCGAGCGCACCGCGCTGGCCATCCGCGGCCGGCGACTCGCCGCCAGCGTCGGATTGATCAAGGCGCTGGGCGGCGGCTGGGACGCGTCGCAGCTCGCGCAGGCGCAGCGCTAGCCGCGCCGAGGCTGGCGCGGCATCAGCCGCCGCGCGCCGTCGTCGCGTCCGCGGCGCCTGCGGCTGACGACGCCATCTGTTCGATCAGCGCCGCGACCAGCGTCGACTCGCGCTTGTAGAATCCCTCGGTATGGAAGGTCTCCTCGAGCGCGAACAATTCGTAGTCCAGGTGATGGCAGAGCTCGTGGATGAGCGTGCGCAGGAATGTCTTGAACGCCACGACATTCTTTTTCTGCGCGGTGCGCATCCACACGCTGATGCGCGCGAGCGTCGCGCCGTCCTCGGGCTCGTAGAGCCCGTGCAGCTCGCCGCTGCCGTCGGCGGGGCGCCGCGCCAGCACGCGCACGCGAATCCTGGGCACGTGATATCCGGCGGTGAGCCGATCGATCATGCGCTGGCATGCGGCCTGTACCCCGTCGCGCTGGTCCGCTTTCAGCGCGTCGCCGAGCGCCTGCACGTCGTCGCCGAGCGCGAGCCCGACGGGAAGCCCGAGCGTGACGATCGCGTCGCTCTTGCGATAGATGCGCTGGCGCGCGGCGGAAAGATTGTCGTAGTAGGCGAAGCGCATGGCTGACTCGCGGAAGTTCGCAGTCTATCGAAGGTGCACCTTCGCGTGAACGCGCCGCTGCTTCCGGCCACGCTCGCCTTCGACGCATCGGGCATCCCTTGCTCCCCGCAGTACGGCGACGTCTACCACAGCGCCGCGTCGGGACCGGGACAGGCGCTGCCACGTGTTCCTGACGCGGCAACGACCTGCCCGCGCGCTGGGCGCGGGCGGACAGCTTCTGCATCGTCGAGTGCGGCTTCGGCGTCGGGCTCAACTTCCTGGCGACCTGGTCGGCGTGGCGCGACGACCCGCGGCGCTGCGCGAATCTCCATTACATCTCCGTCGAGCGCCATCCGTTCCGCCGCGAGGACCTCGCGACGCTGCATGCGCGCTATCCGGAATTCGCCGGGATATCGGCGACGTTGCGCGCCGCGTGGCCGGTGCTGGTCCCGGGAACGCATCGGCTGCTGCTCGAGCGCGGCGTGACGCTGACGCTCGTGTTCGCCGACGCGACCCGGGCGCTGGCCGATATCCGCGCGCGCGCCGACGCGTTCTACCTCGATGGCTTCGCACCGGACAGGAATCCGGAGATGTGGTCGCCGCGCTGTGGCCAAGGCGCTGGCGCGGCTCGCCGCGCCGGGCGCGACGCTGTCGACCTGGAGCGTGGCGCGCAGCGTGCGCGATGCGCTTTCGTCCGCCGGCTTCGAGCTCGAACGCCGGCCGGGATTCGGGCGCCAAGCGCGAGATGCTCGTCGGCCGCTTCGTGCCGCGCGGCCGCGTCCGCGCCGCGTTTGCTTCCGAGCAGACGACGCCGGACCCGATGTCGGACAAACACGCGCTGGTGATCGGCGCCGGGCTCGCCGGATGCGCCGTCGCCGAGCGGCTGGCGGCGCGCGGCTGGCGCGTCGACCTGGTCGAGCGCGACAGCGCCGCGGCGAGCGGCGCGTCGGGCTTGCGCGCCGCGGTGTTCCAGCCGCACGCGTCGCGCGACGATTGCCTGCTCTCGCGGTGGACGCGCGCCGCGTTCCTGCATGCGAACGCGCAGTGGCCGCGTCTGCTCGATGACGCGCAGAGCTCGCCGTGGCAACGCTGCGGCGTCATGCAGCTCGCCGACGGCGCGGCGAACGAGGAGCGCGTCGCGGATACCGCGGCGCGCCTGGGTTACCCGGGCGACTACGCCCGCTACGTGTCGCGCGACGACGCGTGCGGCGTCGTCGGCGCCGACGTCGCGGTGGGCGGCTGGTGGTTCGCCCACGCCGGCCACGTCGCGCCCGGCCGCGATCGCGGCGCTGCAGCTGGCGCGGTCGGGCCCGCACGCTGGTCGCGCACATGCGCCGCGAGGTCGCGACGCTCGATCGCGTCGATGCGCAATGGGAAGCGCGCGATCGCGACGGCGCGCTGATCGCGCGCGCCCCGGTGGTCGTGCTCGCCAACGCGTTCGATGCGCTTCGCCTCGCCGCGCCGGGCGATCGGCTCGCTCGCGTATCCCATCCGGCACGTGCGCGGCCAGCAGACCTACGTGCCGTCGCCTCCCTTCGCCGCGCCGCGGGTGGTCGTCGGCGGCGACGGCTACGTGCTGCCGGCGAACCGATGGAATCGCGGTGATCGGCGCGACCTACGACCTCGACCGCGACGACACGGCGATCGATGCGGCGAGCCACGCGCACAACCTCGATCGCGCCGCGCGCATGCTGCCGGGCAGCACCGCCGGCGTCGACATGGCGACGCGTCGGCGCGGGCGTCGGGATCCGCTGCGTCGCGCGCGATCGCATGCCGATCGTCGGCGCGCTGGTCGATCTTCCCGCCACGCGCGCCGGCGCCGACCCGTTGCGCGGGGCGCAGCTTACCGACCTGTCGCGCCTTCCCGGTGCCTACGCCGCGTTCGCCTACGCTTCGCGCGGCGTGACCTGGGCGCTGCTCGCCGCCGAGCTCGTCGCCTCGCAGATCGAAGGCGCGCCGCTTCCGGTGGAAGGCGCGCTCGCCGACGCCGTCGATCCGGGGCGCTTCGCCGTCGGCCAGCTGCGGCATGGCACCTTTGCGCGCTGATAGAATCGAAGCACGATGACGAGGATCATCAATCCGCACACGCGCGACCTGGGCGGCGGCTTCCAGGTGCAGCGGCTGCTGCCGTCGTTTCCCGACAAGATGGTCGGGCCGTTCATCTTTTTCGACCACTTCGGCCCGGTCGACTTCGCCCCGGGAGAAGGCGTCGACGTGCGCCCGCATCCGCACATCGGACTGGCGACGGTCACGTATCTGTTCGACGGCTCGATGATGCATCGCGACAGCGCCGGGTCGGTGCAGCGCATCCTCCCGGGCGACGTCAACTGGATGACCGCGGGCCGCGGCATCGTGCACTCCGAGCGCTCGACGCCGGAGGACCGCGCGCGCGGGCATCGTCTGCACGGATTGCAGACCTGGGTGGCGCTGCCCAAGGCGCACGAGCAGGCCGCGCCATCGTTTGCGCATCATCCGCGCGCGTCGCTGCCGGAAATCGAGCGACCGGGCGTGCGCATGCGCGTGATCGCCGGAACGGCGTTCGGGCAGCGCGCGCCGGCGCAGACGTTCTCGCCGATGCTCTACGTCGCGGTCGAGATGGACGCCGGCGCCGCGCTCGACATCCCGCCGGAGCACGAGCAGCGCGCGATCTACGCGGTGGACGGCGCGCTATCGGTCGACGGCGCCGCGCTGCCCGAGCGGCACATGGCGGTGCTCGAGCCCGATCGCTTCGCGCGCGTCGAAGCGGCGAGCGCCGCGCGCTGCATGCTGCTGGGCGGCGCCAGGATGGACGGCGATCGCGTGATCTGGTGGAACTTCGTCGCGAGCTCGCGCGAGCTCATCGACGCGGCGTCCGAGCGCTGGCGCGATCAGGCGTTCGAGGCGGTGCCCGGCGAGACCGAGTTCATCCCGCTACCGGAGCGGTAGCGCGCGACGGCGCGCGGTCGCCCGACGCCATGCCCACCGCGGCGCGCAGCGCCTCGACCTTGTCGATCGCCTCCCAGGTGAACTCGGGCTCGTCGCGGCCGAAGTGCCCGTACGCCGCGGTCTTCTGATAGATCGGGCGCAGCAGGTCGAGCATCTGGATGATGCCCTTGGGGCGCAGGTCGAAGTGCGCGGTGACGAGCTTGCGCGATCTCGGCGTCGCTGACGCGTCCGGTGCCTTCGGTGTAGACGGTGACGTTGATCGGCTGCGCGACGCCGATCGCGTACGACAGCTGCACCTGGCACTGCCGCGCGATGCCGGCGGCGACGATGTTCTTGGCGACGTAGCGCGCCGCGTACGCCGCCGAGCGGTCGACCTTGGACGGATCCTTGCCCGAGAACGCGCCGCCGCCGTGCGGTGCCGCGCCGCCGTAGGTGTCGACGATGATCTTGCGCCCGGTGAGTCCCGCGTCGCCGTGCGGTCCGCCGATCTCGAAGCGCCCCGTCGGATTGACCAGGAAGCGCGTGTTGGAAAGCATCTCCGGCGGCAGCACCGGCTTGATGATCTCCTCGACGACGGCCTCCGCCAGCTCTGCCTGACGGTGGTTCATGCTCGGATGATGCTGCGTCGACAGCACGACGGTGTCGATGCTCTGCGGCTTGCCGTCGACGTAGCGCACGGTGATCTGCGATTTCGCGTCGGGCCGCAGCCACGGCAGGCGCCCGTCGCGGCGAACTTCGCTTTGCCTTTGCACGAGGCGGTGCGCGTAATAGATCGGAAACGGCATCAGCGTCGGCGTCTCGTCGCAGGCGTAGCCGAACATCAGCCCCTGGTCGCCCGCGCCCTGGTTCATGTACTCGTCGGAGGTGCGGTCGACGCCGCGCGCGATGTCCGGCGACTGGCGCCCGTAGCACACCATGACGGCGCAGCCCTGCGCGTCGAAGCGAAGCTCGGGGTCGGTATAGCCGATGCGGTGGATCGCGTCGCGCGCGATGCGTGCATAATCGTGCTTGTGATCGGTGGTGATTTCGCCGGTCATGACGACGAGGCCGGTCGAAACCAGCGTCTCGGCGGCGACTCGCCCGTGCGGATCGACCGCCAGGATCGCGTCCAGCACGGCATCGGAGATCTGGTCGGCGACCTTGTCCGGATGGCCCTCGGAAACCGATTCCGATGTGAATAGAAAATCGCTCATCGACACTCCTGCCTTCCTGGGTTGCGTTTTCTGGTCGCCGCGCCGGCACCGCGCCGTCGGGCGAAAGGGCTCGATTCTACCAAATCTCGCTCCGGCCGGCGTTCACCGCGGCGACGGGTCCGCGAGCGTACGCATGATCGAGCCCGCCACCCCGGAATCCATAGCGCGCGCGGCGATCGCTGCTGCGCGAAGGCGCGCTGGTCGCCTTTCCCACCGAGACGGTCTACGGACTGGGCGCCGACGCGCGCAACCTCGATGCCCTGCGCCGGTTGTATGCCACCAAGGGCCGGCCCGGCGAGCACCCGGTGATCGTGCACATCGCGCGGACGGAGGCGATGCATCGCTGGGCGCGCAGCGTGCCGCCCGCCGCGCAGGCGCTCGCCGATGCGTTCTGGCCGGGGCCGCTCACGCTGGTGCTGCCGCGCGCCGACGACGTCTCGGCACTGATCACCGGCGGCCAGGACAGCGTCGGCCTGCGCGTGCCGGCGCACCCGGTGGCGCGCGCGCTGCTCGAGCGCTTTGCCGCTCTCGGCGGCGACGGCATCGCGGCACCGTCGGCCAACCGCTTCGGCCGCATCAGCGCGACGCTGGCGCAACACGTCGCCGACGAATTCGGCAGCGACGTCGATCTGATTCTCGACGGCGGCGCCTGCGACCACGGCATCGAGTCGACCATCGTCGACTGCACCGGGCCGCGCCCCGCGCTGCTGCGGCCGGGCGCGATCGCGGCGGCGCGGATCGCGCGCGTGATCGGCGCCGCGCCCGACGCCGCGCGGCCGGGCGCGCCGCGCGCATCGGGATCGCTGGCGTTGCACTACGCGCCGCGCACGCCATCGCTGCTCATGGAGCGCGACGAGCTGCGCTCGCGCCTGACGGAGCTCGACGCGGCGTCGGCGGCGCGGATCGCGGTGCTCGCGCACTCGCTGCCGGCGATGCCCGGGTTCGCCGGCCACTGGCGCGCCGCGCCCGCCGACGCGCTCGGCTACGCGCACGACCTGTACGCCAGCCTGCGCGAGCTCGATGCGATCGGTGCGCGCGAGATCTGGATCGAGCGCGCCGACGCCGCGCCGGACTGGGACGCGATCGCCGACCGGCTTCGACGCGCCACCCATCGGCGCGTAGCGTCGCGCCCTGGCTGGCGGTGCCCCTCGCGCCTGCGATGCGAAACGCCGCGTTTGTTATGCTTGAGCCATGCCGCCCATGATCACCGTATCGAAGGTCTCGAAGACCTACGCCTCCGGCTTTCGCGCGCTCGACGAGGTCGACCTGGAGATACGGCGCGGCGAGATCTTCGCGCTCCTCGGCCCCAACGGCGCCGGCAAGACGACGCTGATCAGCGTGATCTGCGGGATCGTCACGCCATCCGCCGGGCACGTCAGCGTCGACGGCCACGACATCATCAGCGACTATCGCGCGGCGCGCTCGATGGTCGGGCTCGTCCCGCAGGAGCTCACCACCGACGCCTTCGAGTCGGTGTGGAACACCGTTTCCTTCAGTCGCGGACTGTTCGGCAAGGCGCCGAACCCGGCGCACATCGAGTCGGTGCTGAAATCGCTTTCGCTGTGGGACAAGAAGGACAACAAGGTCATGACGCTGTCGGGCGGGATGAAGCGGCGGCTGCTCATCGCCAAGGCGCTCTCGCACGAGCCGCGCGTGCTGTTCCTCGACGAGCCGACCGCGGGTGTCGACGTGCGTCTGCGCCGCGACATGTGGGAGCTGGTGCGATCGCTGCGCGCGACCGGCGTGACCATCATTCTCACCACGCACTACATCGACGAAGCCCAGGAAATGGCCGATCGCATCGGCGTCATCAGCAAGGGACGGATCATCCTGGTCGAGGACAAGGTCGAGCTGATGCGCAAGCTGGGCAAGAAGCAGCTCTCGCTGACGCTGGAGAAGCCCCTGATCGAGGTTCCGGCAAGGCTCGCGACGTACGGGCTCGAGCTCGCCAACGATGGCACGCAACTCGTCTACACCTACGATGCCGCCGACTCGAGCGCCGTCGACGCCGCGCACCCCGCCCACCGCCCCGACCTGGTTGCGTTGCTGCGCGACGTCGAGGACGCCGGAATCGAGTTCAAGGACCTGCAGACGACGCAACGCTCGCTCGAGGACATTTTCGTCGATCTCGTTCGCGACCATTGACAGGCGACGCCCCGAGACCATGAAGACGATGAACCTCCACGCGGTCCGCGCGATCTACGCCTTCGAAATGGCGCGCACCCGGCGCACGCTCATGCAGAGCATCATTTCGCCGGTGCTGTCGACCTCGCTCTATTTCGTCGTCTTCGGCTC
Source organism: uncultured beta proteobacterium (assembly GCA_963722325.1). Classification (GTDB taxonomy): domain Bacteria; phylum Pseudomonadota; class Gammaproteobacteria; order Burkholderiales; family Casimicrobiaceae; genus PALSA-1003. The sequence continues at coordinate 55,405 of CAVRLN010000005.1, forward strand.
GGCGATCGGCTCGCGCATCCCGGAGATCGACGGCGTGAGCTACGGCGCGTTCATCGTGCCCGGGCTCATCATGCTGTCGCTGCTCACACAGAGCATTTCCAACGCCTCCTTCGGGATCTACTTCCCCAAGTTCACCGGAACCATCTACGAGCTTCTTTCGGCGCCGGTCTCGTACTTCGAGATCGTGCTCGCCTATGTCGGCGCGGCGGCGACCAAGTCGATCGTGCTGGGGCTCATCATCCTGGCCACCGCGGGGCTGTTCGTGCCTTTGCAGGTCATGCATCCGGTCTGGATGCTCGGCTTCCTGGTGCTGACCGCGGTCACGTTCAGCCTGTTCGGGTTCATCATCGGCATCTGGGCCGACGGCTTCGAGAAGCTGCAGCTCATTCCGCTGCTGATCATCACGCCGCTCACGTTCCTGGGCGGCAGCTTCTATTCCATCCACATGCTGCCGTCGTTCTGGCAGACGGTGACGCTGGCCAACCCGGTGCTCTACCTGATCAGCGGATTTCGCTGGAGCTTCTACGGCTCCGCCGACGTGAGCCTCGCGGTGAGCTTCGCGATGACGCTCGCGTTCCTGGCGGTCTTCCTGGTGATCGTCGCCTGGATCTTCCGCACCGGCTATCGGCTCAAGACCTGAGCCGACGTCAGGGGCCGTACAGAGCCGCTACTTGCAGGCGGCGTCGAAGGCGCGCTGCAGGAACGGCAGCAGCGCCGAGGCGAGCTCGGCGTGGCGATTGTCCATGTAGTGATCGGTGCCCGCGATGATGACGCGCCGCGAGCAGCCGTCGCGCGGCAACTTGGGCTGGCGCAGCGGCGCGGATTCGAGCACCTGCGCAAAATCATCGGCCGCGGTCACGTCGAGCACGGGCTCGCGGGGAGCGATCGCGAAATCGCCCCACATCCCGATCGGCACGAACGCGTCGATGCGCGCCGCCCCCGCGGTGGCGAGATAGCCGTTCACCATGCTCGCTCCCATGCTGTGCGCTGCGACGGCGACGCGCTGCGTACCGTGCGATCTCGCGAACGTGATCGCCGCGGCGATGCGCTCGTTGGCCTCGGGCTGCAGCGCTGCGTAGGCTTCGCGCGGCGCATCCGCGGCGAGCACCGGCATCTGCACGGACAGCGTGGAGAAGCCCGCTTCGGCGAGGCGCGTGCGCAGGCCGCCGATGAGTCCCCAGTCCGGATGCACACCCAGTCCATGGACGAGAACGACGCTGCCCTTGGCGGACGGCGCCTCGGTCCAAAGCGCCAGCACGCGCGGGCGCGACGGCGTCGACAGGTACACGACTTCGCCGACGACCGTCGTCGGCGCGACCTCGGCCGCCCATCGATCCTCGCGCGCGTAGTCGGGCGCGGCAAGCGCGCTCGACGCCGCGAGCGAAAGTGAAAATCCGAACGCCGCCGCCGCGGCCACTAACGACGCCGATCGGCAGCGCATAGAAACGCTTTGCAGGCCTGATACCATCGTCGTCTCTTCCGATCCGCTCGCATCATACGCGCCTGCCGTGACACGCCGAACCATCGTCGTCATCGCGCCCAGATTCCTTCAAGGGATCGGCGTCTGCCGCTGAAGCGGCGCAGGCGATCGCACACGGCATCGCGCGCGTTTGGCGCAGACGTGGAAGCGAGGCAGTGTCCGATGGCCGACGGCGGTGAAGGCACGCTCGACGCGATCCTCTCGCGCGGAGGCGAGCGACGATCGCGCGCCGTCGCCGGCGCATCGGGTGCGCCCATCGATGCCGCCTACGGAATGATCGATGGCGGACGCACCGCGGTCATCGAGGCGGCGCAAGTCGTGGGGCTCACCGAGCGGATTGGTACGTCGGTCGATGTCGAGCGACGCAGCACGCGCGGCGTGGGCGAGCTCATCCGCGCCGCGCTCGACGCCGGCGCGCGCGAGCTCATGATCGGCGTCGGCGGCAGCAGCACCAACGACGGCGGCGCTGGGATGCTCGCGGCGCTGGGCATGAAACTCTTCGATGCATCGGGACACACGGTGGACGCGACGCCCGCGGCGCTCGCTTCACTCGCTGCGGTCGACGCCCGCACGATGGACGCGAGGCTCGCCGACGCGCGCATCACCATCATGTCCGACGTCGACAATCCGCTACTCGGCGAGCGCGGCGCCACCGCGATTTTCGGGCCGCAAAAGGGCGTGCCGCCGGAGCGCGTACGCGCCATCGACGAGACACTCCGGCGCTTCGCGACGCTCGCCGAGCAGGCGGTGGGCAAGAGCGTGCGCGAGCTTCCGGGATCGGGCGCCGCAGGCGGGCTGGGGTTCGCGCTGCAGCTGATCGGCGGGACGCTGCGCTCGGGTGCCGAGGTGGTCGCCGATCTGGTGGGCCTCGACGCCGCGCTGGCGGGCGCGACGTGGCTCATCACCGGCGAAGGAAGGAGCGATGCGCAGACGCTGCTCGGAAAGACGCCGTGGGTGGTGGCGAAGCGCGCGCGGGCGCGAGGCGTTCCGGCGACGCTGCTGTCGGGAAGCATCGATGGCGCCGCGCTGCCGGCGCTCGGCGCGCAATTCGCGGGATGCTTCGCGCTGCCTGCGGGTCCTTCCACGCTCGAGCAATGCGTCGCCGATGCGCCGGCGCTGCTCGCCGATCGCGCCGAGCAGATCGCGCGACTGCTCGACGCGGCGCTGCGCCTGCGCTGAAACGCAACCGCCGCGCGCGGCGGCGGTCAGCGCGTGCCGTAGCCCTCGCCGGGATTGCGCTCGCCGCCGGCGCTCACGCGCACCGCGCAGTACTTGAACTCGGGGATCTTGCCGAACGGATCGAGCACCGGGTTGGTGAGCAGGTTCGCCGCGGCCTCGTAGTAGCAGAACGGGATGAACACCGCGCCGCGCGGCGTGCCCTCGTCGGCGCGCGCCGAGAGCGTGATGCTGCCGCGGCGCGAGGCGACGGTGATGTCGCCGCCCGCGGCGACGCCGAGCGCGCCGAGGTCGTCGGGATGCACCGACGCCACCGGCGAGGGCTCGATGGTGTCGAGGACCGCGGTGCGGCGCGTCATGCTGCCGGTGTGCCAGTGCTCGAGCTGGCGTCCGGTGATGAGCACGAACGGATACGCCGTATCGGGCTGCTCCGCGGCCGGAATGATCGCCGCGGGAACGAAGCGCGCACGACCCGACTCGGTCGGAAACTGCTCGGTGAACACGACGCGCTCGCCCGGGTCGCCTTCGTGCTCGCAGGGATAGGTGACCGCGCCGTCGCGCTCGAGCCGATCCCACGTCACGCCGGCGATCGACGGCATCACCTTGCGCATCTCGTCGAACACCTCGCTCGGATGCGCGTAATTCCAGTCCAGCCCGAGCCGCCTCGCCATGTCGACGATGATCGCCAGATCCTGTCGCGCCTCGCCCGGGGGCTCGAGCGCCTGGCGGCCGAGCTGGACGCTGCGGTCGGTGTTGGTGAACGTGCCGGTCTTTTCCGGGAACGCCGACGCGGGAAGAATCACGTCGGCGAGATACCCGGTCTCGGTGAGGAAGATGTCCTGCACGACGAGCATGTCGAGCGCCGCCAGCGCCTGGCGCGCGTGATGGACATCCGGATCGGACATCGCCGGGTTCTCGCCCATGATGTACATGCCGCGGATCTTGCCCGCGTGCACGGCGTCCATGATCTCGACGACGGTCAACCCGGGCTGCGGATCGAGCGCCATGCCCCACGCTGCTTCGAAGCGCTGCTGCGCGCTCGCGTTGTCGACACGCTTGTAGTCCGGATACATCATCGGGATGAGTCCGGCGTCGCTCGCGCCCTGCACGTTGTTCTGTCCGCGCAGCGGATGCAGCCCCGTGCCGGGCCGGCCCACCTGGCCGGTCATCAGCGTGAGCGCGATCAGGCATCGCGCGTTGTCGGTGCCGTGGATGTGCTGCGAGATGCCCATGCCCCAGAGGATCATCGAGGCGCGCGAGGTCGCGAACATGCGCGCCACCTCGCGTATGGTCGACGCGGCAATGCCGCACACCGGCGCCATCGCTTCGGGGCTGTAGCCCGCGACGTTGGCGCGCAGCTCCTCGTAGCCGCTGGTGCGATCGGCGACGAACGCCTGGTCGACGAGACCTTCCTCGATGATGGTGTGCATCATCGCGTTCAGCAGCGCCACGTCGGTGTCGGGCTTGAACTGCAGGTACTGCGTGGCATGGCGGGCCAGCTCGGAGCGCCGCGGGTCGGCGAGGATGAGCCTGCGTCCCGTTCTTGACCGCGTTCTTGATCCACGTCGCCGCGACCGGGTGATTGACCACCGGATTGGCGCCGATGAGCAGCACCACGTCGGCCTGGGTGACGTCCATCACCGGGTTCGACACCGCGCCCGAGCCGATGCCCTCGAGCAGCGCGGCGACGCTCGATGCGTGGCACAGCCGCGTGCAGTGGTCGACGTTGTTGGTGCCGAAGCCGGTGCGCACCAGCTTCTGGAAAAGGTAGGCCTCCTCGTTGGAGCCCTTCGCGGAGCCGAAGCCGGCGAGCGCGTCGCTGCCGCGCTCGTCGCGAATTCGCGCCAGCGTGCCGCCGGCGAGCTCCATCGCCTCTTCCCAGCTCGCCTCGCGGAACACGGAGAGCGGATCGGCCGGATCCATGACGAAATCGGCGGACTTCGGCATGCCCGGCTTGCGGATCAGCGGCCGGGTGAGTCGCTGCGGATGACTCACGTAGTCGAACCCGAAGCGCCCCTTCACGCACAGCCGTTCGTGATTGGCCGGCCCGTCGCGACCGTCGACGCGAACGATGTGGTTGTCCTTGACGTGATAGGTGAGCTGGCAGCCCACGCCGCAGTACGGGCACAGCGACGACACCTTCTTGTCGGCCACGACCAGGTACGCGTCGTGCGCCGGCGCCAGCGCGCCGGTCGGGCACGCCTGCACGCATTCGCCGCACGCCACGCACGTCGACTCGCCCATCGGATCGTCCAGGTCGAACACGATCTTGGAATCGCCGCCGCGAAACGCGTAGCCGATGACGTCGTTGACCTGCTCCTCGCGGCAGGCGCGAACGCAGCGCGTGCACTGGATGCAGGCGTCGAGATTGACCGCCATCGCCGGATGCGACAGATCGGCCGCGGGCTGCGCGCGCGCCGCGAAGCGCGGCTTGCCGATGCCCAGCCAGCGCTTCCAGTGGTCGAGCTCGGAATCGGGCTTGTAGACGCGCTCGGGAACGTCCGCGGCGAGCATCTCGACGACCAGCTTCTGCGCGTGGCGCGCGCGCGCGCTGTCCGACGAGACTTCCATTCCCGCCGTCGGCACGCGACAGCACGACGGTGCGAGCACGCGCTCGCCCTTGATCTCGACCACGCAGGCGCGGCAGTTGCCGTCCGGGCGCATGCCCGGCTTGTAGCAAAGGCGCGGGATCTCGACGCCGTGGCGATCGGCGACCTCGATGATGGTCTCGCCCGGACGCGACGCGAGCGCGCGGCCGTCGAGCGTGAACTCGATCGATTCCTGCAGCACCGCGGTCTCGAACGGAGCGTTCATAGGTCCCCCTGTGCGGCGCTGCGCGCCGCTCCCCCCAGGGGGCGAGTGCCTTGGGGCGGCCCTGCGGCACTCATGCGAGCTCCTGCGGGAAATACTTCACCACGCACGCGATCGGGTTGGGCGCTGCCTGCCCGAGCCCGCAGATCGACGCGTCGCCCATCGCCTGCGAGAGCTCGCCGAGCAGCGCAACGTCCCACTTCGGCTTTTCCATCAGCGCGACGGCTTTTTCGGTGCCGACGCGGCACGGCGTGCATTGACCGCACGATTCGTGCGCGAAGAATCGCATCAGGTTGAGCGCCGCGTCGCGCGCCCGGTCGTGCTGCGACAGGATCACCACCGCCGCCGAGCCGATGAAGCAACCGTGCGGCTGCAGCGTGTCGAAGTCCAGCGGCACGTCACCGAGCGACGCCGGAAGGATGCCGCCCGACGCGCCTCCCGGCAGATACGCGTAGAACTCGTGGCCCGCCGCCATGCCGCCGCAGAATTCGTCGATGAGCTCGCGCACGGTGATGCCGGCGGGCGCCAGATGCACGCCGGGCTTGGCCACGCGGCCCGACACCGAGAACGAGCGCAGCCCCTTGCGGCCGTTGCGCCCCTGCTGCGCGAACCACGCGCCGCCCTTTTCGACGATGTCGCGAATCCAGTGCAGCGTTTCCATGTTGTGCTCGAGCGTCGGCCTGCCGAACAGCCCCACCTGCGCCACGTACGGCGGGCGCAGGCGCGGCATGCCGCGCTTGCCCTCGATCGACTCGATCATCGCCGATTCCTCGCCGCAGATGTAGGCGCCGGCGCCGCGTCGAAGGTGGATGCGGGGCAGCGCGCACGGCGGGTCGGCCTGGAGATCGCGAAGCTCGCGCTCGAGCAGCGCGCGGCACGCCGCGTACTCGTCGCGCAGGTAGATGTAGACGTCGTCGATGCCCGCCGCCCACGCCGCGATCAGCATGCCCTCGAGAAAGCGGTGCGGATCGCGCTCGAGATAGAAGCGGTCCTTGAACGTCCCCGGCTCGCCCTCGTCGATGTTCACCGCGAGCAGCCGCGGCGCGGGCTCGGCGCGCACGATCTTCCATTTTCGCGCGGTGGGAAACCCGGCGCCGCCGAGTCCGCGCAGTCCGGATGCATCGAGCGCCGCGATGATGTCGTCGACGGTGCGCTCGCCGCGCGCGCACTGCTCGAGCAGGCGGTATCCGCCGTCGCGCCGGTAGGCGGCATACCCTATGGCATCGGCTGGCGCCGGCTCAGCGATCGGCTGGCGGGCTGCTCGACGCCGTCGCGCCGCTCGCGCCTGCGGACGGCGCTTCGCGCGCGCGGCTTGCCACGGCATCCGCGATGCGCTCGAGCGTGGCGTTGGGCACGGCGTGCATGCCGACGACGGCCGCCGGCGCCTGCTCGCAACGGCCGATGCACGGCGCGGCGATCACGCGCACGCCGGGCCAGCCGGCGCGCGCGCACGCGGCGAGCAGTTCGTCGGCGCCCGCCAGCTGGCACGACAGCGTCTCGCATACGCGCACCGTCAACGGCGGTGGCGCGGTCTCTCCCTCCCGCACGACGTCGAAGTGGTGATAGAAGGTCGCGACTTCGTACACTTCGGTGCGCGCCAGGCGCAACTCCTCGGCGAGCGCGAGGATGTGCGCCGCCGAGATGTGGCCGTAGCGGTCCTGAATGCGATGCAGGAACTCGATGAGCAGATCGCGACGGCGCGGCGCGTCGCCGAGCAATGCCGCGATCTCGGCGCGCGCCTGCGGCTCGATCGGCCGCCCCTTGGCGTGCGACCGCGACTTGCGCCGGCCGCCGAGCGCCGACGTGTCGACGACCTGCGGCCGGGAAGGCGGAGGAGCGGTCTGCGTCGACATCAGTCGAGGAAATCGCCGTACTTGTCGACGTGCGCGGCGAGGTCGAGCGAATGCTGTCGCACCAGGCGCTCGGCGAGCTCGGTGTCGCGCTTTTCCAGCGCCTCGATGATGCGCATGTGGTCGGCGATCGAGCGCTCGGCGCGGTCGCGCTGCGAGATCGTCATGCGACGGATCGCGCGCACGTGGATGAACAGGTTCTCGATCGTCTTGCCCATCAGGTGCGAGCCGGAGAGCCGGATGATCGCCTGGTGGAACGCGATGTTGGCGTCGGAGTATTCGTCGATGTGGTCGGCCGGTGTCGTGTTGCGGAACTCGTCGAACATGTGGCGCAGCGCCGCGATGTCGGCGTCGGACGCATTGAGCGTCGCCAGCCGCGCCGCCATGCTCTCGAGCGCGGCCCACATCTCGATCATCTCGATGATCTGCTTCTTGGTCTTGCGCACGATGAAGACGCCGCGTCGCGGCTCGGTGCGCAGGAAGCCCTCCTGCTCGAGCAGCGCCATCGCCTCGCGGATCGGCGTGCGGCTCACGCCCAGCGCGATGCCGAGGTGGCGCTCGTCGAGGCGGATTTCCTCGCGATGCGCGTAGATGTCGGCGTTCATGATCGCCTGCTTGAGCGCCGCGTACGCCTGGTCGCGGAAGCTCACATTGGTGCTGAGCGGCTGCAGATCCAGCGCCAGTGGCGTGTCGGCGGTGTCGATCGAGGTGGCCATGAGAGCGTCGGGTCAGTCGCGCGCAAAAAGGGTTCAAAGAAAGATTGACAGCGGCTGATATACCAAATACGTTATGCCAGAATACTCGGAAAACAAAGGCCGTCAACCGCGGCGCCCGTCACGTGAGGGCGCATCCGCTACGCGGTATCGACGCAAATCGCCAAGAGGAAGCTATGGACATCGTAGCGAAGACACCCAGCAAGTCCGCGTCGACCGTCGAACAAACGCCCAAAGTCGCCAGTGGCGGGGTCACTCCCCAAGCGCAGGAGACCGACGGCTTCCAGCTCGTCATCGAGGCTCTCAAGCTGAATGGCATCGAGACCATTTTCGGCCTGCCCGGCATTCCGATCACCGACCTCACGCGCAAGCTGCAGGCCGCGGGGCTGCGCGTCATTTCCTTCCGTCACGAGCAAAACGCGGGGTACGCCGCGTCCATCGCCGGCTTCATGACGCAAAAGCCGGGCATCTGCCTCACGGTGTCCGCCCCCGGCTTCATGAACGGATTGGCGGCGCTCGCCAACGCCACCACCAACTGCTTTCCGATGATCCTGATCAGCGGCTCGAGCGAGCGCGAGATCGTCGACCTGCAGCAGGGCGACTACGAGGAGATGGACCAGCTCGCCATCGCCAGGCCGCACGCCAAGGCCGCGTTCCGCGTCCTGCACGCCGAGGACATCGGCGTCGGCGTGGCGCGGGCGATCCGTGCCGCGCTGTCCGGCCGTCCCGGCGGCGTGTATCTCGACCTGCCGGCCAAGCTGTTCCCGCAGACGATGGACGCGGAAGCGGGGAAGAACTCGCTGATCAAGGTGGTCGATCCGGCGCCGCGCCAGATCCCGGCGCCGGACGCCGTGCAGCGCGCGCTCGACTTGCTCAAGAGCGCCAAGCGACCGCTGATCATCCTCGGCAAGGGCGCGGCGTACGCGCAGGCCGACGCGGACATTCGCGCGCTGGTGGAAAAAACCGGCATCCCCTACCTGCCGATGTCGATGGCCAAGGGCCTGCTGCCCGACACGCACGAGCAGTCGGCATCGGCTGCACGTTCGTACGTGCTGCCCGAAGCCGACGTCGTGATGCTGATCGGTGCGCGACTCAACTGGCTGCTTTCGCAAGGCAAGGGCAAGACGTGGGGCGGCGCATCGCCCAAGGCATGGGGCGGCCAGAAGTTCGTCCAGATCGACATCTCGCCGCAGGAGGCGGACAGCAACGTGCGCATCGACGCGCCGGTCGTCGGCGACATCGGATCGTGCGTCTCGGCCATGCTCAAGTCCATCGGATCGAACTGGCCGAAGCCGCCCGCCGAGTGGCTCGACGCCATCGCCGAGCGCAAGACCAAGAATGTCGCGAAGATGGGCGAATCGCTGGCGAAGAATCCGTCACCGATGAACTTCCACAGCGCGCTCAATGTCGTGCGCGACATCGTCAAGGCCAATCCGGACGCCATCGTCGTCAACGAAGGCGCGAACGCGCTCGACTTCACGCGCAGCATCGTGGACATGTACAAGCCGCGCAAGCGCCTGGACGTCGGCACGTGGGGCGTCATGGGCATCGGCATGGGGTTTTCGGTCGCCGCCGCCGTGGTGAGCGGCGAGCAGGTGATCGCGATCGAGGGCGACAGCGCCTTCGGTTTCTCCGGTATGGAGTGCGAGACGATCTGCCGCTACAACCTGCCGGTCTGCGTCGTGATCATGAACAACAACGGCGTCTATCGCGGCGATGAGGTGAATCCAACCGGAGGATCCGATCCGTCGCCTCTGGTGTTCGTCAAGGGCGCGCGCTACGAGAAGCTGATGGAGGCCTTCGGGGGCGTCGGCGTGATGGCATCGACGCCGGCCGAGCTTCGCAGCGCGATGGAAGAAGCGATCCGCTCGCGCCGGCCCACCCTGATCAACGCGGTGATCGACGAAAAGGCGGGCACGGAGAGCGGCCGCATCACGAGCCTCAATCCGACCGCGAAGAAGAAGCAGTGACGCCGCGCCGCATTCACCGTCGGTTGAATGTGTGGAGCGACATTATCGTGCGGCGCGCCGACGTTCAACGCGACCTCGCATCTGACATCGTGCTATTGAATCGACGGGGAAACTGATGGGCAAGGCACTCGACGGCGTACGCATTCTCGATTTCACGCACGTGCAATCGGGCCCGACCTGCACGCAGCTCCTGGCGTGGCTGGGCGCGGACGTGATCAAGGTCGAGCGCGCCGGCGAGGGCGACATCACGCGCGGGCAGCTTCGCGACATCCCCGGCGTCGACAGCCTGTATTTCACGATGCTCAATCACAACAAGCGCTCGATCACCGTCGACGCCAAGCACCCGCAGGGCAAGGAAGTGCTCGAGGCGCTGGTCAAGCACTGCGACGTGCTGGTGGAGAACTTCGCGCCGGGCGCGCTCGAGCGCATGGGCCTCACCTGGGAGCACATCCAGTCGCTCAATCCGCGCATGATCGTCGCGTCGGTGAAGGGCTTCGGCCCGGGACCGTACGAGGACTGCAAGGTGTACGAGAACGTCGCGCAATGCGCGGGCGGCGCCGCGTCGACCACCGGCTTCGACGACGGGCCGCCACTGGTGACCGGCGCGCAGATCGGCGATTCGGGGACCGGGCTTCATCTCGCGCTCGGCATCGTCGCCGCGCTCTACCAGCGCAACACCAGCGGGCGCGGACAGCGCGTGCTCGCCGCGATGCAGGACGGCGTGCTCAACCTGTGCCGCGTCAAGCTGCGCGACCAGCAGCGACTGGATCGGACGCACGTGATGGAGGAGTACCCGCAGTATCCGAACGGCAAGTTTCTCGAGGCCGTGCCGCGCGCGGGAAACGCGTCGGGCGGCGGACAGCCGGGATGGATCCTGAAATGCAAGGGCTGGGAGACCGATCCCAATGCCTACATCTACTTCATCACGCAGGCGCCGGTCTGGAAGGACATCTGCGAAGTGACCGGACATCCTGAGTGGCTCACCGATCCGCGCTACGCGACGCCGAAGGCGCGCTTGCCGCACCTGATGGAAATCTTCGACGAGATCGAGCAGTGGACCAAGACCAAGACCAAGTTCGAGGCGATGGACATCCTCAACAAGCACGACATTCCGTGCGGCCCGATCCTGTCGATGAAGGAGATCGCCGACGAGCCGTCGCTGCGCAAGACCGGCACCGTCGTCGAGGTCGACCACCCGAAGCGCGGCAAGTATCTCTCGGTGGGCAATCCGATCAAGATGTCCGACAGCCCGACCGAGGTGCTGCGCTCGCCGCTCTTGGGCGAGCACACCGACGAAGTGCTGGCCGAGCTCGGTTACGGCAAGGACAAGGTCGACGCATTGCGCGCCGCCAAGGCCATCTGAGGCATCGCAGGATACGCACCAACCCGGCCGCGCTCGCGGGCGAAATCTGAAGGGACGACGATGGCGAACAACAAGACCGCAGTGCGCGCGATTCTGGACAAGGTGAAGGCGGAGCGACGCACGTCGCTGACCGCGCCCGAAGGCAAGCTCGTGTGCGACGCGTACGGCATCGCCGTGCCCAAGGAAGGCGTCGCGACGAGCGCCGCCGAGACAGCGAAGCTCTGCGCCAGCATCGGCTTTCCGGTCGTGCTCAAGATCGTGTCGCCGGAAATCCTGCACAAGACCGAGGCCGGCGGCGTCCTGGTCGGCGTCAAGACCGCGGAAGAGGCGCAGCGCGGCTACGACACGATCATGGCCAACGCGAAAAAGTACGACGCGAAGGCAAAGCTGCTCGGCGTCCAGGTGCAGCAGATGCTCCAGGGCGGGCAGGAAGTCATCATCGGCGCGGTCACCGACCCGTCGTTCGGCAAGCTGGTCGCGTTCGGCCTGGGCGGCGTGCTGGTCGAAGTGCTCAAGGACATCACGTTCCGACTGGCGCCGGCGTCGAAGGACGACGCTCTCTCGATGCTCGACGGCATCGCCGCCGCCGAGATCCTCAAGGGCGTGCGCGGCGCCGATCCGGTCGATCGCAATGCGCTTGCCGGCATGATCCAGAACGTGTCGCAGCTGATCGCGGACTTTCCCGAGATCAGCGAGATGGACCTGAATCCGGTGTTCGCGACCAAGCAGGGCGCGATCGCCGCGGACGTGCGCATCGTGGTGGATTTCGAGCCCGCACCCGCGCGCTTCCGTCCCGCGCACGACGACATCGTGCGCGACATGAACCGCATCATGAAGCCCGACGCGGTCGCGGTGATCGGCGCGTCGAGCGAGGAAGGCAAGATCGGCAATTCGGTGATGAAGAACCTCATCAACGGCGGCTACCAGGGCGAGATCTATCCGATCAACCCCTCGGCGTCCGAGATCATGGGGCGCAAGGCGTACAAGAGCGTCAAGGACGTGCCGGGCAAGATCGACGTCGCGGTGTTCGCCATCCCGGCGAAGTTCGTGGCGCAGGCGCTGGTGGAGGTGGGCGAGAAGAAAATCCCCGGAGCGGTGCTCATCCCGTCGGGGTTCGCCGAGACCGGCAACGTCGAAGGCCAGAAGGAGATCCAGGACATCGGCCGCAAGTACGGCGTGCGCCTCATGGGCCCCAACATCTACGGCTTCTATTACACGTGGAAGAATCTTTGCGCCACGTTCTGCACGGCGTACGACGTCAAGGGTCATGCGGCGCTGTCGTCGCAGTCCGGCGGCATCGGCATGGCGATCATCGGCTTCTCGCGCTCGGCCAAGATGGGCGTGTCGGCGATCGTGGGTCTGGGCAACAAGTCCGACATCGACGAGGATGATCTGCTGACGTTCTTCGAGCAGGACGACAACACGACGATCATCGCGCAGCACTGCGAGGATCTGAAGGACGGTCGCGCCTTCGCCGAGGTGGCGAAGCGCGTGTCCAAGAAGAAACCGATCGTCATGCTCAAGGCCGGGCGCACCAGCATGGGTGCGCGCGCCGCCAGCTCGCATACCGGCGCGCTCGCCGGCAACGACAAGATCTACGAGGACGTGCTCAGGCAATCGGGCGTGATCCGGGCGCGCTCGCTGCGCGATCTGCTCGAGTTCGCGAGGGCAATCCCGATCCTGCCCACGCCCAAGGGCGAGAACGTGCTCATCATCACCGGCGCCGGCGGCTCCGGCGTGCTGCTCTCCGACGCCTGCGTCGACAACGGACTGTCGCTGATGGCGATGCCTCCCGATCTCGACGCGGCGTTCCGCAAGTTCATCCCCCCGTTCGGCGCGGCCGGCAACCCGGTCGACATCACCGGCGGCGAGCCGCCCAAGACCTACCAGAACACGGTGAAGCTCGGCCTCGAGGACCCGCGCATCCACGCGCTGATCCTGGGCTACTGGCACACCATCGTCACGCCGCCGATGGTGTTCGCCCAGAAAATGGTCGAGGTCGTCGACGAGATGAGAGCGAAGGGCATCCAGAAGCCGGTCGTCGTATCGCTCGCGGGCGACGTCCAGGTGGAAGAGGCGGCGGAGCATCTGTTCGCGCACGGCATCCCCGCGTACCCGTACACGACCGAAACGCCGGTCGCGGTGCTGGCCGCGAAGTACAAGTGGGCGCGCGGTGCAGGGCTGATCTGACCCTGCGCATCGCTTGCAATCGGTGGCATTATGATGAAACACGCTGGCAAACACGAGTTAACGCCCGAGACGATAGGCGCAGATGGGAGAAACCCACAATGATTTCGGAGGAAGTGATGCGTAAAAATCCAGCAGGTCCAGGAAAACGTCTCTTTGCAGCGGTGATCGCCGGCATGTTCGCCGCCGCCGCCTTTCCCGCGCTCGCCGCGTGGGAGCCGACCAAGCCCGTCGAGTTCGTCGTTCCCGCGGGCACCGGCGGCGGCGCCGACCAGATGGCGCGCTTCATCCAGGGTGTGATCACCAAGAACAACCTGATGAAGCAGCCGATGATCGTCGTCAACAAGTCCGGCGGCGCCGGCGCCGAAGGCTTCCTCGCGGTGAAGGATGCCAAGGGCGATCCGTACAAGCTGATCATCACGCTGTCGAACCTGTTCACCACGCCGCTCGCCACCGGCGTTCCGTTCAACTGGAAAGACCTGACTCCGGTGTCGATGCTGGCGCTCGACCAGTTCGTGCTGTGGGTCAACGCCGAGACGCCGTACAAGACCGCGAAGGACTACATCGACGCGATCAAAGGCCGGCGGCCCCAACAAGTTCAAGATGGGCGGCACCGGCTCGAAGCAGGAGGACCAGATCATCACCGTGGCGCTGGAGAAAGCCACCGGCGTGAAGATGATCTACGTCCCGTTCAAGGGCGGCGGCGACGTCGCGGTGCAGCTCGTCGGCAAGCACGTCGACTCCACCGTGAACAACCCGATCGAGGCGGTCGCGCAATGGCGCGCGGGAAGCCTTCGCCCGCTGTGCGTCTTCGACAATGCGCGCATGCCTTACAAGGCGAAGGTGACCGACACGATGTCGTGGAACGACATCCCGACCTGCAAGGATTCGGGGCTTGCCATCGAGTACCTCATGCTGCGCGGCATCTTCATGCCCGGCGGCGTCACCCAGGACCAGGTCGACTATTACGTGGACCTGTTCAAGAAGGTGCGCGCCACACCCGAGTGGAAGAAATTCATGGAGGAAGGCTCGTTCAACGACACCTCCATGAGCGGTGCCGACTACGCGAAGTGGGTCGAGAAGGAAGAAAAGGTCCACTACGACTTGATGAAGGAAGCTGGCTTCCTGGCCAAGCCCTGATGTCGCGACCGGTCGCGCCCGTCGAAGGGCGCGACCGCGCTCACTGCCTTCCCGCCCGCGCACATGCGCGGTCATCTGACGGAGTACCTCGATGAGTCAGCAGGATCAGCCCGCCGCCGCGGATGAGCGCCCGGCCATCGCGACACGCACGATGGAAATCGTCGTCGCGCTGGTCATCCTCGTGCTCGGCGCGATCGTCGTCTACGACAGCCACCGCCTGGGCTCGAGCTGGGGCGACGACGGGCCGCAGTCGGGTTACTTCCCGTTCTACATCGGCCTGCTGCTTTGCCTTTCGAGCGTCGGGACGCTGATCCAGACGCTGCGCGCGCGCGCCGCGCCGGACGAGGCATTCGCGACCCGCGACCAGGTGAAGCTGGTGCTGACGGTGCTGGTGCCGGCGCTGGTCTACGTCGCTCTGCGTGCAGTACGTCGGCATCTACATCGCCTCGGCGGTGTACATCGCGGTGTTCATGGTGTGGCTGGGCAAGTATCCGTGGTGGAAGAGCCTCGCCATCGGCCTCGGCGTCACCGTGTGCCTGTTTTTCATGTTCGAGGTCTGGTTCAAGGTGCCGTTGTTCAAGGGCACGCTGGATCCCTTGAGCTTTCTCGGCTACTAGGCCTGTTCAGGCCTGATTCGCCGGTCGCCGACGACAACGATTTCCGGGAGGCCCGTTGCTCGAACTCAGCGCTTTGTTCCACGGCTTCGCCGTGGTGCTCTCGCCGTACAACCTCGTGCTCATGATGGTGGGCATCGTGCTCGGCGTCATCATCGGCGTGCTTCCCGGGCTGGGCGGCGCCAACGGCGTTGCGATCCTGCTTCCGCTAACGTTCACGATGCCGCCGACCTCGGCGATCATCATGCTCTCGTGCATCTACTGGGGCGCGCTGTTCGGCGGCGCCATCACCTCGATCCTGTTCAACATCCCGGGAGAGCCCTGGTCGGTGGCCACCACCTTCGACGGCTATCCGCTGGCGCAGCAGGGCCGCGCCGGCGAAGCGCTCACCGCATCGTTCACCTCGTCGTTCGTCGGCGCGCTGGTCGCCGTCATCATGATCACCTTCCTCGCGCCGCTGGTCGCGGGGTTCGCGCTCAGGTTCGGGCCGCCTGAATTCTTCGCGGTGTACCTGCTGACCTTCTGCAGCTTCATCGGCATGGGCAAGGGCTCGGCGTTCAAGACGCTGGCGTCGATGATGCTCGGGTTCGCGCTCGCCGCGGTCGGCATGGACAACGTCACCGGGCAAGCTGCGCCTCATTTTCGGCTTCACCGACCTGATGCGCGGCTTCGACTTCCTGATCGCGGTGATCGGCCTGTTCGGCATCGGCGAGATCCTGCTGTCGATGGAGGAGGGCCTCGCGTTCACCGGCAAGTCGGCGAAGATGAACATGAAGATCGTGCTCGAGACCTGGAAGAAGCTGCCGAGATACTGGATGACTTCGGTGCGAAGCTCGCTGATCGGCATCTGGATGGGCATCACGCCGGGCGGCGCGACACCCGCATCGTTCATGAGCTACGGCGTGGCCAAGCGCATGTCGCCCGACGGCAAGAACTTCGGCAAGGGCGAGCTCGAAGGCGTGATCGCGCCCGAGACCGCCGCGCACGCCGCCGGCACCTCGGCGCTGCTGCCGATGCTGGCGCTCGGCATTCCGGGCTCGCCCACCGCGGCGGTGCTGCTCGGCGGCCTGCTGATCTGGGGACTGCAGCCGGGTCCGCTGCTCTTCGTCGAGCAGAAGGACTTCGTTTGGGGGCTCATCGCCAGCATGTACCTGGGCAACATCGCCGGGCTCATCGTCGTGCTGACCTGCGTTCCGTTTTTCGCCGCGATCCTGCGCGTTCCGTTCTCGATCATCGCGCCGATCATCATCGTCATCTGCGCAATCGGCGCGTATTCCGTCCACAACGCGATGCTCGATATCTGGTTCATGATGATGTTCGGCGTCGTCGGCTACGTGTTCAAGAAGCTGGACTACCCGCTCGCGCCGCTGGTGCTGGCGCTGGTGCTCGGCGACCGCGCGGAGGATTCGTTCCGCCAGTCGATGCTCATCTCGCAGGGAAGCCCCGCGATCTTCATGTCCAACTGGCTCGTCGGTGGGATCACTTCGCTGGCGATCGTGCTACTCGTCTGGCCGCTGGTCTCGAAGGGACTGGCGAGGATGCGCGCGCAGGCCGCGTGAGGCGGTACCGCTGATCCCGAAGTAGAATAGCGCCGCGCGATGAATGCGAACCTGTACGCGCTGCTGCGCGATCACTTCCCGCAGGACGCCGAGGCGCCCTGCATATTGATTCCACACGGTCCGGTCATCCGCTACGGCGAGCTCGACGCCGCGGCGGCGCGCGCCGCCGCGGCGCTGCGCGACGCGGGCTGCGAACCCGGCGATCGGGTCGCGGTGCAAGTCGACAAGTGCTGGGAGGCGCTCGCGCTCTATCTAGGCTGCCTCCGCGGCGGGTTCGTGTACCTGCCGCTCAACACCGGCTACCAAAAAAGCGAGCTGCAGTACTTCTTCGATGACGCCGAGCCGCGCGCGATCGTCGGCCGTCCTGGATCGGAAACGGCGCTGGCGGCGCTGCGTCCCGCAGGCCACCGTGCTCACGCTTGCGTCCGGCCAAGGGACGCTGCTCGACGCCTGCCG
This sequence comes from uncultured beta proteobacterium, assembly GCA_963722325.1. GTDB lineage: Bacteria > Pseudomonadota > Gammaproteobacteria > Burkholderiales > Casimicrobiaceae > PALSA-1003. The sequence goes on from CAVRLN010000005.1 coordinate 72,724, forward strand.
CGGCCATGACGCGGTGTTCGACACGGTGCAGCGCGGCGCCGACGATCTGGCGTCGATCCTCTACACGTCGGGCACGACCGGGCGGGCCAAGGGCGCGATGCTCACGCACCGCAACCTCGCCAGCAACGCGCTGACGCTGGTGGACCGCTGGGGATTCACCCACGACGACGTGCTGTTGCACGCGCTGCCGCTGTATCACGTGCACGGCCTGTTCGTGGCCTGCCACTGCGCGCTGATGGCCGGGGCGCGCTTGCTGTGGCACGCGCGCTACGATGCCGGAGCCGTGATGGAGTCGCTCGCCCATGCGTCGGTGATGATGGGCGTGCCGACGTTCTACACGCGGCTTCTCGACCAACCCGGCTTCGACGCGTCGGCGTGCACGTCGGTGCGACTGTTCATCTCGGGCTCGGCGCCGTTGCTGCCGGATACCTTCGACGCGTTCGAAAGGCGAACCGGTCATCGCATCCTCGAGCGCTACGGCATGACCGAGACCGGCATGAACACGTCGAATCCGCTGGATGGCGAGCGCCGCTGCGGCAGCGTCGGGTTGCCGCTGCCGGGAATCACCGTGCGCGTCGTCGGGGAGTCGGGCACGACGTGCGCACCCGGCGAAGTGGGCGGCATCGAGGTCAAGGGCCCCAACGTGTTCGCGGGCTACTGGCGCATGCCGGAAAAGACACAGTCCGAGTTCACCGTCGACGGCTTTTTTCGCACCGGCGACATGGGCGAGATCGCGCCGGACGGCTACATCAAGATCGTCGGCCGCGCCAAGGACCTCATCATCACCGGCGGGCTCAATGTCTATCCGAAGGAGATCGAGGAGCGCATCGATGCGCTGCCGGGCGTGGTCGAGTCGGCGGTCATCGGCGTGCACGATGCCGACTTCGGCGAAGCGGTGACCGCCGTGGTCGTCGCCGACAAGGCGAGCACGCCCAGCGAGGCCGGCATCATCGGCGCGCTCAAGTCGGAAATCGCCGCGTTCAAGGTGCCCAAGCGCGTGCACTTCGTCGACGACCTGCCGCGCAATGCGATGGGCAAGGTCGAGAAGAACACGCTGCGCAAGCGCTATTCGCAGCCCTAGCGCCGCCTCAGCCCCTCAGCGCCTTCCACGCGAAGAACGCCGCCACCGCGTAGAGCAGGCATGCGAACGCGCGGCGCAGGCGGCTCACCGGCCAGCGGTGCGCGAAGCGAGCGCCGATCGGCGCGACGAGAATGCTCGCCGCGACGATCGCGGCGAGCGCCGGAAGGTAGATGAAGCCGACGGTGTACGGCGGCAGACCCGTCTGACGCATCCCGGCGATGATGAACCCGACGGTGCCGGCGGCAGCGATCGGAAGCCCGAGCGCGGCGGAGGTCCCCACGGCGTTGCGGATCCTAACGTTGCACGCGGTCATGAACGGGACTGCGAGGAAACCGCCGCCCGCGCCCACCATGCTGGCCACGATGCCGATGAACGTGCCGACGCCGAGCATTCCCGCGCGCACCGGGAAGCTCGCGCGTCGGCTTGGGCTTGCGATCAGAGAGCATGCTTGTCGCGATGAACCCGGCGAAGATCGCGAACACGCCCGACAGAAGCCCTGGAGGCATGCCGCTGACCACCTGCGGGCCGACCAGCGAGCCGAACATCATCCCGGGCGCGAGGCTCTTCACGATCGGCCATACGACGGCGCGGTGCGAATGGTGCGCGCGCACGCTCGAGATCGCGGTGAACACGATCGTCGCCGTCGACGTCGCGATGGCCATGTGCAGGATATGCTCCGGCGGAAAATGCTCGTGCGAGAAGATGAGCACCAGCAGCGGAACGATGGTCATGCCGCCGCCGATCCCAAGCAGTCCCGCCAGGAAGCCGACGACGCAGCCGATCACGACGAAGATCGGAATCAGCCACAACTCCACGCGGGCTCCCGGCTAGGGTCCGCGGCGCCGCGCCGGCGTCCGCTGCGTCAGGTCTTGCGCGCACGCGCCAGCTTGGTCGTGATGAACGTCCACTCGCGCGGGTCGACCGGCGTGATCGAAAGCCGGTTGCCGCGCTGGAGCACGCGCAGTGTCGCGATCTCCGGCGTTTCGCGCAGCTCGGCGAGCGGGATCAGGCGCGTCTTTTCCACCAGCGTGACCTCGACGTTGAACCAGCGCGGCGCGTCACGCGTGGCCTTGGCGTCGAAGTACTTGCTCTTGCGGTCGAATTGCGAAGCGTCGGGGTAAGCCGCCTTGCTTACGCGGACGATGCCGGCGATGCCGGGCTCGGGGCAGCTCGAATGATAGAAAAAAGCCAGATCGCCGACCTGCATCTGGTCGCGCATGAAGTTGCGCGCCTGATAGTTGCGCACGCCGTACCACGCGACGGTCTTTTTCGGCATCGCCGCGAGATCGTCGATCGAGACATCGTCGGGCTCGGATTTCATCAGCCAGTGGCGCATGTGCCCTCGAGCGGCATCCGGAGAAACCATAATCTATATGATTTCTAACGGTTTCTAAAATGTCCTATCGGACGCGCGGTGTCATCGAGTCGTATCGAACCCGCTTACGCTCCGCGTGCGCAGCCCTCGCAGCCAGGCGATCGATCACGCCTTGCGCTCGCTGGCCGTACGAGCCAAAGTGCGTGTGAAGCGGGGACTGGAACCCGCGCGAATTCAATCTCGTCCGTGAGCCAACACCGTACGTTAGCGCGCACGACAGTGTTTTCGGGCACAGGCATCCGGAGGAAACCATGGCTACCGCATTCCTTGGCTTGCTGATCGCGTTTCTAAGCACCGTCGGCCGCGTCGCTGCCGCCGAGCTGCCGATCTTCGACGCGCATCTGCACTACAGTCACGATGCCTGGGAGAACCTGCCACCGAAAGATGCTATCGCAATCCTGCGCAAGGCCGGCGTGCAACGCGCTCTGGTTTCGAGCTCGGGTGACGAAGGCACGCAACGTCTGGTCGAGCAGGCGCCTGATCTTGTGCTGCCGTCGCTGCGACCGTACCGGCGCCGCAGCGACGTCTCAACTTGGGTGCGCGACGACACGGTTATCGCGTTCCTCGAAGAGCGCCTCGCGCGCAGCCGCTATGTCGCGATCGGCGAATTCCATGTCTACGGCGCCGACGCCGACCTGCCGGTGCCGACGCGCATGGTGGCAGCTGGCGAAGCAGCACAAGCTGGTCCTTCACGCGCACACCGACGCCGACGGCCTCGAGCGTTTGTTCCGGCAGGACAAGGATGCGCGCGTCCTGTGGGCGCACTCGGGTTTCGACCGCCCGGAGCAGGTGCGCGACATGCTGCGCAAGTACCCGAACCTGTGGTGCGACCTCGCTTTCCGCAACGAGCACGGCACCGCGGGCAAGGTGCCGGCTGAATGGCGTGCGGTGTTTACGGAATTCCCTGACCGCTTCATGGTCGGCACCGACACGTTCACGCCCGAGCGCTGGCACTACGTAGTGGAGCACGCGCAATGGTCGCGGGCATGGCTCGCGGACCTGCCGCCGGCCCTCGCCGAACGCATCGCCTGGCGCAACGGCGCCGCGCTGTTCGCCGGCTGGACGCCGCCTTCCGCCCGATGAGGGCGGCAACCGGAGCCGCAGTGGCGCTCGCTGCGACCGTCTTCGCAGCAGGCACCGCCGCCGCATGCGGCGAGCAGATCACCGGTGCGACGCGCCGCATTGAAAGCGCGAGCTATGAGATTGTGTTCAAGAGCGTCCCCGGGCCGATCGAAACCGGAAAGCATTTTTCCCTGGATTTCGCGGTGTGTCCGCGCGGCGATGCGCAGCGACCCGACGCAGTGCGCGTCGATGCGGTGATGCCCGAACATCGTCACGGCATGAACTACCGGCCGGTGGTCGTGGCGCGCGGCGGCGACCTCTACCGCGCCGACGGACTGATGTTTCACATGCCCGGGCGCTGGGAACTCCGCTTCGACGTGGTGACGTCCACCGGTACGGAAAGGCTGCCGGCCGCGACGCAACTCGAATGACACCGCGACGCGCAACCGCATGCGCTGCCGCGGCTATGGTGCTAGGCCTTTCAGCGCTCGCACAGCCTACATCGATCGCACCACTGTCCGACGTAGACGTCACCCGCGTGCTCGCCCATGGGCCATGGCCCCCGCCATGGCAGCCCGACCCGTCCAATCGAGTCTCCGGTAACGCGAATGCGATCGCGCTCGGCGCAGTACTGTTTCGCGATCCGCGCGTGTCGCGCACCGGAACGCTCGCGTGCTCGTCGTGTCACCAGTCGGCGCGCGCATTCACCGATGGCCTGCCACGCGCCAGAGGAATGATGTCGACCGACCGGAATACGATCAGCGTCGCCAACGCGCGCTGGCAGCGCTGGTTCGGCTGGGACGGCGCGGGAGACAGCCTATGGGCGCAGAGTCTGCGGCCGATCCTCGATGCGAACGAGATGGGTGGCGACCTAGCGCGGTTCGCGGCCCTGGCACGCTCCAATCGGGAGTTGCGTCGCCGCTTCCGCGACACGTTTGGCCACGACCCGGCGAACGACGACGAAGCCGTCGCCGTCGACCTGGCCAAGGCGCTGGCAGCCTTTCAGGAGACGCTCGTCACTGGACGCACGCCGTTCGACGACTTTCGCGACGCGCTCGCGCGCGGCGACCACCTCGCGGCGGCGCGCTACCCGGACGCCGCGCGGCGCGGGCTGGCGATCTTCGTCGGCAAGGGACGGTGCAACCTGTGCCACATTGGTCCGAACTTCACCAACGGCGAGTTCCACGACATCGGCATCGCCTTCTTCACAGGTCCGGGATGCGTCGACGCGGGCCGCTATGAAGGCATCCGGCGCGTGCAGGCGAGCCGCTACAACCTGCTCGGGCCGTTCAACGACGACGCAATCAGAAGCACGGCCACGGGCACTCGCTTTGTCTCGCAAGAGCACAGGAACTTCGGGGAATTCAGGGTGCCCTCGCTGCGCAACGTCGCGCGCACCGCGCCGTACATGCACAACGGCAGTCATGGGTACCTTGCGCGAAGTCGTGAAGCACTATTCGGAAATCGACGAGGATCGGCTGCACGCGGATGGCGAGCAGATCCTCAGGCCCTTGCACTTGTCAGACGCCGAGATCGATGACGTCGTCGCATTTCTCGAGTCGCTGAGCGAGCGCGACGAGCTTCAGCCGCAGGGGCCAACCCTCCCCGAAGGAGAGGGTGACATTTGAGAGGAGTCCCCCACCTGTGCCGTACCGACCGAGGTCTTGAACCGCAGTTCAAGAGGGTCGCCTGCCGGGGCCATTAGGCGCTTCCGCGTAGGGAACGCACACCAGCCCGCTTAAGGCGCGGCAACCTCGCTAAGGTAGCATTGGTTCAAAGAACGTAAAGCCAGTTCGAACACCGCAGGGAACAATCGTCGCAGGTCACACTTCGGCGCAGGCTATGTCGGTTTCTCCTGCTCAGCCATCGCTCGATCGATGGCTGACTGCATGGCTGAAATTCTACGCTTAACCCCTGCGCTGTCAAAACCTGATTTACTGTTGGCGCGCGAAGCGGCGCCGGCGTTTCCACCTTTGGCGTCGAGCAGCTCGTGCGCGATGTTGAGTGCCGCCATGACGGCGATGCGCTCCGTGCCGGCGATCTTGCCCGCCTCGCGGATCTCGCGCATGCGGCGATCCAGGTATTGCACCGCCTCCATCAGCGCGGCGCGCTCGGACTCCTTGCAGGCGACGCGGTATTCGCGTCCCAGTATCGAGACGTCGAGCATCGTGGAGGGATCGTCCATTGCCGGCGCTTCAGCCCGTCGACTGCGGCAGGCGCTGCAGGAGCGTGTCGAGCCGGTTGGTCGCCGTGGCCATCTTGTCGGCGAGCGCCCGGCTTTGCTCCTGGGCGCGCGCCAGCTCGCGCCTGAGCGACGAATTCTCGGCGCGCAGGCGATGATATTCGGCGAGCAGCGCGGCGACCTTGTGTTCGAGGCCGGCGATATCGGAATCCATCAGCGACTATAGGCGGAAGATTTCGGCGCCGTCAACCGCCGTCAGCTCTGTGCCAGCGGTTCGTAGCGCACGTCGACGATCTCGAGCTCCTCGTCGCCGCCGGGCGTCCTGAGCGTCACGACGTCGCCTTCGCGCGACTTGATCAGCGCGCGCGCCATCGGCGACATCCAGCTGATGTAGCCGCGTGCGGTGTCGATCTCGTCGATGCCGACGATGCTCACCGTGCGCTGTCCGCCGGCGCGGTCGCGCACGGTGACCGTCGCGCCGAAAAAAACGCGGTCGGCGTCGTCGGCGTCTCGACGCACCAGCGGATCGACGACCTCGGCGCGATCCAGCCGGTCGACCAGGAAGCGTATGCGCCGGTCGATTTCGCGCAGGCGCTTCTTGCCGTAGATGTAGTCGCCGTTTTCCGAGCGGTCGCCGTTGCCGGCCGCCCACGCGACGGTCGCCACCAGCGCGGGACGCTCGACGTCGACGAGTGCGTCGAGCTCCGCCTTGAGCCGCTGGAAACCGGCCGCGGTGACATAGTTGCGCGTTCCCGGCGGCAAGACGCTGACCTCGACCGTGCCCTCGTCGATATCGTCGTCTTCGCTTTCGCGGGTGAAGGCCTTGTTCACGGTGGTGTCGCACGCGCCTCGGTATGCGTCGGAATGCGCCGGTGTGCTCGACGCGCGCTCGCGTCAGTATAGGACAGCGCGATCGTGAGGCGGTTCGCGGCTCCCGCGTCCAGGCCGATGCCGCGGCGCGTCGCGCCCTCGTCAGCGCTTGGGCAGCCGCGAGCGCGCCGTCGCCAGCGCCGCGCACAGCTGCTCGACGCCGTCGACGAACCTCGGCCCGGCGCGGTGCAGCAGGTTGGCGTCGACCACGAACAGGTTGCCCTGCGACACGGCGGGAAGCGACGGCCACGCCTGCCAGTCGTCGAGCCACGACGGCCGGATCCCGCCGTCGGCGCCCGCGACGATCGCGTCGGGAGAGGCGGCCAGCACCGCCTCGGCGCTCACCTCGGGCGCGGGAATCGTCTGCGCGGCGAACACATTGCTGCCACCGCAGATCGCGAGCGCCGCCGTGATGAGGTGGCCCCCACCCACGGTGTACATCGGACGGTTCCATATCTCGTAGAACACGCGGACGTTCGAGGCATCCGGCGAAGCGGCGGCGAAGGCCGGCCAGCCGAGAGCGAAGCTCGGTTGCGGTGCGCGAGGCCTGCGCGCCATGCCCCGCGAGCTGCCCGAGCCGCTCGATGTCGTCGGCGATCGTCTCCGGCGCGCGCGGATCCGAGAGGTAGACGGCGATGCCCGTGGCGCGCAAGCGCTCGAGCTGCACCGGCGCGAGGTACGGCCAGGTCACGACCAGATCGGGCTTGAGCGCGAGAATGCCTTCGAGGTTGACCGCGTTGGCGTCGCCCACCCTGGGCAGCGCGCGCGCCTCGGGCGGCCAATCCGCGGGCGAGAGCACGCCGACGATTTCCCCGGCGGCGCCGGCAGCGAACAGCAGCTCGGTGGCATGCGGGGCCAGGCTCACGATGCGCCGCGCCGCGACGGGCAGCGTCACCTGCGAGCCGCCGGTGTCGGTCACCACGATCGCGCCCTGCGCGCACGGCGCGACCAGCCACAGCAGCAACAGTGCGAGCGCCTGCCGCATCGTCAATAGCGAAAGCGCACGCCCGCGAACAGGTTCGCGCCCATGGTGTTGTAGTCCGCGGCGAGCTCGTAGTGCTTGTTGAACACGTTGCCGGCGATCGCGAAGAGCGTCCAGCGCGGCGCGAGCGCGTATTCGGCGTTGAGGTTGACCAGCGTGTAGCCGGCGAGGCGAAGCGTGTTGGCCGGATCGTCGTAGCGCGCCGACGATGCGACAGCTGCATCCCCACCTGCAAAGCTCCGAACGTTTGCGTCGCGTCGAGCGATCCGTACTGGCGCGCGCGGCGCGGCAGCAGGTTGCCGGTGGCATCGTCGTAGGGCCGCGCGAAGTCGATGCTGCCCTTGATCATGGTGTCTCCGAACACCGTCTGAAGCTCGAGCGTCACCCCGTCGAGCGTCGCGCTGGCGATATTCTGCGGAGCGCAGTTGAAGTTCGCGTCGCACCCGAACACGATGAGCTGACGCACGCGGTTGCGGTAGGCGACGACGCCGGCATTGACCCCTGCGGCCGCGTAGCGCAGGGCGACCTCGACGTTGTGCGCGGTCTCGGGCACCAGGTTCGGGTTGGAGAAGTCGGGGAAATAGAGGTCGTTGAAGGTCGGCGCCTTGAAGCCGGTACTGTAGCTCGCGCTCGCGCGCAGGCCCGGCGCAAGCGTGTAGGCGTAGGCGGCGCCGCCCGAGGTCTGGCCTCCGTACTGCGTGCTGTCGTCGCGCCGCAGGTTGAGCTGCAGCGCGTTGCGGTCCATCCTGCAACCTGTACACGCCGACGACCGCGTTGGTGTCGCGCGACGTCACCGGGAAGCCGGCGTCGGTGTCGAGGCGCTCCTCGCGTCGCGAAAACGCCACCGACAGCGCACTGGCGGGAAACCATCCGGCACCCGGCAATGCGAAGTCGTTCTGCCAAAGGTACTGGCGCTGTGTCGTCTTGAATTCGGAAATGCCGAAACCGGCTTCGGTCCTGCTGTCGTCGATCGACTCGCCCGCTTCGAGCGTGCTTTTCCAGAACGACGCCAGGCGGTTTCGACTGGCCAACGAGTAACTTTGCACGGTCGTGATGGTGCGATCGTCGAAATCCGTGCCGGCGTCGAACTGGGCGTTCATGCGGCTGTAGAAGGCCTGCGCCGCGACCACCTGCTCGGGCGCGAAGGTGTAGGCGAGGCCGCCGCTCGCGCTGCCGTTGGCGTAGCCGTCGCGGTCGCCGTTGTAGCTGAAGTTGGCGGGATTGGCGATCGCGTTGAAGCCCGCGCTTCGGTTGTACCCGCCCTGCAAGCGAGAACCGCCATGGCCCGTCGCTGCCGCCGGCTCCGGCGGTCACCTGGCTGGTGCCGAAGGTGCCGTAGCCCGCGCTGGCGTTGGCGGCGAGCGCGCCGCTGCCGCCGTTGCGCGTGAATATCTGGATCACGCCGCCGATCGCGTCCGCGCCGTACAGGCTCGCGGCGGGACCGCGCAGGATCTCGATGTGGTCGATCTGGTCGAGCGGGATCGCCTCGAAAGGCGTCGTGCCCGAGCTCGACGCGCCCACACGCAGGCCGTCGATGAGCACCAGCGTCTGGTTCGCGTTGGCGCTGCGCAGGAAAACGCCCGTCGTCGAGCCGGGTCCGCCGTTGGCGACGATCTGCACGCCGGGCTGGCGCTGCAGCAGGTCGGCGAGGCTCTGCGCGCCGGCGCGCGCGATTTCGTCGGGGCCGATGACGGTGACGTCGGCGAGCAGCTCTTCGAGGCGCTGCGGCGCGCGCGCCGCGGTGACAACGACCGGATCGAGCAACGCCGGGGTCGGCGCGGGCTGCGCGAGCGCCGGCACCGCGCACACAAACGCGACATGCGCGGCGACGATGCGCGCCGGCCGCGGGACGAGATGATGGTTCATCGAACATCTCCGCATGCGCCGCGCATCCCCGCACGGCGTGGATCGAACATCGCGGAGCATGTGGCGTCGGCGGGCGCGTTCGGGAAGCGAATCGCGTCTCGGCCGGACACCGCCTCCCGCGATGAGCGTCAAGTCCGTCGCATTCGCGCTCGAAAACGCGGTTGCGACGGCGGCAGGCCGGTCTCCGGGCTTGTCAGTCCTGGCCGCCCGCCTTCCCACCCGCCCATGCGAGCAGTGGCGCTGAAGGGCGGCCCACGCTGATCCACCGTTGCGGGGGCAGCGCCGGAATGGTCGCCTTCGAGGCGATGCACCGGCTTCCCGTTTCACCCGCGGCGCGGAATGCGCTGCGGACACCTGCGGCGTCGATTATAGCGGCCCACACCGGGAATGAGCCGACGAGCACGATCGTCCGCCGCGCGCGTGCGCTGCTATAATCGATGCCCCTTCGCGACACCAGCGGACGCCGCACACCAGTGACCCGAAAGCTCTACATCCGGACGTTCGGCTGCCAGATGAACGAGTACGACTCGGACAAGATGGCCGATGTCCTGCATGCCGCCCAGGGGCTGGAGCGAACGCTCGAGGCGGCCGATGCGGACGTGATCCTGTTCAACACCTGCTCGGTGCGCGAAAAAGCGCAGGAGCGCGTGTTTCACGACCTGGGCAGGGTGCGCGAGCTCAAGTCCGCCAAGCCCGACCTGATCATCGGCGTCGGCGGCTGCGTGGCGAGCCAGGAGGGCGCCGCGATCGTGGCCCGCGCCCCGTATGTAGACATCGTGTTCGGCCCGCAGACTTTGCATCGCCTGCCCGCGATGATCGAGCGTCGCCGTGAAAGCGGGCGCTCACAAGTCGACATCAGCTTCCCCGAGGTGGAAAAGTTCGACCACCTGCCGCCGGCGCGCGTCGACGGGCCGACCGCGTTCGTGTCGATCATGGAAGGCTGCAGCAAGTACTGCAGCTTCTGCGTCGTTCCCTACACGCGCGGCGAAGAAGTCTCGAGGCCGTTCGAGGACGTGCTGACCGAGGTCGTCGACCTCGCCGACCAGGGCGTGCGCGAGATCACGCTGCTCGGGCAGAACGTCAACGCCTACCGCGGGCGCATGAGCGCCCCGACCCAACCCCGCCGCCCCGAGCGCGAATACCGTAGCGCGCAGCGCGAAGGTACTCCAGTGAGCGCCGCGGGCGAATTCGCCGACCTGGCGACGCTCATCGAGTACCTCGCCGATATCGACAGCCTCGAGCGGATTCGCTTCACGACCTCGCACCCGAAGGAAATGACGCGCCCGCTGATCGACGCTTTCGCGCGCATCGCCGAAGCTGGTCTCGCACCTGCACCTGCCGGTGCAGTCGGGATCGGACCGGGTGCTGGCCGCGATGAAGCGGGGCTACACGGCTGTCGAGTACAAGTCCATCGTGCGGCAATTGCGCGAAGCGCGCCCCGGCTTGTCGCTTTCCTCCGACTTCATCATCGGCTTCCCGGGCGAGACCGACGCCGATTTCGAGCAGACGATGAAGCTCATCGACGAGGTCGGCTTCGACGGCAGCTTCAGCTTCGCCTACAGCCCGCGCCCGGGAACGCCCGCGGCGCAGTTCGCGGACGCGGTGCGACCCGACGTGGCGCAGGCGCGGCTGGAACGGCTGCAGGCACGCATCGATGCGCAATACGCGGCCGCCAGCGCCGCGATGGTCGGCCGGCGCGAGCGCGTGCTGGTCACCGGTCGCGCCGCGCGCGGCGCCGGAGATCTGGCGGCGCGCACCGAAAATAACCGCGTCGTGAACTTTCCCGGCGATGGCGGTCTGATCGGACGCTACGTCGAAGTCACGATCACCGCGGCGCTCGCCCACTCGCTGCGCGCCGAGGCCGCTGGCGGACGACTCGCGCACCGATCAGAGCACGCGGCGCTCCGGCACATTGTGCAGGACACTGCAGGAAACGGTAGGAAACCCGCAGTAAACTGAGGACACCCGATGAACGGCTTTCGCCACCTTGCCCTTGCCGCGCTCGCGGCCACGCTGGCCTTGTCCGGCTGCGCTACTACTTCGCCGACGACCTCGCGTGAGGACGCGCAGGTTGCCGCCACCGCCGCCGCGGCGGGCGCGGCCGCCGCCAACAGCAACCCGGCACCGCGCGCCACCGCGCCGGGCGCGGTGAATGCTTCGCCGGCCGCGTCGGCGGCCGCCGCCGCGGCCGCGGCCGCCGTTGCCGCGCTCGCCAACCAGAAGCCGTTCGCCGAGGTGATCAAGGGCGCGAAGGAAATTCCGGGCTACTACAACCTCTACCAGCGCGACGACAAGGTCTGGATCGAGATCCAGCCCGAGCAGTTCGACCAGCCGTTCTTTTTCGGCTTCAATTTCTCGACGGGCCTCGGCGAAAAGGGGTTTTTCGGCGGCCTCATGATCGACAGCTTCGTCGCATCGTTCCATCGCCTCTCGCCGACGCAGGTGCAGCTCATCGCGCGCAACACCGATTTCTACGCGACGCCGAATACGCCCGAGGCGCGCGCCGTCAGCGAAGCCTTCTCGGACAGCCTGCTCACCGCGGCGCCGGTGGTGAGCCAGCCGCATCCGGAGCGCAAGTCGGTGCTCATCGAAGCCAACATGCTCCTGTTCTCCGACATCCCGGGCGCGAATGCGATGCTCGAGCGCGCCTACCGGCAGTCGTATTCGTTCGACCCGCGCAACTCGTCGATCACCCGCGCGCGCGCCACGCCGGACCAGGTGACGATCGACGTCAACGCGCATTACGCGCTGTCGCGCGTCAGCCAGCCCTCGCCTGGAGGAACCCTGACCGCGCCGGCCACCGTGCCCGACATCCGCAGCCTGTTCCTCGGCTTCTACTACAGCATCGCCAAGCTTCCCGCCGAGCCGATGCACGCGCGCCGCGCCGACGCGCGCATCGGCTATTTCACGCAGGAACGCTTCGATTTCAGCAACGACACGACGCTCACGCCCAGGGTCAATCTGATCCAGCGCTGGCGCCTCGAGAAAAAGGATCCCGCGGCGGAAGTGTCCGAGCCGAAGGAGCCGATCGTGTTCTGGGTCGACCGCAACATCCCGGTGAAGTATCGGCAGGCGATCGTCGACGGCGTGCTCGAGTGGAACAAGGCGTTCGAGAAAGCCGGCTTCGCCAACGCGGTCCAGGCGAAGATCCAGCCCGACGACGCCGACTTCGAGACCATGGACGCGCGCCATGCGTCGATACGCTGGATGCCCAGCGCGCGTCCGATGTTCGGCGGCATCGGGCCGCGCCAGGTCGACCCGCGCACCGGCGAGATCCTCGACGCCGACATCGGCATCGATCCGGCGCGGCTGCGCAACCGCCGCTTCATGCGCGTCGAGCAGATGAACCCCGCCGCCGCGCAAAGCGCGTTCATGACGCATCCCGAGCGCATGTGCACGCTGCAGGACTACGCCGCGCAGGAGCTCAATTTCGCGTTCGACCTGCTCGAGGCGCGCGGCGACATCGACCCCGACGGCCCCGAGGCGGAGGCGTTCGTGCTCTCCGACGTCAAGGACATCGCGATGCACGAGGTCGGACACGCCCTCGGGCTGCGCCACAACTTCCGCGCCTCGACGGTGTATACGCAGGCGCAGCTCTCGGACAGCGAATTCACGCGCGAGCACGGCATCGCGGGCTCGGTGATGGAGTACAACGCGGTCAACATCGGCCTCGCGGGAGAGCGCCAGGGCGCGTTCAACATGTCGACGCTCGGCCCGTACGACTACTGGGCGATCGAGTACGGCTACAAGGAGCTTCCCCGCGATAGCGAGGCGGCCGAGCTGCGCAAGATCGCGGCGCGAAGCAGCGAGCCGCTGCTCGCCTACGCCACCGACGAGGACAACAATTTCGCGATCGATCCTGCCGCCAACACGGGCGACCTCGGCAGCGATCCGCTCGAGTTCGCGCGGCGCCGCCTGCTGCTCGTGCGCGAGCTGTGGACCCGCGTGCAGGATCGCGAGCTCAAGCCCGATGCGAGCTACGCGGTGCTGCGCCGCACGGTGTCGCGCGGGCTGCTCCTCATCGGCCAGTCGTCGACGACGGTGACCAAGTACATCGGAGGCGTGAGCACGCTGCGCGACAACGCCGGCACGCCGCGCGCGCCGCTCAACCCGGTTACCGCGGCGCAGCAGCGCCAGGCGCTCGACATCATCGCGACCGGCCTGTTCTCGGCCGACAGCTTCCGCTTCAAGCCGTCGTTCATGCGTCAGCTGCAGGTCGACTACCTGGATCGGAACGACATCTACGACAACGGCCTGTCCGCCCCCGGCGTCGACTACTCGCTGCCGCGCGCAGGTGCTGCGCATCCAGCGCGACGTGCTCGGCACGCTGATGAGCGACGCCGTCGCGCAGCGCATCATCGACAGCGAGGTCAAGCTCGACGATCCCAAGAACGGGTTCCGCCTCTCCGAGCTCTACGCGACGCTGCATCGCACGATCTGGGTCGAGCTCAAGAGTCCGCAGGAGATTCCGGCGCTGCGCCGCAACCTGCAGCGCGAGCACCTGCAGCGCGTCGCCAACGCGCTGGTGCGCGCGTCGCCGACGATGCCGGCCGACGCGAGGGCGCTGCTGCGCAGCGACGCGCGAGCGCTGCGCGACGAGCTCCGCACCGCGTCGGCGCGACCGCGCCTGTCGCCGGAAACGCAGGCGCACCTGGCGGAAAGCCTGTCGACGCTCGATGAAGCGCTGAAAGCGCCGTTGCAGCGGCAAGGCGTCTGATGAGTCGCGCAGTACGTGAAGACCGCTAGCGCCGAGCTCACGCTCGCGCCGCTGGACAATCGCGCGCTGGCCAACCTCTGCGGCGCGCTCGACGCCAACCTGCGTCAGATCGAGTCGGCGCTCGAGGTGAGCATCGCGCGCCGCGGCGCGACGTTCACGTTGCGCGGCGCGGCGCCGCAGGTCGAGCGCACCAGCACCGCGCTCAATCACTTCTACGCGCAGGCGCGCGAGCCGCTGACAGTCGACGACATCCAGCTCGGCCTCGTGGAGCTTTCCACGATGGGCGAGGCGACCGATGCGCTCGCCCGGCGACGAGCCGGACGGCACGCCGGCGCTGCGCACGCGCCGCGTCGACCTGCACGGACGCACGCCGAACCAGACGCTGTACCTGCGCAACATCCAGGAGCACGACATCACCTTCGGCACCGGCCCCGCCGGCACCGGCAAGACGTACCTCGCGGTCGCGTGCGCGGTCGACGCGCTCGAGCGCGACCTGGTGAAGCGGCTCGTACTCGTGCGCCCCGCGGTGGAAGCCGGCGAGCGCCTGGGATTCCTGCCCGGCGACCTCGCGCAGAAGGTCGATCCCTATCTGCGGCCGCTCTACGACGCGCTCTACGACCTGATGGGATTCGACAAGACCGCGAAGCTCTTCGAGCGCAACACCATCGAGATCGCGCCGCTCGCGTACATGCGCGGACGCACGCTCAACCACTCGTTCATCATCCTCGACGAGGCGCAGAACACGACGCCCGAGCAGATGAAGATGTTCCTCACCCGCATCGGCTTCGGCACCAAGGCGGTGGTCACCGGCGACGTCACGCAGATCGACCTCGCGCGCGGGCAGAAGAGCGGACTCATCGAGGCGCGCCGCGTGCTCAAGGACGTGCGCGGCATCGCCTTCACCGAGTTCACCAGCGCCGACGTGGTGCGTCATCCTCTGGTGCAGAAGATCATCAACGCCTACGAGAAGTACACGCACAGCGAGCGCGTCGACGCGCCGCCGGCGCCGCCGACCGCGCTGCGCTAGTGTCCCGCCCGCGCACCGCCCGTCCGGCGCAAACGCGCGCCCCCCGGCCCCGCCTCTCGCTGCACGTGCAGTACGCCGCGGCCGGGACCGATCTTCCGGCACGTCCCTTGCTTCGCCGCTGGGCGTCGGCCGCGCTCGAGCGCGATCTCGTACGTCACGCTTCGCTTCGTCGACGCCGCCGAAGGGCGCGCGCTCAACCGTGCTTACCGGCGCAAGGACGCCGCCACCAACGTGCTGTCGTTCGTGTACGATGATGTGTCGGGAGGCGACATCGTGCTCTGTGCACCCGTGCTCAGGCGCGAAGCGCTCACAGCAAGAAAAGGCGCTCGAGGCGCATTGCGCGCACCTCGTCGTTCACGGCATGCTGCACTTGCAGGGCTACGACCACCATCGGACCTCCGACGCCGCGCGCATGGAGGCGAAAGAAATAACCGTCCTGGCCGGGCTGGGGTTCGTCAACCCGTACCTCGCGCCGCCGCATCGATGAGCACGGATTCCCCGGACGGCGAAGCCCTCAAGCCGACCCTTCTCGAGCGCCTGTCGGCATTCCTGACGCGCGAGCCCGAGGACCGCGAAGGCCTGCTCGAAGCTGCTGCACGGCGCCTTCGAGCACAAGCTGCTCGACGCCGACGCGCTGTCGATCATCGAGGGCGCGCTGCAGGTCTCCGAGATGACCGTGCGCGACATCATGATCCCGCGCGCACAGATGGACGTGGTCTCGATCGACGACGATCCCAGGCAGTTCATCCCGTTCATCCTGGAGACGCGGCACTCGCGCTTCCCGGTGATCGGCGAGAGCAAGGACGACGTGGTCGGCATCCTGCTCGCCAAGGAGCTGCTCAACTACTACGAGAGTCCCGACGCGTTCAACCTGCGCGACACGCTGCGACCGGCGGTGTTCGTCCCGGAGTCCAAGCGCCTGAACGTGTTGCTGCGCGACTTCCGCGCCAATCGCAACCACATCGCCATCGTCGTCGACGAGTACGGCGGCGTTTCCGGACTGGTAACCATCGAGGACGTGCTCGAGCAGATCGTCGGCGACATCGACGACGAGTACGACTTCGACGAGGCCGAGGACAACATCATCCCCGATGCCACCGGTCGCATACCGGGTCAAGGCGCAGACCGAGATCGCCGACTTCAACGAAACGCTCGGCAGCAATTTCAGCGAGCGAGGAGTTCAACACCGTCGGCGGCCTGGTGCTGCGGGCGTTCGGGCGGCTGCCGAAGCGCGGCGAGGCGACGACCATCGGCGCGTTTCGCTTCAAGGTGATCCGCGCCGACAGCCGACGCATCTACACGATGCAGGTCGAGCGCGTCACGCCGCATCCCGACCAGGATGCGACTTCGGGCAGCGCGTGACGTACCCGCCGCTCCCGGTGATCGCGGCGCTGCTGTTGGGCGCCGCGACCGTCTTCGGCTTCGCGCCCTTCGAATGGCCGGCGCTGCCGGTGCTGACGCTCGCCGGCCTGTTCGCGCTGTGGCAGCACGCGCCGACGCCGCGCGCCGCGCCGCGTGGATCGGCTTCGCGTTCGGCATCGGCCTGTTCGGCGCCGGCGTCTCGTGGGTGTACGTCGCGCTGTCGACACTTCGGCGACATGCCGGCGGTGCTGGCGGCGATCGGCACCGCCGGCTTCTGCGCCTATCTCGCGCTGTTTCCCGCCGCGGCAGGCTGCGCTGTGCGCGCGGCTTGCGCCGCGAGGTTCGGCGTCGCGCGCTGGCGCTCGCGGCGGCGTCGTGGACGCTCGCGGAGTGGCTGCGCGGATGGTTGTTGTCGGGCTTTCGGCTGGCTCGCCGCCGGCTACGCGCAGGTCGGCCACGTCCGCTCGCAGGATTCGCCCCGCTCGGCGGCGTGTTCCTGGTCACGCTCGCCGTCGCCGCGATCGCTGCGCTGCTCGTGCTCGGACTCCAGTCGCTGGAGCGTCGCGCCGGTTCGATGCGGTGTTCGCGGTGCGCCGCGATCGCGCTCGTGGTCGGCGCGAGCATCGCCTTGTCGACGCTCGAGTGGAGCCGCGCCAGTCGGCGAGCCGGTCGCGGTGAGCCTCGTGCAGGGCAACATCGAGCAGGACGCAGAAATTCGATCCCGCGTATCGCGACAAGACGCTGCTCGATCTACGCCGAGCTCGCCCGCACCGCCAAGGGCCGGCTCATCGTCCTGCCGGAAAGCGCGCTGCCGATGTTCGCCGACGAGGTTACGCCCGAATACGTGACGATCCTGCGCGACGCGGCGCTGCGCAACGGCGGCGATCTCTGCTCGGGCTCTTCTTCTTCGAGCCGCGCGCCGAGCCCGGACGAAGACGATCGGTATTTCAACAGCGTGGTGAGCATCGGCAGCGCCACCGCGCAGCTCTACGCAAGCATCACCTGGTGCCGTTCGGCGAGACGATTCCCGGCAAGGCCGTGTTCGGCTGGCTCATCCGCAGCGTGCTGTCGATTCCGCTTGCCGACCAGACGCCCGGCGCCGCGGACCAGGCAGCCGTTCGCCGTCGCCGGCGAGCGCGTGGCGGTCAATATCTGCTACGAGGACGCGTTCGGCGCCGAGCTGATCGCGCGCGCTGCCGACGCGACGTTGCTCGTCAACTTCACCAACGATGCGTGGTACGGACGCTCGCTCGCCGCCGAGCAGCACGAGCAGATCGCGACGATGCGCGCGCTCGAAACCGGCGCGACCGATGCTGCGCGCCACCAATACCGGCATCACGTCGATCATCGACCATCGCGGGCGCGAGCGTGGCGCGGCTGCCGTGGTTCACCCGCGGCATTCTCGAAGGCCGCATCGCCGGCCGAACCGGCGCGACACCTTACGTGCGCTTCGGCGACGCGCTGGTGGTCGCGCTCGCACTGGTCATCGCCGGCACTCGCCGGCTTTGCCTGGCGAGGCGACGCAAGGAGCGCCTGATCGGCATCGCGGTTTGGCCGCGGCGATGCGATTCCCGTAAAATCGGTCAGTTTGTCGCTCGTCCGAGGGTCACCGTGTCGTCGGCTGTTCTGACTTTCCAGCAGGTCATCCTCACGCTCCAGGCGTACTGGAGCGCGCAGGGCTGCGCGCTGCTGCAGCCCTACGACATGGAAGTCGGGCGCGGGCACGTCGCACACCGCGACTTTCCTGCGCGCGCTCGGCCCCGAGCCGTGGCGCGCGGCGTACGTCCAGCCGTCGCGCCGGCCCAAGGACGGCCGCTACGGCGAGAACCCGAACCGCCTGCACCAGCACCACCAGTTCCAGGTCGTGCTCAAGCCCTCGCCAGCCGATATCCTCGACCTCTACCTCGGGTCGCTGGTCGCGCTCGGCTTCGACCTGAAGAAGAACGACGTGCGCTTCGTCGAGGACGACTGGGAGAATCCGACGCTGGGCGCGTGGGGCCTCGGCTGGGAAGTCTGGCTCAACGGCATGGAGATCACGCAGTTCACCTACTTCCAGCAGGTCGGCGGCCTCGACTGCAATCCGATCACCGGCGAGATCACGTACGGACTCGAGCGCCTGTGCATGTACCTGCAGAACGTCGAGTCGGTGTACGACCTGGTCTGGACGTCGAAGGCGTGCAGCTACGGGCGACGTCTTCTTCCAGAACGAGGTCGAGCAGTCGCGCTACGCCTTCGAGGAGTCCAACGTGCCGAAGCTGTTCGACCAGTTCGCGCTGTTCGAAAGCGAGGCGAAGCGATTGCTCGAGGCGAAGCTGCCGCTGCCGGGCTACGAGATGATCCTCAAGGCCGCGCACACGTTCAACCTGCTCGACGCGCGCGGCGCGATCTCGGTCACCGAGCGCGCCGGATACATCGGCCGCATCCGCACGCTGTCGCGCCTGGTGGCGCAGGCCTACGTCGACTCGCGCGAGGCGCTCGGCTTCCCGATGCTGCCCGACGCACAGCGCAGGGCCGCGTGATGAGTTCGGACGACGCTGCTGGTCGAGCTGCTGACCGAGGAGTTGCCGCCGAAAGCGCTGAAGCGCCTGTCGGAGGCGTTCGCGCACGGCGTACACGACGGCGCTGCGCAAGCGCGACTTCGTCGGCGAAGCGAGCCGTCGACAAGCGTCTTCGCGACACCGCGCCGGCTCGCCGTGACCATCACCGACGTGCTCGGCGACCGCGCCGGACAAGCCGTTCAAGGACAAACTGCTGCCGGTCAGCGTCGCCTTCGATGCGTCCGGCAAGCCCGAACGCCGGCGCTGCTCGGCAAGCTCAAGGCGCGCGCACCTCTCGCATATCGATCCGGCAGACGCTCGAGCCGCGAGCACGACGGCAAGGTGGAAGTGCTCTACTACGCCGACGCTCGCCAAGGGTGGGCCGCTCGCCAGCGCGGGCTGCGAGGCGGCGCTCGACGAAGCGATTTCGCGCGCTGCCGATCGCCAAGGTGATGAGCTACGCCGGCGCCGGACGGCTACTACAACGACCGCAAGTTCGTCCGCCCCGCGCATCGCGCTGCGTCGCGCTGCACGGCAAGGACATCGTTCCCGTTCGCGCGCTGGGTCTCGAAGCCGGTCGCGTCACCGCCGGGCATCGTTTCCTGGGCCGCGCCGATCTGTCGATCGCCACCGCGGACGCCTACGAGCCGACGCTGGAGGCCGAAGGCAAGGTGGTCGCGTCGTTCGCCAAGCGCCGCGCCGACATCAAGGCAGCGCTCGAGCAGGCCGCGGAGCACGCGCAGCGTGATCATGCCCGACGCGCTGCTCGACGAGGTCACCGCGCTGGTCGAGTGGCCGGCGGTCTATGCCGGCACGCTTCGACCGCGCCTTCCTCGAGGTGCCGCAGGAGTGCCTGATCCTGACCATGCAGCAGAACCAGAAGTACTTCGCGCTCGCCGACGACGCGGGCGCGCTGCGCCATCGCTTCCTGCTGGTCAGCAACCTGCCCTGCGACGATCCCTCCGCGATCGTGCACGGCAACGAGCGCGTGCTGCGCGCGCGGCTGGCCGACGCCCGGTTCTTCTACGACCAGGACCGCACGATCGCCGCTGGCTTCGCGTGTCGAGCGCCTGCGCAGCGTCGTCTATCACAACAAGCTCGGCAGCAACGCCGAGCGTGTCGACCGTCTGGTTGCACCTGGCGAAGGCGATCGCGCCGCGGCTCGGCGCCGACGCCGGCGCACGCCGAGCGCGCCGCGCTGCTCGCAAAGGCGGATCTGGTCACCGACATGGTCGGCGAGTTTCCCGAGCTGCAGGGCACGATGGGCCGCTACTACGCGCTGCACGACGGCGAAGCCCGCGGTGGTCGCGGATGCCATCGAGCAGCACTACTGGCCGCGGTGCGCCGGCGACGCGCTGCCCGAGCACGCCGTCGCGCAGACGGTCGCGCTGGCCGACAAGCTCGAGTCGCTGGCGGGGATGTTCGGCATCGGCCAGGTGCCGACCGGTGACAAGGATCCGTTCGGGATTGCGCCGCGCCGCGCTGGGCGTGATCCGGATCCTGATCGAACGCGGGCACCGCGTGTCGCTGCCCGCGCTCGCCGACTTGGCCTTCGACTCGTTGCGACGGCATCGCCGCGGTCACGCGTCAGCCAGGTGCGCTGCTCGACTTCATCTACGATCGCCTGCGCGGCTACCTGCGCGACCAGGGCTACACCGCGAACCGAGGTCGCCGCGGTCGTCGATGCGCGGCCCGATCACCATCGACAACCTGCCCGCGCGGCTCGACGCGGTGCGCGCCTTCGGCAGCCTGCCCGAGGCCGAGTCGCTGGCCTGCGGCCAACAAGCGCATCGCCAACATCCTGCGCAAGAAGTCCGGCGGCGACGCCGCGGCGCTCGGTCGACCAGGCGCTGCTCAACGACGGTGCCGAGCACGACCTCTACGCGGCGGTGCGACTGCTGCTGCCGGTGGTGCACGGTCACGTGCATCGCGGCGACTACACCGAGGCGTTGCGCGCGCTCGCGTCGGCGCGCGGTCCGGTCGACCGGTTCTTCGACGACGTGATGGTGATGGCCGACGACCCGGCGCTGCGCGCCAACCGCCTGGCGCTGCTCGCGAGGCTGGCCGAGGCGATGAACCAGGTCGCCGACATCTCCAAGCTCGCCGCCTGACCCCGCCGCCATCATGGTCCAGTTCGCCTCGGAATCGCATCGCCCAGACGCGCCAGGCCAAGCTCATCGTCCTCGACCGCGACGGCGTCATCAATTACGACAGCGACCAGTTCATCAAGTCGCCCGACGAGTGGCGGCCGATCCCCGGAAGCCTCGAGGCGATCGCGCGCCTCAACCACGCCGGCTTCCGGGTCGTGATCGCGACCAACCAGTCGGGCCTCGGGCGCGGGCCTGTTCGACATGGCGACGCTGATCACCATCCACGAAAAGATGTACAAGGCGCTGGCGCACGCGGGCGGGCGCATCGACGCGCATCTTCTACTGCCCTCATACCGCCGATTCGTCATGCGATTGCCGCAAGCCCAAGACCGGCATGTTCGATCGAGATCGGACAGGCGCTTCGGCGTGGACATGACCGGCGTGCCGTGCGTCGGCGACAGCGTGCGCGATCTCGAGGCGGCAGCCGCGCTCGGCGCCCAGCCCATACTCGTGCTCACCGGCAAGGGCGAGAAGACGCTGCGCGAAGGCAATTTTCCGAAGAACACCGTGATCTTTCCCGACCTCGCCTTCGTCGCCACGGCGCTTCTCGCCGGCGACTGAGCACGATGTCGGCGCTGCGCTCACTCCTGTTCGTGCTCTACCAGCTCGTACTCACGCCGATCTATGCGGTGCTGGTGCTGCTCCTTTTCTGGCTGCCACCGATACCTCGCTTCAAGTTCATCACGGGGTGGTGCTGGTTGATGTTGTTCGGCGCGCGCTGGATCTGCGGCATTCGCGAGCGCGTCATCGGCCGCAAGAACCTTCCGCCCTTCGACCGAGCCGCACGTGGTGATGTGCAAGCACTCGTCCACCTGGGAGACGCTGGCGCTCAATTTCGTCTGCCCGCCGCTCGCTTTCGTCGCCAAGAAGGAGCTGCTTTCCATCCCGTTCTTCGGATGGGCGTTCCGTTGCGCGTCGCCGATCACCATCGACCGCAAGTCGGGCCAGAGCGCGATGACGCAGATCGCGACGCAGGGGCGCGAGCGGCTTGCGCAGGGATTCTGGATCGTCGTCTACCCCGAAGGCACGCGCATTCGCGCCGGCACGCGCGCGCACTACAAGACCGGCGGCGCGCGGCTCGCGATCACGCTTGGCGTCCCGATCCTGCCGGTGGCGCATAATGCGGGCTATTTGTGGCCCAAGGGGGTGCTCGGCAAGATGCCGGGTACGGTCACCGTGTCGATCGGTCGCACCGATCGCCTCCGACGGCAAGGACATGCAGCGGCTGATCGAACGAGGTCGAATCCTGGATCGAGAACGAGGTCGAGCGACTGGGCGACCCGCGGCGAGCGAGCGCGAACGCACGCGCGTCTGATTCGCGGCGGGAGCGCCACCGAGCGCAGCGTCGCTGCTGTGCGGCCGCAGCATCGGCTATCGACTCTTCCGCGCACGCCGCCGTTCGATCGGCATGCTGATCGACCACACCGGGCTGACCGTGCGCGCTCCGCCCTGGGTGAGCATGCGCGACATCGAACAGGCGCTCATCGAGCGCGCGCAGTGGGTCATCGAGACGCTCGCCGAGTGGCAGGGGCGCGAACTGCGAGGCGTTGCCCGCGGCGTGGCGTGAAGGCGCGGCGCTGCTCTATCTCGGTCGCCCGCTGACCCTCGCGCTGTTCACCGCGCGCCGGCGCAGCGATCGCAGCCGACCTGCTGCATCTGACCGTGCAGCATCCCAACCCGGCCGACGAAGCAGGAGATCGGCGAGTACGTGGGCAGCTGGCTCAAGGAGCAGGCGCTGGCGCTGCTCGCGTCCTCGCGTCGCGCACTTCGCGAGCAAGGTCGACCACCACGGCGCCGACGCTCAAGCTTTCCAACGCGCGCACGCAATGGGGCAGCTGCAACCAGACGCGGCGAGATCCGGCTCAACTGGCGGCTGGTGCAGCTTCCGCCGCACATCGCGGACTACGTGGTCGCGCACGAAGTCGCGCACCTGATCGAGCTCAACCATTCGCCGCGCTTCTGGGCGCTGCGTGGAAGCGCTGCTGCCCGGCCACGTCGAGGCTCGACGCGAGCTCGACGCGCTGACGCCGCTGCTGGGATAACGCGTACGCCGGCAGCGCTCAGCGCGCAGCGCCCTCAGCCGGGTGGCGGCAGCTCCGGTAACGCGACGTCGATGCCCGCCTGCTCGCGCAGCAGCGCGTGCCAGCGCCACGCCGAGCTCGGTGCCGCTGCGGGTGTCGCGCCACGCGCCGCGCGTCGCTTCGATAGTGAAAACCGCCGGAGCGCGCCGCCACCCAGATCTCGCGATTCGGAAGATGGCGGTTGACGATGAGCTTGCCGCCGGCGCCGCAATCGATCTCGAGCACGCCGTCGTTGAGCGACCAGTCGACGTCGGCATCGCGCGGCATCGAGCGCGCCGCCGATCGCCTTCAGCACGCGGTCGGCGAGCGCGCTGAAATCGCTCTCGCGCTCACCGGCCGGGCTCCGACCTGCGTGCTAGACTCGCCAACGCAATCGCATCGTGAATTGCTGTCACATGAAGCTCTGGATGTTACGCCGTTCGTGCGCCGTGCTGCTCGTCGCGGCAGCGCTTGCGACAACCGGCTGCGGCATCAAGGGTCCATTGAGACTGCCGCCTGCGAAGCCCGCCGCCTCGGACGCGAACGCTCCGCCACCGGCGCGCCCGAGCTCCGAGACTCCCGCACCATCCGTGCCGGAGCCTGCGACCGAATCGACCAAGCCCCGCGTTCCCGCACCGCCGACAGAAGGCCCGACGCTGTGACATCGCCGGAACATTCGGCGCGATGCCCGGGCCCTGACCGTCGTGCGTGACGATGGCGATGCCGAGCTCGCCATCGAGGGCGTGTCGCTCGCGGAGATCGCCCGCCGCTTCGGCACGCCCTGCTTCGTCTACTCGCGCGCCGCGCTCGAATCTGCCTTCCGCGACTTCGACGCGGCGTTCGCAGGCCATTCCGCACCTGGTCTGCTACGCCATGAAAGCGAACTCGAATCTTGGCGTGCTCAACGTCTTCGCCCGTCTGGGCAGCGGCTTCGACATCGTGTCCGGCGGCGAGCTCTGCGCGCGTGATCGCCGCCGGCGGCGATCCTGCGCAAGGTCGTGTTCTCCGGCGTCGGCAAGACCGATGCCGAAATGGCGCAAGCGCTGGAGCTGTCGATCCACTGCTTCAACGTCGAGTCGGCAAGCGAGCTCGATCGCCTCGACGCCGTCGCCCGCCGGTTGCGCGCGCGCGCGCCGGTGAGCTTCCGGGTCAATCCCGACGTCGACCCGCGCACGCATCCCTACATCTCCACCGGCCTCAAGGAGAACAAGTTCGGCGTCGCCTTCGACGCCGCGCACGAGCTCTACCGCCGCGCCGCGGCGATGCGCAATGTCGAAGTCCGCGGCATCGACATGCACATCGGCTCGCAGATCACCGAGCTGGGACCGCATCTCGAGGCTGCCGAGAAGGCCTTCGCGCTCGTCGACCGGCTTGCCGCGGAAGGTATCCGGCTGCAGCACATCGACGTCGGCGGCGGCATCGGCATCCGCTATCGCGACGAGGAGACGATCGATCCTTATGAGTACGCGCTGGCGATCGGACGCCTGCGCGGCAACCGATCGCTCGAGGTGCTGCTCGAGCCCGGCCGTTTCCTGGTCGGCAATGCCGGCGTGCTGCTGACCCGCGTTCTGCATCTGAAGCCCGGCGCGGAAAAGAACTTCGCCATCGTCGACGCGGCGATGAACGACCTGCTGCGTCCGGCGCTGTACGACGCCTGGCACGACGTGCGCGCCGTGCAGCCGCGACGCGGCCGCCGCAGCGGTCTGGCAGATCGTCGGGCCGGTCTGCGAGAGCGCCGATTTCCTCGCGCACGACCGCGAGCTGGCGCTCGCCGACGACGACCTTCTGGCGATCGGGTCCGCCGGTGCCTACGCGATGGCGATGAGCTCCAACTACAACTCGCGGCCGCGCGCCGCCGAGGTCATCGTCGACGGCGACAGCGCGCATCTGGTGCGATCCCGCGAGCGCATCGACGATCTGTTCGCGAGCGAATCGTTGCTTCCGTAACGCGCTTCGCACACGAAAAAATGCGTGTGCAAATCCGCAACACTGACGTTCAGCGTCACATAAAACAGCATTTAAATCTTGTATTTCGAAAAAAAATGGCTAGAATTCAGGCAGCAGGTGTCAATGGGTTTGTCAATGGGTTTATGCACAAGGTTGTAAAACCCGATGGCTGATTCAAGGCAACCTGCGATGAAACAGAAGCACTCATAACAGTCATGGAACTCAGACAGGAGAACCAAAGATGATGGCAGATATGATGACGATGGCCCCGGCCGCTCCGGCCATGAAGGCGCCTAAGAAGAAGGCGAAGAAGAAGGCCGCGACGAAGAAGAAGGCGGCAAAGAAGAAGGCGGCCCCGAAGAAGAAGGCTGCAAAGAAGAAGAAGGCGCCCCGAAGAAGAAGAAGGCGGCGAAGCGCAAACCCGCCAAGAAGAAGGCAGCAAAGAAGAAAGCGGCGAAGCGCAAACCCGCCAAGAAGAAGGCAGCGAAGAGGAAGGCCGGAAAGAAAAAGGCCGCTCCGAAGAAGAAGGCCGCCAAGCGCAAGCCAGCCAAGAAGGCGCGCAAGGCAAAGAAGATCTAAGCTTCGGCAGGCGAATGGTCTGTTGCCTCAGGCAACGGACGTCAAAACAGGCGACGCGAGAGTGTCGCCTGTTTTGTTTGGCGAGCCCGCTTTTCGCCGACCCGCGATCAGCGGACCTGGCCCGACCGTGCGTGCGGATGCGTCGCTGGGCTTGCCGTCGATTTGGCGCGCGCTCCCCCGGCCGTCGTCGCAGGTCGCTTCCTGCTCGCGCGGCGAGGCTTTGGCGGGCGAGGTGTCGCTGACGATGCGTAGCTTCTGCCCGACCGCAGGCGGTTACCCAGCGCCCTGATTCCAGGACCGGATGTCCTGCTGTGTCACATCGTAGCGCACAGCAATGGACGCCAGCGACTCGCCCTTGCCGACGCGGTGGTAGACCGTGCGCGTCGTGCTGGGCACCGCGGTAAAGACCACGTTCTGCAGCGACGCAGCCGTCGCATCCGAGGGCGCCTGCGAAGGCACCAGCAGCGCGTGGCCGGCGGGCACGCTGTTCGCGCGCGCGCCGATGCCGTTGACCGTGCGCAACGTCTCCAGCGGCATGCCGAAGCGCGTCGCGATCTGCGCCAGGGTTTCGCCCGGCTCGGGTCTGGTACGCCTGCCACGTCACCATCGGCTGGTCGATCAGCTCGAGCTTGGCCGCGAACAGCTCGGCCTTGTCGTAGGGCAGGAGCAGCGTCGTTGCGTCGGCGCCTGCGATCACCGGCCGGTTGTGCTGCGGATTGAGCGACAGAAATTCGTCGAGCGGCATCTCGGCGAGCTCGGCGGCTTTCTTGATGTCCATTTTGCGTGTGGTGCGCACGACCGCGAAGTACGGTGCGTCGGGAACGTCGGCCAGGTCGAGTCCGAAGATTTCGGGTCGCGGATGATGTTCTTGACCGCCTGCAGCTTGGGCACGTACTGGCGCGTCTCGGCAGGCATGCTTGAGGCTCTGGTAGTCGGTCGGGCAGTCCGCGCTTGGCATTGGCGGCGATGGCGCGGCGCACCGAGCCTTCGCCCCAGTTGTACGCCGCGAGCGCCAGGTACCAGTCGCCGAATTCGGCGTAGAGCTT
Organism: uncultured beta proteobacterium; assembly: GCA_963722325.1. GTDB lineage: Bacteria > Pseudomonadota > Gammaproteobacteria > Burkholderiales > Casimicrobiaceae > PALSA-1003. The sequence goes on from CAVRLN010000005.1 coordinate 99,567, forward strand.
CTGCAGGTAATCGAGGGCGCCGTCAGTCGCCGCGACGACGTCGCGGCGCTCGTCGAGCCACCAGGTCTGCTCGAGGCCGAAATCCTTCCCGGTCGACGGGATGAACTGCCAGATGCCCGACGCGCGGCTGCTCGAATACGCCATCGGGTTGTACGCGCTCTCGATCATGGGCAGCAGCGCCACTTCGGTGGGCATGCCACGCTTCTGGACCTCGCCGACGATGTAGTAGAGGTAGCGCCGGCTGCGATCGACCATCCGCGCCACGTAGTCCGGGCGCGCGGCGTACCAGCTTTCTGCCGACTTGACCTCCGGCGATTCGAGATCGGGCAACCGCGAAGCCCTGCGCGGATGCGGATCCAGAGGTCTCCGTATTCGAACTGGATCGGCAACGGTCTCGCCGGCGACAGCGATCGGGGTTGTCCGAGCCGGCGCGGAAGAATACGGGCGCGGGCTCGACCGGCGACGTCCAAGACAAGTACAGGCGCCTCCGGCGGCCGCTCCGGCGGCGGCGCCAGCGGGATCGGCTCCGCCGTATAGCAGCGGAACCGTGGAGCAGGACGCGAGCGCGAGCGCGCAGATGCACGCCATCGCGACCACGCGCCGCTGCCGCAGCAATCGGCTCGGTCACAGGCAAGGTGCCGCGATGGTAGGTGGCTACGCAGCTTGGCGCAAGAGGCCGCGTCAAGACGCGCCGCGAGATCAAAAGCTGTTCTTCCAGGCGCGCAGCTCGGCGAACGCCGATGACCGCCGAATCGAGCGCGCGCCCGGCGTGCGCTCGATGCGCGGCGCGCACGGCAGGCTCGCGCACGCGCAGAAAGGGATTGGTGAGGCGTTCTTCGGAGATCATGGAAGGAAGCGTGGGCAAACCCTGTGCCCGCTTGGCCTGAGCGCGCTTTTCGCGCTCGACCAGGACGGCGGACCCAGGTTCGACCGCCCGGGCGAAGCGAAGGTTCGATGTGGTGTATTCATGCCCGCAATAGACCTGGGTCGCATCGGGCAGCGCGGCGAGCTTGTCGAGCGAGGCCAGCATCTGCGCGGGCGTGCCCTCGAACAACCGGCCGCAGCCGGCGGCGAACAGTGTGTCGCCGCAAAAGACGCTGCCGCCTCCGACGAACGCGATGTGACCGGCGGTATGGCCCGGGATGTCGAGGACGGAGAATCGGGTCCCGATACCGGGAACGATGATCGCGTCGCCCTCCGCGCATCGCGTGCGTGCGACCCGGAATGTCCTCGTGCGCCGGACCGTAGACCGGCACTTTCCAGCGCGCGAGTGAGCTCGCGGATGCCGCCGACGTGATCACCGTGATGATGCGTTGCAAGAATCGCGCTCAACTCGAGCTGCTCGCGATCGAGGTATGCGATCACCGGGGCCGCGTCGCCGGGGTCGACCACGGCAACGTCGTTTCCTTCGCGCAGCGCCCAGATGTAGTTGTCGGCGAACGCCGGGATGGGGATAATCGATGGCATGGGCGAATCTTCGATAGCGGCGACGCACCTGTCAACCGGAACGCTCGCCGATTGGTTTGCGACGCCGCCCGGGCCGCTACCTGCTGAGCCCGCGAGCAGGCGTATTTCGACCGCACGCTCGCCGATATCTTCGGCTACCACGCGCTGCAGATCGGCTTGACCGAATGCCCGTTGCTGCAGGCGTCGCGCATCAGCACCCGCGTCACCATCGACCTCGAGGAGCCGGCGCAGGTGCTCGCCGACCCGCACTGGCTGCCGTTCGCCGAGAACAGCATCGACCTGATCGTGCTGCCGCACGTTCTCGAATTCACCGATGAGCCGCATCAGCTGCTGCGCGAGGTGCACCGCGTGATCAGGCCCGAGGGCCAGGTGATGATCGCGGGTTCAATCCGTTTTCGCTGTTCGGCGTGAAGCGGTACTTCGGCCGCGAGCAGACCATGCCGTGGAACGGCAACTTCATCGCGCTCTACCGGCTCAAGGACTGGCTGTCGCTGCTCGGATTCGAAGTCTCGGGCGGCAGCCTCGACGCCTACGTTCCGCCGCATTCGCAGGAAAAATGGCTGCGTCGCATGAGCTTCTTCGAGAAGGCGGGCGATCGCTGGTGGCCGATCGCCGGCGGCGTCTATTTCCTGCGCGCGACCAAGCGCCTGCTCGGCATGCGCGTGATCACGCCGCAGTGGTCGCGGCGCGTCCGCAAGAAAGCGCTCGCCTCGGTGGCGCGCCAGGCGCGCGAATGCACGATACCGTCGAATAAGCTGCCGCGCAAGCGCGTCGTCGATGAGCGACGCCGGTGGTGATCTACACCGACGGCGCGTGCAAGGGCAATCCCGGCCCCGGCGGATGGGGCGCGCTGCTCGAGTACGACGGCCAGGAGCGCGAGATCTTCGGCGGCGACTCGGCGACGACCAACAATCGCATGGAGCTCACCGCCGTGATCCGGGCGCTGGAGAGCCTGCGTCGCCGCTGCAAGGTCGTGATCTACACCGATTCTCAGTACGTCAAGAACGGCATCCAGACGTGGATCCACGGCTGGAAAAAGAACGGCTGGAAAACCGCCGACAGGAAGCCGGTCAAGAACGCCGATCTCTGGCGCGAGCTCGATCGCGCTGGTGCCGCTGCACGACATCGAATGGCACTGGGTGAAGGGGCACGCCGATACCCCCGGCAACGAGCGCGCCGACGCGCTCGCGAATCGCGGCGTCGCGGAGCTCGCCGGCTAAAACCCGGCCTTGGCGCTGACGGCTAGCGCGGTTGCTGCGGCGCCGCAAGACGCTTTGCGAACACCTGCATTTCCTTCAGCGCCTGCTTGTCGCCTTTTTTCTGCGCCGCGGCCATTCCGTCGCGATAAGCGTCGAGCGCTGCCAGCCTTGTCGCCGGCCTGCGTCAGCGCCTTGCCGAGCAGCTTCCAGGCCGCCGAGTACGTCGGATCGAGCGTGACCGCGCGTCGCAGGTGATCGGCCGCGCGCGGCGCGTCTCCGGCGGCCAGGTACGCGTTCCCGAGGCCGAAGCGCAGCAGCGCGCCATCCTTGCCCGACGCGAGCAGTTTTTCCAGGGCCTCGACGGGCGCCGGCGCACTCACGGGTGTCGGCTCATGCGAACGTCACTGTGCGCGAGCTCGTTCATGCGGACTACTTCTGCAGGAACTCGCCGCTCTGGCAGTCGACGCGGTGATACGGATAGATCACTTCCTTGGCCTCGCCGTTGACTTGTCCGCCGACGTGGGCGAACAGCCATCCCTTCGCGGCGTGCCGATAGAGGATGCGCTGCGGGAACTCGCCGCTGGTGTTCTCGAAAGTGAAAATCTCGTCGTCGCCGTCGACTTTCTTGCCGGTCAGCTTGAAGGCGCCTTCCTTGCGCCCCGAGGGCGACGGCACGTAGTAGATGCCGTCGGCGCGCGGCTCGATGCGCAGGTACTCGTAGGTCTGCGTCTTGCCCTGCATCGCGGTCTGGCTAGCGCCGACCATGATGTCGCCTTTGAGCGGAAGCCATTCCTCGCGGAACTCGCGCTCGTTCACCTTGCCTTCCCAGCAGCCGGCGAGCCAAGCGAATACCTCAAGCGGCGAAGGCGCGGCGGCTTGGGCGGGTGCGGAGCCCGGCGACGGAGGTGTCGGCGTTTGCGCGCCGCCATTGTGCGCCAATCATCCACAACGCCAGCAGCGCCGGGATCGTTGATTTCGGTTTCATCATCCAGCTCCTCATTGGATTCGGGCAAGAGGCAGATTGAGCAGCAGGTTCTGCGGCTTGAGCCTCAGCCGATGCTCCGCGTCCATCGCCATCGCGAGATACACCGGACGCCCCGCGATCGACGCGCGCATCGCCGCCGGGTCGGCGAATTTTAACTCGAACAGGCACAGCAGGCGCTCGTGCCGCTCGGTCGCGACGTCGATGCGATTGTACAGATCGTTGAGCAACGCGCTTGCCTCGGCATCCAGTCCGACGTGCCACACCCAGCGCGCATCGTTGATCTCGCGCTGCGCGACGATAGACACTTCCACATCCAGGAAGTGCCGTACCCAGCGCTCGAGCACCCGGCACAGCGCCTCCAGCGCCGGGCGGCCGCGATTGATGCTGACGGCCTGGTCGAAGCGCTCGTCCGCATCCCAGTAGCGCGACGCATTGTCGGCATCCATGACGTCGAGCTCCAGCGTGCGCGTCGGCGTGCGATTGCGCGCCAGGAGCTCGCCCACGCTGCCGAACGCGCCGCTGGCGTAGCGCTCGACAGTGATCTCGTCGGCGGCCATCACCGCGCCATCCTCGAGGACGCTGATCTTCTGCGAGCGAAACAGCATTTCAGCGGCGCGCGCCTGCATCGGATCGGCGTCGACGCCCAGGATGTGGCGCAGCAGGATCTGGGTGAGCTGCTGCACGAATTGCGGCGGCACGTCGACGCCCTCGCCGGCAAAAAGCGCGGCGTAGGCGGCTTCGACGGTCGATGACCGCAGCAGGCGGTCGCGAAAGCGAAGCCATATGCGGAAATTCTCGCGCGCGTCCGGATCGGCGACGCGGGCAACCTCGGCCTCGTCGACCGCGCGAGCGGGCGCGGCGAGCAGGCGTTCGTGCAGCGCGAGCTCGTCGGAGCAGGATTCGGCGACCGGGGCGAGCTCCGGGCGAAGCAGGTAGCTCCTCAGGAACGCGTCGGTGACTTTCAGCCGCCCGTCACCGTCGAGGTCGAGGAGGCGATAGCCGCAGGAGGGCCAGAAATCGGGCACGGGCGCTCAATCGCCGATCGGCGTCCGCTCAGCCTCCGAGCATCGCCTTGCGCAAGTCGGGCTGCACGGACTTGTCGCCGAGCCATACGCGCGTCAGCGCCTGGTTGAACGCCTCACCGGCGATGCTGCCCTTGTTCTCGCCATTCCAGAGCACCTGCGTCGCACCATTGACGTAATCGAGCGTCACGACGTCCTTTTCCTTCACTTCCTTGAACGCTTTCATGATCGCGATCATCTGGTCGATCTGCGGCTTGATCGCCGCGAGCTGCTCCGGCGTATTGGCTTCGTTGAGGCCGTCGACCAGCGCCTCGACGAGCTGATCCGCCGACAGCGAGCGCAGCATGTTGAGCTGGATGCGCCGCGGCGCCTTCGCCAGCACGCCCTGCAGGTCGCCCGCCTTTTGCGGAACGTACAGGCTGGCGACGTAGACCTTGAAAACGACCTTGGTGCGCACGCCCGCGCCGTTGAGCACGAGCTCCTGCCCGCCGACCGTCGCCTTGTCGTCGAGCTTCACGCCGCCGACCTCGGCAGCCGACGCAGTGATCGAAAAACCGGCCGAGATGCAGCGCAACGCTCAGGACAGCCCTCAGTGCCATCCTCATCGCTCGTGCCATCATGTTCTCCTCTCGCCTTGATTCGATGCGGCGGCGCTAGAGCGCCTCGAAGATGCCCGCGGCACCCATCCCGGTGCCCACGCACATCGTCACCATGCCGTACTTCTGCTTGTTGCGCCTCAGACCATGGACGATCGTCGCCGTGCGGATGGCGCCGGTGGCACCCAGCGGATGCCCGAGCGCGATGGCGCCACCGAGCGGATTGATCTTCGAAGGATCGAGGTCGAGCTCGCGGATCACCGCCAGGCTCTGCGCCGCGAAGGCTTCGTTGAGCTCGATCCAGTCCAGCGACGACTTCGCGATGCCGGTCTGCGCGAGAACCTTCGGAATCGCCGCGACCGGCCCCATGCCCATGATTTCGGGCGCCACGCCGCCGACGGCGAATCCGACCCAGCGCGCCAGCGGAACGAGCGAGAGCTCGCGCAGCACGCGCTCGCTGACCAGGATCGACGCCCCCGCGCCGTCGGACGTCTGCGAGCTGTTGCCGGCGGTGACCGAGCCCTTCGCGGCGAACACCGGGCGCAGTTTCGCCAGACCTTCGGCGCTGGTGTCGGCGCGCGGACCTTCGTCGCGGTCGACGGCGCGCCGGCGCGACACCACCGCGCCGGTGGCGAGATCCGGCAACTCGTCGGCCACCGGATAGGGAGATATCTCGTCGGCGAACTCGCCCGAGGCCTGCGCCGCCAGCGCCTTGCGATGGCTTTCCAGCGCGAACGCATCCTGCGCCTCGCGCGATACCTTCCATCCGGCGGCGACTTTCTCCGCGGTGAGTCCCATGCCATAGGCGATGCCGAGATTCTCGTCGTGCGCGAACACCTCGGCGTTGATCGCGAGGCGGCCCAGCATCGGAATCATGCTCATGCTCTCGGTGCCGGCGGCGATCATGATGTCGGCCTCGCCGGTGCGTATGCGGTCGGCGGCGATCGACACCGCGTTCAGCCCCGACGAGCAGAAGCGGTTGACGGTCATGCCGGCGACCGTGTTGGGAAGTCCGGCGAGCAGCAGGCCGATGCGGGCCACGTTGAGTCCCTGCTCGTACTCGGGCATCGCGCAGCCGACGATGACGTCGTCGACGCGGCCCGGCTCGATCTGCAGGCACTTTCGCCAGCGCCGCCTTCAGCACGTGCGCCAGCAGCGAGTCCGGCCGCGTGTGACGGAAGATGCCGCGCGGCGCCTTGCCCACGGGCGTGCGGGTGGCGGCGACGATGTAGGCGTCCTGCAGGGATCGGGCCATGACGATTCTCGAAAGGCTGCGTCGGTCGGCGATTCTGTATGCGCTCGGTTGCGCTCGAGCTCGTCAGTTGCGCAAGGGCTTGCCGGTGTCGAGCGTGTGCGCGATGCGCTCGTGCGTCTTCGGATTCCTGAGCAGCGCCATGAACTCGCGGCGCTCGAGGTCGAGCAGCCACTTCTCGTCGACCATGCTTCCGGACTCGACCTCGCCGCCGCAGAGCACGCGCGCGATCGCCAGCGCCGATCTCGAAATCGTAGGCCGAGATGAACCCGCCGTCGCGCATGTTGACCAGCAGCATCTCCAGCGTGGCGATGCCGGTCTTGCCGGCGACCGGAATGTCGCGGCGGGGCAGCGGCGGACGGTACGCGCTCTCGGACAGCGCCAGCACCTGCGCCTTGGCCACCCACAGCAGCTCGAACGGATTGAGGATCACGACGTCTCGCGAGCGCAGGTAGCCCAGGTCGCGCGCGTCGAGCGCGCTCTTCGAAACCGTCGCCTTCGCCACCTGCTCGAAGTACGTCCGCACGAACGGAAACATGTCGAGCTGGCTTCCGTTGGCACCGCGCACCGACGCCTCCGCGCGCGCGCACGGCGAGCTCCTTGCATCCGCCGCCGCCGGGAAGCAGGCCGACGCCGGCCTCGACCAGGCCGATATACGACTCGAGCGCGGCGACCGCGCGGTCGCAGTGCATGATGAATTCGCAGCGAGCCGCCGAGCGCCATGCCGCGCACCGCGGCGACGGTCGGGATCAGGCTGTACTTGAGGCGCTGCGAGGTCTGCTGGAACTTGGCGACCATCGCCTCGACGCGGTCCCACTGGCCCGTCTGCACGGCGTCCGAGAACGCGGCGAGGTTCGCGCCGACCGAAAACGGCTCGCGCGTCTGCCAGATGACCAGCCCGCGCCAGTTCTTCTCGGCTTCGTCGATCGCCGCCTGCAGGCCGTCGAGCACGTCCTCGCCGATGGTGTTGGCCTTGGTCTTGAAGGAGACGATCGCGATGTCGTCGCCGGTGTGCCACATGCGCACCGCGTCGGTTTCCATGATCGTCGTGCCGGTCGGCCACTTCTCGCCCAGCACCGGGTCGGGAAAATACTGGCGCCGGTACACCGGCAGCGTGGAGCGCGGGCGGAATGCATTCGCGGACACCGAATAGGCACCCGCCGCGGAGTGCACGCCGTTCGCCGCCGGGCCTTGCATCACCCAGGCCGGTAGCGGCGCGGCGACCAGCGCCTTGCCGGCCGCGATGTCCTCGGCGATCCATTGCGCGACGTCCTTCCAACCCGCCGCCTGCCACGTCTCGAACGGCCCCACCTGCCAGCCGAATCCCCAGCGGATCGCAAGGTCGACGTCGCGCGCGTTGTCGGCGATGTCGGCGAGGTGATACGCGCCGTAATGGAACAGGTCGCGGAAAATCGACCACAGGAATTGCGCCTGCGGATGCGCGCTGGCGCGAAGCCGCGCGAATTTCTCGGCGGGATTTTTCAGCGCGAGGATCTCGGCGACCGACGGGTCGACCGTTGCGGCGGACTCGCGGTAGGCCTGCGTCGCCGGATCGAGCACCTCGATCGCCTTGCCGACCTTGCGGAATACGCCGGCGCTCGTCTTCTGTCCGAGCGCGCCTTTTTCGATCAGCGCCGAGAGCCACGCCGGCGCGCGATAGTGACGCGTGCCATGGGTCGTCCGGCAGCGTCTCGTCCATGGTGCGGATCACGTGCGCCAGCGTGTCGAGCCCCACGACGTCGGCGGTGCGATAGGTGGCGCTCCTGGCGCGGCCGATCGCGGGCCCGGTGAGCGCATCGACGACGTCGAAGCCCAGCCCGAAGCGCTCGGTGTGGACCATCGTCGCCAGCATCGAAAAGACGCCGACACGATTGGCGACGAAGTTCGGCGTGTCCTTGGCGCGGACCACGCCCTTGCCCAGCGCGCTCACCAGGAAGGTCTCGAGCTGGTCGAGCAGCGCCGGCGTCGGTGTCCGTTGCGCGATCAGCTCGACCAGGTGCATGTAGCGCGGCGGATTGAAAAAGTGGATGCCGCAGAAGCGCGAACGCAGCGCCGCGGGACACGCCTGCGCCAGCGCGTTGATCGATAGCCCCGACGTGTTGCTCGCGAAGATCGCGCTCGGCCCGACGTGCGGAGCGACCTTCTCGTAAAGCGCTTTTTTCCAGTCCATGCGCTCGGAGATCGCCTCGATCACGAGGTCGCAGCCGGCGAGCAGCTCGAGGTGCTCGTCGTAGTTGGCCGGCGTCGATGTAGCTGCGCGACCTCCGCGCTCGCCAGCGGCGAAGGCTCGAGCTTGCGCAGGTTGTCGATCGCCTTGCGCGCGATCGCGTTGCGATCGCCTTCCTTCGCGGCGAGATCGAAAAGCAGCACCGGCACGCCGGCGTTGGCGAGGTGCGCGGCGATCTGCGCACCCATGACGCCGGCACCGAGCACCGCGGCCTTGCGTACGAGAAACGGTGTGTCAGAGATGACTGGCGACTCGAACATGTCGAATCCGGTCGTTTGAATAGCGGCATCGGCCCGCGACCAGGCGCCGGAGCAGATGCCCGGCCCGCGCCGCAGGGCAGGCCTGCGGCGCGGAAAAGCGACTGCGGCGTGCGCGCTACTTGAACGTGTAGGTTACCTGAGCCGCAGCGATGTTGACGTTGTTCTTGTACGTGCCACTGATCAGGCCATTCAGAGGCGGTGTTGCCCGCGTTCTGGTTGATGCTCGGATTCCTCGATGAAGATGTAGGCGTACCCGACGTCGAAAGCACCAGCTGCGGCGTTGAACTTGTACTGCGCGCTCCGACGGCGATCCAGGTGCGGTCGTTGTCGGGCAGGCGCGGCGTGCGGTCGCATGGCGTTCACCGGCGATTGGTCGTACGCGAGGCCACCGCGGAGCATCCAATTGTCGTTGTAGCGATAGTTGGTACCGATCGACACACGCCACGTGTCGCGGAAATTCTCGGGCGTTTCGACAGCACCGACGCCGGTGCTGCGCACGACCTGTCAGCTGCTGGATGCTGGACCAGCCGGTGTACTGCAGGTCCGCCATGACAGTCCCACTTGTTGTCGAACTGATGGAAGAACGACACGTTGGCGGTCTCGGGCATCTTGATGCTCAATGAGACGTTGCTGTTGCCCAGGACGCGGTTGTTGACGCCGTTGACCAGCTGCGCCGCCGACCGGCGCAAGGGTCGGCGGCAGCGCGCCGACCGCACTTGGATTGTTGAACGATGCGGTGCCGTTGACGGTGAACTTGATCGGCGATCGATACGCCGCGCCGAACCGCGTCTGCGGCGTTGCCTGCCACATCACGCCGATATTCCATCCCCAGCCGACGTCGTTGCCGTTGACATTGGCCCCGGATTCGAGTCCGGCCGCCGATGCCGCCAGCATCGCCGCCGCAGCGGGGGGAATCTGTTCCGGCGGCGACCGGCCCGCCGCGGCCTGAACCGAAAATCGCCGGCATAGTTGACCTGCGTTGGTGAGCGTCGCCTTGACATGTTGCCAGTTCGCGCCGGCGCCGATGGTCAGCGCCTTGGTTCGTCTCGTACGACAGCGCGGGATTGATGTTGATCGTCTCGAGCTTCGACTCGACCGCCTGAAATCGTCCGAGCCAGTCCGAGTCGTATTCGGTCTTCAATCCGAACGGCACGTTGACGCCGAGGCCGAACGACCATTTGTCGGTGAAGGGCACGCCAAGGTAGAGATTCGGAACCACGGCGCAGCTGCCGGCGTCGCCGCCGCTGCCACCGAGCGGCTGACCGGCCGCCGCCCTCGAATCCGTTGTCGCTGAACTTGGCCGACGGGCAGATAAGGTTGCCAGCAACGACCACCTGCGAGGTCGGCGAGTCGCGACCAAGCCCGCGGGATTGAAGCAGATGGTGCTCACATCCTCGGCTGCCGCCGCACCGCCCGCGTAGGCGTGGCCGAGACCGCTGGCGTTCTGTTCCTGAAGCGCGAACGCGGAGCCGAGCGCCTGGCCGGCCGCCATCGACAGCACGCGCACCAGCGACCCCTGCAGCAAGGCTCGTGCAGCCGAAATTGTCCCGAATTCATTGCGTGTTCTCCTCTTTTGTGAATGCAACTTCAGGTTGCTTGATATTGAGTGTCGGCGCTCTGTGCGCTGCTCGGCGGCGATTCGTCGCGGAACTATACACCGGGGCGCTATTGGCGGTCACTGAGTGGTCACTCTGGCGGCAGCTCGCGCGGACGCCGGTCGGTGCCCTACCGCAACGTAGGTGAGGCTCGCCTCGGTGACCTTCACGCAAACGATTTCTCCGGGATTGCGCTGGGCATAGACCTGCACGTCGACGGTGATCGACGTGCGGCCGATGTGGGTGAGCTTCGCGTAGAAGCTGACCACATCGCCCACCAGGACCGGCTGCTTGAAGACGAACGAATTGACCGCCACCGTCGCCACCCTGCCGCGCGCGCGTCGCGCCGCCGGCACGGCGCCCGCGATGTCGACCTGCGACATGACCCAGCCGCCGAAAATGTCGCCGTGCTGGTTCGCGTCGGCGGGCATGGGCACCACGCGCAGCGCCGGCTGCGCGTCGGGCAGGATTGCGTGCGCTTCGCCGGCGTCACTCGCGTTCGCGGTCATGAAGTCGCCTTCGCGCACATGGAAGTCGCTCGCGTCGCCCGCTCCGGCGCATCGACGATCCGCTGCACCCGGCGACCCACTACCTCACGCGACCTTCTGCTGGTCGCGAAGCTCGCGGCGCAGGATCTTGCCGACGTTGGATTTGGGCAGCTCGCTGCGGAACTCCACCTCGCGCGGACACTTGTAGCCGGTGAGCTGCTCGCGGCAATGGGCGAGCACGGCGTCCGCGGTCAAGGCGGGATCCTTTTTCACCACGAACAGCTTCACCGCCTCGCCCGATTTCGCATCGGGGATGCCGATCGCGGCGCATTCGAGCACGCCCGCGTGCATGGCCACCGCAGCCTCGACTTCGTTGGGATAGACGTTGAATCCGGAGACCAGGATCATGTCCTTCTTGCGGTCGACGATGCGCACGAAGCCGTCCGCATCCATGACGCCGATGTCTCCGGTCGCGAGCCACCCGTCCTTGTCGATCACCTTGGCGGTTTCGTCGGGACGCTTCCAGTAGCCTGCCATCACTTGCGGGCCGCGCAGGCAGATCTCCCCGCGCTCGCCGATCGCGACGTCGCGCCCCGCCTCGTCGCGCAGCACGATCTCGGTGGAGGGTACCGGCAGCCCGATCGAGCCGTTGAATTCGCGCAGCGTGAACGGATTCATGGTCGCAGCCGGCGACGTTTCGGTGAGCCCGTATGCCTCGATCAGCGGCTTGCCGGTCACCTGCTTCCAGCGCTCGGCGACCGCCTTCTGCACCGCCATGCCTCCGCCGAGCGTGAGCTGCAGCGGCGTGAAATCGAGCTTCGCGAAATCCGGGTTGTTGAGCAGCGCGTTGAACAGCGTGTTGACGCCGGTGAGCGCGGTGAACCGGTACTTGGCGAGCTCCTTGACGAACCCCGGAATGTCGCGCGGATTCGGAATGAGCACGTTTTCCGCGCCCAGCGTCATGAAGATGAGGCAGTTCGCGGTCAGCGAGAAGATGTGATAGAGCGGCAGCGGCGTCACGATGAGCTGCTGCGCATCGCCCATGAACGGGCGGATCCAGGCGCGCGATTGCAGCAGATTGGCGACGATGTTGCGGTGGAGCAGCATGGCTCCCTTGGCAACGCCGGTCGTGCCGCCGGTGTACTGCAGGAAAGCGATGTCGTCGTGGCCGAGCTCGACGTGCTGCAGCGTCGCGCGCGGCCTCCCTCGGCGAGCGCGGCGGAGAGCTCGATCGCGCCGGGGATGTTCCACGCCGGGATCATCTTCTTGACGTGGCGAAGCACGAAATCGACCAGCACGCCCTTCAGACCGAGCATCTCGCCGATGGTGGTGACGATCACTTTCCGGACCTGCGTCTTGGCCAGCACCTCCGCCACGGTCTTGGCGAAGTTCTCGACGACGACGATCATCTGCGCGCCGCTGTCGGCGAGCTGATGCTCGAGCTCGCGCGGCGTGTACAACGGATTGACGTTGACCACCGTGCACCCGGCGCGCAGGATGCCGAACAGGCACACCGGATACTGCAGGATGTTGGGCATCATCAGCGCCACGCGGTCGCCCTTCTTCAGGCCCTGCTTCTGAAGGTAGGCGCCGAAGGCGCGCGATTTTTCGTCGAGCTCGCCGAAGGTCAGCGTCTTGCCCATGCACGTGTACGCGCGACGGGACCCGAACTTGGCGCAGCTTTCCTCGAAGACGTCGCGCACCGAGGCGTAGGTGGAGATATCGATCTCGGGCGGCACGCCGGGCGGATACGACTTGAGCCAGATTTTTTCCACGCTTCCTCCCTCCGTCCGCCGGTGCATCTAGAGGCGCGCCCGATCCTGGCGCCGCCAACCACAGCACGCGCTCCAGGCTCCTCCGCCCATCCCCTTGCCGCGCGCCCCTGCGGAACGTCCGGGCAATGCTAACAGAGGGGATCAGGAACCGGAACCGCGAGCCGCGAGGTAATGCAACGGTCCGCCGGTGAACGGAGCGAAGCCGGTGCCGAATATCGCGCCCGCGTCGACCAGGTCGGCATCGGCCACGATGTGCTCGGCCAGTGCAGACTGCGCCTCGGCGAGCAGCGGGTCGATGAGGCGCTGGGCGAGACCCGGCGGCGGCGTTCCCGGCGCCGCCTTGGCCGCCTTGCCGCTCGACCAGTCGTAGAAGCCACGCTGGGTCTTCTTGCCGAGATGGCCCGCAGCGATGAGCTCGCTCAACTTTTTTGGCGCGGCGACGTCGGGCCCCAGCATCTTCCCGACGGCGAGGCATATGTCGAGGCCCACCGTGTCGGCGAGCTCGATGGGCCCGACAGGCATGCCGAAGGCGAGCGCCGCCTCGTCGATGGTCTCGGGGGCCAGCCCCTCGTCGACGCAACGCATCGCTTCCATCAGGTACGGCGCGAGGATGCGGTTGACCAGGAAACCCGGCGCGCTTTTCACCGGCAACGGCAGCTTGTCGATCTGGCGCACGAACGCCGCGCCCTCGGCGACCAGCTCGGGGCGCGTCGCCGCGCCGGCGACGATTTCCACCAGCATCATGCGCGCGACGGGATTGAAGAAATGCAGACCGATCAGCCGCCGCGCGTCCTTCATCGGCGCGCCGATCTGCTCGAGCGGAATGCTCGACGTGTTGGTCGCCAGCAGCGCCGAGGGGCGCGCCCGCGCCTCGATCTCGACGAACAGTTTCTGCTTGGCCTCGAGGTTCTCGAAGATCGCCTCGATGATGACGTCGGCGTGCGCGATGCCGTCGCCGGCGACGTCCGGAACGAGACGATCGAGCGCGTCGCGCACGCGCCTCGCGTCCTTCAGCCGGTCGTTGAACAGCTTGCCGGCGCGCGCCATCGCCGGCGCGAGCCTTTCCGCGCTCTGGTCCTGCAGGGTCACCGTCAGCCCGCGCAGCGCGCACCAGGCGGCGATGTCGCCCCCCATGGTGCCGGCGCCGACGACGTGCACGCGCGCCACCTTGGCACCGGCGTCGCGACCGAAGCTCTTCAGCCGTTCCTGCAGCTTGAACACGCGGATCAGGTTGAGCGCGGTGGGCGTGCGCAAGAGATGCGCGATCGACGCCGGATCCGACGGCGGCGGCGCCAGCGCGTCGCCGTCGTACTTCACCCACAAATCGAGGATCGCATAGGGCGCCGGATAGTGCTCCGGCCGGGCTCGCTGCCGCGACCTGCTTGCGCGCCTGCGCGGCGATGACGGGGCGCGCCACCGAGCTCAGCGTCAGCGACAGAGGAAACGGCAGCTCGCGCGGCGGCGGCGCGGCGCGCAGCACGCCGCGCGCGGCGTTCATCATGACGCGCTCGGGGACGCATTCGTCGGCGAGGCCCAGCTTCTTCGCGCGGCGCGCGTCGATCGGTTTTGCCGGTGAGCAACATGTCGAGCGCCGCCGGCGCGCCGATGAGCCGCGGCAGGCGGCGTATTCCGCCCCACCCCGGGACGATGCCCAGCATCACTTCCGGCAAACCGAGCCGCGTGCCGGGATCGTCGACGACGACGCGATAGCGGCACGCGAGCGCCAGCTCCAGACCTCCGCCCAGACAGAATCCCTTGATGAGCGCGAGCGTGGGGAACGGCAAGGCCGCGAGCTGGTTGTAGGTATCCCAGCCGCGCTTGACCAGCGCGGTCGCGTCGTCGACGGTCTTGAGCGCGGTGAACCCGTCGATGTCGGCGCCGGCGATGAAGCCGTTCTGCTTGGCCGAGAGAATGACCAGGCCCGCCGGCGGCGCCGCTGATAGCTCGTTCATCATCGCGACCAGCTCGTCGAGCACCTCGGTGGAAAGCGTGTTGGTCGAGCTGTCGGCCTTGTCGAAGTACAGCCAGGCGACGCCGTCGCCGTCGCGATCGAGTCGCCAATTGCCGGTCACTGCGCGTCACTGCATCGCCGCCGCTTGGCTGGCCGTGCTCATGCGCGCTCCACCAGCATCGCGCCGCCCTGTCCGCCGCCGATGCAGATCGAGGCCATGCCGCGCTTGCCACCGCTTTGCGCGAGCTCCTCGAGAAGATGCAGCACGATGCGCGCGCCGGATGCGCCGACCGGATGGCCGAGCGCGATGGCGCCGCCGTCGACGTTGAGCTTGCTCGTGTCGAGCTCGCCGAGCGCGCGATCGAGGCCGAGTTCGGTCCGACAATACTCGTCGCTCGCCCACGCGCGAATGCAGGCGATCACCTGCGCGGCGAACGCCTCGTTGATCTCCCAGCGATCGAGGTCGTTGAGCCCCAGATCCGTGGCGCTTGAGGATCGGTGTCGCCGCGTGCACCGGCCCGAGTCCCATCTGCGGCGGGGTCAAGCCCCGCCCACTCGCTATCGATGATCGTCCCGAGCACCGGCAGCGAATGCCTTGCGACCGCGTCTTCGGAGGCGAGGACCAGCCATGCCGCGCCGTCGGTGATCTGCGAGCTGTTGCCCGCGGTGACGTTGCCGAACTTGCGATCGAAGAACGGCCTCAACTTGGCGAGGTTCTCCGCCGTCGAATCCTCGCGCACGCCGTCGTCGGCGGCGTAGAGCTTGCCGGCGGCGTCGAACAGCGGCGCGATCTCGCGATCGAAGCGGCCTGCCTTCTGCGCGGCGAGCACGCGCTGGTGGCTCTGCGCCGCGAACTCGTCCATTTCGCGGCGCGTGATGCCGAAGCGATACGCCAGATTCTCGGCGGTCTGTCCCATGAGCAGGCCGACCATCGGATCGGTCAGCCCCTTCATGATGCCGATGATCGGCGTGAGCATCTCGGCCGGACGAAGCTTGAGAAACGCGGCGGCTTTCTCGCGCGGGCGTCTTCGCGGCGGAGAAATTGGCGAACCACAGCACCATTTTCTCCGAGTAGAGCAGCGGCGCGCGCGACAGCGCGTCGACGCCGCCGGCGAGCACGAGGCTCGAGCGGCCGGCGCGGATATTGGTCATCGCCGAATCGAGCGCCTGCATGCCGGAAGCGCAATTGCGCATCACCGTCCAGCCCGGGACCTTGAGGCCGCAACCCATGCGCAACGCGACGACGCGTCCGATGTTGACCTCGTCGGGAGACGGGCTCGCGCAACCGAGGATGACCTCGTCGAGCTGCTCGGGCGCGAACGGCATGCGCTTGAGCAGCGCGCGCCCGGCCTGCGTGGCGAGATCGGACGCGGCGAACGGCCCGGGGCGATTGCGCGCCTTCAGGAAAGGCGTGCGGGCGCCGTCGACGACGTAGACGGGTTGGGCGAGCGCAGCCATGGTGTCCTCCGCTTCAGGCCGCCGCGCGCGACGCGCTCCGGGCGATGGCGTCGGCTACGACTTTGGTCTCGACTTCGGCCGAAGACGAGCGAGCGTCCGACAAGCCGAGGTCCGACGCGAAATCGTCGACCGGCGATCACCTCGTCGGCAAGCTGGCGCGCCCGCTCGAGCTGAGCGCGCTCGTCCGCGGTAATGACGCCGGCGGCCAGCGCCGTGTCGTAGCGGTCGGCGCCGGACGCCGCGGTGAAACGCCCCGCTTTCGCGGCGTCGCGCACGCGCGCCTCGATCGGCTCGGCGACGATCGCGGCGCCGAGCGCGAGCTCGATCGCGGCGAGGATGTCGTGCTCGTCCTTCGCCTGGTAGATGCCCGAGGTGAGCCGGTCGCGCGTGGCGGAAGGCTCGATGAGCAGCCGCGCCACCTCGTGCCCGGCACGGTCGGATGGAACGACGTAGGGGCGTCCCAGCGGGAACACCAGCAGGCGCATGACGCCTGCGATGAAGCGGCCGGGGAAATTCGAGATCACGCCCTCGATCGCGCCCTGCGCCTTGAACATCGCGTCCCATATCGCCCAGTGCATCAGCGGCGCGTCCTCGGCGTGCCGGCCATCGTCCTCGTAGCGCTTGAGCACCGCGGAGGCGACGTAGAGCATGGAGAGCACGTCGCCGAGCCGCGCGGAGAGCTTCTCCTTGCGCTTGAGCGCGCCGCCGAGCACGCCCATCGACACATCGGCGAGGAACGCCAGCGCCGAGGAAAAGCGCGTCAGCTGCTGGTAGTAGCGCCGCGTCTCGGGAGCGACATTCGACGGCGCGCTCGCGCAATGCGATCCGCACAGTCCCATGACGATCGCACGCGCCATGTTCGACAGGACGAACCGGATGTGCCCGAACAGCGCCCGGTCGAAGGCGATCGACGCGCGCGCCGAGTCGGCGTCGCCGGCGGCCGCGATCTCCTTGAGCACGTACGGATGGCAGCGGATCGCGCCCTGCCCGAAAATGATCAGGCTGCGCGTGAGAATGTTGGCGCCCTCGACCGTGATCGAGACGGGAATCTGCATGTACGCGGCGCCGAGGAAGTTCGACGGCCCCATGCAGATGCCCTTGCCGCCGGCGATGTCCATCGCGTCGTTGGCGACCACGCGCGCGCGCTCGGTGAGCTGGTACTTGGCGATCGCCGAGAGCACCGCGGGCTTTTCGCCGAGATCGACCGCGCCGGCGGTCATCACGCGCACTGCATCCATGGCGTAGAGATTGCCGCCCATGCGCGCCAGCGGCTCCTCGACGCCCTCGAACTTGCCGATCGGCGTCTTGAACTGGCGGCGCACGCGCGCGTAGCCGCCGGTCGCGCGCGTCACCATCTTGGACATGCCGGTGGACAGCGACGGCAGCGAGATCGAGCGACCCGCGGCGAGACACTCCATCAGCATGCGCCAGCCCTTGCCCACCATCGGCCGTCCGCCGATGATCCAATCGATCGGAATGAAAACGTCCTTCCCCCAGTTGGGTCCGTTCTGGAACACCGCCGACAGCGGCATGTGGCGCCGCCCGATGTTGACGCCGGGGTGACGTGTGGGAATCAGCGCGCAGGTGATGCCGAGATCCTCGCTGTCGCCGAGCAAGTGGTCGGGATCGAAGGCGCGAAAGGCGAGCCCGAGAATCGTCGCCACGGGACCGAGCGTGATGTAGCGCTTGTCCCAGGTCACGCGCAGTCCGAGCGTGGGCTTGCCTTCGTGCTCGCCCATGCACACGACGCCGCTGTCGGGGATCGCCGCCGCGTCGGAGCCCGCGTGCGGACTGGTCAGCGCGAAGCACGGTATCTCGATGCCCTTGGCGAGCCGCGGCAGGAAATGCCGCTTCTGCTCCTCGGTGCCGTAGCGCACGAGGAGCTCGCCTGGCCCGAGCGAATTGGGCACCATCACCGTCACCACCACCGCGCTCGAACGCGACGCGAGCTTCGACACGACCTGCGAGTGCGCGAAGGCCGAGAAGCCGAGTCCGCCGTACTCCTTCGGAATGATCATGCCGAGGAAGCCGCGCTCCTTCACGAACTGCCACACCTGAGGCGGCAGGTCGCGATGGATGTGCGTGGTCTCCCAGTCGGTCACCATCGCGCACAGCTCCTCGCACTCGTTGTCCAGGAAGCGCTGCTCTTCCGGAGTCAGCGCGGGCGCGGGAACGGCGAGCAGCTTCGACCAGTCGGGGCGGCCGGAAAACAGGTCGCCATCCCACCATACGGTGCCCGCCTCGATGGCCTCGCGCTCGGTCTGCGACATCGGCGGCAGCACTTTGCGAAAAACCGACAGCACGGCGTTCGCTGACGAGCTTGCGACGCAGCGGCGCGACGCCGAAGACGACCGCGGTCACCAGGAGCAGCGCGGCGAGCGTCGCGACGGCGAGCGGCGGAAGCCATTGCGACGCCCACGCGGCGCCGAGCCAGGCGACGGCCGCCACCAGCCACGCCCATCCGGCGGCATGGACGTAGGCAAGCACGAAAAAGCCGACGATGACGGCGGCGATGAAGGCAACGGTGATCATGATCGACTCCGGTTGGCAATGCGCGCTCGGGGCGGGACGGCGCGCTCGGCGGTGGACGATCGCGCTGCGCGCTCCTTGACTCGCGCTTGGGGCGGGACGGCGCGCTCATCGGCGAGCTCGTCGAGATCGGGCAGCGGCGCCTTGAGCCCGGCGATGAGAAACGGCGCGAGGCGGCGCAGCAGGAGCTCGTCGTTGTGCGTCTCGCGCGGATTGAGCTCGGCGATCAGGCGCAGCGCATCGGTCCCCGCCAACGTGTACGACAGCGCACCCATGACGAAATGCAGGCGCCAGCTCAGTTCCTTCTTCGGCAGGTGCGGGAGCGCACGTGCGAACGCCGCCTTGAAGCGCGCGATCATCTCGGCGTACTGCTCGGACAGGAAGCGGCGGATGAACGGCGCCGGGTCGGCATAGGCGCGACCGAGCAGTCGCAGGAAGTTCTTGCCGCCGCGCTCGCGATCGCGCGCCAGCCGCAACGCCGGGATGAACATCGCGGCGAGGATTTTCTCGGGCGTCGGCGCCTGCGCGGTGGACTCGCGCTCGAGAAGCGTCAGCAATGCGAGCCGCTCCTGGTTCATCGGATCGAGTCGCCTCGTCAGCACCGCTTCGAACAGGTCTTCCTTGCTGCCGAAGTGATAGTTGACCGCGGCCAGATTCACCTCGGCTTCGGACGTGATCTGGCGCATCGACGTCGCCTCGAAGCCGTGCTCCATGAAAAGCGCCTCGGCGGCGTCGAGGATTTTCACCTGCGTCGCGGAGCTCCTGGGTGGATCCAAAGCGATGACGCTGCTGCTCACGGTGTTATCTCTCCTGAGGCGACGATGAGTCGGCCGGCGACCGCGGACGCTTACGCGAGCGAGCCCGACACTCTCCGGGTGCGCGTCACAAATCAAACGTTCGTTTTAATACTAGGCGCCGCGCCGAGCGGTGTCAAGCGCGGCCGCAAGGGCCGCGCGCCGGCGCTTATAGATTGGCGCGCCCTGCCCTCGGCTCGGCTGGCCCGTGCGCGGTGCGACCTTCCACGACGCGTGTGCGGCATCGGTCGTCCGCAACTGGTAGTGAAGCTGTGAAAGCTCCACTGGGTCGCTCAGCAACAGGGATTTCTCCTGCTCGGTGAGCGCCTCGGGTCCGTCGCGCAGCGCGCGATCGGTCAACGCGCGACGCTGTTCGCGCACCGCTGGACGGCATCGATGGCCGGGGCACCGCGAGTCCGGCGACCAGCGCATTGAGCGCCGGGTCGGCGATGGCGTCGCACCACCGCGGCGGCGCGGCGGCTTCACGCGCGTAGCGCGCAGTGGCCTCGATCTCCGACGGCGGCTGCGTTTCCTCGGGAATGAGGAACAGGCCGCGTGCGCCGGGCCCGCTCGCCCAGCGTCGCCCGGCTCGTGTACACCGACAGCGGAATCGACAGGATCAGCGCGCCGGCGACCGGCGCCAGCCACCACAGGAACGACGGGTTGAGCGCATACACGCCCGCGGCCCACGCCACGCCGACGGCGGTATGCAACCCATGCCGTCGCACCGCCTCGCCCCAGCTTGTCTGCGCGTCCTCGCGCGGCGGCGATTTCCAGCGCACCGGGATGCCCATCAACGCCATCGCCACGAAGCGCGTGTGGAACAGCATGCGTATCGGCGCGAGCAGCGACGAGGCGAGGATCTCGGCGAGCACGCTGAGCACGAGCTTCGACTGGCCGCCGTAGCGCACCGCCCGCTGCGGCCCGATCAGCAGCACGCTGAGGAGCTTCGGCAGGAACAAGAGCGTCGCGGTCCCCGCCACCAGTGCGACGGCCCATTCCGGGCGCCACTCCGGCCAGCGCGGGAACAGCTGGTAGGGCTCGAGAAAATACTGCGGCTCGATCAGGGCGTGCACCGCGAGCTGCGCGGTCGACAGCAACAGGAACAGAAACCAGAGCGGCGCCGACAGGTAGGCCATGACGCCGGTCATGAAGACGACGCGGTGCGCCGGATGCAATCCGCGGGTGAGCAGCAGCCGGACGTTCATCAGATTGCCCTGGCACCAGCGACGGTCGCGCTTGAGCTCGTCGATGAGATTGGGCGGCATCTCCTCGTAGCTGCCGGCGAGGTCGTACGCGATCCAGACACCCCAGCCGGCGCGCCGCATCAGCGCCGCCTCGACGAAGTCGTGCGACAGGATCTCGCCCGACAGCGCGCCCTTGCCCGGGATGCGCTCGAGCGCGCAGTAGCGGATGAAGGGCGCGATGCGGATGATCGCGTTGTGTCCCCAGTAGTGCGACTCGCCGAGCTGCCAGTAGTGGAGCCCGGCGGTGAACAAGCGGCCCGTACATGCGCGTGGCGAATTGCTGCATGCGCGCGAACAGCGTGTCGCGTCCGGCGGCGCGCGGCGCGGTCTGGATGATGCCGGCGCCGGGATTCGCTTCGGCGATGCGCACCAGCATGGTCAGGCAATCGCCGGTCATGACGCTGTCGGCGTCGAGCACGATCATGTAGCGGTAGCGGCTGCCCCAGCGCCGGCAGAAGTCGGCGATGTTGCCGCTCTTGCGCTTGATGCGATGCACGCGCCAGCGATAGAACACGCGGCCATAGCCTTTCACCTGGCTGCAAAGCGCATTCCACGCCGCGATCTCGGCAACGCGCGTGTCGGGCTCGGACGTATCCGACAGCACGAAGAAATCGAAGTGCGACAGCTCGCCGGTGCGCGCCAGCGACTCGTAGGTGGCGCGCAGTCCGGCGAACACGCGCGCCACGTCCTCGTTGCGCACCGGCATCACGATGGCGGTGCGCGCCTGGTCCGCGATCGGCGCGTCGCGCGAAGCCGTGCGCGAGATCGCATACGCGTCGCCTGCGCATCGCCAGCACGAGGAAGCCCGCGAGCGCGGTCCAGAAGCCGAGCGACACCCACGTGAACAGGATCGCGAACAGCACGAGTATGGCGAGCTCGAGCGGCTCCTGGCCGTGGTACGGCAGCACCGCGCTCATCAGCGCCGTCGCCAGCCACGTCTGCAAGAGCGCGAGCGCCAGCAGCACGGCGCGCCGCCGGTTGGCGACGTGATACCACGCCTTGCGCGCGTCGCCTTCGGGAGGCATCAGGTCGGGGTCGTGGTCGTGCGCGCGCCCGAGCCAGCGCCGCGGGACCATCGACACGCGCTCGAGCGGCGGCGTGGTCACCAGTCGAGGGTGGCCGTGCACGTCCTGGCGCACGATGTCCGGATCGGCGGCGGCATCGCCCGGCAACGCGAGCCCCAGACGCGTGCGCAGCGACGCGAACGCGGAATCGTCGGCGCGATCCATCATTCCGGAGGCAGCACGTAGCTCCACGTCGAGGTGAGCGTGTTGCCCTTGGCGCGCAGGAAGGCGCGCAGCTCGACCGGCTTCTTGTCGTCGATCTGCTTGACGCGCAGGCGCAGTCGCCAGCCGCCGGTCACTTCGTTGCGATACACATGGTTCTCGACGACCTCGCCGTTGTTGTCGACGGTGAGCACGCTCTCGACCGACTCGTCGGGCGGCAGCTTGCGCAACGCCGGTCCGTCGAAGTCGATCAGGAAGCCTTCGCTGGTATCCGGTTCCCTGGAATACCCGTGGCCGCGACGCGTCTGCGCGACGTAGGCGAGCGGCGGGCGCGTCTCGTTTTCCTTTTGCCAGCGCACGCGGTACTCGAAGTCGAGCGGCTTGCGCAGCGCGGGCGGCGTGTCGGGCACCCAGTACGCGACGATGTTGTCGTTGGTCTCGTTGGGTGTCGGTATCTGGACGAGCTCGATGCGCCCGCTGCCCCAGCTGCCCTGCGGCTCGACCCATGCGCTCGGTCGCTGCTCGTAGCGCGCCTCGAGGTCCTGATAATTGTCGAACAGCCGGTCGCGCTGCATCAGTCCGAAGCCGGCGGGGTTGTTGAGCGCGAACGAAGTGACCAGCAGCCGCTTCGGATTCACCAGCGGGCGCGTGATCCATTCGCCGGTTCCCGACTGGACGAGCAGGATGTCGGAGTCGTGGACCTCCGGGCGGTAGTCCGAAGCGGGCCCGCGCTGGTTCTCTCCGAAAAAGTACATGCTGGTCAGCGGAGCGATGCCGAGGCGCGTGACATTCTCGCGCAGGAAGATGCGCGCCTTGACCGACGTCACGGTTTCGCTTCCCGGGCGAAGCACGAATCGATACGCGCCGGTCACCCGGCGCGAGTCGAGCAGCGCGTACACGGTGAGCTCGCGCGCGCCGGGTTCGGGGCGCACCAGCCAGAACTCGACGAAGCGCGGGAACTCCTCGCCCGACGCAAGCCCCGTGTCCACCGCCAGGCCGCGCGCCGACAGGCCATAGCGCTGGTCCTTGCCCAGCGCGCGAAAGTAGCTCGCGCCCTGGAAGACGAGCACCTCGTCCTTGTACTTCGTGCTGTTGAGCGTCGCGTGGACGCGGAATCCCGAGAACGCAAGCCCGCGCAGGCGCTGGGCGTCGAGCTTGTTGCCGCCGTAGTCGAACAGGTCCGGATCGAAGCGGATGTCGCGGGCGACGCCGCCGACGACTTCCGAGATGCGAACCGGCTGGTCGTAGAACAGGCCGGGATGAAAGAGCTGCACCTCGAAAGGAAGATTCTCCGCCCGCCAGATCGCCTTCGCAGGCTTGAAGCGGATGTCGCGGTACTGGTCGTAGTTGAGCTTGCGAACCTGCTCCGGAAGGTTCACCGCCGGAGCGCGATAGGCCTGGTTGGCGAGCAGCGCCGCGCGCTGCGCGACGTCGTCGAAACCGAACGCAGCCGCGAGCCCGGCGGGCAGTGTCGCGAGCAGCGCGCAAAGCGCGAGCCCGCGCAGCATCGATGCCGCGCGCGTGGCTTTGGATGCGACCTGTGGGGAATCGAAGGACAGAAGCGACAGAAGCGGGGACATGATGCGCGCAACGGGCCTTTTGGGCCGAAGGACAGAACATGCCATAGATTTGCTGCGCTGCCGCAAGTTCCATCGGCGACGGCGCACGAGTTCCGCGACCCCGAGGGCGCGGCGGGATCAGCCGGGCGCTTTGGCGGCGTAAACGGCGTCGAGCGCCTGCTTGAACCGATCGGCCACCAGCGGTCGCTTGAGCTTGAGCGTCGGCGTGAGCAGGCCATTCTCGACGCTCCACGGCTCGGGCGTCGCAATGACCCTGCGAACGCGCACCCAGCGCGGGAAGGTCTTGAGCTGCTCATTGGCGCGATTGAGCAGCTTCTGCTCGTCGGCTTCCTTGCTCACGGTCAGCAGCGTGAGGAACGGCCGGCCCTCGCCGATCAGCATGACCTGCTCGAACACCGGATCGCGAAGCAGCGCGAATTCGACGTCCTGCGGCGGCAGCTTCTCGCCGTTGGACATCACGAGGATGTCCTTGAGGCGTCCCCGGATGTAGATCTTGCCGCCGCGAAGCTCGGCCACGTCGCCGGTGTGCAGCCAGCGCTCGGCGTCGATCGCGGCGCGCGTCGCCTCCTCGTTGCGCCAGTAGCCGAGCATCACGTTCGCGCCGCGCGCAAGCAGTTCGCCTCCGTCGGCGAGTCGCACCTCGATGCCGGGCAGCGCCGGACCCACCGACTCCGGATCGTTGTCTTCGAGCCTGTTCACCGAGATCACCGGCGAGGCTTCGGTCATGCCGTAGCCCTGCAGCATCGCCAGCCCCAGGCCGATGAACGTGCGCGCGATCTGCGGGTCGAGCGCGGCGCCGCCGACCACCGTCAGACGCAGGCGTCCGCCCATGCGCGCGAGCACCGGCGCGGCCACCAGCCTGCGCAACATCGGCGGAGAGCGCGCGGTCCAGCATCGTGCGCCTGACCCTGCGCGATGCGCCAGCCGCGCTCGACGCATTGCTCGAACAAACCGCGCTTGAGCGGTGACTCCGCCAGCGACTGCTCGACGCGCGCCTGGAATTTCTCGAACACGCGCGGCACCGCGAACATCGCCGTCGGCTTCTGCGCGGCGAGATCGTCGGCGATCTGCGCCACGCCGCGCGAGTACACGACCTTGGCGCCGATCGCCAGCGGCAGGTAGTAGCCGCCGGTGCGCTCGAACATGTGCGACAGCGGCAGGATCGACAGGAACACGTCGTCCTCGCGCGCCATGTTCAGCGCGCGGCACGACTCGACATTGGCGATGATGTTGCCGTGCGAGAGCATCACGCCCTTCGGCCGCCCGGACGTTCCCGACGTGTAGCAGATGGTGGCGAGCGTATCGGGCTCGAGGTCGCGAAATTCCGGCTGCCCGGCCTCGCGGCCGCGCAGCAACGCCTCCACCGAGGGCGGCGTGTCCGCGCCGTCGTCGGGATGCGAGACGTAGATCGGCGGCAGCGCGATGCCGCACTTGGCAAGCGCGCCCGCCATGCGCGTGCTTTCGACGATCAGAACGCGCGCCTCGGCGTTGCCCGCGCACCACGCGACGTTCTCGGCGTTGTCGTCGACGTAGAGCGGAACGATCACCAGTCCCAGCCCGAGCGCGGCCAGGTCGGGCGCGATCCAGTCGACGCCGTTGCGCAGGCACAGCGCCACGCGCTCGCCAGGCGCGAGCGACAGCGATCGGAAGGCGCCCTGCCATCGGCCGACCTGCGCCGCCAGCTCGCCGACGCTCACGTCGCACCACGCGTCGGCGATGAACTGGCGATGCATGACCTTCGACGGCGTCGAGAGGTGCTGGCTGAAGTAGTGCGCGATGTTCGGCATGCCTGGCCCCGCGCGGGTTGCAGCGGCGTGGATGGCCGACGATTCTGACCCCGGCGCACCGCTTTGGCTATACTGGCGCCTTCGAGGAGCACGCGATGCCGACCATCTCGATCAAGCGCCGCCACAAGCTGGAGCCCAAAAAGGCGCGCGCCGCCGCACAGGCGATCGCCAAGGATCTCAACAAGCGCTACGGCCTGATCTGCCAGTGGGACGGCGACGACGTCGCCTTCGACGGCGTGGGTGTGTCGGGAAGCATGCAGGTCGGCAAGACCCAGATCAAGCTCGACGTCCAGCTGTCGTTCCTGCTGGCGCCGCTCAAGGGCACCATCGAGCGCGAAATCAACAAGCAGCTCGATACGCTGTTCAGCGCGGCGTAGCGCTTCGCGGCGCGCGCGGGTCCGCGAACGGCGCGTCGTCGCCGTCGAAGATGGCGCGCATCAGCGCGCTCTCCCGCTCCTCGATGGTACGCAGGAATTGCGCGGCGCCGCGCATCCGCGCAAAGCCGGCCACACCACGCTCGAGAAACGCCTGCAGCGCGCCGAGCCCGGCCGCGCGCGCCGGCATGCGCATCATGAACAGGGCATTGCGCAGCAGAGGCGAGCGCACGTAGCCGTCGAGCCCGCGCCCTACCGCGCCGATCAGGGCGATCT
This sequence comes from uncultured beta proteobacterium, assembly GCA_963722325.1. Taxonomy (GTDB): domain Bacteria; phylum Pseudomonadota; class Gammaproteobacteria; order Burkholderiales; family Casimicrobiaceae; genus PALSA-1003. The sequence goes on from CAVRLN010000005.1 coordinate 125,655, forward strand.
GGCGCGCTCGCTCGGCCGGATTGGCGCAGGCGCGATACGCCGCGCAGTAGCGCGCGACGTCGAGCTCGGCGCCGGGCGCAGAGCTGCGCCAGCAGCAAGCGGTCGAGCTGCTGCGACAATACTGAAAGCTGCATCGCGTCGGCGATGGTAGCGAGCGCGCGCTCCGGCAGCGTGCGCGCCAGCGTCGGCACGATGCGCGCAAGGTCGGCGTCGCGCCGGCTGAAATCGCCGGGCCCGTAGAGATCGGAGCGAAAGAACGCTATCGCGGCGCCGTACCTGGCTTGCGCCTCGAGGTCCGCGTAGGTGGCGCTCAATCGCAGCGACTGGAAATGCGCGAGCCGGTCGAGCGCGCTCGCGAGCCGCGGCGACGCCGCTCGCTCCTCATGCAGCGCCCGCGCGGCGCCCAGCTCGGCGGCGAGTCGGATGGCGGAAGCGGATGGCATGCGAAACGGCGCTACGGGACCGGGAAAGGGTTTAGATTGTTTTGTCTATTCGCCGTCGATACAGTGCACCGGCCGCGCCAACCGCGCTGGTCCGTGGCACGCCCCGCCTCATGACGCCTTCCGACGACCACCGCCCGCGAATCACCCGACGTACGCTGCTCAAGGCAGGCGTGGCGGGCGGCGCGGTGTTGCTCGCGGCGCGCTGGCTCACCACCGACCCGACGCGGCCGCCGTCGCCGGGCGCGCTCGACGCATCGGCTCGCGGCATCGTCGCGTCGATTGTACCGGCGATGCTGGCCGGCGCCCTTCCGGCGCAGGCGAGGCAAGCCGACCACGCGCGACTCGTCGACACGGTGGTCGATAACGTCGACGCTGCCGTGGCCGGACTGCCGCCCGCGGCGCGCAAGGAGCTCGAGCAGCTCTTCGCGCTGCTTGCTTTCGCGCCGACGCGCTGCCTGCTTGCCGGCGTCTGGTCGCCCTGGAGCGACGCCACCGCCGAATCGATCAGCGCGTTTCTCGCCGCGTGGCGCGACAGCCGATTCGGCTTGCAGCGCTCGGCCTACGGCGCGCTGCATCAGCTCGTCATGGCGGCGTGGTACGGCAGCCCGCAGGCGTGGCCGGCAATCGGCTACCCGGGGCCTCCGGCGCTGGAAAGCGTTTGATGACCGCGATGGCTGCAACACCCATGCTGCGCGACAAGCGCCTGCCCGACCCGTTTCGCGACGGCCTGGCGCGCGGCTGGCACGTCGTCGATGCGTCGACGCTGGAGCGCGATCTCGTGCTGGACGCCGACGTCGCCATCGTCGGTACCGGCGCCGGAGGCGGCACCGCGGCCGAAATCCTCAGCGAGGCGGGGCTCAAGGTCGTGCTCGTCGAGGAAGGCCCGCTCGCCACGTCGTCGGACTTTCGCATGCGCGAATCCGACGCCTATCCGCAGCTCTATCAGGAATCGGCGGCGCGCAAGACGCGCGACAAGGCGATCAACATCCTGCAGGGGCGCTGCGTCGGCGGCAGCACGACGGTGAACTGGACCTCGAGCTTCCGCACACCGCCCTCGACGCTGGACTACTGGCGGCGCGCGCTCGGCATCGAAGGGTTCTCGGAGAACGATCTCGCGCCGTGGTTCGAGCGCATGGAGGCACGCCTGTCCATCGCGCCCTGGCCGGTGGCGCCCAACGCCAACAACGACGCGCTGCGCCGCGGCGCGCTGGCGCTGGGCATCCCGGCGCATGCGATCCGTCGCAACGTCAAAGGCTGCTGGAACATCGGCTACTGCGGCATGGGGTGTCCCGACCAACGCCAAGCAGTCGATGCTGGTGACGACGATTCCGGCGGCGCTGGAGCGCGGCGCGACGCTGCTCACGCGCACCCGCGCATGGACGCTCGCGCGCGACGGCGAGCGCATCACCGAGCTGACCTGCGTCGGGCTCGACGCACGCGGCACCGACCCGACCGAGCGCCGCGTGCGCGTGCGCGCGCGAACGTTCATCGCCGCCGCCGGCGCCATCGGCACGCCGGCGCTTTTCCTGCGCAGCAAGCTGCCCGATCCGCACGGCAGTGCTCGGCAAGCGCACCTTCCTGCATCCGACCGTGGTGTCGGCAGCGCTGATGGCACGAGCGCATCGACGGCTTCGCCGGCGCGCCGCAGACCATCTACTCCGATCACTTCCTCGACACGCTGCCGCTCGACGGCCCGATCGGCTACAAGCTCGAAGCGCCGCCGCTGCACCCGATCCTGGTGGCGACGACGCTGCCCGAATTCGGGACGACGCACGCGAGCTGGATGCGCGAGCTGCCGCGTCTGCAGGTCGTGATCGCGCTGATGCGCGACGGATTCCATCGCGACAGTCCCGGCGGCGCCGTCGCGCTGCAGGACGACGGCACGCCGGTGCTCGACTATCCGCTCAACGCCTACTTCTGGGAGGGCGCGCGCCGCGCGCTCTCGACCATGGCGCAGATACAGTTCGCCGCCGGCGCGCGCACAGTCATGCCGGTGCAGGCGAACGGCGCGCACTACGCGAGCTGGAACGACGCCAGGTCGGGCATCGCAGCCGCGACGCTCGCGCCGCATGCCACGACGGTGGTCAGCGCGCACGTCATGGGCGGGTGCGCGCTCGGCCCGGACCCGGCGCGTGCGGTCGTCGACACGCGCGGGCGCCACCACCAGCTCGACAATCTCTACGTCATCGACGGCTCGCTGTTCCCGACCAGCGTCGGCGCCAATCCGCAGCTGTCGATCTACGCGATCGCCGCGAAGCTCGCCAGCGCGCTGCCCGGCGCGCAGCGTGCCGGCAATGCCGGTGGCGTCCTCCGCCCCGGCAAGTCAGGTGGCGATTAGGGTGCTTGCTCTAATCCTGTGGCCTAGAGTAGGGGCTGAAGTCGTCCTACGCATCACCCTTGACGCATCGGCATCACGCATCCCACTTCACAGGAGCAACACCATGCAAAAGCAAGCGAACACCGGACTCTATTCCAACGCGCTGACCGACGCCGCGCTCGCCGCATCGCGGCAGCTCTGGCTCGCCGGGTTGGGCGCGGCTGCCTATACACGCGAGTGGGCGAAGAGCGAAGCGGGCAAGAACTTCCGCGCGCTGGTCCGCGAAGGCAGCGCTGTCGAATCGCAGGCGGTGCGTATGCTCGACAAGCGCATCGAGCGCTCGGTCGCGACCGCGAACGTGCTGTGGAAGCACGCGCGCGCCACTGCCATGAGCGCGGCCGCCAAGCTCGCCGACAACGCGACCGCGGCATTCACCCGGGTCAAGGCACCGGTGAAGGCCGCAGCGAAGACCCGCAGCGCGCCGACCAAGGCACGCAAGACGGTCAAGGCAGCGCCCAAGCGCGCCGCGCGCACGACCCGTCGCGTCAAGCGAGGCGCGCGCAAGTCGTAGTAACATCGCGGCGTCCATGACGCCGCCCGAATAACGCCCATGCCGGTCAGGCAGTGATGCCACGTCGCAGCAAGCGCATGACATCGCGGGGTCTTCAACCCGGCCGCAGCGTGGGCCTGGCGCTGGCCGGCGGCGGGCCGCTGGGCGGAATCTACGAGGTGGGCGCGCTCGTCGCGCTCGCCGATTCGCTCGACGGCCTCGATTTCAACGACCTCGACGTCTACGTCGGCGTTTCGTCCGGCGGGTTCGTCGCGGCCGCGCTCGCCAACGGCATATCGCCGGCGCAGATGTACCGCCTGTTCATCGACGACGGCAGCGGAAGCGACGCTGTCGCCGGCGATGTTCCTGCGTCCCGCCTTCGGGGAGTTCGCGAGGCGCGCGCTGTCGGTCCCGGGCCTGCTTGCCCGCGCGGCGCTCGATTATCTGAAGCACCCGCTGCAGCGCGGGATGATGGAATCGCTTTCGACGCTGGGCCGCGCGGTGCCCACCGGAATCTTCAACCAGCGCGCCATCGACGCGTACCTGAAGCGCCTGTTCAGCGGTGCCGGACGCACCGACGATTTTCGCCAACTGCCGCGCAAGCTTTTTCTGGTCGCCACCAACCTCGACACCGGCGCATCGGTCACCTTCGGTGCGCCCGGTCACGACCACGTTCCGATCAGCAAGGCGATCCAGGCATCCGCGGCCCTGCCCGGCCTGTTCCCTCCCGTGGCCGTGGACGGCCAACACTATGTCGACGGCGCGCTCAACAAGACGCTGCACGCCTCGGTCGCGCTCGACCAGGGCGTGGCGATGCTCATCTGCATCAATCCGCTGGTGCCGTTCGACGCCAGCGCCGCCTCGCGGCACGGGCTCACCAGCGTGGAGAAGCTCCAGCAGGGCGGGTTGCCGCTGGTGCTCGCGCAAACCTTTCGCGCGATCATCCACTCGCGCATGAAGGTCGGCATGGAGAAATATCGCCGGCAGTACCCGGGTTCGGACATCGCGTTGTTCGAGCCCGACCGCGAGAACGCCGACATGTTCTTCGCCAACATATTCAGCTACTCGCAGCGCAAGCGGCTGTGCGAAGCGGCATTCATCAGCACGCGGCAGAGCCTGCTCGCGCGCCAGGCGCGAGCTCGCGCCGATGCTCGCCCGCCGAGGCATCCGGTTGAACCTCTCGCGGCTCAACGACGCGAAGCGCAGCTTGTCGAGCGCGCTCGACGATCCGCGACCGCTGCACTCGCGCCCCATCGGCGTCGGGCAGGCGACGCGGGACCTGTCGCGCACGCTGGACCATCTCGACCGCTGGCTCGCCGCGCACGCCGGCCGCGCATAGCGCATCGCGCACGGGCAGCGCGCCCACGCGTGCGCGCCTCGGTCCGCGCGGCGTTTGCCACCTGCCGCCGCCGGTTCTACACTCCGGGCCAATCCCGGGGAGCGCCATGGCGGAACGCAAACGTCCGCGACAGACGCGCGAGCGCATTGTCGAAACCAGCCTGCAGTTGTTCAATCGCGACGGTGCGCCGCACGTCACCACCGCGGACATCGCCGGCGAGATGAACATCAGTCCCGGCAACCTCTACTATCACTTCCGCAACAAGCAGCAGATCGTTTCCGAGCTCTACGCCGCGTTCGAGCGGCGCCTCGACGGGCTGCTCGCCGCGCCGCAAGGGCGCATCGCCGACGTCGAGGACCTGTGGCTGTTCCTGCACCTGCTGTTCGAGGCGATGTGGGACTTTCGCTTCCTCTACCGCGACCTCGACGAGATCCTTGCGCGCGACCGCGTGCTCGGCACGCGATTCCGCCGCTTCGTCGATCGCGTCGCGGGCACCATGCTAGAGTTGTGTCGAAGCATGGTCGAAGGAGGAACGATGCGCGCCGACGAGCGGGAGATCGCGGCGTTGTCGGAAAATGCCGTCGTGGTCGCGACCTACTGGATGTCGTACCAGAAAATCCGGTCGGGACCCTCGGCGGCGGTCGCCTTCAACATCGATCACGGCGCCTACCAGGTTCTTTCGTTGATCGCTCCCTTCGTGCGCGGCGACGACCGCGTCCTGCTCGAGCGGCTCGGCCGCGACTATCTCGCATAAGGCAAGGAGTATCTCCATGGCGACACGATGGACCAAGTTTCCGCACGCCGATGCCGCGTACGCGTACGAAGGTGCGGCGCTTAAAAAGAACTGGGACAGATTGCATCGCGGCGATCGCGAGCCGTTCCCGGCGAGCCCGCGGCGCAAGCCGCGTGGCGCCATTTCCACGCCGGCGAGTTCCAGCAGGCGGTCGAGGCCGGGAACAAGGCGGGCGGCGCGGCGATCAATGCCGCGATCAAGGCTCAAACGGTCTACGCGACGTACCTCGAGAAGAACGACAAGACCAAGCTCGCGCTGTTCGAGCAGGCCGCCGACTGGGCGCTGACGCGACAAGGTGAGGCAGCGAAGGACGCCAACGCGTTCTATCTCTACGCCTTCGCGCTGGGCCGCTACAGCCAGGGCATCTCGGTCGCGAAGGCGCTGGCGCAGGGCTTCGGCGGCAAGATCAAGAGCGCGCTCGCCACCGCCCTCAAGCTGCAGCCGTCGCACGCCGATGCGCATACCGCTTTCGGTGCTTACCAGGCCGAAGTCATCGCCAAGGTCGGCGGACTCGTCGCCGGCGTGACCTACGGCGCGAAAAAGGATTCGGCGCTCGAGCACTATCGTACTGCGATCAAGCTCAATCCCGACTCCGCGATCGCGCATATCGAGTACGGCAACGGGCTCATATTGCTGATGGGCAACAGCCAGATCGGCGAGGCGACCAAGCTGTACGAGACAGCCGCGAAGTGCAAGCCCGCCGATGCGATGGAACGCCTGGACGTCGAACTCGCGCGATCGGAGCTAGAATAGTCGACCGACAGCCTTCCCGACGCGTGCCGATGACGCATCCGCTTCGTACCTCCGCCTCGCCGCGCTTGCACTGACGTCCTCGTTTCCGGGAGCACGATCGATGCTACAGCCCAAGCCGCGCCCAAGGCCGCGCCGAAAGCGGCGCCTGCCGCTCCAGCGCCAGCGCTCGCCCCAGGACAGATCGACACGCTGAAGCGCATTCGCGAATCGGGCGCGATCCTGATCGGCGTGCGCGAGGCGTCGGTGCCGTTCTCGTTCCTCGACCAGAACAAGTCGCCGCAGGGCTACTCGATCGACATCTGCCTCAAGGTCGCCGATGCGATCAAGGCCGAGCTCAAGATGCCGCGCCTCGATGTGAAGTTCGTCCCCGTGTCGTCCGCCAATCGCATTCCGGCGCTGATCGAAGGCAAGGTCGACCTGGAATGCGGCTCGACGACCAACACGCGCGACCGGCAGAAGCAGGTCGCCTTCGCCTACACGACCTTCGTCGCGGGCATCAAGATGCTCGCCAAGAAGAGCTCGAACATCAACGGCACGGAGGACCTGCGCGGCAAGACCATCGTCGTCACCAAGGGAACGACCAGCGAGACGATCATGAACGTGAAGAACGTCGAGCAGTCGCTGAAGCTCAACATCCTCGTCGCCGCCGACCACAACGAATCGTTCCGCATGGTCGACGAAGGCAAGGCCGTCGCGTTCCCGATGGACGACGTGCTGCTCTACGGCCTGATCTCGAAATCGAAAAAACCCGACGATTACGCGGTCGTCGGCAAGTACCTGTCGGTGGAGCCCTACGCGATCATGATGCGCAAGGACGAGCCGCAGCTCGAGCGCCTCGTCAACAAGGCGCTGTCGGACCTTTTCGCCAGCGGCGAGATCCGCAAGCTCTACGCCAAGTGGTTCTCCACGCGCGAGCTGACCGTGCCGATGAACCAGATTCTCAAGGAAGCGTTCGTCGCGCCGAACACCTATCCGGCGTGGCCCTGATTCCGGGCTGATGCCGCGCGGAAGGCACCCAAGGCGGCGCCCCACACGCAATGCTCGAATTCGGCCGCGCTCGGTGGCGCGTCCCACGGCCAGGGCGAGAGCAGCGTCGCCAGCACCAGTTTCTCGAACTCGGGCGCGACGCGATCGATGACCTTGTCGGGATCGCGGCATAGCTTCCGGTCGGTCACCAGACCGAACTGGACCGTGTCGTTGTACGAAAGTATCGACACGCCCATGCCGATGTCGCCGGATTGCGGCACCCAGAACATGAGGCTCTCGATCGCTGCGCCACTCAGGTAGAGCTGCGACTGCGGGCCGGGAACGTTGGTCATCACCGCGGTGGCGTTGCGCGCGAGCACGCCCAGCATCTGCTCCTGCAGCATGCGCGGCCCCGCACCCATCGCCGCAAGGAGTCCCAGCGCCAGCACCGGCTGGTACGAGCCCTTGAGCTCGCGCATGTTGGCGCGCACCGCGTACACGCGCTCGACCGGATTTTCGATGCCGAGCGGCAGGTCGAGGAAAACGAGTCCGAAGCGATTACCGAGCTTCCACGCCTTTTCCGGCGGGCGCAGGTTCACCGGCACGAGCGCACGCACGCTGATCCCGTCGACATCGTCGCCCTGCGCCTCGAGGTATGAACGCAATGCGCCCGCCACCGACGCGAGCAGCACATCGTTGACCGAGCAGTCGAGCGCTCGGCCGATGGCCTTGATCTCGGCAAGCGGCAGCCGATCGGCCCACGCGGCGCGCTTGGCGATTCCCGGCTTGCCCTTGAAGCGCGTCGATGAGTCCTCCTTCATCAGCAGGAGCTTCGCGAGCTCGGAAGTGAGCGCGCTGCCCTGTCCGGCCAATGCGACCGCCTTGGCGGGGTCGTTCCAGAGCGCTGTCGCCCTTGTCGACCAGCGACGCGCCGGTCTTCATCGCGAACTTGAGCGTATCGGCGAGCGGCTCGAACAGCGCCGCCAGCGCGTCCTGCGGCTCCTTGGCGGGCTCGGGCTGCGGCGGCGACGCCGGGCCCGGGAGCTTGCCGGCGCGGTCGGCGTCGGTCATCGAGAGCATCACCTGGATCAGCGCGATGCCGTCCGCGTAGCAGTGATGAATGCGCATGACGATCGCGCTGCCGCCCGCGTAGTTCTCGACGAGGTGGAACTGCCAGAGCGGGCGACGATGATCGAGCGGCGCGCTGATCAGCTCGCTGACCAACGCCTCGAGCTCCTGCTTCGACACGCCTGCGCCGAGCTTGGCGCGGAGCACATGGCTGGCGAGATCGAACGACGCGTCGGTTTCCCAGAACGCGCCGGCCGCCGTCTGCACCGCACGCTGGCGGAAACGCCTGAAGCGCAGGAAGCGCTGCGAGATCGTCGACTTCAGCCGCGCCAGCGTCACGCGCTCGCTCAGGATGAGCACGCCGCAAATCATCATGAGATTGCTCGGGCGATCCATTCGCAACCACGCGGTGTCCACGCTGGACATGCGTTCGCGCTTGCCGATGGCCATCGATGATCCCGGTCGAAAGCGCCCCTCATTGGACTGGGGGAGCGCCGATTGATCTGCGTTTGCGACTCGCGCTAAAGTAGCACAGATGCCGCGGCTTCGACATCGACGGAGCGACCATGCGCGACCATGCGCGCGAGCACCGCGAGGAGAGACCATGGCCACCGCGCCGAAGGATCTGAAAGCGAAATTCGAAGCGGCAACCGTCGCCGCCAAGCAAACCAAGAAAAAGCCCGACAACGCGACGCTGCTCAAGCTCTACTCGTACTACAAGCAGGCGACCGAAGGCGACGTCAAGGGCGACCGGCCGGGTGGATTCGATTTCGTCGGCGGCGCGAAATACGACGCGTGGTCCAAGCTCAAGGGATCGAGCAAGGACGAGGCGATGCAGAATTACATCAAGCAGGTCGAGAAGCTCAACCGCGAGTAACGCCGCTCAGGGCACTGCGCGGTGCGAGTGCAGCGCAACTGCGGAAAATCAGATCGTCAGTTTGAGCAGCGTCTCCGGATTCTTGATCACGGTCTTCTGACGCGCTCGCGGCGCGCCGTACAGGCCCGCGGGCGGATAGGTCTCGAAGCGCTGCAGCACCGTGGCCTCGGCGCAGCGCTTGTCGAACAGCACCGAGACCTGCTCGCCGGCGCTGCTTCCCAGTGTGAAACACGGCTGGCCGAGCTTGGCGTTGAGCGGCTTGAGCACCCCCGCCACGACCAGATCGCCCGCTGCGCCGCTGCCGGCGAGCTGCAGGTCGTACGAATCGGCGACGCCGGACGGCCCGGGCGCCACCGCGATCACGTCGGGCAAGCCGATCAGCTCGCGGGCGAGCGTCTCCGACGCGGACGACTGGCAGTCCCTGCACGCTCACCGTGACCTTCTGTACCGCTCGCGCTCACGTGCTGCAGGAAGAAGTCGCGCGAGAACTCGTCGGCGATCTTCGCGCCGATCGCCTTGAGCGCTTCTTCTTCGGTGGCCCAGCTGCCCAATCCCTTGGGCAGCGTCGTGTTGTAGTAGATCTCCTCGCCGGTTGCGCGGTCGACGCATTTCACCGTCCACGAGGTCAGCGCGTACTTGGTGACTGATCAGGCCCGACGCCTCCAGGCGCACCGACAATTTCTTGACCTTGGCCTCGCCGATGCACCTCGAAGTCGGGCGCCGACTTGGCGTCCATCCGCGGGAGCCATCCGACCAGGTGCGAAAGCCGAAGGACTTGATGCGCTCCTTCAGGATGTTATCGGCGAGCGGCGACGGTTGCGCGGGAGCGTCGGGCATGTCGGCGTCGCGCATGCCGATCGCGCACCGACACCTTGGGGTCGCCGCTGGCGCGGATGAATTCGATGCGCTCGTCGCGCGACATCTGGTTGAGCGACTTCTGCAGCGCCTTGACGTTGACCACGCCCTGCGTGGTGATCGACATCAGCCCGTCCTTGCCGGCGCGCGGCTCGCTTTCGCGCACGACGGCGGTGACGTAGGTGCCGCTCTTCGACAGCACCTTGTCCCTGATCCAGTCGTAATGGCTGGCGAGCGACTTGGGATCGACGATCATCGCCAGCGCCTTTTCGACGAGCTGGCTTTTCGAGTCGGCGCGCAGGTCGCTCTGCATGAGCGCCTTGTCGCTCTGGTAGCGCGGGTCGCTCGGATCGACCAGGCCGACCGCCGAGATCATCACCGTTCCCGGCTCGCGGGCAGCCGCCGGCGCGGCGGGCGCCGCCGCCGTGCCCGATGTCGCGGGCGCGGCGCCGGGCATCGCAGCCGATGGCGCGGCGGACGACGCTGCACCCGGGCCGACCGAGGGCGGCGGGGTCGCGCGGCGATGCGCGACGACTCGACGCCCGGTCGCTGCATGAGGTACCACGCGCCGGCAGCGAGCGCGACAACCGCGACCGTCACGAACACCGCGATCGCCGGTACCTGCGACTTCCTCTCGGCCGCCGGCGAAAGCGGCGGGGCGGGCGCGGCATACGCGGCGGCCGCAGCGGGCGCGACCGCCGTCACGCCAGCCGCGCTCGCGGCGGGTGACGCCGGAGCGCTCGGCGGCGGGATGTTCGCCAGCGTCGCCTCGGCGCTCGCGGCCGCGGCGCGTTGCGGCGACGAGATCAGCGTCGCGTCGGCGGACGTCGCCACCGCACCCGGCGTCGGGCGCATTTCCGGCGCGGCCGCGGCGCGGATCGCATCGCCGAATTCGCGCGCCGTCTGATAGCGATCGTCGGCACGCTTGGCGAGCGCTTTTTGCATCACCGCGTCCATCGCCGGAAGCACCTGGACGTTGAGCGTCGACGGCGGCAGCGGCTCCTCCTTCAGCACCTTCTGCATCGTCGTCGTCGCCGATCCCGCGAACGGACGCTCGCCGGTCAGGAACTGATAGAGGATCACGCCTGCGGAGAAGATGTCCGAGCGGCCGTCGACCGGCAATCCCATGATCTGCTCCGGCGACATGTAGCTCGGCGTGCCGAGCACGGTGCCGACCTGCGTCAGGCTCGACGATTCGATGTGCGCGATGCCGAAGTCGGCGACCTTGACCGTGCCGTCGTCGAGCAGGAACATGTTCGCCGGCTTGATGTCGCGATGGATGACGCCCTGCTGGTGCGAGTAGTCCAGCGCGTCGAGCATCTGCGTCATGATGCGCACGATGTCGGGAATCGCGAAGCGCTCGTTGCTCTCGAAGTATTCCTTGAGCTCGCGTCCGTGGACGAATTCCATGGCGATGTACCAGACGCCGCCGTCCTCGCCGAAGTCGTAGATCGACACGATGTTCGGGTGGTTGAGCCGGCCGGCCGCCTGCGCCTCGCGGCGAAAGCGGGCGATCACCGTGCCGGATTCCTCGCCGCCGAGCTGGTCGGAACGAATGGTCTTCAGCGCGACGACGCGCTTGATCATCGGGTCGTAGGCCTCGAAGACCACGCCCATCGCTCCGCGTCCGATCTCTCGACGCAGCTCGTACTTGCCCAGCGTGCCGTTGTCCGCCATGTTCGCCTCGCCAGTGAAATGCCCGCCCCAGACGACGACGCCGGCACGAGCCGGCGTCGCGCAGGGAGCGTCAGCGCATCACTTGTACTTGTTGTCGATTTCCCACACGGACTTCTGCACCAGGCGCTGCACCATCGTGTCGAGCGAGACGCCGCCCTGCTGCGATTGCGACACGCCGAGCACCGAGGTCGACTTGGCGCCGACCTCCATCTTTTCCTCGGTGTAGCCCTGCGCCACCTGCTCGGTGGTCTCGGCGTTGATGATCTTGTAGCGCATGCCGATGATCCACACGCCGGTCGATTCGCCCGTGTGAACGGAGCCGATGCCCGCCCCCGCCACGGTGCCGGCCTGCGCCGCGCCGCGCGACCCGCCGAAAACGCCGAGCAGTCCCGCCATCTGGCCGATCGCGTTGCCGTCGAATCCCTGCTGCGCCTGCGCGATCTGCTCGGCCTTGAGGATGTCGAATTTCACGATGTACTTCGTGCTCTTGAGCTTGCCCATGCGCAGGAATTTGCGCGCCGCGTCGGGGTCGCCCAGGTTGTAGGCGAGCTCGAACTCGCGCTGCACCGGTCCCAGGTTCGAACGCTCCAGCACCGGGAAATTGGCCTTGGAGAGCTCGAGCTCGCCGAAGTCGGCGATGTTGTTGGCGGTGAACTTCTGCAGGAAGGTGGCGTTGTTGCTCTTCATCTCGCCGGGAATCACCACCAGCGCCGGCCCCTTCATGTTGACGTTGGTGTACACGACGTCCTGGTAGAGCGCCTGGTCGGCGGATTCGTTGGCCTTCTGCGAAGTCGCGCTTCCTGCGGTCGGCGAGGGGTTGCCGAACTTGGGTTGCGCCAGGGCGAGCGGCGCGCTGACGATCAGCGCCGCGCCGAGCGCGAGAACCAGCTTCCGGGTCGAGCGATGCGTTGTGCATGGTGAATCTCCTCCTGTCATTCCAGCGATCTCACATTTGCATTTCACTTGTGCGTCTCAAGGCTTCGCGGGGGACCTGCCTCCAGCGCCCATTCCCGCGTTGGTGCAATAGTCGGCATAGAGTTGCGAGACGACCTCGTCGGCCTTCTCGTTGACCAGGGTCAGCGCCATGCGCTGGACGTCGGCGCCGGAGTACGACGCCGAGTTGGCGTGCGCCTCGGCGACCACGCGCCCGTTGGCGCCGTAGAGCGTGAAGTCCATGCTGATGGTCACCTGGTTCACCGCCATCAAGGGATTCATGCCCGACTGTGCGGTGATCAGGCCGCGCAGGACGAAGCTCGCGCCGAGCTTTCTGGACGCCGCCATCGCCGCGTCCGGATCGTTGCGGAAGTACGCCTCGATCTCGGCCTGCGCGATCTGGCGGCGGATCTCTTCCGGCGTGTAGGTGCGAAGCCCCAGCCAGCGCAGGCGGTTGTTGATCGCCTGGAAGTGCTGGCCGTAATTCTGCTGCTGCGCGGCGATGTAGCCGTTCGACGCCCGCTCGCCGATCACGACCATGATCTTCTTGTCCTTGATGCTGGCCTTGCACGGCGTCGACAGATTCTGGGCGATGCGGTCCTGCCGCGCCTGCTCCTCGATGCGGTCGGTGTCGTCGGGCTGCGAGAACCTGAAGCCCTGGGCGTAGGCAGCGCCGGCGACGATGGTCAGCAGCAGTGCGGCGAGGGCGGTTCGCGGGCGCATGTTCAGAGCAGAGACGCGGGGGACTCGTCCAAAGCGTGTGAGGGAATACGGCAGGTTAGCCCAACGCTACCGGGAAATCCATATGGAATATTCGACAGTCGCGGCGTACGGTGCGCGACTAGTTGTGGCCGACAGCGGGCCGAGGGCACCGGCGGCTGGTCCTCTGGCGCCCGTCGAGCGCGTCGGCTCGCTTGGCGCTCGCTGCGGGCTACTTGAGCGCGGTCTTGGCGATCTTGCTGGCGGTTTTGACGGTCTTGCGCGCGGTGCGCGTCGCCTTCGACACGGTCTTGGCCGCGGTTCCGGTAGCCGACGACACGGTGCGCGCCGCGTGCCGCGCCGGACACCATGCGCTTCACCGGAGACGCGCGCGGCGACCGCGCGATACCCTGCGCCTTGAGCAACGCGTTGACGGCCTCGGAGAGCTCGTTGACACGCTCGGTCAGCCGTTCGACATCGGAGGAGCTGTGCACGCCCAGCTGCTTCAAGGCGCGCGCCACGCGCTCCTGGAAGACGTGCTCGAGCTTGTCCCACGTTCCACCCGCGATGGCGTGCATCTCCTTGGCCTTGGACGTCGCCGCATCGCGCGCCGCCTCGGCGGTCGACGCAGCGGCCTGTCGCGTCTTGCTTTCGAGCGCCGATCCCTGCTGGACCAGCGCCTCGAAGACTTTCGCGCCGCCGCTCTGCGCCTTGGCGAAGGCGCCGAGGCCGGCGAGCCAGATCTGATGCGAGGATTTGAGCACCGATTGCGACATCGAGGCGGCCGATGACGCAGCGTCGTCTGCCTTCGCCGATGCCATACTCGCCTTGGCTTTCTTGAGCATGTGAAACCCTCCCCGGCACTGGTTGCCGGCAGCGACGATTGTAAGCGATGACGACGTCGCGTCATACCCGGCGACGCGATGGTGGCAACCCCGCGGCGCCCGGGCGCGCGGCGGGGCGTCGGTATAATGCGCCTGCCTCGACCCGCGGCAGTCACGCGACGGTGAAGGCGCGGGAAACGCGCAAAGCCGCACCCGCCACGAATGTCCCGGAGGAGGAATCGCGATGGCCTATTTCGTTACCGGCGCGACCGGCTTCATCGGTCGCTTTCTGGTGGAAAATCTCCTCAAGCGCGGTGATCCGGTCTACGCGCTGGTGCGCAAGGGCTCGCAGAAAAAGCTCGACGCGCTGCGCGACACGCTCGGGCGTCGACGACAAGCGGCTCATCGGCGTCCTTGGCGACCTCGACAAGCCGCGTCTTGGCGTATCCGATGCCGACCTCAAGGCGCCTCAAGGGCAAGGTCGACCACTTTTTCCACCTGGCCGCGGTGTACGACCTCAAGGCCAGCGCGGAGGCGCAGGCAGCGCGGCAACATCGACGGCACGCGGCATGCGCTCGAGCTCGCCGACGCGGTGAAGGCAGGCTGCTTCCATCACGTCAGCTCGATCGCCGCCGCCGGCCTCTACGACGGCGTGTTTCGCGAGGACATGTTCGAGGAAGCCGAGGACCTCGACCATCCCTACTTCCGGACCAAGCACCTCTCGGAAGGCATCGTGCGCGAGGAGTGCAAGCGCCCGTGGCGCATCTATCGTCCGGGCTTCGTGGTCGGCCATTCGAAGACCGGCTACATCGACAAGATCGACGGGCCGTACTACTTCTTCAAGCTGCTCCAGCGCATGCGCGAGATGCTTCCGCCGTGGATGCCGACGATCGGCATCGAGGGCGGACGCATCAACATCGTGCCGGTCGATTTCGTCGCCGACGCGCTCGACCACATCGCGCACAAGAAGGGCCTCGACGGCAAGTGCTTCCACCTGACCGATCCCGCGCCGCACCGCATCGGCGAAGTGCTGAACATCTTCGCCAGGGCCGCGCACGCGCCGCAGATGACCATGCGCGTCAACGCGCGCATGTTCGGGTTCATCCCGGCGCCGATCCTGTACGGGCTCGGGTCGCTGGCGCCGGTCAAGCGCATGGTGCGCGCCGTGCTCAAGGACCTGGGCATTCCGCAGGACGTGTTCTCGTTCGTCAACTGGCCGACGCGCTACGACAACCGCGAGGCGAGCCAAGGCGCTCAAGGGCTCGGGCATCGCCGTGCCCGAGCTGACAACGTACGCGCCGCAGATCTGGGACTACTGGGAGCGCCACCTCGACCCCGACCTGTTCATCGACCACAGCCTCTCGGGACGGGTCCGGGACAAGGTGGTCGTGGTCACCGGCGCGTCGTCGGGCATCGGCAAGGCCACCGCGCTCAAGCTCGCGTCGGCGGGCGCCAAGGTGATGATCGTCGCGCGCGGCGAGGACAAGCTGATCGACACCAAGAAGGAAATCGAGGACGCGGGCGGCAGGGCGTGGATCTACACCTGCGACGTGTCGGAGACCGCGTCGTGCGACGCGCTGGTCGCGCGCGTGCTGAGCCGACCACGGCGGCTGCGACTACCTGATCAACAATGCCGGCCGATCGATCCGCCGCGGCATCATCAACTCGTTCGACCGCTTCCACGACTTCGAGCGCACGATGCAGCTCAACTATTTCGGCGCGCTGCGCCTGATCATGGGGTTCCTGCCGAAGATGATCGAGAAGAAGCGCGGCCACATCATCAACATCTCGTCGATCGGCGTGCTGTCGAACGCGCCGCGCTTCTCGGCGTACGTCGCGTCGAAGTCCGCGCTCGACTCGTTCTCGGCGTGCGCGTCGTCGGAGTTCCTCGACAAGGGCATCAACTTCACCACGATCAACATGCCGCTGGTGCGCACGCCGATGATCGCGCCGACCAAGATGTACGAGAACGTGCCCACGCTTTCGCCCGAGCAGGCCGCCGACCTGGTGGTCGAGGCGATCGTCTACAAGCCGGTGCGCATCGCGACGCGGCTGGGCATCTTCGGCGCGGTGGCGCACGCGGTCGCGCCGCGGCTCACGCAGATCCTGCTCAACACCGCGTTCCACATGTTCCCGGACTCGTCGGCGGCCGCGGGAAAGAAGGACGGCGACGCGCAACCGCTGTCCGCCGAGCAGATGGCATTTGCGCAGCTGACGCAGGGAATTCACTGGTAGCGGAAAGGTAGCGCCAGGCGCGCGCGCCGAAGCACCTCTGGCGCAGGAGGCCGATATCGTGGTGGCAGACTACCCTGCGCTGCCGTAGAGTGGCGCTCTGCGATTGTGCCTTTCTGGGGGCGTGGGAGTGCACGGCCAATCCGGGGTCACGACTTATCTATTCACCGACATAGAGGGCAGCACTCGGCTGTGGGAAGAGCAGCCGGAGCAGATGCGCTCGGCGCTGGCGCGCCACGACGCGCTCACCCGCGAGGCCGTGGAATCGCATCGCGGCGTGGTCGTGAAGACGACCGGCGACGGCTTCCATGCCGTGTTCGCCGATCCGCTCGACGCCTGTGCGCGCAACGGTGCAGCTGCAGCTCGCGCTCGCCGAGCCGAGCGACCGACGGTGTCTGCCGCTCAAGCGTTCGCAGCGGCTGCACGCCGGCGTCGACGAACGTCGCGACAACGACTTCTTCGGCACCGGTCGTCAATCGCGCCGCGCGCATCATGAGCGCGGCGCACGGCGGCCAGATATTGCTGTCGCAGGCGGTGGCCGCGCTGGTCGCGCAGCGCCGTCTGCCGGAGGGTGTCGCGCTTCGCGAGCTCGGCCGCGTTCGCCTCCGCGACCTCGCCAGCGCCGAGGCCGTGTATCAAGTCGTGCGTCCCGAGACTGCGCCAGGACTTTCCGGCGCTGCGCTCGCTGGAGGCGACGCCGAACAACCTGCCGCAACAGGCGACGTCGTTCGTCGGCCGCGAGCACGAGCTCGCCGAGGTCAAGCATCTGCTCGCGACAACGCGGCTGCTGACGCTGCGTCGGCACCGGTGGGCTGGGCAAGACCCGGCTGTCGCTGCAGGTCGCCGCCGAGGTGCTCGACGACTATCCCGACGGCGTGTGGTTCGTCGAGCTCGCCGGCCATCACCGACGAGCTCGCGCGTACCGCAGGCCGTCGCCACGGTGCTCGGCGTCAAGGAGGAGCCGGGCACGCTCGGTCGATCGAGTCGCTGCTGCGCGTTCGTGTCGACGCGCAACCTGCTGCTGATCCTCGACAACTGCGAGCACCTGGTGCAGGCCTGCGCCGAGCTCGCGCAAGCGCCTGCTGCAGTCCGGCGCCGGCCTGCGCATCCTCGCGTCGAGCCGCGAGCCGCTGCGCGTCGGTGGCGAGGTCACTTATCCGGTGCCGACCGCTATCGGTACCCGACCCGGCCAAGCAGCTGACGCAGTCGACGCTGGAGCAGTACGAGGCGGCGCGCCTTTTCGTCGATCGCGTCGCTGCGGTGCAGCCCGCATTCGCGGTCGACGATCATCAATGCCCCGGCGGTCGCGGAGATCTGCCAGCGGCTCGATGGCATTCCGCTAGCGCTCGAGCTTGCAGCCGCGCGCGCGCGCTCGCTGCCGGTGATGCCATCGCCGAGCGCCTGAGCGACCGCTTTCGCCTGCTCTCGCGCGGCGACCGTACCGCGCTGCCGCGCCAGCAGACGCTGCGCGCTCTGATCGACTGGAGCCACGACCTGCTGTCTGAGCCCGAGCGAGTGCTTTTTCGGCGGCTCAGCGTCTTCGCCGGTGGCTGGACGCTGGAAGCGGCCGACGCGGTGTGCGGTGACGCTCAGCTCGAAGCGGAACAGGTGATCGACCTGCTGACGCTGCTGGTGGAGAAATCGTTGGTCGCGATCGACCCGCTCAGCGGACGTTACCGGTTTCTCGACACCATCGCGCAATATGCACGCGAACGGCTGCATGATGGTGGCGACAACGATGCCGTTCGCACGCCCCACCTGAATCATTACCTCGCGCTCGCCGAGCATGCGCGCTCGCGACTGGTCGGTCCCGAGCAGGCGCACTGGCTGGCGCGTCTGGACGACGAGTTCGACAACCTCCTTGCCGCGCTCGCAACGTGCGTGGAGTTGCCCGGCGCCGGCGAGGTGGGCATGAGGCTGGTCACTGCGCTGCGTCCGTACTGGATCGTGCGCGGCCAGCTTGCGCTAGGCTACGCGCGGACACTCGCTGCCCTCGAGCATACCGGTGCCAGCGCGCGCACCTTCGCCCGCTGCCGCGCGCTGTACGATGCCGGACTGCTCGCGTATTTCATGGGACGATATCCGGAAGCATCGCGACTCCACGCTGAAGGTCTCGCCATCGCGCGCGAGATCGGCGATCCGGGACGAATTCGGGTGCTGCTCCATTCCTCCGGCATGGCTGCAGTGGGCGAAGGCGACCGCGTCAAAGCCCGTGCATACCTGGATGAGGCACTTGCGCTTGCCGAGGCATCGGACAATAAGCATGATCTGGGCGCGGCCCTAAATGCTCGCGCGTCGCTGCACCGGCTCGAAGGCGACCTCGACACCGCGGAGACACTTTATGCACGCATGGTGCAGCTCGAGCGCGAGTTAGAGGATCGCGACGCCATGGCAGCCGGCTTGCTCAACCTCGCGATGGTTGCGATTGGACGCGGCCAACGTGTGCGCACGCAATCGTTGCTGCGTGAGGCGCTGTCGATCGCAGAGGAGCTGGGTTCCCGCTCCGCGGGGAAAAGCGTGCTCGAGGTGTGCGCCGGGTTTGCGGCGATGGAGCGGGACTGGACGCGGGCCACCTTTTTCTACGGGACCGCCGAGGCGCAGGCAGAGACCACTGGCCTGCAGCGGGATCCGAGCGACGAGGCTTTTCTCGCGCCTCTGGTTGATTCTGCGAGGGCGGCGCTGGGCGAAGCTTCCTTTGCCGAGGGCATCGCCAGCGCACGCTCGACCGAGTACGGCGCCGCGCTCAACGCGGCAGCGGCATGGCTGAGCGCGCTCCCAGCGACTGACTAGTCCATGGCGACCGACGGGTCGAGGGTCATCGTCCCGCCTGTCCCGTCGTCGCCCGTTACGGTCACCGAGTACTTCCACGTCTTGTGAGCGGAATCCGGCGGGTTGAACCAACAGGATAAAGCGGTTGGACGGACCACCGTGCAATTGAACGTCGGCGCGCCCGCGGTTGTTGTTTGAATCGCTTGAGCGTTGGGGAAGATGTACCGACCCGGACCGCGCACATAGAAGTTGACGACGTACGTCCCGTCGGGTTGCAGAACGGTTGGGCGCAAAGGTTCCTGGTCGACCACGATGCGATTGTGAGCCATGAACACGATCGGGTTATGCGGATCGAACGCCGGACTGGACGGAAGAAATCTCGGTTCGATGACCATGACCTTGCGTCCGCCGACGTCGATCGTCTGAGTGGTCATGCAACCCGATAGGCCGAGGCATAGCGCAAGCGCGACTACGGAAGTCCGCTTATTCATGTTTGTTTCCCCTTAAATGATCGGACCGCACCGGCATCCCACGTCGCGGCGCCTGTAGGCTACCGCAATTTTGCCTTCGCGTCTTCGCCGAGCGCGGCCTGGTGGCCAGCGTTGCGCAGACTTCGCGGGTCCGCGCTGCGCGATCTCCTCGAGCCGCGGCGTTTAGACTATGGCAATCTCGCGCTGACGTCCTTTGTCGAGGGATTGCGGAGCGCCCGTTGCACGCGAGCGACGACTCCGGCATCGCCAAGGAGCGCGTTGTGCCCGATCCCGATGAGCGCGATGTTCTGCGCCCCGCCCAGCTCGCTGCTCGTCTGCGGCACGACCAGATTGTCGTGACGTGACCAGATCGAAACCATGGGTACCGGCGAAACGTCACCCTCGTCGCGGTTAAGGGCGGCGAGCCAGGCGTTGCCCGGGCGCATCTGCGCGAGGCAGCGGCCGAAATACATCCACGCCAGCACGCTTCCGTGATGCGGCGTACCGAGCGTGATGATGCGGTCGATCCGCGCCGGACCGGTATCGCGAAGGCACGTACGCGCAACCAGCCCGCCCATGCTGTGGCAGAGAAGCGTTACGTGTGCGGCGCCCGTCGCCGCGCACACCTGCGTCGATCTTGGCGCGCAGTTGCCGCGCGAAGTGATCGATGGACTCGTACGGCGGGCCGTAGTTGGCCGTATACACGCCTGCCACACCCGCGCGCGCCAGGCGACGCCGCACGGTGAACCATACGCCGTCGTTGACGAGTACACCGTGGACCAGCAGCAGCGGGTGGGCAACCGGCGCCCGCGGACGGGATCGCGTATGACGAACCGATGGAACGCGATCAGCAGCCACGACGATGCCACCGCGCGCACCTCGCCGAGGAAAAGCCGGACGCATCCGCGAAAATCCAGGTGGGCTCCGGCGGGTCGCGGGCTGCGCCACACCCACGACAGCGCGAACGAGATCGCGACGATGATCACCAGGCCGGCGCAAAATAGGCGATCGGCGCGCCGGCGACGAACCACCATGCCGATGCGCGCCTTGCGCGACCGCGTGCTTCGCCCAGGAAACGTAGCCCGCGCCGCCGGCGACGAGCAGAAGGAACAGGACGAACGACGGTCATCGGTGTCGGGCGCGAAAGCCTGGGAGCGCCGAGGGAGGCGCGCGCAAGCCACGGAGTCTACCGTGACAGGGTGTGCCGGGCCGGCTTCAGGCGGCCGCGAGACTCTTGCGAAAGCGGTTGAGCTGCTGAACGGTTTCGAACGGCTGCCCGAACAGGAGCGACAGATTCTTCAGGATCATCCGCGAGACGCGCTGCTCCCACTCACGATTGAATTGGATCTGCTCGTCGAGCCATCGCTCCAGCCATTCCGGATCGGGCAGCTTGCTCTGGATGGTGTCGTTGGGAAACAGCGTCTTGTTGACGTGCAGGCTGGTCGGATGCAGCGGCTTGGCGGCGCGATTCGGGCTCGCCATGAGCACGCCGATCTTCGCAAACGCGCGCTTGGCCTCGAGCCCGAAGCGCTCGATGGCTCGGCGCATGAAGCGCAGGTACGCGCCTCCATGCCGCGCCTCGTCCTGCGAGATCAGTCGATAGATCTCCTTGATCGCGGGCTCGGTGTGCCATTCGGCGGCGCGCCGGTACCAGTGGTTGAGCCGGACCTCGCCGCAGAAATGCAGCATCAGTGTTTCGAGCGGCGGCGCCGGATCGAAGTGGAAGCGCACCGCGTGCAGCTCGTCCTCGGTGGGCGAGAGGTCGGGCCGGAAGCGGCGCAGGTACTCCTGCAGCACCAGCGAATGCTTCTGCTCCTCGTAGAACCAGATCGACATGAACGCCGAGAAATCGCTGTCGTGGAGGTTGTCGCGCAGGAACATCTCGGTGGCCGGCAGCGCCGCCCATTCGGTGATCGCGTTCATCTTGATCGTTTGCGCCTGCTCGTCGGACAGGCGCGACGCGTCGAATCGATCCCACGGTACATCGTCCGACAAACTCCAGCGCACCTGCTCGAAGTCGTGGAAGAGCTCGGGGTAAAGCATGGGATGCGCAAGGGCAGCCGGCGCCGTTTGCGAAGGTTCAGCGGTTTGATTGCGCCTTTTCATTCGATACGAGCGCGGCTTGTCTTGGACGCGAAGTGCGGCGATGGGGGGCGGATGCTAGCACGCCAGCGGAGGTCTGCGCGGCTAGCGTACACAATGCCGCACGCGGCGCCGGACAACAAGAGGTTATCGCGCCGAGGCAGGGTCCGCGACGGCGTCGGCGCGCCGGTTCTTGAGCGCCGGCACCGTGTCGGCCAGGTCGGGGAGCAGCAGGATGCCCGGCAGCGACTTGCGCAGTCGGCGGGTCATCTCGCCGCCCGCCCACAGCGCGACCTGTGCGGGCAGCGCGCGGCGCAGCGTCGACAGGCCCTCGCCGGCCTGACGCACCGGGAACGCCGCCGAGAACGACAGCGCGACGATCGCGGCCTTGTGCGCGATCGCGGCGCGCGCGGATATCGTCGATCGGCGTCTGGATGCCCAGCGATATGCACTGCGCGCCTTCGGGGACCAGCAGCGCCTCGACCATCAGCAAGCCCGAGCCCATGCTGCTCGCCAGGGAAAGTCGTGAGCAGAACACGCGGGCCGCCGGTGCTGCGCGGAAAGGCGTTGATCGCGGTGCGCAGCGCCACCTGCAGCTGCTCGGTGTACAGATGCTCCTCGAAGACCTGCAGGTCGCCGCGCATCCACGCCTCGCCGACCGCGCGATTGAGCGGCGACGCGTCTCCAGCACGAAGCGCTGCAGGCCTTGCCGCATCAGCTGATTAGCGAGCGCATGCTGCAGCGCCGGGGCGTTGTGGCCGCGCAACAACAGCAGGAGGTCGCGCTCGAGCACCGGCGCGGCGCCTCGCGGCGGGGCCCGCCGCGCGTATCGGCGAGCGCATTGAGTTCTGCCAGCGATTGGCGGATGAGCTTGCCCGGGCGCATGCCGGCATCCATCAGCCGCTTGATGGCGCGCAGCTTGGCCACCTGCTCGCGCGGGTACTGGCGCTCGCGCGTTGTCGTCGCGATGCGGCTCGGGAAAGCCGTAACGGCGCTCCCACATGCGCAGGACGTCCTTCGACAGCCCGGTTTCGCGCTCGACGGCGCTGATGTTCAGGAGTGCGTTGGCGTGCTCGATTCGTGCTCTCCACGACCGCGGTTGACGAGCGGCCTGCAGGCAATTACGCTAGCAGTTCATTGCTGTTTGTCCATGACATTTCCAGCGCTTGTCCAACGTGCCCCAGCTTGCCCGATGCTCCTCAGATACTGCCTCGCCGCCGCCGTCCTGACAGTGCTGCTCGCGTCCGGGCCGGCGCGCGCCGCGGAGACCGCGCAGGCCTGCCCCGCCGTGCTGAACTACACGTTCAACCGCCTGCAGACCGGCAAGCCCGAGTCGCTGTGCCAGTACCGCGGCAAGGTGCTGCTGATCGTCAACACCGCGAGCTATCTGCGGATACACGCACCAGTACGAAGGACTCGAGGCGCTGTACCGCAAGTACAAGTCGCGCGGACTGGTCGTGGTCGGCTTCCCGTCGAACGACTTCGGCGGGCAGGAGCCCGGCACCAACCAGGAGATCGCGGAGTTCTGCCGCCTCACCTACGGGGTCGAGTTTCCGATGTTCGAGAAATCGAGCGTGACAAGCCTCAAGACCAATCCGCTGTACGCGGAGCTCGTCGCGCGCACCGGGCAAGTCGCCGCAGTGGAACTTCCACAAGTACCTCATCGACCGCGACGGCAAGCGCGTCGCGAGCTTCGGCACGAGCGTCGAGCCCGACGATCGCGACCTGGTGGCGGCGGTCGAAAAGCTGCTCGCCGCCAAGGCCGCGCCGAACAGCTAGCCCGACGCGCACCGGATGCGACGACGTCCCGGCGGGCGCCGGCGCGCTCGGCGTGCGGCGTGGATGCATCCAGCGCGCCGCGCGGTGCGTATGAATCTCCAAGGCGGGCCGTGCGGGTCGGATGCATTCGCGTTGACCCGTTCCATCGAGCCATCCGCGGCGTCCGCCGCGGCTGCCGCACCGGAGTCACGCTTGCGCAGCCGGGGAGACTTTACGTGCAGGTCGCGATCGTCGGGACCGGCATCGCCGGCCTGGGCTACGCCATGGCTGCTGCACCGGCAGGGCTTCGCAGTGACGCTGTTCGAGGCGAACGACTACGCTCGGTGGCCACACCCACACCGTCGACGTCACGCTCGACGGCATCACGCATCCGGTGGACACCGGCTTCCTGGTCTTCAACGACCGCACCTATCCGCGCCTGTTCGCGCTGTTCGACGCGCTCGGCGTCGAGTCGGCGCCCAGCACGATGTCGTTCGCGTGCGCGACGACGCGGCGAGGCTCGAGTGGGCCGGCAGCGACCTCGCCATCGCTGTTCGCGCAGCCGCGCAACCTCGCTGCGGCCCGCGTTCTGGCGCATGCTCGCGGACATCCTGCGCTTCAACCGCGACGCACGACGGCGCTGCGGCGGCCGGTCGCGCGTGCCGCCGTGCACGCTCGGCGAGTACCTCGACGCGCGAGCGCTACGGCGACGCGCATTCCGCGACTGGTACCTGCTGCCGATGGCCGGCGTCGATCTGGTCGTCGCCGCGGCGCGAGCTGCTCGACTTTCCGCTGCCGTCGTTCGTCGCGCTTCTGCCACAACCACGGCCTGCTGCAGATCCTCGACCGGCCGCAATGGCGGACGGTCAGCGGCGGTGCGCGCACCTACGTCGAGCGCATCGCGGCGACGCTGCCCGACGTGCGCCTGTCGACGCCGGTCACGCGCGTGCGCCGCCAGCGCGCGTCGGCGTCGAGGTCGATCGCGCCGGCGGCGCCGCCGAGCGTTTCGACGGCGTCGTGCTCGCGTGCCACAGCGACCAGGCGCTCGCGCTGCTCGGCGACGACGCGTCGCTCGGCGAGCGTCGCGCGCTCGCGCGCATCCGCTACCAGCCCAATCGCGTCGCTGCTGCACACCGACACGGCGCTGCTGCCGCGCCGGCGGCGCGCGTGGTCGGCGTGGAACTACCTCGCCACCGACGACCCCGACGGTCGGTCGCCCGGTCGCGGTGCTCCTACTGATCAACAGGCTGCAGCCGCTGCCGTTCCGACACGCCGGTGATCGTCACGCTCAATCCGCCGATCGAGCCGCGCCAGGGCACGATGCTCGGCGAATTGGAGTATTGCGCATCCGCTGCTCGACGGCGCGGCCATCAGCGCGCAGCCAGCGTTCGCCGACCTCCAGGGCCAGCGCCACACGTGGTTCGCCGGCGCGTGGCTCGGCCACGGCTTCCACGAGGACGGGCTCGCCTCGGCGCACGGCGTCGCCGCGGCGATCGCGCCGCTGCTGCGCATCGCGCACCGTGCACGGCCGCAGACGCGCATGACGCCGGCGTGACGCCGAGCCGCCGATCGCCGAGCGACGGCGCGTGCGAGCGCGACGGGCTGGCCGGCCGCGCGCTCGAGCCGGCGATCCTGCACGGCACGGTCGACGCATCGGCGTCTGCGGCCGCGCGTGCACGCGTTCACGCTACGCCGCGTTCACGCTGCGCGCTGCCGCTGTCGCGGCTCGACGAGCTGCCCGCGCCGGGCATTGCGCGAATCGGCCGACGCTGGTCAGCGTTTCGTTCGATCCGGCGATCACGGCGACGGCGACGGCGTGCCGCTCGCGCCATGGATCCGTCGCCTGCTCGCAGCGCGAACGGCGTGAGCGCGGACGGCGAGATCGTGCTCTACGCGTTCCCGCGGATGCTCGGGCTACGCGTTCAAGCCGGTCAGCTTCTGGGTCGTGCCACGATCGCGACGGCGCGGTTCGCGCCGATCGTTGCCGAAGTCAACAATACGTTCGGCGAGCGGCACCACTACGTGCTGCGCGCATCCGGACGGGCGCGCCGCTCGCGCGACGGCGAGACGCTCGTCGCGCACAAGGCGCTCCACGTCTCGCCGTTCTGCGACGTCGCGCGGCGAGCTACCGCTTCCGGTTCCATCTCGGCGCCGGGCGCTGGCTCGCGCGCATCGATTACCATGACGACGACGGCGCGGAGCCGCTGCTCGAGACCTGGATCTCAGGGCCGCGCGACGCCGCTCGACCGCGCCGCGCGTGCGCAGCCTCGTGTGGCGCTACGGCTGGTTCACGCTCGGCGTGGTCGCGCGCATCCACTGCAGGCCGCGCGGCTGTGGATGAAGCGCGTGCCGTGCGTTCCGCAAGCCGCAGCGCCGCGCGCGCGCAACGGCCGACACCGTGACGACGCGCCGTCGATCGCCCTGATCACTCGATCGACCGCCCGATGACGCACGCGCCACTCTCCGCTGGCCGGCCTTCCGTCGCCCACCGGATTCCCGCCACCGGCCGCCTGTTCGTCGCGCTGCTCGAGCGCATGGAGTTCGTCGCGTTGACGCGACGACGCCCGTCGGAAGACGCCGCGCGGCGAGCGCCTCGCGTTCGGCAGCGCGCGACGACGGGCCGGCAGAGGTCGCTGCGCGTGCGCGACTGGCAGCATGGCGGCGCGCACGTGTGCGCGGCGGCGACGTCGGCTTCGCCGAGAGCCATCTCGACGGCGACTGGGACAGCTCCCGACCTGGTGCGCCTGCTCACCGTCATCGCCGCGAACCAGGCGGCGCTCGAGCGCGCGTTCTACGGCAGTGGCTGGATGCGCGCGCTGCTGCGCGTGCGGCACTGGATGCGCGCAACACCGGCGCCAGGCGCGTCGCAACATCGTCGCGCACTACGACCTCGGCAACGCGTTCTATGCCGCGTGGCTCGATCGCTACGATGACGTACTCGTCGGCGCTGTTCGGCGACGACCGCACGCAGCCGCTCGAGGCCGCGCAGCATGCGAAGTACGAGCGGCTGCTCGACGCGCTCGCGCTGCCGCCCGGGGCGCGCATCCTCGAGGTCGGCTGCGGCTGGGGCGGCTTCGCCGAGGTCGCCGCGCGCGCCGGCCATCACGTCACCGGCGTGTCGCTGTCGCGACGCGCAGACCGCCTACGCGCGGGCACGGCTCGACGCAGCCGGGCTCGCGCGACCGCGCCGACTTGCGCGTGCAGGACTATCGCGACGTGCGCGGCGCGTTCGACGCCGTCGCATCGATCGAGATGTTCGAGGCGGTCGGCGAGCGCTGGTGGCCGGCGTATCTTCCGCGCGCTGCACGACGCGCTGGTGCCCGGCGGGCGCGCGCCGCGATCCAGGCGATCACCATCGCCGACGATCGCTTCGAGCGCTATCGCACGCAGTCGGACTTCATCCAGCAATACATCTTCCCGGGCGGAATGCTGCGCGTCGGTGACGCGACTCGTCGCGCGAAGCGGCCGCGGCGCGGCTGCGGCTTGTCGATCGTCACGCGCTTCGGCCGCGACTACGCGGAGACGCTGCGCCGCTGGCTCGCGGCCGTTCGACGCGCGCGTCGGCGAGATCCGCGGCAGGGCTTCGACGACCGGTTCGTCCGCTGCTGGCGCTTCTACCTCGCCTACTGCGCGGCCGGCTTCGACACCGGCACGACCGACGTCGCGCAGTACACGCTCGTTGCCGCGTAGCGTGGCGCGGCTGCTGGCATTTTGGTTCGCGTGCGCGGTCGCGGCGGCGGCTGCAGACGAGCCCGACATCTCCCACGTCGTGAACGGCTCCGCGGCGCAGGGACTGCCGCCCGCGGTTGCGGCGCAGCTGCCCGAAGTCCGCGTCCGCGGTGGCGGCGAGCTCACCTTTCTCGGCTTGTCGATCTACGACGCACGGCTGTTCCGCGACGCCAGCGCGCGGGGCGACGTGTCGGCCGACGAGCGTTTCGCGCTGGAGCTCACCTACAAGCGCCGGCTCTACGGCAGGCTGATCGCAGAGCGCAGCGTCGAGGAAATGACCAAGCTCGGATATGGCAGCGAGGCGCAGCGGACGCGCTGGCGTGTGCTGCTCCAGAAGATGATTCCCGACGTCAACGACGGCGACAGCATCACCGCCGTCAACCTGCCCAAGCGCTCGGTCTGCTTCTACAGGAACGCAGCGCCGATCGGCACGATTGAGGACCCAGAGTTCGCGCGCGCATTCTTCGCCATATGGTTCGATCCGAGGACTTCCGAGCCAGTCCTTCGCAGGCAGCTGCTCGGCGAAGCCCCGTGA
The DNA here is from genome assembly GCA_963722325.1 of uncultured beta proteobacterium. GTDB lineage: Bacteria > Pseudomonadota > Gammaproteobacteria > Burkholderiales > Casimicrobiaceae > PALSA-1003. Next base: position 153,324 of record CAVRLN010000005.1, read on the forward strand.
TCGACATGGCGCGGCGTCGCAGGCGCCTCCACTACGACACATCCTCCCGACTGACGTGGCGCTCAATCCTCCGCTTCCTCCGTGGAACGAATGCCGGATCTGGATCATCGGCGCATCGACCGGCATCGGCACGGCAACGGCGCGCTCACTGCTCGCGAAGGGCGCGCGCGTCGCGATCTCGGCGCGCAAGGCCGAGCAGCTCGCCGGGGTGGCGGCGGACGCCGGCGCGCGGGCGCTGATCGAGCCGCTCGATTTCACCGACAGCGCGCAGATCGCGGCCGCCTGGGACCGGGTCGCCACGCATGGGACGGCATGGACCTCGTGCTCGTCGTCGCCGGGACGCACCAGGAGATTCGCGCCTGGGAGCTAACCGAAGCCAACGCGATGGCGCTGCTGCACACCAACCTGCACGGCGTCATTGGAACCGTTGCGACCGTACTTCCGGGACTCCTGTTGCAAGGCCGGGGCGCACTCGGCATCTTCGCGCTCGGTGGCGGGCTACCGCGGCCTTCCCAAGGCGCTCATCTACGGAGCGTCGAAGGCGGCATTGATCAACTTCACCGAAACGCTGTACCTCGACCTGCACCCGCGCGGCTTCGGCGTCTATCTCGATCAATCCCGGATTCGTGAAGACTCCACTTACCGACCAGAACGACTTCAAGATGCCGCATCTGATCAGCGCGGAAGAAGCCGCGTCGTCGCTGATCGCAGGCTTGCGCGCGGGAGAGTTCGAGATCGATTTTCCGCAAGGCGTTCACGCGCCAGCTCAAGTTCCTGCGCGTGCTGCCCTACAGTCTCTATTTCGCGATCGTCGGCCGCGCCACTCGCGATCGCGAAATCGACTGCGCTTCGGCCCGCGATCGCCTTTGACCCGCGGCGCGCGAATCCCCTATAATTGCGGCCCTTCGGCGAGCTAGCTCAGCTGGTTAGAGCAGAGGAATCATAATCCTTTGGTCGGGGTTCGAGTCCCTCGCTCGCTACCAAATAATCAATACGTTACGTCGTCGCCCGCTGATCCAAAACACTTGCACCGCGCGAACTAACGGCTGCCTAAATGAGACCGCGAATGCACGAGTCGACGTCGCAAGCCGCCATTCCCACCAGCAAGCCAGCAAGATCATTCCCCATTCCAGCGACAGCGTCGGGACCGGCGTAACCGTCCCTGACGTGGGAAGGACGGTGAGGGGCGCTGTTGCCGCCACGAACCTGGAAGAATGAACGTTTCCGGTAACGGTGGGAGGAGTGCCGGCCTGCGGCACGCGGGCTAACTAGAGCCAGTGGTGCCACCTGCGTGGTTCCGTTGCCTACGGTGACCGTTGCGAAGCCGCCGTCGAGCCCCCACATCATGACATTGTTGACGGGACGAGAACGTCACCGTCGCACCATCCATCCAGTAGGTGGGGTCGTAGGAACTCGCCAAAAGATGTGAGACCTCGATTCGCGCCGACATGGTTACTCATCGTGATCCGGAGGGCACTACGCAGGACCCCGTCGATTCCATTCGTCCGGAAAGCCTGGACCGTTGGATGCTTGCGCACACGTGACCTGTGTGCAAGCCTGCGCCTGAGCGTTGGCGCCATGCAAAGATAGCCAGACCGCGCACAGCAAAAAACCCACCCCCTGAAGCGCGCGATCGCACGAACCACCACCGATTATTCTCCAGATCTTTCCCGCTTGACTGGCCGACCGCGCGCTATTCATGGCTGTTCCCCTTAGTAAGCCGATCCCCGCCGCTACCCGTGCGCAATTAAATCCCTGCGCCCATAAGGGTGTCGAGTCGAACCGGCGGAAGTGGCGAAATTGGTGGTCATGGTCGTCAGCCGCGCCACGATGGGCTAGCACCTGCAGTGTCCGCTTGGCGCCGTAGGCAGACATCTCGACTCCGAGTTTTCATCGAGCGGTCGATAGGGGCCGCAGCTAGTGGGGTGCAAGCCGAAAAGCACGGTATCAGGGGTGCTTTGCTCTGGCCTGCACGTGCAAGGGCGGCGTCTGAGCTTCTGTGTCTATGACCGGCCCGGAGCAGCGCCGCAGGCCCGGCGATTGGTGATCGACTAGATTTCGACGCGGGTGCCCAATTCGACTACTCGGTTAGTTGGGATGTTAAAGAAATCGGTGACACTACTTGAGTTCCGCGCCATGGCCGCGAAAATGCGGTCTCGCCATCGCGCCATGCCGTTTTCGTTCTGCCCCGGAACAATCTTTTCACGCGAGAGGAAGTAGGTCACCTCCATCGGATCGAGCTGGAGGCCATCGGGCGCCACCACTTCCAGCGCGAGTGCGACATCCGGTTGTTCCATGAATCCATACCGCGCAACCACGCGCCAACAGTCATTGGCCAAGCGGGCGCATCCGACACGATGTTCCGGAGCCATCCATGGCACATCGCACAATTCGACGGTCAGGAAGACGTTCTGTTCGTGCACGACCTTGTAGTGCTTGAGACTGTGCAGCAACGCGTTCGGAGTGGCATCAGGGCTGGGGGTCAAAAATACTGCAGTGCCCGGCACACGTTGAGGCGGGTACAGAAAGAGCGACTTTAGAAACCCCTCCAACGGCGGCGACGATCCTTGCAGACGTTCATGGAGCAATTCTCGCCCGCGGCGCCACGTCACCATAATTGTGAACACGATCGCGCCCAGTGCGAGCGGAAACCAGCCGCCCTCGAACACCTTGTGCAACGCTGCGGAGAAGAATAGCGCATCGACCAGCATAAAAAACGCAGTGGCTCCCACGCAAATCCACAACGGATAGCGCCAGTCGTAGCGAATGACGAAGAAGGTGAGCAGTGACGTGACGAGCATCGTACCCATGACGGCCACGCCGTAGGCTGATGCGAGCCGTGACGAACTGCCGAATCCGACGACCGCAGCAACAACAATCACCAGTAACGTCCAATTGACGGCCGGAACGTAGATTTGGCCGATGGTTTGAGCCGAGGTGTGCAGGATGGTCATGCGCGGGAGGTAGCCGAGCTGCACCGCTTGCTGGGTCATCGAAAATGCGCCCGAAATCGTAGCCTGTGAAGCGATAATCGTTGCGGCTGTGGCGAGCGCCACCATCGGATAGAGCGCCCAGCCTGGGTAGGCGAGATAAAACGGATTGTCGATCGCGCTCGGATTTGAAATCAGCAGCGCCCCCTGGCCAAAGTAATTCAATACCAAGCTCGGGGCGGCGACACCAAACCATGCGATGCGGATCGCACGCTTGCCGAAATGACCCATGTCCGCGTAAAGGGCTTCCGCGCCGGTGACGGCGAGTAGCACTGACCCCAGCACGATGAATGACGCGAAGCCGTGTCCGGTCACAAAGTGGAAGGCGTACGCCGGATCGATAGCCTTCAGGATCGCTGGCGCTTTGGCAACGTTCCAGATGCCAACGGCAGCCAATGAAATGAACCAGATCGCACATACCGGCCCGAAGAGCAGGCCCACGACCGCGGTACCAAGGCGCTGGATCGCAAACAGAGCGACGATAATTCCGACTGAGATCGGGACGACGTAGGGCTTGAAAGCCGCTGTTCCGACCTCCAGTCCCTCGACTGCTGAAAGCACCGAGATCGCCGGTGTGAGCACCGCATCTCCGTAAAACAACGATGCACCAAGTACGCCGAGCACGAGTAGCGACATCGTGCAACCGAGGCCGGTCGCGCACGGAAGAGGTCGCGAGCGCTAGCAACGCCATGATGCCGCCTTCGCCCCGATTGCTCGCACGCAGGATCAGCGTGACGTACTTGAGCGACACGATGATCATCAGCGCCCAGAAAATCGCGGATACACCACCAATGATGTTCTCGGGCGTCAGGGGAATGCCATGCTGCGGGTTGAACGTTTCCTTCGCCGCGTAGAGAGGACTGGTTCCGATGTCGCCGTAAACGATCCCCAACGCCAGCAGCGAAAGCGCCGCGGTCGCCTGCCGTCGCGGGGAGTGCGCAGGCGCGTCCGCCGTCGGCTGCGCCGGCGGCTTCGAGATGGCCGGGTTCATGGCATATAGCCTAGACCACAGCGCGGCATTTGTCGGCAAAGGAAGCCTTCCATTGCGCGAATCTCTGGCGCGCGTGCGCTTGGATTCCGGCCAGGTGCATGATTTCAGACAGCGTCGGCTGCACAGTGGTCGCCGAGGGCCAGGCGCCGCCTTTGGCTGACGAATCAGTTCGACTCGTCCTACGTGCGAATCCGAAACGTTCCTATTCCGCGTACAGGTACCGCAGCGGATATTGAAAGCACGTGTCAACGCCAGCTTCCAAAGCCGAGCGCTGCCTTTCTCGAACTCTAGGAGACGACGGATGAATACCGCAAAACGGTTTGGCCTCGGCTCACGCGAGCGCGCACGCAAGTACGCCGCCGCATTGGCGGCGATCATCCTGGCATCGAGCCTTTCCGCGTGCGGCGGAATGAGCACTCGCGAGCAGGGCACGTTGGTCGGTGCCGGTGTGGGCACCGCGGCAGGTGCCGCGATCGGCGGCAACGTCGGCAGCGCGGTTGCTGGTGGAGTGGTTGGTGGCGTCGTCGGCAACCAGGTCACCAAGTAATCCTGGTTGTTTTCAAGGCCGGCCTTGCCGGCACTCAGTCAAAGATTCGCCCCTGCGGGGGCGAATCTTTTTGGTCCCTGGAAATGCGCGTGGTTGCGCTCGGACTGTGCCATGGCGCATCGTGCATCGATTGCCCCGTGGTTGTCCCCCGTGTTCAAATACGCCGCCGCATCCGCGCCATCCGAGGGAGTCTCCAATGAACCATTCAGCATTTTCGCCGTGCTGGTCGCGCTCTCAGCGCTTTGCGCCGCGCTCGCGCCGCATGCCCTCGCCTACGACGGGATCGCGAAAAAAGAGGTTTTCACCCTGCCCTCGTACACCACCGTCAACGGCAAGACCATCAAGAACGTACGCGTCGGCTACGAGAGCTATGGCAAGCTCAATGCCGCGAAGGACAACGTCGTTCTCATCTGCCATTTCTTCACGGGCACCTCGCACGCCGCCGGCAAGTACAAGCCCGAGGACGCCGCGCCGGGTACTGGGACCCCATCATCGGCGCGGGCAAAGCGATCGACACCGACAAGTATTTCGTGATCAGCAGCGACACGCTGCTCAACGTCAACATCAAGGACCCGAACGTGACGACCACGGGCCCGTCCACCATCGATCCGGATACCGGCAAGCCGTACGGCATGACTTTCCCGGTGGTCGGCTTCCGAGACTTCGTCAACGTGCAAAAGGCGCTGCTCGACTCGCTGGACATCAAGAAGCTGGTCGCGGTGGCCGGCCCATCGGTGGCGGCATCCAGGCGACCGAGTGGGCGGCGGCGTATCCGGACATGGTCGAGCGCGTGATCGCCGTGATCTCGCCGGGGCTCGAGATCGACGGCATGGGCGTCGGCATGCTCAACCTGTGGGCGATGCCGATCACGCTGGATCCGAAATGGAACAACGGCGACTACTACGGGCGCGACGAGCCGCTGGAAGGCGTGGCGCAGGCGATCAAGCTGCTCACCCTGACGCTGTCGACCAACAGCGGGATGGATAAACGCTTCGGGCGCAAGTGGGCCGCGGCGGACAAGGACCCGGGCGCCGCGATGGGCAATCAGTACGCCATCGAGGACGGGCTCTACAAGGCGGGTGCCGCCCGCGCCAAGACCGTCGACGCGAACCAGTTCCTGTATCTGGTGAAGGCGAACCAGCTCTTCTCGGTCGCGGCCGACGTGAAGAAAATCAAGGCGAAATTCCTGTTCCTTCCGGCCAAGACCGACCCGCTGTTCCCGCCGTGGATGGCGCGGCGCTCCGCCGATACGCTGCGCGCGCAGGGCAACGCGGTCGAAGTCGTCGAGCTCGACGGCGACGGCGGACACTACGACGGCATTTTCCAGGTCGACCAGGCGACGCCGACGATACGGGCCTTCATGGCGCGTTGAGGAGTCTTTTCCGACTCGCCGGTAGCGGTGCCTGCGCGGGGTCCTGGTGTAAGGCTCGGGGCATCGCGCCGACCAACCTATGGGCACCCCTGCCGCGGGCCAGGGCTGCGCGCTGCCGACGCCCGGATACGAACTGACGATGGCCTCCCGGCAGAGTCGCGTCTCATCGTGGCCCTTTTGATGACATGCAAGGACGCGAGCCGCGCGCTTTCGCGGATGCAGGACGCCGAGGTCGCGTGGTGGCTCCGCCTGCGCGTGCGCCTGCATCTCGTGTTGTGCGTCGCCTGCCTGCGGTTCTCCCGCCAGCTCCGCTTCCTGCGCGCGGCGTTGCGGCGCTACTCGAGCTAGCGCGTTCTTCGTCACGACGAAGCGCGTCTCCCGGCGTATCCCGCAGCGCATGTTAAAATGCGCGGCCAAGGATTTTTCTCACACCTTCCGCCCTGAGCGCGCACGCGGATCCAGGCATCCCATGCTTTCCCTGACCGTCAACGGCTCGCCCTTCGTCTGCCGGGGCACTTCCGCGACGATCGCCGACCTCATCGCCGAGCTCGCGCTCGAGGGCAAGCGCGTCGCGGTCGAGCGCAACGGCGAGATCGTGCCGCGCAGCCGCCACGCGCAGACCGCGCTCTCGGCCGGCGACCGCATCGAGGTCGTCGCCGCCGTCGGTGGCGGTTGAGCCCGTCGTGAACGCACCGTCCGAACATCCAAGCATCGCCGTCGACGACCCGCTGGTCATCGCCGGGCGCGCCTACCGCTCGCGCCTGCTGGTCGGCACCGGGAAGTACCGTGATTTCGCGCAGACGCGCGCGGCGATCGACGCCTCGGGCGCGCAGATCGTCACCGTCGCGATCCGCCGCACCAACATCGGCCAGAACGCCGGCGAGCCGTCGCTGCTCGATTATCTGCCGGCGAGCGAATTCACGTTGCTTCCGAACACGGCGGGCTGCTACAGCGCCGACGACGCCGTGCGCACGCTCAAGCTCGCTCGCGAGCTGCTCGACGGCCATTCGCTGGTGAAGCTCGAAGTGCTCGGCGACGCCGTGTCGCTGTTCCCTGACGTGCGCGAAACGCTGAAAGCCGCGCAAACCCTCATCGACGATGGCTTCGACGTGATGGTCTACACCTCCGACGACCCGATCGTCGCCCGCGAGCTGGAAGCGATCGGCTGCGTCGCGATCATGCCGCTGGCGTCGCTGATCGGCTCGGCGATGGGCATATTGAACCCGTGGAACCTGCAGCCTGATCATCGAGCAGGCGAAGGTGCCGGTGCTGGTCGACGCCGGTGTCGGCACGGCATCCGACGCCGCGATCGCGATGGAGCTGGGCTGCGCGGGCGTGCTCATGAACACCGCGATCGCGCGGCGCCGCCGATCCGGTGCTCATGGCGGGCGCCATGAAAAAAGCGGTCGAGGCCGGGCGCGAGGCTTTTCGCGCCGGACGCGTGCCGCGCAAGTTCTACGCGGCGTCCCGAGCTCGCCGACGTCGGGCCTGATCGGCTAAGCCGCATCGCGACGACGCCCAGCGTCATGGTTCGCTTCCTGCTCGCAGCCTTGTGCTCGGCGTCGTGCTGCCTGTCGCGTCCGCCGCCGCTGCGCGCGCTCACGCCCGCGGAGATCGGCGCGCTCTGCGCCAATGCCGACGGGGCAGCGCATTGCGGCCGCTTGATCGAGACCGCGCAGTTGCAGAGGCTCCCCGGCCTGGCCAGGCGCGACGGCGCGAACCTGCTGGTCTCGCTCTATCCGCAGGGCACCGCGACTTTCACCGACGTCGACGACGCGCTCAACGCACGCTCGTACAGCCTCTGGGACTCGCTGGACGCGATCAACGCCGTGCTGCTGTACACGACGTCCAACGACGCGACCACCTTCACGCTGCTGCAGCGCCGGACCAATCGCCGGTTCGAGTTTCCCGCCGAGCCGGTACTGTCTCCGGACCGGCAGCGCCTGGTCACCGCCGATGTGTGCCGCAAGGGCTGCAGCAACGAGATCGTCGTGTGGAAAATCGCCGGAGACTCGATCGGGCGCGAACTCGCGTGGACCGTCCCCGCAGAATGGAGCGATGCGGCCGCGTCGTGGAAGGATGGAGAGACGCTGCACATGGATTACACCGCCGGGGCGCAGAACGCCGACGCCTCGCTCGATCGGAAACTGACCGACCCGGCATGGACGCGCCTGCCGGCGCCCGTTGAGCGCGCAGGCGCACGGCGACCGCATGGAAGCGGCCTGCCGGAGGCGAGCTCGGCACTGCGTCCGATCCGCAGCTTCGTGCTGCGTCAGGGGCGCTTTTCGCCGGCGCAGCGCGAAGCCTACGAAACGCTGCTGCCCACGCTTCGGGGTCGACTACTCCGCGTCGCCGCTCGATCTGGCGCGCGTATTCGGGCGCGACAACCCGAAGATTCTCGAGATCGGGTTCGGCATGGGAGAAACGACGGCCGCGATCGCGGCGTCGATGCCGGATCGCGACTTTCTGGCGGTCGACGTGCACGCGCCGGGCGTCGGCGCGCTGCTCAGGCAGATCGACCAGGCGAGGCTCTCCAACGTCCGCGTCGATGCGCCACGACGCGGTCGAGGTCGTGTCGAACTCGATCGCGCGCGGTGCGCTTGCCGGCGTGCACGTGTTCTTTCCCGATCCGTGGCCGAAAAAGCGCCATCACAAGCGCCGCCTGCTCAAGCCCGAGTTCGTCGGCGTGCTCGCCGCGCGGCTCGCGCACGGCGGCTACCTGCACGTCGCGACCGACTGGGAAGAGTACGCCACCGAGATCCTGGCCACGCTGCGAAGCCGAGCCGTCGCTCGTCAACACGGTGAGCGGCTTCGCGCCGCGGCCCGATTACCGGCCGCTCACCAAATTCGAGCGGCGCGGCCTGGCGCGCGGCCACGGCGTGTGGGACCTGGTGTTCCGCCGCCGATAGCGATCGTCGAGAAGACGCGCGGCTAGTGCCGCGCGGCGAGCGCGAGCATTTCGGTCAGCGCTGCGCGCGCGACATCGCGGGAAAAGTGCTTGCGGATGTTCTCGCGCCCGCCTTCGGCCAGCCGTCGCCACAGCGCTTCGTCGGAGTACGCGCGCGCCACCGCGTCGGCGAAGGCTGCGGAGTCGTCGGCGACCAGCACGTCGCGCTCCGGCGTCAGCTGCATGCCCTCGATCGAGGGCGAGGTCGCGACGACGGGCAGGCCATAGCTCATCGCCAGGTTGACCTTGCCCTTGACGCCCGCGCCGTAGCGCAGCGGGCATATCGAAACGCGGCATCCGGTGAAATAGGCGTGAGATGTCGGGGACGAAGCCCGTGATGACCAGGTCGTCGGCGGCGAGCGCGGTGATCGCCGGCGGCGCGTCGTTGCCGATGACGTAGGTCTTCACGCCGGGCAGGCGCTGTCGGATCAGCGGGAGGATCTCGTTGGCGTACCACAGGATCGCGTCGATGTTGGGCGGATGCCGGAAGCCGCCGATGAAAACGAGACCTTCGCGCTGCGCGAAGCCCTTGTCAGTCCCCTGCTCGCTGGTCTCGTGGATCGTCGAGACAAGCAGGACGCGCGATTCGGGCGCGAGCCGGTTCAGGAGCTCCTGCTCGACCGGGCTCACCACGAGCGTGACATCGGCCTTGCGCATCAACGCGAGTTCCTCGTTGCGCTTGGCCACCGCGGCGCGCCGCGCGCTGCGGCTCGCCTTGAGATCGGCGAGGCGCTCCTCGCGCAGGAAATGCAGGTCCACGGTATCGAACACGATCAACGCATGCGGCGCGAAAGTGCGCAAGGTGTCGAGGTGTTTGACCGCGACGTAGTGCCGCGACACCACGACGACGCCGAACTCGCCGCCGCGCGCATCGAGAAAGTGCGCGACGGACTTCGCATAGGGCGCGAACACGACTTCGACGCCGGCCTGCTGCAGCTCCGAGACGTAGGGCTGGCGATACTCGAGGTTGTCGGCGATGAAGGTGACCTTGCAGCGCAGCTCGACGAGCAGCTCGCACCATCTCGCCCATGCGCAGCGACCCCGCGTCCTGGTCCGGGGTCAGCATGCACGCGTCGATGATGAGCACGCGCCGGCTGGCCCAGCGATCGCGCTCGAGCTCCGGCGACGACGCCGTTGGTGCGGTGATTCTTGAGCAGCGCGCTCCCACTTGTCGGCGAAGACGCGCTGGTTGACGACCTGATGCCGCTTGACGCCGGTGGTGGCATCGGTGCCCGAGGTCGCGCCCTCGAAGTGGACGATCGTCGCCTGCGGCTGGTAGTAGACCCTGCGGCCGGCCTCGCGCACGGCGAACGCGAGGTCGACGTCCTCGTAGTACGCCGGCGCGTAGCGCGGGTCGAAGCCGCCGAGCTGCGCGAACAGCGCCCGCGGCACGGCGAGGCACGCGCCGGAGCAATAGTCGACCTCACGCAGGTAGTTGAACTCGGGCCTGTCGGGGTCGTCGTCGCGCCCGTCGTTCCATGCCGATCCGTCGCGCCAGACGATGCCGCCGGCTTCCTGCAGCCGGCCGTCGGGATAGATCAGCTTCGCGCCGACCAGACCGGCCTCGGGGTGACGATCGAACACGGCGAGCAGCGCTTCGAGCCAGCCCGCGGTGGCGATCGTGTCGTTGTTGAGAAACACGACGATGTCGCCGCGGGCGTGCGCCACCGCCTGGTTGCAGCTGCCGACGAATCCCAGGTTCGCCGGATTGCGGATGAAGCGCACGCCGCGCACGACCGAAAGCTCCTGCTCGAGCGGCGTCGGCGACGCATCGTCGACCACCAGCACCTCGTACAGCCCGGGGGCGCGGTGGCGTTGACGCTCTTCGAGGCAGGTGAAGGTGAGCAGCGGCTTGCCGAAGGCCGGCACGATGATCGAAACGCGCGGCGAGGCGCACGGCTCGAAGCGCAGCGCCGACAGCTCGGTTTCCTGCGCGTACGCGTGGGTCGGGGAGACCGCGAAGCGCTGCGGCCGCGACAGTCGCCTGCGCAACGCGGCGCGTCAGCGATCCGGCGCCCTCGTTGCGCAGGATCGAGAGCGCGACGTCCGCGTAGTAGGGCGCCTGCCGCGCATTCGCCACACAACGCGCGCAGCCGCGTCCATCCGATCTTGGCACGATGCGCGCTGCGGCGAAGCGGCGCGGTCGCCTGCCATGTCGTGCTGGTCTCGAGCGTCTCGACGCGCTCGCGCGCCTCGCGCAGGAACGTCTCCAGGTTGCCGACCTGCATCGCGCGCTCGAGGTTCTCGCGCTGCATGACCGAAAGCTGCTGCGCAAGCTGGTTGCGATCGCTCTCGGCGCGGTCGCGCAGCGCGCGGAAGAATTCCGAGGTCGGCCTCGAACGCCGCGACACGCCGGCGCAACTCCTGGCGCGCCTCGGTGAAGCCGCATTCGACCCCCGAGACGTAGAGTTGCGGCAGCGTCAGATGCGGCGCGGCGGGGCCGCCGCCGCTGAGATACCAGTAGTGGTCATCGACCGCGGGCGGGCGCGCGAGCTGCTGCGTGCGCCGCGGGCCGGCGGGCAGCGCGGCGAGGTAGTGCGCGAGATAGCGTTGCGAATCGGTCACGCTGGTCACGATATGGCGCGGCGAGGCGCGCCGCGTGGGGATGCGATCACCGCGCCGCCGGCGTCGAGCAGCGCGTCGTTCCACTCGCGCGCGGAAGCGTCCGGGAGAAAGCAGCGTCGCGCGCGGGTGGCTCGCCAGCCGCTCGGGAAACGCACCGAGCGCCGAGGCGACGATCGCGGCGCCGGACGCGATCGCGGCGGACAGCGTGTACGAGTAGGACTCCGGAACCTGCGCCGGGAACCAGATCACGTCGGGACGCTCGGCAGCGATCAGCGCCGGCAGCTCGGCCTCGGCAAACTGGCCGTGCACCGACAGCGCCGCGCGCGGCCATTGCGGCAGCGGCTCGGTGGTCGAGCCCAGGACGCGAAACGCCAGCGGCAGTCCGCGTGCACGGGCATCGTCGCTGCAGGCGGCGACCACGCGCAAGCCCTTTTCCGGCGAAAGCGCGCCGAGCGTGGCCACGCGAACGACGCGCGGACTCACCGGTTGCGTCTCGGCATGGGGCAGGATGGTGACTTCGACAGAGGGGATGTATCGCGCGATGCGACGCTGCACGTCCGCGGACGGCGCGAAAACACGATCGGCGCCGGCAAGAAGGCTGGCGAACGCGGCGCGCCATGCGGTGATGCCCAGTCCCCAAAGCGCCGGGCGTTTGCTGATGCACGCCGTGCAGCCCTGCACGTCGGGTTCGCCGCAGTAGCGCCCCTGTTCCGTCACCAGGTGGTATTGCGGGCAGATGGCGTAGTAGTCGTGCAGCGTGCAGTCGTAGGGCACGTTCGCCGCGCGCGGCAGGTCGAGCACGGCGCGCGGCAGGCCGTGCACGTGATGGAAATGGATCCGGACCAGCCCGAGCTCGCCGAGCAGTCGCAGGAGATCGTCGACTTCCCTGGGCAGCTCGAAATACGCCGCGAAGCCTTCGCCCTCGCGCAGCCACGACAGCTTGACGACGTCGCCGTGCGCCGGCTCGAGCAGCAGGACGTTGCATCGCTCGCCCACCATCGCGGCGAGCTCGTCCATGTGGCGGCGGATGCCGCCGCCCCAGGCGTGCGCGATGAACAGAATCAGCTGGCTCGGCGATTCGGCGAGACGCAGCAGGTCGACGCGGCGAGCAAACGGTCGCGACGGGTCCAGCTGCGCGAGCTCGGCACGCGCGACGCGGCCGTGCGGGTGGCGCTTGTCGAGCGCCGTCCACATGCGCTCCACCGCGTCCCTGGGCGCCGCCCGGGTCGTCGCGCCAGACGTAGCAGTCCGCCGCGAGCACGTGCCTGAATCCGGCATTGCTGGCGCGCAGCGAGAAATCCTCGAGCACGCCCTCGTCGGCTGCGTTGGGGCCCGCCGAAAATGCGCCGATGGCATTCAGGCACTCGCGTCGCACGTAGATGCACGGGCCGAAGGCGAGAGGCAACGCCACGCCCGCGGCAGCGATTGGCGCGCTGGAAAACGGAATCGAGCGTCGCCAGCGATTGGCCGCGCGGCATCGCGTTGGCGCGATCCGATCGCGGGTAGCCGATCGACGCCCCGCTGCTCGCGAAGGGCACCACGGTGCCGACATCGCCGTGGGAGGCGTGCCGTGCCAGCCTGTCCAGCCAGTCGCCGCACACCTCGGTATCGGCGCGCACGATCGCGACGTCGCGATCGAGACCGCGATGCAGCGCCACCGCCCGGTTGAGCGCCGCCGCCAGCCCCTGCGGCATCGGCTGCTCGACCAGCGCTATGCGCCGCTGCTCGGCGAGCGTCCGCAGCCAGCTGACAGTCGAAGCATCCGGAGACGCGTCGTTGACCACGATGATGCCGAAGGGCGTGCTCTGCGGCGCAGCCAGGAGGCTTTCGATGCAGCGCCGGGCCGAGTGCGCCGCGGCGGTGATCGGCACGATGACGTCGACAGTCACGGAGCTCGCCTCGATAGCACGCTCAAGGCGCGGCCGAGCGGCCAGCGCATCCATCCTCTCCACGATTCGCGAAAATCGAGTCGCGCGCGCAATGCCCGAAGCGATTCGGCGCTGCCTGGCCTGGACGCTGTCGAGCTCGGCGCGGACGCGGTCGAGCTCGGCGGCGAGCGCATCGGCGCGCTCGCGCGCGCTGGCCAGCCCGTTCACGGCGACGACCAGCTCGGCGTGACGCGCGTCGGCGATCTTGCGCGCATCGGCTTCGTCCCAGAACAGGCGCTTCTCCGCGCGGCACGCGCGGTCGTAGTCGCGGTAGAGCGACTGCCTGCCGTCGTCGAAGATCGACAGATCGGCAAGCCGCGGCAGCACCGCAGCCGGCCCGCCGCAGACGACGATGTAATACATGGGCGGCGCGGGTGCGTCGCGCCATTGCACCCGATCGTCCGAGAGCACGACGATCTCGCCACGCGGCGTGGAAGGCGGCTGCTCGCTCCACAGCACCGAATTCGACATCACGCGCTGTCCGTACCAGGCCTGCTGCGGAAACGTCGCGTCGAGCGCCGCCGCCAGCTCCTCGCGCGTCAGCTCGCGCACGTGATACTCGTTGGCGTACCCGGTCTCGTCCGAATAGATCGCCTTGTTCGGCGACGAAATGACCAGCACCCCGCCGGGCGAAAGAACGCGGCGGAACTCGGCGAGCATCGCTTCCTGCTCTTCGAGATGCTCGATGGTCTCGAACGAGACGATCATGTCGATGCAGCCGTCGGCGATGGGCAGCTCGGTGCACGACGCCCGGACGTAGCGCAGGTTGGTTTTGCCCGCGTAGCGCTGCGCGGCGTGGCCGATGGCGGTCGCGTCGATGTCGACGCCGATCACGTCGCTCGCCGATCCGGCGAGCATCCAGCTTCCATAGCCTTCGCCGCACGCCGCATCGAGCACGCGACGCCCGCTCACCAGCGGCAGCATCGCCGCGTAGCGGTGCCAGTGCTCGTACCAGATCGCGCCGCCGACCTCGGGGGTGAAGCGTTCACCGGTAAACGGTAGGGATGCTGTCAAGGGAGCGCCTGGCGGCGGGAAGATTCGGGGAAGGGGTTCGTGGGAGCCGCGCCATGCGTGGCGCTGTGCGTCCGGAACACGCATTTTACGCTGGCGGACGTACGCGGTCCAAGGCTTGCCGCACGCGGATCGCCGCGCTTGCACGTCGTCGGCGGCGCGCGCCGGTCGAAGCTCGCCGTTACTCGAGCTCGATCAGCACCGGCTGATGGTCCGACGCCTGCGTCTTCTGGTCGACCCGGACCTGGCGCACGCGCGGCGCGAGGTCGGCCGAGACGAAAATGAAATCGCAGTGCAGCTCGGGCTCGCCGGGACGCTCTTTCTCGTAGATCTTGAACGTCGACGGGTGCGGAACGCTCGGGATGCGCGATTTCCCACGCGTCGCGCAGCGCGGGCGTTCCGTCCTGGAACAGCGCGCCCATGCGCGCATGCAGCGCGTCGTCGGGCTCCAGGTTGAAGTCGCCGGTGATGATCGTCGACGCCGGCCGCGGCCGGGTGTGAAACGGGCTGCCGCTGGTATCGGTGATGCCGCCGCGCCGCGCGTGGCCGCTGCCTTCGGCGTAGATCGCGCGCAGCGCGTCGACCTGCGCGCTGCGCTTGACGCTGCCGTAGTACTCGAGATGCGTGGTGATCACGCGCACCGGCAACGCCGGCGACTCGATCACGACTTCGAGCGCGATGCGCGGCATGCCGTTGACGCCGGGGTCGACCGGATACGGCAGGAGGTGGCGGAACACCTGCCCGACGGGCAGCCGCGACAGGATCATGTTGCCGAAATGCCGCCGAACGCCGCCCGGCGCTCCGGCTCGGCCGGCACGTCGACCGCGATGCCGGGCACCGGCAGGTAGCCGCGGAAGCAGTCGCGCGAATTCGGCGAACTGGTTCTCGCCGCGGCTGCCGGCGAGGCGCGGGTCGGGAAAGTTGTTGGCGACTTCCTGCAGGCACAGCACGTCGAAGTCGGCGAGCGCGCGCGCGTGCTTGACGATGCGCGCCGGATCGACCTTGCCGTCGACGCCGCGGCACCACTGTACGTTCCACGTGATCAGCTTCATCGCGTATCTACCTTATTCCCGCCCGCATGAACGATTGAACGAATTGCCTCTGGAAAAGCAGGAAGCCGAGCAGCAGCGGCGCGGTGGTGAGCAGCGTTGCGGCGGTGATGATCGACCAGTCGATGCCCTGGTCGCCCGCCGAGAACACCTGCAGTCCCACCGTCAGCGGCCTCGACTCCACCGAATTGGTGATGATCAGCGGCCACAGGAAGTTGTTCCAGTGGTAGCTCACGCTCACCAGCGCATAGGCGAGATAGACCGGCTTCGCCAGCGGCACGTAGACCTTCCACAGCACCTGCAGCGGCGTGCAGCCCTCGACGCGCGCCGCCTCGTCGAGCTCGCGCGGCACGGTCTTGAAGGTCTGCCGCAGCAGGAAGATCCCGAAGGCGCTCGCCATGTACGGCAGACCGATGGCGAGGATCGTGTCGCGCAGGCCGAGCGCGCTCATCGTGCGGTAGTTCTCGACGATGAGCACGTCGGGCATGACCATGAGCTGGACCAGGACGAGCGCGAACAGCACGTTGCGACCCGGGAATTCGAAGCGCGCGAAGGCGTAGGCGGCAAGCGTGCAGAGCACGAGCTGCGCGGCGAGGATCATCGCGCACAGAACGATGGTGTTCAGGAAATAGCGCGCGAACGGCGCCGCTTGCCATGCCTTGGCGAAATTCTCGAGCGTGAGCGGCGCGGCGATCACGAAGCGCGTGGAGTACTCGCCCGAATGGAACGCGGTCCAGATGGCGTACGCGAGCGGCAGGATCCACAGCGCGCCCAGCGTCCACGCGGCGGCGGTCTCGAGCGCGTGCCCGACGCCGCCAGTCCGATACACAGCCGCGCTCATTGGTAGTGCACCCTGCGCTCGAGAAAGCCGAACTGCAGCAGCGCCGCGATGCCGAGCAGCACGAGCAGCACCATGGTGAGCGCGGCAGCGTACGCCGAATCCCAGAAGCGGAAGCCGATCTCGTAGACGTAGTAGAGCAGCAGCTCGGTGGCGTTGTCGGGACCGCCGCGCGTCATCACCACGACGTGATCGACCAGCCGGAACGCGTTGATCACGGCATTGACCAGCACGAACAGCGTCGTCGGCATGAGCAGCGGAAAGGTGACACGCCGGAAGTAGTACCAGCGCGACGCGCCCTCGATCGCCGCCGCTTCGGCCAGGTGCGGCGACATCTGCTGCAGCGCCGCGAGGTAGAAGATCATGAAGAACCCGGCTTCCTTCCACACCGTCACCAGCATGAGGCACGCGAGCGCGCGTGCTCTTGCTGCCCAGCCAGTTGTGCGCCGGCAAGCCCAGCAGGCTGGTGAACTGCTCGAGCAGCCCGTACTGCGGCGTGTAGAAGAACAGCCAGATGTTCGCCACCGCGATCATCGGCAGTATCGTCGGCGTGAAGTAAGCGAGCCGCAGGAAGGGCCGGCCGACGATGTGGCCGTTGATCCACGTCGCCATCAGGAGCGCCAGCGCGATGGCGAGCGGAATCGTACCCGCCGCGTACCAGAGATTGTTCGAAAGCGCCTGCCAGAAAATCGGGTCGTCGACGAGCTGGCGGTAATTATCCGGCCCGACGAACACCGCGGGGCGGGCACCCTTCGGCGTCGATTGGAAGCTGTGCCAGAGCGTCGCGACCGCGGGGTAATGCGTGAACAGCGCGAGCAGCGCCGCGGCCGGCAGGACCAGCAGCCACCCGTACAGCCATTGCGTGGTTCGCGTCATGAGCGCCCCGGCGCCGCGTGCGCGACGCGCTCCGCGTCATCGGCGCGAAGCGCATCGAGCGCAGCGACGCTTACTTCCGGTACGGCCGCAGCAGCCGATCGGCCTCGCGCTGCGCATCCGCCATCGCCTGCGCCGCGGGCTTGGTTCCGGTGAGGGCGGCCTGCAAACCGTCGTTGAGCGCCTTGGTCACGCGCTGGTTGTCGTGCGTCGAAAACTCAGCCACGGCGTATTGCAGTTGATCGCGGGCCACTGCCGCAGGCGGAAAATCTGCAACGTACTTCTTCATGGCTGGCGTCTCCCATGCGTCGGGACGCACCGCGACGTAGCCGGTGTCGATGCCCCATTGCGCCGCGCGCGCGGGCGACGTGATCCACTTTACGAACTTAAACGCCGCCGCCTGCTGCTCCGGCTTGGCCTGCTTGAAGAGGTAGAAATTGCCGCCGCCCGTCGGGCTGCCGCGGCGCTTGTTGGCCGGCAGCATCGCCACGCCGAAATCGAACTTGGCGTTGTTCTTGACGTTGGTGAGGTTGCCCGTCGTCGTCCATATCATGGCGACCTTGCGCTCGAAAAAGTCTTTCGGCGTCGTTCCCCAGTCGATGATTCCTTCGGGCTGCACCTTGTACTTATGCGTGAGATCGACCCAGTATTGCAACGCCTCAACCACGCCTGGCTTGTCGTAGTAGGTTTCGGTACCTGCGGCGTTCATCAGCATGACATCGTTTTCCGTGGTCAGTGCCTGGAATAGCCAATAAGGGAAACCCGACGACGGGATCTGCACGCCCCATTGCGTAACCTTGCCCGACGCATCGCGTTTGGTGAGCTTCTGCGCGGCCTCGGCCATCTCCTTCCAGTTGGCGGGTGGCTTGTTCGGATCGAGTCCGGCCTCCTTGAACGATTCCTTGTTGTAGTAGAGCACGATCGTCGAGCGCTGGAACGGAATGCCCCAGGTCTTGCCGCCGGTCTGGCTGTTCTCCATGAACGCCGGATAGAAGCCCTTGAGCCACGCCTGGTCCTCGGGTGTCTTGATCAGCGGATCGAAAGGAACGATCGCGTCTTCGTCGATCAGCGTGAACATGTCGGTCGACAACAACACTGACATCGTCGGCGCGTCGTTGCCCTTGACCGCGGTCAGCGCCTTCGTGATCGACGCCTGATAGTCGCCCGAATAGATCGGCTTGACCTTGATGCCGGGATTCTCCTTTTCGAAATCCGCGGCGAGGCCGTCGATGATCTTGGTGATCGGACCGCCGACGGCGACCGGGTAGTAGAACGAAATCTCGACGTTCGACTGCGCCGTGGCGAGCGTGGAGAGCGCCGCGAGCGCGACGCCACCGAGCAGCGCCAGCCCGCGATTGAAGATATGCAACATGATGTCCATCCTCCTTAAGGTCCTGCGTGGTCGATGCTCAGGCGAATGCGGTCGCCGATTGCCGATGGGGTTCAACCTCGATGCGATGACCGTTGGCGCCGTCGAAAAAGTGCAGCGCGCCGGCGGCCCACGTCAATGTCACGGCGTCGCCGCGCGCCAGCGCCAGCCGGCCGGCGACGCGCGCCACCAGCGTCTGCGTGCCGATGCGGCAATTGAGCAGCGAGTCGGCGCCCAGGTATTCGACCCCCGACACCTCGCCTTCGAAGCCGGCGCCGCGCGAGAGCACGACATCCTCGGGGCGCACGCCGACGATCGATTCCGACAGTCGACTCGGAAGCGATGACCGGTCCCTTGGTGCCGGCGATGACCGCGCCGCCCTTGCCGTCCGCCTCCAGGCGCATCAGGTTCATCGGCGGCGTTCCGATGAAGCGCGCGACGAACGTGTTGGCGGGCACCTCGTAGAGCTCCGCCGGCGTGCCGTTCTGCTCGATGCGTCCCGCGGAGAGAAGAATCACGCGGTCGGCCATCGACATCGCCTCGACCTGGTCGTGCGTGACGTACACCATGGTGACGCCGAGCGCGCGCTGCAGCGCGCGGATCTCGAGGCGCATTTCCTGGCGCAGCTGCGCGTCGAGGTTGGACAACGGCTCGTCCATCAGGCACACCGGCGCTTCGGCGATGATGGCGCGACCGAGCGCGACGCGCTGCTGCTGGCCGCCGGAGAGCTGTCCCGGCTTGCGGTCGAGCAGCGTGGAGAGTCCGAGCATGTCGGCGACGCG
Organism: uncultured beta proteobacterium; assembly: GCA_963722325.1. Lineage (GTDB taxonomy): Bacteria > Pseudomonadota > Gammaproteobacteria > Burkholderiales > Casimicrobiaceae > PALSA-1003. Next base: position 172,586 of record CAVRLN010000005.1, read on the forward strand.
CTTGAGCCTGCGGTCGCGGTCGGCGTCGTCCACGTTGCGCACGCGAAGGCCGAACACGATGTTCTCGGCGACCGACAGATGCGGAAACAGCGCGTACGACTGGAACACCATGGCGATGTTGCGCTGCGCGGGAGACAGGCGCGTGACATCCTTGCCGCCGATGAGGACACGGCCCGAATCGGCGTGGTCGAGACCGGCGATCAGGCGCAGCGTGGTCGACTTGCCGCAACCGGAAGGGCCGAGCAGCACGTTGAGGGTGCCCGGCTCGAGCGCGAACGAAATGCCGTCGACGGCGCGCACCTGCCCGGCGGCGGTCGTCCAGTGCTTGGCAACATTCTCGACGGCGATCGCCGACACGATTCCCCCAGGGGCGCCGGCATCGGAGTCATGCCCGGCTCGTTGCATCCGGCGCCGGTCGCCATCATAGCAAAAGCAGAGCGCGGACCTGCATCGACCTCGGCTGACCTCAGCGCTCGTTGAACAGCGCCGCCAGCGCGGCGCCCGGATCCGCCGCGCGCATGAACGCCTCGCCGACCAGGAATGCATTCACGCCGTGGGTGCGCATGTGCCGCACGTCGGCGGACGTGAGGATGCCGCTTTCGGTGATGACCAGCCGGTCGCCGGGCACGCGCGGAAGCAGGTCGAGCGTGGTCGCGAGCGAGACGTCGAAGGTGCGCAGATTCCGGTTGTTGATGCCGATGAGCGGCGAGCGAAGCTTGAGCGCGCGGTCGAGCTCGGCGCCGTCGTGCACTTCGACGAGCACCGCCATCCCGAGGCGCGTGCGCGGCGGCTTCCAGCGCGGCGAGCCGCGTCGTCGTCGAGCGCGGCGACGATCAGCAGGATGCAGTCGGCGCCAAGCGCGCGCGCCTCGGCGACCTGGTACTCGTCGACGATGAAGTCCTTGCGCAGCACCGGCAGCGCGCACGCGGCGCGCGCGGCGACCAGGTGCTCGGGCGCGCCCTGGAAATAATCGCGGTCGGTGAGCACCGACAGGCACGCGGCGCCCGCCGCCTCGTAGCGGCGCGCGATCGCGGGCGGATCGAAGATCGGCCGCAGCACGCCGCGGCTCGGGCTCGCCTTCTTGATCTCGGCGATCACCGCGGCGGCGCCGGCGGCGATCTTGGCGCGCAGCGCGCCGACGAAATCGCGCGCCGGCGCGGCGTCGCGCGCGCGCGCGACGAGCGTCGCCTCCGGCAGCGCCTCGCTTCATCGCCGCGATCTCGCTCGCCTTGGTGGCGAGGATGCGCCGCAGGATGTCGCGCTCGGCCATCGCGCCGCGGATCAGGTCTTGCCGGGACGCGCCAGCTTCTGCGTCGTGGCGACGAACTGCTCGAGCTTGCGCTTCGCCGCGCCCGACGCGACGGCCTCGCGCGCGCGCTCGATGCCCTCGGCGATCGACGGCACGACGTTCGCCGCGTAGAGCGCGACGCCGGCATTGAGCACGACGATCTCGCGCGGCGTGCCTTCGACGTTGTCGAGCGCCTCGAGCAGCATCGCCTTCGACTCCACGGCATCGCTGACGCTGCAGCCCGCGGTTGGAGATCATGCGCAGGCCGAAATCCTCGGGATGGATCTCGTACTCGCGCACCGCGCCGTCCTTGAGCTCGCCGACCATCGTCGCCGCGCCGAGCGACACCTCGTCCATGCCGTCCTTGCCGTACACCACCAGCACGTGCTTGCTGCCCAGCCGCTGCAGCACGCGCACCTGGATGCCGACCAGGTCGGGATGGAACACGCCGAGCAGCTGGTTCGGCGCGCCCGCGGGATTGGTGAGCGGCCCCAGGATGTTGAAGATCGTGCGGATGCCGAGCTCCTTGCGCACCGGCGCCGCGTGCTTCATCGCGCTGTGATGGCTGGGCGCGAACATGAAGCCGATGCCGGTCTCCGCGATGCAGGCGCGCGACCTGTTCCGGCGTGAGCATGATGTTCGCGCCGAGCGCCTCGAGCACGTCGGCGCTGCCCGACTTCGACGACACCGAGCGTCCGCCGTGCTTGGCGACGCGCGCGCCGGCCGCCGCGGCGACGAACATCGACGCGGTCGAGATGTTGAAGGTGTGCGCCGAATCGCCGCCGGTGCCGACGATGTCGACCAGATTGTCGCGGTCGGGAACGTCGACCTTGGTCGCGAACTCGCGCATCACCTGCGCCGCGGCCGCGATCTCGCCGACGGTCTCCTTCTTCACGCGCAGCCCGACGGTGAACGCCGCGATCATCACCGGCGTCACCTCGCCGCTCATGATCTTGCGCATCAGCGAGAGCATCTCGTCGTGGAAGATCTCGCGGTGCTCGATCGCGCGCTGCAGCGCTTCCTGCATGTTGATCGACATGGCGGCCTCCTAGTGTCGGCGCTTGAGGAAATTGCGCAGCAGCGCGTGTCCGTGCTCGGTGAGTATCGCTTCCGGATGGAACTGCACGCCCTCGACCGCGAGCTCGCGATGGCGCACCCCCATGATCTCGCCGTCCTCGCTCTCGGCGGTGACTTCCAGGCACGCGGGCAGCGACGCGCGCTCGATCGCGAGCGAATGATAGCGCGTCGCCGACAGCGGGTTGGGCAGCCCGGCGAACACGCCCGCGCCGGCGTGCGATGACCGCGCGAGAGCTTGCCGTGCATCACGCGCTGCGCGCGCACGATGCGCCCGCCGAACGCCTGGCCGATCGCCTGGTGCCCGAGGCAGACGCCGAGGATCGGGATCTTGCCGGCGAAGCGCTGGATCAGCGGCACCGAGATCCCCGCCTCGTCGGCGTGCACGGCCCCGGCGAGATGACGATGCGCTCCGGCGCCCAGGCGGCGATCTGCTCGAGCGTCACCGCGTCGTTGCGATGGACGTGCGACGTCCTCGCCGAGCTCGCCCAGGTACTGGACGAGGTTGTAGGTGAAGGAATCGTAGTTGTCGATCATCAGCAGCATGGTCAGCCCTCCGCGTCCAGTCCCGCCTGCACGAGGTCGGCGGCGCGCTGCAGCGCGCGCAGCTTGTTGAGCGTCTCCTGCCATTCGGCCTCGGGCAACGAGTCGTGCACGATGCCGCCGCCGGCCTGCACGTAGAGCACGCCGTCCTTGACCACGCCGGTGCGCATCGCGATCGCGATGTCCATGTCGTCCTGGAAGCTGATGTAGCCCACCGCGCCGGAATAGATGCCGCGCCGCGTGGGCTCGAGCTCGTCGATGATCTCCATCGCGCGCACCTTCGGCGCGCCGCTCACCGTGCCCGCCGGGAACGCTGCGCGCAGCACATCGATGCTCGACAGCCCCGGCTTCAACTTGCCCTCGACGTTGGACACGATGTGCATCACGTGCGAATAGCGCTCGATCACCATGCGGTCGGTCACCTTGACGCTGCCGGTCTGCGCGACGCGACCGACGTCGTTGCGGCCGAGGTCGAGCAGCATGACGTGCTCGGCGATCTCCTTCGGATCGGCGAGCAGCTCGTCGGCCAGCGCCTCGTCGGCCTCGCGCGTCGCGCCGCGCGGGCGCGTGCCGGCGATCGGCCGCAGCGTGATCGCGTCGCCTTCCTTGCGCACCAGGATCTCGGGCGATGCGCCGACGACGTGGAAGTCGCCGAAGTCGTAGTAGAACATGTACGGCGACGGATTGACCGAGCGCAGCGCCCGGTAGAGCTGCAGCGGCGGCGCGGTGAACGGCCTGCGCATGCGCTGCGAGATCACCACCTGCATGATGTCGCCCGCGGCGATGTACTCGCGCGAGCGCCTCACCGCCGCCATGTAGCGCGTCGGCGCCGAAATCGCTGCGCGCCTCGGTGCGGGCGCCGGCGGTCTGCAGCGGGATGTCGACGTTGGCCCGCGACGCTCGGCGCAGCGCCTGGAGCCGCGCGCTCGCCTTCTCGTACGCGTCGGGCTGCGATGGATCGGCGTAGACGATGAGCGATATCTTGCCGGACAGGTTGTCGACGACCGCGAGCTCCTCGGTGAGCAGCAGGAGGATGTCGGGAATGTCGGCCAGGTCGGGCGCGTGCGGCGGCGCGGAATCGGCGAGGCGCGTCTCGATGTGGCGAACGGTGTCGTAGCCGAAGTAGCCCGCGAGGCCGCCGCAGAAGCGCGGCAGCCCGGCGACGGGCGCGGCGCGGTAGCGGCCGAGGAATCCGCCGATGAACGCCAGCGGATCGCCGTGATGCCGCTCGACGATCACGCCGTCGTCCTCGACCTCGATGTCGCGCCCGCGCGCGCGAATGCGGACCTTCGCCGGCAGCCCGATGAACGAGTAGCGGCCGAAGCGCTCGCCGCCGACGACCGACTCCAGCAGGAACGTGTAGCGCTGGTTGGCGAGCTTCAGATAGAGCGAGAGCGGCGTGTCGAGATCCGCGAAGGACTCGAGCACGAGCGGGATGCGGTTGATATCCAAGCGCGGCGAGCGCGCGAAATTCGGTTTCGGTCATGATGCTCCAACGATCTTTCAACGTGCGCAAAACCTGCTGCGGGGCCGGACCGCGCGCGAAGGACGCGGCCGGGATCGAGCGACTCTAGGCGTGGGGACGCCAGCGCCGGTCGTTGCCTGCCGTTGCCCTGCCGCCAGCAGCGGCCGTTGCGGTTGAAAGTGTCGAAGGTCATGGTGTGTTGCCGCGTGCGTTGCCGGCGCCATCCGGACGCCGACGGCCGGACTATACCATCGCCGCGCAGTGCCGGCGAGAAGCCGCGCTTAGGCTCGCTCCTACGCTGCGACCGCGGAGCGCATCGCGGCGATCGTCTTCGCATAGTCGCCGCTGCCGAAGATCGCCGAGCCCGCCACGAAGGTATCGGCGCCGGCGCGCGCGGCCTGCCCGATGTTGTCGACCTTGATGCCGCCGTCGACCTCGAGCCGGATCTCGCGCCCGGTGCGCGCGCTCGCCTTGTCGATGCGCGCGCGCACGTCGGCGATCTTGTTGCAGCGCCTCGGGGATGAAGGCCTGTCCGCCGAATCCCGGATTGACCGACATGATCAGCACCAGGTCGAGCCGGTCGATGACGTGGTCGAGCCACGACAGCGGCGTCGCCGGATTGAACACCAGTCCCGCCTTGCAGCCTGAATCGTGGATGAGCGCGATCGTGCGGTCGACGTGCTCGGAAGCCTCCGGATGGAAGCTGATGATCGACGCGCCGGCGCGCGCGAAATCCGGAACGATCCGATCGACCGGCTTGACCATCAGGTGCACGTCGATGGGCACCGTCGTCACCGGCTTCAGCGCTTCGCACACCAGCGGCCCGATGGTGAGGTTCGGCACATAGTGGTTGTCCATGACGTCGAAGTGAATCATGTCGGCACCGGCGGCGATCACGGCGCGCACTTCGTCGCCGAGGCGCGCGAAGTCGGCGGAGAGGATCGAGGGTGCAATCTGGCAGGTTCGCATCGCGTTATAATCCTCGAGTCATGGAAGTGTCAGAGGGCAAAGAGGGCAAATACGCGATCGACGTCGCACCCAGGGCGGCGTACATCGACGATCAATCCGATCCGTCGAAGAACCAATACGTCTTCGCCTACACGATCACGGTCACCAACGTCGGCACCGTCGCGGCGCAGCTCATCAGCCGGCATTGGCTGATCACCGACGCCAACGGCAAGGTCCTCGAGGTCAAGGGCCTGGGCGTGATCGGGCAGCAGCCGACGCTCAAGCCGGGCGAAAGCTTCGAGTATTCCAGCGGCACGCATCTCGAAACCGCCGTCGGCACCATGCGCGGAACCTACCAGATGCTCGCCGAGGACGGCCATGCCTTCGAAGCCGACATCCCGCTGTTCACACTTTCCGTGCCGCGCGTGCTGCATTAGGGAGTGCGATCGTTCGCGGCCGCTGAATCGGGCGCCTCGGTTGCCTTCGGAGGCTTCGGGGGCTTGCGCCGCGCGCCCGCGGTGAACCAGACGATGAATACGGCGAGTCCCAGCGCCAGCCCGGCTTCCAGAAGAATCCATTCCATCGCTTCGCTGCTCCGTGTTCGACTGGCCGCGGCGATGCGCATTTCCGTTTTCACTACCGCTCTGCTCACCGCTGCGTGCGTGTCGACGGTACCACCGTCCCCGCCGGCCGCACAACCGGACGGCGTCTCGGTCGATTTCGCGGAAGCCGCGTTCGCTTCCATTCCGGGCTGGAGCGACGACGCGCTCGCCGAGGCGTGGCCCGCGCTGCAGGCGAGCTGCAAGGCGCTCGCGCGCATGCCGAGCCGCGAGCAGTGGAGCGCCGTGTGCCAGGCTTCCGCGGCGGTCGACGCCCGCGACGCCACGAGCGTGCGCGCTTTTTTCGAGGCGCGGTTTCGCGCCTATCAGGTGCGATCGCGCGACGGATCCGGCTGGCAGTCGCAAGGACTCGTCACCGGCTACTACGAGCCGCTGCTGCGTGGGTCGCGAACGCGCGATGCGCGCTACCGCTACCCGATCTACGCGCCGCCGCAGGATCTGCTCGTGGTCGAGCTCTCCGATCTCTATCCCGAGCTCAAGGACAAGCGCGTGCGCGGCCGCGTCGAAGGCAACCGCGTCGTTCCCTACTGGACGCGCGCCGAGATCGACGCCGGTCGAGGCCCGCCGCCGGGAAGCGAGCTGGTGTACGTCGACGATGCGATGGAGGCTTTTTTCCTGCAGGTGCAAGGCTCGGGGCGAATCGTGCTTCCCGACGGCAGCACGATGCGCGTGGGCTACGCCGACCAGAACGGACATCCGTATCGCGCCATCGGCCGCGTGCTCGTCGAGCGCGGCGAGCTCACCGTCGACCAGGCTTCGATGCAGGGCATCAAGCAGTGGGGTCGCGAGCATCCGGATGCCTTGCCCGCGCTGCTCGCCGAGAATCCGAGCTACGTGTTTTTCCGCGAATCCGAGTCTTCGGCGCGCGCGACGATGGCCGGGAACGCCGCGAACACGATCGGACGGACCGCGCGGCGCGCTCGGCGTCCCGCTCACCGCGGGGCGCTCGATCGCGGTCGACGCGCGCTTCGTCCCGCTGGGCGCGCCCGTTTTCGTGGCCACGACCTGGCCGCAGTCGGCGCGCGCGCTCCAGCGGCTGATGCTCGCGCAGGATACCGGCGGCGCGATCCGGGGGCCGCTGCGCGTGGACTGGTTCTGGGGCTTCGGCGAGGAGGCGGCGCGCGAGGCGGGCCGCATGAAGCAGGACGGGCAGCTATGGCTGCTGTGGCCTCGCGACGCGCCGCTGCCGCGGCCGCGCTGAAGCGATGAGCCGCGCTCAGCTTCCCGCCGCGCCGTGGATCGGCGCGAAGAACAGGTCCTTCCACGATGCGGGCTTGGCCTTGATCGTGCCGACGCGCGACATGAACTCGGCGTATTTCATCGTGCCGTCGGGCACGGTGGAAAACTTCGAGTTCGGGTCGTTGAGGATCTTCACGATCTCGTCGACCGACGATTTCTGCTTGGACACCGCGACGTAGATCTCGGCGGCCTTTTTCTTGTCGCGCGCGATGAGCGCGTTGGCCTCGTTCATCGCGGCGACGAACGCGGCGCATATCTTCGGATTGGCCTCGAAGAACTTGCGCGACGTATACGTCATGTCGAGCGTGATGTTGCCGAGCATGTCGACCGAATTGAACACCCGATGCAGCCCCGGCGTCGACTCCTCGATGTACGAGAACGGCGGCGACGCCATGTGGCTGTTGATCTCGCCCTTGCCGGAGAGCAGCACCGCGAGCGCGTCGGGATGCGCGAGGCCGACGGTGATCGGATCGAGCTTCGAATAGTTGGCGTCGCCGAACTCCTTGGCCACCGCCATGTGCAGGATCACCGCCGGCAGCGAGGTCTTGATGCCGGGGACGGCGATGCGGTCCTTGTCGGTGAAGTCCTTGAGCGTCTTGACGGCGGGATTGCGGGTCATCAGGTAGAGCGACGACGAGCTCATGCCGGAAAGCCCGCGGATCTCGATGGCGGGATTGTCCTTCGCCTTCGCCCACAGCGTGAGAAAGCCGGCGACGCCGATCGAGGCGATGTCGAGCGCGCCCGACAGCATGGCGTCGTTGATGACGTTGCCGCCGTCGAGCACCAGGTAGGTCGCCTTGACGTCGCCGAGTCCCGCCGCCTTGGCCTGCTTCTCGAGCAGCTTCTCGCTCTCCATCACCATCAGCGGCAGGTAGAGCACGCCGAAGCCGCGCGAGATGCGCACCTCGGACACTTCGGCGCGCGCGCTGGCGATCGAGAACAGCGCGAGGGTGAAGATGGCGAACGAACGGACGACTCGGTTTCGCATGGCGGGTCCCACGTTTTTCAGACATGCGGACTTCGAGGACGCCGTGCGCCTGCGCATCGGCGTGGTACGACGAGCGGACCAGCGCGCCGACCGCGGCGTGCGCGAAGCCCATCGCGACCGCTTCGCGCTCGAACATCGCGAACGTGTCCGGATGAACGTAGCGAAGCACCGGCAGGTGTCCGGCGGTCGGCTGCAGGTACTGGCCGATGGTGAGCATGTCGATGCGGTGCGCGCGCATGTCGCGCATCACGTCGAGGATCTCCGCGTCGGTCTCGCCGAGCCCGACCATCAATCCCGACTTGGTCGGAACGTCCGGGAAGCGCGCCTTGAACTCCGACAGGAGCGTGAGCGAATTCGCATAGTCGGCGCCGGGCCGCGCCTGCTTGTAGAGCCGGGGCACCGTCTCGAGGTTGTGGTTCATGACGTCGGGCGGCGCCGCGGCGAGAACGTCGAGCGCGCGCTCGAGCCGGCCGCGGAAATCGGGCACCAGCACCTCGATGCGCGTCGAAGGCGAATGCGCGCGCACGGCGCGGATGCAGTCGACGAAATGCTGCGCGCCGCCGTCGCGCAGGTCGTCGCGGTCGACGCTGGTGACCACGACGTACTTGAGCGCGAGCGCGGCGATCGTGCGCGCCAGGTTCTCGGGCTCGGCGGGGTCGAGCGGCAAGGGGCGGCCGTGGCCCACGTCGCAGAACGGGCAGCGCCGCGTGCAGATGTCGCCCATGATCATGAACGTCGCGGTGCCCTTGCCGAAGCACTCGCCGATGTTGGGACACGACGCTTCCTCGCACACCGTGTGCAGGTTGTGCTCGCGCAGGATCTTCTTGATCTCGTAGAAGCGCGGCGACGACGGCGCGCGCACGCGGATCCAGTCGGGCTTCTTGAGCCGTTCTGCGGCGACGACCTTGATAGGGATGCGCGCGGTCTTGTCGCCGCCCTTGTGCTTGATGCCGGCGGCGTTGCGGGATCGCGGGACTCGCGACATCCGGCGCGCTCATTGCGCACACCTCGGAAAAAGAGCGGATCGACTCGCATCACGCGGTCACGGCTTCGTCGAGGCACTCGGCCAGCACGGGTGCGAGGCTCTCGCCCGCCTGCTCGACGGTCGTCGTCACGCCGAGGTCGGCAAGCTGTGTCACGGCGAGGCCGGGATAGCCGCAGGGGTCGATGTCGGAGAACGGAGAAAGGTCCATCGCAACGTTGAGCGCCAGGCCGTGATAGGTGCAGCCGCGGCTGACCTTGAGTCCCAGCGCGGCTATTTTTGCATCGGCGCCGCTTCGGGTGACATAGACGCCCGGGGCACCCATTCGGGTGTGCGCCTCCACCCCGCGCATCCCCAGCCATCGTATCACGGCGCGCTCGAGGCGGCGCACGGTGTCCCGCACGCCCAGGCCCGCGCGGGCGATGTCGATGAGCGTGTAGACGACGAGCTGCCCCGGACCGTGATAGGTCACCTGCCCGCCGCGGTCGACCTTGAGCGCGGCGATGCCGTTGTCGCGCAACAGGTGCTCGCGGCGCCCGGCGAGCCCCAGCGTGTAGATCGGCGGATGCTCGGTGAGCCACAGCTCGTCGTCGCTCGCCGGTGTGCGCGCGGCGGTGAACGCCTGCATCGCCCGCCATGTCGGCTCGTACGCGGTGAGCCCCAGCGGGCGCACGCGCGCAGCCACCGCGGCGCGCGCCGCGCCCGTAGCAGAGGCGGCGCGCGCCGCCTCGTGCATCAGAGCACCATGACGACTTGCGGATGCGCCGATAGCTCGCGATACAACGCGTCGAGCTGCTCGCGCGAGGTGGCGTTGATCGTGCAGGTGAGCGACAGGTACTTGCCCTGGCGCGAGGCGCGCATCTCCATGGACGCGCTGTCGAAGTCGGGAACGTGGCGCAGGACCACGTCGAGCACCGCCTGCGCGAACCCGTCCTGCGTGCGGCCCATGATCTTGAGCGGGAACGCGCACGGGAACTCGAGCAGGGTCTCGGTCACTTGTTGGCTCATCGGTTGGGCGTGCATCGCTCGCATATGGGGCCGAGCCGACGCCGTTCAACCCGCGACCGGCGGCGCATACCCCGCGACCGGGGGTACATCCGCGGCCGGGGGCGCGTACATGTATTCACGCGTGGCCGGATGCGGCATCCTGCCATCGGCGTACGGCTTGCCGGCGAGGAGCTGGAATATCGACAGCCAGCCGCGATCGAAGGCGTGCGCCGAGCCGGCGAGATAGATCCGCCAGGTGCGATAGCGCTCCTCGCCCGCCTCGCGGACTGCCGCCTCGCCGTTGCGCTCGAGGCGGTCGACCCAGTGCCAGAGCGTGCGCGCGTAGTGCTCGCGCAGCGGTTCCGCATCCAGAAGCTCCAACCCCTGCGCGGAGAGCCCCTCGATGACGCGCGAGACGTGCGCGAGCTGGCCGCCGGGGAACACGAATTCCTCGACGAAATCGCTGATGCCGCTGCCCAGCCCCTCGACGCCGACCTGGTTCTGGGTAATGCCGTGGTTCATCACCATCCCGCCGGGCTTGAGCACCGAGTAGATCTTCCCGAAGTAGCGCGGATAGTTGCGGATGCCGACGTGCTCGAACATGCCGATGCTGGCGATCTTGTCGTAGAGCTTTCCCGCGGGCAGGTCGAGATAGTCGAGAAGCTGCACGTCGACACGGCCGGCGAGCCCGCGTCGGTCGATCTCGGCGCGGACGTGGTCGTACTGGTTTTGCGAGAGCGTGATGCCGCTCGCCTTGACGCCGTATTGCTCCGCGGCGCGGAAAATGAGGCCGCCCCAGCCGCAGCCGATGTCGAGGAATTCCTCGCCGGGCCGCAGCATGAGCTTGCGGCAGATGTGGTCGAGCTTCTGCGTCTGCGCCTGGTCGAGCGTGTCGGCGTCGGTGCGGAAGTAGGCGCAGGAATAGACCATGCGCGCGTCCAGCCACAGCGCGTAGAACGCGTTGGAGACGTCGTAGTGGTGCGCAATGTTGGCGCGGTTGCCGCGTCGCTGGTGCCACCACTGCAGCATGCGGGCGCGGGCGCGCTCGCGGCCGTGGTTGACGCTGCCGACCAGCGACTCGGCGATGCCCAGCATGCGCCGCGAGCCGCCGGAAAAATCGAGGTCGCCGCGAACGTAGGCGCGGGCAAGCCGGCCGAGCTCGGGCGAGGCGAGCGCGCGCAATCCGCTCCACGTGCGCGCGTAGATGTCGACCTCGGTGGGCTGCGACAGCGCCACCCGGCCGCCGTCGGGGAGGACCAGCGCCACGGGGATGTTGCGCCCGTCGTAGCGGCTGGCGACGATCTTCGAGAGCGAGGCGTTCATGGCACGGCTGGATAGTCTAGCGCGGCGGGCGCGTTTTAACACCCCGTCAGGTCGACCCGTAAAGCGGCATGTTCCCGACCGGACCGCACCGCACCGGTACCAGACGGCTTCAGGACGGTTTGCGCTTGCTCGCCTGGAACAGCGCGTGCATCTTGCGAAACGCCGGTCCCGGCGCGCCGCCGGCGAACGGTTTGCCATCGACGGTCGTCACCGCCAGGACTTCCTTGCTCGACGACGAGAGCCACATCTCGTCCGCGGAAAGCGCCTCGTCGCGTGACACCTGGCGCACCTTGCAGCGTCATGCCGCCGGCGCGCGCCAGGTCGAAAGTCGCGTCGTAGGTGATCCCCGGCAGGATCAGGTTGTCCTTGGGCGGCGCGATGATCACGCCGTCCTTGACGATGAGCACGTTCGACGCCGACGCCTCGGTGAGGTAGCCGTCGCGGAAGAGCACCGACTCCACCGCGCCCGCCGCCACCGCCGCCTGGCGCGCGAGCACGTTGCCGAGCAGCGACGTCGTCTTGAGGTCGCAGTGCAGCCAGCGCTCGTCGGTCCCGGTGATCACCGCGACGCCGCGCTCGACCTGCTCCGGTGTGGGCAGAACAAGGGGGTTGCTCATCATGAACACCGTCGGCGCCACGCCGGCCGGAAACGCGTGGTCGCGCTTGGCGACGCCGCGCGTGACCTGCAGGTACACAGCCTGGTCGGCGAAGGGCGTGCGGCCGATGAGCTCGCGGATGATCGACTCCCATGCGGCGGCGTCGTGCGGATTGGCGAGCCCGATGCCGTCGCAGCTGCGTTGCAGCCGCGCCAGATGCTGGCTCATCCGGTACGGCATGCGGTCGTACACGGGCACCAGTTCATAGACGCCATCGCCGTAGATGAAGCCGCGGTCGAGCACCGATACCTTGGCCTGGTCGATGGGCAGGTATTCGCCGTTGAGATAGACCGTCATTTTTTTGCTGCGCTCCTGTTCTTGCTGCGTGGCTTTGCCCGGCGTCACTTGAACCACAGCCGAGCGGTGTCCCATGCGCGCCCCCAGATGCTCGCCTGCGGCACGTCACCCATCGCCTGCAGCGGATACTCGCCGACGGTCTTGCCGTCGAGCGTCACGCGCACCGTCCCCACGCGCTGGCCGCGCGTCACCGGCGCGATGAGCGGCTCGATCGCGTCCATGGTGAGCTTGAGCTTCTGCGCCTGGCCCTTGGGCAGGGTCAGGTACTGATCGGCGACGAATCCGGCGGCTACGCTATCGGACTCGCCTTTCCAGACACGCAGCGTATTGATGGTCTGGCCGTTCTGGTACATCTGCACGGTATCGTAGAACTGGAAGCCGTAGTTGAGGAGCTTCTGCGACTCGCTCGCCCTCGCCGCATCGGATCCTGCGCCGAGCACCACCGAGATCAGGCGGCGCGGTCCGCGCTTGGCCGAGGCGACCAGGCAATACCCGGCGGCATCGGTGTTGCCGGTCTTCATGCCATCGACGTACGGATCGCTCCACAGCAGGCGGTTGCGGTTGGGCTGCGTGATTTTGTTGTAGCGGTACTCCTTGATGGAATACAGCGGGTAGTATTCCGGGAAATCGCGAACGATCGCGCCCGCCAGCAACGCCAGGTCGCTGGCGGTGGACACCTGCTGTGGCGCCGGCAGGCCGGTCGAGTTCGCGAAGCGCGTATTCTTCATGCCCAGCCGCGCGGCTTCCTTGTTCATCCGCTCGACGAACGCTTCCTCGCTGCCGGCCACGGTCTCGGCGAGCGCGATCGACGCATCGTTGCCCGACTGGATGATCATGCCGTGCAGCAACTCGTCGGCGCTCACCGCTTTTTTCGGCTCGATGAACATGCGCGAGCCCTCGGCGCGCCACGCCTTGCTCGACACGTTGACCATCTGCGAGGGGACGAGCTCCTTGTCCTTGAGCGCGCGGAACACGAGGTACGCGGTCATGAGCTTGGTCAGCGAGGCCGGCTCGCGCGGCTCGTCGGCATTCTGCGCGACGATCGCCTGTCCGCTCAGCGCATCGACGAGGTAATACGCCTTGGCGGCGAGCGCGGGGGGTGGGACTGTAGCCGGCGCGACCCGCTCCCCCGCGACGGCGACGATCGCGAAAAACCCCGGCAGCAACCACGCCAGCGCACGCGCAGGAAAGAGGATGAATCGTCGCGACAAGCGGCGGATTATACCGCCTGCGCCTGCGCCGCCCGGCCGCGCCGCGCGTTGCCGCTCACTTGCCTTTCAGCGTGCCGCGTAGACGTCGGGGTCGAAGCGCTCGAGGAATCGCGACGGGTTGGCGAGCGGCGCGAACCCGAAACGCGCATAGAGCGTATGCGCATCGCGCGTGGCCAGGAGAAAGCGTCGCAAGCCCTGCAGGTCCGGATGGCGCATGATGCTCGCGATCATCCATTTCCCCACGCCCTCGCCCTGCGCCGAAGGCTGCACGAACACGTCGGCCAGGTACGCGAAGGTGGCGCGATCGGTGACCACCCGCGCGAACGCGACCTGCGCGTCGCCGCGGTAGACACCGAAGCACAGCGAATGATCGATGGCGCGATCGACCACGTCGCTCGGCACCCCCTTCGCCCAGTAGGAATGCACGCCGAGATACTCGTGGATCATGGCGCGCTCGAGCCGCGCCGGATCGGTGGAAAGCTCCAGCGCGCCGTCGCGCTCGGTGTAGTGAATCGGCGCCACCATGCGACCGGCGGGCTACGCGCCGCGCTGGAAATCGAACGCCACCTTCGGCTCGACCCCGGACACGATATCGGCCAGCGCCTTGCCGGATCCCGCGGCCATCGTCCAGCCCAGCGTGCCGTGTCCGGTGTTGATGTAGAGATTGCGATGCCGCGTCTTGCCGATCAGCGGAACGCCCGATGGCGTGGCGGGACGAAGCCCTGTCCAGTATTCGACGCGCGATGTGTCGATGGCGTCGCCGAACCATTCCCCGGCGCGGCGGGTGAGCGCCTCGCAGCGCACGCGATTGAGGTTGAGCTTGTAGCCGGAGAGCTCCGCGGTCCCGGCCACGCGCAGCCGGTCGCCCAACCGCGTGAAGACGATCTTCTTGGCATCGTCGGTGATGCTGCCCTGCGGCGCGCCGGCGGAATCGACGATCGGCATCGTCGCCGAGTAGCCTTTCGCCGGGTAGACCAGCGCGCTGACGCCGATCGACGAGAGCAGGAGCGGCGTGTAGCTGCCGAGGCAGGCGACGTAGGCGTCGGCAGCGAGCGTGTTGCGAACACCTTTCGCGTCGTTGGTGACCATGCCGCCAATGCCCTCGGAGCCGGTGGCGATCTCGGCGACGGTCTCGCCGTAACGGAACACGACGCCCCGCGCGGCAGCGAGCGCGGCGAGCGCCTGCGTGAACTTGCGCGCGTCGCCGGTCTCGTCAGTCGCCGTGAACGTCCCTCCGGCGATCCAGTCGCGCCGCCGCGCCAGCGCCGGCTCGATCGCCACGCATTCCTCGGCAGACTTCATCTCCCGCGCGATGCCGTAGCGACGCACCAGCGCCGCGGCCTTGGCTGCGGACGCGAATCCGGCGTCGTCGGTGTAGACCTGCAGGATGCCGCGCTGCAGGTCGTCGTAATGCATGCCGGTGGCGGCCCGCAGCTCGCGCAGCACCTCGCCGGAATACTTGCTGATCGCCAGGATCTGTCGCATGTTCCTGCGCGTGTTCGACGGCAGGCATTCGATCAGGAACTGGATACCCCAGCGCCACTGCCTCGGGTCGAGCGTGGGCCTGAACAGCAGCGGCGCGTCCGGGCGCACCAGCCACTTGAGGATCTGCCATGGCGCCTTCGGCGCGGCCCACGGTTCGACATGCGACACCGAGATCTGGCCGCCGTTGGCGTAGGAGGTCTCCAGCGCCGCTGCGCTTTGCCGCTCGACGACGGTCACCTCGTGGCCGTGCTCGCGCAGGAACCACGCCGTCGTCGTGCCGATCACTCCGGCGCCGAGAACGAGGACCTTCATGATGATTCCCCCCGCAGTCGCTGCGCGACTTCCCTCCTCAGGGGGGCGAGCGCCTTGGGGCGGCCCGGCGGCGCTCATTCCGCGTAGTCCTCCACGGGCGGGCACGAGCAGACGAGATTGCGATCGCCGTGCACGTTGTCAGCGCGCCGCACCGGCGGCCAGTACTTGCGCGCGCGCAGCGTCGGCAACGGATACGCGGCCTGCTCGCGCGTGTACGGGTGCGCCCACTCGGACGCGAGCAGCATCTGCGCCGTATGCGGCGCGTTGCCGAGCGCGTTGTCGTGACGATCCATGCGCCCTTCCTCGACGGCGCGGATCTCTCCGCGAATCGCGATCATCGCATCGATGAAGCGATCGAGCTCCTCCTTCGACTCGCTTTCGGTGGGCTCGATCATGAGCGTGCCCGCGACGGGGAAGCTCATGGTCGGCGCGTGGAAGCCGTAGTCGACGAGCCGCTTGGCGACGTCGTCGACGCTGACATCGCTCGTCTCCTTCAGCGGCCGCAGGTCGAGTATGCACTCGTGCGCCACCAGCCCGCCGGGACCCGAATACAGCACGGGGTAGTGCGCCGAGAGCCGTCGCGCGACGTAGTTCGCCGCGAGTATCGCCGACTCGGTCGCCGCCTTGAGGCCCTCGCCGCCCATCATCGCGATGTACATCCACGAGATCGGCAGGATGCTGGCGCTGCCGTACGGCGCCGCCGACACCGCGCCGATCGCATCGGCGCGCGCCTCGGCCTTGGGCGGAAGCGCGCGATGGCCGGGAAGGAAGCGCGCGAGATGTGCGCCGACCGCAACGGGTCCGACGCCGGGGCCGCCGCCGCCGTGCGGAATGCAGAACGTCTTGTGCAGGTTCAGATGCGACACGTCGGCGCCGAACTCGCCGGGCGCGGCAAGGCCCACGAGCGCGTTCAGGTTGGCGCCGTCGACGTAGACCTGCCCGCCGTGCGCGTGCACGATCGCGCACACTTCCCGGATGCCGGACTCGAACACGCCGTGCGTCGACGGATAGGTCACTATGACCGCCGCCAGATTCGTCGCGTGCGATCGCGCCTTGCGCTCGAGGTCGGCGATGTCGACGTTGCCGTCGCCGTCGCACGCGACGACGACGACCTTCATCCCGGCCATGTGCGCCGACGCCGGATTGGTGCCGTGCGCCGACGCCGGGATGAGGCAGACATCGCGGTGCGACTCGCCGCGCGACGCGTGGTAGGCGCGAATGATGAGCAGTCCCGCGTACTCGCCCTGCGACCCGGCGTTGGGCTGCAGCGACACCGCGGCGTAGCCCGTCACCGCGCACAGCATCGCCTCGAGCTGGCCGATCATCTCGCGGTAGCCCACGGTCTGGTTCGCCGGCGCGAACGGGTGCACGTGGCTGAATTCCTTCCACGTCACGGGGAACATCTCGCTCGCCGCGTTGAGCTTCATCGTGCACGAGCCGAGCGGGATCATGGTGCGATCGAGCGCCAGGTCCTTGTCGGCGAGCGCGCGCAGGTAGCGCATCATCTCGGTTTCCGAGTGATGACTGTTGAACGTCGGGTGCGTGAGAAACGCCGAGCGGCGGGAAAGCGCGGGATCGAGGTCGTTCTCGACGCCGCGCTCGAGCCCGACGAAATCGGGCAGCGCGACGCCAGCCGGCGCGCAGATCGACCACAGCAATTCGACGTCCTGGCGCGTGCTCGTCTCGTCGAGCGAGATCCCCAGCCGGGTCGCGTCGATGCGCCGCAGGTTGGCGTCGCGCGCGAGCGCCGCGTCGTGGATCGACGAGGTGCGCTCGCCGCAGATGAGCGTCAGCGTGTCGAAGTAGGTCTCGTTGGCGAGCTCCAAGCCCGAGGTGACGAAGTCCCGCGGCGAGCACCGCAGTCAGGCGGCGCACGCGCGCGGCGATCGTCGAGAGCCCGCGCGCGCCGTGATAGACCGCGTACATGCTCGCCATCACCGCCAGCAGCACCTGCGCGGTGCAGATGTTCGACGTGGCCTTTTCCCGACGGATGTGCTGCTCTCGCGTCTGCAGCGCGAGGCGCAGCGCCGGATTGCCCGCGGCGTCGACGGTGACGCCGACCAGCCGGCCCGGAAGGCTGCGCTTGAATTCGTCGCGCGTCGCCAGGAACGCGGCGTGCGGGCCGCCGAATCCCATCGGCACGCCGAAGCGCTGGCTCGATCCGACCGCGACGTCGGCGCCCCATTCGCCGGGTGGCGACAGCAGGCACAGCGCGAGCAGATCGGTCGCGCAGATGACCATCGCGCCGCGCGCGTGCAGCGCCTCGGTCAGCGCCCGGTAGTCGCGCACGTCGCCGTTGACGCCCGGATACTGCAGCAGCGCGGCGAAGCACTCGCAGTCGACTGCGCGCTCCGCCGGACCGACCACCACGCCGATGCCCAGCGGCGCGGCGCGCGTGCGCACGACGTCGAGCGTCTGCGGCAGGACATCGGCGGCGGCGTAGAGCGTGCGGCTCTTGCTGCGCCCCACGCGAAGGCACAGCGTCATCGCCTCGGCGGCGGCGGTGGCCTCGTCGAGCATCGACGCATTGGCCACCGCGAGCCCCGTGAGGTCGCACACCATGGTCTGGAAATTGAGCATCGCTTCCAGCCGACCCTGCGAGATCTCCGGCTGATACGGCGTATACGCGGTGTACCAGGCCGGATTTTCCAGGACGTTGCGCTGGATCACCGCCGGCGTGTGCGTGCCGTAGTAGCCCTGGCCGATGAACGATTTCGGGACGCGGTTCTTGCGCGCGATCGCCTTCAGCGCGGCCAGCGCCTCCTGTTCGCCCTTGGGCGATGGCAGCGTCAGCGCCCGCGCGCTGCGAATGGCGGGCGGGACGATGGCGTCGATCAGCGCCGCGCGCGACGCGAAGCCGAGTACCTCGAGCATCGCGCGCTGCTCGTCGTCGGTCGTGCCGATGTGGCGCCCGACGAAGTCGGCATGCTGCTCGAGGGCATCGAGCGAGCGTGATTCAGGCGAAGGCAGCGCGTCCATTTTCACCGTCGAGCTCCCTCAGGCGTCGCCGACGCTGGCGGTATACGCCGCCGCGTCGAGCAGCGCGGCGACATCGCCCGCGCTCGCCGGCTTGAGCTTGTAGAGCCAGTGCGCGTAGGCGTCGGCGTTGATCAGCTCGGGCGAGGCCACGACCTGCTCGTTCGCGGCGACGATGCTGCCCGCCACCGGCGCGTAGATGTCGGAGGCCGCCTTGACCGACTCGACCACGGCGCAGGCTTCGCCGGCGGCGACGACGCGACCCGGCGCCGGCAGCTCGATGAACACCAGGTCGCCCAGCGCCTGTTGCGCATGGTCGGTGATGCCGATGGTGATCGAGCCGTCCGCCTCGGTTCGGATCCACTCGTGCGTGGCGGTGTACTTGAGCTCGGCAGGCACATTCATCAACGATTCTCCGTGAGGTTCATTCGACGAGTATCTTGCCGTTGCGCACGAACGGCGGCTTGACCACGCGCGCGGCGAGGCGCCGGTCGCGGATTTCGACTTCGACGACGTCACCCACCGCGACTCCGACGGGAACGCGCGCCAGCGCGATCGACGCATTGAGCGTCGGCGAGAACGTGCCGCTGGTGATCTCGCCCTCGCCGCGCGCGCGTATGCACGCGCTGGTGCGCGCGCAGCACGCCGCCCTTGTCCTGCAGGCGTAGCCCCACCTGCTGCCGCGTCGGCGCATCGGCCAGACGCTTCCCTCCCGACGAAATGCGCGCGGGCTCGTCCGATCGACCGTCCACGCGAGGCCAGACTCCAGCGGCGTGACGCGCTCGTCCATGTCCTGTCCATAGAGATTCATGCCCGCCTCGAGGCGCAGCGTGTCGCGCGCACCCAGACCGCAGGGGCGCACGCCGCCCGCGGCGAGCGCGCTCCACACCGCGGCGGCGCGGCCGGCAGGCAGCATGATCTCGAAGCCGTCCTCGCCGGTGTAGCCGGTGCGCGCGATGAGCAGCGCATCGTGCTCGCATGCGGCGAAGGGCTTGAGCGATTCGGACGCGGCGCGCGTACCGGGCAGCACGCTCCACACGCGCTCGCGCGCGGACGGCCCCTGCACCGCGATCATCGCCAGGTCGCGGCGCGGCTCGAGCGCAACGCCAGGCGCATGCTTCGCGACGAGCGCGCGCAGCCATGCGAGGTCCTTGTCGGCGGTGCCCGCGTTGACCACGATGCGGAAGCGCTCGTCGGTGAAGAAATAGACGATGAGGTCGTCGAGGACGCCGCCCTTCGCATCGAGCATGCACGAATACAGCGCCTTGCCGGAAACCTTGAGCTTGTCGACGTCGTTGGCGAGCGCGTAGCGCAGGAAGTCCCTGGCGCCGACACCTGTCACATCGACACCGAGCATGTGCGAGACATCGAACATGCCGGCGTCGCGCCGCACGGCGTGATGCTCCTCGATCTGCGAGCCATAGCTGACCGGCATGTCCCAGCCGCCGAAATCGACCATCTTGGCGCCCGCGGCGAGGTGCAACGCGTGCAGCGGTGTCCGACGCAGTGTGAGATTTGACACGTGCCGTCCCAGGTCGCAAGAAGCAAAAGGGGCGAGCGCCTCTCGGCGTCGCCCCATCTGTCCTTTTACCTGAGAGATTGCAGCCCGCATCGTGCGATCACGACACGGGCCGGTGCCCCTTCGGTGGGCCGTCCTCGACGGACGACCTCTCTCCAGATTGGCTGTTGCAGTCCGCGCAGTCCTTTTGCCTGAGCGATTGCGGGAGTTGCGCCTTCGGCGGCGGCTGTCACGATGTTCCGCCAGCCACGCTCTCCTGCACGGACCGCCAAAGGGTACCGGTCGCGTACGCGGTTGTCAAAATCGCGGGGGCGTTGCGCGTTTTGCGCGGGCCCTCTCGCCGGGCCGCGCTCGCGACGCGGGCTCCGCTACCTCAACGGAAATTGCGCGTCACCGCGTCGCCCGCTAGCGCCGACTCGCAATTCCCGGTCGATCCCCACTGCGTGGGGCCCCTCGCCCGGTGGCTCGCGTCGCTACTTCTTGAGCGAGAGAATCCAGGTGACGAGTTCCTTGATGTCGGCATCGGGCACCTGCACGTTCGGCGGCATGGGGATCTGACCCCAGACGCCGACGCCGCCTTTCTTGACCTTCTCGCTGAGCTTGGCGAGCGCGTCTTTGTCGCCCTTGTACTTCGCGGCGACCTCGACGTAGGCGGGTCCGATCACTTTCTTGTCGACGCTGTGGCACGCCGCGCAACCGTCCTTTTTCATCATCGCTTCCGCGCTGGCATTGTCGAGCGCGGCGTGCGCGTTGCCGACGGCGAGTAGCGAGGCGGCGAGAAGGATCGCAATTTTCATGGAATCTCCGAAAGAGTTCGGCAAACGCCGGGGGCGCGTCGCATCGTACCGGAAGCACGGAGCGCACGACAAGGACGAACGCGGACAAGCACCGCGGGGAACGTTCGTTCCCCGGTTCGCGATCAGGGCGCGGTTTCCTCGAAAGCGACGCGCTCGAAGTCGGCGCCGCGCTGCAGGAGCCGGGTCAGCCGGAAGCGCCGCTCGGGTCCGGAGGCGAGCGAGCGCACGACGCGGCTGGCACTGAAGGTGCGCGGCGGAACGAGCAGGCTGGCTTTCTCGTCGGGTGTGACCCCGAGCAGAACCGACGGGAACGGCGTTTCTTCGACGAGCATGCTGGTGAGCGCGCGCACCGCGGTGGCCGAGGGAGCGCCGCCCCACAGCTTGATGGTCAACGCCAGGTCGCCGCGAGGATCGAGCGCCACCCGCGTGACATAGCCGCAGCGGACGCGCTCCTCGTCGCGCACCAGCACGAGCTGGTCGAGATGCCAGCGGTGCTGTCCGGCCGCGTTGCGGCGCACGGTCGCGGTCGACCAGTCGTAGGTTCCGTTCCACCGCTCCCAGGCCCAGATCTTTTCGGCGTCGTCCTTGTCGCGGTCGTAGTCGGTGAGCGCGCCGAGCGTCGCCAGGTGCTGCGTTCCCTGATAGGACAGGCGCCCGAGCATGTCCTGGCTGTTGAAGGTGCGTCCCGCGACGCGGAAATAGGCCGCGCCCAGGCCGCCGACGCACAGCTCGAGTCCGGCGTTGGTCTCGTTGCCGCTGCGTCGCGGGGGGCCGGCGTACCAGCGCTGGTCCAGGTGCGAAAGGAGCGTCGTACTCGCCTCGACCGCCACGTCGTGCCCAAGCTGCAGCTCGGCGGGATTGGCGCCGCTGGAAAGGCGCTTGAGCCGGCCGCGCACGCTGGTCGCGAGCTTGGCGGGATAGCCGTAGCGTGTGCCTTCGCCGGGATGGCGCGGTCCCACGTTGGCGAGCGTGGCGCCCACCGGTGCGTCCAGGTCGATCGCGATGACCGGGCCTTCGGTCTCACGCTGCTGCGTGTAGGGGAACACCTTGCGCGCCCACATCGACAGCCAGCGATCGGTCAGCTCGATCTGGCGGACCGACATCGCGCACGGGTCCGCCAGGTCGAGCAGCAGCGCGTGGCAGTACGTCGAGTAGCACGAGATCCCGATCGCGTTGGGCATCAGCTCGTCGGTCACCGCGGTGACCGCGCACTCGAGGATCTCGGCCAGGCGGTAGTAGGCGTGCAGCTCCTGCCATATCGCCGGCGCGGGAAGATGCCTTGCCAGCCCGTGCACGAGGATGAGCTGCTTGCCGACCCACAACCCGCGCTGCAGCACCTTGGCCTTGACGCCCTGAAGCTCGGGATCGCTCTCCAGGAGCGGCTTCAGGCACGCCGAGTACTGGCTCCAGAGCGCCTGCCACAGCGCAACCGCTTGCGTGTAGGCCTCGCGCTCGCGGTCGGCCGCCGGCTGTGGCTTGCCGGCGTAGCGGCGCGCCAGCTCGGTATGCAGGAACATGACCGGCTCGCGCATCACTTCGGCGATGCGCGCCCGCTCCCGGGGCAGGACTTCAGCCTCGGAAAGCCTGCGCAGCTGGTTCAGAATCGCGTCGAAATGGCGCGGGATATTGGTCAGCGGCAGCGCGCGCAGCCAGGCCGCGCAGCTGTCGGCATCCGAAAACGCAAGCGCCGAGGTGCCGGGCTCGGTCTGTGTCTGCGTCAGCGTGAATTCGTTGGTCGCCATGGCGCTGCCCGCGGTGGGAGGCACCCGGCACGTTGTCGCGCGCCTCCTTGCGCTGGAGGTTGGTTATAGCACAACTCCCCCGCCGGCCGCCCCCCGGCCGGCGACCCGGCGCGGGCACACCGGACGAACGGCGGGCCCGCAGGGTGTGAATATTCTGCATCCCGGGTACGCAATGCGGCGGCGCGCCGGCCAGCCGGTCCGGGGAGAATGGCTTCGCATGGACGCACGAACAGCGTCCCAAGGGCGAAGGATCATGGAAAGACGTTTTGACGTAAGGGCAGTACAGAGGTCGAGAACGGGAAGGTCGCGCTGGATACCCGGCATGACCCCGCCGCTGGACGACGACGCGATATCGCCTGTGCAGCGACCCGCATTCGAATTCGGCTTTCGAGCCACCCCGTTGCCTCCACCCCGCGCTGCGCGCACGCCGCGCAGTCGCGGGACTTTTTTGGAGCAGCGGCAATCGGATCACACGCGCGCCGACGCCGAAGCGGCGGCCAGCGAAGCGCCACCTCTCCATGGTTGCGCTGGCCGTTGCGGTGGTCGCGGTCACCTCGGCATTGATCGTCGGCGCACCGTCGGCGATGCTCGGCTCGTCGGTCACGATCAACCCCGGCGCGGCGATTGTCGGCGCGACTTCGGTCGCTCCGTCGTTTCTCAACCACGCGACCAAGCATTGAGCTGGGCTGCCGGCGCTTCGGCAACGAGGCGCCGGCGGCACCGCAGCCCCGCGTCACACCAGGACGCGCTCGATTCCGCCGTGGTTGGCGCGCTCCACATAGCGCGGCAGCCAATCCTCACCCAGCACGTTGCGCGCGATCTCGACGACGATGTAGTCCGCGGTCGTGCCTGCGTCGTCGTTGTAGCGCGCCAGGCCCTGCAGGCACGAGGGGCACGAAGTGAGCACCTTGGTCACCCCGTCGAAGCCATCGGCGCGCAGCGCGCCCGCCCCGGCGCGCATCTGCTCCTCCTTGCGAAAGCGCACCTGCGTCGAGATGTCCGGCCGCGTCGTCGCGAGCGTGCCTGATTCGCCGCAGCAGCGCGCATTCGGCGCCACCGCGGTGCCCATCAGCGTATCGACCACGTCCTGCGGCTTGTAGGTCTTCATCGGCGTATGGCAGGGGTCGTGGTACATGTAGCGCACACCTTCGACGCCGTCGAGACGCACGCCCTTCTCGAGCAGGTATTCGTGGATGTCGAGCAGCCGGCACCCCGGGAAGATCTTGTCGAATTCGTATTTCTGAAGCTGGTCCATGCAGGTGCCGCACGACACGATCACGGTCTTGATGTCGAGATAGTTGAGCGTGTTGGCGACGCGATGAAACAGGACCCGGTTGTCGGTGATGATCTTCTGTCCACTGTCGCGATTGCCCGCCGACGTCTGCGGGTAGCCGCAGCACAGGTACCCCGGTGGCAGCACGCACTGCGCGCCCACGTGGTAGAGCATCGCCTGCGTCGCCAGGCCGACCTGCGAGAACAGGCGCTCCGAGCCGCAGCCCGGGAAATAGAACACCGCGTCCGAGTCCTCCGCCGGCTGCACCGGGTTGCGGATGATCGGGACGATCGTCGGGTCCTCGATGTCGAGCAGCGCGCGGGCGGTGCGCTTGGGCAGCCCGCCCGGCATCGGCTTGTTGATGAAGTGCAGGATTTGCGACCGGATCGGCGCCCTGCCGACCGTCGCGGGCGGCCGCGTCGTTTGTCGCGCCGCGATGCCGAGGCGGCGCGCCAGCAGCGACGCGATCTTCTGCGCCTTGTAGCCCCAGTCGATCATCAGCTTGCGCGCCAGCTTCACCGTCGCCGGCCGCGTCGCGCCGAGGAAGAACATCGCCGCCGCGGTGCCGGCGTTGAAGGTTCGATGTCCCTGCTCGCGCAGGAGGTTGCGCATCGCGATCGACACGTCGCCGAAGTCGATGTCGACGGGGCAGGGGCTCGCGCACTTGTGGCACACGGTGCAATGGTCGGCGACGTCGGAGAACTCGTCGAAATGCCGCAGGCTCACGCCGCGTCGCGTCTGCTCCTCGTAGAGGAACGCCTCGATCAGGAGCGACGTGGCAAGGATCTTGTTGCGCGGGCTGTAGAGCAGGTTGGCGCGCGGCACGTGGGTCGCGCACACCGGCTTGCACTTGCCGCAGCGCAGGCAGTCCTTGATCGAGTCGGCGATGCCGCCGACGTCCGACTGCTCGAGGATCAGGCTCTCGGCGCCGAGCAGGTTGAAGCTCGGCGTATACGCGCGCGACAGGTCGGCGCCGGCGAGCAGCTTGCCGCGATTGAAGCGGCCCTCGGGATCGACGCGCCGCTTGTAATCGGCGAACGGCGCGAGCTCGTCGGGCGTGAGGTATTCGAGCTTGGTGATGCCGATGCCGTGCTCGCCCGAGATCACGCCGTCGAGCGAGCGCGCCAGCGCCATGATGCGCGCGACCGACGCGTGCGCGCTTTGCAGCATCGCGTAGTCGTCGGAATTGACGGGGATATTGGTGTGCACGTTGCCGTCGCCCGCGTGCATGTGCAGCGCCACGAACACGCGCGAGCGGAGCACCTGCTTGTGCACCTCGACGCAGCGCTTGATGACCGGCGCGAACGCCATGCCGTCGAAGATCTGCTCGAGCGGCGCCTTGATCTCGGCCTTCCACGACGCGCGCAGCGAATGGTCCTGCAGCGCCGGGAACGTCTGGTCGAGCCGGTCGGACAGATTGCGCCAGCGTGCGCGCACGCCGTCGACGAGCGCCAGCGCCTCGTCGATGCGCGCCGCCAGCGCGTCGGCGGGTGGGCGCTCCTCTTCGTGCGCGATCCACAGCGTCGAGGGAAAGGGCTCGCGAAGCGCGTCCGCAGCGCGTCGCACAGGGCGATCTTGTTGGCGAGCGAGAGCTCGACGTTGATGCGCTCGATGCCGTCGGTGTAGTCGCCGAGGCGATCGAGCGGAATCACCACGTCCTCGTTGATCTTGAACGCGTTGGTGTGCGCGGCGATCGCCGCGGTGCGGGCGCGGTCGAGCCAGAACTTGCGCCGCGCTTCCGCCGAAACCGCGACGAAGCCCTCACCGCCGCGCGCGTTGCACAGGCGCACGACCTCGGACGCCGCGCGCGCCACCGCGTTGTCGTCGTCGCCGACGATATCGCCGATCAGCACCATCCTCGGCCGTCCGTGGCGCTTGGCCTTGGTGGCGTAGCCGACCGCCTTGACGTAGCGCTCGTCGAGGTGCTCAAGGCCGGCGAGCGTCGCGCCACCGGGACGCGCGTCGAGGTAGCGCT
The DNA here is from genome assembly GCA_963722325.1 of uncultured beta proteobacterium. Lineage (GTDB taxonomy): Bacteria > Pseudomonadota > Gammaproteobacteria > Burkholderiales > Casimicrobiaceae > PALSA-1003. The sequence goes on from CAVRLN010000005.1 coordinate 198,286, forward strand.
TGATCTCGACGATCGCGGGCGTGGAATCGTGCACTTGCCCGAAGAACTCCATGCACACGGTCCGTACCGATGATGGCATGCGATGCAGGATGAACCGCGCCGAAGTGATGATGCCGTCGCAGCCTTCCTTCTGCACGCCCGGCACGCCGGCGAGAAACTTGTCGGTCACGTCCTTGCCGAGACCTGTCTTTCGGAACGACGATCCCGCGATGGAGATCGTCTCGCGGCGCTGCAGCGCGCCGAAGCCTCCCTTGGCGTCGACGTCGTGATACGCGAGCTCGAAGCTCACGCGCGGCGCATCGTGGATCTTGCCGAGATTGTGGTCGATGCGCGTGACCTCGAGCCAATCTCCGTTCGGTGTCACCATGCGCCACGACGCGAGATTGTCGAGCGCGGTGCCCCACAGCACCGCTTTCTTGCCGCCGGCGTTCATCGCGACGTTGCCGCCGATGCACGACGCGTCCGCCGACGTCGGATCGACGGCGAAGACGAGCCCCGCGGATTCCGCCGCCTCCATCACGCGCTTGGTGACCACACCGGCGCCGGCGTCGATCGTCGGCGTCGGCGCGGCGTGCCCGGGCAGCACCAGGCGCACGATGGTCGAGAGGCGCTCGAGCTTCTCGGTGTTGATGATCGCCGATCGCGCATCCAGCGGCACCGCGCCACCGGTGTATCCCGTCCCACCGCCGCGCGGAATGATGGTGAGGCCCAGCTCGATGCACGCGCTCACCAGCCCGGGCACCTCGTTTTCCGAATCGGGATAGAGAACGACGAAGGGATATTCGACGCGCCAGTCGGTCGCATCGGTGACGTGCGATACGCGCGCCAGGCCGTCGAATGCGATGTTGTCGCGGTGCGTCCAGCGCGCGAAAGTGCGCGACGCGCGCCGGCGCAGCGCTGCGGTCTCGCGAAACCCGTCGGCGAAGGCGTCGATGGCGTCGCGCACGCTGTCGAGCAGGCCGCCGATCTTGGCGTCGAGCTCGAGATCGGCGTCGGCACGTCGGCGCTTCTGGATCTCGCCCAGGCGATGCCGCAGCGCGTCGACCAGCAATCTGCGCCGCCGTGCATTGTCGAGCAGGTCGTCCTGAAGGTAAGGATTGCGCTGCACGACCCAGATGTCGCCCAGCACTTCGAACAGCATGCGCGCGGAACGCCCTGTTCGCCGCTCGCCACGCAGCGACACGAGCAATCGCCACATCGGCTCGCCGAGGAGCCTCACCACGATCTCGCGATCGGAGAACGACGTGTAATTGTAGGGAATCTCGCGAAGACGCGGCGGAGACAGATCGGCGCTGTCGACGCCCGCGTCGATGATCGCGTTCATGGTCGATGCATTTTACCGCATCGCAGGGCATCGCTCGCGGCCGCGGCTCGCACGCAAGGACGCGCGGCTTGCGTCGACTCGCGGGCCGTCGATCCCCACGCTGCGGGGCCCCTCGCCGGGTCGCTCGCGCGCTACTGTCGCGGCGTGCGCTCGTTGCGCTTCGGCGCGGGCTCGAAGTTGCTGCGGAAGGGATTGATGTCGATGCCGCCGCGACGCAGGAAACGCGCGTACACGGTGAGCTGCTCCGGACGGCAGTGCAGCGCGATATCCACGAACATGCGCTCGACGCAGGCCTCGTGGAACGCCGCGTGCTCGCGGTACGACACGATGTAGCGGAGCAGCGCATGCCGGTCGATGCGCGGACCGCGATAGCGGATCATCACGTCGGCGTAATCGGGCTGGCCGGTGACTGGGCAATTCGAGCGGAACAGCGCGCTTTTCAGCGCCTCGTCGGCGTAGGTCCCGACGCGTCCGAGCAAGCACGCGTCGGGCTGGTATCGATCGATGGACACCTCGTCGCCGTCCACCGACTCGCCGGGCAGCTCGGCGATGCGCATGCCGATGACGGAGGAATGCAGCGCGACGCCTACGGGAGCACCGCAGATGCGTTCCAGGTCGCCGCGCAGCCGCTCGCTCAGTTCCTGCTCGTCCGCCATGCGCTCCTGGGCGAACGATCCGAGATAGAGCTTGAGCGATTTGGACTCGACCGTCGCGGGCGAATCGGCGCCGATGCGAAACTCGCCGATCGCGGTCCGTGGCTTGCCGGACGGGTCGAGCCAGGAGATCTCGTACGCGGTCCAGATGTCCACCCCGGTGAACGGCAGTCCCTTGCCTGAGACCAGATCGACGCGCTGCGCCGCACGATCCACCGCGAACAGCTGCGAGGGATCGTAGCGGTCCGGATACCCGGTCGCGTGGCCCAGGGGAGAACGATCCGCAGGCATCGTGTTCGCGGATCAGCCGCGGCGCGACGCGGCGCGCGAAGGAACTCGTCGTAGTCGCGGATGTAGTCGGCGGAATCGTAGGCGTGCGAAGCGAGCACGAGCAACGCCGCGTCGGCCGAGTAGTCGAATTGCGCGGCCCATACCATCGGCGGCAGGTAGAGCCCGAACGAGCCGCGGTCGAGCAGGAACTCCTGGCGGCGCTTGCCGTCGTCGGCGATGATGCGGCAGCTTCCCGAGACGCACACCAGGAACTGATGGCACACGCGGTGCGCGTGCTGGCCACGAACCTCTCGTCCCGGAACGTCGTGAACCAGGAAGAATCGCCGGACGGGGAAGGGCAGGAGCTTGGCGACCTCGGCCGCGATCAATCCGCCGCGCAGGTCCGCGACTTCGCTCAGGGCCGCGAGAAAAACACCGCGCACGCGCGTCTTGCCCAGGCGCGGCGGCTTGCCCGGCGCGATCGCCTTGACCGGCCTGCGCGAGCCCGCGTCGCAATAGCCGACGATGCGCGCCGGATTGCCGGCGACGATCGCGTAGGCCGGCACCGATTCGACAACTACGGCACCGGCGCCGACCATCGCGCCGCGCCCGACGGTGATGCCGGGCAGCACGGTCGCGTTGCCGCCGATCGATGCGCCGCTTTGCAGCACGGTCTGCACGAAGCTGGCCGGCCGACGCTTGCTGCGCGGAAAGCGGTCGTTGCCAAAGGTCGCGTTCGGCCCGATGAAAACGTCGTCCTCGACGCGCAATCCGTCCCAGAGCTGCACTCCGCACTTCACCGTGACGCGATTGCCGAGCGTGACGTCGTTCTCGATGAAGGTGTGGTCGCAGATATTGCAGTCGTCACCGATGCGCGCGCCGGGCAGGACATGCGCGAACGCCCACACGCGCGTTCCGGCGCCGATGGCTGACGATTCGCACAGGCCCTGCGGATGCACGAAGTACTTCTTCTTCGTCACGGCCGATCCTCACGAAGCGCAGCGGGCCCGCCGAAGTCGAATCGGCGCTGCACGATGGAGAGCGGGCGCGCCTTGGTGTTCTCGAACGCGCGCCACGCGTACGCGCCCACCACCGACAGGCCCAGCGCGTTCAGCGCGCCGAATCCCGCCACCAGCAGCACCGTCGTCGCGTAGCCCGGCTCGTGGATGAGCCCTGTCGCACGCGCGAACACGACGATCGCGCCGAAAACTACGGTGGCGGCGAGCGAGAGCAATCCCACGCCGAACAGCATGCGGATGGGCAGATCGGAAAAGGACAGGCAGCTGTCGAACATGTAGGCGAGCTTCTTGCGAAAGGTCCACGCGCTTTTCCCGTGCTGGCGCGACAGGCGTCGATAACGCACTTCCTCTCGCCGCAATCCTATCCAGATCAGCAGCCCGACGAGGCTGGAATGCGCTTCGGACAACGACACCAACTGGTCGCGCGCCACCTGGTTGCAGCCGAACACGTCGATCCCTCCGGCGGGCATGTCGGGCTGCACCAGCCGCCGGTAGATGCTCCAGAACGTCGACGACGCGGCACGCGCGAGCATCGGATCGTCGCGCGCCTCGCGCACGCCGCACACGACGTCGCAGTTGCCGGCGGCGAGCTTGCCGAAGAATTCCAGGACCAGCTCGGGCGGCTCCTGCAGATCGGCGGCCATCACCGCGAAATACGGCCCGCGGGCCTCGACGAGGCCGGCGCGGATCGCGGCGAACGCGCCGAAATTGCGCGACATCTCGAGCACGCGCGCGGCGAACGATGCACGAGGGAGCCGCTCGACGAGCAGTTGCAGCGAGCGGTCCGGACTGCCGTCGACGACGAACACCGCCTCGAGCGCGCCGCCGAGCTTGGCGTTCATCGACGTCACCGCGTCGAGCAGCGCGGGAATCGCCTCCTCGTTGCGGAACACCGGGACGACCAGCGAGTAGGCCGTCACCGCGCGTCGCGAAAGCGGTTGCAAGCGTCGGCCACGGCGTCGACCTGCGCGTCGTCGAGGCCGGGATGGCACGGCAGGCTCAGCACGCTCTCGCATGCGAGCTCCGCGTTGTCGAGGCACGTCTCGGCCGCATGGGCGGCCCACGCCGGCTGACGGTGATCAGGCACCGGATAATGGATGTCGCTGGCCACGCCCGCCGCCGCCAGGTGCGCGCGCAACGATTCGCGGGCGGTCGCTGCGCACGACGTATTGATGCACGACGTCGTCGTCACCCGCTGGCGGCGGAAGCGCGATCGCCGCGTTCCGGATCGACTCGCCGTAGCGACCGCGCAATGGCGCGCCGGCGCGCGTTCCACGCGTCCAGATGCGGTAGCTTCACCGACAACACCGCTGCCTGCAGCTCGTCCATGCGCGAGTTCGATCCGCCTTCGTCCGCGCAATGATACTTGCTCGACCAGCCGTAGGTGCGCAGGCTGCGCAGGCGCCGCGCCAGCGCGTCGTCGTCGGTGATCAGCGCTCCCGCGTCGCCCAGCGCGCCCAGGTTCTTGGTGGGATAGAAGCTGAAGCACCCGACGTCGCCGAGCGTACCCGCCATCCGGCCGCCGCGGCGGGCACCGTGCGCCTGCGCGCAGTCCTCGATGATGGCGATCCCGCGCTCGCGCGCGACGGCGGCGATCGCCGCCACGTCCGCCATCCTTCCGTAGAGGTGCGTCACCACGACGGCGCGAAGCTGCGGAGCCGTGGCCGCAGCGGCCGCCGCGAACGCGTCCGCATCGATCAGCAGCGTGTCAGGGTCGACGTCGATGTAGTGCGGCGCGACACCCGCCTGCAGGATCGCGGTGGTGGCGTAGCCGCCTGCGTTGGGCGCCGTCGCGACGCGCCCGTCGCCATCGATGCCCAGCGCGCGCACCGCCAGCTGCAGCGCGTCGGTGCCGTTGCCGACCGCGATGCAGTGCCGCGCGCCGCAATACGCCGCGAAGGCGCGCTCGAAAGCCTCGACTTCGGGGCCGAGGATGTACCACTCGCGATCGAGTACGCGCGCGATCGCGGCATCGATCTCGCCGCGAAGTCGTCGATGCTGGCTCGACAGGTCGACGCCGGCAATCACGGCGTGCGCGGCATCGGAGCGGTCGATGTCGACGGCGCGTCGTCTCCGGCCGGCGCATTCGCGGACGCAAGCGCGCGCCGCCATTGCGCATCCCAATCGGAGAGTCCGGGCGCGAAGTCGAGACGCAGCGCCAAGAGCGCGTGCGTGCGCGCATTGAAGCAGAAAAAACGATCGGGCATCGCGTGCGGTGGTTCGGTCCTGGGTGTGAGCAGGTTCGCGGTGATCTCGGCGCAGCGGTTCCTTGCGCAGGCGAGCAATGATGTCACGGGTGAAAAGATCAGGCCAGCGATCGAGTTCGAACGGCGTTTGCACGATCACGCGCGGCGAGAGCGGCGCCACCTGCAGCGGTGGCAGCAGCAGACCCGCCTGCGCGTTGCGCGCGAACGGAATCGCGCCGAGATGATCGGGCACGACGACGAAGGCGTAGCCATCCGGCGGCACATCGGCGGCGAGGCGCGCCAGACCGGCGCGCAGGAGGTCGAGGTCGCGACCCGCGCTTACCCGCCTGTCGATCGCAGCGTGCGCGAGCAGCGCTCCGGCCACGACGGCGACGAGCGCGACAGCCGACCGCCGACGCGCGCACGCGTCGGTCGCGCCGACGCCAGTGGAAGCGCGAGCGCGGCAGCGCACAGCGCCCACACCTCGTAGAAAACGCGGCCGCCTTCGCCATTCGAGGGCCACGTCAATTGCAGCAGCAGCATGCCCACGCCCGCGCCGGCGGCCAACGCCAGCGCTGCGAGCGCACGCGCGAGGACACGATCGCGCGCGGCTGCCGCCAGGGCGAGCAGCGCGAGCCCCGCGAGGGCGATCTCGAGCGCATGGCGAGGTCCCGCCTCCGGGACCGCGCGCGCCCACCAGGGCATGAGGCTCGCCAGGCTCAACGCCCACTCGCCGGACACGAGCGCGCGGCCCGGAGACGACCCCGGCAGCACGCTGAAAGCATTGCCGAAAATCCACAGGCGCAGCGCGAAGTAGCAGATTCCGATCAGCATCCACGGGCCGGCTTCGACCAGCGCGCGCAGGATCGACCCGCCGGGCGGCGACTTGTCCTGCTTCCACCACGCCAGCGCCAGGATCAATAGCGGCAGAATGGCGGCCGCCTCCTTGCACATGAACGCGAGCACGCAGGCGGCGAGGCTGGTCGCGCCGAAAGGCGTCGCTCCAGGAGCGCGAGCGCACGAAAGCGCACGCCGAAACGAGCATCCAGAACAGGACCATCGGATCGAAGCGCGCCGCGATCCAGGCCACCGCCTCGACCGACGGCGGGAACACCGCGAACAGCACGCCGGCCGCGACCGCCGCGAAAAGCGCGCGCGGCGCCGACCGCGCCGCCGCGCGGCACCAGCATCGACAGAAGCAGCAGCGAGACCAGCGCCGCGTTGGCGGCATGGAGCGCGACGTTGACGGCGCGCCAGCCGGCCGCGCTCGTCCCGCTCGATACCTCGCTCAGCGCGAACGTGAGCATCGTGAAGGGGCGATACTGGTGCGACGGTGGGCCCACTCCCGACGCGAACATCCCGGCGACCGTGGGGATCAGATCGCCGCGCTGGTGCGCGGCATGCAACGGGAGCAGCAGCGTGAAGTCGTCGCCGAGAAAGCCGCCCGCGAGCGACGGCGCGTAGAGCAACACCGCGATTGCCGCGGGAAGGCCGTCGCAAGCACCAGCGCGGCCGCGCGCGAACGACCGGGATCGCGCCAGCGTCACCACCGTCTCAGCCGAGCGGTCTGTGGAAGAAAGCAGATTGGCCTCGATCTCGTCGCGCCGGATACGGCGGGCGCGGTAAAGCTTGCGCCGCGATCGAGGCATCTTACTAGCAACGGCGACGCGGCGTGGTCCCGCCACAGTCGTGAGTCCGGTCAGGCGCGGTCGAGTCGACGGTAGCCGATCGCCTCCGCGACGTGGTTCGCGCCGACGCGCTCCGCCGTGCGCGAGATCGGCGATGGTGCGTCCGACCTTGAGGATGCGGTGAAACGCCCGCGCCGAAAGCGACAGGCGCGCGAACGCCGTCTTCAGCAGGACCGCGCCGTTCGCATCGGGCTCGCAATGGCGCTCGATCTCGCGCGGTTGCAGCCACGCATTCGGCTTGCCCTGCCGAGCGCGCTGACGCTCGCGCGCCCGAGCCACGCGTGCGGCGACGACGCTGCTCGTTTCGGCGCTCCGGTCGCGCTCCGACGGAACGACCAGCGCGTCGGCGTTCAACGACGGGACTTCGATCTGCAGATCGATGCGATCGAGCAGCGGCCCCGAGATGCGCGATCGATAGCGCGCGATCTGGTCCGGGGTGCAATGGCATTTTCCGCTGGCATGGCCGAGATAGCCGCACGGACAGGGATTCATCGCCGCGACGAATTGGAAGCGCGCGGGAAAAACCGCCTGCCGCGCCGCGCGCGAGACGTGGATCTCGCCCGATTCGAGCGGCTCGCGCAGGACCTCGAGCACGCGGCGGTCCCATTCGGGCAGCTCGTCCAGGAACAGCACGCCGTGATGCGCGAGCGAAATCTCGCCCGGACGCGGGTCGCTGCCGCCGCCGACCAGCGCAACCGCTGACGCCGTGTGATGCGGAGCGCGATACGGCCGGCAGCGCCACTGCGCGGGCCGGAACGCGCCGGTCAGCGACTGGATCGCCGCGCTGACCAGCGCCTCGTCTTCCTCGAGCGGCGGCAGCAGGCCGGGAAGGCGCTGAGCCAGCATCGACTTGCCGGTGCCTGGCGGTCCGAGCATGAGCATGCTGTGGCCGCCGGCGGCTGCGACTTCCAGCGCGCGCTTGGCGAGCGCCTGCCCGCGCACCTCGGCGATATCGGGAAACGTCGCGGCGGCGTGGGTGTCGGGCGCGACGCAGCGCGCCAGCGCCTCGCGCCCGGTCAGGTGCGCGCACACCTGCAGCAGGCTCGACGCGGGATAGACCACCGCATCGCGCACCAGCGACGCTTCGAGCGCGCTCGCTTCCGGAAGGACGAACGCGCGGCCGTCGCCGTGCGCCTTGAGCGCCATGGCGAGCGCGCCGCGAATGGGACGAAGCTCGCCGGTCAGCGCGAGCTCTCCCGCGAATTCGTGCGCGGGCAGCAGCGTCATCGGAATCTGCGCCGTCGCGGCGAGCACGCCCAGCGCGATGGGCAGGTCGAATCGTCCCGAGTCCTTGGGCAGGTCGGCCGGCGCGAGGTTGACGGTGATGCGCCGCGCCGGAAAATCGAACCGGGCGTTTTGCAGCGCCGCGCGCACGCGGTCGCGGCTCTCCCTTACCTCGGTGTCGGGAAGCCCGACGAGGTTGAATGCGGGGAGTCCGCCGGAGAGATGGACTTCGACGGTGACCGGCGGCGCATCGAAGCCGGACAGCGCGCGCGAATGAATGATGGCGACGGCCATCGCAGCGGAGCGAGGCACCGAGTAACGGAAGCGGCGATCAGAACACGCCATCGCATCCTCGAACATCGGCCATTCGGCCGAAGGCCGAGATCCGGCGCCAGCGCGGCCGGCCAACCGCAGGACGGCTACGGCTTCAGGCGCGCTTCCAGTTCCGCCAGGCGCTCGGTCGCGGCGTCGAGCTTCTCGCGCGTGCGCCGAAGCAGCTCGGCCTGCACCTCGAACTCCTCCCGGCTGACCAGATCCAGCCGCGACAACGCGCTCGCGACCATCGCGCGCACGTTCTTTTCGACGTCGCGAACCGGACTTGCAGCGATCGCCTCGCTGATCCGCGCGTTGATGTCCTCGAAAATCTTGCTCGCGAGCATGGTCGCCTCCTGGCCGCTGATCGAACTCAGTCTACCAAAGCACGCGGTCGCTCGCCTCTGCGTCGGACGGGCCAGACAGCCTCGCGCCGGAATGGAGCGCACGCGAAATCCCCGCGCACCGCAATGATGCACAAATTTGATGCGACGCAGTGAATCGCCGGTCAACAACTCTCTAACTCATTTGTATTGATTCAGTTAAAGCCGCCGGGCATGGCTTGTGCTGACATTTTTGACGGATCTCAATCCGCCTTCAAGCCAGCCAAGGAGAAATAACATGTCCGTCAAGCTCAAAACCCTGTGCGGTGCCACCGTCCTGAGCGCAGGTCTGCTGCTCAACGCCGCGCACGCGCAGACGCGCTCGCCGCGCCGGAAGCCAAGCCGCCCGAGCCGCCGTATACGCTCACCGGCAACGTCGGCATCTTCAGCCAGTACATCTTCCGCGGGCTCACGCAAACGGACGCGAAGCCAGCCATCCAGGGTGGCTTCGATTTCGACCACGAAAGCGGCTTCTACCTTGGTACGTGGCTGTCGAACATCAGCTGGATCAGCGACAGCGGCGCGTGCAACCACGGCTGCAGTCTCGAGTGGGACATCTACGGCGGATGGAAACACACGTGGAACGAGGACTGGGGCCTCGACGTCGGTGTGCTGCAGTACTACTACCCCGGCAGCTACAACCCCGGTTTCTCGAGCGCCAACACGACCGAGCTCTACATCGCCGGCTCGTGGAAGTGGCTGTCGCTCAAGTTCTCCGACAGCGTCTCCAGCAAGACCTTCGGCGTCCCGAATTCCAGTGGGACGTGGTACCTCGATCTGACCGCAGCCTATCCGATCACCGAGCAGTGGACGCTCATCGGCCACGCCGGTCGCCAGGAATATCACGGCAACAACAATGGTGTCGACAACGGAAACCTCGACTACACCGACTGGAAAGCCGGCGTGAGCTACACGGCGCCGGGTAACTGGGTCTTCGGCGCCTTCTGGAGCGACACCAACGCAAACAGCTCGTTCTACACGATCGGCGGGAAGAACATCGGCAAGTCGACCGGCACCGTATACGTCCAGAAGACTTTCTAGGCCCGCAAGGGGGCGCAGGTCACCACTACACCACGCAACAGCGAGGGAACCATGAAACTGGTAACTGCAATCATCAAGCCGTTCAAGCTTGACGAGGTCCGCGAGGCCCTCTCGGCCATCGGTGTTCAGGGGATCACCGTGACCGAGGTCAAGGGTTTCGGCCGGCAAAAGGGACACACGGAGCTCTACCGTGGCGCCGAGTACGTGGTCGATTTCCTGCCCAAGGTGAAGGTCGAGGCGGCGATCAAGAGCGAGATGCTCGATCGCGTCATCGAGGCCATCGAGAAGGCAGCGAACACCGGCAAGATCGGCGACGGCAAGGTTTTCGTCTTCGACCTCGAACAAGTCGTGCGCATCCGGACCGGCGAGACCGGTGCCGACGCACTCTAAGGGGAACACCATGAAGCGATTGATCACGTTGATCGCGGTCTGCGGCAGCTTTGCCGTCTGCAATTCGGCTCTTGCGGACGACAGCGCGCCCGACATGAAGGTCGACACGATGAAGCTGGCTCAAGCGACGCCGGCGCCCGCGCCGGCAGCGCCGCCGGCCGCAGCGCCCGCACCCGCGCCGGCAGCCGCAGCACCGCGCGCAGGCAGCGGCGCCCGCCGCGGCAGACGCCAAGCCCGCGGAAGCCGCACCGCCGGCACCCACCGCGCCGTATCTCACGCCGGCGGACAAGATCAGCTCCGGCGACACGGCGTGGATGCTGACGTCGACCGCGCTGGTGCTGATGATGACCATCCCCGGTCTCGCGCTGTTCTACGCCGGCATGGTGCGCAAGAAGAACGTGCTTGCGACGCTGATGCAGAGCTTCGCGATCACGTGCCTCGTCACCGTGCTCTGGGTGATCGTCGGCTACTCGCTGGCGTTCATGCCCGGGGGATCGTTCATCGGCAGCATGGATCGCCTGTTCCTGAACGGCATGCTGTTCCAGAAGGAAGCGGGCAAGCTGACCGTCTCGCATCTGGCGACCACGATTCCGGAATCGGTCTACATGATGTTCCAGATGACCTTCGCGATCATCACGCCGGCGCTGATCTGCGGCGGCTTCGCCGACCGGATGAAGTTCTCGGCGATGCTCTGGTTCATGGGAATCTGGTCGGTCGTCATCTATGCGCCGATCGCGCACATGATGTGGGAGCCGTCCGGTTACTGGGCGACCGCGGGCGTGCTCGACTTCGCGGGCGGCACCGTCGTGCACATCAACGCCGGTATCGCGGCGCTGGTCTGCGCGCTCGTGCTCGGCAAGCGCATCGGCTACGGCAAGGAAGCGATGATGCCGTTCAACCTGACGCTGACCATGATCGGCGCCTCGCTGCTGTGGGTGGGCTGGTTCGGCTTCAACGCCGGCTCCGCCGTCGCCTCCGACGGCCGCGCCGGCATGGCGATGATGGTGACGCAGGTCGCGACCGCGGTCGCAGCGCTGGCGTGGATGTTCACCGAGTGGCTCGCCAAGGGCAAGCCGTCGGTGCTGGGCATCGCCTCGGGCGCCGTCGCGGGCCTGGTGGCGATCACGCCGGCATCGGGCTTCGTCGGCGTCATGGGCTCGATCATCATCGGCATCGCCGCGGGCGTGCTGTGCTTCTTCGCTGCCACGACGGTCAAGAAGGCGTTCGGCTACGATGACTCGCTCGACGCGTTCGGCGTGCATTGCATCGGCGGTATCGTCGGCGCGCTGCTCACCGGCGTGCTCAACGTCAAGGAAATCAGCGGCGCAGACGCCAGCATGTATGCGCAGGGCGGCGCCGTTCTCACGACGCTGGTCTACAGCGGCGTCGGCAGCTTCATCATCCTCAAGGTCATCGACATGGTCATCGGCCTGCGCGTCTCGGAAGAAGAAGAGCGCGAAGGTCTCGATGTGAGCCTCCACGGCGAGCGTGTGGAGTAGGACGCGCGTCTTTCAGTCCTAGTTTCTCCTCAGTGGCTTTCGGGGCGCCCCAAGCGCCCCGTTTTTTTGGGCAGCGCGCCGCGACGGGACTTACAATCGCGCGTCATACGATCCCAGGCGCGAAGCGAATGATCGCACCGGAGTACTGCCGCACGATGGCGCGCTACAACCAGTGGATCAATGACCGGTTGTACGCGGTATGCGCGGAGCTTCCCGACGCAGAGCGCCGGCGCGACCGCGGCGCCTTTTTCGGCTCGATGCACCGCACGCTCAATCACCTGCTGTGGGGCGATCGCGCGTGGCTGGGCAGGCTCACCGCGCAACCGTACGCGGCGACCGCCTTCGGCGCCGACCTGATCGACGATTTCGCGACGCTTCGCGCCGAGCGCGCGATCACCGACGGCGCGCTTCTCGAATGGGCCGGGACGGTCACCGCCGCGCAGCTGGCATCGCCTCTGACCTACCGGAGCAGCGTGGATGGGCGCACCCGGCGGCTGAGCGTCGGCGTCGCGGCGGTGCACATGTTCAATCACGGGACGCATCACCGCGGCCAGCTGACGACACTCCTGAAGCAGGCTGGCGTCGACCCCGGCCCCACCGACCTGCCGTGGGTGCCCGGCCTCGTCGAGATCGTCGACTAGACGACGCTAGCGCCGCGCTTTCTTGCGCGCGCGCGGATGCGCCTGGTCGTAGGTCTTGGCGAGCGCCTGGAAATCGAGGTGCGTGTAGATCTGCGTGCTGGCGATGCTCGCGTGCCCGAGCAGCTCCTGCACCGCGCGCAGGTCGCCCGACGACTGCAGCACGTGCGACGCGAAGGAGTGGCGCAGCATGTGCGGATGAACGTGCTGCGACAGTCCGCGCTTGACCGACCACACGGCAAGCCGCTGCTGGATGGCGCGCGGCGCCAGGCGACGGCCCGAGCGGCTCACGAATACCGCCTTCTCGTCGCCCGCAGGCAGCTCATGCCGCTGCGCGAACCATGCGCGCAACGCCTCGCAGCGCCGGCGCGCCCACCGGAACGATCCGCTCCTTGGACCCCTTGCCCCAGACGCGCACCTCGCCCGTCGTCAGGTCGAGCGCGGAGCGATCGAGCCCCGCGAGCTCCGAGACGCGCAGCCCCGACGAGTACGCGAGCTCGAACAGCGCGCGATCGCGCACGTCGAGAACGCCGTCGCCTTCGATGGTCACCAGCCGCGACCGCCTCGTCGGGCGAAAGCGCCGAGGGAAGGCGCCGCGGTCCGACGCGGCGCGCGCAGGCCGGCGCACGGATTCTCGCCGATGGTCGCGTCGCGACCGATCGCGAAGCGGTAGAACGCTCTCCACGCCGACACCATCCGCGCCAGGCTCGCGGCGCTTAAGCCCGCGCTGATGCAGCATCGCGACGCAGCGCGCGGATCTCGGGGGACGACAGCTTCGCGAGCGGCGTGTCGCCGGCGAGCGCCTTGAGCGCGCCGACGTCGCGCCAGTACGCGACACCGGTGTGCGGCGGCCTTGTTGCCAGATGTTCCTGCCACGCGCCGAGAAGCGCGTCGTCGACGTCTGCAGTCCGGACGCTAGGGCCTCGCGGAGGCACCGTGTTCGCCCTCGATCACGTGACGCATATCCGGATGCGTCTCAAGCCTGCGGGAGAAAGCGCGCGGTCGCCACGCTGGCGAGCTCGGCGAGGCGCGTGAGGTACATCGTTCCCATCCCGGCGTAGAAGCGCGCCGGGATCGTCGCTGCCCAGCGCCAGCAGGCCGAACGCCTGGTGCGTGCGCAGCGGCAGGAACGCGAAGGATTCCAGCGCGGGGCCGCCCTCGAACCAGTCGCGCGACTCGAACGGCGCCTGCTCTCCGCAGTAGGGCGTGCCGAGCGTGCCCGCGTAGTCGCGAAGCTCCTGGCTGGTCGCCGCGAGCTCGGGCAGATACGACTGCTCGGGCACCTTGCCCCACAGCCGGAGCGCGACCTGCGGGATCTGGAAGTCGTCGACCAGGCTGTGATAGAGCACGCCCAGCGTCGTCTCCAGATCCGTCGCGGAGAACAGCGCCAGCGTCGAGCGATGCAGCTTTTCGCTGATCGCGTCGTTCTCGCCGCCGAACTGGATCAGCTCGCGGAGCTTGGTCTCGAGCTGGCCGTTTTTTTCGCGCAGCGTCACGATCTGGCGCTCGGCGATGGGAATGGCGTGTCCGCCGTGCGGATGCGGCACGTAGATCTCGGCGAGAACGTCGGCGTACTCGCCGAAGAATTCAGGGTGCTGCTGGAGATAGTCGGCGACCGCCTTGGCATCCATCAGATGCTTCCTCGCATCGTTCATCGGCGGCGCTTCGTCCAACGCTCCATTCGCCCTCGAACACCGTCTCGGCGGGTCCGGTCATGAAGACCGGCGTTCCGGCGCCGTCCCACGCGATCGGAAAGCATTCCGCCTCGCGTCGCGACCCGGACGCGCGAGTCGAGCAGACCGCGGCGGATTCCGGCGACGACCGCTGCGCACGCCCCGGTGCCGCAGGCGAGCGTCTCGCCGGCGCCACGCTCCCATACGCGCAGGCGAATGTTAGCGCGATCGACGACCTGCATGTAGCCCGCGTTCGCGCCTTGGGGAAAGCGCGGATGGCGTTCGATCCGCGGGCCTTCGCTCTCCACCGGCGCGGCGTCGACATCCGCGACCACCTGGACCGCGTGCGGATTGCCCATCGACAGCGCGCTGATCGGCACGCTGCGCTCTCTCGATCTGCAGCGGCTGCACGACGTCGTCGCTGTCGGTGACGAAGGGGATGTCCTTCGCGGCGAATCGCGGTTCGCCCATGTCGACGCTCACCTGCCCGTCGGCGTCGAGCGAGGGCTCGATGACGCCGCCGCGCGTCTGGACGCGGATCGCGCGCTTGGTGGTCAGGCCGCGCGCGCGCACGAACTGGACGAAGCAGCGCGCGCCGTTGCCGCATTGCTCGACCTCGCCGCCGTCGGCGTTGAATATGCGGTAGCCGAAGTCGACGTCCGGCCGCGACGCTTTCTCCACGACGAGCACCTGGTCGCAGCCGACGCCGAAGTGCCGGTCCGCGATGCGACGGATCTCCGCCGCGGCGAGGTCGATGCTCTGATTGACCGCGTCGAACACGACGAAGTCGTTGCCCAGCCCCTGCATCTTGGTGAATCGCACGCGCCGCGTCATGGCGCTCGCGGGCCGAATCCGCGGTCGAAGCGCGTGACCGGCACGCGTCCCTTGCGCGCGAATGGCAGCACCGTGCCGTCGGTCAGCGTCACCGAGCCCTTTATTGCGTAGTCGATGGGAAGCTGCGACCCAAGCGTCATCAGCGCGGTGGCGACCGCGCCGACATCGACGCGTCCCGCGATGTCGACGCTGGCGTCGCCGCGCGCAGGAAGATCGCCGACATGCGCGCTGCGGCCCGACGCCGCGGTGCGGCCATCGATCGCCACCTCGAATTCGAGCCGATCGACCGACAGCACGTAGGCGTTCGGGTTGTAGACGCGCAGGCCGATCGACAGATCGGCGCGAGCATCGACGATGCGCAGGATCTTGAGCGATTCGAGCGCGACCTCGGGGG
This sequence comes from uncultured beta proteobacterium, assembly GCA_963722325.1. Lineage (GTDB taxonomy): Bacteria > Pseudomonadota > Gammaproteobacteria > Burkholderiales > Casimicrobiaceae > PALSA-1003. Next base: position 213,814 of record CAVRLN010000005.1, read on the forward strand.
GATCGAAGCGCGGACTGAGCTGGACGCAGGCTGCGAGCGCGAGTGCGCCGACGATACCCGCAGCGACCGTGACCCGCATCTCAGACATTGAAGCGGAAATGCATGACGTCGCCGTCCTTCACCACGTAGTCGCGTCCTTCGAGCCGCATCTTACCGGCTTCCTTCGCGCCCTGCTCGCCCTTGCAGGCGATGAAATCGTCGAACGCGATGACTTCCGCGCGGATGAATCCCTTCTCGAAATCGGTGTGGATGACGCCCGCCGCCTGCGGTGCGGTGCTGCCGTGACGGATCGTCCACGCGCGCACTTCCTTCGGCCCCGCGGTGAAGTAGGTGTCGAGTCCGAGCAGCTTGTATCCGGCGTGGATGAGCCGATCGAGCCCCGCCTCGGTCGAGCCCCATGTCGTCGAGGAAGATCTTCTTGTCGTCGGCATCGAGGTCGGCGATCTGCGATTCGACCGCGGCGGAGATCGCCACCACCGGCGCGCCCTCCGCGCTCGCATAGGTCTCGACGCGCGCGAGCAAGGGATTGTCCTTGAAGCCATGCTCGGCGACGTTGGCGACGTACATCGTCGGCTTCATGGTGAGCAGGAACAGCGGCTTGAGCACCGCCTTTTCCTCCGGGTAGAGATCGACCGAGCGCGCCGGCTTGGCCTGGTCGAGCGCGACGTTCACTTTTTCGAGCGCGGCGACCAGGCGCTGCGCCTCCTTGTCGCCGCCGGAGCGCGCGATCTTGGAGTATTTCGCGAGCTGCTTCTCCACCGTCGCGAGGTCGGCGAGCGCGAGCTCGGTGTTGATGGTCTCGATGTCGGATACGGGATCGATCTTGCCCGCGACATGAACGACGTTCTCGTCGACGAAGCAGCGCACGACGTGCGCGATGGCGTCGGTCTCGCGGATGTTGGCGAGGAACTGGTTGCCGAGGCCCTTCGCCTTTCGACGCCCCCGCGACCAGTCCCGCGATGTCGACGAATTCGACCGCGGCCGGCAATACCTTCTCGGGCTTGGCGATCGCCGCCAGCGCCGCCAGACGCGGGTCCGGCACTTCGACGATCCCGACATTGGGCTCGATGGTGCAGAACGGATAGTTCTCGGCGGCGATGCCTGCCTTGGTGAGCGCGTTGAAAAGCGTCGACTTGCCGACGTTGGGAAGCCCGACGATGCCGCATTTGACGCTCATGCTCGGTGACTTTCCGGTGGTCGCGTCGCCGGGACGCGTGTGCAATTCGTGCATGGCGCGCTCGGTCTCGCCCGCGGCAAGCCGGGGCCAGATCGCGAGCACGCGCGCGATGGCGTCGTCGATCGCGGCTGATCGTCGCGCGACGGCGGGTGCAGCACGTAGTCGGCGACTTCCTGCTCCGACAACGCGCCGTCGCGCGGATGTCCGATACCGATTCTCGCCGCCAGAAATCGGCCGTGCCCAGCGCCGCCGCGATGTCCCTGAGGCCGTTGTGTCCGGCGAATCCACCGCCCCGCTTGAGCTTGACGGTGCCCGGCTTGAGATCGAGCTCGTCGTGCGCGACCAGGATCTCGCCGGGAGCGATGCGATAGAAGCGGGCCAGCGCGGAGACCGCGAGCCCGCTTCGATTCATGAACGTCTGCGGCACCGCCAGGCGCGGCTCGGACGCCGACACCGCGGCCGTGGAACTTCGACTCGCCGCGCAGCTCGGCGCCCTGTCGCCCGCGCGAGCGCGTCGATCATCCACGCGCCGGCGTTGTGCCGGGTGGCGGCGTATTCACGCCCGGGATTACCGAGCCCGACGATGAGTCGCAGCGGATGGGGCATGGCTATTGGCGCCGGGTCTCGCAGAAAAAGGGCCCGCCGGCTGACACCGCGCGGGCCCTGCGCCGTTCGGCGATCGACCGTGCCGACCTGCGTTGCGAATTACTTCCGAATTACTTCTTGTCGTCCTTCTTGCCCGACTTCTCGGAACCCTTGTCCGCCGCTTTGTCGCCGGCCCCACCCTTCTCGCCGGCCCGCCTTTCTCGCCGCCCTTTTCTGCCGCACCCTTCTCGCCGCGCTTCCTCGCCGGCGGCGGCCTCGGTCGCCGCGCCTTCGGCGGCGACGGCGGTTTCTTCGACTTCCACGACGATGCGCGGAATGATCGCGGTGACCACGACCGGGTCGATCTTGCCGCGCGTGACCGCGACGACACCGGCAGGCAACTTGAGGTCGGACACGTGGATCGACTGGCCGACGGCGAGCGCGGACAGGTCGACCTCGATGAAGGTCGGCAGATCCTTCGGCAGGCACGACACATCGAGGTCGGTCATCACGTGGCTGATGATCGCGTCGGTGGTCTTGTGCGCGGGCGAATCCTCGGCGTGCGTGAAATGCAGCGGCACCTTGATGTGGATCTTGCGCGACTCGTCGACACGCTGGAAATCGACGTGCAGCACTTCGTTGCGGAACGGATGCATCTGCACGTCGCGCAGCAGGACGCGCTGCGACTGTGCCGTCGAACTTCATGGTCAGGATCGACGAGTGGAAAGCCTCGCGCTTGAGCGCGTGGATGAGCGCGTTGTGATCGAGCTCGATCGGCTGCGGGTCGGCGCTGCCGCCGTAGACGATGCCCGGCGCGCGGCCGCTGCGGCGAAGGCGACGGCTGGCGCCGCGGCCCTCGGTGGCGCGGGCGAAGGCGGTGAATTCGTGCTGCTGCATGGGGAACTCCTGTGTCTGCGGCCTTCCGGCGAGCGCTAGCCGGCCTCGGTCGTCCGCGGTGGCGACAATCGGCACGCGCCTGGTGCTGCGGCGTGCCGTCTGGAAAGCCTTGAATTATAACCCGATTGCGCCGGTCCGCACAACCCGCGCGGCAAGGGCGGCGCCGAGGCGCATACGCCCTACTCGGTGAACAGCGAGCTCACCGACTCCTCGTTGGAGATGCGCGTCATCGTCTCGGCGAGCAGCTGCGCGCACGAGAGCACCCGGATACGCTTGCACGCCCGCGCCTCTTCCGACAGCGGAATGGTGTCGGTGACGACGATCTCGTCGAGCTCCGACTCGGCGATGCGCTGCACGGCGCCGCCCGAGAGCACGGGATGCGTGCAGTACGCCACCACCTTGCGCGCGCCGTTTTCCTTGAGCGCGGATGCCGCCTTGCACAGCGTGTTCGCGGTGTCGACGATGTCGTCCATGATCACGCAGGAGCGCCCTTCGACGTCGCCGATGATGTTCATCACCTCGGCGACGTTCGCTTTCGGCCGCCGCTTGTCGATGATGGCAAGATCGGAATCGAGCCGCTTGGCGATGGCGCGCGCGCGCACCACGCCCCCGACGTCCGGCGATACCACCAGCAGGTCCTCGTGATTCTGCTTCCACAGGTCGCCCAGCAGCACCGGGGTCGCGTAGATGTTGTCGACCGGAATGTTGAAGAATCCCTGGATCTGATCGGCGTGCAGGTCCATGGTCATGAGGTGGTTGACGCCGACGGTGCTGAGCATGTCGGCGACGACCTTGGCGGTGATCGACATCCGCGCCGAGCGCGGCCTTCGATCCTGACGCGCGTAGCCGAAATAGGGAATCGCGGCGGTGATGCGGCCTGCCGACGCGCGCTTGAGCGCGTCGACCATGATCAGGATCTCCATCAGGTTGTCGTTGGTCGGCGCGCAGGTCGACTGGAGGACGAAGACGTCGCGTCCGCGCACGTTCTCGAGGAGCTCGACCATCACCTCGCCGTCGGAGAATCGCCCGACCAGGCAGCGTCCGAGGCTCGTGTTCATGTGCCGGACGACCGCCTCGGCCAGGCGCGGATTGGCCGTGCCGGTGAAGATGCGCATGCGGTCAAACTTCAAGGCAGGCGTCCGTCGGCGCGGTGCGAGGGCGCACGAAAATGCGCGCTGCACCGCGCCTTGCAGGTGTGGCTGGGGAGGTAGGGATCGAACCTACGAATGCCGGAATCAAAATCCGGTGCCTTACCACTTGGCGACTCCCCAAGGGAAAACGTCGGTCCGCTTCGTCAGGCGAAACACCACAACGGATGGCGGGCAATCGATCGCGCAACAAAACCGGTGATGCCGCCCGGCACCCTGGAAAGCGCCCGCTGCGCGGCGTCCTCGGTGCGAAACGCGGCGAAAACGCACGCCCCCGACCCCGTCATGCGCGCGTCCGAACCCGGAGCAGCCTGCGCGAGCGCATCGAGACAACGGGCGACCTCCGGGAACCGCGCCGCCGCAACGCCGTAAAGATCGTTGCGGCCATATCCTTCGGAAAAGACTCGCATTTTCGCGGACTCGCTGTTGCGTGTCAATTCTGGCGCAGTAAAGATATCGCGCGTCGCCACCGCGGCCGAGGGCGAGAGCACGGTGTACCACGTCGGCGGCATCGTCATCGCGCAGAGCTCCTCGCCGATGCCGCGCGCATGCGCGGTCTCGCCAAAGACGAAGAACGGCACATCGGCGCCGAGCTCGAGCGCGATCGACATCAGCGCGCGGCGCGAAAGAGACAATCCCCACAGGCGGTTCAAACCGAGCAGTACGGTCGCTGCGTCGGAGCTGCCTCCGCCGAGTCCCGCGCCGATCGGCAGGCGCTTGGTCACCTCGACGCTCACGCCGCGCGGCTCGCCGCTTCGCTCCTGCAGCAGTCGCGCCGCGCGAATGGCGAGGTCGTCGTCCACCGCGATGCCGTGGCCGATGCCCTCGCGCACGATGGCGCCATCCTCGCGCGCGGCAAGCGAGACGGTGTCGCCGCGCGAGAGCAGCACGAACAGCGAGTCGAGCGTGTGGTAGCCATCGGCGCGGCGCCCGGTGACGTGAAGAAACGCGTTGAGCTTGCCCGGCGCGGGCAGCCTGAGCACGTTGCGCATGCTCACTTCGCTCACTGCCATACGTCCACCGCCATGCGCACCTCGGTGTCGGGATACGACAGCGCGATGCGCGCCGGGCGCGGTGTGCCTGAGGGGTCGCGCGCGAAAGGCTGGTACACGATGGTCCAGCCATCCTGGCGCAGCAGCGCGGGGACGCCGTCGGGCGCCCATTCCACCTCGAACGCCGAGCCCGGTCGGGGCATGCCCTGTATCCAGTAGCGCAGCCCTTCGACCGGCAGCGCCCACTCCAGCGAGCGCGACATCAGCGCCGCCCAGTCGGCCGCGCTCGCGACGCTTCCGTCCGCAAGACGCAGCGACACCGCGCCGGGCGCGCCCGACAGGCGCGCGAGTGTTTGTCCGAGCGGAGAAGCGAGGTCGATCTCGTCGCGCTCGCCCTGGTGCAGCCAGCGGAAGTTGGCGGTGAGCGCCTGCGCGCCATGGCGCAGCGAGATCCGTCCGGCGGCCTCGAATGTTTCCTGTGCGGGCGCGAACGTGCCCTCGGCGGGGCGCGGCATTCGTCGCGTTGCCGGACAACGCGGCACAACCCGATAGCGCGAGGAACGCCGCCAGTAGCGCAGCACCGGCCGCCAGCCGGGCCGCGAGATTCACTGAGCGCGAGATGACTTGAGCGACGCCGCGCTACGGACCGAAGCGGCGAACGGTTTCGAGCAGCAGCGCGTTGTCGGGCGTCTGCTTGAGCTGCGACTGCCAGATTTCCTTCGCGCGCGCCCGTTCGCCCTTGGCCCAGAGCACCTCGCCGAGATGGGCGGCGATCTCCGGATCGGAGCGATCGGCCAGCGCACGGCGCAGGAATTTCTCGGAATCGTCGAGATTGCCCAGCCGGTACTGCGCCCATCCCATGCTGTCGAGGATGAAGGGGTCCGCCGGCGCGAGAGCGAGCGCCTGCTCGATCAGTTTCAGGCCCTCGGCGGTCCGCTGGGTGCGGTCGACGAGCGTGTAGCCCAGCGCATTGAGCGCCTGCGCGTTATCGGGCTTGAGCGCGATGACCTCGCCCAGGCGCTTCTCGACTTCGTCGAGCCGGTCGAGCTTTTCGGCGACCATGGCGATGTCGTAGAGCAGCTCCGCGGACTCGGGATACGTGACCAGCGAGGCCGTGAGCACCGCATACGCACCCTGGTTGTCGCCGGCATCGCGAAGCAGCTGCGCGTCGGCCTGCGCGCGCTCGATGCGCTGCTCGCGCCCCTCGGGGTTCAGGTCCGAAAGGAATTTGCGCGCGCCCTTCAGGTCGCCTTTCTTGGCGATGAGGGCGGCGATGCGCAGCTGCGCGAGCCACGCGCGGTCGCCGTCGGTCACCTTCGAGTAGAGCGCGATCGCATCGTCGTAGCGACGCGTGTCCTCGGCAATCTGCGCCAGATAGAACGTCACCACGCCCGGCTCGCCGAAGCCCGCGCTCTGGAGTGACGTGAACACGCGCTGCGCCGTTGCGAAATCCTTCATCTGCACCGAGAGCGCGGCGACCGCGAACTGCAGCTCCTTGTCGGACGGATCGGCCGCCGAGAGGCGCTGGAATACCTCGCGTGCCTCGGCGAAGCGCTTTTGCTCGACGTAGAGCTGCGCGAGCGCCACGGCTGCGGGGCGCGACTCCGGAGCGCTCGACAGGAAGCCGTTGAGGAATCCGATGGCGCCCTCGGGGGAGCTCTTGGCGAGGATGTCGCTCTTGATCAGCGCGGCGCGTTCCCAGCCGGGGCGCAGCTCGAGCGCGCGGTCAGCGGCACGCATCGAGACCGCGACGGTCTCGAGGTCGTTCAGTCCGGTGTTGTATCCCGCGAGCGCGACCGCGAACTGCGCTTCGGGCACGCTCGGGTACGGCTTGGCAAGCTCGACGACGAGACGATAGACCGCCGCCTTGTCGCTTTGCCCGGCGAGCGCCTGGTTGAGCTGGAGAAACGCGTCGCCCTGCGTCCCGTTGCTCGCCGCTTCGGCGAGCACATGCTCGAGCTCTGCCTTGAGCTCGTTGCCGGCCCCGGACTGCGTGAGCGTGGCAACCATTTGCCGGGCACGATCCGCGTTCGGGTCCAGCGAAAGCCACAGCTTGGCCGCGTCCAGCGCGAGCGCGCGCTGGCGCGCGAAAAGCGCGACTTCGGTGGCGCGCCGGGCCAGCCTGGGCTCCTGCGCTTCGCGGGCGGCTTCGTAGTAGGCGCGGGCAGCGATCGCGGCGTCGCCGCGTTGCAGTGCAATATCGCCGACCAGAATTCTATAAAGAACATCGGCCGAAAGCCGCGATTCACCCGCGCGGCGTAATCGTCTCGGGCGTTGCACTGCTCGCCGGCGATTGCGCGTTCGCGGCGCCTGCGGCAACCAAGCCGAACGCCAGGAGCACCGCGACGCGGAGGGAACCAAGCCGTTGGAACGAACGCACGTTGCACTTCGCTTTCTGTTGGCGCGGACGGGCAGGTTCGCTCGCCAGCACGACACAAATCTTAGGGTATATTGGGCAGAGCAACAAACGCCGCCCGTCCCCCCGTTCCCCAATGCCCGAACTTCCCGAAGTCGAGACCACGCGGCGCGGTCTGGCGCCCCACGTGGAACGGCAGAAAGTGACGGCCGTGCGGATATACGACCGCCGCTTGCGCTGGCCGGTTCCCGCCGGGCTAGCCAAACTTCTGGTCGGCAAGACGATCGACCACGTCGCGCGCCGGAGTAAGTACCTGCTCTTCCACACGGCCGCAGGCACGCTCATTGTGCACTTGGGAATGACGGGTAGTCTGCGATGGTACCAGCGCGCGCCGGCGCGCCGTCCGCACGATCACGTCGATATCGCCTTCGGCAACGGGGCGCTGATGCGCTACCACGACCCCCGGCGCTTCGGCGCGGTGCTGTGGACCGCGTCGCACCTGTCTCATCCGCTGCTCGCCGCGCTCGGTCCCGAGCCGCTGGAACCCGGTTTCACCGGCGACACGCTGCACGCCGCGCTGCGTACGCGGTTCGGGCCGATCAAGCCTGCGCTCATGAACAGCGCAATCGTCGTCGGCGTCGGGAACATCTACGCCAGCGAGGCGCTTTTCCGCGCGGGCATACGACCAACGCGCCAGGCAAACAGGCTGTCGCGGGCGAGCTGCGAGCGGCTGGTCAGCGCGGTCCGCGACACCCTCAACGACGCCGTCGGGCGCCGGGGCAGCACCTTGCGCGACTACGTCGACAGCGATGGCGAGCCGGGCGAGTCGCAGCTCCATCATTTCGTCTACGGCCGCGCCGGAAAGCCGTGCCGCGTATGCGGCACGCCGATCCGAGCCGTGCGGCAGGCCGGCAGGGCCACGACCTACTGCCCGACCTGCCAGCGCTGAGGTGTCCCACGGCCTGATCTAGGCCTGCTTTGTGCTAGAGTCATTTGGGCTCATGACACAGGGACGTCCGCTGCGGAGTCTTCGCGCGGCGCGCGTCCCTCCCGCCGAGGGAGGCGGCGCAACGATGCAGTCCAAAGACCTCGCAGCGCGGTTTGAAGCCTACAGCGACTGGCGACGACGGCTTTCGGCGGGAATTTCCCGCCTGCACGACTGGCTCTCGCAGCAGGAGCTCGCCGACGCCAACGCCGACCTCGCCATCCAGCATCTGCTCGAGCGTCTGCACCAGGACAAGCTCGTCGTCGCATTCGTTGCCGAGTTCTCGCGCGGCAAGTCGGAGCTGATCAACGCGATCTTTTTCGCCGACTTCGGACAGCGACTGCTGCCGTCCGCCGCGGGCCGCACGACCATGTGCCCGACCGAATTGCTTTACGACTCGACGCGGCCGCCGTCCATCCGTCTGCTGCCGATCGAGACGCGCGCCCGCGGGGGAAGCGTCGTCGAGTTCAAGAACTACGCCGATGAGTGGGTGACCATGCCGCTGGACATGTCGTCGGCGGACAAGATGAGCGAGGTCCTTTCGCAGGTCTCGCAGGTCAAGCGCGTGCCCGTTGCGCTGGCCCGCAAGTACGGGCTCTACGAGGACGGCGACGTGCTTGACCATGACCCCGGGCATCGACGAACGCGCCGTCGAGATCCCGTGCTGGCGCCACGCCGTGATCAACTTCCCGCACCCGCTCCTGCAGCAGGGCCTGGTGATCCTGGATACGCCAGGCCTGAACGCGATCGGCACCGAGCCCGAGCTCACTCTCAATCTCCTGCCCAACGCGCACGCCATATTGTTCATCCTCGCGGCGGACGCCGGAGTGACCAAGACCGACATCGACGTGTGGAGCAAGCACCTGGTCGGCGACAACCCGTCGACGCGGGAAGGGCGGCTGGTCATCCTCAACAAGATCGACGGGCTGTGGGACGACCTGCGGACGCCGCAGGAGATCGACGCCGAGATCGCGCGCCAGGTGCGCACCAGCGCGCAGCTGCTGGAGCTACCGCCGGCGCAGGTGTTTCCCGTCTCCGCGCAAAAGGGATTGCTCGCCAAGGTCAACGGCGACGACGCGCTGCTGGCGCGAAGCCGCCTGCCGCAGCTCGAGCTAGCGCTATCGAAGGAGTTGATCCCTGCCAAGCGCCACATCGTCGGCTCGGCGACCCGCGCCGAGATCCGCACGCTGGCGGCGTCGATGCGAACGATCCTCGACAGCCGCATCGTCGGCATCCGCGAGCAGCTTGCCGAGCTGCGCGGGCTGCGCGGCAAGAACCAGGACGTCGTCGAGCACATGATGGAGCGCATCCAGCAGGAGAAGGACCTGTTCGAGCGCGGCATGCAGCGCTACACCGCGCTGCGCACGATTTTCACGCAGCACACCAATACTCTCTACGAGTCGATCGGCCTGGAGACGCTGCGCGGCACCGCCGCCCAGACGCGCAGGCGCATCGAGGCGAGCCCCTTCACCAAGGGCGTGCGCTCGGCGATGAACGATTTCTTCGCGAGCATCTACGAGAGCCTGGAAAAGAGCGGACACCAGACCGCCGAGATCCACGACATGATGCAGGCGATGTACGCGCGCTTCGCCAAGGAGCACGGCCTCGAGGCGTTCACGCCGCCGCCATTTTCGATGCTCAAGTACCAGAAGGAAGTCGAGCGGCTGGAGCGCGCCTACAACGTGCACTTCAACACGCTCTGGAACATGGTGAGCAAGGCGAAGTTCACGCTGATGAAGCGCTTCTTCGAAACCGTCGCGATCCGCGTCAAGCATGTCTACGACATCGCCAACCGGGACCTGGACAGCTGGCTGAAAACGGTCATGGCGCCGCTCGAGACCCAGGTGCGCGAGCACCACATGCAGCTGCGGCGGCGCCTCGAGAGCGTCAAGCGCATCCATCGCGCCAGCGACGAGCTCGAGGAGCGCATCAGCGAGCTCGAGCAGGCGGAGTCGACCGTGCGCGCCCAGATCGATCTCATGGGCGCCGAGCTTGCCGCGATCGACGTGGTGATCGATCAGCCCGAGCTCGTCCCGCAGGCCGCCAACGCGGCGTAAGCCGCGCTACGTTTCGCGGGCGACCGGGTCCGGCGGCGGCTTCGCCGCCATCAGCGATTCGTACTTGAGCAGGAGCTGCTGGCGCGTTTCCACATGCGCCGGGTCAAGCGGAATGCAATCCACCGGACAGACCTCGACGCATTGCGGGGCGTCGAAGTGCCCGACGCATTCGGTGCACCGGCTCGGATCGATGACGTAGATCTCCACGCCCTGCGAGATCGCCGAGTTGGGGCACTCGGGTTCGCACACGTCGCAGTTGATGCATTCGTCGGTGATCAGCAGCGCCATGTCGCGCTGCCTTCAGCGACCCGCGACTCCGCGGCGACCTTTGCCTTGAGCTCGGCTTCGACGGCCGGGATGCACGAACTTGCTGACGTCGCCGCCGAAGCGCGCGATTTCGCGCACGATGGTCGACGACGTGAACAGGTATTGCTCGGCGGGAGTGAGGAACAGCGTTTCCACCTCGGGGTAGAGATTGCGATTCATCCCCGCCATCTGGAACTCGTACTCGAAGTCCGAGACCGCGCGCAACCCGCGCACGATCACCCGCGCGTCCACCGAGTGCACGAAATCCATCAGCAATCCCGAGAACCCGGCGACCTCGACGTTGCCGAACTCGGCGAGGACTTTGCGCATCACGCCGATGCGCTCCTGCGCGGTGAACATCGGTCGCTTGCTCTGGCTGTCGGCGACGCCGACGATCACGCGGTCGAAGAGCTTCGCGGCCCGGCGCACGAGATCCTCGTGGCCGCGCGTGAAGGGGTCGAACGTTCCGGGATAGACGACGGTCAGCATGCGGGTTGCTCGGTGGCCTCGATTTTGCGCAGCAGATGATAATGCACCTGCCCGGCCCTGTCGCTGCGTGCGACCCCCAGTCCATCGGCGGCAGCGACGGTTGAGCGCGCCTCGGCGTAGATCACGCCATCGCGCGCGAGCCTCGACGCCGCCGCGGGCAGCAATGAGCCCCAGAGATCGAGATCGAAGGGCGGATCGAGAAAGATGACGTCGAAGCGGCGCGGCTCACGCGCGAGGAACGTCATCGCGTCGGCACGATGCGTCTCGAGCGCGCGCGTTCCGAGCGCGGCGCCGGTCGTCGGCGAGCGCGCGCACCAGCGCTGCATTGCGATCGACCGCCACCGCGCGCGTCGCGCCGCGCGAGAGCGCTTCAAGCGACAGCGCCCCGCTCCCGGCGAACAGATCGAGCGTGGTGAGCCCGTCGAGATCCTGGCCCAGCCAGTTGAACAACGTCTCGCGCACGCGATCGGGCGTCGGGCGGATCCCCACGTCCGAGGGAAAGCGCACGCGCCTGCCGCGCCACTGGCCGCCGATGATCCGAACCTGATTCTGAAGAGGCAACGAGCGAGGGCGCGCGCAGGCGCCACAGGGGCGAAGGGTAGAATTATAGCTTCGGACGCTTTTCATCCCGCACCGCACTCTTCGCCCCGTGTTCGACCTGTTCAAGCGCAAACCCGACACCGACACCCGATCGTGGAGCGAGAGGCTCAAGGACGGACTCGGTCGCACGCGCGAAGTCCTGACCCGGCCGATCACCTTGCCGCTGGGTCGGAAGAGCCTCGGCGATGACGCGATCGAGGAGCTCGAATCGGCACTGCTCGAAGCCGACGTCGGCGTCGCCGCGACGTCGCACCTGCTGGCGGACCTGCGGCAGCGCTGGTCGCGCGCCGACGCCGGCACCGAGCCACGCGACGCGCTTCGCGCGTCGCTGACGACGCTCCTGTCCCCGCTCGAGCAGCCGCTCGTCGTCGGGCCGCAGCGTCCGTTCGTGATCATGCTCGCGGGCGTCAACGGTGCCGGCAAGACGACGTCGATCGGCAAGCTCGCGAAGTACCTCCAGAGCCAGGGTCTGTCGGTGCTGCTCGCCGCCGGCGACACCTTTCGCGCCGCCGCGCGCGAGCAGCTGGAGGTCTGGGGCGAGCGCAACGGCGTGCGCGTCATCGCGCAGCAGGGTGGCGATCCGGCGGCGGTGATGTTCGACGCCATCACCGCGGCGCGGGCGCGCGGCATCGATGTCGTGCTCGCCGATACCGCCGGGCGCCTGCCGACGCAACTTCACCTGATGGACGAGCTCAAGAAGATCCGCCGAGTCATCGACAAGGCGATGCCGGGCGCCCCTCACGAGACGCTGCTCGTGCTCGACGCCAATACCGGCCAGAACGCGCTGGCGCAGGTGGCGGCATTCGACGCGGCGCTGGGATTGACCGGGCTCATCCTGACCAAGCTCGACGGGACGGCCAAAGGTGGCGTGGTCGCCGCGATCGCCAAGGCCTCCCCCGTGCCGCTCAAGCTCATCGGGGTGGGCGAGGGCGTCGACGACCTGCGCGAATTCAACGTGGCGGAGTTCGTCGACGCCTTGGTGGGGTAGGGTCCGCGCGCGGCAGTGCGAATAGTTATTGCCTTCATAGCGTTAGGTTATGCTTACCCACCAGAGCGCCCGCGGCCGTCAGTCGAGCCCACGGCGGGAACTCGAGGGTCCTTTAGCACTCTTATACACCGAGTGCTAAAATCGCCTCGAACAGGAGCAAGCCCACCCATGACCACTACGCAGTTGGCTTTCCCCACTCCCGCCTCGCTGGGGAGCCTCGATCAGTACGTCCAGGCGGTCAACCGTTTCCCGCTGCTCACAGCCGAGCAGGAGACCGAGCTCGGCCGCAAGCTGCAACGCGACGACGATGTCGACGCGGCGCGCCAGCTCGTCCTTTCGCACCTGCGGCTGGTCGTCGTCGGTGAGCCGTAACTATCTCGGTTACGGGCTGCCGCAGGCGGACCTGATCCAGGAAGGCAATATCGGGCTGATGAAGGCGGTGCGCCGTTTCGATCCCGAGCGCGGCGTGCGGCTGGTGTCCTTCGCGCTGCACTGGATTCGCGCCGAGATGCACGAGTACATCCTGCGCAACTGGCGGCTGGTCAAGATCGCCACGACCAAGGCGCAGCGCAAGCTGTTCTTCAACCTGCGCAGCATGAAGCCGCGCGCCGGGACGCTCACGCCGACCGAGGCGCGCGACATCGCGCAGGCGCTGTCGGTCAAGCCCGAGGAGGTCGTCGAGATGGAGACGCGGCTGTCGGGACAGGACGTCGCGATGGATCCGCAGTCCGGTGAGGAAGGCGAGACGATGACTCCGATCGCCTACCTGACGAACACCGAAGACGAGCCGTCGCACATCCTCGAGCGCGTCGAGACGGCGCGCAACCGCAGCGACGGTCTGCGCGATGCGCTCGCCAAGCTCGACGACCGCAGCCGCGGCATCATCGAGGCGCGGTGGCTGCGCGAGACCGAGCAGGCGACGCTGCAGGACCTCGCCGACCGCTACGGCGTGTCCGCGGAACGCATTCGCCAGATCGAGAGCAAGGCGCTCAAGACGATGCGCGGGCAATTTGCATTGCAGTGAGCGCAGTGAGCACCTTGCAGCGAGGGCACCACAACGCTGAAACGACGCCGGCCTCAACCGCCGGCGTTTTTTTCGCTCAGAGCTCGACCTGCGTCCCCAGCTCCACGACGCGGTTGGTGGGCACATTGAAGTACTCGCTCGCCTTGGTCGCGTTCTTGGACATCGACACGAACAATCGCTCGCGCCACAGCGCCATTCCCGGGGCGACGCTGGCAATGAGCGTCTCGCGCGAGACGAAGAACGACGTGTCCATCAGGTCGAACGGGTGGCCGCAGCGCGCGCACTCCTCGAGCAGCTCGGGGATGTCCTGGTCCTCGGTGAAACCGAAAAAGGCTTCGATCTGCTCGAAGCTCGCGCCCAGATCCTCGATGCGCACGCGATCCTTGCGGGCGACGACCGGAATGTCTCGCGTCTTCATGGTGAGCAGCACGACGCGCTCGTGCAGCACCTTGTTGTGCTTGAGGTTGTGGAGCAGCGCGTGCGGCACGCGTGCCGGCATGTTGGTCAGGAAGACCGCGGTTCCGGGTACACGCGTGGGCGGCGCGGCGGCGATCGACTCGATGAACGCGTCGAGCGGAATCGTCTCCTCGCGCAGGCGTTCGTACAGGATCGAGCGGCCGCGCTTCCACGTGGTCAGCAGGGTGAAGACGACCCCGCCGATGACGATCGGGAACCAGCCGCCGTCGGGAATCTTGAGCGCGTTCGACGCGAGAAACGCGGCATCGATCACCAGCAGCGGCACCACGATGCACAGCGCGGCGTAGCGGTTCCATCGCCACAACCTGCGTCAGGACCACGTAGATGAGCAGCGAATCGATGAGCATCGCCAGCGTCACCGCGATGCCGTACGCGGCGGCGAGATTGCTCGACGTCCGGAAGCCGGCGACGAGCACGATCACGGCGGCCAGCAGCGTCCAGTTGATGAACGGCACGTAGATCTGGCCGATCTGGCGGTTCGACGTGTGCGTGATGGTCAGCCGCGGGCAATAACCCATCTGGATCGCCTGCCGCGTGAGCGAGAACGCGCCCGAGATGACGGCCTGCGACGCGATCACGGTCGCGAACGTCGCCAGCACCACCAGCGGCACGAGCGCCCAGTCGGGCGCCAGGCAGGTAGAACGGGTTGTGGATCGCCTCCGGGTCCTGGATCAGCAGCGCGCCCTGGCCGAAATAGTTCAGCACCAGCGCCGGAAGCACGAAGAACAGCCACGCGCGGCGAATCGGGCGCGCGCCGAAGTGCCCCATGTCCGCGTACAGCGCCTCGGTCCCGGTGACGGCCAGGACGACGGCGCCCAGCGCCAGAAACGCCGCCAGCGGGCTGCCGACGAAGAAGTCGACGGCGTACGCGGGATTGAGCGCCTTCAGCACCGCCGGCACGCGCACGATCTGGCCGACGCCCAGCGCCGCGATGGTCACGAACCAGACGCACATCACCGGCCCGAACAGCACGCCGACGCGCGCGGTGCCGTGCCGCTGGATCGAGAACAACACCGACCAGGATGAGCGATGGTCACGCGGCACGACCCAGGGCTTGAGCGCCGGCGCGACGACCTCCAGCCCCTCGACCGCGGAAAGCACCGAGATCGCCGGCGTGATCATGCCGTCGCCGTAGAACATCGCCGCGCCGAAGATGCCGAGGCCGACGAGCCACCAGCGCGCTCGTCCGTTGGCGAGTCCGCTCGACACCAGCGCGGTGAGCGCCATGATGCCGCCCTCGCCGCGATTGTCGGCGCGCATGATCAGCGTCACGTACTTGAGCGTCACGACGATGGTGAGCGCCCAGAAGATGACCGAAAGGATCTGCAGGATATGCGCCTCGGTGAGCGCAAGCCCGTGCTGCTGGCTGAAGCATTCGCGCAGCGTGTACAGCGGGCTGGTGCCGATGTCACCGAACACCACGCCCATCGCGCCGACCACAAGCGACGCCAGGTGCTTCCTGCCGGGCCCGCGCGCTTCCGTCCCGACGACGCCGCCGGGCGCGGACATCATGTCGCCTCGTCGCTGCGCCGGGCGAAGCGGATGTTGAGCTGCTTGAGCTTGCGGTACAGGTGCGTCCGCTCGAGTCCGGCGCGATCGGCGACGCGGCTCATGTTGCTCTGCTCCTTGCCGAGAAGCTGCTCGAAATAGATACGCTCGAACGCTTCGCGCGCCTCGCGCAGCGGCAGCTCGAAGAATCGCGCGGTCACCTCGGGCGCGATCGCGCTGGGTGGAGGCAGCGCCGTCTCGCCGAGCAATCGTCGAACGTGCTCGCCGGTGATCTCGCTGTCGACGGTGAGCGCCAGGTTGGCGATGACGTTGTGCAGATGCTCCATGTTGCCCGGCCAGTAAGCCTGCGACAGCGCGACCACCGCCGAGGCGTGCAGCACCGCGGTCGTGCGCTGGCTGGCGGTGATCTCGCGCCAGAAGCGATCGACCAGCGCCGGAATGTCCTCGCGACGCTGCCGCAGCGGCGGGAGCATGACTGCGCCCGCGGACAGAACCGCCAGCAGCGCGGGATCGAAGCGGCCTTCGGCAGCGAGGTTGCCGAGCTGCTCGCTGCTGGTGCAGACGAGCACCGTGCTGTGTCGCTCGAGCTTGCTGAGCACGAACGCGAGCCCTTTCTGCTCCGCCTTGGAATAGCCGCCGATCTCGGCGCAGTACAACGTTCCCTCGTGCGCCTCCTCGAGTACCTGCAGCGGATTGGTCGCCAGGCGCGCGCCGGTCGGATGCTGGGCGAACGGCGTTTCGGGAAGGTGCAGCGCGCGCGCGACGAGCTCGTGCCCGGCGCCCGGCTCGCCGACGAGAAGCACCGGGCGGTTGGCGCGCAGCAACTGCTCGAGCGCGCGCTCGACCTCGATGACCGGCGCGCTGGTTCCCACGGTCGGCAGCGACACCCGCCGCGGTCCCGCCCCGACCGACGTCTTCAGCGCGCGCGTGATCGTCGAAAGCAGTTTTTGCAGGCCGACGGGCTTCTCGAGGAAGTCGAAGGCGCCGATCTTGGTGGCCTCGACCGCGGTTTCGATGGTGCCGTGGCCCGACATCATCACCACCGGCATGGTGAGCTGTCCGCTCGCCGCCCACTCGCGCAGCAGCGTCACGCCGTCGGTGTCGGGCATCCAGATGTCGAGCAGGACCAGCGAGGGCTGCGCGCGCGCTCGATAGCTGCGCGCCTCGCCCGCATTCTCGGCAAGGCTTACCCGGTAGCCCTCGTCCTGCAGGATTTCCGACAATAGCTCGCGGATGCCGACTTCATCGTCGACGATCAGTATTTCCTTCGGCTGCGCCATCACGTCCTGATTCCTTCCCGCGGGAAATACAGCGTAACCAAGGCACCGCGTGGCCGCCGGTTCTCGATCGTAACGCGACCCTGGTGCTCATCCACGATTTTTTTCACGATCGCGAGGCCGAGCCCGGTGCCCTTGGCCTTCGTGGTGACATAGGGTTCGAATGCGTGCGACAGGACATTCTCCGGAAATCCGCTGCCGCGATCTCCAAAGGACAAAGCCAATTCGTCGCCGATGACCGCGATACCGACATCGTACGCGGGCGTGGCATCGTCCGCCTGCGCATCGATCGCATTCTGCAGCAAATTGTGAAATACCTGGCGAAGCCGCGTCGGCTCGCCCTGAATGACGGAGCTGTCGTCGACAAATTTCAGCGTGAGACCCGGGCCGCAGATTTTCGTACAACCCCAGCACATCGAGCAAGAGCGCCTTGACGTCCACGGGCTGCATGCGCCCTGGACGCGGCTGCCGCGCGTAGATCGCGAAATCGTCGACCATCTGCTTCATCGCCGCGACCTGCGCGACGATGGTCTGCGTCCCGCGCACGAGGATATCGCCATCGTTGCCGGTCAACTTGCCGGAGAGCTTGGCCGCGAGGCGCTCGGCCGAGAGCTGGATCGGCGTCAGCGGATTCTTGATCTCGTGCGCGAGCCTTCGCGCCACCTCGGCCCATGCCGCGCCACGCTGCGCCTCGGACAGCTCGGTGACGTCGTCGAACACCACCACCGATCCCGGCGCCACGGCGCCCGGCAGCTTCGAGCCGC
The DNA here is from genome assembly GCA_963722325.1 of uncultured beta proteobacterium. Lineage (GTDB taxonomy): Bacteria > Pseudomonadota > Gammaproteobacteria > Burkholderiales > Casimicrobiaceae > PALSA-1003. Next base: position 231,445 of record CAVRLN010000005.1, read on the forward strand.
GCACCAGGAGGACGCGCATGTGGTCCGCCTACCTCGATCTCGGCCTGGCGTTGCCACTGCCCGTCGCGTCCGGTCGCGAAAGCTCTCCTCGACGAATTCGGCGAACCTGCCCAGCGCGGGCAGGCGCGTCTGCCAGTCCCCGAGCGGTCACGCCGATGAGATCGGCGAGCGGCTGCTGCAGGATGACCGCCGCGCTGGGATTGGCGGTGCGCAGGCGAAACGCGCTGTCGAAGGCAAGCACGCCCGCGGAGAGATTGGCGAGAATGCTCTCCAGATATGCGCGCGTCGTCTCGATCGCATGCCGGCTTTCCTCGGCTTTTTGCTGGGCGTCGGCGAGTTGCGCGGTCATGGTGTTGAACGACTCGGTCAGCACGCCGAGCTCGTCGCGGCTCTGCACCGGGTGGCGGCGGCTGAAATCGCCTTGCGCGACCGCGCGCGTGCCTTCGGCGAGAAGTCCGAGCGGGCGACTGAACTGCTCCGAGAGGACGACCGCGAAGCCGAGCGCCGAGAACAGCGCGAGCAGCAGCGTCAGCGTCAGCGTCAGCGCGTACAGGCGCTTCAGCGCCGCGCGCGAGAACGATATCTCCTGATAGTCGTTGAATCCCGCCTGCACTTTTTCGGCATCGGCCTGCAACTGCTTGGATACCGGCTCGACGACCTGCAGCAGCCTCAATGGATCCTGCGGATCGACGCCGTTGACGGGCACGACGACGCGCGACATCAGCCCCTGGTCGGGAAGTTGCTCGATCTTGGAATAGGTCTGCTGCAGCCGCGCGCGGCGCAGCGCTTCGGCGGGCGGCGGCTGCGGACTCAGCGTCGACCCGGAGGTGCCGGCGATGGCCAGCACCGCGCCCGACGTCGAGAAAAGCGCCGCTTCGTACACGCCGGCCTGCTCGCTGGCGCGCGACAGGCGAGCGGCCACGCCGCCGGGCTCCGATTCCTGCAACGTCAGCGCGAGCTGCGTGGCCTTGTTGGTCGTTTCCTTCAGCAGCGAATCGAGCGCGCTTCGCCCGAGGTTCAATCCGCCCTCGAGGGCGCGATCGACACGCACGTCGAACCAGGACTCGATGCTCGTGCCCAGGAACTGCACCGACACGCCGTAGAGCAGCGCGCCGGGGACGACCGCGACCAGCGCGAACAACAGCGACCAGGCGAACTGCCAGTCGCGACCCGAACACGCCGGCCTTGAGGTTCCTGCGCAGTCGCCAGAGCTGGTAGCCGACGAGCAGCATGAGCAGTGCCACCATCGTGACGTTGATCACGAGCAGCACGTTGTAGTTGCGCGCGAACAGCGCGGTGTTGGCGCTCGCCGTCGCAAGCAGGAAAAGAAACACGACGCCGAGGCCGGCGCAGGCCACCAGGACGTAGCGGATCTTGCGCGGGGACAGGAGCCTGCTCACGGCGTGAAGCTCCAGCGGTACCACTCCGACTGCAACGACCAGTCGCGCGAGGTCAGCGCATCTATCTGGAACGGCTTGGGGAGCTGCGCCGTGTCCAGGCGCAGGCGGATGGCGGCCTCGTAGCGGGCGCCCTTGGTCAGCGCCTCGCGCGGCAGCACGGTGCGCGACACGACGCGCCCGAGAATGCGCGCCACTTCCTCGAGCGAGTCGAAGGGCTGCGAAAGCAGTCCGCTGCCCAGCCGGTATTGCCGCGTCAACGGCGTGTACGACAGGCGATACTGGACCGACAGCGTGCGCGACCTTCTCATCGACCCAGTACCAGCGCGGCCGCGCGAGCTCGAATTCGAGCAGGAAATACAGCGAAATGCCTTTTTGCAGCGCTTCCTCGAGCGTCGGATTGAACGAGAAGTCGAACTGCGCGTTGAGCACGTAGCCGTCCTCTTCCGGCAAGCAGCTCGGCCGACTGCACCGTGATCGTGTCCGCGCGCGCGCTTGCGGCGAGCAGCAGCACGAGCATGGCGAGCAGCAGTCGCAGTCGCGGGAACAGAGGGGGAAGCAGAGTGGCCTCGGCGGCGTGCCACGGGAAGCGCGTCGCGCGGTCCGGGCTCACTTTTTCTGGAGAAGGGCGTAGAAAAACCCGTCGTGATTGTGCTCTGCGCCGGGGCCCGATGGCAAGAGTTGGCCGTCGACGGCGCCAAATCCGGCGGCAGCGACAACGGCAGGCGCGAGGCGTCGGGATGACGGCGGAGGAATGCTTCGATCTGCACGCCGTTCTCGGCGTCGAAGATCGAGCAGGTCGCATAGAGCAGGACGCCGCGCGGGCGCCAAGCACGGCCACAACGCGTCCAGAAGACGACGCTGCTGTTGGCCGAATGCCGCGATATCGCTTTCGCGGCGAAGCCATTTCGCATCGGGGTGGCGCCTCACCACACCCGACGCGGTGCACGGAGCATCGAGAAGCACGCGATCGAATCCGACGCCGTCCCACCAGCGCGCGGGCTCTCCCGCGTCGGCGAGCGCGACGCGCGCGGCCAGATGCAGTCGCGACAGGTTCTGGGTCACGCGCTCGATCCTCGCGGCGTCGTTGTCGAGCGCGACGAGATCGATGCGCGGCGAGCTCCGCGAGGTGCGTGGTCTTGCCGCCCGGCGCGGCGCAGGCATCGAGCACGCGCATGCCGTCGCGCGCGTCGAGCAGCGGCGCGGCCAGCTGCGCGCCGGCGTCCTGCACCGAAAAGGCTCCTTCGCCGAATCCGGGAAGCGCCGTCACCGGTACCGCCGCGGAGAGGATCACGCCGGCCGGCGCCGATGGGGCGCGCGGCGTGACCGGCCGCGTGCAAGCGCCTCGATGAGCGCGGCGCGGGTGATGACGCGCGGATTGACGCGAAGCGTCAGCGGCGCGCGCGCGTTGCCGTGGGCCAGCAGCGCCGAGGCGTCTTCGCCATATTGCTCGCGCACCCGCTCGATCCACCAGCGCGGATACGAATACCTCGCCTCGTCATCGGTCGCCGATGGCGCTCAGGATCGCATCGCGGCGACGCAGGAAATTGCGCAGGATGGCGTTGGTCAAGCCCGCGCGCCGAGGTCTTTTTCAGGCGCCCCGTGGCGCGCACCGCGGAGTCGACGACGGCGTGCGGCGCAGCGCTCGTGTGGAGCAGCTGATACAGCGCGACCCAGAGCAGCGATTCGACGCTCGCATCGGTGAGCGCACGCTCGGCGAGCATGCGCACGATGGCCCGCACCTGGCCGAGATGGCGCAAGCGTTCCGTAGACCAGGTCGTGCACGAGTGCGCGCGAGTCGTGCGCTACCGATTCATCGGCCGGCATCGCCGACGGATACGGTTGCGCCCGCCAAAACGCGGCGCACGGCCTTCGCCGCCAGCCGCTGCGAATGCTCCATCGTGTCGGCGGGGCCGCGTCCGCGCGCTGTCTCGATCGCGTTCAGCGGATCCCCGCTCAGGCGCCCAGGAGCGTTCCGGCGGAAAGCGCGTGGCCGGCGACGAAGGCCGAGGCCGCAAGCCTTTTGGCGCCCGGCTGCTGGAGCTCGCGGACCCGGAGCGCGTCCTCGCCGCAGGCGACGACGATGCCATCGGCGTCCGCCCGCACGATCCGGCCGGGCTCGCCGACGCTGCCCGGGACGACGTCGGCGCTCCAGATTTTCATCGCCACGCCGTGCAGCAGCGTCTGCGCACCGGGAAACGGGTCGAACGCGCGAACGCGCCGCTCGATCGACGCTGCGCTGTCGCGCCAGTCGATCGTCGCCTCGGCGCGCGTGACCTTCGGGGCGTAGGTCACGCCCTGCGTCGATTGCGGCGTCGACTCCAGCCGGCCGTCGCGGCGCAACGTCCGCAGCGCGTCGACGATCATCGACGCGCCGAGCTCGGCCAGCGCATCGTGCAGGTTTGCAGCAGTATCGCGAACCCCGATCGGATGCGCCCGCATCGCGATGACCGGCCCGGTGTCCAGGCCCTCGTCCATGCGCATGATGCTGATCCCGGAGCTTGGGTCGCCGGCGAGGATCGCGCGCACGATCGGGGCGGCGCCGCGCCAGCGCGGCAGCAACGACGCATGGATGTTGATGCATCCGTGACGCGGCCAATCGAGCAGCTCGGCGGGAATGATCTGCCCGTAGGCCGCCACCACCAGGACGTCCAGAGCGTCCTGCCGCAGCTCGCTGGCGACGGCGGCGTCGCGCAGCCGGGCGGGTTGCGAGCAGCGGCAGCGACAAGCGCTGCGCGCGCGCCTTGACCGGGGACAAGGACGAGCTGCAGGCCGCGTCCCTTGGCCGTGTCGGGCCGAGTCAGAACGCGCGTGACATCGAATCCCGCCTCGACGATCGCGTCGAGCGCCGTCGCGGCGAACGCCGGCGTGCCGGCGAACCCGACTCGGAATGCATCCGCCACGAAGAGGGCCCTAGCCGGCCAGCCGCTGCTTCTTGCGGAGTCGGGCCGCCAGCCGCGCGCGCTTGAGCGGCGACAGATAGTCCACGAAGACCTTGCCCAGCAGATGATCCATCTCGTGCTGGATGCACACCGCGAGCGTCCCTTCGGCGGTCAGCTCGAACGGCTCGCCGCGCTCGTTCTGGGCGCGCACCGTCACCTTGGCGGCGCGGGTCACGCGCTCGTAATAGCCCGGGACCGACAGGCAGCCTTCCTCGCACTCGGCCTCGCCTTCGGAAGCGATGATTTCCGGATCGATGAAGACGTGCAACTGGTCGCGTGTCTCGCTGATATCGATCACGATGACCCGCTTGTGGACGTCAACCTGTGTAGCCGCAAGTCCGATACCCGGCGCGGCATACATGGTTTCCGCCATGTCGCGGACCAGCTTCTGGACCTCGGGGCCGACCGTCCCGACCGGGGCGGCGACCTTCCTGCAGACGGGGGTCCGGGTACTCGAGAATGAGCAGGCGCGCCATAAATACTTGCAAAATGGATACTCGGGATGCAGAATGCCTCTTAAGCCCTTATTTTGCGGCGCTTTAGGACGTTTGCAAGTCGATCGCAAGTCGATTTGCAATCTGTGCGCCGACCTTTGTTGCGGAGAGGCCACATGCGGCTAAAGTCTATCACAGCGACCCTGCTCCTCTCGGCATGCCTGCCGTTGCTGCTCGCGTCGGCACCAGCGCGCGCCCAGGATGTCCAGCTCCAGGAAAACCACCCCGACCGCTACACCGTCCAGAAGGGCGACACGCTGTGGGGCATCTCCGGAAAGTTCCTGAAGCAGCCGTGGCGCTGGCCCGAAGTCTGGCGCATGAATCGCGACCAGATCAAGAACCCGCACTGGATCTATCCCGGCGACGTCGTCTCGCTCGACAAGGTCGACGGCCAGTGGCGGCTTTCGATGTCGCGCGGCGGCGGCGGCCGCGGAGGCGACCGCTACGTCCGTGTCAGCCCGAGCGTGCGCATCGACCCGCTCGAGGCCGAGGCGATCCCGAGCATTCCGCCGGGCGATCTCGCCCCGTATCTCACGCAGCCGATCATCACCGGAGCCGAGGGCCTGCCCGGTGCCGCCAAGCTCATCGCCGCCCGCGACAGCCGCGTCGTACGCGGCGAAGGCGACTACGTCTATGCGGTGGGCATCGACGAGAAGCTCGGCACCGAGTGGTACATCTATCGACCGGGCAAGACGCTGCGCTCGTTCGACAGCAACGAAACGCTCGGCTATGAAATGCGCTATCTCGGCACCGCGCGCGTCGAGCGCTTCGGCGAAGTGAGCCGCATGCAGATCACCGCGCGCGCGCGAAGAGATCATTCTCAACGACCTGCTGGTGCCGGCGCCGCGCGAGACGCTGGTCAACTACGTTCCGCACGCCCCGGATATCCAGGTCGACGGACGCATCATCGAGCTCTACGCGAGGCGGCGCGGAGGCAGGCCGCGGCTTCATCGTCATCCTGGACCGCGGTGCGCGCGACGGTCTCGAGGTCGGCAACGTGCTGGCGGTCTACCATCCGCTGCCGGTGATCGCCGACCCGCGGCCGTACGAGGGCCCGGAGGTCTTCTCCAAGCTGCTGGGAGATCCGACGCACGATCATCAACCGCGCCGACCAAGTATCTGAACATTGCGCCGGAGCGCTCCGGGCTCATGTTCGTCTTTCGCGTGTTCGATCGCGTCTCCTACGCGATCCTGCTCAACACCTCCGAGCCGGTCGTGGTCGGCGACATGGTGCGCACTCCCTAGGTTCCCCGCAGCGCCCGCATGGAGGTCGACGCTCGCGTCGAGGCTTGGGCGTCGCTGCAACTGCTGCCGCACGTGCCGGCGCGCGCACTCGTGGCGCTGCTCAAGGCGCTGGGCGGCCCCGAGCAAGTCCTGACGGCGTCGCGGTCGGCGCTTGGCGCGCACGTTCCGGCGAGCGTCGCGGCAAGCATCGCCCAAGGGCCCGATCCGCGCTGCGCTCGCGGTCACGCTGGAGTGGCTGCGCGGCGCCGGCAACGCGCTCATCGCGTGGGACGATGCCAACTACCCGCGGACGCTGCTCACGATCAGCGATCCACCACCCGTGCTGTTCTATCGCGGCGACGCGACGCTGCTCAACCGACCTGCGCTGGCGATCGTCGGGAGCCGCAACGCCACCGCGCAAGGCCGCGAAACTGCCGAGGCCTTCGCCACCGCGCTGTCGGCGGCCGGGCTCACCATCGTCAGCGGACTGGCGCTGGGCATCGACGCCGCGGCGCATCGCGGAGGGCTCGCGGCGCGCAGGTCGTAGCATCGCGGTCGTCGGCACCGGCATCGACCGCGTCTATCCGGCGCGCAACCGCGACCTCGCGCACCGGCTCGCCGGAGAGGGCGGCATCGTTTCGGAATTCCCGCTGGGCACGCCGCCGCTTCCGGGCAACTTTCCTCGCCGCAACCGGCTGATCAGCGGTCTCGCGCGCGGCGTGCTGGTCGTCGAGGCGACGCTCGCCAGCGGCTCGCTGATCACCGCGCGCTTCGCCGCGGAGCAGGGGCGCGACGTGTTTGCGATTCCCGGTTCGATCCACTCGCCATTCTCCAAAGGCAGCCACCGCCTCATCAAGGATGGCGCCAAGCTGGTCGAGTCGGCGCAGGACGTGCTCGACGAATGGCAAATGGCCGGGACTGCCCGGCGCCGCGCCTGGCGCGCCTGCGCGTGCGCTCGAGGGCAATGCAGCGCGCGTGCTCGCCGCGCTCGGACACGACCCGGCCGGGATCGACGCGCTCATGCAGCGCTGTGGCCTCGCCGCCGACGCCGTGACCATCGCGCTGGTCGAATTGGAACTTGCGGGCGAGGTCGCGCAGTCTTCCAGGCGGGCTCTACCAGCGGTTGCATTGACTCCGGCGCGGCCCAACCTGCAGCCGTTGGACAAAGGTTGCCTTGCCCCGGTCGAGTGCCTTGCTATCATCTGCCCTCCCCAGCCGTCTATAACCATGAAGCCTGCATGGCCAAAAGCCTGATCATCGCCGAGAAGCCTTCCGTCGCCGCCGACATTGCGCGCGCGCTGGGAGGCTTCGCGCGCCACGACGACTATTTCGAGAGCGATTCGCTACGTGCTGTCGTCGGCGGTCGGCCATTTGCTCGAGATCGGCATGCCCGAGGACGAGGAGGTCAAGCGCGGCAAATGGACCTTCGCGCATCTGCCGGCGATCCCGTCGCAAGTTCGCGCTGAAGCCGATCGAGAAAAGCGAGTCCCGGCTCAAGCTGCTGCTCAAATTGCTCAAGCGCAAGGACGTGAGCGCGCTGATCAACGCCTGCGACGCCGGCCGCGAAGGCGAGCTGATTTTCCGCAACATCGCGCAGTTCGCCGGACACCAGCAAACCCGTGCGCAGGCTCTGGCTGCAGTCGATGACCCGGCGCGCGATCCGGGACGGATTCGAGCAGCTGCGCAGCGACGAAGCGATGCGCCCGCTCGCCGACGCGGCCGTCTGCCGCTCCGAGTCCGACTGGCTGGTCGGCATCAACGGCACGCGCGCGATGACCGCGTTCAACTCGCAGTTCGGGCGGCTTCCAGCTCACGACGGTCGGCCGCGTGCAGACGCCGACGCTGGCGATCCTGGTCGAGCGCGAAGCGAAGATCCGGGCGTTCAAGTCGCGCGCACTATTGGGAAGTGCATGGGACGTTCCGCGCCGCCGGCGGCGAGTATGCCGGCCGCTGGTTCGACGAGAAATTCAGGAAAGCCGACGACGATCCCGACGCCCGCGCCGATCGGCTCTGGGACGAGGCGCGCGCGACGGCGCTGGTCGCGCGAAATGCGCGGGCAAGCCCGGCATCGTCACCGAGGAGACCAAGCCGTCCACGCAGGCCGCGCCGCTGCTCTACGATCTGACCAGCCTGCAGCGCGAAGCCAACGGGCGCTTCGGCCTGTCGGCGCGCACGACGCTGTCGCTGGCGCAGGCGCTCTACGAAAAGCACAAGGTCCTCACCTACCCGCGCACCGATTCGCGCGCGCTTCCCGAGGATTATCTGGCGACGGTCAAGTCGACGATGGAGTCGCTGCGCGAGTCCAACGCGTACTCGGTCTTCGCCGGGCAGGTGCTCAAGAACAAAGTGGGTCAAGCCCAACAAGCGCATTTTCGACAACAGCAAGATCTCGGACCACTTCGCGATCATTCCGACGCTGCAGCAGCCGAAGAGTCTCAACGAGCTCGAGTCCAAGCTCTACGACCTGGTGGTCAAGCGATTCCTCGCGGTGTTCTATCCGAGCGGCCGAATACCTGCTGACGACGCGCATCACGCGCGTCGCGAGCGAGCCGTTCAAGACCGAGGGCAAGGTTCTGGTCACGCCGGGCTGGCTCGCCGTCTACGGCAAGGAAGCGCAAGACCGACGCCGACGCGACGCTCGCGCCGGTGCAACCCGAACGAGAAGGTCGCCACGCGCGGAGATCGAGGTCGGTCGCCAACAGACACGAAGCCGCCGGCGCGCTTCACGGAAGCGACGCTGCTCTCGGCGATGGAAGGCGCGGGCAAGACTGATCGAGGACGACGAGCTGCGCGAAGCGATGCGCGAAAAAGGCCTGGGCACGCCGGCGACGCGCGCCCAGATCATCGAGGGGCTGATCCTCGAGAAGTACGTGCATCGCGACGGCCGCGAGCTCACGCCCACCGCGAAGGCGTTCTCGCTGATGACGCTGCTGCACGGCCTGGGCGTTCCCGAGCTGTTCTCGCCCGAGCTGACCGCGGAATGGGAATTCAAGCTCGCGCAGATGGAGCACGGCAAGCTCAAGCGCTCGCAATTCATGCGCGAGATCGTCGAGATGACGCAGCACATCGTCGGCCAGGCGAAGAACTTCGAAAGCGACACGATCCCGGGCGATTTCGCGACGCTGCAGGCGCGCTGTCCCAAGTGCGGCGGCGAGGTGCACGAGAACTACAAGAAGTTCCAGTGCCAGGCGTGCGACTTCGGCATGTGGAAGATCATCGCCGGACGCCAGCTCGAGATCCCGGAAGCCGAGGCGCTGCTCACGCATCGCCAGGTCGGACCGCTCGAGGGTTTTCGCAGCAAGCTCGGTCGTCCGTTCGCGGCGACGCTCAAGCTCAACGACGCCTACGAGGTCCAGTTCGACTTCGGCGACGGACAAGGTGACGGCAGCGACGGCGAAGCGCCGGACTTCAGCGGCCAGGAGCCGCTCGGCCCGTGTCCCGAAGTGCGGCTCGCGGGTGTTCGAGCTGCCGGCGGCGTACGTGTGCGAAAAAGCGGTCGGTCCGGACAAGACCTGCGACTTCCGCTCCGGGCGCGTGATCCTGCAACGCCCTATCGAGCGCGCGCAGATGCACAAGCTCCTCGCCGACGGCAAGACCGATCTGCTGCCGTTCGTCTCGTCACGCACGCGAAGGCCGTTCTCGGCATTTCTGGTGCGCCAGCCCGACGGCAAGATCGGCTTCGAATTCCAGGCGAAGGCGCCGGGCAAAGGTCGCGGTGGGCGAGGCGCGGGCGGCGGCGCGACCGGGACCGTTGCGGCGCTGCGCGTTCTCGGCAGTCATCCCAAGGACAAGAAACCCGTCGAGCTTCACAGCGGGCGCTACGGCCCCTACGTAAAGCACGGCGCGATCAACGCCACGGTGCCCGATCCCGACCAGCTCGATTCGCTCACGCTCGACCAGGCGCTCGATCTGCTCGCGGCGAAGTCGAAAAAAGGCGGCGCCAAGGTCTCCAAGCCACCTTCGAAGGCGGCGGCCAAGCCGGTGCTCGACGCGGCCAAGCGAAGCCGGCGCAAGCGCGCGGCGTAGCAGAGCCCGTTACTGGCAGACGGTTCCTGGCGGCCGGAAAACCTGACGGGTGATGGGTTTGGACTGCGACGCGACGTTCGCGCCGTCGTTGACCTGGTAGGAGAATGTGCCCGCGTTGCCATCGTTGAAGCTGACGGTGGCGGTCCCCACCGGCGTGCCATGCACCGCCGCGGGCGAGAACGGCACCGCGCTGAACGCAGGACCGGTGTTGCGATAGAGCAGTCCCGAGAACGTCTTGCTCGCGACCGTGGGGAGCGTCGCCGAATACCACAACGGATTGCCGTTGACGTCGTAGGTGAACCACGTCGCGAAGATCGTCGATCCCTGCTGGGTGAGATTGACGCCCCAGCCCGATTCCACACCGGCAGGCGTCGCCCACCACAGGTCCTGGTAATTGGTGGCGGCGCTCAGGTTGGACTGCGCGCCCCACACGCAGGTTGGCACCGGACCGAACACCTGCGGCACGATGGCCTTGGTCTGGGTCACGCCGTTGACCGTGTAGGTGAACGTTGCGGTGGAGGCGCTGGTGAACGCAAGCGAGGCAGCGCCGACCGGGACGTGGGTGACCAACGCGGGATCGAACGGAACCGCGTTGAACGGCGGGCCGTGCGTCTGGAACAAGGTTCCGGTATAGATGCCCTCGGCGACCTTGTTGGCGGTCATCGACAGCCACCATGCGTTGCCGGCGGCGTCGTAGGTGAACCAGGTCGCGAAGATGACATCGCCCTGGTGCGCGAAATTGATGCCCCATCCCGACTCGACGCCGCCGGTCGCCCACCACAGGCCCTGATAGTTGACCGCGCCCGTGCCGATGTTTGCCTGCGCGACGCGGACCGCGCCCAGCGCGTTGACGATGCCCGCGCCGCAAATCGCCGTAGTGCAGGTCGATCCGGTCGGAAACGGTTGCGCGCTGGCGATGAGCGCCGAGCGCACCTGCGCCGCCGTCATGCCGGGCGCGACCGCGAGCATGAGCGAGATCACGCCCGAGACCACGGGGGCCGCCACGCTGGTGCCTGCTTCCTGGAGAAAGACTGCGTCCGCACCCGGGACCGTCGTCCCGGTGTTGCCGAGCACTACGAGCGCGCTACCCGAGGCCCGCGATTCACCGCCGGGCGCGCTGATCGTCACGCCGGCGCCGAAATTGCTGTAGGAGGCGCGGTTGCCCACGTTGCTGGTCGCGGCCACCGCGATCACGCCCACGCAGTTGGCGGGATCCGAGAACGAGACATTGCCTGCGAAATTGCCCGCGGCAACGACGACGGCCCGCGTGATGCCCTTCGCCAGAACCGCGTTGATCGTGCTCTGCTCGGCGGGGTCGCACGCACCTGGGCCGCCGAGGCTCAGATTGATGATCTGCGCCGGAAACGGATTGGCTGGGACGCCGGGCACCGCAAGCCCCCCCGCCCAGGCTATCGCATCGACGATGTCGGAAGTCGAGCCGCCGCACTTTCCCAGCACCCGAAGCGGGAGGATCTTGGCCCGCCAGTTCAACCCCGCGATTCCCGCGCCGTTGTCCGTGTCGGCGGCGATGATGCTCGCCACGCCGGTGCCGTGCCAGGTGCTGTTCATCACGGAACAGTCCATACCCGCGAACGCCCCTCTCAGATCCGCCTGCGTAGTCCAGTCGCCCGGATCACTCGCATCCGGGTCGCGGCCGTTCCCGTCGTTCGCCACATCGACGTCCTCGATGAAGTCGTATCCCGGAAGAATGCGGTCGGCGAGATCGGCGTGGGGGCGGTACCCGGAGTCGAGGACCGCGACGATCGTGCTGGTGGCGCCGACGGTGATGTCCCACGCGCCGTACGCATTGATCCCCGCCGCGCTCGGTTGCAGGTACCACGCCTGATTGGGTATCTGAGGATCGTTCGGAATCGCGAGAGGACGCATCCGGCGGTCCGCCTGCGCGTAGAGCACGTCGGGATGCGCCGCCAGCCGCGCTGCGATCTCCTGCGCCTGCGCCGGCGACACCGGAGCGTCGAGCGCGAGCAACTCCGCGCCGAGCGCCATCGCGCGCACCGATGTGAGCGCCACGCCCGTCTCGGTGGCGAGCAACGCAATGCGATCGGCCCTCGCGAGCCCGGCGCGCGCGGGAGCCACGACGTCGCTCCTGAACTTGACGATCAGCCGCTGCGTGGATTCTTCGTTGGGGGACTTCGCGACGGTGGTCGCGGCGTGCGCGAGATGCGAAGACAGCCCCGCCACGACGAGCGCGAGCACACACCAGCGAACGACTATCGAACGCATGCGGCGCGAGAACTCAGATGTCGAGATTGCGAACGCCCAGGGCGTTGGTCTCGATGAATGCGCGACGCGGCTCGACTTCCTCGCCCATGAGCGTGGTGAAGATCTCGTCGGAGACGATCCCGTCCTCGATCTGAACCTTCAGAAGGCGGCGCGCCTTCGGGTCCATGGTGGTCTCCCACAGCTGCTCGGGATTCATTTCTCCCAGGCCCTTGTAGCGCTGGATCGAGACGGCATCGCGCGCTTCGGCGAGCAGCCAGTCGAGCGCCTGCTTGAACGTCTGCGCCGCCGAGCTCTTGTCGCCGCGCCGGACCACGGCGTCCTTGTGCATGAGACCCTGCATGACGTCGGCGGCGTTGCGCAGCTGCGTATAGTCACCGCTCGCGATGAAGTCGGCGTCGATCGCGGTAGCGTGCGGCGTGCCGTGCCGGGTGCGCACGATGATGAGCCGATGCTGCTCGGTCTGCTCGTCGTAGCGCGCCACGACGGTGACGTCGGGATCGGCGATGCCGCGGGCGAGATCGGCCGCGCTGGTATTGGCGAGCGCGCCGCTGGAAAGGTCGAGCTTGACGCCCGTAAGCAGCGCGTACAGCGCCGCCGGCTCGACCGCGCGCGACACGCGCTCGATCACCGCCTCGGCGAGCAGGTATTGCCGGGCGACATTCTCGAGCGCGGCGATGGAAAGCGCCGGCCTTCCGCCGCCCGGCTCGAGCGACGCGCCCTTGAGCGCGACCTTGAGCAGGTGCTGCTTGAGATCGTGATCGTCTTTCAGGTAGTTCTCTTCCTTGCCCTGCTTGACCTTGTACAACGGCGGCTGCGCGATGTAGATGTGGCCGCGCTCGACCAGGTCGAGCATCTGCCGGTAGAAGAAAGTCAGCAGCAGCGTGCGGATGTGCGAGCCGTCGACGTCGGCGTCGGTCATGATGATGATGCGGTGATAGCGCAGCTTGTCGGCGTTGTACTCGTCCTTGCCGAAGCCGGTGCCCAGCGCGGTGATCAGCGTCAGGATTTCCTGCGAGCTGATCAGCTTCTCGAAGCGCGCCCGCTCGACGTTGAGGATCTTGCCGCGCAGCGGCAGGATTGCCTGAAACTTGCGGTCGCGCCCCTGCTTCGCCGAGCCGCCGGCCGAATCTCCCTCGACCAGGTAGATCTCGCACAGCGCCGGATCGCGTTCCTGGCAATCGGCGAGCTTTCCCGGAAGTCCCATCCCGTCAAGGACCCCCTTGCGCCGCGTAAGTTCCCGCGCCTTGCGCGCGGCTTCGCGGGCGCGCGCCGCGTCGATGATCTTGCTGCAGATGATGCGTGCGTCGTTGGGATTCTCCAGCAGAAATTCCTGAAGCTTGCTGCCGACGACTTCCTGCACGATCGGCTGGACCTCGGACGAGACGAGCTTGTCCTTGGTCTGCGACGAGAACTTGGGCTCGGGGACCTTGATGGAGAGCACGCAGGTGAGGCCCTCGCGCATGTCGTCGCCGGTGGTCTCGACCTTGGCCTTCTTGGCGAGCTCCTCTTTCTCGATGTAGCTGTTGAGCGTGCGCGTCATCGCCTGGCGCAGCCCGGTCAGGTGCGTGCCGCCGTCGCGCTGGGGGATGTTGTTGGTGAAGCACTGCACCGATTCGGCGTACGAATCGTTCCATTGCATCGCCACTTCGACGATCGTTCCGTCCTTCTCGCCGACGGCGTGGAAGATCTTCGGATGCAGCACGCTCTTGCTGCGGTTCATGTATTCGACGAACGCCTTGATGCCGCCGGTGAAGGCGAAGCTCTCGTTCTTGCCGTCGCGCTGGTCCACCAGCTCGATCTTGACGCCATTGTTCAGGAACGAAAGCTCGCGGATGCGCCGCGCCAGGATCTCGTAGTGATACTCGACGACGCCGAACGTCGTCTTCGCCGCCATGAAATGAACCTCGGTACCGCGGCGCTCGGTCGGACCGATCACCGACAGCGGCGCGATGGGGATGCCGTCGTGGAACTCGATCTGGTTCGCCTTGCCGTCGCGCCAGATCTTGAGCTTGAGCCACTCGGACAAGCCGTTGACGACCGACACGCCGACGCCATGCAGGCCGCCGGACACCTTGTACGAGTTCTGGTCGAACTTGCCGCCGGCGTGCAGCTCGGTCATCACGATCTCGGCGGTGGAGCGCTTGAACTCGTCGTCCTCCTTGATGCCCGTCGGAATGCCGCGCCCGTTGTCGACGACCGACACCGAGTTGTCGGCGTGTATCACGACCTTGATGTCATCGCAGTAGCCGGCGAGCGCCTCGTCGATGGCGTTGTCGAGGACTTCGAACACCATGTGATGCAGACCCGTGCCATCGGAGGTGTCGCCGATGTACATTCCCGGTCGCTTGCGAACCGCTTCCAGCCCTTTCAGGATCTGGATGCTGCTCTCGTTGTAGTCGCTGCCGTTATCGGCGGGCTTGGGATTGGGTAGATTCATCTGCTGTTTCTCGCCGCAGGATCGAGCTGCGGCAGCCTTTAAAGCAGCGACGCCGACGTTGTGGTCGGCGCCGACGAATGGTTGCACGGACCCGGCACTGGCTAGATCCGCATCGGCATGACGACGTACTTGTAGTCGGCGCGACCGGGCATGGTCACCAGCGCGCTCGAGTTGGCATCACCGAAAGCGAGCACCACGCGCTCGGTGCCCAGGTTCTGCAGTACGTCGAGCAGGTAAGTGATGTTGAAGCCGATGTCGAGCGCGTCACCCTTGTACGGGACTTCGAGCTCCTCCTCCGCTTCTTCCTGTTCGCTGTTCGTGCAGATGATCTTGAGCTCGTCGTTGCCAAGGACGATGCGCACGCCGCGGAATTTCTCGTTGGACAGGATGGCCGCTCGCTGCAGCGCCTGCAGTAGCTCGGTGCGCGAGAGCTCGATCTGCTTGGAATGTCCGGTGGGGATCACACGGTTGTAATCGGGAAACTTGCCGTCGACCACCTTGCTGACGAGCTCGATGTTGGCGAAGCGAAAACGCACCTGATTGGCCAGGAGATCGATGGTGAGCTCGGAGTCGCTGTCCTCGAGGAGCTTGCCAAGCTCGAGCACCGTCTTGCGCGGCAGGATCACTTCCTGGCGCGTGTAGTTGCCGGGGACGGCGAGGCTCGCGTAGGAAAGGCGGTGGCCGTCGGTGGCCACCGTCTGCAACGAGCCGCTGTCGACCACCAGCAAGCATGCCGTTGAGGTAGTAGCGGATGTCCTGCTGCGCCATGGCGAATTCGGCGAGCTTGAGCAGTGCGCGGAAATCCTTTTGCGGCAGCGTGATGGTCTGCTGCTTGTCCTGTGCGAGTGTGATGCGCGGATAGTCGGTCGATGGCAGCGTCTGCAGGTTGAAGCGTGAGCGCCCGGCGCGCACCGTCATGCGGCTCGCCGACGTTTCTGCGGTCACCGAGGCGTCCTCCGGAAGCGCACGCAGCAAATCCTGGAGCTTGCGCGCCGCGACGGTGATCGATTGGTCCTTGCCGCCGGCGAGCTCGCTGTGCGCGGTGATCTGCATCTCGAGATCGGTGGCGGTGACGAACAGACTTCCATTCTTCTGCTCGAGCAGCACATTGGCGAGTATCGGCAACGTATGCCGGCGTTCCACGATGCCCGAAACCGCCTGCAAGGGTCTGAGCAACGCGTCTCGCGGTACTTGTTTTAATTGCATTGTTTAAACCTGAATAACAGCTAACAGGAGTCGCCGTGTTTCCGGTACAAGCGGCGAAACATCAATCCCGCCCGGGCCTTGCGCCATGTCCGACACGCAGGAAAACAACTGTGCAGCCTGTGCAGCGTTTGGGGATGAAATCACGCCTTCGAATTCGATGGCGACAATCCACAAATTATAGTCTGTTTCGACAGCGATTCATACCCTGCCGACGACCTAGTTTCGGAGGACCTGCAGCAGGAAATTGACGTCGTGGCTGATCTCCGGAACCGACTCGCGAAGCTTGGCGATTTGACGGCACGCGTGCAGAACCGTGGTGTGGTCGCGCCCTCCGAAATTGCTGCCGATCTCCGGCAGTGAAAGCTGCGTGAGCTCCTTGGCCAGCGCCATCGCCACCTGCCGCGGACGCGCCACCGCGCGCGAGCGCTTTTTCGAGTGCATGTCGGAAATGCGGATCTTGTAGTAGTCAGCGACCGTCTTCTGGATGTTCTCGATCGAGATCTGGCGGTTCTGCACGGCAAGCAGGTCGCGCAGCGCATCCTTGGCCAGCGCCAGCGAGATTTCCTGCCGGTGGAAATTCGAGTAGGCGAGGATGCGCTTGAGCGCGCCCTCGAGCTCGCGAACGTTGGAGCGGATGTGCTTGGCGATGAAGAACGCGACCTGCTCGTCGAGGTGCGCTCCGCTCTGCGACGCCTTCGAAAGCAGGATCGCGACGCGCATCTCCAGCTCGGGCGGTTCCAGCGCGACGGTCAGGCCCCAGCCGAAGCGCGAGATGAGGCGCTCCTCCATGCCCGAGATCTCCTTCGGGTAGGTGTCGCAGGTGATGACGACCTGCTTGCGCGCCTCGATCAGCGTGTTGAACAGGTAGAAGAACTCTTCCTGGGTCCGGTTCTTGCCGTTGAAGAACTGGATGTCGTCGATCAAGAGCAGGTCCAGCGAACGGTAGTAGCGCTTGAACTCGTCGAAAGCCTTGTGCTGGTAGGCCCGCACGACGTCGGACACGTAGGTCTCGGCGTGTATGTAGCGGATCTTGGCACTCGGGTTGTTCTCGAGGATGTGGTTGCCGATCGCCTGGATCAGGTGGGTCTTGCCCAGGCCGACCCCGCCGTAGACGAACAGAGGGTTGTACGAGGTGGGATGCTCGGCGACCTGCATGCCGCCCGCGCGAGCGAGCTGGTTGGCCTTGCCGGCGACGAACGAGCCGAACGTGAACGCGGGATTGAGGCTTGCCTGCTCGCCGCGCCGGTCGATCGCGGGTGTTGCCTCGACCGGCTTCGATGTCGCGGCGATGGGCGCTGCGCGCTCCGCAGCATCGGCGACCACAAAGGCCAGTCGCTGCGGTCCGCCCAACGCGGCGGCCGCGAGTTCCTCGATGCGCCCGGCGAAGCGGTCCTTCACCCACTGCAGCACGAAGCGGTTCGGCGCGATCAGTCGCAGACTGTTCTCGCCGGCATGCTCGAAGCGCAGCGGCCGGATCCAGGTATTGAACTGCTGTGCCGTCAGCTCGCGCTGAAACGACTCGAGACAGCTCTGCCAGAACGCCGGTGTCGACATGATGGAATGCGGGAAACGCCACTGAGGAGCGAGCTCCGGAAGGAGCCCGTCATGTGCGCATTGTACCGCGCCGGCGCCGGAGTTATCCACAGCGCCGCGCTGCCGTCGCGTCGCGTCTGAGCCGCGACACGCGGGCGACGGTGCTCGCAACAGTTGACAGAGCAAGGCGCAAAACGCTCTAATGTAAGGCTTTTTCCAAAGAAGGCTCGATCATGAAACGCACTTTTCAACCGTCGGTGGTCCGCCGCAAGCGCACCCACGGATTTCGCAGCAGGATGAAGACCGCGGGTGGGCGCAAGGTGTTGCGCGCGCGCCGCGCCAAGGGCCGGGCCCGGCTTGCCGTATAGCGGTGTCGGGAGCGCCGGCGATCGGCACGCTACGCGCTCGACGGCTGGCTGGCGGCAAGGCGTTTGCGCGGGTGTTTCGCGAGGGTCGTCGCTACTCGGGGCCGCACGTTCAGGTGATCGCCGCAACCGCGTCCGATGATGGCGGCGGTGGTCGGCTCGGGTACATCATCCCCAAGCAGCATTTTCGCCGCGCGGTCGATCGCAACTACGTCCGGCGCATCCTTCGCGAGGCGCTTCGGCAACGTCGCCTCGCACTGCGCGGCTTCGACATCGTCATGAGGTTGCGCGCGGGCTGCCCGCGCGCGGCGCTGGCGGGGCTCGCGGTGGAGACCGCCGGCCTGCTCGACACGCTCACCGGCTCGGCTTCGCGATGAAAGCGTTGCTTCTGCTTTTGATCCGCGGCTACCAGTACGCGCTGCGCCCGATGCTCGGCGCCAACTGCCGATTCCATCCGAGCTGCTCCGAGTACGCGCGCGAGGCGCTGGAGCGACACGGCGCACTGAAGGGAACGTGGCTGGCGCTGCGCCGCATCGCGCGCTGCCATCCGTATCATAGCGGCGGCTTCGATCCCGTTCCGTGAGCACGGGAATCGGGATCACCGCCAAACGATTGCGCCCATGGATACCCAACGTCTGATCCTGTTCGTCATTTTCTCGTTCTCGGCGCTGTTCCTCTGGGAAGCGTGGCAGCGCGAGCACCGTCCGCCTGTACCCGTAACGACCACGGCTGTCGCCGAGCGCGCCCAAGGCGGGGGACTCGGTGCCCACGCGCGAGCACGCCGGCAACACCGGCGCTGCCGGGGACGCCGGGGACGCCGGCCGTCCCGGCGACGACCGCCACCCGCCGGCGAGATCGTGAAGATCAAGACCGATCTGTACACCGCCGGCATCGACACGCAGGGCGCGGTGATCACCGAGTTCGCGCTCTCGGCGCATCGCGATACCAACGACGAAACCAAACCCTATGTCCTGCTGCAGCGAAACGCCGAGCGCACGTTCATCGCGCAGTCGGGATTGCTCGGCGAGGGCATGCCGAACCATCGCACCCTCTGGCAGGCGCTGCCCGGCGCGCGCGATCTCGCGCCCGGCGCGGACAGCTTCGACGTCAAGCTGCAGGCGAACGCCGCCAACGGCGACAAGGTCGTGCAGACCCTGACGTTCCATCGCGGCAGCTACGTCATCGACGTCGCCTATGCGGTCACCAACGCCACCAACGCCCCGGCTGCGCCCTTTGCGTACTTCCAGCTCACGCGCGATACCAAGACGCCGGGCGTGCAAAGCTCGATGGCGCCGGCTGCGTACACCGGGCCGGTCATCTACAACGAGACCGACAAGTTCAAGAAGGTGGAGACCGGCGATCTCGACAAGCTCGCCGCCGACCCCACGCGCAAGCTGCCCTACACGAAGAACGCCGACAACGGCTGGGTCGGGATGATCGAGCATTACTTCCTCGCCGCGTGGCTTCCTTCCGACACGCCGCGCGGCCCGCGCGAGTTCTACGCGCGCAAGCTCGACAACGGGCTATACGCCGACGGCGTCATCGTGCAGATGCCGCCGATCGCGCCCGGCGAGACCGGCACGCTCAAGGTGCCGCTCTACGTCGGCCCGCAGGAGCAGGACACGCTGGCCAAGCTTGCGACCGGGCTCGACCTGGTCGTCGACTACGGCATTTTCACCGTGCTCGCCGCGCCGCTGTTCTGGCTGCTCAAGTGGCTGCACGGCATCGTCCACAACTGGGGCTGGGCGATCGTACTGCTCACCATCATCATCAAGAGCGTGTTCTACCCGCTCAACCACGCCAGCGCGCGGTCGATGGCGAAGATGAAGGTGATCGCGCCGAAGATGAAGGCGCTGCAGGAGCAGTACGGCAGCGACAAGCAGCAGCTCCAGGTGAAGATGATGGAGATGTATCGGACCGAGAAGATCAATCCGCTCGGCGGATGCCTTCCGATCCTCGTGCAGATCCCCGTGTTCATCGCGCTCTACTGGGTGCTCCTGTCGGCGGTGGAGCTGCGCCACGCGCCCTGGATCCTGCTGGATCCACGACCTGTCGGCGCCGGACCCCTATTTCGTGCTGCCCGTGATCTATGCGATCACCGCGTACCTGCAGGTGCGGCTGTCGCCGACGCCGATCCAGGACCCGGTGCAGGCGAAGGTGATGCAGATCATGCCCATCGCGTTTTCGGTGATGTTCATCTTTTTCCCGTCGGGCCTCGTTCTCTACTGGCTGGTCAACAACTCGCTGCAGATCTTCCAGCAGTGGCACATGAACCGCGTGCTCGAGCGTGAAACGGCGGCGGCGGCCGCGAAGCGCCGCTAGCGCGCGATGCGCCGCGCGGCGCGGCATTGAACGGGTCGCCCATCGCGCGAGACCATGAGCTACGTTCCTGACGTCATCGCCGCGATCGCGACCGCGCCCGGTCGCGGCGGCATCGGCGTGGTGCGCGTGTCGGGGCGCGATCTGTCGCGGGTGGTCGCATGGCGTGATCGGCCGCGACCTCACGCCGCGCATGGCCGTCGCGACGCGTTTTCTCGGCGCCGATGGCGAGACGCTCGATCACGGATTGGCGATATGGTTTCCGGCGCCGGCCTCGTATACCGGCGAGAACGTGCTCGAGCTGCACGGGCACGGCGGCCCGGCGGTGCTCGGCGCTGGTGCTGGCGCGCTGCCTCGAGCTCGGCGCGCGCATCGCGCAGCCCGGCGAGTTCACGCAGCGCGCGTTTCTCAACGACAAGCTCGATCTTGCGCAAGCCGAGAGCGTCGCCGACCTGATCGACGCCGGCAGCGCCGCCGCCGCGCGGGCGGCGGGACGAAGCCTGTCCGGCGAGTTCTCCCGGCTCACGCACGCCCTCGTGGCTGCGCTTGTCGAGCTTCGCGCGCTCACCGAGGCGACGCTCGATTTTCCCGACGAGGACATCGATTTCCTGCGTGCCGCCAACGCGGCGCAGCGTCTCGCCGCGCTGCGCGCGCAGGTTGCGTCGCTGCTCGCTCGCTCGCGACAGGGCGTGCTGCTGCGCGACGGTCTCGCCGTGGTCATCGTCGGCGCGCCCAACGTCGGCAAGTCGAGCCTGCTCAATCGGCTCGCCGGCGACGATATCGCCATCGTCACCGATGTCCCCGGCACCACGCGAGACGCGATCCGCAGCGACATCGACGTGCGCGGCGTGCCGCTGCGCGTGATCGACACCGCGGGCGTGCGCGAATCCACCGACCAGGTCGAGACCATCGGAATCGCCAGGACATGGGAGGCCGTGGCGCGGGCCGACCTCGCGCTGATCGTGACCGATGCGCGCGAGCCGGTCGATGCGCACGCGGCGCTGCTCGCCGGGCTCGACCCGGCCCTGCCGCGCATCGTCGTGCGCAACAAGATCGACCTCACGGGCACGGCGCCGCACCGCGAGGGCACCGAAGGCGAAGCGAGCGAAGTGTGGATGTCGGCGCGCACGGGCGCCGGCATCGACCTTCTGCAGGATGCGATGCTGGACATCGCGGGCGCGAGCGAGGATCTGCAGGGCGCCTTCCTCGCGCGTGAGCGCCACGTGCAGGCGATCCTGGCCGCGCAGCATCATCTCGATCGCGCCGCGGCGCAGCTCGCGACGGCGACGATCGAGCTGGTCGCCGAGGAGCTTCGCGCCGCGCAGGACGCGCTGTCGTCGATCACCGGGGCGTTCAGCAGCGACGATCTGCTCGGCGAGATCTTCGGCCGGTTCTGCATCGGAAAGTAAGCGCGAACACGCCGCGCGCGCCGCGCGTCACTGACGTCCCGGCCCAGTGGCCTGACCAAAACGGCGCGCGGTCGACGCGGGGATCAGCGCTGCCGCCACATGTTAAAATCGCGAACTTTTTTTCAGCCGTTCGGTCCGCCATAACACGCCCATCGCCGAACGAGAGCGAGCCCGATGAATCATCCCGATCCCACTCCTGCCCTCGCCGCCGCGGTCGATGCGCCGGGGTACGTCCGGCACCCGCGCCTGCTCGCCTGGATTCGCGAGGTCGCCGGCCGAACCCGCCCGGAGCGCATCGTCTGGTGCGACGGCTCACAGCAGGAATACGACCGGTTGTGCACCCAGATGGTCGACAGCGGGATGCTGCGCAGGCTCGACCCGGTCCGCCGGCCGAACAGCTACCTCGCGCTGTCGGATCCGTCCGATGTCGCCCGTGTCGAGGACCGCACCTTCATCTGCTCCGAGCGCGAGGAGGACGCCGGCCCGACCAACAACTGGGTCGCGCCGGGCGCGATGCGCCAGACGCTCGAGCGGCTTTTCGACGGCTGCATGCGCGGGCGCACGATGTACGTCGTTCCTTTCTCGATGGGTCCGCTCGGCAGCCCGATCGCGCACATCGGCGTCGAGCTGACCGACAGTCCCTACGTCGCGGCGAGCATGCGCATCATGACCCGCATGGGCCGTGGCGTTTTCGACGTGCTCGGCCAGGATGGCGCCTTCGTCCCGTGTGTCCACAGCGTCGGCGCGCCGCTCGCCGACGGGGCGTCCGACGTGCGCTGGCCCTGCAACAAGGACCACAAGTACATCGTGCACTTTCCGGAGACGCGCGAGATCTGGAGCTTCGGTTCCGGCTACGGCGGCAACGCGCTGCTCGGCAAGAAATGCTTCGCGCTGCGCATCGCCTCGGTGATGGGACGCGACCAGGGCTGGCTCGCCGAGCACATGCTCATTCTCGGCGTGACCTCGCCTGCCGGAAACAAGTCGTACGTCGCGGCGGCGTTCCCCAGCGCGTGCGGCAAGACCAACTTCGCCATGCTGATTCCGCCGGACGGCATGGACGGCTGGAATGTGACGACCGTCGGCGACGACATCGCATGGATCAAGCCCCACGCCGACGGCTACCTGCACGCGATCAATCCCGAGGCCGGATACTTCGGCGTCGCACCCGGCACGTCGTACGAATCGAATCCCAACGCGATGAAGACGCTCGAGCGCGACGTCATCTTCACCAATGTCGCGCTCACCGACGATGGCGACGTGTGGTGGGAGGGCATGACACGCGAGCCGCCGGCGCATCTCACCGACTGGCAAGGTAAGTCATGGACGCGTGGGTGCGGCCGCAAGGCGGCGCATCCCAACGCGCGCTTCACGGTCGCCGCGACGCGCTGTCCCTCGCTGGATGCGGAGTGGGACAACCCGGATGGCGTGCCGATCGCCGCGTTCGTGTTCGGCGCGCGGCGCAGCGACACCGTTCCGCTGGTCGTGGAAGCGACGAGCTGGGACGATGGCGTCTACAAGGCGGCCACGATGGGATCGGAAACCACGGCAGCGGCGACGGGCGCGGTCGGCGAAGTGCGGCGCGACCCGTTCGCGATGCTTCCCTTCTGCGGCTATCACATCGGCGACTATTTCGCGCATTGGCTCGCGATGGGCAAGCGCATCGCGCATCCGCCGCGCATTTTCAACGTCAATTGGTTCCGAACCGACGAGCGTGGCAAGTTCGCCTGGCCTGGCTTCGGGCAGAACATGCGCGTGCTCAAGTGGATCGTCGAGCGATGCACCGTCGGCGCGCACGCCAACGCGACGCCACTTGGATTGCAGCCCGACTACGGCGATCTCGACTGGAACGGACTCGACTTTTCGGCCGAGCGCTTCGCGCGCGTGATGGCCGTCGATCGGGAGCGCTGGTCAGGCGAGCTCGATGCGCACCGCGAATTGTTCGACAAACTCGGCGACAAGCAGCCGGCTTCGCTTGCCTCGAAGCGCTCCGAGCTGGCGGCAAAGCTCGCGCTCTGAAAGCGCGCGCCGCGCGCTGCATTCACGCCGCATTCAATATCCGAGCGCTGCGATGAAAGCGTCGACTTCGGCGTGCGACGGTGCGCCGAGGCGGCCGCCCAGACGCGTGCACTTGAGCGCGGCCGCGGCGTTCGCGAAACGCGCGGCCTGCTCGACGTTCTTTCCTTCGCCGATCGCCAGCGCGAACGCCGCGTGAAAGACATCGCCCGCCGCGAGCGTGTCGACGGCGGTGACCTGCGGAGCCGGCTCGGTGCGGACTTCGCCTGCGTCCAGCCACGTGACGCCAAGCTCTCCCAGGGTGACGCCGACGATCGCGCGGGAGAGGTGCTGCATCGCGCGCAAGCCCTCAACGGGGCGGTCGACCCCGGAGGCGAGGGCGAGCCCGGCGCTGGAAAAGATCGCGTAGTCGCATTCGGCGCATAGCCGGCGCAGCGCCCGCGCATCGCCGACGTCGCCGTCCAGGATCGTCGGCACTCCCGCGGCGCGTGCGGCAGCGAATCCGCGTCGCGCGCCCGCTGGCCAGCGCACGTCGGCGAGCACCGCGTCGAAGGATGCGATGTCATCGAGCACGAGCCATGACGGATCGTCGTCGAGCGCCGGATCGTTGTAGATGCACACCAGCCGCTCGCCCGCGTCGTCGATCAGGATCGTCGCAACCGGCGATGTGCAGCGCTCGACGCGGCGCACGCGCGACACGTCGACACCTTCGCTGCGGAGTTGCTCGAGAATCCGCGCGCCCGCGTCGTCGTCGCCAACGCGTCCGCAGTAGGACACGCTGGCGCCGAGCCGTTGTGCTGCGACGCTGGCGTTGGCGGCCATTCCGCCGCCGGCCTCGATGCGCTCGCTGGCGAGGATCTTGGTGGGCTCGCGCGGGATGTGCGCCACGCGAAAGATCGTGTCGAGCGCGCTGTGGCCGATGCACAACAGTCGCATCAGGACGCGGATACTTGCGAAATGCGGAGGGCGGGACTATGCTGCATGTAAAGTTTTCAGGAAATGTTACGTAATGACTTCCTGTAAATATTTTCTTAGGCTGCGGCCTCTGCCGAAGTGTGGCGTAATCGGACGGGGCGCGCAATGGGGACGCCGCCGATGATAGGACGCCGACGCAGTCGCGGCGCAGCGACCCATGCGACGCTGATGGACGTGGCGCACGCGGCCGGCGTGTCGATCGCGTCCGCTTCCAGGGCGTTGGCTAGGCCGGAGCTCGTCAGCGAGGATCTGCTGCAGCGCGTTCTGACCTCGGCTCGCGAGCTCGGCTACTTTCCGGGTGCGTCCAGAGGCACCGACGTCTCAGCCCACTGCCGCTTCGGCGCCGTCATTGCCGATTTGGACGATGCGGTGCTCGTCGCCGGGCTCGCCGCGATGACCAAGGCGATGCGGCGCGAAGGCGAGACCCTGCTGGTCGCCTGCGCCGGCGCGGACCCCGACCGCGCGGCGCGAAGCGTCCACGAACTGATTGCGCGCGGGATGCAGGCGATCGCGTTCTTCGGGATGGCGGTCCCAACCTCGCTGGACGCCAGCCCCGTGAGCGGAATGGCACGGTTCGCGAGCTTCGACTCGGCGGCGCACGACGCGGCGCCGGCCTCGGGTTACCTCTATGCCGAAGCCATTGCGCTGGCGGTGCTGTATCTCGGGGAATCGGGTCACCGCCGGGTGGCGCTGGCCGGGGTGCGCGATGCCATCCGGGTCCGCGAGCTATGCCGGCAGCGGGGCGGTGGCGCGCTTGCGCTCGACACGGTACGGCATGACCCCGAAGCCGACGGTTTCGCAGCGGCTTCGCTTCGGGCATGGACCGCTGACAGCGCGCATGCCACCGCGGTCGTCTGCGGCAGCGATCGCGCCGCCGGAGCGCTGCTGCAGGCATGCGAGCGCGGCGGCATCGCGGTGCCCGGCCGATTGTCGGTCATCGGCTATGGTGACAGCGACCTCTGCCGCGCGGGGCACCCGTCGCTCAGCTCGCTGCGCGTGCCCACTGCACAGGCGGGCGAGGCCCTCGCGGGCGCGTTTTTGGCCAACCCAGCGCACCGGCCGGCCACCGCGCTCAAGCTATCGGCCAAGCTCATCCTGCGAGAATCGACGCGCTCCCTGATGCCGTCGCGTGGTTCCACGTGAAACGAAGGCGAAATCGGCGTGTTTCACGTGGAACAGATCCTACCGCTCGAATGCGTGATGCGGTATCATCGCAGTACGCCGGTAATCGTGATTTCCGTTTAAAAACATGCTGTTCCCAACGCGTTTCGACGTCATCGTAGTGGGCGGCGGCCACGCCGGGACCGAAGCCGCCCTCGCGGCTGCCCGCATCGGCCGCCGGACGCTGCTGCTCACGCACAGCATCGAAACGCTCGGCCAGATGTCCTGCAACCCTTCGATCGGCGGCATTGGAAAGGGGCACTTGGTCAGGGAGGTCGACGCCCTGGGCGGAGCCATGGCGCTCGCCACCGACGAGTCCGGGATCCAGTTTCGAACCTTGAACTCAAGCAAGGGGCCGGCGGTGCGTGCCACCCGCGCGCAGGCCGATCGGCTGCTCTACAAACAGGCCATCCGCAGCCGGCTCGAGAGCCAGCCGAACCTGTCCATTTTCCAGCAGGCCGTCGATGACTTGACGCTCGAAGGTGACCGGGTCACCGGGGTGATCACGCAGCTGGGCACACGTTTCGAGGCCGAAGCGGTGGTGTTGACCGCCGGAACGTTCCTGTCCGGGCTGATCCACGTCGGGCTGGAGCACTACGAAGCCGGACGGGCGGGCGACCCGCCCGCGAAGACGCTGGGCGCGCGCCTGCGCGCGCTGGCGCTGCCGGTGGGCCGCCTCAAGACGGGAACGCCGCCGCGGCTCGACGGGCGCACGATCGACTTCACGCGGCTGGCCGAGCAGCCCGGCGACGATCCGGCGCCGGTGTTCTCGTTCATGGGGACGCGCGCGCATGCACCCGCGGCAGTTGCCGTGCTGGATCACGCACACCAACGCGCGCACCCACGACATCATCCGCCAGGGTCTCGATCGCTCGCCGATGTTCACCGGCGCGATCGAGGGCATCGGCCCGCGCTACTGTCCGTCGATCGAGGACAAGGTAGCGCGTTTCGCCGGGCGCGACAGCCACCAGATCTTCCTCGAGCCGGAAGGGTTGTCCACGCAGGAGATCTATCCCAACGGGATCTCGACCTCGCTGCCCTTCGACGTCCAGCTGGCGCTGGTGCGCAGCATCGAAGGCTGCGAGCAGGCGCATATCCTGCGGCCGGGCTACGCCATCGAGTACGACTACTTCGACCCGCGCGCGCTGCGGCCGACCCTGGAGACTCGCGCCATCGCCGGGCTGTTCTTCGCAGGCCAGATCAACGGCACGACCGGATACGAGGAAGCCGCCGCCCAGGGCCTGCTCGCCGGCCTCAACGCCGGACGCTTCGCGGCGGACGAGGCGGGGTGGTATCCGCGCCGTGACCAGGCGTATCTCGGCGTGCTGGTCGACGACCTGGTGACGCGTGGCGTGACCGAGCCCTACCGGATGTTCACCAGCCGCGCCGAATATCGGCTGCAGCTGCGCGAGGACAACGCCGACCTGCGCCTGACCGACATCGGCCGTACGCTGGGCCTGGTCGACGACGTACGCTGGGATGCTTTCTCACGCAAGCGCGATGCGGTCGCACGCGAGTTCGAGCGCATGAAGTCCACCTGGGTGAGCCCGGCGACGATCGAACGCGCCGACGCGCTGCGCGTGCTTGGGCAGCCGCTCGAGCGCGAAGCTTCGCTGGCCGAGCTCCTGCGCAGGCCGGAGGCGACGTATGCGAGCGTGATGACGCTCTCAGGCGCAGGCCCCCGGGTCGACGACGCCGACGTCGCGGAACAGGTCGAGATCGCCACCAAGTACGCGGGCTACATCGAGCGCCAGAACGAGCAGATCGGGCGCTATGCCGCGCAGGAGGCTCTGCCCTTGCCGGGCGACCTCGATTACGCCACGGTTCGGGGACTGTCGATCGAGGTCCAGCAAAAATTGAATCTGCATCGACCGCCCACGCTGGGCCATGCGGCGCGCATTTCGGGGATCACGCCTGCCGCGGTGGCGCTGCTGCTGGTCCATCTCAAGCGCGGCTTTGCTCCGCTCGGACGCCGGCGCTCAATCGCGCTCGGCATGACCGATGCGCTGGCGGCGGGCATCGAGGCGTTGCGTATCGATCTCGATCGCGACGCCCGCGACAGGCTGCTCAAATACGTCGCGCTGCTGGCGAAATGGAACGTCACGCACAACCTCACGGCGATTCGCGAGGCCGACGCGATGATCACGCATCATCTGCTCGACTCGCTCGCGGTGTTGCCGCATCTGCCCTCGGCGGACGGGCTGCGGGTTGCCGATGTGGGGAGCGGCGGCGGCCTGCCGGGTGTCCCGCTCGCCATCGCCCGTCCCGCCTGGCGGCTGACGCTGATCGACAGCAATCGCAAAAAGGCCGCGTTCCTGAGCCAGTCGGCAATCGAGCTCAAGCTGACCAACGTCGAGGTGGCCTGCGCGCGGGTGGAGGCCTTCGCTCCGGCAAGTCCCTTCGACATCGTGATCGCGCGCGCCTACGCCGCGCTCGCGACGTTCGTCGCGCAGTCACGCCACCTCCTCGCTGCAGGCGGCAGGTTCCTCGCGATGAAAGGGCTTCGGCCCGACGACGAGCTGGCGCGACTGCCGCCGGACATCCGGGTGGTCGAGGTGTCGCGCCTGGCGGTGCCCGGCGTCGACGCGGCGCGCCACCTCGTGACCATGGAGCTCGCGCCGTGACCAAGATCATCGCGGTCGCGAACCAGAAAGGCGGCGTCGGAAAGACGACGACCAGCGTGAATCTGGCGGCCAGCCTCGTCGCCATGAAGCGCCGCGTGCTGCTGGTCGACCTCGATCCCCAAGGCAACGCGACGATGGGCGCGGGCGTTGATAAGCGAGCGCTTACACACACCGTATACCAAGTGCTGCTTGGCGAGAAAAAGATCGCCGAGGTCAGGCTCGCGTCGCCCAGCGGCGGTTTCGACCTCGTTCCGTCGAACCGCGAGCTGGCCGGGGCGGAAGTCGAGCTGGTCGATCTGCCGGAGCGCGAGATGCGCTTGAAGGACGCGCTGGCCGAAGCGCTTTCCCAGATGCGCGAAGCGATATCCGAGGTCGTCGATCAGTACGATTTCATCCTGCTCGACTGCCCTCCGTCCTTGTCGTTGCTCACGCTCAACGGACTGTGCGCGGCCGACAGCGTGCTCATCCCCATGCAATGCGAGTACTACGCGCTCGAAGGCTTGTCGGATCTGGTGCAGACGATCCGCAAGGTGCGCGCGCATCTCAATCCGCGCCTCGAAGTGGAGGGCCTGCTGCGAACGATGTACGACCCGCGCAATACGCTCGCGCTCAACGTTTCCGCGGATCTGCAGAAACACTTCGGCGAAAAGCTCTATCGCACGGTCATTCCCCGCAACGTGCGGTTGGCGGAAGCGCCGAGCTACGGCATTCCGGCGCTTTATCTCGACCGGACTTCCAAGGGCGCGCAGGCCTATCTCGCGCTTGCCGGCGAGATGCTGCGACGCGACGAGAGCGCCGCCGCAACCGAAGCGCAGGCTACACATGGCTAAGCTCAAGGGCCTCGGACGCGGACTCGACGCGCTGCTGTCGGGAACGGACGAGTCAACGGCCAGCGAATCGTTGCAGTCGATCGCGCTGGAGCGACTGCGCGCCGGAAGATATCAGCCGCGCACACGCATGGACGACGCCTCGCTCGACGAGCTCGCGCAATCGATCCGGGCGCAGGGCGTGATGCAGCCGATACTGGTCCGACCCGTCGACGGCGGCAACTACGAGATCATCGCCGGCGAACGACGCTGGCGCGCGGCGCAGCGAGCCGGGCTGCAAGAGCGTTCCCGCGCTGGTGCGCAGCGTTCCCGACCAGGCGGCGCTCGCGCTCGCGCTGATCGAGAACATCCAGCGCGAGGATCTGAATCCGCTCGAGGAGGCGCAGGGCATCGCGCGCTTGATCGACGAGTTCAAGCTGACGCATGAAGCCGCCGCAAGCGCGGTCGGACGCTCGCGCAGCGCGGTGAGCAACCTGCTTCGCCTGACGCAACTCGCCAAGCCGGTGCAGGAGCTGCTGTCGGCGGCCAAGCTCGACATGGGGCACGCGCGGGCGTTGCTGGCACTGCCCGTCGCGCAGCAAACCGCGGCGGCCGGACGCATCGTTTCCCAGGAGCATGTCGGTGCGCGACGCCGAGCGCATGGTGCAGGGACTGATCGCCCCCGGTGCGAGGCGTCCGCGGCGCGCAGCGCGCGCCAGCGCCGATCGCGATGTCGCGCGTCTCGAGCATGAGCTCGCCGATGCATTGGGCGCGAGCGTGCGCATCGAACCGACGCGCAAGGGCGCCGGGCGCGTGGTAATCAGCTATTCGAGCCTGGCGCAGCTCGACGGCATACTCGCGAAGCTGCGCTAGTCGCGCAAACAAAAACGGCGCCCGCAGGCGCCGTCGTGGTGTCACCGCAAGAAAGCTCAGCCGAGCTGCTTGAGCATCGTGTCGGCACCGGACACCTCGAACTTGCCCGGGCGCCTCGATGTTGAGCGCCTTGACCACGCCGTCGTCGATCAACGCGGAGAAGCGCTGGCAACGCGTGCCCATGCCGCGCGCGTTCAGGTCGAGCTCGAGGCCGAGCGCCTTGGTGTACGCGGCGCTGCCGTCGCCCATCATCCGCACCTTGCCCGCGGTGTGCTGGTCCTTCGCCCACGCGCCCATCACGAACGCGTCGTTCACCGACATGCAGATGATCTCGTCGACGCCCTTGGCCTTGAGCTTGTCGATAGTCGCGCGACGTATCCGGGAACGTGCTTGCCCGAGCACGTCGGCGTGAATGCGCCGGGCAAGCCGAACAGCACGACTTTCTTGCCCCGCGTCAGATCCTCGATCTTGAATTCGTTGGGACCGATCTTGCACTGGGCGGTTTCTTCCTCGATGTATTCGTTGAGACTTCCGGCGGAAGCCGGTCGCCGACTTTGATGGTCATGCATTTCTCCTCGTGACGATGGCGTGCGCCGGACATTCCCGAACGTGCATAGCGTCCCGCGCCGCCGACCGGCGATTGTAGCGGAATTTCGCGCGCGTATAACGACGCGAAATCGGGCGGCGGTTCTTGTCGTCGCCGACGCGAAGGCGTAAGGTCTGCAGTCCGCGTTATCGTATCGAATCCAGGGGAAATCATGGCGCAGCCGAAACCGGCCCGCGATCGCCGCGTCACCTTGCTCGTCGCGACGCGCAAGGGATTGTGGCAACTCCACGCCGATCCAGCGCGTCGCAGTCTGGCGCGTCGCGGGGCCGCAATTCCTGGGGCACATCGTCCATCATTGCGTTGCCGATCCGCGCAGCCCGGGACGATGCTCGCCGCCGCGCGCACCGGCCACCTCGGCCCGACCGTTTTTCGCTCGACCGATCGCGGCCGCACCTGGCACGAGGCCGTGAAGCCGCCGGCCTTCGACGAGAACAGCGACGCGAATCGTCGATCACACGTTCTGGCTCACGCCCGGACACGCGTCGCAGCCGGGCGTGTGGTACGCAGGCACGTCGCCGCAGGGACTGTTCCGTTCCGAAGACGGCGGCGCGACGTGGCGCGGCGTGGCGGGCTTCAACGACAACCCGCAGCGCAAGGCGTGGTGCGGCGGCGACAAGGACGGAACCCCCGACGGACCGAAGCTGCACTCGGTCAGCATCGACCCGCGCGACGCGGCGCACATGTACATCGGCATGTCGAGCGGCGGCGTGTTCGAGTCGACCGACGCCGGCGCCGAACTGGACGCCGATCAACAAGGGGATCCGCGCCGATTTCCTGCCCGATCCCGACGCCGAGTACGGGCACGATCCGCATTGCGTGCGCCTGCATCCGGCGATGCCCGACCGGCTGTATCAGCAGAATCACTGCGGCATCTATCGGCTCGATCGCCCGTCGCGGCAGTGGCAGGACATCGGCGCGACCATGCCCAAGAGCGTCGGATCGATCGGCTTCCCGATCGTCATGCATCCGCGCGATCCGGAGACGGTATGGGTTTTCCCGATGGATGGCAGCAGCGTCTGGCCGCGCGTCTCGCCGGGCGGCAAGCCGGCGGTGTACCGAACGCGTCAACGGCGGCAAGACGTGGCAGCGCCAGGCGACGGGCTTGCCCAAGGCGCAGGCGTGGTACACGGTGAAGCGGCAGGCGATGAGCGTCGACCAGGCGACGCCGGCGGGCGTCTACTTCGGCACCACCAGCGGCGACGTCTGGGCGAGCCGGGACGAAGGTCGGACCTGGAAGCGCGCAGCCGCCGCATCTTCCCGAGATCTACGCCGTCGAAGTCGCGTGAGCGCAAAGGATCATGCATGCACGTGCGCATTCCCAGCCCGCTGCGCAGCTACACCGACGACGCCGATCGGGTCGACGCATCCGGCGCGACGCTGTCGCGAGGTGCTCGCCGATCTCGACCGCCAATATCCCGGCATTCGCTTCCGCGTCATCGACGAGCACGGCGGCATTCGCCGACACATCAAGTTCTTCGTCAACGGCTTGCAAGCGGACGATCTCGCGGCGTCGGTCGCGGCGTCCGACGAAGTCATGATCGTGTGCGCGCTGTCGGGCGGATGACGACGCACGCGCGTGCGTATCGCGCCGCAGCATTCGTTGACGCGCTTCGCACGAAAACCTTATAATCCATGAGTTTGCTGTGGCTGCGTCGTCAAGCACCCGTCCCCACCGTACCCCCGGTTTTCCGCTGCGCCGCGTTGCCGGCTGGCAGGCCGGCGCGACGCTTGCTGATCGCGCTGGTGGCGGCGTTCTGGACGGGATGGCACGGGGCGCTTGTCGGCGGTGCTCGGGGGACTGGTCAACATCAGCGCCGGCGCGGTCTTTCACGGTGTTGATCGCGATCAATGCGCAGCCGACCGCGGCGGCAACGGTGCGAACGATGCTACGCGCCGAGGCAGGCAAGATCATCGCCATCGTGCTCCAGCTCTGGCTGGTGCTGACGACCTACGGCGAAGTCGTCCACGCGGCGTTCTTTTCCGCGTTCGTGGTCACCGTGCTGGTTTCGCAGGCGGCGATCCTGGTGCAAGACTGATCGATTGGGGATGGTGGCAGCGATGGCAGCGGAACCGACGGCGGCGGAACACCCACTCGACGCGACGACGTACATCCAGCATCACCTGACGTTCCTCGCCAAGCCCGTGGGCGAGTCCGGGCGGGTTCTGGACCATCCATTACGATACCGTCATCACCTCGGTGATCCTCGGCGTGCTGGTGCTGGGCTTCCTGTGGCTGGTGACGCGCAAGGCCACGTCCGGGGTTCCCTCGAAGACGCAGGCCTTCGTCGAGCTTCGGTCGATTTCGTCAACGAGCAGGTCAGAAGCCTGTTCCACCACGACTACAAGTTCGTCGCGCCGGTCGCGTTGACGGTGTTCGTGTGGGTGCTGTTCATGAACGCGATGGACTTCCTGCCCGTCGACGTCATGGCGTGGATCTACGAGCATGTCTTCCACCTGCACACCTGGCGCAGCGTGCCGACCGCCGACGTCAACACGACCTTCGCGCTCGCGCTGTCGGTGTTCGTGCTGATGATCTACTACAGCATCAAGATCAAGGGGCTGGGCGGCTGGCTGCACGAGCTGGTCGCGACGCCCTTCGGCATTCGTCCGTTGTGGGCGTCGCCGCTGCTCATCGCGTTCAACGTGCTGTTCAATCTCATCGAGTACATCTCCAAGCCGCTGTCGCATTCGCTGCGGCTGTACGGCAACATGTACGCGGGCGAGATCATCTTCCTGCTGCTCGGCCTTTGGGCAGCGACCGGAGTCGCCGGCGTGATCGTCGGCGGGCTGCTGCACGTCGGCTGGTCGATCTTCCACATCCTGATCGTCGCATTGCAGGCTTACATTTTCATGATGCTCACCGTCGTGTACATCGCGATGGCGCACGAGCACCACTGACGGCGCTTCGCGCGCGCGTTTGATTCACGACAGATTCACGACAACAACTCACCAGCACTGAAAGGAAAGCGAAATGGACAAGCTGCAACTGATCGCGCAGATCCAGGCCTCGACCGGCATCGGCATCGGTCTCATCATCGGCCTCGGCGCACTGGGCGCGTGCGTGGGCGTGGGCATCATGTGCTCGCGCTTCCTCGAAGGCGCCGCCCGCCAGCCGGAAATGATCCCGGCGCTGCAGGCGAAGGTGTTCCTGCTGCTCGGTCTGATCGACGCGTCGTTCATCATCGGAGTGGGACTCGCGATGCTGTTCGCGTTCGGCAATCCGCTGATTCCCGCCGGGTTGAAGTAACGCGGCTTCGCAACGATCCGCCAACGAGGGACAGTCATGAATATCAACCTGACGCTGCTGATGCAGGCGGTCGCGTTCGCCGTCTTCATCGGCTTCTGTGCCAAGTTCGTCTGGCCGCCGCTCATGCGCGCGGTCGAGAACCGGCAGAAGCAGATCGCCGACGGGCTCGCCGCCGGCGAGGAAGCCCGCCAGAGCCTCACCAAGGCCGAGACGCGCATCGCGGAGATGCTGGCCGATGCCAAGGCACGCGCCTCGGAGATCATTTCCCAGGGCGAGAAGTTCAAGAACGAGACGATCGAGCAATCGCAAGACGACGGCCAAGACCGAAGGCGAGCGCATCATCGCCGCGGCAAAGGCCGAGATCGACCAGGAAGTGCTGCGCGCCAAGGAGGCGCTGCGCAACCAGGTCGCCGATCTGGCCGTCGCCGGCGCGTCGAAGATCCTCAAGCGCGAAGTCGACGCCACGCGCGCACGCCGAATCTGCTGGCGAGCATCGAGAAGCAGCTCTGATCGCGTCATGGCCGAACCCGTCACCGTCGCCAGACCCTACGCCGAGGCAGCGTTCTCGATCGCGCGCGATGCGAACGCGCTGGCGCAATGGGGCGGGATGCTCAAGGTCGCCAGCGACGATCGCGACCGACACGCGCATGCGCGCGGCGCTCGACAACCCGAAGCTGTCCGCCGCCGACAAGGAAGCGCTGTTCCTGTCGGTTGCCGGGGACAAGCTCAACGCCGAGGCGCGCAGCTTCATCCGCGTGCTGGTGTCGTCGGATCGCATCGGCCTGCTGCCGGAGATCCGGTCGCTGTTCGAGCAGCTGAAGGACGATGCCGAAGGCGTGGCGCGCGCGCACATCACCAGCGCGTTCCCCGTGTCACGATGCGCGAGCTCGCGACGCATGAAGTCGACGCTCGAGCGCCGGTTCGGCAAGAAGATCGAGGCGACGGTGAGCGTCGATCCCGAGCTCATCGGCGGCGCCATGATCGCCGTCGGCGACACGGTGATCGATGGGTCGGTGCGCGGCGAGCTCCAGGCGATGGCCACGCATTTGCGTGCTTGATCGGCGTATTTGATACGGAATGATACGGACCACTAGCCAAACCAATGCGGCTCCGGCGTCGTCGCCGGAAGCGCGCAAGGAAAAATCATGCAGTTGAATCCATCCGAAATCAGCGAACTGATCAAGAGCAAGATCCAGAACCTCGACACCGGCGCCGAGGTGCGCACGCAGGGCACCGTCGTGTCGGTCTCCGACGGCATCAGCCGCGTGCATGGATTGTCCGACGCGATGCAGGGCGAGATGCTCGAGTTCCCCGGCAACACGTTCGCACTCGCGCTCAACCTCGAGCGCGACTCGGTCGGCGCGGTGATTCTCGGCGACTACGAGCACATCTCCGAAGGCGACACCGTCAAGTGCACGGGCCGCATTCTCGAGGTGCCGGTCGGTCCCGAGCTGATCGGCCGCGTCGTCAACGCGCTGGGCCAGCCGATCGACGGCAAGGGTCCGATCAACGCCAAGATGACCGACGTCATCGAGAAGGTCGCGCCGGGCGTGATCGCGCGCAAGAGCGTGTCGCAGCCGGTGCAGACGGGATTGAAGGCGATCGACGCGATGGTGCCGATCGGCCGCGGACAGCGCGAGCTCATCATCGGCGACCGCCAGACCGGCAAGACCGCGGTGGCGATCGACACCATCATCAACCAGAAGGGCAAGGACCTCATCTGCATCTACGTCGCGATCGGCCAGAAGGCGTCGTCGATCATGAACGTGGTGAAGAAGCTCGAGGAAACAGGCGCGCTCGAGTACACCATCGTCGTCGCCGCGTCGGCGTCGGATTCGGCGGCGATGCAATACATCGCGCCGTATTCCGGCTGCACGATGGGCGAATATTTCCGCGATCGCGGCCAGGATGCGCTGATCATCTACGACGACCTGACCAAGCAGGCGTGGGCGTATCGCCAGATCTCGCTGCTGCTGCGCCGTCCTCCGGGACGCGAGGCGTATCCCGGCGACGTGTTCTACCTGCACTCGCGCCTGCTCGAGCGCGCGGCGCGCGTCAACGAGGAGTACGTCGAGAAATTCACCAAGGGCGCGGTCAAGGGCAAGACCGGCTCGCTGACCGCGCTGCCGGTGATCGAGACGCAGGCGAACGACGTGACCGCCTTCGTTCCGACCAACGTGATCTCGATCACCGACGGCCAGATCTTCCTCGAGACCGACCTGTTCAACGCGGGCATCCGGCCGGCGATCAACGCCGGCATCTCGGTGTCGCGCGTCGGCGGCGCGGCGCAGACCAAGGTCATCAAGAAGCTGGGCGGCGGCGTGCGTCTCTCGCTCGCGCAGTACCGCGAGCTGGCGGCGTTCGCGCAGTTCGCGTCCGATCTGGACGAGGCGACGCGCAAGCAGCTCGACCGCGGCCGCATGGTCACCGAGCTGATGAAGCAGCCGCAGTACGCGCCGCTGTCGGTGGCCGAGCAGGCGCTGACCTTGTTCGCGGTCAACAAGGGCTACTACGACGACGTGCCGGTCGAAAAGGCGCTCGCGTTCGAGTCGGCGCTGCGCGCATACATGCAGCAGCAAGTACGGCGCGCTGATCGACAAGATCGAGTCGACCAAGGATCTCGATGCGGACGGCGAAAAGCAGCTCTCCGCGGCGATCGAGGACTTCAAGAAAAACGGCACGTACTAAGGGAAATCGCAGCCATGGCCGGCTCGAAGGAAATCCGCAACAAGATCAAGAGCGTGCAAAGCACGCGCAAGATCACCAAGGCAATGGAGATGGTTGCGGCGTCGAAAATGAAGAAGGCGCAGGACCGCATGCGCGCCGCGCGGCCCTACGTCGGCCGCATCGTCGCGATCGCGCGGCATCTGTCGCACGCCAATCCCGAGTACCACCATCCGTTCCTGCGTGAGCGCGCCCGCAGGTGAAGAGCGTCGGACTCATCGTCGTGACTTCCGACAAGGGTCTGTGCGGCGGGCTCAACACCAATGCGCTTCGTGTCGCGCTCGGCAAGATCAAGGCGTGGCAGGCCAGCGGGGTCAATGTGCATGTCACCGCGATCGGCAACAAGGGCCTGGCGTTCATGCATCGCCTCAAGGCGAACGTCGTCTCCCAGGTCGTGGCGCTGGGCGATCGTCCTCACCTCGACAAGATCATCGGGCCGGTGAAGGTGCAGCTCGACATGTATCTGGACGGCAAGATCGACGAGCTGCACATCGTAGCGACCCGCTTCGAGATCGACGATGAAGCAGACGCCAGTGGACGTGCAGATGCTGCCCATCGCGGACTTCGGCGAAGAAAAGAACGAGCGCGCCTATCCGTGGGACTACATCTACGAGCCGGATGCGAAGACGCGTGCTCGAGGGGCTGCTGACGCGCTACATCGAGGCGGTCATCTTCCAGGCGGTCAACGAGAACATGGCGTCGGAGCAGAGCGCGCGCATGGTGGCGATGAAGGCCGCGTCCGACAACGCGGCGACGATCATCGACGAGCTGCAGCTGATCTACAACAAGACCCGGCAGGCCGGCATCACCAAGGAACTGTCGGAGATCGTCGCCGGCGCGGCGGCGGTTTGATGCCAAGGCGGCCAAGGCCGGCGACGGCGGCGTCTGAATCACAACGCGATGCCGCGTTGACAACGAATCGCATCGAGGGAACGAGCATGGATCAGGGAACGATAGTCCAATGCATCGGCGCGGTGATCGACGTCGAGTTCGCGCGCGACAAGCTGCCGGCGATCTACGATGCGCTCACGCTTGCCGGAACGGAGCTGACGCTGGAAGTCCAGCAGCAGCTCGGTGATGGCGTCGTGCGCACCATCTGCCTCGGCTCGGCCGACGGCCTGCGCCGCGGCATGAAGGTCGACAACACCGGCGCCGGCATCTCGGTGCCGGTCGGACCGGCGACGCTCGGCCGCATCATGGACGTGCTCGGCCGCCCGATCGACGAGCAGGGCCCGGTCAAGTCGGAAAAGCGCATGCCGATCCATCGCGACGCGCCGACCTTCGAGGAGCTGTCGCCGTCGACGGAGCTGCTCGAGACCGGCATCAAGGTGATCGACCTCATGTGCCCGTTCGCCAAGGGCGGCAAGGTGGGGCTGTTCGGCGGCGCCGGCGTGGGCAAGACCGTGACGATGCTCGAGCTGATCAACAACATCGCCACCAAGCACTCGGGCTTGTCGGTATTCGCGGGCGTCGGGGAGCGCACGCGGGAGGGCAACGACTTCTATCACGAGATGCGCGAAGCCGGAGTCGTCAATATGGACAACCTGCCCGAGTCCAAAGTGGCGATGGTGTACGGCCAGATGAACGAGCCCCCGGGCAACCGTCTGCGCGTGGCTCTGACCGGCCTGACGATGGCCGAGTACTTCCGCGACGAAGGCCGCGACGTGCTGATGTTCATCGACAATATCTACCGCTACACGCTGGCGGGGACCGAGGTATCGGCGCTGCTGGGTCGCATGCCTTCCGCGGTCGGCTATCAGCCGACGCTCGCCGCGGAGATGGGCGAACTGCAGGAGCGCATCACGTCGACCCGGACCGGCTCGATCACATCGATCCAGGCCGTGTACGTGCCCGCCGACGACCTGACCGATCCGTCGCCAGCGACGACATTCGGCCACCTCGATTCGACCATCGTGCTGTCGCGCGACATCGCCTCGCTCGGCATCTATCCATCGGTCGATCCGCTGGATTCGACCTCGCGCCAGCTCGACCCCAATGTCGTCGGCGTCGAGCACTACACGGTCGCGCGCCGCGTGCAGCAGACGCTGCAGCGCTACAAGGAGCTGCGCGACATCATCGCCATCCTGGGCATGGACGAGCTCTCGCCGGAGGACAAGCTGGCGGTGGCGCGCGCGCGCAAGATCCAGCGCTTCCTGTCGCAGCCCTTCCACGTCGCCGAGACTTTCACCGGCTCGCCGGGCAAGTATGTCTCGCTCAAGG
The DNA here is from genome assembly GCA_963722325.1 of uncultured beta proteobacterium. Lineage (GTDB taxonomy): Bacteria > Pseudomonadota > Gammaproteobacteria > Burkholderiales > Casimicrobiaceae > PALSA-1003. The sequence goes on from CAVRLN010000005.1 coordinate 270,291, forward strand.
ACACCATCCGCGGCTTCAAGGCGATCGTCGACGGCGAGTACGATCATCTGCCCGAGCAGGCGTTCTACATGATCGGCGGCATCGAGGAAGCGGTCGAGAAGGCGAAGACGGTCCAGTAGGCAAGACGACGACGTCCGACTACGCGCAACCACTTTCGAGCAAAGCCCCATGGCCAACACCCTGCACGTCGATGTCGTCAGCGCCGAAGAGTCGATCTATTCCGGCGAGGCTGAATTCGTCGTGTTGCCCGGCGTGATGGGCGAGCTCGGCATCTATCCGCGTCACACGCCGCTGATCACGCAGATCAAGCCGGGACAGGTGCGCATCAAGGTGCCGGGACGCGCCGAAGAGGAAATCGTGTTCGTGCAGGGCGGCTTCCTCGAGGTGCAACCCGACGTGGTCACGGTGCTCTCCGACACGGCGATCCGCGCCGCCGACCTGGACGAGGCGAAGGCGCTCGAAGCCAAGCGCAACGCCGAAGAGGCGATGCAGAACAAGACGTCGAAGGAAGAGATCGCGCGCGCCGAAAGCGAGCTCGCCGGCGCGGTGGCGCAACTGGCCGCCATCCGGCACATGCGCAGGCGCAAGGGCTGAGCCGCAAGACAGGCGCCGCCTGCGCCGCTCGATTCCCGATCCGCGGATCAGCGCACCGTTCCGAGCTGCTGCTCGGCCAGCGTCACCCAGTAGCTCGCCCCGATCGGCAGCGCCGCGTCGTTGAAATCGTAGAACGGGCTGTGGATGTTCGGCGTGTCGGCATCGTTCCCGGCCCCGAGCCAGACGTAGCACCCGGCTTTCTTCTGCAGCATGAACGCGAAATCCTCGCTGCCCATTTCGGGCATCGGGTCGGTGTCGACGTGCTCCGCGCCGACCACCGCGCTCGCGGCGGCCAGTGCGTGCTGAGTCTCCGCGGGTGAATTGACCGTCGCCGGATAGCGGCGCTCGTAGCGCAGCGTCGCCGTCATCTCGAAGGTCGCGGCGATGCCGTCGACGATCTTTTTCATTCGCGCCTCGATCAGATCCTGCACTTCCGTCTTGAACGTGCGCACGGTCCCGCGCAGCACGACTTCCTGCGGGATCACGTTCCACGTGTCGCCGCCATGCACCTGTGTGACGCTGACCACGCCGGCGTCGAGCGGATGGATATTGCGCGAGATGATGGTCTGCAACGCGTTGATCGCGTGCGCGGCGAACAGCATCGGGTCCTTGCCGGTGTACGGCATCGCCGCGTGCGCGCCCTTGCCGGTGACGATGATCTCGAAGATGTCGTACGCGCCCATCAACGGACCCGGTGCGCATGGCAAAGGTGCCGAGCGGCTTGCGCGGCCAGTTGTGCATGCCGTACACCGCGCGCATGGGAAAGCGTTCGAACATGCCCTCCTCCACCATGACGCGGCCGCCGCCCTCGTTTTCCTCCGCGGGCTGAAAAATGAAGTAGACGGTGCCGTCGACGCTTTTCTTGCGAGCCAGCGCAGCGGCTGCGCCGAGGAGCATCGTCGTGTGCCCGTCGTGACCGCAGGCGTGCATCCTGCCCTCGTGACGCGAGGCGTGCGGCACGCCGGAGCGCTCGAGCACGTGCAGCGCGTCCAGGTCGGCGCGCAGTCCGATCGCATCGGCGTTGCCACGCCCGCGCAGCACGCCGACGACGCCGGTCTTCGCCAACCCGGTGTGCACTTCCAACCCGAACGATCGAAGCTTGTCGGCGACGAAGGCGCTGGTCTCGGTCTCCTCGAAGGCGGTCTCGGGATGCGCATGCAGGTGATGGCGCCACGACTTCATGTCGGGCAGCAGCGCGGCGATTTCGGGGACGATGTTCATGGCTCGTCGTGTCCTGGGTGGAGCGCCGATGGTAGCGTAAACCGGGCGATGCCGAGCACGGCGCCGCGGTGGGCGGCAACCGCGCTGCGGTAGAATGCCGCCTGTCCGCCCCGCCGCATGACCGACTCCGCGCCACCGCCGTTCGACCTTGCCATCGTCGGCGGCGGCATCAACGGCGCGGGAATCGCGCGCGACGCCGCGGGACGCGGACTGCGCGTGGTCCTGCTCGAAAAGGATGACCTCGCGGCGCACACTTCGTCGTGGAGCACCAAGCTCATCCACGGTGGGCTGCGCTATCTCGAGTACTACGAGTTTCGCCTGGTCGCCGAATCGCTGGCCGAGCGCGAAGTGCTGCTGGCGCGCGGCTCCGCACATCATCTCGCCGCTGCAGTTCGTCCTTCCCCACGAGCCGCACCTGCGCCCCGCGTGGATGATCCGCGCCGGCCTTCTTCTGTACGACCATCTCGGGGGACGGCGCACGCTGCCCGCTTCGTTCAAGGTGAAGCTCACCCCGGACGGCTGGGGCGCCGGACTCAAGGCGCAATTCCGAACCGGCTTCGTCTACTCGGACGCGCGTGTCGACGACGCCCGCCTGGTCGTGGTCAACGCGATCGACGCGCGCGAGCGAGGCGCCGACATCCGCACGCACACCGAGATGCTCGCCGCGCGGCGCGTCGACGGCGTGTGGGAACATCGAATATCGCGCTGCTTCGGGAGAGCACGGCACGCTGCGCGCGCGCGCGCTGGTCAATGCCGCGGGCCCTTGGGTGGCGCGCGTGCACGACGAGGCCGGCGCCGACGCGCGGCAAGGAGCGCGTCCGTCACGTCAAGGGCAGCCACATCGTCGTCCCGCGCGTGCATCCGCGCAAGCACGCGTACATCCTGCAGAACGCCGACCAGCGCATCGTCTTCGTCATTCCCTTTCAGGACGCCTTCTCGCTGATCGGCACGACCGACATCGCGGTCGAGGAGTACGAGCATCCGCGCATCAGCGCCGAGGAGGTCGACTACCTGTGCGCGATCGCTGGCGCGTATCTCGAGCATCCGGTCACGCCTGCGGATATCGTGTGGACGTACAGCGGCGTTCGCCCGCTCTACGACGACGGCGCGTCGGACCCCTCCGCGGTCACGCGCGATTACGTGCTCAAGCTCGAGGCGGAGCGCGGACGGGCGCCGCTGCTGTCGATCTTCGGCGGCAAGATCACGACGTACCGCCGCCTCGCCGAAGCGGTGCTCGCCGAGCTGGCGCCCTACTTCGCCGGGATGCGTCCCGCATGGACACGCGGCGTCGCGCTGCCCGGCGGAGACATGGCGTCGGGTATCGCCGATTACGGTCGCGAGCTCTCGTCGCGCTATCCCGGAATGCCGGCGTCGCTGCTCGAGGCACTCGCTGCATCGCCACGGAACGCGCACGCCGCGCGTACTCGGCGAGGCGCGCAGCACAGCCGACCTGGGAGCGCATTTCGGCGACACGCTGTACGCCGCCGAGATCGACTATTGCATGCGCGAGGAATGGGCTTGCGACGGCGAGGACCTGCTGTGGCGACGCACCAAATGCGGCCTTCATCTCGACGCGGAGCAGCGCGAAGCGGTCGCCGCGTTCATGCGCGCTCGCGTGCGCTGACGGCGTCAGCCAGCCGGAATGCTGCCGCTCGATGCCCTGCCTGCTTCTGCGCTCGCCGCGATGCTTGGCGTGTTCACCGACATCGACGACACGCTGACCACGCACGGATCGCTCACCGCGCAGGCCTACGCCGCGATGCAGCGTCTCCATGACGCCGGACTGCTGCTGATACCGGTGACGGGCCGCCCGGCCGGCTGGTGCGATCACATCGCGCGCATGTGGCCGGTGTCGGCGGTGGTCGGAGAGAACGGCGCGCTCTACATGCGTCACGACGCCGCCGCGCGCAAGCTTCGCGTGCGCCACCTGCTCGACGCGCAGGAACGAGAGCGCAACCGCGGCCGCCTCGCCGCGATCGGCGAACGCATCGTGCGCGAGGTGCCGGGGTGTGCGCTCGCCTCCGACCAGCGCTACCGCGAAAGCGATCTGGCCATCGACTACTGCGAGGATGTGGCGCCGCTGCCCGCGGCGGATGTCGAGCACATCGCGGCGCTGATGCGCGCCGAGGGACTCACCGCCAAGGTGTCGTCGATCCACGTCAACGGATGGTTCGGAGCCTACGACAAGCTCGGGATGACGCGCCGCCTGCTGGCCGAGGAGTTCGGCATCGATCTCGATGCCGCGCGGCATCGTTTCGCGTTCGTCGGCGATTCCCCGAACGACGCGCCGCTGTTCGACTACTTCCCCTACTCGATCGGCGTCGCCAATGTGCGTGCGTTCGGGGATCGCATCGCGACGCCGCCGAAATTCGTTACGCTGGGTGAATCGGGCGCGGGATTCGCGGAAGTCGCGGACCGGCTCGTGGAAGCGCGCGGCTAGAAGAACCCGGACGCTATTTTTTCGCGGTGGTCATCGCCGCGATGCTGGAGAGGTCGATCGATTTCAGCGCGTTGGTCAGCGTTGCGGCGTCGACGCCCGATCCCTCGACCGTGACGCTGAAGCGGCTGGCCACCAGCACGCCCACCTCGCCGCTCTTCGTGCTTCGATCGTAGCGCTCGTGCACGAGCTGCCCGTCGACGCGCTTGGTGCGCTCGTAGCCTGTCGCGGTTTCCTTTTCCATGTTGGGGTCGAACTTCCCGCGCCATCGCGGCCAGTCCCGCCATCGATCCCAGGTCGACGATCTCGATGCGAACGCGCGCGTTGGCGCCGTCGCTGTAGCGCGCCATCGCGCTCGAGCCCTTGACTCCCATCGTCTCGCCGCTCTGCCCCGTCGCCTCGGTGCGCTGCATGCCCGGCAGCGACGCCGGCAGCATCGCCCTGAGCTCGTGGAAGTCGACGGGCTGGATGTCCTTGCCGCCGGACATGATCTGTCCGACCGCGTTCATCGCCGTTGCGGCGTTGGCGGCGGCGGCCTGCGGATTCGCCTTGTCGGCGTCGCTCATCTTTTCCAGCGACTTCATGGCCTGCGTCACGCGCTCGCGCTCGGCGTCTGTCTTGGCGCCGAAGACATTGGCGAGCACCGCCGCGCTATCCGCCTTGCTGGTGACGGCGTCGGTCACGGCGCTATTGCGGCTCAGCGCGCCCATGCCCGCGACGCCCATGCCGGCGATGACGCAGGTGCTGAGCGTGGTTACCACGACCGAGAGGACGACCGCGCAAATCACCAGCACGACGGTGTAGCCGACCGATTTTTCCTTTGGACAGCGCATCAGCACGGGCAACCCGAGATAGAGCAGGTAGAGGCCGTACAGCGCCGCCAGAACACCGAGCAGTCCGAGCATCGGAATGATGTTGAGCACGGCCGCGACCCAGCCCGGCGTGAAGCTGTAGGCCGTCACCTTCAGCGCGGCGAGCGAGTCGCGCTGACCCCCGAAGGTGGGCGCCAGCACGTCGACCAGCCACGAGATGAGAAACACCTGAACAAACGAAAGGCCGAACAGCAGGATGGCGTGGGCCAGTCCCGCGAACACGCCGACGCGAATCATTCCCAGCGGTCCGGCGGACGTGCCGATCAGCGTATGTCCGATGAACGTCGCCACGACACCGATCGCCACCAGCGGCGCGACGTAGCGGAGGTAGATCGCGCTCGTCGATGAAGGCTCGGCCGCGATGACCGGCCATTCCGTCGACGGGGACAGGATGATGTTCCTGACCCTCGCCCAGATCCCGTGGGCAAGCTCGCCTGCCTGCCCGGCGTTGAACGACGGAGGGACCGCGCCCGCCGCGGCGGAGCCACCAGAGCCCGGCGGTGGGAAGGACGGTCCTCCCGCAGCGGCGCCCGAATGCGGAGACAAAGGCGGCAGCGGCGGTGTCGAAGCATCGGCGGGCCCTGGAGGAACGCGCGCCGGAGCAACGTGCGACGCAGCGGCCGAAGGCGAGAACGATACCGGTGGCGCCGGGGCGGGATTTTGAGGGAGCGACTGCGGAACCGACGGCGCGACGGCAACGACTGCGGCGCCGCAGTTGTTGCAGAACTTCGAGCCCTCGCCCACGCGTTGGCCACATTGAGCACAAAACATCGCCGCGCCTCCGGGTTGTTATGCGGTGATTATGACGCGATTGGCGCCGCGCCGGCACGACGCCTCGCCCGCCATCGTCGGGCACGCATGCCGCGCTCAATACAGGCCGCGCGCACAAGCCAGGAATGACGTTGGACGGCATCGCGTTCGCTCGCGGCAGCGCATAGATCGCGCGGCGGCAGCAAATTAAGGCTCGGCTAGACAGTGTGTACTCACCCTCGCTGCTAGCCGCGCCCTGCTTGAGGCTTGAGCTAACCTCTGCGCCGGCAGGCATTTGCGTCTGCTTGCGAGGGAGCCGCCAGCACCGGCCCGACGCCCCTCCGCGGTATGCTATTTGCATGCCGAAGCCAACCTACTATTGCAAGCCCTTCGCCTAAGCTTCTGAAGCAGCGTCGAATAATGCTTTGGACTGGGCGACGCGACGAGATCAAGGGGAGACTAATCGCAATGACCCGATACGGATTCAACATCAAAACGCGCAGCGGACAGCGCGTCGATAACATCTGCATCATGGCGACCAGCCGCGAGGACGCGGAGCGGCGCCTGCGGCAGATGTATCACCATTGCGAAATCATCGCCTGCCAGTCGCGAGGTCGTCCGCCGCAGCGACCCGCTCGATCTCGAAGGCGTGATCGGCATGATCAGCAACGATCCGCGTCACCATCCCGGCGGTGGCGCGCTCGATGCTAAGACACAAGCCCGGCTTCCACTAGCTCCTCGACCAGCGCCTGGTAGTCCCGCGCGCCGCGGCTCTGCGGCGCGTGCCGGAAAATGTCGAGCTGCCGCGCCGGACTCTCCGCCAGGCTCACGTTCTCGGCGATCCGCGTCGTGCAGATTTCGTCCGGGCGAAACGCCATCGCCATCAGATCGGCGACTTCCGAGCTCATCTTGCGTCGCGCGTCGAAGCGGGTGAGCAGGTAGCGCCGCTGGCAGCCGGCGCTTGAAGACGGGCTCCAGCGCGTTGAGCGCTTCGTTCCACCTGCTGCGCTCCCTGCAACGCCAGGTAGTCCGCCGACACCGGTATCACCACCAGGTCGCACGCGAAGATCGCGTTCAGCGACAGCACGCCGAGCAGCGGGCAGCAGTCGATCACCACGTGTCCGGGGATCGCTCCCTGGCGCGTGCAGCGCCGTGCGCAGCCGGGTGACGACGTTGACGCCCTTGCCGAGCAGCGTGTCGAGCTTGGTCAGCTCGAGATGCCCCGGGCACAGGATGACGCCGCTGGGCGTGATCTGGGCGACCTCCGACAAGCGGGCGCTGGCGCATGAAAAACGAGTACACCGAGTCGTCGGCGAGCTTGCGGATGCGTGCCGAAGATGCTCGAGAGGTGCGCCTGCGGATCGAGGTCGATGCCCAGCGGACGCTGCTTGCGTTGCGCGATGCCGGCCAGAAGATTGAGCGCGGTCGTGGTCTTGCCGACGCCGCCTTTCTGGTTGAAGACGGCGATGACGGTCATCGGCGGCATTTTACAGACTCAGCGCGTTACAGACACGACGCCGCACCAGCGTGACCACGACTTCGGCGAGTATGACCACCGCGAAGATGGCGATCAGGATCGTCGCGACGCGATTCCATTGGAAGAGGTTCATCGCCGAATCGAGCACCATGCCGATGCCGCCGGCGCCGACCAGCCCCAGCACCGCCGACTCGCGCACGTTGATGTCCCAGCGAAACAGCGCGATCGACCAGAACGCGGGCTTGACCTGCGGCCAGTAGCCGAAGGTCAGTCGCGACGACCCACGGCGCGCCGGCCGCGGTCGAGCGCCTCGATCGGGCCGCGCTGCGCTTCCTCGAGCGCTTCGCCGAAGAGCTTGCCGACGAAGCCGATCGAGCGAAACGCGATGGCCAGCGTTCCGGCCAGCGCGCCGGGACCGAAGATGCCGACGAAGAGCAGCGCCCACACCAGCGAGTTGACCGAGCGCGACGACACCAGGATCAGCTTCGCGAGCGAGGTTGATCGGCGTGTACGGGCAGAGGTTGTGCGCGGCGAGGATGCCGACCGGCAGCGCCAGCACCAGCGCCAGCAGCGTGCCCAGCGACGCGATGTGGATCGTCTCCATCAGCGCGGCGTGCACGCTCTTCGGGTAGTACGGCGATGTCGATCGGCCACATGCGCGCGAACAGGTCGGCCATCTGCTCGGGCGCGTCGGCGAGAAATTCCGGGATGACCTCGACGCGTGCGCACCGACAGCGACGATCGCGGCCACGATCGCGAGGTACACGGCGAAGCGCGTCAGGCGCTGCGCCGGCGTGAATCGGCGCCAGACGCGGTCGTGCGACGGCCAGCGTCTCGGTCGATGCCCATCAGTCGTCCTCGACCAGCCGTGTCGCGGCGCGTCGCTCAGCGCGCCCGCTCGCGGCGCAACATGTCGGCGAAGGATCGCACCTTCGATGAAGATCGCGCGCACCATCGGTCGCCAGCAGCTCGCCGACCATGATGAGCGCGATGATCGAGATCAGGATCGCGCAGACGTAGTCGTAGTCGAAGCGCTGGAACGCCGCGAACAGCGTGCCGCCGATGCCGCCGGCGCCGACGATGCCGACCATCGTCGAGTTGCGCAGGTTCGAGTCGAGCTGGTAGGTGCAGAAGCCGATGAAGCGCGCGAACACCTGCGGCAGCACGCCGAAGCCGATGCACGCTCATGAACGGCGCGCCGGTGGCGCGCACCGCCTCGACCTGCTTCAGCGAGATTTCCTCGATCGCTTCGGCGAAGAGCTTGCCGATGAAGCCGATCGAGGCGACGGTCAGCGCCAGAATGCCGGCGAGCGCGCCGAAGCCGACCGCCTTGACGAACAGGATCGCGACGATCACCGGGTGGAACGAGCGCGCGGCGACGATCAGGAGGCGCGCGGGCCAGCTTACCCACGGCGGCATCAGGTTGCGCGCGGCGAGCAAGTCCGATCGGCAGCGCCAGCGCGATGCCGAGCGCCGAGGCCAGCACCGCGATCTGCGAGGCTCTCGCTGCAGGCCCTTGACCAGGAGCTCCCAGCGCGTGAAGTTGGGCGGGAACATGCCGCCCGAAAAAGTGCGCCGCATTGTGCAGCCCGGCGACGACGCGCTCCCACGACACATCCATCTGCGCGCACGCGTAGACGACGTAGGCCGCGAGCAGCAGCCACGCACGGCGCGACCAGGCGCTGGACTGGAACGGGTTCGGCGCCGCAGCGGAGCTCATGCGCTCCCCGCGCGGCGCTGCGCGTCGCTCCCCCCGAGTGGGGCGTGCCTTGGGGCGGCCCGGCGGCACTCGTCGCATCAGCGTGCAGCCAGTCCTCGCCGCCGTAGATTGTCTTCAGCATGTCGTCGGACAGCTCGCCGGGCGGGCCGTCGAACACGATGCGCCCGCCGGACATGCCGACGATGCGGTCGGCGAAGCGCTTCGCCAGCTCGACGTCGTGCATGTTGATGATGCACCGGAATGCCGCGCTGCGCGCGCGATATCGGTGAGGAGCTGCATGATCTCGACCGACGTCTTCGGGTCGAGCGACGACGTCGGCTCGTCGGCGAGCAGCAGCGACGGCTGCTGCATCACGGCGCGCGCGATGCCGACGCGCTGGCGCTGGCCGCCGGACAGCGAATCGGCGCGCTGCGTGGGCGAAGCCCGACAAGCCCGACGACGTCGAGCAGCTCGAAGGCGCGCGCGATGTCGTCCGGCGGAAACTTGCGCCGCCACGCCTGCCACGCCGAGACGTAGCCCAGCCGCCCCGAGAGCAGGTTCTCCATCACCGTCAGTCGCTCGACGAGGTTGTATTCCTGGAACACCATGCCGATGTGACGGCGCGCCTGGCGCAGCGCCTGCCGCGACAGCTTGACCAGATCGCTGCCCTCGAACTCGATCGCGCCGGAGGTCGGCTCGACCAGCCGGTTGATGCAGCGGATCAGCGTGCTCTTGCCGGTGCCCGAGGGGCCGATGATCGCCGTGATGCCGCGCGCCGCGATCGTCGAGATCGATGTCGATCAGGACCGGCTTGCCGGCGACGTACGATTTGGAGAGGCGCTTGATCGAGAGCACGGCGCTATGAGGCGCCGACGTCCGAGCTGCGTCACTTCTTCTTCGCCGCTTCGGCCGCCTCGCGCGCCGTTTCCTTGTCGTAGGTCGCCTTGTCGAAGCCGCCGCCCGAGCCCTTGGCGACGTCGCGCACGACCTCCCACGTCGTCTTGTAGTTGATCGGGAAGAAGCGGTCGGCGCCGTCGAACGCCTTTTGCATTTCCGGCGGGAAGCGATAGTCGTAGAAGCAGCCGAGCATCTTGTCGACCAGCTTGGGATCGAGGTCGTGCGCGTAGGCGAACGACGAGGTCGGGAATTTCTGGCTGCGATAGATGATGCGGAAGTCGGATTCCTTGACCTGGCCGCGCTCGGCCATCCGATGGAACACGTCGGACGCGACCGCGCCGGCGTCGTAGTCGCCCGAGTTCACGCCCATCACCGACTGGTCGTGCTTGCCGGAAAAGATGATCTTGTAGTCCTTGTCCGGGGTCGAGGCCCTCGCGCGGGAAACAGCGCGAGCGGCGCGAGGTGTCCCGAGTTCGACGACGGCGACGTGTGCGCGACCTTCTTGCCCTTCGAGATCGGAGAGCTTCTGATACGGCGAGTTCGCCTTGACGATGACGATCAGGTTGTAGCCCTGGAATTCCTTGGCGTTGCCCTTGACCGCGAACGGCACCGCGCCGGCGAGGTTGACCGCGAACGCGGTCGGACCGGTCGAGAAGCCGCGCGACGTGCAGGCGGCCCGAGCGCATCGCCTCGATCTCGGCGGCGTTGGATTGCACCTGGTAGAACACGACCTTCTTGTCGAGGCATTTCGCCAGATGCGTGGTGAACGGCTTGAATATGTTCTCGTAGACCGCGGGATCCTCGACCGGCGTGTAGGTGAACACGATCGTCGACGGGTTCTTCCACTTCTTCGGAGTCCGCCGGCGCATCGGCGACCATGTCGTTGTTGTCGTCGCAATACATCGCGTCGAGCTCGCCGCGATTCTTGCAGGCATCGGCGGCGAATGCGCCGGCCGCGAGCATCGTCAGCAGGACGCCGGCGAGCACGCCGGCAACGAATGGCTTGAGCATGATTCCTCCGTAGGATCGGCCGCGCATCTTGGGTCTCGGCGCGTCGGCTTCGGCGGGCATTTTCGCATACAACACAGCGTGCCCGTGCGCCGATCGCGACCTGTACACAACACGCGACGGATGCGGCGGACTGCCAAGCGAAAAATGCGATAATTCGCGTCCCGATGGCGAACGTCCCTGCAAATCGCGATTCTCGCCGCCGGCCACGGCAAGCGCATGCACTCGGCGCTGCCCAAGGTGCTGCACGCGCTGGCCGGACGGCCGCTGCTCGCGCACGTCGTCGACACGGCGCAAGCTCTGTCGCCGCGCGCGATCTGCGTCGTTCACGGTCGCGACGGCGACGCGGTGCGCGCGGCATTTCGCCGATCCCGACCTGACCTGGGCGCTGCAGGACCCGCCGCGCGGCACCGGCGACGCGCTGCGCTGCGCGCTGCGCGAGCTGCCCGCCGACGGCGTCACGCTGGTGCTGTATCGGCGCCGATCCGCTGGCGACGGCCCGAGACGCTTGCGCGATGTCGTCGCGCCGCGCGCAGGACGGCGCGCTGTCGCTGCTGACCGTCGAGCTCGACGATCCGTCCGGCTACGGCCGCATCGTGCGCGACGCCGGCGGCAAGGTCGCGCCATCGTCGAGCACAAGGATGCCAGCGACCGGAGCAGCGCGCGATCCGCGAGATCAACACCGGCGTGATGGCCGCGCCGACGAGCGCGTTCGCGCGCTGGCTCGCCCGCGTCGACAAGCGCAACGCCGGCGGCGAGTTCTACCTCACCGACGTGGTGGCGCTGGCCGTCGCAGGACGGCGTCGCGGTCGAAACGCACGCACGCCGGCGAGCGTGCTCGAGACGCTGGGCGTCAACAGCCAGCGCGACCTCGCGACGGTCGAGCGCCTGCTACCAGCGCGCGCAGGCGCGACGCGCTGCTCGACGCCGGCGTGACGCTGGCCGATCCGGCGCGCATCGACGTTCGCGGCACGCTGGCATGCGGCCGCGACGTGTCGATCGACGTCGGCTGCATTTTCGAGGGCGACGGTGACGCTCGGCGACGACGGCGGCGATCGGCGCGCACTGCGTTCTCAACAACGTCACGGTCGGCGCGCGCACCGTGATCGCGCCGTTCTCGCATATCGACGGCGCCGACCATCGGCGCGAATTGCCGGATCGGCCCGTACGCGCGCATCCGGCCCGGGCAGCGCGCTCGCCGACGAGGTGCACATCGGCAATTTCGTCGAGGTGAAGGCGAGCACGATCGGCGCGCGCAGCAAGGCCAATCACCTGAGCCTACGTCGGCGACACGAGCGTCGGCGCGCGACGTCAACATCGGCGCCGGCACCATCACCTGCAACTACGACGGCGTGAACAAGCACCGCACCGTCATCGAGGACGACGTCCACATCGGCTCGGATACGCAGCTCGTCGCGCCGGTCACCGATCGGCCGCGGCGCGACCATCGGCGCCGGCACGACGGTGTGGCAGCGACGTGCGCCGCCGGGCGCGTCACTGGTGTTCGAACGATAAAACGCAGGTACGTGCCAGGCTGGACAGCGCCCGCGAAGAAAGCCGGTAGCGAAGGGATAGCCATGTGCGGCATCGTCGGCGCGGTCGCGCGCGACAACGTCGTTCCGATCGCTGATCGAGGGCATCCGCCGGCTCGAGTACCGCGGCTACGATTCGACCGGGCCTCGCGGTCATCAACGGCGGCCTGCACCGGCTGGTCAGCACCGCGCGCGTCGCCGATCTCGCCGCGCAGGCCGAGCGCGACGACATCTTGCGGGAACGACCGGCATTTCGCACACGCGCTGGGCGACGCACGGCGCGCCGACCTCGGTCAACGCGCATCCGCACGTCTCGCAGCGGCGAGATCGCGGTCGTGCACAACGGCATCATCGAGAACTTCGAGCCGCTGCGCGAGCGGCTGTCAGCAGCAGGGCTACCAGTTCGTCACGCAGACCGACAGCGAGGTCATCGCGCATCTGATCCATGCGCATTACCACGGCGACCTGCTCGCCGCGGTGCGCGCCAGCCGTCGCCGAGTTCCAGGGCGCGTACGCGATCGCCGCGATCTCGGCGCGCGAGCCGGGGCGCATCGTCGGCGCGCGCGCAGGCAGTCCGCTGCTGGTCGGCATCGGCGAGCACGATCACTTCCTGGCGTCCGATGCGAGCGCGCTCTCGCCGGTCACGCAGCGCGTCGCGTATCTCGAGGAAGGCGACGTCGCCGACATCACGCGCGAGGGCTACGCGATCTACGACGCGACCGGCGCGCGCGTCGGGCGCGCCCGTCGTCACGGTGGCAAGCCTCGGGCGACGCGGTCGAGCTCGGACCGTACCGCCACTTCATGCAGAAGGAAATCTTCGAGCAGCCGCGCGCGATCGCCGACACGCTCGAGAGCGTCGGCGGCATCGCGCCGGAGCTGTTCGGCGACGCGCGCCGCCGAAGTCTTCGTCGAAGGTGCAGCGCGGTGCACCTGCTCGCCTGCGGCACCAGCTACTACTCGGGCCTGGTCGGGCGGCTGTGGCTCGAAGGCGTGGCGGGCATTCCCGCGCAGGTCGAGATCGCCAGCGAATACCGCTATCGCGACAGCGTGCCCAATCCCAATGCGCTGGTCGTCGTGATCTCGCAGTCGGGCGAGACCGCGGACACGCTCGCGGCGCTGAAGCACGCGCAGGTCGCTCGGCCATCGCCACACGCTCGCGATCTGCAACGTTCCGACGAGCTCGATGGTGCGCGCAGACCGCGCTGTACGTATCTGACCCGCGCCGGCGTCGAGATCGGCGTCGCGTCGACCAAGGCGTTCACGACGCAACTGACCGCGCAGTTCCTGCTGACGCTGACGCTGGCCAAGCTGCGCGGCCGGCTGTCGCGCGAGGCCGAAGCGCACTGGCTGCGCGGCCTTGCGCCACCTGCCGGCGGCGATCCAGGCGGTGCTGGCGCTCGAGCCGCCGATCATCGCCTGGGCGCAGCGCTTCGCGAAAAAGGAGCACGCGCTGTTCCTCGGCCGCGGCCTGCACTATCCGATCGCGCTCGAAGGCGCGCTCAAGCTCAAGGAGATCTCGTACATCCACGCCGAGGCGTATCCCGCCGGCGAGCTCAAGCACGGCCCGCTGGCGCTGGTCGATGCGACATGCCGGTCGTCGCGATCGCGCCCAACGACGCGCTGCTCGAGAAGCTCAAGTCGAATCTGCAGGAAGTGCGCGCACGCGGCGGCGAGCTCTACGTCGTCGCCGACGCCGACAGCCACATCGAATCGAGCGACGGCATCCACGTGCTGCGCCTGCCCGAGCACGCCGGACTGCTGTCGCCGATCGTGCACACCATCCCGCTGCAGCTGCTCGCGTATCACACCGCGGTGATGCGCGGCACCGACGTCGACAAGCCGCGGAATCTGGCGAAGACCGTGACGGTGGAGTGAGCCTGCAGCTTCAGCCGGCGAAGGCAGTTGCAGCCGGGCGATTCTGCTTGTCCTCGGAAATCGCGGCCGTTGATCAGCGGTTGCTGTCGAGGCGAACATGTGCTCGATGCGATATTGCCAAGCCGATGGTGCTAGCAGTAACGTCGAGCTTTCATTCATCCACTAGGCGCAGTGATGGATCGGCGGATATTCCTCCACAGTCTCGCTGGTGGCCTACTCGCCGTGCCGCGTGCGCTGCGCGCCCAGAGCGGCATCGGATCGTCCGCATCGGAATATGGCTGGCCACATCCGAACGCGCGTCGTTCGTACGCAGCCCTGGACGGAGCGCTGTCACAGTTGGGCTAGTGGAAGGCCGCAATATGGACGTCGAATCCGCACGGCGGGCGGCGAGCCCACCGAGTTGCCCGGGCTTGCTCAGGAGCTGATTGCGCGAAAAGTGCGATGTGTTGATCGCCATCGGCCCCGAGGTCGTATCGGCGCGGCGAGGCGATGCGACTGGTCCGACGACCGATCGTCATGCTGGCGGTCGACTTGATCCCGTGGCGACCGGTTATGTCCGAGCCTGCGGCGCCCGGGAACCAATATGACCGGTGTCAACTTGCGCAGATCGAGCTGACTGCGAAACGAGTGGAACTGCTCGCGAACTATTGCCGGCGGCAAACCGCGTTGCAGTGCTCGTGGACCATCCGTGCGCAATGCAATGGAGGCCGCGCATCGCAGGGCGTCACAGTTCGACTGAACCTGCTGCAGTTCGAGGTTGGCAAGCCGCCACATGACTTCCACGTTGCGTTCGCACGATGCGCGCGAGCGCTCCGCAGGCGTATTGGTGATGCTGTCCGGCACTGTCGATCGTGACCGCGCGCAAATCGTCGCACTTGCGCGCGAAACACGCCTTCCTGCGATATATGGAGCGACTGGTTGGTCGAGGCAGGCGGGCTGCTGGCGTACGGGGCGATCTCGACGACGTTTCAGGCAGGCGGCCGATTACATGGACAAGATGCTCAGAGGCGGCAAGCCAGCCGAGCTGCCGATCGAACAACCCATCAAGTTCGATATGGCTATCAATTTGAAAACCGCGAAGGCGCTCGGCCTCACGATTCCACAATGCGCTTCTGCTGCGCGCCGATGAGATCATTCAGTGATCCTCGCGAGTTGTCACTCCGCGATCGGAATAACTGCCCGTGCAGGTGAGGAGTTACGCATTCAGGATCCGCGTTGCAGGCTCGCTCGTCGCGTTTTTCGCACGCGTTCTCTGCCGGGCAAACGACATTCGAACGTTTCGCGGTAGAGGTGCTGCCACCCATTGGCTGGGTCCCGGCATCGAAACGCGCAGTTCATGCAACGCGACACAGTCGTCGGCAGTCGCGAACGGAGGTTGTCATGGCCAATGTCGAGACCCTGATCGGCCGATCACGGACCGGTTCCTGCCGAATGTCGGCTGCCGCGAGCAGGACGAGCGTCATCGCGGCCTGTCTTCGCGGCACTGGAGGCGATCCGCGGGCCTGGAGCGTCCAGATACTCGCCTTGCGAGCCAGTAACTACGCGTCGGCGGATCGGTCGGCGGTCGCCAGCAAACAGTGCCGCAATCCGATAACTTAACGTCGAAATACTCATGTCGGTGTGACTCCTGATCGGATAGGGACAGCGAAAGGGGTGAACATGGCCCGCCATTCTGACGGGATCGCACTATGCAGCGAGGAGCCATCGTTATGGCGATGCCCCGCTCAACAGCGGTCAACCGACGGCATCCGGCTTTCGCCTCAGCGCTTCCACTTGATCGAGCAGCCGATGCTCGCGGCCTGGTGCGCCGGACCTTTTCCGGTGCGCGCCACCTGCACCATCGCATCGAACAGCTCGCGCGCCGCGTCGGGCTTGGACGAACGGCCCGCGTCATCGATCCGCCCACGGTACTGCAGGCGCAGTCCCGCGTCGAAGCCGAAAAAATCCGGCGTGCACACCGCGCCGTACTGGCGCGCAACTTCCTGGCTCTCGTCCCACAGGTAGGGGAACGGGAAGCGCAGGCGCGTCGCGAGCGCCTTCATGTTGTCGAACGAGTCCTCGGGATAGTCGGCGGGGTCGTTGCTGGAAATAGCGACCGAGCCGATGCCGTGGCTGGCCAGCTCGGTGGCGTCACGGACGATCTTGTCGAGCACGGCCTTGACGTACGGGCAGTGGTTGCAGATGAACATGACCAGCAGGCCGTTCGGTCCGCGGACCGAGTCTCGCGCGTGGCGGCGCCCGTCGGTGCCGGGCAGCTCGAAGTCGGGTGCGATCTGGCCGAGCTCGCCCGGCGTCGTCGACAGGGCCATCAGGCGCTCCGCGGATTTTGGAGGGGATGACGCGCAGCCACGCCACGTGCGCTGCGACGCACGGCACGGCGTTTCATGCGCGCTCCAGGTAGCTCTGGAACACGCCGACATGCACCAGCGCCGCGTCCGCCGAATTCGGCCACAGGTCCTCGCTCTTGAAGCGCACGTCGTACGTCGGCTCGTCCTGCGCCGCGACGCCGTGCGCGTGCGCGTCGGGAAAGGGATACGCCGGTGACTCGCTCACGACCACGCCCGTCTTGCCGCGGATGTAGCCCGGCATGCGCACGTGACCCGGGCACGAAGTCGAGCCGGACGCGCACGCGATCGCCCGGCGCGAAGCGCTCGCGCGCGGACACGTTGGAGCGACCCGGGCGCACTCGGCGCCGCGAGCGGAAACGCGCCCTGCGCGCGCTGTTCGAGCTCTTCCCGGCTGACGACACCCTTCTCGACGCAGAGCGTCGCGAGGCTCGTGAGCGAGCGCTCGTAGTAGCTCGCGGCGAGGTAGTGCCGCGGCTCCATGCGCTCGATGGCGTGGCGATATTCGTCCATGTTGAAAATGCCGCGCCGCACCGCCAGCGCGTAAAGCGAATTGGCGCGCACCTCCCAGGACTCGTGGAACGCGGGCGCGTCGCGCGTGTAGCGAACCCGGCCGAAGCCCTGCCTGCCGCCCATGTCGTGGATGCCGTCCATGACGTCTGCCTCTACAGGCGCGCGACGCCGATCATCGCGTCGCGCGTGACGATGTCGGCGAGCTGCTGCTTCGGTCCAGCCGGCGGTGTGAGCCGGCCGCTCGGGCAACACCATGTAGCGCGTGTCCGCCGTGGTGTCCCAGACGCGGATCTCGACGTCCTGCGGCAGGTCCAATCCCATCTCCTTGAGCACCGTGCGCGACTCGCGGACGACGCGCGAGCGGTATTCGAGATCCTTGTACCAGTCCGGCGGCAGCCCGATGATGGTGAACGCCGTGCACGAGCAGAGCGTGCAGCAGATGACGTTCTGCACGGTCGGCGTGTTCTCGAGCACGACCAGATGCCGGTGGTGCTTCGGCATCGAAAGCCCGAGCTCGGCGACGGCGGCGCGGCCGTCGCTCAGCAGGCGCTTGCGAAACGCCGGGTCGACCCACGCCTTGGCGACGACGCGCGCGCCGTTGCGCGGAATCCACTCTTCCTGCGCGAGGTGGCTCAGCTCCTCGACGGCTTGGCTCGCGTTCATCCCGCGCTCGTCGAACGCCGCCTGGAGGGCGTCGACGCGCTGCTCCATCGTCGCGGTGCGTCGTACGACGGTTTCCTTATCGAATGTGCTCATGGTCCCCTCCGCGCCGTGGCGTCGCGCGCAGCATTTCAGTATTCACCCAGCCTGTGCCGTGCGTCAATCGGCAAGCGCGACGGCCACCGGCGCGGCGGCAGCGCGCGCGCACCCGGCATTCGACGCGATCGATACGAATGAGGATTTTGCGGTGGCGCGAGAATGCCGCTAGCCTATGCCACCCGAAACCCGCGAGCGAGCACGCCATGAATGTCACCGTCCGCCGTTGCGTCGCGATGCTCGCGCAGGTCGCGCTCGCTTTCGCGCTTACCGCCGTGGGTGCAGGCCAGACGCTTGCGCAGCCGTATCCTTCGCGACCGATCCGCATCGTCGTTCCGTTCCCGCCGGGCGGCGCGGTCGATTTCTACGCGCGCGTGGTGCAGGCGCCGCTGACGGACGCGCTCGGGCAAGCCGTGATCATCGACAACAAGGCCGGCGCCAGCGGGATGATCGGCGCCGAGCAGGTCGCCAAGGCGGCGCCCGACGGGTACACGCTGCTCCTGGGCAACATCGCGTCGCTGGCGATCAACGTCGGCATCTACCCCAAGATGCCGTACGACCCGGCGAAGGACTTCACGCCGATCATCCGCACGGTCGACGTCAACTACGTGCTGGTCGTCCATCCTTCGCTGCCGGTCAAGACCGTTGCCGAGCTGATCGCGTACTCCAAGGCGAACCCGGGCAAGATTTCGTACGGGTCGGCGGGCAGCGGCAGCCTGCCGCACCTGTCGATGGAGCTGTTCAAGGCGCAAACGGGCACCGATTTCGTGCACGTGCCTTACAAGGGCGGCGGACCCATGGTCACCGACCTGCTCGGCGGCAGCATCCAGGTGGTGATCGCCGATCAGGCCAACCTCATGCCGCACGTCATCGCGGGCAAGCTGCGCGCGCTCGCCGTGGCGTCGCCGAAGCGATCTCCGAACGTGCCGGACATCCCCACCGATCGCGGAATCGGGTGTCACCGGGTTCGAGGCGACGGCATGGCAGGGCCTGATGGGGCCGCCGGGGCTGTCCGCCGACGTCGTCAAGCGTCTCAACGACGCGTTCAACACGGTCATGGCGCAGCCCGCCGTGCGCGAGAAGCTCGTCGGCGGGGGACTCGACCCCATCGGCGGCACGCCCGACGACTTCGCGCGCTTCATTCGCGCCGAGATCGCCAAGTGGTCGAAAATCGCCAAGGACGTAGGCGCGAAAGCGGAGTGAGCGCGGCCCTGTCCGCGCCTGTCTGCGCGTGGCGTCGCGGGTCGCCGGCCTTAGCGTCCTTCCCGTTTCCGGCCCAAGGGGTTGCCGGCGGATGGCGAACCTGTGGGCAATCAGTGGGTACCCTCCGCGCAATCTGTCCTCACCCGGCGCCGTGCCGGGCATCGAGGAGACAGACCATGACACGCTATCAGCAACCCGACAGTCTGGCGGACCGTCGCCGAGCGCGCCGCGCGCCGATCGTCGCCGCCGTGTTCATCGGCGCACTCGCGCTCGCGGCGCGTTCGTTCTACACCGGCCACGAGGCGCCGGCAGCGAATGCTGCCGTCGCGACGCAGGTGGTCAGCCCCTCGGCCCCCGAGACGCTGCTGTTTTCGGGCACGTTGATCAGGGCCGAGTCGGCCGAGGATGCGCGCAGCACCGTGGGCGATTCCAGCCGTGACGCGCGCTACTACGACGAAGCGGTGCGGCAATGACGCGCGAAACGACGCACAGCGACGCGATGAGCCGGATCGTGTTCGACGAGCGCTACGCCATTCCGGGGACACAGCCGGCGCGTCCGGTGATCGAGCTGCCCGACGGTTAGTTGACGAGCTCCGGAGGCAGCCCGGACGGGATGGCAACGGCGTATCTGATCGCGCTGCTGGAATCGATCTGCATGCGCGAGCTGGAGTGCTTCATCGATCGTGCCGACGAGACCATCGTCGGCACGGCGGTGGATTGCCGGCATTGCGCCCCGGTGGCGCCCGGCGCGGTACTTCGAGTCAGCGGATGGGTCGAGCGCGTCAACGGCGACGAAGTCAGATTCCGCGTGCAGGCGCAGGACGAGCAGGAACGCGTCTGCGAGGGCTCGATCTGCCTGACCATCGTGCACCGCGACCGCATCAGCCTCAGGATTCTGCGCAAGCGCGAAGCGATCGCCCGCCGGGAGTTGTTCGTTGGCGCCTGATGCCATGTCGAGTGCCCATGTGAATACGCCGATTGACGCTTTGACGCGATCGGTCGTAGCCTGCGTATCCGCCCGCGAGATGCCGATGAGCCCGAGCGACCGATCCGTCATTGCGTTCAAGACGTCCGCGCCATCGCTGGCGGGAACGGTCGAGCGCAGCTGCGCTGCTCGAGCGGCTGCGCCAGACGGACGCGCCGTCGAGATGGCTCGCCGGTCCGGCGGGCAGCGGCAAGTCCACGCTGGCCGCGAGCTACGCGCGCGCGACCGGCAAGCTTTTGCTGTGGTACCGGCTGGACGCGCGCGACGACGACCCGGCTTTTTTCTACACCCATTTTTCCGCCGTGGCGACCGATGCCCTGATCGACGGGGATGCGCTGCCGCGGTTTTCCGACGAGGATCACGCCGACGAGGCAGCATACGCAGGACGCTTTGTCGAGGCGCTGCGCCGCCGGCTCACCTCGCCGACCTTGGTCGTCTTCGACAACGTGCACCAACTGGGCGCTCAGTCGCGGCACGCCGTCCTGGCGCGCATCGCGGCGGAATCGGACACGACACTCGAGACGCTGTTCGTGTCCGAGGCGGCCGCACCGCCGCCGTATTTCGACGCCGTCTCGTCCCGGCGACTGGCGCTGTGCAACGATCTCGCGCTTGCCTTCGATTCGCGGGAATGCCAAGCCATGGCGGAAGCGCTTCGCGTGCCCGGCGCGGATGGCGAGGCGCTGGCCGCGCTTACCGGCGGCCACGCCGCAGCGCTGGTGCTCGCGTGCGAATATCTGCGCGGCACGCAGCGCGGATCGCCGTCGGAGGGGGCGGTCGTCGGCCAGATCCACCAGCACCTGCTCGACAAGCTGCTGCAAAAGATGCCCGAGACGCGCCGGGCGCTGCTCAAGCGCACCGCCTTCGCGCCCCAGCTCACGACGGCGCTTGCGAGCGAGCTCGCCGGCGGCGACGCCGCGCGCGAGCTCGATGAACTCGTCGAATGCGGCCTGCTGCGCCGCGCGGCAGGCCACGGTGGTCCGGTATATGAAGCGCATGGTCTGGTTCGGCGTGGCATGCAGGCGCTGGTCATCGCGGAAGGCGTCGACGCGAAGGAAATCGCCGGCCGAACCGCGGACGCGATGCTCAAGCAGGGCTTCGCCGAGGACGCATTCGCTCTGCTTCTGGAGCGCAAGCTGCCGGACCGCGCCGCCGCTGTCCTCGAGAAGCTCGCTCCGCTCTATGTCCGCGCCGGCCAGGCACTGCTGCTCGAGAACTCGGCGCGCGCGCTGCCTGAGGCGGCGATCGACGCGCGTCCCTTCGATTTGCTTCTGGACCGGCCAGGCGCTGCTGGCGATAGACGAGGAGCAGGCCCGACGCTGGTTCGAGCGAAGCTACGAAGGATTCGAGCGCGCCGGCGATCGCGCCGGGATGCGCTTGGCCGCGTCGAGCGTCATCACCGCGTTCGTGCTCGAATACGGCGACATTCGCGCGCTCGACGCATGGCTGGGGCGCTACGCCAGCGCCGGTGGCGACGAGGTAGTCGTCCCGGGATGCGACTTCGAGCCGGCGCTGTGTCTGGGTGTGATGAGCGCGGCGCGCGTCCGCGGCTCGTTTCCGGCCGCGATCGACCCCGACGACATCGTGGCGCGCGTGCGTCGTTTCAGCGAGGATGCCGATGCGTGGCATTCGCGTGACCAGCGCATCCAGGCGGCGCTGATCCTCATCGAGCATGCACGGGTATTCCAGACGCGCGAGCAGGCGCAGCTCATGGTGGTGGCGACGCGCGCATTGGCCGATGACGCGGCGAGCAGCGCGCTGCAGCGCAGCCGCTGGGCGATCGGCGCCGCATACGCTTTCTTCGAGGATGCCAAGCACGAAGCCGCGGCGGAGTATTTCGCGCAAGCGCAGACGCTGCTCGAGCAGACCTCATCGCCGCGCATCGCCTTCGACCTGACGATGGCGCGCGTGGACGCGGACACCAAGCGCGGCGATCTCGATGCAGCGGCGCAACGCCTGCGCGCGCTCGACGAGATCGCAGCCAACGCTCCGCCGGGTCAGCGCGCCGAGCATGCGCGCATCACCGCGCGCGTGCTGCTGCTGCAAGGGAAGAAAAAGGAAGGCCTGCGCTGGGCCGAGCAGGCGCTCCATGCCGCGGAGCTCGCTGGATTCACCGGCACGCACGCCCGCGTGTTCCAGAACGAGTACGTGTACGCGCTGGTGGCCAACGGCAATCTGGACGAGGCGATCGAGCGCAACGACGCGAACATCGCCGATCTCCAGGGACGGGCGCGCAGCGGGCTGCTGGCGATCTCGGATTGCCTTCGCTTCCTGCGCGATGGCGCGTCGGACGCGGCGCTTTTGCACCGCGGACTGGCGAGAGCATCCGAAATCGGATTCCTCAACCTGCTCGGACGCGCGCCGCAGGCGCTCGCCGAGCTGTGCGCGCACGGCCTGGCTCGTGGCATCGAGGCCGATTTCGTTCGAAGGCTGATCGCGGTGAACCGCCTGCCGCCGCCGGAAAATGCGGGTCCGACCTGGCCGTGGCCCGTTCGCGTTCGCTCGCTGGGAGAATTCGAGCTCACCATCGACGGCTCGCCTTACCGGCCGCCGCACAAGGCGCAGGACAAGCCGCTGGATCTGCTCAAGCTGCTCGTCTGCTGTCACGCCCTCGGGCGCTCATCGGCCGACCGGGACTGGATCATCGAGAGACTGTGGCCCGACGCCGATATTCCGAATGCGCGCAAGTCGCTCGACATGACCGTGTCGCGCTTGCGTCGCCTGCTCAAGTCGGAGGAAGCCGTGACTGCGCAGGACGGCAGGGTGGGCCTGTCGCCGCGACACGTGTGGCTCGATATCACCCCGCTGCTCGGCGCGCTGGCGCGCGTCGGCGAGCACCGCGACGCACGCGCGGGCGGGAAGGCGACGCTGCCGGCCGCGGTCGCGGACGTTGCCGCGGTCCTCGACCACTATCGCGGGCCGTTCCTCCCGGAGGGGGAAGCCCCGTGGATCATCGGCGGCCGCGAGGCGGTCACCGGCGCGGTGCGCTCGGCGCTGCTGGCGGCCGACGCCTTGCTCGACCAGGACAACGACGACAAGATCATGCCCGCGCTCGAGCGCGCGCTCGCCGCCGATCCTACCTCCGAGGATCTAGCGCGGGCGCTGATGCACAGGCATGGCCGCCGCGGAGAGTACGGCGAGGTGCTGCGCGTCTACCGGCGCTTGCGGGAGATGCTGTCGATCCTGCTGGGACTCTCGCCATCGCGGGAGACCGAGCAGTTGAAGGAGAAATTCTACGGTGAAGCGCACGCGGGCAGCGCTTCAACCAAAGCCGCCTTGCGTTCCTGAGGCGGCTTCGCCCGCGAAAAAGGGAGTTAATCATGGCAACTCGAAGCCCGGAACCAAGTCGACGCGCGAAGCTGAGCAAGCAGAGGATCGCCGACGCGATGAAGAGCATCAAAGCGGCGGAGAAAGCGCTGGCTGCCGCGAAGATCGCGCTGATCGGCAGCGCTCGCTGCCATTCCTCCCGGGGGCAGTCAGGACGTGACGGGCGGCGGCTGACCGATGAAGTGGGCTCCCAATCCGTTCGCTCTGGCGGAGCGGATACTCGACAAGCCGCTCGAGCTCGACGGATTGGGGCACCGCGTCGGCGTATCTGGGCGAGGCGTTCAACGTCGAGCCGAGACAGTTGCTCGACGAGATCGGCGACCAGTCGCCGATGCTCTACGCGCTCGAGGACGTTGCCGACGCGGTGACGACGCCCAAAAAGCTCGACGAGCTCCTGCAACTGCCCGCCGTCAAGCACGCGCAGGAGCTCTTCAAGCTCAGCGACGATGCGGTGCGACGAATCCTGCCGTATCTGGTGCCGGTCGCCGATGCGGAATTCGGGCCGCCTGGCGCCGGCGTCGGCAGGCGGACACGCTCACGGCACTGGCGCCACCTACCACGCGGCCGGCCCCATCATCAACGGCGACGTCTCGTATCTGGATCCGAAGCAGGGCTCGATCGCCGACTGCTATCTCGTGGCGCCGATGATCTCGCTGGCGTGGGCGGCGCAGGACAAATGGACCGACCGGATCCACAAGGCGTGGCACGAGACGCCGAATCGCCGGTTGGAAATCGCATTCTGCAAGACCCCGACGACGTTGTTTTCCGCAGTGACCGTCAGCGCGTTCCTTCCCGACGATGCCAACGGCAAGGCCTACACCATCGGCCGCGACGGCACCGAGGCGTGGCCAGGCATGATCGAGAAGGCATTCGTGGTCCTGCAAACTTCGGAAGTGAAGGAGCCGACGCCCGCCGACTACCAATTCATCGCCAAGACCGCCAACGCGCTTGACCCCCACGAAGCCTGCGCCATGCTGGTCGCGGGTACGAAGCGCGTCCGTGGCGTCGGAGGCAGCGATCCCACAGCGCTCGAATACGGTGCGCGACCGTTGCGACGCGCACGGCGTGACGACGGTGCCGACAATGGCGTGGACGTTTCCGCGTAAATCCCAGACGGGGGGCCTCGATCTGGCGCCGCACCTCAAGCTGGCCACCACCGGCTTGCAGCGCAATCATGCCTATGCTGTGCTCGGGATGATGCAGGGCACGTCTGTCGCGGGCGTGGCGGGCAATTTCGTCGTGCTGCGCAATCCCTGGGGGACCGCGCCGCTGCCCGCGGTGTACGCCACCGGCACCTGGAGCAAGAGCGCCAATGATCGCGAGGATGTGGTGTTGAACAGCGATGGCGTGTTCGCGATCGCGGAGAGCGTTTTCGACGACTGTTTCAGCAACGTCGGCTGGCTCGAGCCGGAATGATGTCCGCCGGCGCCCGCGTACCCGGGCTGAGCATGACCGCGAAAAAGCCCGCGTCGCCCGCGCCGCGCGCGTCCTTCCGCCTGCGCATCACCGCCGGCGACGACATCGCGGTCGGCCCCGGCAAGGTCGACCTGCTCGAGGCGATCGATGCCACCGGCTCGATTTCCGCGGCGGCGCGCTCGCTCGGCATGTCGTATCGCCGCGCGTGGCTGCTCATCGACACGATGAACCGCTGTTTCCGGCGACCCGTGGTCGACGCCGAGGCGGGCGGACCGCGCGGCGGCGGGGCGCGCCTCACCCCGACGGGTCAGCGCATCGCGTTGCATTACCGGAGCGCGGAACGGCTCGCGTCACAGTCGGCGCGCGCCGACGTCGACGCGATCAGGCGCCTGCTTGTGCCTGCCGTTGCGGCCAGGCATCGGCGCGATTAGAGTACGCGCCGTTCGACACATCCATTCCTTCAGACATGCACACCTAGGTTCACCCGCTTCTCCTGACGCCGAGGCCCATGGCCTCGGCACGTCCATTTTCAGGAGAAGCCGCGATGACCCGCACTGTCGAGTACACCCGCAATCAGGCCCTGATCATCTGGGCCAACAAAGCCTTCCTTGGCCGTTACGGCCGCTACGTGGCGATCCGCCTCAAGGGTCGCTCCCTGTCGGTGGCGGTACGCCATCACGACATGCTGCAATGGATTCCCGCCCACGAGGCGTTGACCGGGCGCGAGGCCGAGCGCTGGGCGCGGACCGGATTTTTAAGGTGCGAGCTGGCCCGCCCATCCCGGCAGGGCGGGCGGGTCAGTTGAACACGTACTTCAGCCCCACCCAGAACAAGCGGCCGTGCGGATCCGTCGTTGCGGGGTCATAGCCGATCTGTCCGGCCTGGTTTTGGTTCGAAAAAGGTGGATTGCGATCCATCAGGTTCTTGACGCCGGCAGAAAAGGTCCAGTGGCGAAGCCCTGTGTACATACCAGCGATGTTCCAGATGTCGTAGTCGCCGATCTTGCGCAATCGGGTGCCGGTGGTCGGTTCAGGAAACTGGTCGTATACGCCGGTTTGATAGTTCTGCGTCACGGTCGCGGACCACGGCCCGCGATTCCATCCGAGCATGAGGTAGTGGTGCCAGTAGGGGAGCGTGCCCGAGGCGTAGTGGTTGATCAGGTTCGTGTAGCTGCTTCCGTCGAACTGCTGCACGAGGTATTGGATGTTGTACGTGCCATTGAATGTCAGGCTGAGCTGGCCCCAGTCGTGTGCCGGACTCTTGTAGCTGCCGCTGACGTCAATCGCGTTGACCTTCGATTTGCCCATGTTGATGAGGAACTGGTCTATCAGGACGATTGGCCCGGGCAACGTGGGAAACGCAGGTTGGACTGGACCTCGATGGATGAGATAGCAAGTCACGCCGGTGACGCCATCCGGACACTGGGGAAAGAGGTCCACGGGCGAAAACGAAGCAATACGGTCGTGCAGGAGGATCGCGACATAGTCGATTCCGATCGAAAGACCGCGCACGGGCGCCCACACGCCACCTACGCTCCACTGGGTAGAATTAATGGGCCGCAGCGCAGGATTGCCGCCGAACTGCGCTGGAAACGACCGATTGCAATCCTGCGGCGATCGTGTAACGAGGCAGCGAGCAGGGTCGCTCAAACCGCCCGCCGTGAACCCGTAGGTGGGCGGTTGAAACAAGCCCGGAAGACTCGGTGCCAGGAAACCGGTGCCCGCGGATGCGCGCAGCAGAACCGTGGGCGCGGGTTGCCAGCGCAGCGAAACCTTCGGGTTGGTGGTCCCGCCAAAATCGCTGTAGTGGTCATAGCGGACGGCGAGATTGGCCTCGAAGCCCTGAAACAGCGGCGCGCTACCTTCCGCAAAAACCGCCCAGACGTTGCGGCTTCCGGTGAACGATGAGAACGTCATCGCGTTCAGTATGTCTCCGGACTCGAGCGTAGGGTCGGAACTCTGGGTCACACGCTCCTTGCGTGCATCGAAGCCCGTCGCCACGGCCAAAGGCCCGGCCGGTAGTGCGTAGACGTCATTGGCTGCGTGGAAATCCAGCGAGACAACGCTCCCGTTCGCAGTCCGCAGGGTCTGATCAACCAGTGTCGACCTCAGTCGGTCGTTGATGTCTTGTGTGTTCGGACCGAAGGGATTGACAGTGCCGCTGTTGAGTATCGGTAATAGCAGGGATTCACGTGCCCAGCCGCTGTAGCGGTTCTCGACCAGGCTCTGGTTGTAGTTGAAAGCTCCGTCGTAGGTCCAGCCCTTCAAGAGGCCTTTCATGCCGGCGACCACGTTCCATTGCTGCGAAGAGGGCTCGTTGATTCGCGGTCCGAGCTCCAGTGCTCGCCAGTAAAGATTCAATGGCCTGCCGTCGATGCCGAAGGATTGCGCGAACGCGTGTGGATAGAACTCACTGGTAGGCGGCAACAGGAAGCGGCGAACGTTCTGAAACGTTGTCTGGTTGGAGACCTGGGTCGGAGAGAGTTCGAACGTGAATTTGTTGCGGACATACGTGGCGTTCAGAAAGAACTGATTGTCGGGATCGATTTGCCAGGTCAGCGCGCCGACGACGTTGAGGCGCTCGCTCGGATCGGAAATCGTGTATTCACCCAGGCCGTTGAAGCGGCATTGGTTGGGGCTTGCGGCGGTCGGGAACGATAACGGCGGCGCACAGCTCGGATTCCCGTAGCCGTTGGCCGGGTCACCCGTCGGATTGCGAATACGTGCGGGTGTGTTATCCGTGGCGGGGATGTCCACGTTAGCCGGAAAGGAAGCGGTACTTGTGCGGTCGAGGCCTTGGCTGGGGATATAGGAATTCGCGGCAAAGCTGCGGTCACGCGCCCGGATGCCGCCAAACTTCTGGTAGTCGACCATCACGTAAGCGTTGAACTTCTGGGTCGCGAGATCGCCGTAGCCCGCTGCCGCGTTGAAATGCGTGGCGTACCCGCCGGTATGCTCTGGCGAGGTGTATTGCGCGTAGATTTCCGCGCCCTGATAGGTGCTTCGCAGGATAAAATTGATCACGCCGGCCACCGCGTCGCTGCCATAGATCGCGGAAGCGCCGTCCTTCAGCACTTCGACACGCTCGATCGCCGAAACAGGTATCGAGTTGAGATCACCCCCGACGTTGACGAACGCGTAGTTCGCAATGCGGCGACCGTTCAAGAGGATCAAGGTGTTCTGGTAGCCGAGACCGCGCAGCGCTCCACCCGCGAATCCAGGCTGCGTGTTATTGCCAAGTCCCTGGCTCTCGTTCAACGCGCTGAAGCTCATCGTCGCCGAGATTGTGTTGACGAGCTGCGCCGCAGTCTGGATGTTGGCGCGCTCGATTTCGTCGCGCGTGATCACCTGCACGGGCAACCCGGACTGGCCGTCGATCGTGGGAATGTGCGTCCCGGTCACGGTGACCTTGTCGATGAGTTCGGCGGTGGCGGCCCAACTGGAAGCGAGCGGCGCGGACACGAGCGCAAGGCATGCTGCACCGGCGCCGGCGCCCCGTAGGTGTGCGAGCGCAACGGCGATCGTCTTTCGCCTGAATTTCATTGGCCCTCCCGGTTCGCGCCGAGCGCGGCGGGTTTTTTGATTGGACGTGGATGGCGCGCCGATCTTACGGGGCGATACATCCGGCCGCAAGAAATATATGAACATGCGATTTGACCCATCGCGCCCGCCGCATTAGAGTTCTGCGGAGAAAGCGAGTCCCGTGGAGAACAGCGAATTCACAACGTGTCACCGTCTATCTGGCGAGTTGGAACGGTCGTGATGAACCGCCGCAACTTTCTGACGTGCACGGCAGGCGCGTTGCTCGCTGTATCCATCCCCGCGCGTTCGCAAGAAGCAGCGGTCAGCAAACGGTTGGTGTTGCTGAGCGAGGGGCCTTACGAAGCGCCATCGCCGTTCGTCATCGAACAGTGGCGCGCGCGCGGCTGGATCGTGGACAAGAACCTTTTCCTCGATCGTCGATTCGCGCAACGTCCCGAACAACTTCCCGCGCTTGCCGAAGAGCTGCTTGCATTTAAACCGGATCTGATCGTGGCTTTCGGCACCCCCGCCGCGTCTGCGATGAAACGGGCGACCAGCACGATCCCCATACTGTTCAGCGTCGGCACCGATCCGGTTGAATCAGGCCTGATAGCGAGCTTGGCGCGACCGGGCGGGAATCTGACGGGCTACCACAATGGCCTCTACGACGAGAAGAAGCTGCAACTCATCAAGGAGATCCAGCCTCGTGCCAAGCTCGTGGTTTACCCTGACAGGATCCGGCCGCGCGTCGAGGAGGCTGCGCGCGCTTTGGGCATGCGCGCCCAGGGCGTCCAGATAGTCAATGAGCAGGAGCTGGAGCGTTTTTTGAAGCGTTGCGTGTCATGCATGCCGACGCGGTCGTGTTGCCGCCATTCACGTGGTTCAGGTCGGAGATCGTCGTCCGGATTGCGTCCCGATTCCTGTCGATGAAGCTGCCGGCGATTGGCAACGGCCGATATTTCGTCGAATCGGGCGGACCTCATGTCATTCGGGCCCAAGAATGCGATGGCCAATGTTTTCAAGTTAATCGATAGTCTGCTGCGCGGTGCCAATCCCGCCGAGACACCGGTGGAGTCGCCCACGGAATTTGATCTGGTCATCAATATGAAGACGGCGAGCGCGATGGGTCTAACGGTGCCGATGGCGCTACAGCACCGCGCCAACGACATCATCCGGTAGCGTGGCCAGCGGTCGGGCGCGCGACGCTCGCCTACGCGTAGCCGACGCTGCGGCGGTCGAACGACACCGCCTTGATCAGCGCGTGGACGTCGTCGTCGACGCGCAAGCCCAGCTCCACGCAGGAGCGCCGCGTAATGCGCGCGAGCAGCGCGGCGGTGCCCATCTGCAGCTGGATGTCGACGATCGCGCCGGCGTCGTCGCCGATGGCGCGCACGCGCGCGGGCAGCACATTGACGATGCTCAGCCCTGACGGTCGCGTCACTGCGATCGACACGTCGCGGGCGCGGATGCGCACCCGGACACGCTCGCCGACCAACGCCTCGACGCTGGGGACCTGGAGCTCGCCGCCGCCGAACGACAGGGTGGTGAGTCCGTAGCGCGTATCGTGCGCCGTCACCGTCGTGTCGATCACCGCGCCGGCCTCGTATCGTCCGGTCATCGGGCGCAGATCGAGCCGGCTCATCACCGCGTCGACGCCGCCCACCGCGACTGTTTTGCCGTCGGCGAGCAGAACGAGCGTGTCGGCGATGCGGGTGATCTCGGCGACCGAGTGGCTTACGTAGACGATGGGAATGGAGAGCTCGTCACGCAGGAGCTCGATGTAGCGTAGCACCTCGTCGCGGCGTTGCGCGTCGAGCGATGCCAGCGGCTCGTCCATGAGCAGCAGCCGTGGCTGCGCGAGCAGCGCGCGGCCGATCGCCACGCGCTGCCGCTCGCCGCCGGAGAGCGCATGCGTCGAGCGCGTCAGCAGCGCCTTGAGCCCGAGCAGGTCGATGACCTGCGCGCGCTCGATGACGCGCATCGAAGCCGGTGCGCGGCGATACCCGTACATCAGGTTGGATTCGACATCGAGGTGCGGGAACAACAGATCGTCCTGGAACACGTAGCCGAGGCGACGCCGTTCCGGCGGCAGGGCGATGCCGCGGGCGCTGTCGAACAGCGTCTCGCCGTTGACGATGATGTGACCGCGACGCGGCTTCGCCGTGCCGGCGAGCGCGTTGACCACGCTGGTCTTGCCAGCCCCGGACCGTCCGAACAGCCCGACCACCGGCGCCTCGGTGCGAAACGCGACGGCCAGATCGAAAGTACCGAGCCGCTGCTCGATATCGACGTCGATCATACGACGCGCTCCCTGGTCCTGGTTCGTCGCACCAGCCATTCGGAGGTGACCAGCGCCGCGATCGACAGGACCACCGCGATCGCCGACAAGCGCAGCGCCTGCGCATCGCCGCCGGGAGATTGCACCAGCGAATATATCGCCAGCGGCAGCGTCTCGAGTCTCGCCGGGGATGTTCGAGACGAAGGTGATCGTCGCGCCGAATTCACCCAGACTGCGCGCGAACGACAGCAATACGCCGGTGACGATCCCGGGAAGCGCCAGCGGAAGCGTGATCGACACGAACACCCACGCGCGCGAGCCGCCGAGGGTGCGCGCCACGGTCTCGAGACGACGGTCGATGGCGGCGATCGACAGGCGGATGGCGCGCACCATCAACGGGAAGCCCATGATCGCGGACGCCAGCGCCGCGCCGGTCCAGCGAAACGCGAGCACGACGCCGAACCAGTGCTCGAGCCATTCGCCGAGGAAGCCGCGGCGTCCGAACAGCAGCAGGAGCACGAAGCCGACGACCACCGGTGGCAGCACCAGCGGCAGGTGCACGATTGCGTCGAGCAGGATTTTCCCCGGGAACTCGCGCCGCGCCAGCAGGTACGCGAGCGCTATCGCCAGCGGCAGGCTCACCACCACGCCGAGCAGCGCGACCTTGAGGCTCAGCAGGATGATCTGCGCTTCGTCTCCTGTCACGGCGACTGCTTGGTTGCCACCGTAAAGCCGTAGCGTTCCCACGTCGGACGCGCCGCCGGCGAGCCGAGATAGGTGACGAGTGCCGCCGCCGCGGGCGGTCGCGTGCCGCCGACCACGGCTGCGGGGATAGACGATCGGCGGATGCGTCGTTTCGGCAAAGGTCCCGACGACACGCACCTTCGGTTCCGCGGCGGCGTCGGTGGCATAGACGATCCCGAGCGGCGCCTCGCCGCGCGCGACCAGGACCAGCGCGGCGCGAACGTTCTCGGTGCGCGCCACCTTGCCTTCGACCGCGTCCCAGACACCAAGCGACTGCAGCGCCGCCTTCGCGTACCTGCCCGCGGGCACGCTGTCCGGGTTGGCCAGCGCCAGTCGTTGCGATCCGAGCGCGCCGGCAAGCGGAAATCCCGGCCCGATCGGCAGCGCGATGTTGCTGTCGGCTGGTGCGACCAGCACGAGTCGATTGCGCAACAGTTCGATGCGGCTTTTCGGCGCCAGCAGCGCCCGCGTGTCGAGATAGTCCATCCAGTCGAGGTCGGCGGAGATGAACACATCGGCCGGTGCGCCGGACTCGATCTTGGCCAGCGCGTTGCTCGCGGCATACGACACCACCAACCTGTCGCCGGTGCGCGCCTCGAACTGCTTCGCCTGGTCATCGAGCGCTTCCTTGAGACTCGCGGCCGCGAAGACCGTGATCGTTGCCGCAAGCGCCACCGAGCCAGCCAGCGCCAGCGAGACGAAAAGGACGACGACTCTTGAGATGACACGTCGCATCGGGAGCCCCGTGTGGATTTCAGAATAGTCGCCGAGCGCTCCAGTCGACCGCCGGCAGAGCGAAATATACCTCCGTATATAGCGCTCCGCAATCCGCTGTTTAAGGCGAGTTCTTCCTTTGCGTGCATATTGACGCTCTCCCCTGCCGATCCCATGCTGGCTGCAGCGACGTATTGTCGCTTCGACAAAGGGAAATGAAATGAGGACCAGCGCGCGCAACCAGTTCGCAGGCGTCGTGAAGGAGCTCATCAAGGGACTCGTGAGCACCGAGGTCGTGCTCGAAGTCGCCCCCGGTATCGACGTCGTCGCGGTGATCAGCACGCGCTCGTCGGAAGCACTCGGACTAGCCGTCGGCAAGCGCGGGTATGCGCTGATCAAGTCCAACAACGTCGTCGTCGCGGTGGATTGACGTGCGCGCGCTGCTCGGCGTCCTGCTGAGCGTGCTGTGCGCGGCTGCGGGATCGCAGTCGCTGGCGCCGAGCGTGGGCGCGCAACCGCAGGCAGCGTTGACCGTGAAGGGAAGTGTCGAGCGCGAACTGCGGCTGTCGGTCGACGAGCTCAAGAAGCTGCCAAGCCACGCCATCGACGATGTGCGCGTCGTCCGTAATTCGGCGGCGCCTGCGCCAGCTCAGGAAATGACGCGCCGCCTGGTCGGTTGCCTGCTCCGCGACGTTCTGGATCGAGCGGGCCTCGTCGAGGCGCGCCGATTCGATCTGCGGCGAAGCGTCGTGATCGCCGTGGCGAGCGATGGCTATGGCGCGGTGTTCTCTGTGGGCGGAGCTGTACCAGTCTCCGATCGGTGAGGGTGCGATGATCGTATACGAGCGCGACGGCGCCGCGCTGCCCCACAGCGAGGGCCCTCTCGCGCTGGTGTCGTTGAAGGACACGCGACCCGGCCCCCGGCACGTCAAGTGGTTGCGTACACTCGAGGTGCGCGTCGTCGCGGACTAGGCGCCGTGGACGCGCCAGTGTGTCCGCCTTGCCGATCCCGCGAACAACGTCGTATAGAGCGATCGTCCACGAACGGTCCGGGATGGGCCCGGCGGCGATCGACACCACGAAGAACGAGACGATCACGCGGTGGCATCCGATGCATTCGGAAAGAAAAGCTGCTCGCCCGCGATCTTGTAATCCGCGATCGTTTTCTGCCCTTCGGCCGAGATCACCCAGTCGATGAAGGCCTGCCCGTCGGCACGCTTCACACTGGGATGCTTTTCCGGATTCACGAGAATCACGCCGTACTGGTTGAAGAGACGTTTGTCGCCTTCGACCAGGATGGCGAGATCGCCGCGATTCTTGAACGCGAGCCACGTCGCGCGATCCGACAGGATGTATGCACCCATCGCGGATGCCGTGTTGAGCGCGGGGCCCATGCCCTGCCCGGTTTCGCGATACCATGGTCCTTTGTCTTTCGCGATGTCGACCTGCGCCATCTTCCACAGGTCGAGCTCCGCGATATGCGTGCCGCTGCGGTCGCCGCGCGAGACGAACGGGGCGCTCGTGGTCCTGATTCTGCGCAGCGCTGCGAGGATGTCTTTCGTGCCGGCAATCTTGGCCGGGTCGTCTTTCGGACCGATCAGGACGAAGTCGTTATACATGACGGGCTGACGCTTCACTCCATGCCCTTCGCCGACGAATTTCATCTCTTCGCTTTTCGCATGCACGAAGACGACGTCGGCGTCGCCGCGGCGTGCGAGATCGAGGGCCTGCCCGGTGCCGAGCGCCACCACGCGAACCTGTATGCCCGTCTTCCTCTCGAATACCGGCAGGAGATGTTTGAACAGCCCCGACTGCTCGGTGGATGTCGTAGACGCGACGGTGATAAACCGCTGCGCGATTGCAACGGGCGCAAGGGTAAGCGCGGCGATCAGGCAAAGGACCTGTAACAAGCATCGCTTCGGTTTCATGGCAGTTCTCCCTTGACGAAAGCGGCGGCTTCCGCGGTCATGGGCTGCACGAAAAAGCGCTCGACCGGAGCGCGTTCGACCAGACGTCCGCCGTTGATGAAAAGAATGTCGTCGCCAAGTCGTCGCGCCTGGCCGAGGTTGTGCGTGGTCATCACGATCTTGGTCCCGCTCGCGTGGACCTGACCAACGATCGTTTCCAGCTCGCGGGTGGCACCCGGATCGAGGTTGGCCGTCGGCTCATCGAGAAACAACACTTCGGGTCCGAGCGCCCACGCACGCGCGAGAGCAAGCTTCTGTTGTTCTCCACCGGAGAGAAGACGTGCGGGCTGGCGCGATTGCCTCTCGAGGCCGACGGCCTCCAGCACGTCGTGCGCGCGCAAGGCGCGTTCACGGCGCGAGACGCCGGCCAGCTTCAGCCCGTATTCGACGTTTTCCAGCGCCGAGCGCCGCAGCATGAGCGGACGCTGGAACACCATTGCCTGTCCGCGACGCCTGCGCGAGCCACCATTGCCCCGCCATTCCGCGCGACCTGACGTCGGCTCGAGCAAGCCGTGGCACAGGCGCATGAGGACGCTCTTGCCTGCGCCGTTCGGACCGAGAATGAGCGTGCGCGGACCTGCGACGATCTCACAGCTCACCCGATCAATGATCGTGCGGCCGCCCGCGACGAAAGAAACGTCTTCCAGCACGAGAGGCAGCACCCTGCTATCCGTACGTGCGCGCCGCTGCGCAGTGGACTTGATCACCTCCGCGCTGGCATTCACGGCGATGACGAGCTCAGGATTACGCCGAGGCCGAGCGCCAGCGGGAGATCGCCCTTGCTCGTCTCGAGCGCGATAGCAGTGGTCATGACCCGCGTCACACCGGCGATGTTGCCGCCGACGATCATGACCGCTCCGACCTCCGCTGCAGCGCGGCCGAACCCGGCAAGAACGATCGTCACCAGCGAAAAGCGGGTGTCCCACAGCAACGTCAGCGCAGCCGTGAAAGGCGTCGCGCCGAGCGAACGCAACTGCTCCGTGTATTCCAGCCACGCATCCTCCAGCGTCTGCCGTGACAGGCCGGCGATGATCGGTGCAATCAGAATCGTCTGCGCAATCACCATCGCCGTCGGCGTGAAGAGCAGACCCAGCGGACCGAGCGGACCGGCGCGCGACAGCATGAGATAGACGAGCAGTCCCACCACGACCGGCGGGAGCCCCATCAGAGCGTTGAGCAGCACGACCAGCGTGTGCCGTCCGCGAAAGCGGCGCACCGCAATCAACGCACCCAGTGGCAGACCCACCAATGCCGCAAGGCATACCGCCGTAAGGCTCACCTGCAGGCTGAGCGATACGATGCCGAGCAGCGTCGGGTCGGCGCCCGTGATCAGCCCCCAGGCTTGAGTCATCGCGGCACCGAGACTGCTCAACGTCATCTCCGTGCTGGCAGCTTGAATATGGCGCAATAAGCATATACATGCATATAATGGAAGGACGCGCCGCCCAAAAAGAAACCAAACGCAACCATAGCCTATCGCCGACTATCTCCCAATATGCATCGTCAAACATAATGAAGCTTCGTCCCGCGCTGGCCTGGACTTTCGACGTCGACGGTGGTCGTGGCGACACTG
>CAVRLN010000006.1:0-278386 GCA_963722325.1 uncultured beta proteobacterium
CGCCGCTCGGCGCGCAGCGCAACCGCCCGAGGCGCCCGGCGCGACGGTCCGCAGGAAGACGCGCTCCGCTTGCGGTCGGGGTGGGGGCGGTGCGCCCGCCCCGCTAATGCCCACGCCCAGTGCCAGCCAGGTTCTCGAATCGAGTGAATTCGCCGAGCCACGCCAGCGGCACGGTGCCGATCGGGCCGTTGCGCTGCTTGCCGATGATGATCTCGGCGACGCCCTTGTCCGGCGTCTCCGGGTTGTAGACCTCGTCGCGGTAGATGAACAGGATCACGTCGGCGTCCTGCTCGATGGCGCCCGATTCGCGCAGGTCGGACATCACCGGCCGCTTGTTGGGGCGCTGCTCGAGGCTGCGATTGAGCTGCGACAGCGCCATCACCGGCACCTTGAGCTCCTTGGCGAGCGCCTTCAGCGAGCGCGAGATCTCGGAGATCTCCGTGGCGCGGTTCTCGCCCTCGCCGACCGCCTGCATGAGCTGCAGGTAGTCGACGACGATCGCGCCGAGCTTGCCGCCGTACTGGCGCGACAGCCGCCGCGCGCGCGCGCGCAGCTCGAGCGCATTCAGCGCCGGCGTCTCGTCGATGTGCATCGGCGCGTCGTTGAGCTTGCCCAGCGCGGCCGACAGGCGCTCCCAGTCCTCGTTGCTGAGGCGCCCGGTGCGCATCTTCTGCTGGTCGAGCTTGCGCGACCGAGCCGATCAGACGCATCGCGAGCTGCGTCGCGCCCATTTCCATGCTGAAGATCGCCACCGGCATCTTGAGCGCCAGCGCGATGTGCTCGCCGATGTTGAGCGCGAGCGCGGTCTTGCCCATGCTGGGCCGTCCGGCGATGACGATCAGGTCGCCCTCCTGCAAGCCCGAGGTCATGCGGTCGAGGTCGGTGAACCCGGTCGCGACGCCGGTGACGTCGGAGGGATTGTCGCGGTTGTACAGGAACTCGATGCGCTCGACGACCTGCGTCAGCAGCGGCCGCATCTCCTGGAACCCCTGCTGGCCGCGCGCGCCGTGCTCGGCGATCTCGAACACCTTCGACTCGGCCTGGTCGAGGATCTCGCGCACGCTTCGACCCAGCGGGTTGAAGGCGTTGTCGGCGATCTCGCCGCCGACGGCCGCGAGATCGCGCAGGATCGCGCGCTCGCGCACGATCTCGGCGTAGCGGCGGATGTTGGCGGCGGTCGGCACGTTCTCGACCAGCGCGCCCAGGTACGCCATGCCGCCGATGTAGTCGAGCTTCTTGAGCGAGCCCAGCGCTTCGCCGAGCGTGACCACGTCGGCGGGCTTGTTGTCGGCGATGAGCCCGCATGATCGTCTCGTAGAGCAGCCGGTGCACGTCGCTGTAGAAGTCGTCGCGCGCTGACGATGTCGGCGACACGGTCGGCGGCCGCGTTGTCGAGCAGCAGCCCGCCCAGCACCGATTGCTCGGCCTCCATCGAATGCGGCGGAACCTTGAGCGCCTCGATCTGGGGATCGTTGGGCATGAGGGAACCGATCTGCGCCGCCTGCGAATGCCCGCTTATTCTAACAAACTCACCGCCCGCCATCCGGGAGCGTTGACGCGACGATGGAGGCTCCGCACAGCGGCCGCCTCCGTCGATGACTCGTGCGCGCTTCGCCCGTCGAGGACGCGCGCGCTGCTACACCGGCGAGCCCGTCGTATCGCCCAGCACCGTGACCTGGATGTGTGCACGGGCACGTCGGTGTGCAGCACGAGCGTGAGCGGGAACTCGCCGACGTGCTTCAGCGGGCCGTCGGGCATGCGCACCATCGACTTCTCGACGGTGTGGCCCAGCGCCTGCAGCGCCTCGACGATGTCGACGTTGGTCACCGAGCCGAACAGGCGACCGTCGACGCCGGCCTTCTGCGTGATCTGGATCTTCAGGCCTTCGAGCTTTCCGGCCTGCTCCTGCGCGTGCGCCAGCTTGGCCCCCGCCGCCTTTTCGAGCTCGGCGCGCTTTTCCTCGAGCATCTTGAGGTTCTCCGGCGTCGCGCGCTTCGCCTTGCCGTGCGGGATCAGGAAGTTGCGGGCGAAGCCCTGCTTGACCTTCACCACGTCGCCGAGGTCGCCGAGGTTCGCCAACTTTTTCCAGCAGGATGACTTGCATGTCGCTTCGCTCCGGTCAGTGCAGGTCGGTGTACGGCAGCAGCGCGAGGAAGCGCGCGCGCTTGATCGCCGTGCCGACAGCTGGCGCTGGTAGCGCGCCTTGGTGCCGGTGATGCGCGCCGGCATGATCTTGCCGTTCTCCTGCACGAAGTCCTTGAGGATGTCGATGTCCTTGTAGTCGATTTCCTTGATGCCTTCGGCGGTGAAGCGGCAGAACTTGCGGCGCTTGAACAGGTTGTTGCCGCGCTCGCGCTTCTTGCCATCCTTGCCTTTGCCTTTTCCTTTGGCGTTTCTTCCCATGGGACGGGGCATGTCAGTTTCCTTTGAGGTTCTTTGTTGCGATCGTAATCGTAGAGTCGGTGAGGTCGCATTCGCTCACGTGCAGCGCGACGCTGGTGCCGGTGCGATACCGGCGCGCCAGGAATCCGCGGCAGCGCACGTGCGACGCCCGGCTCGAATGCAGCGAGCTCGCGGGCCAGCGGGCCCAGCGCCACCGCGGCGAGCTCGCACGCCACGCGTCGCTCGCTTCCGGCCTCGATCTGCGTCGACTCGTGGGCGAGCGCGAAGTCGAGCACCGGCACGCCGGCGGGCGTGTAGCGCAAGGCGTCGCGCGCCTGCAGGCGAGCATCGAGCTGGACCAGATTGACCTGCACGTGCGTGCGACCGTGAAGGCTCTAGGCCTGCGCGGGCGTCGCGTCGGCAGCGGCAGGCGCCGCGCTGCCGGAGCCGTCGGGTGCCGCAGCCGCGGCGCGACGCCGGCGACAGCGAGCGCGACTTCTCTTCCTTCATCATCGGCGAGGGCGTGACCACGGGCTCGCGCATCGCGACGATGAGATGGCGCAGCACCGCGTCGTTGAACTTGAACGCGTGCTCGAGCTCGCCGAGCGTCGGCGGCATCGCACTCGATGTTCATCAGGACGTAGTGCGCCTTGTGGACCTTGGCGATGGGATAGGCCAGCTGCCGGCGGCCCCAGTCCTCGAGGCGGTGGATCTGGCCGCCGTTGGCGGTGACCATGGCGCGGTAGCGCTCGATCATCGCGGGCACCTGCTCGCTCTGATCGGGATGGACGATAAATACGATTTCGTAGTGACGCATGCAGACCTGCTCCTTATGGACGTTGTGTAGGCGAGGGTTCGGCCGCGATCGGATCGCGGCGTCTTTCGCCGGCGGCCTCCCCGTCTGCAGCGGGTGAGGCAAGGAACCCGAGATTTTATCGGGTTTTGATCGTCAAGACAAGGGCTTATACGCGTCCAGCGCGCCGGGCAGCCCCGTGGCCGCGGTCAGGGACGCGGCGCCTGCGACGAGACCGTCGATCCCGCGGCGGCCGCCAGGACCCGGTTGCGTTCGTCCTTGGGAAGCTTCGCCAGCGCCTTCACGCGGCTGTAGAAGCGCGGCAGGTCGCCGCCCTCCTCGGCCAGCAGCGCCTTGAACTGCGGCACCTTGCGCGAGTAAAGCGCGAGCCCGGCCAGGCTCGCGTTGGTGGGGCCCTGCGCGAACCATGCGTCGTAGAGACCGCTGCCGCCCCACGATTGCTTGAGAAGCGCGTAGTCCGCGCGCATGTCGGCGAAGGCGGCCGCCTTGGCGGCGCGCTTCTCCTGCGTCGGTTCGCTCGCTGTTGTAGACCGCGATGAGCTGCGTGCGCGTTGTGTCGGCGAGCGCGCGAAAGCCCTCGCGGTAGCGCTGGCTGGACTCGACCTGCGCCACCATCGCCGGATCGTTCTGGGCGGCGAGCCAGCGCGCGACGCCCTCCTGCTCGACCGCGACAGCGAAGGACTCGTTGAATACGCTGTCGTCCTTCACGTAGGCGACCTGATGGGCGAGCTCGTGGAAGATCAGCCGCGCGACCTCGGGATCGGGGTAGCGTATGAACGTGGACAGGATCGGGTCGTTGAAGTAGCCCAGCGTCGAGAAGGCGGGGACGCCGCCGATGTGGACGTCGTCGCCCGCCGCGGTGAACTGTGCGGCTTCGGCTTGCGCCGAGTGTCTCGTCGAAATAGCCCCGGTAGTTCACGCACCCCGCGATCGGAAAGCACCATTGTCTGCGGCTCGAGCGAGAGCTCCGGCGTCGCCACCACGTTCCAGAGCACGAAGCGCCTGCCGACATCGGCGTAGTTCTTGTAGCTGCCGTTGTCGGGAAGCGCCAGCTCGCGGCTGGCAAAGGCGCGAATCGAGATCGAGCGCTCGAGCTTGCGCTTGAGCGTCGCGTCCGACGTCGACTCGACCACCGCAGGAATCGGCTCGGCGCGCTGCAGGATGTCGAGCTCGCCGCGAATGCCCTGCCAGTAGTAGGACACGCTGCCGCAGCCATGCAGCAGCACGGCTCGGGAGCAGCGCGATGAGCGCCAGCGCGCAACGCCTCGATCGCCTCATCGCGGGCTCACCGCCTCTCCCGACGAGACGGACGCCGCCGACGTCGCTGCGCGATGCGCCGCGCAGGCGAGGCAGCCACTCGCCGAGTCGACGAACGCCTTCGCGCAATCGCTCCTGCGCGATGGTGTATGCGAAGCGCACGTGGTCGCCCGCGCGATGCGTTCCGAAATCGATGCCGGGCGTGAAGGCCACGCCGGTGGCGGCCAGCGCCTCGCTGCAGAAACGTTCGCTGTCCATGCCGAAGGGCGAGCAGTCGGCATAGACGAAAAAGCCGCCGGTAGGCGTCACCGGAATCCGAAACCCGAGTTCACGCAGCGCCGGCACCAGGAAATCGCGGCGCGCGCGAAATTCGGCGCGGCGCATTTCCAAGAGCGCGAGCGTCGCCGGCTCGAAGCACGCGAGCGCCGCGTGCTGCGACAGCGTCGGCGGCGATATGTACAGGTTCTGCGCCAGTTTCTCGAGGTCACGCACGTGCGCCTGCGGCGCGACCAGCCAGCCCAGGCGCCAGCCGGTCATGTTGAAGTATTTGGAAAAGCTGTTGATCACGAACATCCGGTCCCGATCGCCTGCGCTGAGCCCGAGCGCGCTCACTCGCGAAGACGTATACGATAACCCGAGGTATATCTCGTCGACCAGCAGCGCGCCGCCGCGCGCTTCGACACACGATGCGATACGCGCCATCTCGGCGTTCGACACCGACGTGCCCGTCGGGTTCGACGGCGACGCGATCAACGCGCCGCGAGTGCGGCGCGTCCACGCCGCGTCGATGGCGTCGGCGCTAAGCTGGTAATCGGATTGCGGTCCAACCGGTATCCCGATCGGCTCGCCCTCGAGCGTGCGAACGAAATGGCGATTGCACGGATAGCCCGGATCGGCGAGCAGGATGGCGTCGTCACGATCGACCAGCAGCGCCAGCGCCAGCAGCAGCGCCGCCGACGAGCCGGCGGTGACGACGATGCGCTCGGGCGCCACGTCGACGCGATACTGGTCGCGATAGTGGCCGGCGATGGCTTCGCGCAGCGAAGGCAATCCAAGCGCCGACGTGTAATAGATGCCGCCGCCCTGCATCGCCGCCCGTGCCGCCTCGAGCACCGGCTCGGGAGTCGGGAAATCCGGCTCGCCGATCTCCATGTGCACCACATCGCGGCCGGCAGCCTCCAGTGCGCGCGCCGCGGTCTGCACCTCCATCACGTGAAACGGCGCGATGTCGCGCATGCGGGCGGCGGTGGCAATAGGGCTTCGTCTATCCATCGAAAGGATGATTAAAAGGCGCGCATGAAAGGTGTATGTTAGGCCCTAATCGCGTTCGCGGCACCCGTCGCCGCCGGGAGGGTTCCATGCCCACGCTGCTGCGTTCAGTCCTGCATAGGGTCCCGAACACCGCCTGGTCGGTGGCGATGGTCTCGCTGCCGCTCCTTCCGCTCGCCGCGCTCGCCGCGCAACCCGCCGCCCGCCCGGCGACGGCAGCGACGGTCTACAAATGCTCCAACGCCGGGACCGGCGTGGTCTATCAGGACACCCCGTGCGCGCCGGGGACCGAGCTGCGCAATTTCGCCACCGACCCGCCCACGCTCAGCGTGGTTCCGGGATCGACCGGCGCGGCCGCGCCGGCCACCATCCGCGCCAGGCTCTCGCGCGGAGCATTCCCCCATTCCCGTGCGCACGCGTGAGCAACCCGCCAACGTCCGCGACCGCCGCTACATCCGCGTCGGCATGACGCAGGCGGAAGTCGTCGCGCGCATCGGCAAGCCGGACATCGATGCGCACGGCCAGCGCGGCAAGGGCCAGCGCTGGTCGTATCTGCCGCGCGGCGGCGACCCCAACACCATCACGACCGTCACGCTGGTCGACGGGCGCGTCGCCGACGTCGAGCGCAAGGTCGTGCGCTAGCGAAGCGTGCCAGTGCGCGGCGCCGTCGATCGCATCGCCGCGCGGAAGCGCCGGATGGCTACACCATCATGCGCGCGCTGATCCAGCGCGTGAGCGAGGCGTCGGTGAGCGTCGCGGCCCGGCGCGTCGGCGCCATCGGTCACGGCGTGCTGGTGCTGGCCGGCGTAGCCGACGACGACAGCGATGAAGACATCGAGTGGCTGGCGCGCAAGATCGTCGGCCTTCGCATCTTCGACGACGACGACGGGGTGATGAACCGGTCACTGCGCGACAGCGGCGGGGACATCCTCGCGGTCAGCCAGTTCACGCTGATGGCGTCGACGCGCAAGGGAGCGAGGCCCTCCTACTCGGCGGCCGCCGCACCCGAACGCGCGCAACCGCGCTTCGACGCCTTGGTCGCGGCGCTGTCGCGAGAGCTCGGCAAGGCCGTCGCCACCGGCGAGTTCGGCGCGCACATGCGCGTCGCGCTGGTCAACGATGGCCCGGTGACGATCTGGCTGGATTCGCGGGTGCGCGAGTAGTCCGCGCCGCACAGCCCGCGCGCGTCACCCGCGGTCGACACTGAAGCGTCCGGGCCCGAACGCCGCCACCATGAACATCCCGCCGATGAGCCCCAGGTTCTTCATGAAGTTTATTTGCTGCCCCTGGGCCTGATCGGCAGCGACGCTCCAGAAGTTGTGGAAGATCGGCGTGATGATCACGATGAACACGACGAACAGCAGCGCGATCCAGCGCGCCTTCAATCCGATGAGCAGCAACAGTCCGCCGCCGAGCTCGATCGCCACCGCGATCGCGGCGAGCACCTGCGGCATCGGCAGGTTCTTGCTCGCGATATAGCCAACGGCACCTTCGAAGCCAGTGAGCTTCCCCCATCCGGACAGAATGAAAATCAGCGCCAGCAGGGCGCGCCCCAGCAATGCCATGCCATCGGATTTCTGCGTCATCGCCGTTCCTTCTCTGTTGGGAATGCTGCGTTTGACCCAGTCGGCATTATAGGCAATGCGTGCCACAAAGGGCACCGGGCGCGGCGGCGCTACGCGTCGATCGAATGGCCGACTCGGGTTTCCACGGCCGCCGGCGGCGCCGACGGCGCCGTGCTCGGCTTGCGCGCCGAATACGACTTCGATCCGCGTCCCGCGAACGCCTGACCTGTCGACGATATCGAGCGACGCACCGTGACGCGCCGCGATCTCGCGCGCGATGGTCAGGCCGAGACCGCAACCTCCGCCCGCGCTGCCGCGAACGCGGTAGAAAGGCTCGAACACGTGCGCACGCTCCGCCGCCACGATCCCCGGGCCTTCATCCTCGACGAACAGAGGTCACCGGCGACGTCCTCACGCCGACGGTGATCTTGCCGCCCGCGCCGCCGTACTGGATCGCATTGTCGACGAGGTTGCCGAGGAGCTCGGCGAGCAGCCTCGGCTCGCCCTGCACCGTCACGCCGGATTCCGCGCCGTCGTACCCGAGGTCGATGTTGTGCTCGATGGCGGGATCGGCCCAGCGCTCGAGCTCGTTACGCGCCAGCGACGCGATGTCGACCGGACCCATGCTCAGCATGTTCGCCGACGATGCATCGGCGCGGCTCAGCGTGAGCAGCTGCTGGGTGAGATGGCGCATGCGCGACAGCGCCTTGATGACTTCGGCGAGCGCCTCGGCGTGGCGCCGCGGGTCGGTCTCGCGCGACGCGCGCTCGGTCTGCACCTGCAGCGCCGCCAGGGGAGTACGCAGCTGGTGCGCCGCGTTGGCCACGAAGCGTTGCTGCGCCTCGCGCGCTTCCGAAAGCTTGCCGATGAGCTGGTCGATCGCGACGATCAAAGGCTTGACCTCCGAAGGCACCCGTCCGCTGTCGCCTATGGGAACCAGGCCCTCGGGGCTGTACGTGCGCAGGCGCGAAGCGGTCGCGTCGAGCGTGGTCAGACTCGACGTGACGGCGTACCAGATGAACGCGCCGGCGATGATCAGAATCGCCGCCTGCAGCGGCACGATCAGCAGCACGATCTCGCGCACCAGCGTTTCGCGCTTGGTGAGCGTTTCGGCGACCTGGATGGTCACCATCTTCGATTCGGGCGCCGGTCCGACGACCTCGATCGCGACGACACGCACCGGACGACCGCCGATCACCTGCTCGTAATAGCGCGGCGAATCCTTGGATCCGGAATCAGGTGGCGGCGGGAACTCGGTGTTGCCGAACAGGTGCTTGCCATCGGCGTCGGACACGTCCTCGTAGATGCGATCGACGCTGTCCCACTCGAAGATTTCCACCGCCGACGGTGGCAGCGAAAGCCGTGGACCGGTCGTTCCGGATCGCAGCTGCGTCGCCAGCGCCATCGCCGAGTCGAGCAGCCACCGGTCGTGGACGACATTGCCGAAGTGCACCGCCAGCCCGACCGAGGCGCACGCTCCCGCCAACAGCACGCCCAGCAAGGGCAGCCACAGGCGGGTGAGCAGCCGCCTGCGCAGGCTTGGCTCAGGCTTGGGCGGCGGCGATCCTTGCATCGGCGCTCTTTTCCAGTCGGTATCCCAGTCCCCGGAATACACGGATGCCCACGTCGGCATCGGCCATGCTGAGCTTGCGACGCAGCCGGCTGATGAAAACCTCGACCGCCGACATGTTGGCGTTGTCCTGCCAGCTGTAGAGCGAATTGAATATGTCTGCCTTGCTGACGATGCGTCCGGGCCGGCTGAGCAGCAGCTCGAGCACGGCCAGCTCG
Organism: uncultured beta proteobacterium; assembly: GCA_963722325.1. Classification (GTDB taxonomy): domain Bacteria; phylum Pseudomonadota; class Gammaproteobacteria; order Burkholderiales; family Casimicrobiaceae; genus PALSA-1003. Next base: position 9,076 of record CAVRLN010000006.1, read on the forward strand.
CTTGGCGTGAGCTCGATCTCCTGGCCGTGCACCGTCAGGTGTCGTGCGGCCTTCTCGAAGGTGAGTGATCCGAATGTGATCTCGGTGCCCATCGGCTCGCCGCGGCGCAATAGCGCGCGGATGCGCGCTTCGAGCTCGGCGACCACGAAGGGCTTCGAAAGATAGTCGTCGCCACCGCCATCGAGCCCGGCGACGCGCTGCTCCGGCTGATCGCGCGCGGTGAGTATCAGCACCGGCGCGCGCAGCGAGTCGAGCCGCAACCGTCGCAACAGCTCGAGCCCGTCGAGGTCGGGCAGGCCGAGGTCGAGTATGACCAGTGCGTAATTGGTGTGGGAGCAGGCGATCTCGGCATCGCGCGCGTTATGCGCGGTGTCGGCGGCGTAGCCTGACTGGGCGAGCGACGACACTAGGCCATCGGCGAGCTGGACGTCGTCTTCAACGACTAGGAGGCGCATGGGGATTCGATGTCAGGTAAGTGAAAGGTTGGTAAAGCACGCACAGTCGAGTGTGCTCGAAACCGTCTGCGACGGCAACGCCGCCGGAAAGAGCGCGGGCTTCGCGCACGATCACGCTACCATCTCAGCGTTGCCCCGAGGAGGATCTGGTTGCGCGGCGCGCTCCGGTTGAGTCCGCGCTGGTAGCCGACGTCGAGGTCCCAGTCGGTCGATGCCTTCATTATGGCGCCGAGCAGCAGCACGACCGGCAGCTGCGACAACGAGCGCAGCGGGTTTTGGTCCACCGCCAGGTCCGCTCCCAACTGTAGGCCGTCGTGAACGCGCCACAGCGCCAGCACCGACGCGTGTCCGAGCCATTGTCGCGCCTCCGGGGCGTTGATACTGCGCGTCGTGCCGACATTGACGTCGAGCTCGATGGTCGGCAAGACCGCGGTGAACAGCAGGTAGGCGCGCGGAGTCGATTGCCCCGAATCGAGGCCGCGATCGAAATTGCCCGAGGCGAAGCCGGAGCCGGCGCGCAACCCTGCGCTGAGCTCGTCGCCGCCCCAGAAGCGCCATTTGAACTCGACGCTGGTGTCACCGAAACCGGCCGAGCGTCCGCCCATCGCGCCGGTGAGCACGGTGACGTTGTAGGTCGGGCGCAGGATCGCATCGACCTCGGCGGCCACGCCGTAGGTCAGCTGCGGGGCGAACTGGAAATTCGAGATGACGATGTCGTCGAAGGGAGCGCGCGTGTACTGCGCGCCGAGCTGCAGCTCGTAATGTCCGCTGCCCTGCGTGCGTGTGTCGTCGGTGATGAAGGGATGCGCCGCGTGCGCCGTCACGACGTGCGCGAGAAGCGACCACGATACGGCGTGCGCGCTGGCGAGGACGAATCGCAAGCCACCTCCGGGATGACACCTCGCCCGCAGATTACAGCCGGTACGCAGCCTTGGCGAGCTTGTAGGCGAGCTCGGGCGCGAGCTCGAACGCCTCGTCCTCGTCGAGGCGATGCTCCGCGACCAATTGCGCCAGGAACCGGCAATCGATTCGGCGCGCGACGTCGTGGCGCGCCGGTATGGAAAGGAACGCGCGCGTGTCGTCGTTGAAGCCGACGGTGTTGTAGAAGCCCGCCGTCTCGGTGGCTTGCTCGCGAAAGCGCAGCATGCCTTCGGGGCTGTCGTGGAACCACCACGACGGCCCCAGGCGCAGCACCGGATAGTGGCCCGGCGAGCGGCGCGAGCTCGCGCGCATAGCTCGTCTCGTCGAGCGTGAAAAGGATCACGGTGAGATTGGGCTCGTTGCCGAGGCGATCGAGCAGCGGCTTCAGCGCGTGCACGTAGTCGGTCCGCGTCGGGATGTCGGCGCCCTTGTCGCGGCCGAAGCGCGCGAACACCTGCGGATTGTGGTTGCGCATCGATCCCGGATGGATCTGCATCACCAGGCCGTCGTCGACGCTCATGCGCGCCATCTCGGTGAGCATCTGCGCGCGAAAGGTTTCGGCCTCGTGCGGCGCTGGTCCGCCCCGCGAGCGCGCTGGCGAAAAGCTTCTCGCACTCGCCGGTGTCGAGATCGGCGGTTTGCGCGGTCGGATGTCCGTGGTCGGTCGACGTCGCACCCATGTCCTTGAAGAACGCGCGGCGCTTGCGATGCGCGGCGAGGTAACCGCGCCAGGTGGCGGTGTCCTCGCCGGTCAGCTCGCCGAAGCGCTCGACGTTGGCGGCGAAGCCTTCGAATTCGGGATCGACGACCGGGTCGGGGCGGTAGGCGGTGACGACGCGGCCCTTCCACCCGCTGGCGCGGATCTTGGCGTGGTGCAGCCAGCGGATCGAGCGGCGATTCGGTGGTGGCGATGACCTCGATGTTGAAGCGCTCGAACAGCGCGCGCGGACGGAATTCGTCGCGCGCCAGGCAGTCGTTGATGCGAGTCGTAGATGCGATCCGCGGACTCGCTGCTGACGCCGCTCGCGAATGCCGAACACCTCGTGGAAGGCATGATCCAGCCAGATGCGCGTCGGCGTGCCGCGAAAAAGATGGTAGTGCGCCGCGAAGATGCGCCATATGGCGCGACCATCCTGCTCGGCGGCGGCCGCCGATGCGCCAGCGCGCTGCGGAATCCCCAGCGCCTCGAGCGGGATACCCTGGCTGTAGAGCATGCGGAACACGTAGTGATCGGGCGTGATGAACAGCGCCGACGCATCGCGTGAACGGCTGGTTGTCGGCATACCACTGCGGGTCGGTGTGGCCGTGCGGACTGACGATCGGCAGCGCCTTGACCGTGTCGTACAGCGCGCGGGCGAGCGCACGCTGGCGTGGCTCCGCGGAGAACAGGCGATCGGGATTGAGCGTAAGGGCAGTCATGGGTTCTCCCCCGAAGTCGCTTCGCGACCTCCCCCAAGGGGGGCGAGCGCCTTGGGATCGGCCCGGCGGCGCTCCGGATCCTCAATGTGCAACGGATTTCGAGACAGCGCGCGCCACCGTGCGCGCCGCGCCGTCGGCGAAGAGCGCGCGCAGCCACGCCGAGACTTTATCGGCAAAGCGCGCGTCGGCGGGCAGATCGTCGCCGAAGATCGCACGCACGCCGAGCAACGCGCGGGCGAGCGCGGCGGGATCGTCGCGATGCGCGGCAGCGAGGCGCGCGAACTCGCCGGCCATCGGGTCGGCGACCTTGATCTCGCGACCCGATTCGTCGCGCCCGGCGACGTAGCGCATCCAGCCGGCGACCGCCAGCGCCAGCAGGTCGATCGGCCGACCGGCGCGCGAGGTTGTCGCGCACCGTGGCGAGCAGGCGCTGCGGCAGCTTCTGCGACCCGTCCATCGCGATCTGCTGCGTGCGATGCGGCAGCGCGGGATTGCGGAAACGCTCGAGCAGCGACGTCCTGGTAGGCAGCGCAGGTCGACGCCCTGCGGCACGACGAGCGTGGGCGCGACCTCGTCGCGCCATCAGCGCGCGCATGTAGCGCGACGAACGCCGTCCTGCGCCGCGACCTGATAGATGAACTCGTGGCCGGCAAGAAAGCCCAGATACGCGAACGCCGAATGGCTGCGCGTTGAGCAGCCGCAGCTTCATCGCCTCGAAGGGCGCGACGTCGGCGACGAGCTGCGCGCCGACGTCGCTCCCACGCTCGGCCGGCCGCCGGCGAAGTCGTCCTCGATCGCCCACTGCTTGAACGGCTCGTGCATCACCGGCGCCGCATCGTGCACGCCCAGCGCCGCGTCGTTGTCGGCGATGTCGGCGTCGGTCGTGGCCGGGACGATGCGGTCGACCATGGTCGACGGAAAGGTGGCTGTTGCGCGCGATCCAGCGCGCCAGCGCATCGTCGCGCTTCTGCGCGAAGGCGAGCACCAGCCCGCGCACCAGCGCGCCGTTGTGCGGCAGATTGTCGCAGCAGAGCACGGTCATCGGCTTCGCCGTGCGATCGATGCCGCGCGCATCGAGCGCCGCGACCAGCAGTCCGACCGCGCTCACCGGCGCTCGCGGATGCGCGAGGTCGTGGACGATGTCGGGATGAGCGAAATTGAGCCGCCCGGTCGCCGGATCGTGGCAGTAGCCCTTTTCGGTGATGGTCAGCGACACGATCGACGTTTCCGGCGCCGCGAGCCGCGCCTCGACCTGCGCGCGCTCGTCACCCAGGAACAGGACTTCGCGCACGCTGCCGATGATGCGTCTGCGGATGCCGCCGGGACTCTTCTCGACCGCGGTGTACAGGCCATCCTGCGGCGCCAGCCGGTCGCGCACGTCGGCGGAGCGCAGGCTGACGCCGCAGATGCCCCAGTCGCCCCTGTCCGATCGGCGAGCACGTCGTCGGTGTATATCGGCGCTTTGCGCGCGGTAGAACGCGCCGATGCCGAGATGGACGATGCCGATCCCGATCGCGCGCGGATCGTACCCGGGACGCACGATCGGCGCGGGAATCCCGGCGAGCGCGTCCAGCGACAGCCGGCTCATCGCGACCGATCGCCGCGGATCAACCCGAGCCTGCTCATGCTCGTATCCGCGTGCCCTACGCCGCCGGCTGCGGGTGCTCTTTCACCCGCGACACGAGCTGCGTCGGATTGACGAAGCGCAGCGCGATCAGCAGCCAGGTCAGCGTCACCAGCATGTACACCATCGCCATCGCGTCGACCGACTGCGGCGCGCGAACGCCGGCGGCGAACACCGCGTAGTAGAGCGCGACGACCAGCGTCTGCGAATCCGGTCCGGCGGTGAGGAACGTGAGCTCGAACAGCGCGATGGTGCGCACCAGCACCAGCAGCGACGCGGCGAGGATGCCCGGCCCGAGCAGCGGCACGAGGATGTGCCAGAACATGCGCGCCGGTGCTGGCGCCGAACACGCGCGCCGCCGATTCGAGGTTGGGGTCGATCTGCTCGATGAACGGGGTCATCACCAGGATGACGAACGGCGCGGCAGGTATCAGGTTGGCGAGGATGACGCCGTAGATCGTGCCGGCGAGCTGCAGCCTTGTAGAGCACCGTCGCGAGCGGAATGCCGTAGGTGATCGGCGGCACCATCAGCGGCAGCAGGAACAGCAGCATCAGCAGTCGCTTGCCGACGAAGTCGCGACGCGCCAGCGTGTACGCGGCCGGCACGCCGATGAGCAGCGCCAGGAACACGACCGCAAACACCACCTCGACGGTGACGATCAGCACCGAGCCGAGCTGGAATTCCTTCCACGCCGCGGTGTACCACGTCGTCGTCCAGCCTTCCGGCAGCCACGTGCCGAGCCAGCGCCGCGCGAACGAGCTGGTGACCACCGCGGCGATCATGAGCCCGATGTTGATCGACGAACAGCGTCATCGTGCCCAGCAGCAGGCCGCGCCAGACGCGGTCGAACCACGAGCTCGGTCGCCGGTGCTTCGTTCTCAGCCCTTGCCCCCGCTCACCGGGCCGCGGTAGAACAGGTTGCGCAGGCCCAGCACCGCCGCGACGATGATCGAGTTGCACGAAGCCCATGATCATCGCGATCGCCGAGGCGAGCGAATAGTCGTATTGCTCGAACGCCGCCTCGTACGCCGCGATCGATATCACCCGCGTCGGACCCGCCGGCGAGCCGAGCAGGACGGCGGACGGGAACACCGAGAACGCCTGCACGAAGGCGAGGCAGAAGCACATCGCCAGTCCCGGCGCGAGCAGCGGCAGATAGATGTGGCGGAACTGCGACTTCGGTCGCGCGCCCAGCGTCGACGCCGCGCGCGCGAGCACCGGATCGATGCCGGTGATGTACGACAGGATCAGCAGGAACGCGAAGGGAAACCCGGAGATGACCAGCGAGATCAGCACGCCCCAGTAGTTGTGCGTGAGGCGGATCGGACCCTCGTAGATATGGAAGTACTGCAGGAACTGCGACAGCCAGCCCTTGGGGCCGAAATAGGTCAGCATGCCTTCGGCGATCAGCACCGTGCCCAGCGTGATCGGCACCACCAGGATCGTCGTCACCCAGCGCTGGTAGCGCGACTTCACGCGCATCTTGTAGGCGATCGGCAGCGCGCAGCCCGACGTTGATCAGCGTCGCCGGCAGCGCGAGCTTGAGCGTCGTCCAGATCGTCGGCCAGAGGTTGTCGGTGGTGAAGAAATGACGATAGTTGGCCAGCGCGCCGCCCTCCTTCGGGTCGAAGGACAGCACCAGGCCGTAGAGGAACGGATAGACGAACAGCAGCAGCATGAACGCCGCCGCCGGCACGACCAGCAGCAGCGCGCGGTCGAAGCGGCGCGCGCGCACCGCGAGCGCGGACGCGGTCGTCATCGCGCTCACTCGCCCGGATAGACGAGCGCGCGCTCGACCGGAACGTGCACCCTGACCGTGTCGCCGAGCGCGATGCGTGACCGGTGGCGCGCACGTGCAGCACCGTTCCCGACGGCGTCACGACGTCGAGCAGCGAGTCGCGCCCGGCGTATTCGACGTTGTCGACGCGCGGCGACGATCGTGTTCACGCCGCCGGGCGCATCGCCCATCGAGATTTCCTCCGGGCGGATCGCGACCGCCGCGCGCCCGCCGCCGAGCGGCTGCTTGCGCACGCCGGTCAGCGCGAAGTCGGGACCGCTCAGCATGACGCGATCGCCCTCCTCGCGCTCGACGTCGAGCGTCGAGCACATTGCGATAGCCCATGAAGCGCGCCACGTGCAGGTTCGCCGGCTGCGAATAGACGTCCTGCGGCGCGGCGATCTGCTGCACGACGCCGTCCTTCATCACGACGATGCGATCGGCGAGCGACAGCGCCTCGTCCTGGTCGTGCGTGACGTAGATCGTGGCGCGGCCGAGCTCGCGGTGAATGCGGCGGATCTCGGCGCGCGTCTCGATGCGAAGCTTGGCGTCGAGGTTCGACAGCGGCTCGTCCATCAGGATCAGCGGCGGCTCGATCACGATCGCGCGGGCGATCGCGACGCGCTGCTGCTGTCCGCCGGAGAGCTGGCCGGGGAGCTTGTGCTCCTGCCCGGTGAGCTGCACGAGCTTGACCGCTGCGCTGCACGCGCGGCGCGATGTCGGCGGCCGACATGCCGCGCATGCGCAGGCCGAAGTCGATGTTCTTGGCGACGGTCATGTGCGGGAACAGCGCGTAGTTCTGGAACACCATGCCGAAGCCGCGCTTCTCGGGCGGCAGCGTATCGATGCGCATGTCGTCGAGCCAGATGCTGCCGCCGGAGAGCTGCATCAGTCCGGCGATGCAGTTGAGCGCGGTCGACTTGCCGCAGCCCGACGGTCCCGAGCAGGCAGATGAACTCGCCGCGCTTGATGGTAAGCGTGAGCTCGTCCAGCGCGTTGAACGCCTTGCCGCCGGCGCCCGGCGAAGCGGCGCGTGACGCGGTCGAGCTTGAGCTCGCTGAAATCGTGCTTCATGGGTGCGATCGACTCCGGATCACTTGGTCTTCTGCGCGCCGACCTCGGCGTCCCAGCGGCGGATACGCCTCGACGACGGCCTTGGCGTCCAGCGTCGGCACGTGCGGATACTGCGCCAGCCAGCCTTCGTACTCGGCGCGCCCGAATTCCTTGATCGCGTCCTGGCTTTCCTTCGGCGCCATCGACAGCGGCACGTTCTTCACCGACGGGCCGGGATAGAAGTAGCCCTTGTCGTAGGTGAGCGCCTGCGCTTCGGGCGTGAGCAGATACGCCATCAGGTCGAGCACGACCGCCAGCTTTTCCGGCGACACGTCCCTTGGGCACCGCCATGTAGTGCGCGTCGTTGACCCAGGTCATGTTCTTGAACGGCGTCACCTTGTAGTCCTTGGGAACGATGCCGAGCACGCGCGGGTTGATGTCCCATCCGGTCATGGTCACCGTCATGTCGCGCGAGCCTTCGCCGAGCTCCTTCATCACCGCCGCGGTGCCGGTGGTGTAGTACTCGATGCAGCCGTCGAGCTCCTTCAGGTACGCCCAGGTCTTGTCCCATCCCTTGGCCGGATCGCGCGGATCCTTGTCGCCGAGCATGTAAGGCAGTCCCATGATGAAGGTGAATCCCGGGCCCGAGTTGGCCGGACGCGCGTAGGCGAAGCGGTTGGGATTCGCCTTGCACCACGCCAGCAACTCCTGCGGCGTGGTCGGCACCTGTTTCACCTTCGCCGGGTTGTACTCGAGCAGCGGCCCGGCCGGCATGAACGTGACGACCAGCGCCTGGTTCTGCGCGAGGTCGTTCATCTTGCGCGCGGCAGGCAGGTAATTGTCGAGCACGTTGGGAAACTTCGCGGCGTAGTCGGGAAGGATCTTGACCCACAGTCCCTGGTCGACGCCGGCGGACAGCGCCCCGACGCCGGTCAGCACCAGATCGATATCGGTTCGTCCCGCCGCCTGCATGGCCTTGAGCTTGCCGGCCAGCTCCGGCGCCGGTGCCTTGCTGAAAGTCACCTTCGACACCAGCTCGGGATGCTTGGCCTGATACGCCTCGATCGCGCTTTGCGTCAGCGCGAGGTCGCCGGCAACGTCGACGACGTTGATCGTGACCGGCGACTTCGGAAGCGGCGGCGTGGGCAGCTGCGCCATTGCTCCCGATGCGAGGCATGCGATCGCCAATGTGCCGATGCACGATCGCAGCACGGCCGGGGCGCGATTGCGCCCAAACGATTTCTTTTTTCACCGCTCCTCCTTCAATGGTCGTTGCGGTGCTGCTCCACTCGTGGGCCGCTCCCGCGGCCCACTCCTGGACAAAAGCGTTACTTGGTCTTCGAGGCTCCGACCTGCTGATCCCAGATCTTGAACGCCTCGACCTGCGCCTGACGGCGGCAGCGACTGGGTATGCGGAAATTCGGTGAGCCACTTGTCGTATTCCGGACGTCCGAATTCCTTGATCGCGTCCTGGCTTTCCTTGGGCGCCATCGACAGCGGCACGTTCTTGACCGCGGGACCCGGGTAGAAATAGCCCTTGTCGTACGTGTAGGCCTGCGCTTCCGGCGTCAGCAGGAATGCCATCAGCTCGAGCACGACCGCGACCTTCTCGGGCGGCACGCCCTTCGGGATCGTCATGTAGTGCGCGTCGTTGACCCAGGTCATGCCCTTGAACGGCGCGACCTTGTACGACTTCGGCACGATGCCGAGGACGCGCGGGTTGATGTCCCATCCGGTCATCGTCAGCGTCATGTCGCGCGAGCCTTCACCGAGTTCCTTCATGACCGCGCCGGTGCCCGTCGGGTAGTACTCGATGCAGGAGTTGAGCTCCTTCAGGTACGCCCAGGTCTTGTCCCAGCCCTTGACCGGATCCTTGGGGTTCTTGTCGCCGAGGATGTACGGCAGGCCCATGATGAACGTGCGCCCGGGTCCGGAGTTGGCCGGACGCGCATAGATCAGCCGGTTCGGATTGGCCTTGCACCACGCCAGCAATTCCGCCGGCGTGGTCGGCACCTGCTTGACCTTGTCGGGGTTGTATTCGATCAGCGGACCGGCGGGCATGAACACGACCGCGACGCCGTAGTCCTGCGCGAGCTCCTGCATCTTGGCGGCTGCGGGCTGGTAGTTCGCCGTCAGGTTCGGGAAACTTGGCGGCGTATGTCGGGCAGAATCTTCATCAGCACGCCCTGCTCGATGCCGGCGGCGAGAAAGTCGGTGCCGGTGAGCACCAGGTCGATGTCGCTGCGTCCGGCGCCCTGCATCGCCTTCAGCTTGCCGGGCAGCTCGGGCGCCGGCGCCTTGGTGAAATTGATCTTCGAGATGAGCTCCGGATGCTTTTTCTGGATACAGCTCGATCGCGTCCTGCGTCAGCGCGAGGTCTCCGGCGACGTCGACGATGTTGATCGTGACCGGGCCGCCTTTCGGCTGCGCCTGGGCGCCGTGCGAGATCACGCCGGCGGCGACGAGCGCCGAGGCATAGAGTCCTACCAGCGCGCTGCGCAGCACCGTGCGACGCATGCCCGGCAATTTCGATTCACTGACTTTCATGTTGCACCTCCTGTGGATTGAAGAGCCGGTCTGCCGGCGACTGCTTGGTTTTCGAGCACCTATTTCCGCGATCGGATGATACTCGATGCAGCTATTGGGCTCGCGAGGAGTCCGCGTTCTTTCGCTACTCATGAAAACGACCGATGTTTGCATCATGCTGCTCGCGCGGAGCAGCGCGCTTGACTTGCTTGCGTCCGCTCGGCGCGGTCCGCACTATGGCGCGCGGCGCGTCGGCCTGCGCGCCGTTCGACGCCACGCTGGAATTCGCGGATCACGCGCGACAGATGCCGATGCATCGCGGCGCGCGCGGCGTCCGGATCGCGCGCCGCGACCGCGCGCGCGATCGCGGCGTGGTCGCGGATGGTCTGCCTGGCGAGGTCGTCGGTGTGAAAATGCTTCTGCATGCGACCCCACAGCTCGGCGCGCTGATTCCACAAGCCCTCGACCACGAGCTCGAGCGAGCCGTTGCCGGTGGCCTTGGCCAGCGCCAGGTGGAATTCGCGGTCGCTTTCCTCGCGCACCGCGAAATCGTCGACGTGCTCGGTCATGCGCAGCACGCTCTGCCGGAGCACTTCGACGTCGGCGGTGCCGGCGTTGGCAGCCGCCAGCGCCGCGATCTCGCCTTCGACCAGCTTGCGCGCATTGAGCAGCTCGAACGGTCCGGGTCCGGCGTCGCCGGCCGCGCGCCGCCGAGCGGTGCCTGCTTGAGCGTCACGAAGATGCCGGTGCCGACGCGCACTTCGACCAGGCCGCCGATCTCGAGCGAGATGATCGCCTCGCGCACCGACGCGCGGCTCACGCCGAGCGTCGGCGCGAGCTCGCGCTCGGCGGGCAGCCGCGAGCCGGGCGGAAACTCGCCGCGCGTCGATCAGCCCGACGATCTGATCGGCGATCTGCCGGTACAAACGGCGCGGCTCGACAGCCTGCAATGGCACGTGCTGGATCCTCCGGGAATGCGAGATTTCTGGATGCGCGCGGCGACTTGCCGGCGCATGCGCGTCGCTTCGAAACGGCGAGCTCGACCGCATGTTAGCGCCGCGTGCTATACTGTGGTCAAGTGGTCGGACCACTGGACCACGATCCGCGCCAGCACGCACGCGCGGCCGCGTCGCCGTCTTCGTCCATTCGTGCCGCCATCGCTCATGAAAATCACCGCCTGCCGCGTCATCGTCACCTGCCCGGGCCGCAACTTCGTCACGCTGAAGATCGAGACCGACGAGGGCGTCCACGGCATCGGCGACGCGACGCTCAACGGCCGCGAGCTGGCGGTCGCGTCCTACCTCGCCGACCACGTCGTGCCGGCGCTGATCGGCCGCGACCCGGCGCGCATCGAGGACATCTGGCAGTACCTCTACCGCGGCGCGTACTGGCGGCGCGGTCCGGTGACGATGAGCGCGATCGCCGCGGTCGACACGGCGCTGTGGGACATCAAGGGCAAGGTCGCCGGAGCTGCCGCTCTACCAGCTGCTCGGCGGCGCGAGCCGCGACGGCGTGATGGTCTACGGCCACGCCAACGGCAGCGACATCGCCGAGACGCTCGACGAGGTCGGCGCGCTACATCGACATGGGCTACAAGGCGATCCGCGCGCAGTCCGGCATTCCCGGGCTCGCCTCGACCTACGGCGTGTCGAAGGACAGCATGTTCTACGAGCCGGCCGACGCGGCGATCTGCCGACCGAGAACGTCTGGTCGACGCGCGAAGTATCTCGACCACGCGCCGAAGCTGTTCGACGCGCGTCCGCGCGCGCTTCGGCTTCGACCACCACCTGCTGCACGACGTCCATCACCGGCTGACGCCGATCGAGGCGGGGCGGCTCGGCAAGTCGCTCGAGCCCTACCGTCTGTTCTGGATGGAGGATCCGACGCCGGCCGAGAACCAGGAAGGCTTCCGGCTGATCCGCCAGCACACCGTGACGCCGATCGCGGTCGGCGAGATCTTCAACACGATCTACGACTGCCAGACGCTGATCACCGAGCAGCTGATCGACTACATCCGCACCACCGTCGTCCACGCCGGCGGCATCACGCATCTGCGGCGCATCGCGCACCTCGCCGAGCTCTACCAGGTGCGCACCGGCTCGCACGGCGCGACCGACCTGTCGCCGGTGTGCATGGGCGCCGCGCTGCACTTCGACCTGTGGGTGCACAACTTCGGCATCCAGGAATACATGCGCCACACCGACGAGACCGACGCGGTGTTCCCGCACGCCTACCGCTTCGAGGACGGATACCTGCATCCGGGCGACGCGCCGGGCCACGGCGTCGACATCGACGAGAAGCTCGCCGCGCAGATATCCGTACAAGCCGAGCGCGCTGCCGGTCAACCGGCTCGAGGACGGCACGATGTGGAACTGGTGAAGCGATCGAGCTGCCGGCGTCACGGCCGGCATTACGGGCGACGAATCGCCCGACTTGCCGCCGGACTTCTCGAGCAGCCGCACGTCTTCGATGCGCATGCCGCGATCGACCGCCTTGCACATGTCGTAGACAGTCAGCAGGCCGACCGCCACCGCGGTCAGCGCCTCCATCTCGACGCCGGTGCGCTCGAGCGTCTCCGCGGTCACCTCGATGCTCACCGCATCGCTCGTCCGAACGAGAACTCGACGCGCGACCCGCGTCAACGGCAGCGGATGCGCCAGCGGAATCAGCTCGGCGGTGCGCTTGGCGGCCTGGATCGCGGCGATGCGCGCGACGCCCAGCACATCGCCCTTCCTGGCCGGCGCCGTCCCGGATCGCGCCAGCGTCTGCCGGCGGCATCCGGATGCTGCCACCGGCGCGGGCGACACGTTGCGTTACATCCTTGGCGCCGACGTCGACCATGTGCGCCTGACCGGCGGCATCAAAATGGGTAAAATGCGACTCTGCCGGCGGCCATCGTGCCGGCTCCCGAAACTTTGCACCGTTTTCGTCAATCATAGCACCATGAAATCTGCTTCCGGCCGACGTGCCCGTCCGCATGCAACGCGTGCGATCGCGGCGCTTATGGCCGTCACGCTGGCCGCCGCCCCGACCGCAGTCCCGCAGACGCTGCCCGAGCTCGGCGATCCCTCGCGGTGCGGTCATGTCGCTCGCCGCAGGAGCGCAAGCTCGGCGAGTCGGTCGTGCGCGACATCCGCCTCTCGGGCGCGTATCTCGAACGATCCCGAGGTCAACGGCTACCTGAACGAGCTCGGCAATCGCCTGGTCACCGCGATTCCCGGCGCGCCCTTCGACTTCGAGTTCTTCGCCGTCGACCGATCCGACCGATCAACGCCTTTGCGCTGCCGGGCGGCTACGTCGGCGTCAACACCGGACTCATCCTGCTCACGCAAACCGAGTCCGAGCTCGCGTCGGTGCTCGCGCACGAGATCTCGCACGTCACGCAGCACCACATCGCGCGCAGCATCTCGAACCAGAAGGACGCGATGCTGACTCACGCTCGCGGCGCTGGCGCGCGGCCGTGCTGGCGTCGCGCGCCGGTCGGCACCAGCGGCGGCCAGATCGCGCAGGCGGCGATGGCGTCGGCGCAAGGCCTGGCGATCCAGATGCAGATCAACTTCACGCGCCAGAACGAGCAGGAGGCCGACCGCCTCGGCTTTCAGCGGCTCGATGCGGCCGGCTTCGACGTCACGCGCGATGGCGACCTTCATGGAGCGGCTGCAGCGCGCCTCGCGCTTCGTCGAGGGCAACGCGCCGTCGTACCTGCGCGATCACCCCGATCACCTACGAGCGCATCGCCGAGGCGCAGGCGCGCGCGCAGAGCAAGCCGTTCCGGCAGGTCAAGGATTCGCTCGACTTCTACATGGTGCGCGCCCTGCTCAAGAGCTACCAGGGCACGCCGCGCGAGGCGATCGCCTTCTTCGAGGATGCGCTCGCCGAGAAGCGATACAACGACGCGATCGCAGCGCACTACGGCCTGGTCGCGTCGCTGCTGCGCGCGCAGGACTTGCAAGCGGGCGCAGAGCGAGCTCGCGACGCTGGAGAAGACGCGCGCCGCCGCAATCCCATGATCGACGCCATGGCGGGCCAGGTGCTGCTGCAGTCGGGACAGGTCAAGGCCGCCGTCGCGCGCTACGAGGCCGCGCTGGTGCGCTATCCCAGACAAGCAGCAGCTCATCTACGACTATCCGGAAGCGCTGCTCAAGGACAAGCAGGCCGGCGAAGGCGGCGGCGTTCTTGAGCGAGCAGCTGCAGCGCTATCCCGGGCGACGGGCCGCTGCAGCAACTGGCGGCGAAGGCCTACGCCGATCTGGGCAAGCAGATGCTCTCAGCACCAGCATCAGGCCGAGTACTACGCGTGGCTCGGCAATCTTCCCGCCGCCGTGGTGCAGTTCGAGCTTGCGCTCAAGTCCGGCGACGGCGACTTCTATCAGTCGTCGGTCGCCGAAAGCCGGCTTCGCGCGGTGCGCGAGCAGCTCGCCGACCAGAAAAAGAAAGTCGCCGACGGACGCTCCGGTTAGGCGCGCTAGGCCTTCGCGGACGCCGGAATGAAGCGCAGCGAGACGCCGTTGTTGCACCAGCGCTGGCGCGTCGGCGGCGGACCGTCGTCGAAGACGTGTCCCTGATGACCTCCACAGCGCACGCAGTGGTACTCGGTGCGCTCGACGATCATGAGGAAGTCCTTCTTCACGGCGGTGTTGCCCGGGATGTTGGTGAAAAAGCTCGGCCAGCCGGTGCCGCTGTCGTATTTCATCTGCGAGCTGAACAGCGGCAGCGCGCACCCCGCGCACACGAACACCCCGGCGCGCTTCTCGTCGTTGAGCGGGCTGGTGAACGGACGCTCGGTGCCCTCCTTGCGCAGCACGTAGAAACTCGAGTCGGGAAGCTCTTTCTTCCATTCGGCTTCGCTCTTGGTGATCGGCGCGGTGGACAGGTCGAGCTTGGCATCCTTGGCAACGAGCGTCTGCCAATCCTTCTGGATGTCGGCGATGGACTTGCCCGCGGGGGCGCCGGTGGCCGCCCGCGCCCATTGGCGCGGCGTACGCCGCGGCGGAGCCGGCGGCGACTGCACTGAGGAAATAACGTCTGTTCATGCCTGCTCCTCGATTCGAAGCTCTCAAGACATCGGCGAACAGAGAAAGGTTCGCCGCCATTCCTGCACGTAGGGGCTTCCAATGACCTAGGTCGTGGCGCCCGGGTCCGAGCTTACACGGGCCGCGCCCGGCGGCCGCGAGCGCGATTTCCGATAAACTAGCAGGGTCGGTCCTTCCTTTGCACCCAAACAACATGTCGACAGCGTTTTCCCGGATGCTTTGCGCCGCGATCGCCACGCTCGGCGCCGCGGCGGCGATGGCGGGCGAGATCACGCTGTTCGAATATCCCGACTTCGCCGGCCGCCGCATCACGCTGCGAGGCGTGGTGTCCAACTTCGATCCCAATGGCTTCAACGACCGCGCCGCGTCGATGGTGATACGCGACGGCTACTGGGAGCTGTGCTCCGACGCCTACTTCCGCGGGCGTTGCGCGACCTTCGGTCCGGGCGAGTACCGCAACCTGCAGCCCGCCCTTACCGACACCATCTCGTCGGCGCGCGAAGTCGGCGGAGCGCAGCCTGCGCCGCCACCTCCTCCGCCGCAGGCGCGACCGCCGGCGCCGGGCTTCGTCGAGTCGTCTCCGCGCATCGAGCTGTGGGAGCGCCGCGAGTTCGGCGGGCGCTCGATCGTGCTGACGTCGGGCGCGCCGGATTTCGAGCGCATCGGATTCAACGACCGTGCCGACGCAGCGGTCGTGTATTCCGGCGTGTGGCGCCTATGCGAGCACGCCGGCCTGGGCGGGCAATGCCGCGAATTCGGCCCCGGACGCTACAACGATCTGGGCTATCTCGGCAGGACGCGTCAGCTCGGCGGCCATCGTCGGCGGCTTGGGCGCTGGCCTAGCTCCGCCGCCGCCTCCCCCTCCGCTGACCGGGCACCCCCGCGCGATCCTGTACGAGTATCCGAATTTCGGCGGGCGAAGCTTTGTCATCGAGAGCAACGTCGTCGCCAACCTCGACCGCACCGGCTTCAACGACCGCGCATCGTCGATCCGCGTCGAGGGTGGGTACTGGTTGTTCTGCACCGACGCCAGGATTCGAGGGCACCTGCCGCACCTTCGGTCCCGGCGACTACGCATCGCTGCCGTGGGAGATCAACGACCGGATATCGTCGGGCCGCCGCATCCACGACCAGTACCCGTACAACGCCGCACCGGCGTGGAACGCGCCGCGCTGATCGCATGGCTCAGGTCGACGATATCGCCGGGCTGCGCCGCATCCTGCGCGAATGCCGCTCCATCGCGGTGGTCGGACTGTCCGCCAACTGGTACCGCCCGAGCTACTTCGCGGCCAAGTACATGCAGGACCACGGTTACGACATCTTCCCGGTCAATCCGAACTACAGCGAAGTGCTCGGGCGCAAGTGCTACCCGTCGCTGCGCGACATCCGCGAGAAGGTCGACATCGTCGACTGCTTTCGAAAGTCCGAGGAGATCGTGCCGATGGCCCGCGACGCGGTGGCGATCGGCGCGCGCGTGCTGTGGATGCAGCTCGGCATCCGCAACGACGAGGCGGCGCGCATCGCCAGCGAGGCCGGTCTCGACGTGGTGATGGACCACTGCGTGAAGATCGAGCACGCGCGCATCCTGGGCGGTCTCAACTGGGCCGGCGTGAATACCGGCGTGATCTCGTCGCGCCGCGCCGCCTAGGGTCTGCCGCGGATGGCCGATCGCGTTTTCGGCTTCGACACGCTGTGCCTGCACGCGGGGCAGATCCCCGATGCGGCGACCGGCGCGCGCGCGCTGCCGATCTACCAGACGACCTCGTTCGTGTTCGACAGCGCCGACCATGCCGCGAGCCTGTTCAACCTGCAGACCTTCGGCAACGTCTACTCGCGCATCTCGAACCCGACCGTCGCAGCGCTCGAGGAGCGTGTCGCCGCGCTCGAGGGCGGCCGCGCCGCGCATCGCCGCGGCCACCGGCATGGCCGCGCAGATGACCGCGCTGCTGACGCTCGCGCAGCAACGGCGATCACATCGTCGCGGCGCGCACGCTCTACGGCGGAACGTATTCGCAGTTCGCGGTGACTTTCGCGCAGTTCGGCATCGAGACGACCTTCGTCGACTCGGGTGATCCGGAGAATTTCCGCAAGGCGGTGAAGCCCAACACCAAGGCGATCTACGCCGAGACCATCGGCAATCCCCAGCTCAACGTGCTCGACATCGCCGCCGTCGCCGCGATCGCGCACGATGCCGGCGTGCCGCTGGTGATCGACAACACGCTCGCCTCGCCGTACCTGTGCCGACCCATCGAGCACGGCGCCGACATCGTGATCCATTCGGTGACCAAGTATCTGGGCGGTCACGGCACGACGATGGGCGGCGTGGTCGTCGAGTCCGGCAAGTTCGACTGGAGCAACGGCAAGTTCCCGCAGATGACGACGCCTTCGCGCGGCTACCACGGCGTCATCTTCCACGAGACCTTCGGCGACTTCGGGTTCACGATGAAGGCGCGCATGGAAACGATGCGCACGCTCGGCGCGACGCTCTCGCCGTTCTCCGCGTTCATGCTGCTGCAGGGCATCGAGACGCTGCATCTGCGCATGCCGCGCCATTGCGAGTCGGCGCTGGCGGTCGCGCAGCACCTGTCGAAGCATCGCGCGACGTCGAATGGGTGAACTATCCGCTGCTGGCGGGATCAGCCCGACCAGGCGCTCGCCCGCCGCTACCTTCCGCGCGGCGCCGGCGGCATTCTCACCTTCGGCGTGAAGGGCGGCGCGCGCGCCGGCGAGCGCTTCATCGAGGCGGTGCAGTTCCTGTCGCATCTTGCCAACGTCGGCGACGCGAAGACGCTGGTGATCCATCCCGCCTCGACCACGCATCGCCAGCTCGACGACGCCGAGCAGCGCGCCGCCGGCGTGCTTCCGGAAATGATCCGGCTGTCGGTCGGGCTCGAATCGCTCGATGATATTCTCTGGGACATCGATCAGGCGCTCGCCCGAAGCCAGTCATGATGAACAACGCGCGTTACCCGGCGCTGGCGTGGCCCTGGGTCGCTCTCCTGCTGTGCCTGGCGCTGCTCGGCCAGGAGTACATGCTCCAGGCCGCAGGGGTCAATGCGCCGCTGACGGTGTACCGCTTGGTGCTGATGGGCGTCGCGCTGACCTCGCTGGCGCTGGTGATGCTGCCGCCGCGTCGCATCGCATACTTCCTCGCCTTCGCGGTCTGCACGGGACTCATGGCGTGCGCGTTCTATCTGCAGTACGTCGAAGGCCTCGAGCCGTGCCCGCTCTGCCAGTTCCAGCGCGCGTGCGTCATCGCAATGGGGATCGTGTTTCTCATCGCCGCCTTTCACAACCCGGGACGCGGCGGCGCGATCGGGTATGCGCTGCTCGCAATTGCTGATCGGCGGCGCCGGTGTCGCCATCGCGGGCCGCCAGGTGTGGCTGCAGTCGTTGCCCAAGGACCAGGTTCCGTCGTGCGGCATGGGGTTGAGCTACATGCTCGACACGCTGCCGTTCACCGACGTGCTGCAGCGTGTGTTCGAAGGCAGCGGCGAGTGCGCGGAAAAGGGCTGGGAGTTCCTGCACCTGTCGATCGCGGGCTGGAGCCTCGTGTTTTTCGTCGCGATGATCTTCACCGCGTTCGCGGTGATACGCCGCGACTAGGCATGACGGATCGCGGCGTGCGCACAACACCCAAGAGGCGCGGTTGAAGATCACACTCGTCGGCTCGCGTTATTTCGGCGCGGCGGCATTCGAGATGCTGCGCAAGCAGGGGGTCGAGATCGCGCGCGTGGTCGTGCCGCAGGCCGACGATCGCCTCGCGCTCGCGGCGCAGGCCGCCGGCATCGAGGTGATCGTCCCCGAGAACCCGATGCTGGTGCCCGCCGACGCGATCGCCGAGGGCACCGAGCTCATCGTCACCGCGCACAGCCACGCGCGCGTGAGCAACGAGGCGCTCGCGCGCGTCACCGCTGGGCGGAATCGGATTCCACCCGTCACTGCTGCCGCGGCATCGCGGCATGGCCGCGATCGAGTGGACGATCAACGAGGGCGACCCCATCGCCGGCGGAACGATCTACCACCTCGCCGATCGCATGGACGCCGGCGCGATCGCCGCGCAGGACTGGTGCTTCGTGAAAAAAGGCGAGACCGCGCGCGAGCTGTGGGAGCGCGCGCTGGCGCCGATGGGACTGCGGCTGCTCGGCGAAGTCGTCGCGCAGGCGGCGAAGACCGGACGCTGCCGGCGCGGCAGCAGGACGAGCAGTTCGCCACGCGCGCGCCGATGATCAAGTCGTAAATCGCAGCGCACATCCTCAACCGACGTCGCAGTTTCACAACATAGTCCGTGCGGGCGCCAACTCGCCCTGCCGGCGATCGGGTGGCTCGCGTCGCTACTTCGGCGCCATTCGTATCGCGCCGTCGAGGCGGATCGTCTCGCCGTTGAGCATTTCGTTGCGGATGATCTCGGCGACCAGCGATGCGTATTCCGCCGGCCGGCCGAGGCGCGGCGGAAACGGCACCATCTTGCCGAGCGATTCCTGCACTTCCGGCGGTCATGCCAGCCATCATCGGCGTCTCGAACAGGCCCGGCGCGATGGTGACCACGCGAATGCCGCCCGCGCCAGCTCGCGCGCGATCGGCAAGGTCATGCCGACGAGGCCGGCTCTTCGAGGCGCTGTACGCCGCCTGGCCGATCTGACCGTCGAACGCCGCGACCGACGCGGTGAAGACGATCACGCCGCGCTCGCCGGCGGCGTTGGGCGCATTCTTGCGACATGACGTCGGCCGCGAGCCGCGTCATGTTGAACGAGCCGATCAGATTGATGTTGATGGTGCGCACGAAGCTCGCCAGCGCGTGCGGCGCCTCCTTCCCCACGACGCGTTCGCCGATCGCGATGCCGGCGCAATTGATCAATCCGCGAGCGTGCAGCGCGCCGAATGCGCTCTGCGCCGCCGCGACGCGGCCTTGCGCGCTCGCCTCGTCGGTGACGTCGGTGCGGACGAAGCGCGTCGCCGCGCCGAGCTCGGACGCAAGCGCGTTGCCTTGCGCGTCGTTGACGTCGGCGAGCACGACCTTGGCGCCTCCCGCGACGAGCATGCGCGCCGTCGCCGCGCCTAGACCCGACGCGCCGCCGGTGACGATGAACGTACCGCCCTTGGTTTCCATGGATGCCTAGCGCTCCTGCGCCTTGAAGACCTTGGTCGCCGTGGCGACGAGCCCGGCGAGATCGGACAGGTTCGACGGCACGATCAGCGTGTTGTTGGTGCGCGCCAGATTGGCGAACGCGGCGACGTACTGCTCGGCGACCTTGAGGTTGACCGCGTTGATGCCGCCGGGCGACGTTGATCGCCTCCGCGACCTGCCGGATCGCCTTCGCGTTCGCTTCGGCGATCGACAGGATCGCCGCGGCCTGACCCTGCGCGGTGTTGATCTCGGCCTGCTTCACGCCTTCCGACTGCGCGATCGCCGCCTGCGCGCGCGCCCGCCGCCAGGTTGATCTGCTCCTGCCTGCGTGCCCTCCGACGTGGCGATCACGGCGCGCTTCTCGCGCTCGGCGGTGATCTGCGCCTGCATCGCGTGGAGGATTTCCTTCGGCGGCGTCAGGTCCTTGATCTCGTAGCGCAGCACCTTGACGCCCCAGTTGCCGGCGGCCTTGTCGAGCGCGTCGACGACCAGGCGTTGATGTGGTCGCGCTCCTCGAAGGTGCGGTCGAGCTCCATCCGGCCGATGACGCTGCGCAGCGTCGTCTGCGCGAGCTGGGTGATGGCGACCATGAAGTTGCTCGATCCGTACGAGGCGAGCTTCGGATCGGTGACCTGGAAGTACAGGATGCCGTCGACCTGAAGCTGCGTGTTGTCCTTGGTGATGCAGATCTGGTGGGGACGTCGAGCGGGATTTCGCGCAGGTCGTGGCTGTAGGCGACGCGGTCGATGAACGGCAGCACGAAGTTGAGTCCCGGCGCCAGCACCGCGTGGAAGCGACCCAGCCGCTCGATCACCAGCGCGTGCTGCTGCGGCACGACGCGGATCGTCTTGATGATGACGATGACCAGCGACGAGGAACAGCGCGAGCGCGACGGTCAATGAACCCATCAGGATCTCCTGGTTACAGCTCCGAGTCGCGTGGCACGCTTCAGGGCGCCGGGCGCGGTCGGCAGGATGCAGCACCGACCCGCGCATGCGCGGCGATGTACATGGTGCTCGGTTGCGGCGTGTCCGGTGTGGCGAGCTCGGCGTCCCAGGTGCAGCCGCGATACGATACCCGCGCGGTGCCGATCCGGGCCCCAGCTCTGCACCTGCACCTCTGCGCCGACGTCGAGCCCCTGCTGCGGCGGCGTGCTCGCCGCGATGCCGCGCTTCCATCGTTGCAGCAGCACCGGTGCCCGGCGACGCCGAGCGCGCCCGCGATCAGCCACTGGACCGGGACGACGAAGCGCCGAGCCACGCGGCGACACCGCCGAATGCCACGGCCACGCCGATGACCAGCAGATAGAACGTCCCGGTGAGCAGTTCGGCGCGCCACCAGGATCGCCGCAGCGATCCACCAGATCCAGAATTCAGACATCGTCAGGCTCCTCCCCGCGCGCGCAAGAATAACAAGGATTCGACCACGCGAGCGGCCGCCGGCGGCAGGCGACGGCGATGCGCACGCAATCCGGTATACTTGCGTGTTACGCATCAGCTCTCCCATCATCCGGGCGCTTCCCGCCCTTTGTTCCCAGACGCATTAGCGTATGCCCATCTACGAATATCGGTGCAAAGAGTGCGGCCACAAGCTCGAGGCGCTGCAAAGACTCTCTGACGCGCCGCTCCTGACCTGTCCTGTCATGCGGCAAGGATGCGCTTTCCAAGCTCGTGTCGGCGGCCGGCTTCCAGCTGAAGGGCAGCGGCTGGTACGCGACCGACTTCAAGAACTCCGGCAGCAAGCCGGTCGAAAAGCCCTCTAGCGGACAGCGCAGGCGAGAGCAAGTCGGCGGACGCGTCCGCATCGGCGTCCAAGTCCGAGGCCAAGTCCGACACCAAGAGCGACGCCAAGACAGCGTCGACGCCTGCGGCGAGCGCGCCAGGCGCGACGCCGAGCCGCAGGCTCAAGCAGCGGCTCGGGCGGCGGCACGACGTGATGCGTCCGAGCTGTCGCACCCGCGCGCGTGCGCTAGCCATGCGCCGCTACCTCATCGCCGGCTGCTGGTCTGGGTGCCGCTGGGCATCACGCTGTGGGTCCTGCACTTCCTGTTCACCACGCTCGACCAGACGCTGCTGCTGCTGCCCGAGGGCTCGCGTCCGGAAGTCGCTGTTCGGATTCCACATCCCGGGCCTTGGCGTGATCCTGTTTTTCGCGCTGCTGCTCGGCACCGGCGCGATCGCCGCCAACTTTTTCGGAGCGCGCCTGATCCTGATGTGGGAATCGCTGCTGGGACGCATTCCCTTCGTCAAATCGATCTATTCGAGCGTCAAGCAGGTGAGCGACACGCTGCTGTCGGACAGCGGCAACGCCTTTCGCAAGGCGCTGCTGGTGGAATGGCCCTATCCGGGCTGCTGGACGATCGCCTTCCAGACCGGCGCTGCCGGCGAGCGCCGTCGCCATGCATCTGGCCAGCGAGCACGTCAGCGTCTACGTGCCGACGACGCCGAATCCCACTCGGCGGCTATTTCGTCATCGTCCCCGTGGCGCGCGTGCACGAGCTCGACATGACCGTCGACGAGGCGCTCAAGTACATCATCTCGATGGGTGTGGTCGCACCCAGGCCGCACGCCGCGCCCCCGCGCGTCGGACGCGAGACGGCCGTGCTCGAACAGCGGCATTGAAGCGCACCGACTACTGCGGTCGCATCGACCGCGCACAGCTCGGCCAGATCGTCACGGTGTGCGGCTGGGTTCATCGCCGCCGCGACCACGGCGGCGTCATCTTCGTCGACCTTCGCGACCGCGAGGGCCTGGTGCAGATCGTCTGCGATCCCGACCGCGCAGAGACGTTCGCGTCCGCCGAGAAGCTGCGCAACGAATTCGTCATCGCGGTGACGCGGCCTGGTGCGGCCGCGTCCCGAGGGCACCGTCAACACCAACCTGGTGAGCGGCGAGATCGAGATCCTCGCCCACGAGCTCACCATCCTCAACGCGTCGCTGACGCCGCCGTTCCTGATGGACGACGAATCCATCTCGGAGACCGTCCGGCTCGAGCACCGCGTGCTCGACCTGCGGCGTCCCGCGATGCAGCGCAACCTGATGCTGCGCCACAAGGCGGCGATGTCGGCGCGCCGCTACCTCGACGCGCACGGCTTCGTCGACATCGAGACGCCGATCCTCTACAAGTCGACGCCCGAGGGCGCCCGCGAATTCCTGGTGCCTTCGCGCATCAATCACGGCGAGTTCTACGCGCTGCCGCAGTCGCCGCAGCTGTTCAAGCAGATGCTGATGATGGCCGGGTTCGACCGCTACTACCAGATCGTCAAGTGCTTTCGCGACGAGGACCTGCGCGCCGATCGCCAGCTCGAGTTCACGCAGATCGACGTCGAGACCTCGTTCCTCGACGAGCTCGAGATCCGCGCGCTCATGGAGGAGCTGGTACGCGCGATCTTCCGCGAGTCGCTCGGCGTCGAGCTGCCGAAGCCGTTTCCCGTCATGACCTTCGCCGACGCGATGCGCGACTACGGCTCCGACAAGCCCGACCTGCGCGTGCCGCTCAAGCTCACCGAGCTCACCGACGTGATGCGCGACGCCGAATTCAAGGTGTTTCGCGCCGCGGCCGACCTGCGCGACGGCCGCGTGGCCGCGCTATGCGTCCCGGGCGGCGGCACGCTGTCGCGCAAGGAGATCGACGACTACACCGCCTTCGTGGCGATCTACGGCGCGCGCGGCCTGGCGTACATCAAGGTCAACGACGTCACGCAGGTCGACGAGCGCGGATTGCAGTCGCCGATCGTGAAGTTTCTCTCGCCCGGCGCGCTGGCGCGGATACTCGAGCGCACCGGCGCGGCGAACGGCGACCTGATCTTCTTCGCCGCCGACCGCGAGAAGGTGGTCAACGACGCGCTCGGCGCGCTGCGCACCCGCGTCGGCCACGACCGCGGACTGGCAGGCGGCGGCTGGCATCCGCTGTGGGTGGTCGACTTTCCCATGTTCGAGTACAACGACGACACCAAGTCGTGGGGCGCGCGTCACCACCCGTTCACCGCGCCCAAGGATGGCCACGAGCAGTTTTTCCAGTCCGACCCGGGCCGCGCCATCGCCAAGGCCTACGACGTGGTTCTCAACGGCTGGGAGCTCGGCGGCGGCTCGGTGCGCATCCACCGCGAGGAAGTGCAGGCCAAGGTCTTCGACGCGCTCAACATCAGCGCCGAGGACCAGCGCCGCAAGTTCGGGTTCCTGCTCGACGCGCTGAAGTACGGCGCGCCGCCGCATGGCGGCATCGCCTTCGGGTTCGACCGCATGGTCGCGATGATGGCGGGCGTCGACCAGATCCGCGACGTCATCGCCTTCCCGAAGACGCAGCGCGGACAGGACCTGCTGGTGCATGCGCCCTCGCCGGTGACCGAGCAGCAGCTGCGCGAGCTGCACATCCGCATTCGCGCCTCCGACCAGGCCAGAACGGCGTAGCGCGCGGCCGTCGTGCTGCGCTAGACTTCCGCTCATGGGTGAGGTCGTGCAGAAAGTCGATGCGGTCGACGCGCTCGGCGCTGTCCGCGCGCGATGGCGACGCGCCTGGGCGCTCGCTGCGATCGCGCTCCTGTCGGCAGCCGCCGCCATCGCGCCGACCGCGGCCAGGGACGCCCCTGCGGCGCTGCCGACGGTCTCGTTGCCGCAACTACCGACGGAAGCTCGCGCGCTGCTCACTGCGATCGCCGACGGCGGTCCGTTCCCGTACCAGCGCGATGGCGTCGTGTTCGGCAACCGCGAAGGCTTGCTTCCAGCGCGCGCACGTGGCTACTATCACGAGTACACGGTGCGCGACGCCCGGATTGCACACGCGCGGGGCCCGACGCATCATCTGCGCGGGCGCCAAGCGCAGCGTCGACGAGTGCTATTATTCAGACGATCACTATCGGTCTTTCCGCAGGATACTGCGATGAGTGTTCCCGATCTTACGCAAGCGGCGAGCGCCGGAGTTCGTGACTGGTCCGGCGCCACCGACGCGCTCAAGTCCGCGGCCGCGGCAGCGACGCTGCGCTTTCGCCAGATCGACCTTCACGGCGTCGCCAGCAAGGCCGAACTGCTGACCGCGCTGGGCAAGGGACTCGGGCTGCCCAAGCACTTCGGCGCGAACTGGGACGCGCTCGCCGACGCCATCGAGGACAGCGATTGGCTCGGCCCTCACGGCCTGGCGCTGGTGCTGAGTCATACCGCGCCCTATCGCAAGGCGCATCCCGCAGACTGGGAAACGTTCACCGACATCATGGACGAGGCGGCGGAATACTGGCGCGATCTGCACAAGCCGTTCTGGGTATTCGTGGGGTAGCCGGCGCGCCGATTGCATGAAGCAACCGGTGTCGACGCTGGTCCTCGTGTACACGCCCGGGCTGCGCGTCCTGCTTCTGGAGCGCGCCGACTTTCCGGATCACTGGCAATCGGTCACCGGGAGCTGCGAGCCCGGTGAATCGCTGGCCGAGACCGCGACGCCGCGAGCTGCGCGAGGAAACCGGCATCGACGCGAACGCGCACGGCGGCGTCGTCGACTGGCAAACCTCCAACGTCTACGAGATTTTCCCGCAATGGCGGCACCGCTACGCGCCGGGCACGACACAGAACACCGAGCACGTCTTCGGGCTTGCAGGTCGAGCGCGAGCTGCCGGTGACGCTCAATCCACGCGAGCATCTTGCGTGCGTGTGGCTGCCATGGAAAGAGGCCGCCGCCAAGTGTTTTTCGTGGTCGAACCGGGCGGCGATCGAGGCGCTTCCCGCCCGGGTGTACCCACAAGGAGCCTTGCATGAACCGCACTAGCCGCACTGCGAGCATCGTCGCGTCGATCCTGCTCTTCGCATCGCCGGTCATCGCCTTCGCTCGCGCAGGGACCGCAAGCCCCGCCGGTGCCGATGTCCAGCGTCGCGGTGTCGGCCACCGCGACCGCGACGGTGACGAACGATCGGCTGCAGGCCTGGCTGCGCACCGAGGCCGAGAACGCGAGCCCCGCGGCCGCCGCCGCGCAGGTCAACGCCACGAGCGCGAAGGCGCTCGCCGAGGCCAAGGCCTATCCTTCGATCCAGGTCGCGACCATGGGCTATTCGACGCAGCAGATCTCCGAGCGCGGCAAGCCCACGCGCTGGCGCGTCTCGCAGACGATCACCGTCGATGCGAGCGACTTCACCGCGGCGGCGATTCTGCTGTCGAAGCTGCAGGACGAGCAAGGGCTGCTGCTGTCGAGCATGAGCTTTTCGATCAACGACAAGACGCGGCGCGACGCCGAGGATCGCGTCACCCAGCAGGCGATCCAGGCGTGGCAGGCGCGCGCGCAGCAGGCGGCGCAGGCGCTGGGCTTCGCGAAGTGGCGGGTCGGACATGTGAGCGTGCAGACGAGCGGACCGCAGGCGGTGCCGATGATGCGGGCGCAGGCGATGACCGCGATGGCGGCGCCGCCGGTCGCGCTCGAGGCCGGCACGACCGACGTCACCGTCACCGTGTCCGGCGACGCGGTGCTCGACGCACCCCGCTAGTCGTCGGGCAGAGCGCAACGCAGACTCGCTACGCGCCGGTCATGTCCTCGGGCTTGACCCACGCGTCGAACTGCTCGGCCGTCACGTGGCCCAGCGCCAGCGCCGCCTCCTTGAGCGTCGTGCCCTCGGCGTGCGCCTTCTTGGCGATCGCGGCCGCCTTGTCGTAGCCGATGTGCGGGTTGAGCGCCGTGACCAGCATCAGCGAGCGCTCGAGCAGCTCCTCGATGCGCCGCGTGTTCGGCTCGATGCCGCGCGCGCAATGCTCTTCGAAGCTCTTCATGCCATCGGCCAGCAGCCGGATGCTCTGCAGGACGTTGTGCACGATCAGCGGGCGGTAGACATTCAACTCGAAGTTGCCCGACGCGCCGCCGATGTTGACCGCGACGTCGTTGCCGAACACCTGCGCGGCGAGCATGGTCAGCGCCTCGCACTGCGTCGGGTTCACCTTGCCCGGCATGATCGAGCTTCCGGGCTCGTTCTCGGGGATGGAGAGCTCGCCGAGCCCCGAGCGCGGGCCGCTCGCCAGCCAGCGCACGTCGTTGGCGATCTTGAACAGCACCGCGGCGAGCGACTTGAGCGCGCCGTGCAGGTTCACCTGCGCGTCGGCCGCGGCCATCGCCTCGAACTTGTTGGGCGCGCTGACGAAGGGCAGTCCGGTCGCCTCGGCGAGCTTCGCCGCGACGCGCGCGCCGAATTCCGGGTGTGCGTTGAGCCCGGTGCCCACCGCGGTGCCGCCCTGCGCGAGCTCCAGAACGTGCGGCAGCGCCGCCTCGATGTGCAGCTCGGCGTGCGCGAGCTGCGCGACGTAGCCCGAGAACTCCTGTCCCAGCGTCAGCGGCGTCGCGTCCTGCAGATGCGTGCGGCCGATCTTGACGATGCCCGCGAACTGCTCCGACTTTCGCGACAGGGTATGTCCGAGCGCGCGCAGTGCCGGCAGCAATGACTTGACGGTGACCTCGGCCGCGGCGACGTTCATCGCGGTGGGAAAGACGTCGTTCGACGACTGGCCGCGATTGACGTCGTCGTTGGGATGAACGCGACGTCCCTCGCCGCGCTCGCCGCCGAGCAGCTCCGAGGCGCGGTTGGCGAGCACCTCGTTGACGTTCATGTTCGATTGCGTGCCCGACCCCGTCTGCCACACCGCGAGCGGGAACTCGGCATCGTGGCTGCCCGCCAGCGCCTCGTCGGCGGCGGCGATGATCGCCTCGGCGCGCTCCTTCGGCAGGGCGCCGAGCTCGAGATTGACCCGCGCCGCCGCCCGCTTGACCAGCAGCAGCGCGCGCAGCAGCTCGCGCGGCATCTTCTCGTTGGAGATGCGGAAGAGCTCGAGCGAGCGCTGCGTCTGCGCGCCCCACAGCCGCTCCGCGGGGACGTCGATCGGGCCGAAGGTATCGCGTTCGGTGCGGGTTGAGGAGGGTTTCATGGGGAATGACACCTGATTACCGGTTCCAGAGCCAGCCAGCTCGATGATTGTACGTCAGTGTCGAATTCCGTAATCGTCAGGAGCTCTTCGCCACGTGAACACGTCCTGTCTTGGCTGCTTTTCGCAACGCCTCGAAGTCGAGTTGCGTCTGTTTCGCGTACTTCATCGCAAACGACGCGAGTGCGGTGTCGAGCGCATCGTTGCGTCCGACGTACCCGGCAATCATGGCGGGATCGCCCGACTTGGCATGCGCGAGGGCAAGCGCCCAGCCACACAAGCCGCAGTACGCGATGAACTCGCTCAACTTGGTCTTGCCCCGTCGCAGATCCACGCCACCGCTCATGTCGTGAAACTGACGCGCGTGAAAGTGCATGCCTTCGTGGCGTCCCCAGCCGAGAAACACGTCCGGCGCGCCCTGGATCATGCGTTGTCCGGCAACAACACGCTCGCCCTCTTCGGTGAACCGTGGCTTGCAGCTCGAATACGCAGCGATGGCCGACGGCAGCGCCTGCTTCACCTGGACGAATAGCGCATCACGATCATCGCCCCCGCGCAGCAGGAGTATCCAACACCGCGTCCCGACACTTCCGACTCCACCGATCTTGCGCGCGACATCGACGAGCTGGTAGCATTCAAACAATCGCCGGCGGTCCTTCGACAGGGAGTGAACGTACGATTGCAGGCACGACTCGATAAACTTGCGCAGGCCCCGTCGGCCGCACCTTCGAATCGCGGATACCGCTTGGGCGCTCGTCGATCAGCCGGTATCGGCCGTCGACCAGGTCGACCATCTTGTTGACCAATTGCAGGTTTGCCTGCGCAGGGCTGGCGATAATCTGCCGGGCTCGCTTTCGCGCTTGCGCGGAAAGCGACGGCAACACAGCCGCTCCATCGATGTGCGCGTACCAAAGGGGCAGCGCGCCCATCTGCGCGTAGCGTCGAATCTGCAGACGATACCGCGCGGCAGCCGAGCGCGACGCGGCCTCGACGTCGGCCTTGTCGCCGCCTAGAAACCGCGCGCAGACCGCAGCGCTGGCGACAAGCCGTTTGAGATCCCACTCCCACGGAGCCGGATACGTTTCATCGAAATCGTTGATGCCGAAAGCCAGGTTGCGTTCGGCTGTGGCGAATACTCCGAAATTGGCGACATGCGCATCGCCGCAGGCCTGTACGATCAAGCCGCTTGCCGGCGTCGAGGCAAGGTCGGCCGCCATGATCGCCGAGGCGCCGCGCAGGAATGAAAACGGCGAATCGAGCATGCGCGCGTAACGCACGTCGGACGAGATCCGGCAGCCGCGTCCTCGATTGGGCCTCGAGAATTGCCACCGGATCGCGTCGAGCGGTTGGCGGATCGTATTCGGCTTGACTGGCGCGGGGCACGCGCGCGCGCAACGCCTTGCCGGCAGCGAGGCGAGAAGCGATCGATGCGCGCGGCGAAAGGAGCGCTGTGGATGGCAGCGCACTCATTCCAGCGCCCGCTCGGTGCGAGCGTGTGGATCGTTCATGGGTGGCAATTCGTGCGCACTGACATCCGCTGCCGCAGTTGGCCGCCCGGCCACCGCGTGCGTTCTCGCAGGGAATGCAAATTCTAGCACCTCGTCGCGTACAGCTGGCCACCGGAAAACACCGCAGTCGCGCGCATGAATGCAAACGGGCGCCCGGAGGCGCCCGTTGCTTCGTACTCGGTCGCGGTGCGTCAGCCGCCCGAGACTTCCGGCGCCGGCGCGGGCACGCCCGATGCGGCGGCCGCATCTTCCGCCGCCGCCTTCATCGACAGGCGCACGCGGCCCTTGTCGTCGGCCTCGAGCACCTTCACCTTCACGACCTGGCCTTCCTTGACGTAGTCGGAGACCTGGTTGACGCGCTCCTTGGCGATCTGCGAGATGTGCAGCAGGCCGTCCTTGCCGGGCAGGATCTGCACGATCGCGCCGAAATCGAGCAGGCGCAGCACCGGTGCCTTCGTAGATGCGGCCGACTTCGACTTCGGCGGTGATTTCCTCGATGCGCTTCTGCGCGCCGCATCGCACGCGTCGGCGTTGACCGACGCGATCGTCACCGTGCCGTCGTCCTCGATGTCGATGGTGCGTGCCGGTCTCTCGGTCAGCGCGCGGATGACCGCGCCGCCCTTGCCGATCACGTCGCGGATCTTCTCCGGGTTGATCTTGAACCTGATCATGCGCGGCGCGTGCTGCGAGATCTCGGTGCGCGCATGCGGCACGGCGTCCTGCATCAGCTGCAGGATGTGCATGCGGCCTTCGTGCGCCTGCGTCGAGCGCGACCTCCATGATCTCCTTGGTGATGCCCTGGATCTTGATGTCCATCTGCAGCGCGGTGATGCCGCGGTCGGTGCCCGCGACCTTGAAGTCCATGTCGCCGAGGTGATCCTCGTCGCCCAGGATGTCGGTGAGCACCGCGAAGCGGTTGCCGTCCTTGATCAGGCCCATCGCGATGCCGGCGACGTGCGCCTTGAGTCGGCACGCCCGCGTCCATCAGCGCCAGGCAGCCGCCGCACACCGACGCCATCGACGAGCTGCCGTTGGACTCGGTGATCTCGGAGACGACGCGCATCGAGTAGGCGAACTCCTCGGCGGTCGGCAGCACCGCCAGCAGCGCGCGCTTGGCGAGCCGGCCGTGGCCGATCTCGCGGCGCTTCGGCGTGCCGACGCGGCCGGTCTCGCCGGTGGCGTACGGCGGCATGTTGTAGTGGAGCATGAAGCGCTCGCGGTACTCGCCCTGCAGCGCGTCGATGATCTGCTCGTCGCGCGCGGTGCCGAGCGTCGCGACGACCAGCGCCTGCGTCTCGCCGCGCGTGAACAGCGCCGAGCCGTGCGTGCGCGGCAGCACGCCGTGCGGATCGAGATCGGGCGCACGGTGCGCGTGTCGCGCCCGTCGATGCGCGGCTCGCCGGACAGGATCTGGTTGCGCACGATCTTCGCTTCGAGCTCGAACAGGAAGTTCGTGACGTCGTTCGTCGTGCGCCGGCGTGGCATCCGGCGGTGACGCAGGTCGGTCTCGACCTCGGCGACGATTTCCTTCAGCCGCTGCTGGCGCGCCTGCTTCTGGCGCAGCTGCGTACGCGTCGCGCAGATCGGTTTCCGCGACCGCGGTGACCTTGTCGACCAGCGCCTGTCGTTCGCGCGCCGGCGCTTTCCAGTCCCACAGCGGCTTGCCGCCTTCTCGACGAGCTCGTGGATCAGCGTCGATCACCGCCTGCTGCTGCTGGTGGCCGAACACCACGGCGCCGAGCATCACTGTCCTCGGGCAGTTCCTTGGCTTCCGATTCGACCATCAGCACCGCGGCTTCGGTGCCGGCGACCACGAGGTCGAGCTTGGACGTCGTCATCAGCTCGGTCTTGCTCGGATTGAGCACGTACTGGCCGTCGACGTAGCCGACGCGCGCGGCGCCGATCGGGCCGTCGAACGGCATGCCGGACAGCGACGAGCGCCGCCGAGGCGCCGATCATCGCCGGAATATCGGGATCGATCTCGGGATCGACCGACATGACGGTCGCGATGATCTGCACTTCGTTGTAGAAGCCTTCGGGAAACAGCGGCCGCATCGGCCGGTCGATGAGCCGGCGAGGTCAGGATCTCCTTTTCCGACGGCCGTCCCTCGCGCTTGAAGAAGCCGCCGGGAATGCGTGCCGGCGGCGTAGGTCTTTTCCTGGTAGTCGACGGTCAGCGGGAAAAAGTCCTGTCCCGGCTTGGCGCTTCTTCGCCGCGACCACGGTGACCAGCACGACGCTGTCGCCCAGGCTCACCAGCACGGCGCCGCCTGCCTGGCGGGCGATCTCGCCGGTTTCGAGCGTCAGCGTGTGGCGGCCATACGGAATCGATTTCTTGATTGATGTGGCACGTTTATCCTCGGAATCCGGAAGACAACAATGGCCGCGCTCGGACCGGCGCAGCCATTGTCAGGTCATGGGTGTGGCTGCGCGAGCGCGGACAGCCGCTCGAGCATGCGACTGGTCGCCGACGCCTTCGCAACGTCGGTCATTGGCTGATGCGCCGGCGATGCTACTTGCGCAGGCCCAGCTTCTCGATCAGTCCGCGGTAGGTCTCGACGTTGCTGCGTCTTGAGGTAGTCGAGCAGCTTGCGCCGGCGCGAGACCATGCGCAGCAGTCCGCGGCGCGAGTGATGATCCTTGACGTTGGCCTTGAAATGATCGCCGAGCCCGTTGATGCGCGCGGTCAAAAGCGCGATCTGCACCTCGGGGGAACCGGTGTCGCCCTTGCGCGCGCTGATGCGTCGGCGATGACCTTGGCCTTTTCCTGCACGGTGACTGCCATTCTATGTTACTCCGAAACTTCGCGAAAGACCGCAATTGTAACTCGAAAAGTGCTTAGGATTCAAGCGACTCGATGGCGCACGCGCACTCGCATCAACGTCGTCAGCCGCCGGGTGCGCCACCAGGCGGCGCGGCGCGAAGAACGCCCGCCGCTACTTCGGCGACGCCGAGGAAGCGTCTGCGCCGAATACGCGCGCACGATCGCCCTCGGCAGCATCGCCGGACGCGCCGACCGGCCGGCCCTGCGAGCAACGCCTCGGCCTCGCGTCGTCGAAAGCTCGCAGCGCGGCAGCGCCGCGCAGCAGCGAATCGACGGGCAGCAGCGGGCATCGCGCTGCTCGGCACGTCATCGCCTCGAGCGCGTCGAGCGTCACGCGCATCGGCAAGGTCGAATCCACCGGTGGCCGTCCGGCGCAGCGCCGCCAGATGCGCGCCGCAGCCCAGCGCCGCGCCGATGTCCTCCGCCAGCACGCGAACGTAGGTTCCCTTGCTGCAGCGACCGCGAGCTCGACGTCACGGCGGCGTCCACGCGTCCGAGCGCGAAGCGAGCGGATAGTCGACCTCGCGCGCGGGGCGCGGAATGTCGATGCCCTCGCGCGCGTATTCGTAGTAGCTGCGGCCCTGGTACTTGAGCGCGGCATGGCGCGGCGGACTGCTGCGAGATCGTCCCGACGAAGCGCGGCAAGCACCGCCTCGAACTCGTCGCGCGTCGGACACGCGCACCGCGGCGCTCGATCGACCTCGCCCTCGGCGTCGCCCGTGGTCGTCGTGACGCCGAGCCGCAGCGTCGCCAGCGTACGACTTGTCGGCGTCGAGCAGGAGCTGCGCGAACTTGGTCGCCTCGCCGAAGCAGATCGGCAGCAGACCGGTGGCCAGCGGATCGAGCGTTCCGGTGTGGCCCGCCTTCTCGGCGCGGAAGCAGTCGCTTGCGCGTGCTGCAGCGCCGCGTTGGACGAGAGTCCCGACGGCCTTGTCGAGCAGCAGCACGCCGTCGACGCGGCGCTTGCGGCACGCGCTGCGAGGCGCGCGGATCGGTCAATCGGCGGGTGCTTGCGGTCGTCGGCGACCGCGTCGTCGATCAGCTTCGAGAGCGCAGGCCGGACTCGATCGAGTCGTCGTAGACGAAGTGCAGCTGCGGCACCGAGTAGAGCGTCGAGGCGATGCGACGAGCTCGGTGCGCAGGTAGCCGGCGGTGTGCTGCAGCGCCTCGACCGCCGTCGTCGGCGTGCTCGCGCGCCGGCGAGATGCGTGAAGAAGACCTTGGCATGCGACAGGTCGGGCGACACCTCGACGCCGGTCACCGTCACCATGCCGATGCGCGGATCCTTGACGTGCAGCGCGCAGCAGGTCGGCCAGCTCGCGCTGGATCTGGTCGCCGACGCGCTGCGCGCGCTGCGAATGTCGTTTCATCCCTGCAGCCTGCCGCTCTGCGGACAGGCGCTCGACTTGCTAAGCGTGCGCGCCACTTCGACGATCTCGTACACCTCGAGCTGGTCGCCCTTCTGCGACGTCGTTGAAGTTCTTGAGCGACAGGCCGCACTCGAAGCCGGCCTTCACTTCGCGCACGTCGTCCTTGAAGCGCTTGAGCGAATCGAGCTCGCCGTCGAACACGACGACGCTGTCGCGCAGCAGGCGCACCTTCGAGCCGCGCCGCACCACGCCTTCGAGCACCTAGCAGCCGGCGACCGTGCCGACCTTGGAGATCTTGAAGACCTCGCGCACCTCGACCAGGCCGAGCCGGCTTTCCTTCTGCTCCGGCGCGAGCATGCCGGACAGCGCCGCCTTCACCTCGTCGACCGCTTCGTAAATGATGTTGTAGTAGCGGATGTCGACGCCCGAGTGCTCGGCGAGCTTGCGCGCCGCGACATCGGCGCGCGTGTTGAAGCCGATGATCACCGCCTTCGAGGCGAGCGCGAGGTTGACGTCGGACTCGGTGATGCCGCCCACCGCGGTGTGCACGATGTTGACCTTCACCTCGTCGGTCGACAGCTTGGTCAGCGCGTGGGCCAGCGCCTCGTAGCAGCCCTGCACGTCGGCCTTGACGATCAGCGCGAGCGACTTGATCTCGCTCTCGGCGAGCTGCTCGAACATGTTCTCGAGCTTCGCCGCCTGCTGCTTGGCGAGCTTGACGTCGCGGAACTTGCCCTGGCGGAACAGCGCGATCTCGCGCGCCTTGCGCTCGTCGCCGAGCACCATCACGTCCTCGCCCGCGAGCGGCACGTCGGACAGGCCCTGGATCTCGACCGGGATCGCCGGACCGGCCGAGGTCGACGGCCTTGCCGGTCTCGTCGGTCATCGCGCGCACGCGGCCGAACACCGCGCCGGCGAGCACGATGTCGCCGCGCTTGAGCGTGCCCGACTGCACCAGGACGGTCGCCACCGGGCCCTTGCCCTTGTCGAGGCGCGACTCGATGACGATGCCCTTGGCCGGCGCGTCGCCGGCGCCTTGAGCTCGAGCACTTCGGCCTGCAGCAGGATCGCGTCGAGCAGCTTGTCGATGCCCTTGCCGGTCTTCGCCGAGACCTCGACGAACTGCGACGTCGCCGCCGTATTCCTCGGGCAGCACGCTCTCGGCGACGCAGCTCCTGCTTGACGCGATCCGGGATTCGCTTCGGGCTTGTCGATCTTGTTGATCGCGACGACGATCGGCACGTTGCCGGCCTTCGCGTGCGCGATCGCCTCCTTGGTCTGCGGCATCACGCCGTCGTCGGCGGCGACGACCAGCATGACGATGTCGGTGACCTTGGCGCCGCGCGCGCGCATCGCGGTGAACGCCTCGTGGCCCGGCGTGTCGAGGAAGGTGATCACGCCCTTCGGCGTCTCGACGTGGTAGGCGCCGATGTGCTGCGTGATGCCGCCGGCCTCGCCGCTCGCCACGCGCGTGCGGCGGATGGTGTCGAGCAGCGACGTCTTGCCGTGGTCGACGTGGCCCATGACCGTGACGACCGGCGGGCGCGGCAGCGACTCCGCCGATCGCGCCTGCGAGCTCTCGGCGAGCAGCGAGTCCGGATCGTCGAGCTTGGCCGCGATCGCCTTGTGGCCCATCTCCTGGACGACGATCATCGCCGTGTCCTGGTCGAGCACCTGGTTGATCGTGACCATGGTGCCGAGCTTCATCATCGCCTTGATGACCTCGGCGGCCTTGACCGACATCTTGTGCGCGAGGTCGGCGACGGTGATGGTCTCCGGCACCGCGACCTCGCGGATCATCGGCTCGGGCGCGGCGCCTGCGCGCTTCGCCGGCTCCTCGCCGTCCTCGTGACGATGGCGGCCGGTCTTCGGCTGCTTCCAGCCCGCCGTCGCGGCGCCGCCGGTGACGTCGCCGCGCAGCTTGAGCGCGCGGCGGCGCGCCGCCTCTTCCTGGAACGCGGTCGCCGACGGCTTGCGTGACGGCTTGTCCTTTTTCGCGCCCGGCTTGGTCGCCGGCTTGTGCAGCGTGCCTTCGGTCTTCGGCTTCCGGCTTGGCCTCCGCAGGCGCCTTGGCGACGACGGCGGCAGCCGCTTCCTTGCGCCGCGAGCGCCGCGGCTTCGGCGGCCTTCGGCCGCGCGCTTCCTCGGCTTCGCGTTCCTTCTTGGTCTTGCGCTTCTTCGCCTGCTCCTGCTTCTGCTGGATGTCTTCCTGCTGCTTGGCGATCAGCGCGGCGCCCTTGCGCGCCTCTTCCTCGCGCGCCGCGAGCTCGGCCGCGGTGACGACCGGCTGCGCGCGGCGCGGCTCTCCTCGGGCGCGGGCGCCGCCTCGGCGACCGTCGCGCTTGACGAACACGCGCTTCTTGCGCACCTCGACCTGGATGGTGCGCGCGCGGCCGGTGCTGTCGGCGGCCTTGATCTCGGTGGTCTGCTTGCGCGTCAGCGTGATCTTCTTCTTCTGCTCCATGCCGCCGTGCTGCTTGCGCAGGTAGTCGAGCAGGCGCGTCTTGTCCTGCTCGGAGAGCTTGTCGCCCTGCTTCTTGCCGCCGACGCCGGCAGCGCGCAGCTGCTCGAGCAGGATGCCCGGGGGCATCTTCAGTTCGTCGCAAATTTCTCGATGGTCGTCAAAGCCATGATGTTCTCCGCTGCTGCTTCGTGCTCGCGCTGCTTGCGCGTCACGTTGCCTTTAGCTCCCGTGATGCGCGCCCTTCGCGTCCGCCGGCGCTCGGCGTCTCGAACCAATGCGCGCGCGCCTTCATGATCAGGTCCTGCGCGCGCTCGGCCGACAATCCGGTCAGCTCGACCAGCTCGTCGGCGGCGAGGTCGGCCAGCGCATCGCGATTGGTGATGCCCTTTTCGGCGAGCAGGCCCGCGGTCTCGGTGTCCATGCCTTCCAGGTTGAGCAGGTCCTCGGCGACGTTCTCGACCGACTCCTCGCGCACGATCGCCTCGGTGAGCAGCGCGTTGCGCGCGCGGCTGCGCAGCTCGTTGACGGTGTCCTCGTCGAAGGCACTCGATCTCGAGCATCTCGTTCAGCGGCACGTAGGCGATTTCCTCGAGCGAGGTGAAGCCTTCCTGGATCAGGATGTCGGCGACTTCCTGGTCGACGTCGAGCTTTTCCATGAACAGCGCGCGGATCTTCTCGCTCTCCTGCTGCGGTCTTCTGCTGCGACTCCTCGACGCCCATCAGGTTGAGTTCCCAGCCGGTGAGCTCGGAGGCGAGGCGCACGTTCTGGCCGCTGCGGCCGATCGCCATCGCGAGCTTCTCCTCGTCGACGACGACGTCCATCGCGTGCCGCTCCTCGTCGACGACGATGCTCGAGATCTCCGCCGGCGCGAGCGCGTTGATCACGAACTTGGCCGGGTCCTCGGAGAACAGGACGATGTCGACGCGCTCGCCGGCGAGCTCGTTGGTCACCGCGGTCACGCGCGAGCCGCGCATGCCGACGCAGGTGCCCAGCGGATCGAGGCGCGGATCGTTCGACTTCACCGCGATCTTGGCGCGCAGGCCGGGATCGCGCGCCGCGGCCTTGATCTCGATCAGGCCTTCCTCGATCTCCGGCACCTCGAGCTCGAACAGGCGCACGACCAGGTCGGGCGTGATGCGCGAGAGCATGAGCTGCGGGCCGCGCGCCTGCGGCTCGATCTTGACGACGAAGGCGCGCACGCGATCGCCCACGCGCAGGTTTTCCTTCGGGATGAGCTGGTCGCGGGGAATCACGCCCTCGATGCGGCCCGATTCGACGATGAGGTTGCCGCGCTCGATGCGCTTGACCGTGCCGGTGAGCAGCTTGTCGTCGCGCTCGAGGAAGTCGTTGAGGATCTGCTCGCGCTCGGCGTCGCGGATCTTCTGCAGGATCACCTGCTTGGCGGCCTGCGCGCCGATGCGCCCGAATTCGACCGGCTCGAGCGGCTCCTCGATCACGTCGCCCAGCGCGAGCGGCGGATCGCGCTCCAGCGGCATCGGTGATCGCGATCTGGTGCGCCGGCTCCTCGTGCTCCTCGTCGGGCACGACCGTCCAGCGGCGGAACGACTCGTAGTCGCCGGTCTCGCGGTCGATCTCGACGCGCACGTCGATGTCCTGCTTGAAGCGCTTCTTGGTCGCCGAGGCGAGCGCCGATTCCAGCGCCATGAACACGATGTCCTTCGGCACGTTCTTCTCGCGCGCCAGCGCGTCGACGAGCAACAGCAATTCGCGATTCATTTGGTCTTTCTCCACTCAATCGTCGGCACCAGTCGCGCCTTGTCGATGTTGGCGAGCGCGATGCTTCGCGGCCCCGCCTCGGTATCCAGCACGCACCGATTCGCCTTCTACGCCGCGCAGCACGCCCTTGAT
Organism: uncultured beta proteobacterium; assembly: GCA_963722325.1. Classification (GTDB taxonomy): domain Bacteria; phylum Pseudomonadota; class Gammaproteobacteria; order Burkholderiales; family Casimicrobiaceae; genus PALSA-1003. The sequence continues at coordinate 46,930 of CAVRLN010000006.1, forward strand.
GCGGCGCGCGTTGTCGACGGCCTCGCGCAGCGTCAGCTTCACCTGCTCGCCCGCGAAGCGCGAAAAATCGGCGGCTTTCTTGAGCGGGCGGTCCAGCCCCGGCGACGAAACCTCGAGCCGCTCGTACGGCACGTTCTCGACGGCGAACAGGTGCGTGAGGTGGTTGGACACCCGCGCGCAGTCCTCGACATCGATGCCCTGCGGCTTGTCGATCAGCACGCGCACAAGCCCTCCCCGCGCCGGCGACTCGAAATCGACCAGCTCGTATCCCATCGCGGGCAGCGTGCGTTCCAGAATTTCCCCGAGATTCAAAGTCTTATGTGTCGCTCTAGGGTTCGAACCAGGCCGCGATCCACTCGATCGCCGCCCGCCCAAATCGCCAAAAAACCGAAAAAAAAATGGGCTGTCGAGCCCATTTCTGTTTCCTACCACTCGTAATCATAGCAAAAAACGGCCTCGATTTGAAGGGCCGGCGTACCGCTTGCAGGCGCCATTCGTGGCGAGGGGCGGAGGACGCCACGACCCTCGAGCCCCGCAGGCTCATCGATGCTTGGGTTATATTGGGCCGCAGCCCGCCTTTCACAGGGACGGCGAGACGAATTGCGGGCGCCGACTCCATGCGACAACGCTTTATCTACCTTGGCGCACTTTCAGGCGGAATGATCGCCGCCTGCCTCGTGCTGGCGGGCTGCGGCGCAGGCGACGCGGGGCAAAACGCGCAGGTGCTGAAGCCACCGCGCAATCCGGCACGCCGCCGACGCCGCGCAGCTGCTTCGCCGCGCGCGGTTCCGCGCTCAGCGGTGTCGCCCGGAGCCCGTGACGGCTCCGGTCGAGGTCGCTGCCGCGCCACAATCGCCGGACATCCGCCGCCACGACGGCGCCTGCTGCCACCGACGGCGCGCTCTACGTGTGCGTCCTCGGCACGGCGACCGCGCAGCAGCGCATGCCGATCGAGCTTTCGCCGTCGGTCGACAAGCTCTGCCGCAAGGCACCGGAGATGGGGCCGTGCCAATACGAGCGCGAAGAGTGTCGTCGCCGAGGAGGCAAGGTCTACACCGCCGCCGGCGTCGAGATTACCAAGCAGGTCGAAGCCGAGTACGACCAGCGCGTGATGCGAATTCGAATGAAGTCGAACTAGCGACTGTTCACAGCGCTCGGAAAGCGGACGACGAGCGCTCTCACCGGCTCGGTCGTCCGCACACGCGCGATGTGCTATGCTTTTGTCATAGAGCGCAACGCGCTAAGTTTCGGCGCCGACCGCGTCGCGTGCCCCCGGGGGAAACCCACAGGAGCAATTCCATGCATTTCGGATGGATGTTCATCGCGATAGCGCTGCGCATGTGCGCCATGATGAGCGTGCTCGTCGCGCCGGCGGCCGCGCCTACGACTGGCTGCAGTTCGGTGGAGACGCCGCTCACAGCGCGCTCAACAACGCGGAGACGCGAATCAGCAGCAGCACCGTCGCGTCGCTCGCCCAGCAATACGTCGATGACGCTGCCCGGCACCGTCGACGGTGCGCCGGTATTTCTCGACAACAGCTCGCTCGAGCTCGGCGGCAAGGACATGCTGTTCTTCACGACGCGCGATGGCCGCATCCTCGCGTACGACCGATTCGGCGCGCAGGTGTGGGCGAAGCAATTCGGCCCGGGCAGCTGCAAGATCAACAATGGCGGCACGACCTGCTACACGACGTCGTCGCCCGCGATCGATCCCAATCGCCAGTACGTCTACACCTACGGGCTCGACGGATACGTCCACAAGCTGCAGGTCGCCGACGGCGTCGAGTTCATCGGAGGTGGCTGGCCGCAGCTGGCGACCACCAAGCCGTACGACGAAAAGGGCTCGTCGGCGCTCGCCATCGCCACCTCCGGCGGCACTTCGTGGCTTTATGTCGTCCATTCCGGGTACCCGGGCGACAACGGTGACTACCAGGGACACGTCACCGCGATCAATCTCACCACCGGCGCGCAGAACGTGTTCAATGCCGCGTGCAGCAACATCGCGCAACATCTGCAGCATCTGGGCGGTGGCGTGTCGCCAACGTGCAGTACGCCGCAGAACGGAATCTGGGCGCGCGCCGGCGTGATCTACGACGCCGAAACCGACCGCATTTTCCTGTCGACGGGCAACGGTGCGTACAACGGCAACAGTGGCGGTTTCAACTGGAGCGAGTCGATCATCGCGCTGCATCCCGATGCAACCGGCGGCTCGGGCGCGAACGCAGGCAAGCCGCTCGATGCGTACACGCCGACAAACTACCAGTCGCTGGACAATGCCGACGCCGACATCGGCAGCACCGCGCCGGCCATTCTCCCGGTGCCGCCGGAGTCGACCGTGCCGCATCTCGCGGTGCAGGGCGGCAAGGATGCGCTGTTGCGTCTGCTCAATCTCGCCAACCTGAGCGGCCAGGGCGGGCCCGGGCACGTCGGCGGCGAAATCGGCCCGATCATCAACGTTCCGCAAGGCGGCGGCGTGTTCAGCCAGCCGGCGGTGTGGATCAATCCCGCCGATTCGAGCACATGGGTATTCGTCGTCAACGGCAACGGCGCCTCTGCGCTGCGACGTCACGCTCAGCGCCAGCGACGTTCCGACGCTGGTCCCGCAATGGCAGAACTCGCTCTCCGGGACGTCACCGATCGTTGCCAACGGCGTTCTGTTCTTCATCGCCGGCAGCTCGCTGCGCGCGCTCAACCCGCTCACCGGAGCGACGCTGTGGAGCGCTGCACGCGGCGGCGGCACGCACTGGCAGAGCCTCATCATCGCCAACAGCGTGCTCTACGCCACCGACGCCTCGAACAATCTGGTCGCGTTCGGGCTGACCATGGAGCAGCCCACCCCTCCCACGATGACGACCACGACGACGCTGGCTTCCTCCATGAATCCCGTGCCCATTGGCGCGCTGCTCACGCTGACGGCAACGGTCAGCGGCAGCACGCCGACCGGCACGGTCGCATTTCTCGACGGCGACGCGCCGGTTCCGGGCTGTTCCACAGTCGCGCTCTCCAGCGCGGCAGCAATCTGCAACGTCTCCACGCTGCCCGTCGGGTTGCACAGGCTGGTGCGCGACCTACAGCGGCGACAACTCCCATGCAGGGTCCACGAGCGCAATGCTCTTGCAATCCGTGGACGCCAGCGCCGAATTCTTCACCGGCGCAATCAACGCGCGCAGCGCGAATGCCCGCATCGAATCACGCTGAGGTGCAGCGCAATCTGTCGACGACAGGCCCAGCTCGCGCTGCCATGTGCGTGCTGACGGGAGTGTGGTCGCCGCTTGAGGCGTGAAGGCAACCTCTGTCGGTACGCGCTCGATTCTTGCTCGTTGCACCTTGTTTGCCGCGCATTGGACTCTGGCAGGAAGGGTAATATGCCATTAGCATGCCGCGCTGCGTCAGCTCACGACATTTTTACGTCGGTGCGGACTCACCGAAAAATCTTGAAGACGACAACCATCATGCCCACACTCGCCGGCCGCTGGATCCGTACACTGATGACGTTGGCGCTGCTGGCCAGCGCACACGCCCTCGCGCACGACAATCCCGCGCCGATGGCCGCGCCGCCGACGCTCGCCGCGACCGGAACCGTGGCGGATGTCTTCGTCGACAACCGGCTCAACGGCACGGTGCTGCGCTACATCGGGCTGCGTCTCGACGACGGCCGCACCTTCGCGCTCGCAGGCGTGGGCCTCGACGCGCTCGACGCGGGGCAACGCATCGATGTGACCGGCTCGCTCACCGGGAAGACGTTCAATGTCTCGTGGTTCACACGCATCGCGTCGCAGGGTTCCGGACAGGTTCGCGCCGCCGCCGCGCCATCGCCGGTCACTGCCGTCGGCGCACTGGCGATCTACCACCTGGACTTCTTCGCGGAAGGTCGCGGCGAATACGGCCTCGCCGTGCGCGACGACCTCGGCAACATCACCAACGTCGTCGTGCCGGCGATCCCCGATTCGGTCGCGCCCAACATGCGCGTGTCGGTCGACGGCACGCTCGCCGCCGACGGCCAGTCGCTCGACGCCAAGACGATCACGATTCTCGCGCCGCCGCCTGCTCAGCAGGGCGGGACCGCGGAAGCACCCATCACCAATACGGTCCTGGTCATTCCGATCCGCTTCGCGGACTCGCCGGGCGATAGCTTCACCGGCGCCGCGGTCAATACCGAATTCCAGACCAAGGTCGCGCCGTATTACAACGAGGTGTCGTACGGCCAGCAGCTTCTCAATGTCACGGTCGCATGTACGACGACCGTTCTTCCCGGTTGCACTGGCCGGACCAATGCCAATGGCTGGCTGACCAGTGCATCGAACACTCCCTCCGGTTGCAATTACGGCACGATGAGCAACCTTGCGACATCGGTGGCGAGTGCTGCGGGCTATGACGTTTCAATCACCGGCAACAAATTCGTGTACGTGGTCCTTCCAGGCGGCAGCGGCTGCGGCTGGGCAGGCCTCGCGTACGTCGGCTACGGACTCGCCTACAGCGCCAACGTCAACGGGCTATGGGTCTACGGTCACGAGCTCGGGCACAACTTCGGGCTCTGGCACGCCGGCAGCACCAACTGCGGCGCGCAGGTCGTCGGCGTCGGCTGCAGCGTGTCCGAATACGGCGATCCGTTCGACGTCATGGGAAATATCCGCCAGGGCCACTTCAACGCGATGCAGAAACGGACTCTGAACTGGATTCCGAGCACGTCGGTGAAGACGCACAGCTCCGGCACGCAGACCTACCAGCTCTCCCCCATCGAGACCGGCGGACAATCGACGTACGCGATCAAAGTGACGACCTCCAACGCCAATCGCACGTATTGGATCGAGTACCGACAGCCGACAGGGTTCGACGCGTTCCTTTCCTCACTGCCGAATCTTGGCGCGCAGGTGCGCGTTGCCGGCCCCTTTGAAAGCACCGGCGGTAGCGACGATACCCAGGTCCTCGACATGACGCCGGGAAGCGGCGGCGGCTTCGACGATTCGGCGCTGCTCGCGACCGCGCCTACGTATGTCGACGCATCGACCGGCGTGAGCATCAAGGTGAACAGTGCGACGCCGGGCACGAACGGCGTGCTTTCGGTCACCGTCGCGATGGGTGGCGCGACGTCCACGACGACTGCGCTGACGAGCACGCCCAATCCGTCAATGACCGTGGGAACGTCGGTGACCTTCACCGCAACGGTGACTCCCGTCGGCGGAGGCGGAATCCCCACCGGCACGGTCACGTTCAAGGACGGCTCGACCACACTGGGCACTGGTGCGCTGAACGGCGCGGGGGTCGCGACCTTTTCGACGTCCGCGCTCGCCGCGGGAACGCATAGCATCACTGCGGTCTACGGTGGCAGTGGCAGCTTCGTGACCAGCACGTCGCCGGCGTATTACCAGATCGTTTCGGTGAATTCCGCGTGCAGTGGCTACGCCACCACGAACGCCAATCTGGTCGAGGGCTACTACAACACGATCCTGCAACGTGCGAGCGACGCGACCGGCAAAGCCTTCTGGACCAGCGAAGCCGACCGCTTGTGCGCGCTCGGCGCCAATCCGAAGCAGACGTTCTTCATCATGTTGAACTCGTTCTTCATGGGTTCGGAATACCTGGCGCGCAATCGCAGCAATACCGAGTTCGTGACCGATCTCTATAGTGCTCTTTTTGGTCGGGCGCCGGACGGCGCCGGCCTGAGTTACTGGGTCGGACAGCTCAACTCAGGGATGGTGCGCGACAACGTCATGGACTACTTCCTTTTCTCGTCGGAATTCACGAGCAAGATGAACACCGCCTTCCCCGGCAACTCGGCGCGCGCGGAAACGTACATGGTGTTCAACCTCTATGGCGGGCTGCTCAGGCGACTCGCCGACACGGCCGGATACGTCTTTTGGGATGGGCAGTTGCGCACCGCGCAGTGCAGCGGCAATCGCGGCGGCGGTAGTCTTGTCGACGATCGACAGCGCGAGCGGCCAATTCGCGACCGGTTCGGAGTACATCGCGCGCGCGACGAGCAACGCCCGTTACGTATCGGATCTGTACTACGCGATGCTTCAAAGAGCCGCGGAGCCCGCGGGATACGGGTACTGGGTCGGGCAACTGAACTCGAGCGCCCTTACGCGCGCGCAAGTTCGCCAGCAATTCATGGCGTCTTCCGAGATCCAGTCGCAGAGCGCCGCGATCGCGGCCCAGGGGTGTCTGCCGTAGCCGCGCGCCGCGAACGGCTCACTTCTTTTGCAGGATGACGCGCATGCCGCGCGTCATGAGCTCGCCCGCCGAGTAACCGCGCTTGATCGCGAGCGCATAGTTCTCGTGCGTCGAATGCGCCGCGTCTGATACGCCTTCCCAGCGGTCGTGGCGCTTGAGCGTCGTGGCGCCCTCAACGGCCGGGTCCGCGAACAGCGCGTCGAAGAATGCGGGGCGGCGGCGGTTCATCGCACCGCCAAATTCGTTGAGCTCGAACTCGGAGGCGCCCGCCTCCTTCATGCGCGCTTTGAACGCGTCCTCGGAAAGCACGAGGTGCGCCCACGGCTCTTTCACCATCGGCCAGAAGTGACTGCCCGAGTCGGCCGTCCAGACGGGATCGAAGGTGACGTAGATGAACCCGCCCGGCGCGACGACACGAATCATCTCCAGCAACGCGAGTCGCGGATCGGGAATGTGCTCGAACGCGTTGAACGACGTCGCAAGGTCGAACCAGCCATCGCGGTAAGGCAGATCCATCGCGTTGGCGAAATGCAGCTCGAGCTTGGCGAGGTCCAGCGCATGGCCATGACGCTCGAATTTCTCCTTCAGTAGTTTCGGAAACTGACCCTCGTACTCGGCGCAATAGCGCCGCAGGTCGGTGCAAACTATCTGATCGACGTGAGGGAGCAGCATGCCTGCATGCATGCCAAGACCTCCGCCTATGTCGAGTGCGCGCCGGGGCGAGCGTTGGCTGCCTGGATTTGCGGCACGCAACAGATCGATCGCCGTCTCGACGTCCCTGAAGTGCTCGAGCGTGTCCTTGGCCTCGTCGTACACGAGTCGCTACCTAAATGTCCGATATCACAGACGCTTGCCGGTCGTTCAATCGCCACCGTCGAGTTGCGCGATCCTGTGAATATTCATGATTCACGCCGCATGCGACCCGGTTCTTCGGACCGCTGCGAAAAGCGCATCGCGCGCTTTTCACTCTTATCATACCCACGTGAAGTACGGCAAATGAGACGAGCGCGAATTGTGAACGCGCGTTGAAGCGTTTGTGCGGCGTGTACCGCAATAGCAAGTGACAGCGTCGGAGCTCCTGCAGCGCGCCGTGCCACATCGCCTGAACCAGGTCCCGAGCACTGCGCGCGAAGCAGGCCGGACGCGACGTCGAGTTCGTTCACTTGAGAGTCGCCGCCGATTCGCCTATGTCCGGACGAGCTCGAAGTCCACGAGGCCGAGGCCGAGATTGCGCGTGTCGACGCTGTTCACCGGCGGCCCGGGATTCGCGATCTCGAAGGTGATCTCAATCACTCCCCCAGCGGGGGCGAGCGCGGCTGGAATGACGGCCTCGCGTGACTCGCTCGACTGCTGCGAGCCGAACGACCAGCGCGCCACCTCGCGGTCGCCAACGAGCACGCGCACGTCCTGACGTCCGGTGCGGCTGAAGGCGTGCGCGAGCACGCGCAGGCGCAGGTCGCGACCCGCTCCCTCAGGCAGCGGCAGGCGCAGGGTCGCGACCTTGCCGTCCGACCAGACGCCCCACGACTCGGGTTCCGACCATCCTCGTCCCAGCGCGAGGTTATCGGTGTTGTGGCCGCGGATCTTGCCGGCGCTACCGGCGGGCTCCATGGCGGCGAGGGTGAGGTGCTCAAAAGAGAAGCGCAGGCGATCGTCCGGAAAGCTGCGGGGATGCTCGAGGGGCGCGACCACGGGAAGCGCGAACTCCACGCGCAGCGCTCCGTGCGCGGCGGCCACTACGTCCGCCGGGATGCGTATCGCGCGCCACGCAAGGCCGGAGTCGCGCGTAAGGACCAGCGGCTCCAGTGGCGTGCCGTTCGCGCTCACCTGCACCGTGAGCGGACTCGCGCCGTGGGGCGTCGCCCGGGTCGCGAGCTTGAGCAGCGCCGCGCCGGATTGTCCCGGGGGAACCGGCAGCAGCAGCGCGGCGCGATCGGACAACGTGCGAACCGAGTTCCATTCCGGCGACACCCATCCCCAGAGCAGCAGGTGGCGTCCGGATCCGATGACGCTCATCGGAATGTCGAGCGGCCAGCCCCATGTAGGATCCGACGCGGCTGGCGCGTTTGTCGCCGCGCCCGGAACGTACACGTAGTAGTCGCCCATCTTCGGCGCGGCGCCCGCGCCGAGCGCCGCGCCGGTCGCAGGATTCGCGTATGCGTATGCAACGTCGCTTGCGGGGCGACGTTCGAGCGAGCGCGCCGCCTCGCGCGCGGACGCGTCGAAGCGCCTGAGGTCGGTACGAGCGAGCGCGCCCACGTTGATCGGCTGTCCCTGCCGTCCCGCGCAGACCAGCACCGGCCATGCCCCGGCGGTGCTCAGATCCTCGAGCGTGACCTGAGGAATGAACTCCACTCGCTTCACACTCGCGGGCAGCGAAGTGCAATCCGGCTTCCCCGGATGGGCCGCGTGCTGAATCATCGATTGGCCGGCGGCGCGGATATTCCGGTCGTCGATGAGGTTGACCGCGATCGCGCCCGCTAGGAGGAGCAACGCGGCGCGACTCGACGGCAGCCGCGCGCAGCCGGCGATCGCGAGCGCCAGCGCGAGGTAGGTTGGTAGCCACGCGAGCCGCCCGGACGAGCGGAACGCATCCAAAAACTCCTGCAGCCCCTGCGGCAGCGGGTGCAGGTCGATGATGAACCACGGACCGAACGCGACTCGATGCGAGATCGCGGCGGTGAGGATCAACGCGATCGCCACCACGAGCGGCCAATGAATCGCGTCGGGTCGCGCGCGCGTGCGCCAGAGCATCCACGCCCCGACCAAAAGCACGGCAATGCCACCCAGGCCCAGATACATGAACGGCTCGGTCTGGCCCACCTCCGCCACGGGAAGGGGTGTTAGGAGGCGTGCCGACTCCCATCGGGTTGAACCATGCGAGCAGGTTCACCTGGAGCTGTCCGTAGAAGCCCCACGTGTTGCGCACGCTCACGGTTCCGAATCCCATGAGGTAGAGCGCGAAGAGGGACAGTCCCCCGGCCGCGACTGCCTGCAGGAGCACGCGACGGCGCTCGTTGATGGGCCCCTTCCACAGCAGCGCGACGCTGTTCGCCGCGAACACCGGAGAGATCGTCACGAAGAGATAGGGGTTGATGAGCGCAGCGAGCGGCATCAGTGCGATCCAGCGAGCGAAACGAGCCGGATCGCGGATGGCCTCGAGGTAAATCCACAGCGCGGCAGTGAGCAGCCAGTGGCTGGCGAGCGGGATGTGCAGCGTAGCGCGCGCGGCCATGAAGGGCAGCACGCACAGCAGGACAGCGCCAGCCACCGCGCAGGCACCGCTGACCCCGAGCGCGTGCAGCAGCCGGAATGAGAAATAGCCCTGCAGCACGAAGCACAGCGCAATCCAGAGACCGAGGTAGTTGAAATCCACCGGCAGCATTGCGTCCAGGGGCTTTAGCAAGAACGCGACGAGCGGGATCGAGTCGGTGATCGCAACGCTCGTACCGACGCCACTCGCGTATCCCTTCAGCAGACCCGGGGGCCAGCTCCACGCCTCACGGCGGAAGAAGTGCCAGCCCAGGAAGTTGGTCGCGAGGTCCGCGGAGGAAACCCAGTCGATACGCGTGGGATCGAGGATCCGCGCGTCGAAGAAATACAGGAAGGCGAGAAATCCGAGCGCAGCGGCCGTGAGGGCCCCGCGCCGGGGATCGAAGGCTCGTGCGTCGGGCCGCATCGGCGGCTATGATAACCGATGGAACGTCGCCTTCCTTACGCTAAAATAGTGGTTTTCCAGGCGCGGTCCCAATGAAAGCGGTGATTCTTGCAGGCGGTCTCGGCACGCGCATCAGCGAGGAGTCCGCCACCCGGCCCAAGCCGATGATCGAGATCGGCGGCCGCCCGATCCTCTGGCACATCATGAAGATCTACTCGCCCACGGCGTCAACGACTTCGTCGATCTGCCTCGGCTACAAGGGCTACGTGATCAAGGAGTACTTCGCCAACTACTTCCTGCACATGTCCGACGTGACGTTCGACCTCGCCGACAACGCGCATGGAGGTGCACCAGAACGGCGACCGAGCCCTGGCGCGTCACGCTGGTCGACACCGGCGAGACACGCATGACCGGCGGGCGCCTGAAGCGCGTGCGCAGCTACGTCGGCGACGAGACGTTTCTGCTTCACCTACGGCGACGGCGTGGCCGACGTCGACATCGCGCAGCTCGATCGCCTTCCACCGCGCGCACGGCACGGCTGGCCACCGTGACCGCGGTCCGCCCGCCCGGCCGCTTCGGCGCGCTCGAGATCGACGGCGACGCGCGTGCACAGCTTTCAGCGAGAAGCCCGCGGGCGACGGCGGCTGGATCAACGGCGGCTTCTTCGTGCTCGAGCCCGCGAGTCGTTCGACTACATCGACGGCGACCGCACCATCTGGGAGCGCGAGCCGCTGGAGCGCCTTGCGCGCGACGGGCAGCTCGCGCGCCTACCAGCACGACGGCTTCTGGCAGCCGATGGACACGCTGCGCGACAAGAACCACCTCGAGGAGCCTGTGGTCCGGCGGCAGCGCCCGTGGAAGGTGTGGTAATGATCGCACCGCGTTCTGGCGCGGCCGGCGCGTGCTCGCTCACCGGCCACACGGGCTTCAAGGGCGGCTGGCTCGCGCTCTGGCTGCACGAGCTCGGCGCCGACGTCACGGGCTACTCGCTCGACCCGCCGCACCGAGCCCGAGCCTCTTCGAGTCGGCGCGGCGTAGCTGACCTCGCTGGACGCCGACGTGCGCGGCGACATCCGCGATCTCGAGCGCGCTGCGCGCGGCGATCGACGCGAGCGACCCGCAGATCGTGTTCCACCTCGCCGCGCAGTCGCTCGTGCGCGAGCTCGTACGACGGACCCGCTCGAGACCTACGCGACCAACGTGATGGGCACCGCCAACGTGCTCGAGGCCTGCCGCGCTGCGCCCGGACGTGCGCGCGATCGTCGTGCGTCACCACCGACAAGTGCTACGAGAACCGCGAGTGGGACTGGGCCTACCGCGAGAACGATCGCGCTGGGCGGCCACGACCCCTACAGCAGCAGCAAGGCCGTGCGCCGAGCTGGTCACCGCAGCCTACCGGCGCGTCCTTCTTCGCAGGCGCGCACGCGTCGGACTTGCCACCGCGCGCGCCGGCAACGTGATCGGCGGCGGCGACTGGGCGACCGACCGGCTGATCCCCGACCTCGCCGCGCGCTGCGCAGTCGGGCACGCCATCGGTCATCCGCAATCCCGCCGCGATGCGCCCGTGGCAGCACGTGCTCGAGCCCCTGTCCGGCTACCTCGTGCTCGCGCAGCGCCTGGCCGCTGATCCAGCGCGCCATTCCGAGGCCTGGAACTTCGGACCCGACGCGGGTGGCGATCAGCCGGTCGGTGCCGTCGTCGAGCAAGTGAGCCAACTCTTCGGCCCGCGGCTGGTGATACGCCGCGAGCACGGCGGTGACGGTCCGCATGAAGCTGGCCGCCTCATGCTCGACTCTAGCAAGGCGCGCGCACGGCTCCAGTGGCGTCCGCGCCTGGCGCTCGCCGTGGCGCTCGAGCTCACCGTCAAGTGGTACGACCGCTTCATCGCAGGCGAGCACTCGATGCGTGATTTTTCCGAGAAGCAGATTCGACAATACGCCGCGGCCTGAACCCGCGATCCCCTTCACCACACCTCCAAAAGAAAACGCTCCGATGAATGTCATCATGCTTTCCGCGATGTACGAGAACGGCGGCAACACCACCCACCGCCTCCTCGACGGTCACCCGAACCTCTTCGTCTATCCCTTCGAATCCCAGGTGGGCACCGGGGCCGCGAACGACTTTCTCACCTCGTACGTCCCGATCCGCTATCGCTGGCCCGAGTTCGGCTCCGATGTCGATCCCGCCACCGCCTACGAAATGTTTTGGGACGAGGAGCTGAAGACTCTGCTGCGCGTGCCCGGCCGGAGCAAGTTCAAGGATTGCGGCCTGAAGATGGACGAGAAGAAGCGCAAGGCCGCGTTCGTCGATGCCTGCAAGGGCAAGCCCGCCACCCGCGCAACCTTTGTGAACGCGTTCTTCAAGTCGACCTTCGACACATGGGAGAACGTGAACAAGACCGGCGAAGAGAAGTTCTATGTCGGTTACAACCCGGTGCAGGACTTCGACACCGACAAGATCCTCGCGGACTTCCCGCAGGGCCACGTCATCCACGTCGTGCGCAATCCATACTCAGGCTTCGCCGATACGATCAAGCGCCCGTTCCCGCTCGGCCTCAAGCGTTACGCGTGGACATGGAACCTGTGCCAGCACCTGGCGCTCTCTTATAAGGAGAAGTACCCAGATCGCTTCCACCTGGTGCGCTTCGAGGACATCGTCGCCGACACTCCCAAGACGATGAAGGGTCTGCTCGAGCGCCTGGGACTTCCGATGTCCGAGAAGTGCACGTACCCCAGCTTCAATGGCATGAAGCTCGAGCAGGTCTATCCGTGGGGCACGATCCGCATTCCCACGCCCGAAGCCAACATGGCCACGGCGAACGAGCTCGCCGCTGAGCAGAAGCGCGACATGAAGACCGAGACGATCGTCATGCAGCGCCTGCTGGGCTACGAGAATTTGTTCTGAGCCTTGCGCTGGATCGGCGGCGCATGTTCCTGGTTAAGGCCGACCTCGGCGTGCCCCCAGTGCCCTTCGCCGAGATGCGCCACGCGCCCGACGCCGACCTCGGCATCGATGCTGACCTGCTCGCGCGGGCCGCAACGTCGTTTGGCCTGGCGGAGGTGCAGCGCGCAAAGCGTCAGGGGACATTCCATCGCCTCTACCAGGCGGATGACACGAGTGCGCTCATCCGCGTGGCCGCGTTCGCGGGCGCGCCCTGGACCGAGCTCATGGAGATCGAGTGCCTCCTCGCTCGCATGCTGCACCAGCACGGCGTGCCTGCGCCTTCCTGCACTTTCGACGCGCTCGCGGACGGGGACACGACCCGGGGCGCGCAATCGGTGGAGCGCGTCGTGGGCGAGTGCCTCGACCTGCGCGACGCCGACGAGGCTGCGACGCTGCGCGGCCTGCGCGCTGCGGCGGCGGCTCTGGCCAGCGTGCATGCGCTCCGTGGCGCGGGAGCGGGACCTCTCTCGCTCGTGCAACTGCGCTCCGGGGCAATCGCGGGCCTGCATACGTCTTGGCGCGAGTTCATGCACCTGCGTCTGGAAGAGCACCTGCGCGAGTGCGTGGCGATGGGCGCGATAAGCGCGGTGGAGGCTGGGCGCGCGGACCAGGCGTTCTCAGGACCGCTCCTGACCGACGCGGCGTCGGCCGCGCTGCTGCATGGCGACCCGGGCGGCCACAACTTCATCATGAGGGGCGATGCCGTGGCGGGCGTGATCGATTGGGAGGACGCGATGGTGGGCGATCCCCTCTTCGAGCTCGCCTCGATGTGCACGTTCCATCCCGAGCGGCGCCACGCGGCGATCCTCGAAGGCCACGGCACGACGCTCGAGCAGGGCTCGGTTGCCCTCGGCAGGTTCTGGCTCTACTTCCTGCGCATCGCAATCGCGAAGACCGTGCACCGCCACCGTTTCGGGTACACCGACGCGCCGGGCCGCACGCCCGCCGCTTCGCGCATCCAGCTCGCGCTTCGCAGCCTCGAGGGCGCATGAAAGTCGCGATCACCGGCACTTCGGGATTTCTCGGGTCGTACGTATTGCGACATCTGGTCGCGGGCGGCGCTGAGACACTGGTGCTGTTGCGCGACCCTGATTCTGCATGGCGAATTCGCGACCTGCTCGATCGGGTGCAGGTTTGCCATGCCGATCTGGCCGACGACGAAACCTACGCCGCCACTCTGCGCGGTTTTGCGCCCACGCACGTCGTGCATCTCGCTTGGGAGGGCGTCGCGGGAAAGAACCGCAACGATGCCGGGCAATGGCGTAACGTCCACCACTCGATGAACCTGCTGGAGCACGCCCTCTCTGCCGGCGCGAAGCATTTCGTGGCCTGGGCTCGCAGGCCGAGTATGGACCATGCGCGCAACGCATCGACGAAACCGAGGCGACGCGACCCACGACCATGTACGGCACCGCCAAGCTGGCGACCTGTCTGCTGGCCGAGCGACTCTGCGCCAGCGAAGGCGCTCGCTTCGCGTGGCTCCGGCTCTTTTCCTCGTACGGTCCGATGGACAATCCCGACTGGATGATCCCATACCTCGCGCGGACGCTCCTCGCTGGCGAGAAGCCCAAGGTCACGCGCGCCGAGCAGCGCTGGGACTACGTCTACATCGACGACGCGGCGCGCGCAGTGGAGGCGATCGTCCGTCACCCCGAGGCGCAGGGCGTCTTCAACCTGGGCTCGGGCACCGCGCCGGTGCTGCGCGACGTGATCGAGCTGATCCGCGGCGCGGTCGATCCCATGGCCGCGATCGGATACGGCGAGGTACCCTATCGTCCGGACCAGGTCATGCATCTCGAGGCCAACATCACTCGTCTCACGCGGCGCGACGGGGTGGAAGCCCGCGATGCCTCTCGACGAAGGAATCCGCAGGACCGTCGACTGGTACAGGAAAAATGAAGCAGCTTGAAACGTCGCGCCGCCTGGCGCGCAGCATCCGCGAGGAGGCGCTGAGGATGGTGCACGCCGCCAACGCGTCGCACATCGGCACCGGCCTCTCGATGGCCGACATCCTCGCCGTGCTCTATTCCGGTGTTCTCCGGGTCGATCCGAAGCGGCCCGACTGGCCCGAGCGCGACCGCCTCGTCGTGAGCAAGGGGCACGGCGCGGCGGCGCTCTACGCGGCGCTCGCGCACGCGGGCTTCTTCCCCGTGAGCGGCTGGCCACCTTCTGCCAGGACGGCTCGCCTTTCGCGGGGCACGTCTCGTACGGCGTGCCGGGCGTGGATTTCTCTACGGGCTCGCTCGGGCACGGCCTGTCGCTTGCCTGCGGGGTCGCGCTCGGCTTCAAGCTCGACGGCAAGCCAGGACGCGCCTTCGCCATCCTCTCCGACGGCGAGTGCGACGAGGGCTCGATCTGGGAGGCGGCGCTCTTCGCGCCGCACCACGGCCTCGACAACCTGGTCGCGATCGTCGACTACAACAAGATCCAGAGCTTCGGCACGGTCAAGGAGGTGCTCGACCTCGAGCCGTTCGCCGACAAGTGGGCGGCCTTCCGCTGGTCGGTCGAGGTGCTCGACGGCCACGACCACGAGGCGCTCGCACGGTGCGCTCGCCAAGATCCCGCGCGAGAGCCGGCAAGCCCACGCTCATCCTCGCGCACACGGTCAAGGGCAAGGGCGTTCAGTTCATGGAGGACAAGCTCCTCTGGCACTACAAGTCGCCCGACAAGGCGCAGCTCGAGCAGGCGATCGCCGAAGTGAACGGGACGCCGTGAGGACCGCTTTCATCGAAGAACTGCTGGGCTCCGCGGCCAAGCGCGCCGACGTGATGCTTCTCACCGCGGACCTCGGCTTCTCGGTCCTCGAGCGCTTCCGCGACGCGCTGCCAAAGCAGTACCTCAACGTCGGCGTGGCCGAGCAGAACATGATGGGCGTCGCCGCGGGGCTCGCGCACCTCGGCAAGGTCGTCTTCACGTACTCGATCGCCAACTTCCCGACGCTGCGCTGCTTCGAGCAGGTGCGCAACGACGTCTGTCACCATCGCCTGCCGGTGCGCGTCGTGGCCGTCGGCGGCGGATTCACCTACGGCACGCAGGGCTACACGCACCACGGCGTCGAGGACATCGGCGTGATGCGCACGCTTCCCGGCATGACGGTGATCGCGCCTGGCGACCCGTACGAGGCGATGCTGCGCCACCCGCGCGCTCTGCGACCTGCCCGGGCCGGCGTACCTGCGGCTGGGCAAGGCCGGCGAGCCCAAGGTGCACGCCTCGGCGCCGGACGTTTCGCATCGGCAAGGCGCTCACGCTGTGCGAGGGCGGCGACATCACGATCATTTCCACCGGCGGGATGTTGCGGCACGCCGTCGACGTCGCGGAAATCCTGCGCTCGCGCGACGGCTGTCAAGGCGCGCGTGCTGAGCATGCACACCGTCAAGCCGCTCGACGTGGACGCGGTCGGCGCGCGCTGCGATCGAGACCGGCGGCATCGTCACTGTCGAGGAGCACAACGTTTCCTCGGGCCTCGGATCGGTCGTGGCGCAGGCACTGGCGACGCTGCCCGGCCCGAAGCCCGTTTTCCATGCGTACGGCGTGCCCGACGAGCCGTACTCGCGCTCTGGAAGCCTCGACTACATGCGCGAGATGATGGGCGACCTGCGCCAGATCGTGCTCGGGATGCTCAAGGGAAATGAGAGGAAATGAGAAGGAAATGAGCCGCCAGATCATCCGCTTCGTCTTCACCGGGGCGCTCAACACGCTCTTCGGCTTCGCGATCTACGCGCTGCTGGTTCACGCGGGCATGGTGCCCGCGGTGGCGCTCCTCATCGCCACCGTGCTGGGCGTGCTCTTCAACTTCGTTTCCTTTGGCGCGCTTACGTTCCGCCGTCTGGAAATGCGCCGACTACCGCGCTTCCTCGTCGTCTACTCGGCGATCTACCTTTTCAACCTCGTTCTGCTCCAGGCCGTGCAGCGCTATGCAGGCGCGGGCCCCATCGTGGCGCAGTTCGCCTGTCTCTTCGTGGTGGCGCCGGCGGCGTACCTGCTGCTCAAGACCCAGGTTTACGGAGGGCGCGCGGCTTGACCCCCGAGAACCCGCTGATCAGCGTCGTCACGCCCTGCTACAACGAGGAGGACAACCTCGAGGACTGCCGCAAGGCGCTGAGGGAAACATTCCAGCAGCTGCTGCCTGATTGCCGCCTCGAGCACATCTTTTGCGACAACGCCTCGACCGACGGGAGCGAAGCTGTCCTGCGGCGGATGGCCGCGGCCGACTCCGCGGTGAAGGTGGTCTTCAACGCGCGCAACTATGGCCCCTTCCGCTCGACTTTCAACGGGCTTCGCCACGCCACCGGCGATGCCGTCGTGGTGCTCTTCGCCGCCGACCTGCAGGATCCGCCCGAGGTGATCGCGGAGTTCGTGCGCGAATGGCGCGCGGGGCACGAGGTGGTGCAGGGAATCCGTGCGCAGCGAGAGGAGTCGTTCTTCATGCGCGCGGTGCGCGGGGCCTACTACCGCCTCGTGAGCCGACTTTCGGGCATCGACATCCCGATCGACGTGGCCGAATTCCAGCTGATCGACCGCAAGGTGCTCGTGGCCCTCCTCGCGCACGAGGACCACTACCCCTACATCCGCGGGATGATCGCCAACTGCGGCTTCCGAACGAAGGGCATCCCGTATGTCTGGCGCGCGCGCCGCAAGGGATTCTCGAAGAATCGGCTCTACCACCTCATCGACCAGGGCCTGAACGGGGTCATCTCGTTCACCAACGTGCCAATGCGCCTCGCGATGTTCGGCGGCTTCATGATCGCGATGGCGAGCTTCGTCTATGCCGTCGTCACGGTCATCATCTACCTCGCCGTCCACGGCGAGTTGGCCTCGCCCGGAATCCCGACTCTCATCGTGGCGCTCTTTTTCTTCGGTGGCGTGCAGCTCATGTTCCTGGGCCTTATCGGCGAGTACGTGAGCTCGATCCACTCGCAGGTGCGCAAGCGGCCGCTGGTCGTCGAGCGCGAGACGCTCAACACCTGAGGTCGGCCAGCGTGGATGCGCCATATCGATCGAAGCAGCGCGACGTTTGAATCCCCGGGATTTACCGCTGGTCGGCCGTATCTCGAATGTCGAAAAGGACATTTTCGGATCGTTCTCGGATCTCGCCGGTAAATCGGTCCTGTGCATCGGCTTCTCCGAGACAGAAGTCGAGCAGCTGGTCGAGAAATACCGGCCGTCGCGCATCACGGTCCTGACCAACTGGGCGGAGCACGGCGACGCGAAGGTCCAGAAATTTCCCCTGGTGATCGGCGACATCACCAAACGCACGCAATTTCCCGACAACGCGTTCGACGCCGTGTTGACGCTGTCGGTTCTGGAGCACCTCGGGGATCTGAACGGGGCGTTCGACGAGATGACCCGCCTGCTGCGCAACGGCGGCGAGATGATCCACATGTTCGGTCCGGCGTGGTCGTGCGCCTACGGCCATCATCTCTACGCAAATGCCGACGACAAGTTACTGAACTTCTCGCTCTGGCAGATGCCCGCGCACATGCATTTGCTGTGCAGCCGCGAGGAGATACTTCGCTATTACTCTGAGATGGGATATCCGCCGGACGCCGGACGCGCTGCGATCCACTGGTTCTACGAGGCTGCGATCATCAACCGGGTGTTCTACGACGACTACATGAAGATCTTCGAGGAGGACAGGTTCCAGATCGATCGCATGGAGATCATGCACAACGAGCTGCCGAGCGCCCACGTCCGTCGGCTGAGGAGCGCTTTTCCCGGCAGGAAGGATTTTTCTTCCTACGGCGGAAAGTACAAGCTGATCGTCCGGAAGTAGCCGAGCGGCGAATTACCATTGCGCGCGCTGCGAACCCAGCGACTAGAAGGCCGGGCCGAAAGAAGGTGTTGAGGCGTCCCGTGAATTCGGCCGACGCCGCGAACTGATCGATCAGGTCGGTCGTGGTAAGCGCGTGCGAGTCGAGCTGGCCGCGCCAGTAGGCTATTTCACTGGTCGCCTGGATAGCGTCCGAGATACGCGCGATAGAGTCGCACGACATGCGTGTCGTTGGTCGGATTCTTCGACGTGTATTCCGCCGATGCCAGCACCTGCACGCCGAAGGACCGTGCCTGGTCGCGAACGCTGCTGATGCCGCCGGAGAGGAAGCGCCATCGAACACGCCCTTCCAGTAGGCGAGCCCGCCCGCGTCCACCAGGCGGTCGAGCAGTCCGATATACATCGTGGTGACGAAATTGCCGGTCCTGTCACCTGCCAGGCACGGGAAAAGTACCCTGCACGTACACATCGAATTCCGCGGACTCCGCAAACAGGGTCACCGCTTGCGCCTGATTCCAGGACCACCGCTAGCCATGAATCGAGCTCGGATTGCGAGGGAGCGCGGCGAAGGAATACCTGGTAGGCGTCGCCGATGAACTGGGCCCTGGTGCGCGCCCGTGCCGCGTACTCCGCACTCGCAAAGAAGACTCTCGCCATTTCGCGTGGTACGAAGCGGACATCGATCGGCGCGTTCACCGCGTAGAGGAAGTAGGCGTTGTACCAGGAGTCGACCGCGCCCGCCTCCGGAGCCCGCGCGAGAATGTTCGTGTAATACGACGTGATCAAAGCACGCGCGACAGTCTGTCGATCCGGCTGCGGCGCGCCGATCGCGAACACGCCGTTGATCGTGGTCACATCGGCCGGGCTGTAGACGATCTGGCTCGCCGCACCGTCCCACGACGACGCAACCGGAAGCCAGCAATGATCGGGCTCGAGACGGGAGAGCACCGCGGTCGCGCCCGAGCCGACCGTCTTGAAGCGCAGGCTTCCGGATTGAGCCCGCGAAAGCAAGTCGTACTCGGCCCAGACCGCAACGACGCCGTCGGAGAACGTGCCCGCCGGTGGCACCCGCGCGGTGAAGGTCGACGTGTCGTTCAGGCGCAGCTCGCCCACGATGCCGCCGGACACCGTCGTGATGCCCGGCGCGCCGGTCAAGGTAAGGGTGAAGCGCGCTGTCGGGCGACCATTGCGTCGTCGTTCCCGCGCTCAGGTTGAACGTGTTGCTGATCCGCGCATCGAGCGGGCTGGTGGTGAGGTAGGGCTGGTACGTCGCCAGCGATCCGTTCGAGCTGTTCCAGTCGAGTCGCGCGCCGCCCCCACCGCCCAGGTTGACGCTTGGCCCCCCGGGGCTTGCCCAGTAGTTGTTCGTGGCCACCGCCGTATTGCCGGCGTTGTTTAGGAGCGCGGGTTGCCCGGCTGGCTCAAGAGTCGAGCGCTGCACGGCGACCTGAGCGGCCACGGTTCGCGAAGATGGAATAGCCATCCGGGCCCAAGCCGTTCGATTGAAAAGCCGAATGCGAGAAGGTGGCGATCGAGCTTGCGTAGGCGAGCACTCCGCCATGATCGTGCGCGCTGACGGCGCTGAGCACGACGCTGGCGTTGGCGCTGTCTTTGACTTCGATGCCCGAATACGATTTGTAGACGAGGTCGGCAACGAGGCTCACGCCGGGCGAGCCTTGGGCACGGACGCTGAAGTTCGGCGCGCCGGTCATGATATTGCCCTGCACCAGCGCGTCGGAAAGGTTGTCGACCAGCAGGTTCGCGATGGCATTGTTCTTCAGCGTGTTGTCCACGACCTGCACGTTGTGGCTGATGCGGTTGTTGGCTGCATCGGCGACGACGGCCACCCCCTGATGAGCGCTGCCGCTCACCAGGCTGTTGCGAATCGTCGCGCCTTGCGCGCATCCCCAGAACGTCACGCCGGTGTTGAGGCTGTTCACGATCTCGGAGTCCTCGATCACGCCGGTTGAATTCGCGAGATAGATGCCGTCGGTCTTCGCGCCGATCACGCGACTGGTCGCGAATCGCACATTGGTCGCGTCTGACGCGCTGAGCGCGCTCGAGAACGGAGTATTGAAGTCGATGCGGTGACGGTCACGCTTCCCGAAGGCAAGCCCTGCGCAGCGGTTGGCTGGATATCGATCGCGTTGAGAAATCCGGTGAACGTCGTATTCGATATGGTGGCCGAGGCCGCGCGCGACGGGTACTGTCGCCGACGCGATGATGCTGACGCCCACGCCGGGGCTCGATGAATTCAGGTTCTGCAACGTCGAGCTGTCGAGCGTCAGCGTGCCCGCGACGTTCTGCACGCCGAACGTGGTGCCCGTGATGGATACGCCATGGACGCTCGCCGTGGAGTTCTCCATGTGGATGCCCCACATGGCCTGGTCGATGCTTCCGCCGGTCAGCACGAGCGTCGCGCTGCGCAGGTAGATCGCGCTGTTGTTGCTGCCGGTCATGTGGGTGTTGTTGCGCACAACCAGTGTGGCGCCGTCGAGCGCACCGAGCAGCGCCCATCCATTGCCCGAAATGTTGCAGTTGTCGACGGTGAGGGTCACGTCCCGCCCCTATGGCGTGTATCGGGCACCGGTCGACTGGATGGTGGCGCCGTTGCAAAACAGAGTCTTGCTGATGCCCGACACCGATACTGGCCGATCGGGTAGCACGGGTACCGTTGAGCGTCACCGTGGTACCGCCCGCGCTCAGCATGTCCGCTAGGGTGGCGGCACTCGCGGCAGTCGCGGTGCACCCAAGCACCGACAGACACCGTCGCAATGGCTCGCCGCCAGCGAAGGTGCCTGGATCCTGTTTTGGTGGGCGTGTGCATCGGGTAAGCGGTCTTGTCGTCCCGGATAGAATCATCCGCGTGCGTGTAGCAAAGCAAGAGGCGTGCCGCCAGATGCTGTGCGCCTCGCCATCTCAGCCGCCGGTCGGCCGGGCAAACGCGGCGAAGTCTACCTCGCGCGCTCGGCGCCAGCGGCTTGGCGTCGTGTGGAAGTTGAGCGCGCGGCCTCGAGAAGCAGCGCATCGATCTGCGCCGCGATGCTGTCCCAGGAAAACTTTCCCGCGAGTGCCTTCCCGCACCGCGCATGTCGCTCGGCGACGTCCGGGTGCTCGAGATAGTGCTCGAGCGCCTCCGCGATCTCCGCGCGGGTCTCGACGAGAAACCCGTTCTCGCCGGGTACGACCAGTTCGGCGAATGCCATGCACGTGCGCTGCGCCACCACGGGTGTTCCCGACAGCCACGACTCGAGAAGGACGATACCGAAGCTTTCGCTCTCGCTCATGTTCACCAGGCACATCGCCAGCGACAATGCCCCGAGAACGACGTCGCGCTCCTGCGCTCCGTAATAGTAGACATTCGCGCCGCGGATCTCGACGCCATCGTCGTCCGGCCCGATCAGCACGAGGTCGAGGCGATGCGCGTCGCGGTTGACGGCGAGCACCGCATCGATCACCAGCTGATAATTCTTCGCGCCGGCCTTTCGCCCGAGCACGAGCACGAAAGGCTTGGTCGACACGTGCTGCGCAAGGAAAGCGTTTCGACGCTGCATCGCGTTCTCGCTGCTGTACTCGCTCAAGTCGACTCCGCCGCCGGGAACCGCCGCGCTCGCGGCGCCGATCACGTCGAAGAACATCGTCTTGGACTTGCGAAGGCGCAGCGATCACGCACTGAGCGCGCCTGAACATTTCGTAGTATGTCCGCCAGTGATAGTAGCGATCCTCCATGTGAAAGTGCGGCAGGAGCACGACCGGCACGCCGTGGCGCGCCGCGAGGTCGGTCGCCATGACAGGCGTCGAAAACGGAACGCCCTGGGCAAGAACGACGTCGTAGCCCGCGACGTTTTCCTCGAGCCATCGGCGCATGTCGCCTGAATGGGGTCCGCGCACCTGGACGAACAGGTCGTCGTCGCTGCTGTCGCGCTGGTCGGTCAGTGCAATGAGCGACTTGACCCACTGCTCCGGCGAGAGCTTGCGCGCGATAGTTCCATAATCCTGCGCCAGGTCGACATGACGCGTCTCGCCGCCTTGGTCGACCGACATCTCGTCGACGACGAAAGCGAGCTCGCGCGGGTCGCCTTCGGTGCGCAATAGCTGCGCTGTCTTGAGGACGACGACCGGATCGCCGCCCGGGAGATCGAACGAACAAGCGAACTTCTCTTTCACGGCACGGGACGCGACCTGCGCGCCGCCCTGCCACACCTCGATCAGCAGCCTTTGTCGGGGCGTAGCCGCTGACATGCAGCGCGCTCGCCCTTGCGCCCACGCGTACCTGCGCTTCACCGCTGGCCCATCGGCTGGCTTTGCCGGCGACGATCTCCGGGAAATTCCAGCCGCCCAGGAGCAGCGGCTCGGGCAACTCGATGCGCAGCAGCGCCGGCTGTTTTCTCGACTCCGCCATCCAGACCGCGAACAGTCGCCGGCAGCGCTCGAAGTCCCCCTCCTGCGGAGCATCGACGGGGAAACGAAGGACGCGACCAACGTAGGCGGGATCCGCATTCGCATGAACCGGCAACGAATAGTCGCCCGAGAAATGCCACTTGTTGGCGATCGCCCCGACGTCGCAGGTCGCCACGTCGATGGCCAGATTTCCTCGCTTCGCCAGCTCGCGAAGGACGTTGACCAGAAATGTCTCCGCGCCCCCGGGCGGCGGGTCCGCGAATCGATACGTCACCACGAGGGCGCGCGGTTTCGCATCCGGTGCCACCAGCGATCTGAGCGCGCGACGATAGCGCGCTCCCAGGACGCGCCAGTCGAGCGCGTCTTCCGCGACCTGCCGCGCATTGCGCGCCAGCCGGCCGCGCAATGCGCTGTCTTGCGCGAGCAGGCGCGTCGCGCTCGCGAATTCATCGCCATCCGCCGCCACGTAGTGCTTGCCGTCGACGAGATCGTAGCCGCGCGCCCCGATGCGCGTGCTCACGACGGGAAGTCGCGCCGCGAAAAAATCCGGGATCTTGAGGCTCGAGCCTCCGCCCTGCAGCATCGGGTTGACCGCGAACGTTGCGCTCGCCAACAGCAGGTTCTTCTCGGCTTCCGGAAGCGCGCCGAACAGCATGACGTTCGGCGGCTTGGGAAGGAGCCTGACCGCGTCGCAAACCGCGCCGACGATTCCGAAGGTGACCTCGGGCACCCGGCGCGCCACCGAGCTGCAAAGGAATTTGACGGCCTCGACGTTCGGCATGTGCGCGCTGCCGATGAACAGCGCGAGCGCGCGTCCCGCCATCGTCTTGAGCGGCGCCGTGGTGCGCCCCGCCGCGGTGTCGTGCATGGCGGTGCGCACTCCGTTCTCGATGACTTCGTAACGCTGGCGCGGGTGAGCGCGGGAGAAGCGCGCCCGATCCTCGGCCGACACGCAGGTGACGAGGTTCGCACGGTCGAGCAGACGCTCCTCGAGTGCGTCCACCCGTTTCGTCCACGCCGCCGCATCCGGGCGCTGCGCCAGCGTGCCGGCCTTGAGCTCGCTCTCGACGTTGAGCGACGAGTACACGACCGGCTTGTCTGCCGGAACGAAGTCCAGCATCGGGGCGAGGTACGGGTGCTCGAATACGACGGCGCGGCACCGGGAGACGTAGCCTCGGAAGGCAGTCACGAACTCGATATTGCTCGCGCAGAATTGCGAGCGCAATGATGTCGTCGACGGAAATCACGCCGCCGCGACCCGCGTCGACTTCGGCTTGCCGGTGCGCTGCGCTCTTGGGAATGCATATCTCCAGCACGCCGGGCGCCAGGTTTCGCTCGTCGCGCTGGGTTTCCGAGGTGAGACAAAGAAGGACGACGTCGAATTCGCGTCCCAGCTCGGCAAGCAATTCGCGTATGCGGACATGACCGCCGGCCGCCGCTGCCCGACACCGGAAAGTCGTTGACGACGAGCAGCGGTGGACGTGACGACGATGCGTCGGAGCGAAAGGCAAAGCGCTCGGCGATGCTCGACTCGATCGCGGCGCGAGCCTGCTCCGCGATGTGCTCCCACGTGAATTCGGCGAATGCCCTTTGCCTCGCCTGCGCGCCGACGCGCGTTGCCAGCGCCGCATCGTTCAGCACCAGGCGCAGCGTCTCGACATACTGGTCTCCGGCGGCGACAAACGCATCCACGCCGTGCCGCAATCCCAGGCCGCGCGCCCCGACGGGCGTGCTGACGATGGGAGCGCCGGCGGCCATGTAGTCGAGCATTTTCAGGTTCGTCCCCGCGCCGGACAGGAGCGGATTGAGCGCCGCGCGGCATCCGGCGAGCAGGCGGCGCTTTTCGGGCTCGTCGACGAAGCCGAGGCTTTTCACGTTCGCGGGAAGTGGGCCTGTCAGCTTGCCGCACACCGAGCCCACCAATCTGAATTCGACCTCCGGCATCGCCACCGCGAGCTCGTCGCGGATGTACAGCGCCGCCTCGACGTTGGGCGGATGCGCACTGCCCATGAAGATCGTGTAGGGCGCGCCATCATCGCGCTCGATCATCGGCAAGGCCGCGGTGTCGTCCTCAGTGCCGTCGTCCGTCGACCGGTTCGAATCCATTGCTCACCAGCACGACACGATCCGGATCCGCGCCGAAGTCCGAAACGAACAGGTTTTTTTCGTCCTCGGACGTTGCCAGGACAAGGCTGGCGGCGCTCACCAGCGATTGCTCGACGAAGCGGATGAATTCCACCGCTTTCTCGGCGCGGGGGCCCTTCAGGATCTGCGCCGCGAGACGGTGCTCGACGTTGTACGCATTGTAGAAACGCGGCTTGCCGTCGCTCCCGGCGCCGCGGTCGTAGGGAAACGTGAAGGGCGACTCATGGACGATGACGTCGGCGTCGGCTGCCAGCGTCTGGAAGTGCCTCCCGAACGCGGTGTCCGTAGCGGCGGCCAGCGACACGACGTACGCCGAGCATTCGGGTCCGATCTCGTCCAGGCCGAGCTTCCAGTGGAGCTGGTCGAATATCTCGTCCTTGGGAACGCGATGCTCTCGAAACGTCGGCGAGAATTCCACGACCTCGAACGCATGGTTCGAGTAGGTGGGCGAGACCAGCGTGACGTCGAAGCTGCGGCTCAGGTAGTGATACAGGTAATAGTATCGCTGCTCGCCACCGCTTCGCGGCGGATGGAACGCAGGAAAGAAATTCGCTACCAGGATCCGCATCTACGGCCGCGTCACGATGCCGTCTTCAGCGATCTGTAGCCGACCAGCGCATAGTCCTGCGGTCCGTACAGGCGCTCGGCGATCGCGCTCAACGACGCACTCTCCGTCTCGCCGGGAGGCGCGATCGCCGTGTTCGGATGAAGCCGGAGAATCTCGACGCGCGTGAACCCGCGATTTTCCATCACGAATCGCATCGGCTCGGGCGGCAACGGCTGTAGATGCGTCGGGTCGTTCCAGAACGTGCAGGCCCCGACGATGAGGTTTTCCGGATTCGGCGTCTCCATGATGAACATGCCTTCCGGCTTCAACACCCGCCGCACTTCGTCGAAGAGCTGCAGGATTTGCGGGAAGGGCAGATGCTCGGCGACGTGGAACGCCGTCACCGCACCGATCGATTCCGCCTTCTGCGCGCGCAGATAGTCGAGGGCGTCGGCCATCGTCACGTCGAGGCCCAGCTCGTGGCATCGTGCCACCGAGCTCTTGTTGAAGTCGATTCCGCGCGCGGCGAGGCCGCGGTCCTTGAGCAGCTGCAACCACTCGCCTCGTCCACACCCGATATCGAGTACCGGCGCGACCGGGGTTCCTGCGCCCGCACCGATCACATAGGGAACGTAAATTGCGACACGTCCCTTGATATCGTCGTAGGTACCCCTGAAGGTGTCCTCGAACAAGGTATAGAAGCGGTCGTAGATGTGATCGAGCTCCTGGCGAGCGACGGCTTCCCCTGTGACGTCCGCTTTTCCGGACGGGGACTTGGTAGGCGCTTCGAGCAGCACGCGCAAGCGCCGCTCCTGCTCGAGCAGGTCCTGTCGATGGGTGAGAAGCTGTTGATCGAAGGTGGCCTGCCGCCCGCTGAGGCGCCCTGCCTCCGCGCTCAGCGTCGCGAGATCACCGGCGATCCGCGCCGCGTACGCCTGCGCCGCCGCCGCGACCGCGATCGACTCCCTCAGCGCGTCGCCCGTCGGCTGTCCCGCCATCCACTGCTCGATTGTCGAGACCACCTTGCGCATCGCGTCCAGTTTTTCGCCTGCTGCCTGGGCGGCGCGTTCCCATTGAACGGCCTGCGCCAGGATCTCGTCGCCGAGACGGCGCTCGAGAGCGGTCACCTCTGCCCGGTCGCTCTTGGTGTCGAGCTGGCGGATCTGCTCCTGCGCCGAGTCCCTCGCCGCGAGCGCGACGGCCTCCAGTTTGGCCTCGAGATCGCGCATTTGCTTCTGAGCCGAATCCCTCGCCGCGAGCGCGACAGCCTCCAGTTTGGTCTCGAGACCGCGCATTTGCTTCTGGGCCGAATCCCTCGACGCGAGCGCCGCCTGCTCGAGCCTGGCGTCGAGGGCGCGCGTTTGCTGCTGGACCGCCGTTCTCGAAGCGGCCACCGCCTCCTCCAGCCGCTGCAGCGCGCGCTCGATGTCCGCAACGACGGCGTTGACGCCGTTGCGCAACTCGGAGCGCTGTTGAAACACCGCCCCTTCCAGCCGCTGGTTACGGCGCACGAGCTGCGGCAGTCGAAAAATATCGAGGACGATTTCGAAAACGTAGCCCAGCACCGGAACGCGGCAGATCGTGCGCAGCGCGAAGGGGAACAATAATCCGTGGATACGAACTCCCGCGGCGCGTCCCTCGCGCGAGAAGCGCATCCTGCCCAGGACATCGACTTTCGCGAACTCCGCGCTGCGCAGCTTTTCCAGGAAGCGGCGTCCGCCTTCCGGATCCGGCTCTCGCCCGAGCACGCCTCGATACGCCGCGCGCAGGAACGCTTCGTCGTGGTAGTCGAGGAAGTCGCGCACTGAATATTCGGTCTTGCGCGGCAATACCGGATCCGGGTCGGCGAATCGTCGCAGCGTTCCGGATCCGATCTCGGCGCCGTCACGGGCGCCCGCGATGAAACGCTGCGCTCCCGAGCCAGAAGCGTTGGCTCCGCCGACGCCCGAGCGGCCGGCAATCTCCGCCCTGATCTCTCGCATGAGCGCGTCGACGTCGAGCTCTTGAGGGTTGGGTTGCATCAGCCTCGCACTCCAGCCTGGAGTCCCATGGCGCCTGTCCTGCTCCAGGTCGCCGAGACTGGGAGGTAAGCGACGCCGACCGACTGAGGTCCTTCTCCCGGAACGACCTGGAAGACCAGCGTTCGATCCCACCAATCGTAGTTCGTCGCGACGTGCGCCTCGCCGGCGTGCGCAGCGACGGTCAGGTTGTAGCTGCCGATACCGAGATTGAGATGAGCGAACGCGAACTCGATGGTGATCGACTCTCCCGCGGCCCCTTCGATCTCCGTGCCCAGATAGAAGGTATTGGTGCCGAACACGTCGTTTCCGAGGCGATCGCGAACGAGTATGCCCACGGTGAGCGCGGACAGGGTCTTTTTCAGCTGGACGATTACGCTTATCGTTGCCGCCGCGCCGCGCCTGACGGCGCGCACCGGCGCCCCGCCTTCGAAAAGCTCTACCGATTCGATGAAAGCCTCCCGGCTGCCCGAGCGCGTCACGACCCCGCCTGTGAGCTCGGTCTGCCGGATTTCGTAGTCGGAGCGCTGCGCCGCGATGAGCGCGTTGTAGTAGTCGAGCACCGCGTCCGGCGAACCGTCGCGCAGCTGCACGCCGTGGTCGAGCAGAATGGCGCGGTCACACAGCGTCTTGATGGTGCCCGGACTGTGCGACACGAACAGGAGCGTGGTTCCCTCGTCTCGAAACGTCCGTATCCGGTCGAAGCTCTTGTGCTGAAAGTAGGCATCGCCGACGGAAAGCGCTTCATCGATCACGAGAATGTCGGGACGCACCGCCGTGGCAACGCTGAATGCCAGCCTCACCTGCATTCCGCTCGAGTACGTGCGAACTGGATTGTCCATATTGTCGCCGATTTCCGCGAAGGCCTCGATCTCGGACATCAGCGCGTCGATGCGACCGGCGGGAATGCCAAGTATGTGACCTGCCATGTAGACGTTCTGCCGGCCGGTGAAGTCGGGATGAAAACCGATTCCCAGCTCGAGCAAGGCGGCGATGCGCCCTCCCACCTCGTATGCGCCGGTGGTCGGACGAACGGTGCCCGTGATCAGCTTGAGCAGCGTGCTCTTCCCGGCGCCGTTCGCGCCGACGATCCCCACCGCTTCACCGGGCGCGACGTCGAAGCTGACATCGCGGAGCACCCATTTGAGCTCGTGGCGTCTTCCGAGCCCCACCCATTCAGCAAGCCGGCCGGACTTTTGCGCATATTGCCGGTAGGCCTTGCCGAGCCCGCGGACTCTGAGGTGCCCCATCTACAATTCGTCCACGATCTCACCACTCAGCTTGCGAAACGCAACCCATCCCAGACTGAGGAGAAGGATCGACACGATGGCGGGATAGGCCAGGGAGGACCACTCGGGAACCTTGTTCTCCAGGAAAATCGTCTGCGCAAACGCGACGATCGGCCACATCGGATTCCAGGCGAGTATCGGCGCGAAAACATCCGGCAGGACGCGCCCCGGGTAGACGATGGGCGTCAGCCAGAACCAGAATTGCAGCAGCATCGTCGTACTTTGCTCGACGTCGCGGTAGAAGACATTGATCGTGCCAAGCAGGATGCCCAGTCCCAGCGCGAATGCCACCAGAAGAACGAGCACCGGGATGATGGCGAATAGGGCGCTGCCCGGAAACGCTCCGATCAGGAGCAGGAATCCCGCGAACAGGACGGCGATGACGGCGAAGTTCGAAAGCGCCGAGAGCACCACGACCACGGGAAGCGCCAGCTTGGGGAGGTTGACCTTCTTCAACAGGTCCGCGTTTCTGACGAACACGCCGACCGATCGACCTACCAGGTCGCTGAACAGCTGCCAGATCAGAATGCCCGCGCAAAGATAGATGCTGTAGGCGAACTTCGAATCGTGCCCCGGCAGCGCAGGCTTCATGATCTGCGAGAATATGACAGTGTAGATGACGATCAGCGCCAGCGGCTGCGCGATCGCCCAGAAAAATCCGAACTGCGTGCCCAGATAGCGAGAGACGAAGTCGCGCTTGACGCTGGTGAGGATGAAGCCGCGGAAGTCCCAGCATTCACGCAGCATTCCCGCTCGGAAAATCGAAGTGGACGCCATGAGTTCCAGGCTAATGCGTGCGGGCCGGTGCGCGTCGATCGCAAGCGGACCGCGCCCAGCGTGCGCTGTGACTGGGCATTGGCGGTATCATCGCGACGCTCGAAGGCTTGCCGGGCTTCTACCCTACCCGGGACGAAGGCCGCGCCGCCGCCTGGCTCGACGCCTGATCGGGCACGGACGTGCCGAGTGCCTCGTGGTAGACCGCTCGCGTCGCTTTCGCACACGCTGCCCACGTGAACTGCGACGCCCGCTCCATCCCGCGCCGTGACATGCGTGACCTCCGCGCGTCGTCTTCCAGCAGCGCGCGAATGCGCATCGCGGTATCGGCTGGATCTTCCGGGTTCATCATTTCTCCGACATCGCCGACAATCTCAGGCAGGGAGGCCCGGTCGGAGACGATCACGGGTATCCCGCTTGCCATGGCTTCGAGCGGCGGCAACCCAAACCCCTCGTAAATAGACGGAAATGCAAACAATGCGGCCCCCGCGTAGAGGTGCGACAGAGCCTGCGATCCCACGTGGCCGAGAAAGCGCACTTGCGGGTCGTTCTGGTTCTGGAGCAGGCTGACCAGTCCGGAGGAATGCCATCCCTTCGCTCCGGCGATGACCAGCGGGAATCGATTGCGCAGCTCCTGCGGCAGCAGCGCGTGTGATTTTACGATATGCACCAGGTTCTTGCGCGGCTCGATCGTGCCGACGGCGAGCACATACTGCCCGCGAGTGAGATTTAGGGGTTGCAGCACGGGCGCGAGTTCGCTGGCGGTGCGCGGGTGGAATTCTTCGCTTACCCCCAGATGGACGGTCCGCACGCGCTCCGGTTCGATCAGGAATGTGGACAGCAGCTCGTTCCGGACGAAATCGGAATCGACCAGAATCGCCCGCGCATGCCTGATCGCCTTGGTCATCCCTTTCTCCAGCCACCGGATCCGGCCCGGCGGATGCGTTTCGGGATAGCGCAGCCACGACAGATCGTGGATTGTGATCACGAAGGGGACGTCGGTGGAGATCGGCACGTAGTTCGGTTCGTGGTAAACCTCGATCCCGCAGCGGCGCAGACCGCGCTCGAACGCGAATCTCTGGGCTTTCTGCCGGAGCTCGCGCTTCCACGGCACCACGAGCCTGACCATTTCGCGCAGCGGCTGCGATCTGCGCTCCGGCTCCGCGCCGTCGGGCTGGTCGAAGGGAAACCCCTTGTGCCATCCGTAGCCGCCGAAGCAATTCAGCTCGATACCGGAGGTCGTAGCGAGCGCGCGTCCGAGATGCAGGATGTAGTTGCCAATCCCGGTCAACGGTTGCAGAAGCGGAGTCGCGTTCAGGGCGACACAGAGGGGCATGGGATTGAATGAATACAGTTCGAGCGTTGCTTGAGCCCGTGTTTGAGCGGGATGTTACTATGATTCGGTCATCAGGCGCGGTTATTCGCCCGCTAGTGGATTGATGCAATCTTCGATCGTGCCGCCGTCGCGCTTTGTCACCCATGCAGCACTTGCGATGCTCCTCGGACTGGTCGCATGCCTGGCCGTCTATCTCGTGTTCACGGTCCCCGGCGCCTGGTTTCCGGCATCGTCACCCCGGGCCTTCGATGCCAGTGCGCTTGCGATCAGTCGCGGAACCGGCTCGCTGGTCAATGACGAGCTGCAGGTGACGGCGGCCGACGACTCCGGCGTCATATTGCTTTCACAGGCAACCGATCTCAAGGCGGCCGACTACGCGGCAATAGCGTGGGTGGCAACCGACATTTCGAGCGCGGCGAAGGTGCGCCTGCTCTGGCGAACGCAGCAGGCGCCGACGATGCTCAATGCGCTGCCCATCGAGATCGAATCCGGTCGAACGCTGCCGGTGGTCGTTTCCGATAACGCAGCGTGGGCAGGCAGGGTGACAGGGCTGGCGCTCGCGATTCAAGGTCCGCTATCCGAGACGGTGCGGGTTCGAGGTGTCATCGCGAAACCAATGGGAGCCCTGGAGCTTCTTGGCGATCGTTTTCGAGAATGGACGGCATTCGAGGGGTGGTCGGGAACATCGATCAACACAATCAGCGGCGGCGCCGACATCCAGGCGCTCCCTCTTCCGTTGCTCCTCGCGATCACCATCGCGCTGGCTGCCGCGGGCGCCGCGTTGCTCGAGCGGCGGCACCCCGGCACATTCCCTGCATCGTGGCCCGTGACGCTGAGTGCATTCTTCCTTATCGCCTGGCTCGTCCTCGACGTCCGGTGGACTCAAAATCTGGGACTGCAGGAATGGCAGACGGCGCAGCAGTACGCGGGGAAAACAGCACGGGAAAAGCATCTGATCAGCGAGGACGCGCCGCTGTTCGATTTCGTGGAACGGGCTCGTGCGCTGCTGCCGCCAGAACCGGCGCGCATCTTTCTGGCCTCCGACGCTAATTATTTTCGTGGTCGCGCCGCCTATCACCTGTACCCGCACAGCGTGTATTTCGATCCGCGCAAGAATGACCTGGAGTGGATCGACCTCGCTGCATTCCGGCGATTGGGTGCTGGTCTATCAGCAGCCGCGGGATCCAGTACGAGCCCGACAAACAGTTGTTGAAGTGGCCGAGCGGCCAGACCACGGTCGCCGAACTGAAGCTCGCCGTGCCGGGCGGAGCTCTTTTCCTCATCCGCTGAGCAATGGATTTCCTTGCGCTCTTCCTCGGCTTGACCATCGTCTGGGCGCTGGGTGGCGCCGTCGTGACGCTCGTTGCGCGTCCGCTCGATGCGCCCTGGAGCGACGGAGATCTCGCCTGGACGATGGGAAGCGGCTGGTTCGTGGGCGCAATCCTGCTCACCGCGTGGATGCGCCTGCTGTCCGCTGTCCATGTACCGTTCACCGTCACCTGGATCGGCGCGCCAATCGCAGTGATCGCCATTGTGCTCGCATGGCGCGGGCGCATGCTGACCGCGCCGCCGTGGAATCGCATCTTCGCGACCGTGCTGGGACGTCATTTGTCGGGGTGGCAACGCGCCGTCTGGCTGCTGCTGACTGGGGTGGCTCGCCCTACGATTCGCGCTGCTGCTCAACGAGATCGTGTGGCGGCCCTTGTACCCTTGGGACGCGTGGTCGCAGTGGGGCTCGAAGGCGCGGGTCTGGTTCGAACTCCGGACCATGGCCCCGTTCGTCACCACGTCGGAATGGCTTTACCTCAACAGCCCCAACGTCTACTTCGACGCCGCGCCGCATTATCCAAGCACGGTGCCGCTATTGCAGGTATGGCCGGCGATCCTGCTGGGACGTTGGGACGACTCGCTGATCAACCTGCCGTGGTGGCTGACCGGTGTCGCGTTTGCCTTTGCGATCTACGGCTACCTGGCGCGCAACGGATTTTCACCCTTGGCCGCGCTGGTCGGGACCTGGCTCGTGGTCTCGCTGCCGTTCTTCGAGGTTCATATCGCGCTCGCCGGTTACGCGGACCTCGCGATGGCGACCTATTTCACGCTCGCGGCATTGTGGTCGCTGCAAGCCGTTCGCACGCGCACGTGGCGGGATTGCGCGGTCGCGGTGTTTTTCCTCGCTGTATGCGTGACGATCAAGAATCCCCGGCAAGGTCTGGATCGCCACGCTCATACCGGGTCTGGTGATGGCGTTGCTGCCGCGGCACGGACTTCGCATCGTGGCAGCCATGTTCATCGGCGCCATATGCGTGATGGTCCTGCTCGCGCACGCGGAGACCAAGGTGCTTGGCTACAACCTGCACCTCGACTTCGCAATGCCGTGGCGAGCGCTTTTCGATGCCTATTTCACGTTCGGCAACTGGAACCTGCTCGCTTACGGCGCCCTCGCCGTCGCGGCGCTGGCTCGGCGAGAACTGTTCTCGCCGGGCGTCGCGCCGCTCACGGTGACGCTCGCCGCCGGCGTGGTCGTACTGTTCTTCGGATTCGCATTCTCGAATGCGGGAGCGTGGGTGGAGGATCAGTCCACCGTCAACCGCGCGACGCTGACGCTCGCCCCGTTGGCGACGCTGTGGATGCTGCTGTTGTTCCGGGCATGGTCGCGCCGTCGTTCGCCGCAGCGCACCGCGATCGCCGATGCCGGTGCGGCAGCGAACGCCGCCTGACCCGTCACCGACCGTGCGCGCGCCGCTCGTCGTGCCGTCTCCCCATGCCGGCGTTTCCCTCTGGCTGTGCCAGCTGCAACGCCCCGAGAACGAGATCCAAACGCTCGCCTCGTACCTCGCTCCCGTCGAACACGAGCGCGCCGCGAGGTTCGGGACTCGACGGCTGCGCGATCGCTGGATCGCGGGTCGCGCCAGCCTTCGGATGATCATCGCCGATGCGTTGGGCGTCGCTCCCGGCGCGGTGGCGATCGTTCGCGGACGTCGCGGGCGTCCGCAGCTCGCGCATGCGCCCGCGGGCCCCGACTTCAACGTGTCGCACACCGGCGAAGTTGCGCTGATCGCGCTGGGTGCGGGCCTCGCGCCGCGTGAGCGCGTCGGTGTCGACATCGAGCGCGCCGATCGCGCGGTCAATGTCGAGCGGCTGTCGCGAAAAGTACTGACCGCGCGCGAGCGCAGCGACGATGCCATGCTGGATCCGGACGCGCGCCGACGCGCCTTCCTGCGCCGCTGGACCTGCAAGGAAGCGATGAGCAAGGCGACGGGGGACGCGCTGTCGGCGCCGTTCGGCCGGCTCGATGTCGATATCGCGACAGCACCCGCGCTGCGCAACGGCCCTCCTCCCTACACGCCCGATCGCTGGAGCCTTCACGACGTCGCCGCGGGCGACGACCTTATCGCGACGCTGGCGCTGTGGCGCGGCGAGTGATTCCTCAGGCCTCCTTGGATCCCTCTTCCGGGCTGGCGCGATTCCCGCGGCTACGTCGCGGTCCGCCGCTTCCCGAGTGCGGCGCCTCGGGCGGTCTCGCGACCTTCCACTTGTTCTGGAACCACAGCCAGTCGGCGGGGCTGGCGCGGATGTCGCGCTCGAGGTGCTGCGCGTAGCGCTCGACGATCATCTCGTTGGCGTCGTTTTCGTACGGTGGCTCGGCCAGCGTCGATAACCGCACCGAGTAATAGCCGCGCCGAAGGCGACGCATCGAAACGTAGAGCACGGTCGCGTCGAGGAACTGCGCGATCTTGCCGGCGCCGCGGAAGAACGCCGTGTCCTGCCCGAGAAAACGGGTCCAGTGCCGGGGATCGCTCTTATGCTTGGGCGTCTGGTCGGCGATCAGCGCGTAGACGCGCGGTTGTCCGGCATGGCTCATCAGGTCGTAGATGAATTCCTCGCGCGGAATGAAACGGCCGCCGAAGCGGGCGCGCGATTCGCGCAGGAATTCCTCCATCGCCTCGACACGCTGGCGTTGATACACGACGTCGATGCTGAGCGCGAAGCGCACGCCCGCGGCGAGCGACAGCCACTCCCAGTTGCCGTAGTGCGCCGTCAGCAGCACCACCGATTGCCTGGCGTCCATGCAGCGGGTGACGAGCTCCGGGATTCTCGAACGCCACCCGCCGCCTGAATTCGTCGGCGCTGGCGCCGAATCCCCAGAACCCTTCGACGAGGGTGTCGGCGAGATTGCGATAGGCGCGCTGCAGGATACGCGCGCGCTCGTCGTCACTCTTGTCGGGAAAGGCGTTGCGCAGGTCGAGCTCGGCGCGCTCGCGGCGCCAGCGCACCACGCGATACGCGACGAAGTACAGCGTCCATGCCAGCGCATACATCAACGGCAGCGGAATGCGCGTGAGGCTCTTGAGCAGGAATCGCATCGAAGGTCGGCGGTGGCGGGCTCGCGGCGCGGCGGCTATCGACCCGGCTCGCCCGCAGAACGGTAGCGAGGATCGGTCTTTCAAATGCTCAGGCGACCGAGACCAGCTTCTCGAGCGTTGCCGGATCGCGCAGCAGCGCCTCGCTGCTCGACCGGTGCACGACACGTCCGCGATCGAGCACGATGGCCTGCTGCGTGAGCTGCAGCGCCAGACGGGCGTGCTGCTCGACCACGATCACGGCGAACTCGCCGGCGCGCACCAGCTCACCGATGACCTTCATGAGCTCCTGGACGATGATCGGCGCCAGCCCTTCCATCGGCTCGTCGAGCAGGAGCAGCTTCGGGTTGGTCATCAGCGCGCGGGCGATCGCGACCATCTGCTGCTCTCCGCCCGAGAGCTGGTTGCCGAGGTTGCGCTTGCGCTCCTCGAGCCTCGGAAACACGCGATACACGCGCTCGAGGTTCCAGGGCCCGGGCCGCGCCACGACGGTCAGGTTCTCCTCGACGCGTGAGCGACGGGAAGACAAAGCGTTCCTGCGGGACCCATCCGAGACCGGCGTGCGCGCGCCGGAAGGTCGCCATGCGCGTCGCGTCGTCGCCGCGCCACGCGATGCGGCCGCTTTTCTGGCGCGTCAGACCCATGAGCGTCAGCAGCAGCGTCGACTTGCCCACGCCGTTGCGGCCGAGCAGCGCCAGCCCCTCGCCCTCGTCGAGCGCGAACGAGACATCCTCGAGCACGATCGATGCGCCGTATCCGGCGGTGACCTTGTCGAGCTCGAGCAGCCTAGCCATGCTCGGCCTCGCCGAGATACACCTCGCGCACGCGCGGATCCTGCGCGATCGCCTCCGGCGGCCCTTCGACCAGCACGGCGCCGCCCACCATCACCGTGATGCGCTCGGCGAAGCGGAACACCAGGTCCATGTCGTGCTCGATGAAAACGATCGACACCGTGCGCGGCAGCGCGGCGATGACCCCGAACAGCGCCGCGCTCTCGCCCGACGGAATGCCCGCCGCGGGCTCGTCGAGCAGCAGCACGCGCGGACGCGTCGCCAGCGCGAGCGCGATCTCGAGCAGGCGCTGCTTGCCGTACGGCAGGTTGCGCGTCTCGACGTCGGCGTCGGCGCCGAGCTGCAAGCTGCGCCAGAATGACACGCGCCTCGTCGATCTGCGTCTTCGCCGCCGCCACGGTGCGCCACCACACCCCGCCCTGCCCGTCGCGCTCGCAGCACGCCAGCGCCACCGACTCGAGCGCGGTGAGGCCCGGAAACAGTGTGTTGATCTGGAAGGTTCGCGTCATGCCGCGCTTCACGCGCGTGTGCTGCGGCATGGCTGGTGACGTTCTCCTCGCCGAGAAAGACCTGGCCCGACGTGGGCAGCAGCGCGCCGGTGAGCAGGTTGACCAGCGTCGTCTTGCCCGCGCCGTTCGGGCCGATGATCGCGTGGCGCGCGCCCGATTCGAAGGCGATGCTGACATCGGCGTTGGCCTTGAATCCGCCGAACGCCTTGGACAGGCCCTCCGTTCGGAGCACCGCCGTCATAGCAAGCCTCCGCGCTGCGCGCTGCGGCGCCTTTCATAGCGCTGGCGCAGCGTGATCAAGCCACCCATCACGCCACCGCGCGCGAACATGACGATCATGCACCAGGAGGAGGCCCAGCCAGAACTGCCAGTACACGGGGTTCAGATTGGACAGGTAGTCCTGCATGATCATGAACAGCGCCGCGCCGATGAGCGCGCCGTAGAGGTAGCCGGTGCCGCCCAGCACCAGCATGATCATCAGCTCGGCCGAACGCGGAAAGCCGAGCGTGTCGATGCCCACGAATTGCGTGGTCTGCGCCAGCAACGCGCCGGCGATGCCCGCGACGCACGCCCCCATCGTGTACACCGCGATGAGCTTGCGCGGCACCGATGCACCGATCGCGGGCATGCGCCGCTCGCCTTCGCGGATGCCGCGCAGCGACAAGCCCGAACGGCGAGCGCACGACCAGCCGGAGAAAGCAGAACACCACGAACAGCACGCACAGGCTGTAGACGTACGCGGTGCGTGCCGTCCATGCCGAAGCCGAACACGCCGAACAGCTTGCCCATCTCCACGCCGGACAAGCCCGTCGACGCCGCCGGTGATCGACGTCGCCTGGTTGGCCGCCTCGTAGAGCATGAGCCCGATGCCGAGCGTCACCATCAGGCGCGTCAGGTCCTGGCCGCGAACGACCAGGAAGCTGGTGATCCAGCCGACCAGCGTCGCCGCCGCGGCCGCGGCGACGAGTCCGCTCAGCGGCTCGGTCCATCCATGCTTGGCGAGCAGCCCCGCGGTGTAGGCGCCGACGCCGAAGAACGCCGCCTGGCCGAGCGAGATGATGCGCGCGTAGCCCGAGGATCAGGTCCAGCGACAAGGCGAACAATCCGGTGATCAGGATCTGGCTGCCCAGCGTCAGGTATTTGGGAAACACGAAGAACGCCACCACCGGCAACAGCCAGAAGGCGATCTCGTAGCGCGACCAGCGCTGCGTGGTGAGGCCGCTCACGCCGCGCTTTCGCGCCACCCGAGCCCGGGTCTCATGCTCGCCGCCCGACCAGCCCGCGCGGGAACACGAGCAGCATCACGATCATCATCACGTAGATGATGAACGATCCGACCTGCGGCACGTAGTACTTGCCCGCGACGTCGAACACGCCGAGGATCAGCGCCGCGACCAGCGGGCCGGTGATCGTGCCGGCGCCGCCCACGGCGACCACGAGCAGGAAGTACACCATGTACTTGAGCGGAAACGTGGGCTCGAGCCCCAGCACGTCGATGCCGAGCCCGCCGCCCAGCCCCGCCAGGCCCGATCCGAGCGCGAAGGTGAGGCTGAACACGCGGTCGACATTCACCCCGAGTCCCGCCGCCGCCTGCTGGTTGTCGACCGACGCGCGTATCTGCGCGCCGAAGCGCGTGCGCTCGATGAGCCAGGTGAGCGCCAGCGTGACGCCGACGACGACGCCGATCAGGAACAGCCGGTACGCGCCGAGATCCAGCCCGAGCACATGCACCTGTCCGCGCAGGAAGGGCGGCAGCTGCACCGGCTGCTGCTGCGATCCGAACACGTAGGTCGCGGCCGCGATCGCGATGAACACCAGCCCGATGCTGAACAGCACCTGGTCGAGGTGCGTCGCCTTGTAGAGCCGCCGATAGAGCAGTCGCTCCAGCACCGCGCCCGCACGCCGCGGAAATGACGAAGGCGAGCGGCAGCGTGGCGAGGAACGGCACGCCCATGCGGCTCATCGCGACGACGCACGCGTAGCCGCCGAGCATCGCGAACGCGCCGTGCGCGAGATTGACGAAATTCATCAGACCCCATCGTCACCGACAGGCCGATGCTGATGATGAACAGCAGGCTGCCGTACGCGATGCCGTCGAACAGGACCCCGATGAAGTTGCCGATCATTCAGCGCGATCGGATCAGGTGCCCGGATCCTTGACCGCGTCGACCTTGTCGAACTCGATGTTCCAGTAGTGACCGTCGCGCATCTCGACCTTGCGGATGTACACCGTCTGCACGACATCGCGCGTGGCCGGATCGATGGTCATCGGACCGCGCGGGCTCGTCCACGACAGCCCCTTCATCGCCTCGACGAGCTTCTCGCCATCCGAATTGCCGTTGGTCTTTTTCAGCGCCTCGTAGATCAGGTTCATGCCGTCGTAGCCGCCCAGCGAGTGGAAGTTGGGCCGCATGCCCTTGTTGGCCTTCATGAACGCTTCGACGTACGCCTTGTTCTCCGGGGAAGGATGCGCCGCGGAATAATGGAACGAGGTGACCACGCCGAGCGCCGGCGCGCCGATCGCGTCGAGGATGTCGTCGTCGACCACGTCGCCGGTGCCGATGAGGGCGATGCCGCTCGCCGCCAGGCCGCGATCGTTGAACTGCTTCATCACCGCGGTGCCTTCTCCGGACGGGCACGAACACGAACAACGCGTCGGGCTTGGCATCCTTGACGCGCTGCAGGAACGGGCCGTAGTCGGGGCCGCGCAGCGGCGTGCGCAGCGATTCGACGACGGTGCCGCCGGCATCGCCGAAGCGCTTGACGAAGGTTTTCTCCGCATCCAGCCCCGGACCGTAGTCGGTGACCAGCGTCACGACGCGCTTGATCTTGTTCTTCGCCGCCCAGTCGGCGATCGGCGCCGTGATCTGCGGCAGCGAGAATCCGGATCGAACGATGAACGGCGAGCGCGACGGGATGATCGACGTCGCCGCCGCCATCACGACCATCGGCACCTTGGCCTCGGTGGCGACCGGCGCGGTGGCGAGCGCCAGCGGCGTCAGGCCGAAGCCGGCGAGCACCTGCACCTTGTCCTGCACGACGAGGTCCTGCGCGATGCGCTTGGTCGTCTCCGGCGCGAGGCCGGTGTCGTCCTTGACGATGAGCTCGATCTTGCGGCCCGCGACGGTGTCGCCGTTGCTGCTCGATGTACAGGCGGCACGCCGCCTCGATCTGCCGGCCGGTCGAGGCGAAAGGCCCGGTCAGCGGCAGGATCAGCCCGATCTTGAAGGCATCGGCGGCGATCGCCTGCGACAGCCGGCGGGGCGAAAGGCACGCCGAGCAGCAGCGCAAGCGCCGCGATGACGTGCAGCAACCCGCGCCGCCCGACTTGAACGATCCGTTGCATGTCGATCCTCCTTGGCTTTCGAAGAGTATGTGCGACGCGCATTCTACGTCGCGCCGGGGCCACTGCGCACCCTGCGGCCATTATCCTCTCCAGCGCGCCGCGAGGCATGCCTTCCGCTTCCCATGCGGCTCGATTTTGCTTATCGTGGCGGCGCGGTCGCCCCGCACGTCCGGCGGCGACCCGCGCGCTGTCCCCCTTGCGACCACGCGCCATTTTCCGGAGATCCCGATGTCCGCTCGCACCCGACCGCCGTTCCGCGCCGACCACGTCGGCAGCTTCCTGCGACCGCAGGCGTTGCTCGAGGCGCGCGAGCGCAGGAAAAAGAACGAGATCGGCGCGGCCGAGCTGCGCGCCGTCGAGGACGCGCGCGATCCGCGACATCGTGCGCTTCCAGGAGGACGCGGGCCTCACGGGCATCACCGACGGCGAATTCCGCCGCACGTACTTCCACATCGACTTTCTCGAGCAGCTCGCCGGCGTGGAGACGCGAGGGCGGCATCTCGGTGGCCTTTCACAGCGCCGCGGGCAACGTCGACTTCGCGCCGCCGGTGATGCACGTCACCGGCACCGATACGGCACGTCAAGCCGATCCAGGTGGAGGATTTCAAGTTCCTCAAGGGCGCCACGACGAAGCACGCCGAAAGTGACCATCCCCTCGCCGACGATGCTGCATTTTCGCGGCGGGCGCGCGGCCATCAGCCGCGACGCCTACCCGGACATGGAGCTGTTCTTCGACGACGTCGCGGCGGCGTATCGCGCCGAGATCCGCGCGCTGGCCGACGCCGGGTGCCGCTACCTGCAGCTCGACGACACCAATCTCGCGTACCTGTGCGACGAGAAGATGCGCGAGGGCGCGCGCAAGCGCGGCGACGATCCCGAACGAGCTGCCGCGCCGCTACGCGCGGCTGATCAACGCGGCGATCGCCGGCCGCCCCGCCGGACATGGCGGTGTGCGTGCACCTGTGCCGCGGCAACTTCAAGAGCGCGTGGGTCGCCGAAGGCGGCTACGAGCCGGTCGCCGAAGTGCTGTTCAACGAGCTCGACGTCGACGGCTATTTCCTCGAGTACGACGACGCGCGCTCGGGCGATTTCGCGCCGCTGCGCTTCGTGCCGAAAGGCAAGACGGTCGTGCTCGGACTGGTGACGACCAAGCTCGACACGTTGGAGTCGGCCGACTCGCTCAAGCGCAAGATCGACGAGGCGTCGAAGCGCATCCCGCTCGACCAGCTCTGCCTGTCGCCGCAGTGCGGATTCTCGAGCACCGTGCACGGCAACGCCATCCATCTCGAGGCGCAGGCGGCCAAGGTGCGGCTGGTGGTCGACACCGCGCGCGAGGTGTGGGGCAGCGCCTGACGCGGGCAGCGATCAGTC
Source organism: uncultured beta proteobacterium (assembly GCA_963722325.1). Taxonomy (GTDB): domain Bacteria; phylum Pseudomonadota; class Gammaproteobacteria; order Burkholderiales; family Casimicrobiaceae; genus PALSA-1003. Next base: position 88,362 of record CAVRLN010000006.1, read on the forward strand.
GAACGGCAGCCCGACGTAGTTCTCGGCGAGCGACGCCGCGCCGGCGCGCGAGCTGGACACGTATTGCAGCTGCGAGCGCTGCAGGCGCTGCTGGAACGCGTCGTCGGCCGGAAAGCGGTGCAGCATGGTCGTCATCCACCACGAGAAGTGCTCGGCGCGCCAGACGCGCTTGAGGCAGGTCGTGGAGTAGGCGTCGAGCGCCGCGCCGTCGCGCGCCTTGAAGAAGGCGCCCAGCGCGAGCGACAGCGCGCGCACGTCCGCCACCGCGAGGTTCATCCCCTTCGCGCCCGTCGGCGGGACGATGTGCGCCGCGTCTCCGGCGAGGAACAGGCGTCCGTGCTGCATCGGCTCGGTCACGAAGCTGCGCATGCCGGTGACGCCTTTTTCGATGACCGCCCCCTCGCGCAGCGTCCAGCCGTCGCTCGTCTCCAGGCGGCGGTGCAGCTCCGCCCAGATGCGCTCGTCGGGCCAGTCCGCCGATGTCTTCCTCCGGCGCGACCTGCAGATAGAGCCGGGTGATCTCGGGCGAGCGCATGCTGTAGAGCGCGAATCCGCGCTCGTGATACGCGTAGATGAGCTCGTCGTGCGTCGGCGCCGCCTGCGCGAGAATGCCCAGCCACGCGAATGGATAGACGCGCTCGAAGATGGTGAGCGCCGCCGCGGGGATGGCCTGCCGGCAGATGCCGTGGAAACCGTCGCAGCCGGCGATGAACTCGCATTCGAGCTCGACGTCTTCGTCGCCATTGCGCTAGGAGATGCGCGGCGCGGACGAATCGATCCCGTGCACCGCGACCGCGCTGGCGCCGAACACGATCTCGCCGCCCGCCGCCAGCCGCGCCGCGATCAGGTCCTTCACCACTTCCTGCTGGCCGTAGACGGTGATCGACCGGCCCCCGGTGAGGCTGGGAAAATCGATGCGGTGGCCGCTGCCGTCGAAGCGCAGCTCGATGCCATGGTGGACGAGGCCTTCGCGCCGCATGCGCTCGCCGACGCCGGACTCGTTCAGCAGGTCGACGCTGCCCTGCTCGAGCACGCCGGCGCGCACGCGGTGCTCGACGTACTCGCGGCTGCGGTTCTCGACGACGACCGATGCGATGCCGTCGCGATGCAGCAGGTGCGAAAGGAGCAGACCCGCCGGACCCGCGCCGACGATGCCGACCTGCGTGCGCAGCCGTTTCATGCGTGCGCCGCCGGGCGCTCCGCGGCTACTTCGCGTCCTGCATCTGCGCGAACACCTCTTCGGCGAGGTGCACCGCCGTGTTCGCGGCGGGAACGCCGCAATAGATCGCGGCCTGCATGATGACTTCCTTGATCTCGTCGCGGGTGACGCCGTTGTTGAACGACGCGCGCACGTGCAGCTTGAACTCGTCGGTGCGGTTGAGCGCGATCATCATGGCGATGGTGATCAGGCTTCGCGTGTGTCGCGGGAGGCCGGGGCGCGTCCAGATGTCGCCCCAGGCGTGGCGGGTGATCATTTCCTGGAACTCGCCGTTGAAGTCGTTCTTCTTGGTCAGCGTGCGATCGACGTGGGCGCTGCCCAGCACCTCGCGCCGCACCTTCATGCCCTTCTCGTACAGCTCGTCCATGGTCCGCCCCTGTTGCGATTCGTTGTTCTAGACGCGCTCGATGATCATGGCGATCCCCTGCCCGACGCCGATGCACATGGTGCACAGCGCGTAACGGCCGCCCGTGCGGTGCAGCTGGTACATCGCGGTGGTCACCAGGCGCGCGCCGCTCGCACCCAGCGGATGTCCCAGCGCGATCGCGCCGCCGTTCGGGTTGACGTGCGCCGCGTCGTCGGCGATCCCGTGATCGCGCAGCACGGCCAGCGCCTGCGCGGCGAAGGCTTCGTTGAGCTCGATGACGTCGATGTCGGCGAGCTTGAGGCCGGCCTTGGCCAGCACCTTGCGCATCGCGGGCGCCGGGCCGAAACCCATGATGCGCGGCGCCACGCCGGCGACGGCGGTGGCGATGACGCGCGCTTTCGGCGTCAGTCCGTATTTTTTCGCCGCATCGGCGGAGGCGAGCAGGAGCGCGCAGGATCCGTCGTTCACGCCCGAGGCGTTGCCCGCGGTCACCGTGCCGTCGGGCTTGACCACGCCCTTGAGCTTGGCGAGCGCTTCCATCGTGGTCTCGCGCGGATGCTCGTCGCGCGCCACCTTCACCGGGTCGCCTTTTTTCTGCGCGATCGACACGGGAACCAGCTCGTCGGCGAAGCGTCCGGCGGCGATCGCGGCCGCGGTGCGCTGCTGGCTGCGCAGCGCGAAGGCGTCCTGGTCGGCGCGCGAGACCTTGAAGTCGGTGGCGACGTTCTCGGCGGTCTCGGGCATCGAGTCGACGCCGTACTTCGACTTCATCAGCGGATTGACGAAGCGCCAGCCGATGGTGGTGTCCTCGATCTTCGCGGCGCGCGAGAAAGCCGACTCGGCCTTGGCCACGACGAACGGCGCGCGCGACATGCTCTCTACGCCGCCGGCGATCATCAGCGACGCCTCGCCGCTCTTGATGGCGCGTGCGGCGATGCCGGTGGCGTCCATGCTCGATCCGCACAGCCGGTTCACCGTCGTGCCCGGCACCTCGACGGGAAGTCCCGCGAGCAGCAGCGCCATGCGCGCGACGTTGCGGTTGTCCTCGCCCGCCTGGTTGGCGCAACCGTAGACGACGTCGTCGACCGCGCCCCAGTCGACGCCGGCGTTGCGCTCCATCAGCGCGCGCAATCGGAATCGCCGCCAGGTCGTCGGGACGAACGCTCGCCAGCGCGCCACCGTAGCGGCCGAACGGCGTGCGCAGAGCATCACAGATGAAGGCTTCCTGCATCGTCGCTCCTGGAATGCGTGCGCTCAGTGCGCCGCGGTTGCGGTGGCCACCGTCGGGGCCGAAATCAACGGGATGCCGGTGATCCGCTGCAGCTCGTCGAACGTCAGGCCATCGACCATCTCGACGACCTCGAGGCCCTTGGGCGTGATATCGAGCACCGCGAGGTCGGTGTAGACGCGATGCACGCAGGCCACGCCGGTCAACGGATACGTGCACTGAGCGACGATCTTGGACTCGCCGCCCTTGGTCTGGTGGTCCATCATGACGTAGACGCGCTTGGCGCCGATCGCGAGGTCCATCGCGCCGCCGACGGCGGGAATCGCGTCCGGCGCGCCGGTGTGCCAGTTCGCCAGGTCGCCCTTGGCGGAGACCTGGAACGCGCCGAGCACGCAGATATCGAGGTGGCCGCCGCGCATCATGGCGAACGAGTCGCCGTGGTGGAAATACGCGCCGCCGGTCAACAGCGTCACGGGCTGCTTGCCGGCGTTGATGAGGTCGGGATCTTCCTTTCCGGGGGCGGGCGCGGGCCCCATCCCGAGCAGCCCGTTCTCGCTCTGCAGGAAAATCTCCCGATCCGTCGGCAGGTGGTTCGCCACCGTCGTCGGCAGGCCGATGCCGAGGTTCACGTACGCGCCCTCGGGAATGTCGCGCGCGACGCGGGCGGCGAGTTGATCGCGGGTCAATCGCTTCATGACTGACTCCTCTTGCCGCCTAGGCGGCAGCGCGCTGCGGCGCGGCGACGCGCACGACGCGCCTGACGAATATGCCCGGGGTGACGATGGCCTCCGGATCGAGGCCGCCGAGAGGAACGATCTCGCGCACCTGCGCGATCGGTCGTCTTCGCGGCCGCGGCCATGATCGGGCCGAAATTGCGCGCCGTCTTGCGATACACGAGGTTGCCCCAGCGGTCGCCGCGTTCGGCCTTGATCAGCGCGAAATCGGCGCTGATCGGCATCTCGAGCACGTAGTTGCGGCCGTTGATGGTGCGCGTTTCCTTGCCCTCGGCGAGCTGCGTCCCGAAGCCGGTAGGCGTGAAGATGCCGCCCAGCCCCGCGCCGGCGGCCTGGATGCGCACCGCGAGGTTGCCCTGCGGCACCAGCTCGAGCTCGAGCTTGCCGGCGCGATAGAGCGCGTCGAACACGTGCGAATCGGCCTGGCGCGGGAACGAGCACACGATCTTGCGCACGCGTCCGGCCTTGAGCAGCGCCGCGAGGCCGGTCTCTCCGTTGCCCGCGTTGTTGTTGACGATGGTGAGATCGCGCGAGCCGCGCGCGATCAGCGCGTCGATGAGCTCGGAAGGCATGCCCGCGGTGCCGAAGCCGCCGATCATGACCGTCGCGCCGTCGGGGATGTCGGCGACCGCCTCCTGCGCCGACGGGAAGGTCTTGTCGATCACGTGCTCTTCTCCTCGTGGACTCAGTTGCCATCCACGACGCGCACGGGTCGATGCGGCGTCGCGAAACTGCGGCGATGCTGGATGCAGACATTATCGCACGACGGCCATGCGAGGTCTGACGCTCCTTGCGCCCCCGTCATCGCGCTAGATCGGGAGCTCGAGCAATGCATAGCTCAGCGTCTTGCCGTGCGCGTCCTGCGCCAGCGACGTCGTGACGCCGCCGCCGAGCGCGCGCTCGCAGACGAACTGCAGCGCTCCGAGCCCGGGAAGCTCGAAGCGACGGATCTCGCCGCGGACGATGCCGTGCAGGTGCTGCCGCACCGCCTCGACGGTCACGCGCTCGACCAGCAGCGCATAGTCCTCGGGCCGGTACGCGATCACCGACAGGATCGACGTGTTGCCCTTGTCGCCGGCGCGGCAGTGCGCCAGATCATGCAGTCGCCGGCTCATCGCTCCATTCCAGGTATTCGCGTGGCGGCGGCGACGAGCTCGCGCTCGACCAGCGTCGAGGCGATGCCGACCTGCTCGCTGACGTACCGGCGCGTCCCGCCGCCGCCCGCGGGACCGTTCAGGTAAAGCGCCTCCACCTCCTCGCCGATGCGCGCCGCCGCGTCGCGCGTCGGAGCGCGCCCGGCCACTCTCAGGCGGATTTCGTAGGGCCGCTCCTGTGCGTCGAACGAGCGTCCGTGCGCCGACGTGCTGCCGATCAGGTCGATGCGAAGCTCGGTGAAGCCGTCGCCGATGCGCTCGCGCACGATGTCGCCGGCCAGGCGCGCGCGGGCGAGCGCGTTCGGCCCCGCGTAGCTGATCTCGCCTTCGCCCAGGTAACCGGCGAGATAGCCGACGCTGACCTTGAGCGTCGGTGTGCGGCCTCGCGCCCTGCCGCCCCGGACGCTCACCGCATCGCGCCCCGTGACGGCGAGCTCGACGCCGGAGAAATCCGCGGTGACGTCGGGCGTGACGTAGCCGAACGGATCGGTGACCTCGTAGAGCAGCTGCTCCTTGACCGTCGCCAGGCTGATGACGCCGCCGGTGCCGGCGACCTTGCCGATCGTCGCGTTGCCGTCGGCGTCGACATCGGCGAAGGGGAAGCCGACGTGCGCGAGTCCGGGCACGTCCTTGCGTCCGGGATCGGCAAAATAGCCGCCGCTTACCTGCGCGGCGCATTCGAGCAGATGCCCAACCACCGTGGCACGCGCCACGCGGTCCAGCTCGTCGAGCGACCAGCCGAAGTGGTGCGCGATGGGCGCCACGAACAGCGACGGGTCGGCGACGCGGCCGGTGACGATCACGTCGGCATCCGACGCGAGCGCGCCCATCAGCGCGTCGGCGCCCAGGTACGCATTGGCCGATACCAGCTCGCCGAACGCGGAGAGCGGCGCGCCGGTTTCGAGCGCGACCGCGTCGCCCGGTGATGCGGTCGAACACGTCGTCGCCGGTGACCACCGCGACCTTGACCGGATAGCCGAGCCGGCGGGCGAGCGCGACGATGCGCTCCCCCGCGGCGCGCGGATGCGCCGAGCCGAAATTGCTGACCAGCCGGATGCGGTTGCGTCGCAGCAGCGGCAGCAGGAGCTCCATGCGGCGCTCGAGCAGCGGATCGTAGCCGGCGGCCGGATCGTGGCGCCGGCGCAGCTGGCCGAGCGCGATGGTTCGCTCGGCGAGACACTCGAGCGCCAGGTAGTCGAGCCCGCCCTGCTCGGCCAGGATCACCGCCGGCTCGATGCGGTCGCCCGCGAACCCGGCGCCGCTGCCGATGCGCATGCGCGCCGCCACGACCGCCTCGGTGTCCGCCTCAGTGTCCCCTCAGTCTCCGGGCAGACCGTGGACTTCCGGAAAGAACAGTTCGGTCCAGCTCGCCGGCTTGGTCTTGATGGTGCCGATCTTGAACATGAAGTCGGCGGTCTTGCCGACCTTTTGCGGCGTCAGCGTGTACGCGTAGTCGCTGGCGTTGATCATCGCGTAGATGTCGTCGACGCTGTTCTTGGTGTCCTTCGCCTGCTCGAGATAGACCTTCGCCGCGGCGCGCTTGTCGGCGTTGATGCCGTCGATCGCTTCGTTGAGCGCGTCGTAGAAAGCCTTGTACAGCTTCGGGTTGGCGTCGCGAAACTTCGTGGACGTCGCGATCACGAGCGCCGTCGCGGGCCCGCCGAGGATCTCGTAATTGGTCGTGAGCGTGCGCACGCCGGGCAGCTTGATTTCCTGCTCGTGAAACGGCGAGGTCGCGAAATGCGCGTCGACGCCACCGGTATTGTTGGTGAATGCGACCAGCGCATCGGGGTGCGACAGCCCGACCGTCAACGGATCGAACTTGGCGAAGTTGGCGTCGCCGTATAGCTTCGCCGCCGCCATCTGCAGCATGATCGCCTGCGTCGACACCTTCACCGACGGCACGGCGATCCGGTCCTTGTCGCTGAAGTCGCTCAACGACTTCACGTCGGGATTGCGCACGTTGAGATAGAGCGGATACGTCGTCATCGCCGACATGCCCTTGACCTGGACGTTGGCGCGGGTCTTGTCCCACAGCGTGATCAGCGACGGCGCGCCGACGGCGATGAACTGGATCGCGCCGCTGATCACGCCGTCGTTCATCACGCTCGGGCCGGCGACGCTGACCCAGCTCACCTTCACCTCGCCGAGCCCGGCGGCCCGGGCGTGCTTCTCGACGAGCTTGTCGCGCTCCATCACCATCAGCGGCAGGAAGCTCACGCCGTACTGCTGCGCGACACTCATTTCCGACAGCTCGGCTGCCGCCGGGGCGGCAATGGCGAGCAGCAGCGCACTGACCATGGCTTGCAGAAATCTCATCGGGCTCCTCCTGACGTCTCGTGCCGCATTGGCCCGGGCCCTTGGGCGGTCCCTGGAAGCGCGACTCTACTCCCAAGCCCGTCCGATCGGGCCCGGGCACGGGCGGCACGCGCCCAGGCGCGGCCGAAAGCGGCGTTCGCCCTGGGCCGGGTGACGGGAATAGGCAGCTTCGGTCGCAGGGCGGCGGCTGGCGCGCGACTGACGCCCCTGAACGTGCTGGCATGGAGCTTGCGGACTTCCGTCCCACGCACGACAGGGTGCGGGCGCGCACGCGTGTCCGGCCCGTCATTGGCAACCCGTAGGCAAGACGAGGCGAGTTTGGAACGAGCGATGCCCTCCGATTCGGACACCCTGCAGCCCTCGGGGCTGGGGCTAGGCGCCCCTCCGCGCCGGCTGTGGGTCGAGGTCGCCGAAAATCTTACCCTGCAGGCGATTGCCGCCGTCCTGTTCGCCAATGCCGCCACGCTGCCCCTGCTGATCGGCGGCTGGCTCAGCGGCGTGGCCTACGCGCTCACCGCGCTGGTGCTTTCCTGCGTGGCGCTGGCGGTGCTCGGGCAGCGCTGGTCGCGCTCGATGCACGGCTTGCGGGCGACGCTGCAGCAGTTCGGCTCGCCGCGCGAGGGCGACGCTGCAGCGGCGAACCGCCATGCCGGTCTCGAGCGGCTGCGACACGGCTTCGAAAGTGCGCACCGGCGCGCACTGCGCCGGGTGCACAGGCTCAAGGCCGCGCGTGACACCGCCGAGCACGAGGCCAGCGCGCAACGCGACCTGGTGGCGCGATTCACGCTGACGCAACGCATCGCCCGTCTCGGAAGCTGGCAATGGGACCGCGAGAGCGACGCCATCAGCTGCTCCGACGAGGTCTACCGCATCCTCGGCCTCGACGCCCGCACGTTCCATCCCCGCCCCAAATCGGTGGACGCGCTGCTGCATGCCGAGGATCGCCGCGCCTTCAGGCGCTGGATGATCAAGCTGGCGCGCGGCACTTCCGCCGAAGGCATCGACCTCCGCGTGCTGGTCCGGCAGGGCGACCTGCGCCACGTGCACCTGATGGGCGAAGGCCTGATCAACGACACCGGCCGCTGCGTCGGCGTCGCGGGAACCGTCCAGGATTCGACCGAGCAGACGCGCGCCATCCAGCAGATCAACCGCCTTTCGCACTTCGACGTGCTCACCGAGCTGCCCAACCGCTCGCGCTTCCACGAGAAGCTCGAGGAGACGCTCGAGGCGGCGCGCCGCGACGGGCGTCCGTTCGCGATCATGTTCCTCGACCTCGACCACTTCAAGCGCATCAACGACGCACTCGGACACGCCGTGGGAGACGACCTGCTGCGCATCATCGCGCAGCGCCTGACGCGCGGCCTGCGCGCCGATGACATGGCCGGGCCGACGCACGCCAGCGTCATCGAGCGCGGTGTGTGCCGCCAGGGCGGCGACGAATTCATCGTCATGCTCAACGGCGTCGCCACCGAGCAGGAAGCGTCGCGCGCGGCGAACCGGCTGCTCGCCACGCTGGCGCAGCCGATCGTGCTCGGCACGCAGGAAGTATTCGTGTCGGCGTCGATCGGCATCGTGCTCTATCCGCGCGACGGCGACGACCTCGACACGCTGCTCAAGAACGCCGACGTGGCGATGTCGCACGCCAAGGGCGAAGGCCGCAACCGCTGCTTTTTCTACCGCGAGTCGATGCGGGCCGCGACGGCGCAGCGCCTTTCGCTCGAGCACGACCTGCGCAAGGCGCTCGAAGGCGGCCAGTTCGAGCTCTACTACCAGCCGCAGATCGAGGTGCGCACCGGCAGGATCGTCGGCATCGAGGCGCTGATCCGCTGGAACCATCCCACGCCTTGGGCTGCTCACTCCCGGCCATTTCATCGGCGTCGCGGAGGAAGCGGGCCTGATCATGGACATCTGGGAATGGGTGATGGTCACCGCGCTCATCCAGCACAACGCGTGGCTCGAGCAGGGGCTGCCGGCGGTGACCATCGCGGTCAACCTGTCGAGCGTGCAGTTCGACGACCCGGGGCTCGCCGAGCGCGTCCAGGAAAGCGCTCGGCTGGTCGGTGTTCCGCTCGACTATCTCGAACTGGAAGTAACCGAGTCGATGCTGATGCGCGACTTCGACGCGACGCTGCACACGCTGACGGCGCTGCGCGCCATGGGCGTCAAGATCGCGATCGACGACTTCGGCACCGGCTACTCGTCGCTCGCGTACCTGCGCCGCCTGCCGGTGGACAAGCTCAAGCTCGACCAGTCCTTCACCCGCGATGTCGGCAGCGCCGAAGGCGACGGCGTCATCATCAAGGCGGTCCTGGCGATAGCGCAGAGCCTGCAACTGGCGGTGGTAGCCGAAGGCGTCGAGACGCAGGCGCAGATCGATTTCCTGCTGAGCCTCGGATGCACTACGGTGCAGGGCTACATGCTCGGGCGTCCGCTGCCCGCCGCCGCCACCGCCGAGCTCCTGCGGCAAAGCGTCACCAACGCGCGCGGAATCGCCGCGCCGGCCGCCGACGAGAGCTGGGACAGCATCGTGCAGTCGCGCACCGGCACCGCGGGCGGGCGGCGCCGGCGCGATCTCGACCTCACCAACTAGCCTCCGCTCTCGGGCGCCGCGCGCCGCGGCGCTTGTCTCGCCCGCGCTCCTACGCGCATTTCAGATTTTGTCCGATGGCAGCGCGGGCGCGACGATTCAACAATGCCATCTCCGATCCATGGAGATGCGCCATGTCACCTGCCGACGTGAAATTCGAATCGGTCGCCCCGCGCGGCGATGCCGATTCCCCCCGCCCGAAAAAGCTCGACGAGCTCTATTCGCTCATCGAGAAGATCGACACCGCGATGCTGACCACCTGGGAGCCCGACGGCTCACTGGTGTCGAGACCGATGGCCACGCAGAAAGCGTCGCCGGGCGTCGACCTCTGGTTCATGACCAGCTCCGAGACGCACAAGGTCGACTCGCTGCAGGGACATCCCGAGGTCAACGTCATGTACTACTCGCAAGGCAGCCGCGAGTGGGTGTCGGTGAGCGGGACCGCGACGCTGTCGCGCAATCCGCAACGCATCCGCGAGCTCTACCAGCCGGACTGGAAAGCGTGGCTGGGCGACAAAGGCGCTCCCTACGACGGCGGAGCCGATGATCCGCGCATCGTTCTCATCGACGTGCACGCGCACCACGTCAACTATTTCAAGTCGAAGGACTCACGCCCGGTGATGCTGTTCAAGGTCGCCAAGGCGATGCTCACCGGCGAGAAGCCCAAGCTGGGCGAAGTAAAGCACCTCGACGAGCGCGAGCTGTCGCGCTGAGCGCGGCGCGCCGCGGGCTTCCGGTCGACCGCCGCGAATTTCGCTGCTGTCTCGTCGCCCGCGCTGCGTCGACTCGCGTGCCGTCGATCCCCGCGCTCCGCGCGGGACCCCCTCGCCGGGTCGCTCGCGACGCTAGCGCGGCGAGGGTGTCGCGACGCGGCGGCGCACCGGCAGGCTGCGCCGCGACACGTGGTCGGTGATCCATTTCGACCGAGCGTTGCGCGCGCTGCGTGACCAGCGACAGCGGCATTTGCGCGTAGTCGTCGTTGAAGACCTCGAAGCTGTAGTCGCCTTCGTAGCCGAGCGCGTCGAGCGCGCGGATCATGTCGCTGAGCTGCTCGCTGTGCGCGCCCTCTCCCGGAAACACGCGCGCGTGGCGCGCCGTCTCGCGCCGCTCCTCGGGCGTGGCCGGCGCGCTCCACATGAAGTCGGACAGCTGCACGAAAAAAAGCTTCTCGGGGATCACGTCGTCGAGCGCGGAGAGCGGCGTCTCGCGGGCCAGCATGTGGAACGAATCGACGGCGACGCCGAGATTGGCGCGATCCGCGGCGGCGACCAGCGCCCAGGCCTGCGCGAAGTCGTCGACGGTACGTCCCCACGACAGCGCTTCGTAGGCCACGCGCAACGCCCATCGGCACGGCCAGCATCGCCAGCTTGCGCAGATCGGCGACCTGCGCGTCGAAGCTGCCGGTGGCGTGCGCCGACGTGCTCGAGCAGGCGAGGATCAGCGGCGCGCCGACCTCGCGCGCCATGGTCAGCATCGCCTTGGCGACGTCGATCTTGTACGCGTGCAGCGGGCCGGAGAGGCCCTCGAAATCGCGCAGCACCTGCAGCCCGGTGACGCGCAGGCCGCTGCGTTTCACCGCGTCGATCGCCGCCGACTCGCCGTCGGGATGTCCGACCAGGTCGCGCGCCGAGAGCATCACCTGCGTGAATCCGGCGTCGCGGATGGCGCGAAGCTTGGCCTCGATCGTGCCCGCGAGGGTGATCGTGTCCATGCCGAAGTCCTCGAGTTTCACGCACGCCACCTTGAGCGCGGGCGCCGGCGCGGCGCTGACCACCAGCTCGACGCAGAATCCGCCGAGGTAGATCTGCGTGAGCGCGCCCTTGTCGGACGGGCGCACCGGGTCGCGGTCGACGAACACGACGCCGCGCGATTGCAGCGTGCGCACCGCCGACATCACGTCGGGCGCGCCCAGACCGACGCGCAGCAGCGCTTCGTTCCACTCGACGAAATCGGCGCCCGGCGGCGGCTCGACGAGCTGGAAATAGAAGCCGCCATCGGGGCTGACCAGCAGCGTTCCCTTGGGCAGCACGCCGAAGTACTGCCCGCGCTCGCAGCGGCTCGAAGCCCAGCAGCGCGCCGTAGAAATCGACCCAGTCGGCGGCGCGGTCGGACTGCACCGCCTGCACCAGGCCGAACCAGTGCATGCCGGCGAGCGCCGGCGGAGCGGGGTCGGCGCCGGCGATGGGCACGAAATCGACGTCGTAGATCGTGAGCTCGTCGTGACGCTCGACGAAATAGATGAGGCTGTCGCCGACACCGTGGATGCCGGGGATGTTCATTTCCATCGCGGCGGCGCGCGTCGGCATGTCCCACGCGCCGAGCTCCAGCGCGCGGCGATGCGCGAACGCCGCGTCGCGCACGCGGAACGCCACCGCGCCGATGGTCGGCGCGCTGCCGCGCGCCGACTCGCGAACGCTCGCCGCGTCGGCGTCGACGATGATGTTCATCGTCTCCCTGGCGGTACAGCATCACCTCGCGCGAGCGATGCCGCGCCACGGGCATGAAGCCGAATTGCTGGAGCAGCGAGCCCAGCGCCAGGGGCTCGCGCGTGGTGTACTCGATGAATTCGACGCCCTGCATGCCCAGCGGGTTGGAGGGCGCGGGCAGATTTTCCTGGTCCATGGGCGAGAGCTCCGTGGCAGCCTTTTTCGGGCGAACGATGATTCTACCGCAGCATCCTTCAGCGGCTCGCGCCGCGCGCGCCGATCGGCCAGAGCGCCTCGACGCGACCCGAGCGCACCGCGACGTACGTGTCGTGCAGGTTGATGGTCGGGTCGCAATGACCGGGGATGAGCATCACTTTCTCGCCCAGCGCGAGCGGCTTCGCGTCGGCGCGCAGCTCGAGCCTCGCGTGCTCGTCGGACACCGAGGTGACCTCGATGCCGGCGCGGCCGTGCACCCACGGCAGGCCCTTTTCGGCGCTGAACGACTTGAGCCCGGCGTCGACGATGGCGCGATCGGGCGACGGGAGGCTCATCACCGACGAGAGCACGAACAGGCTGTGCGCGAACTCGTCGTAGCGCGCGCCCGGCCGCGCGTTGCCGTCGATGCTCGCGTACTCGGTGTCCATGAACAGGTACGAGCCCGCCTGCAGCTCGTTCCACAATCCGCTCGCGGCTTCGAGCCGGAACGTGCCGGTGCCGGCGCCGGTGATGAGCTCGCACGCCAGGCCGTCGCGCTGGAGCACGTCGACCGTGGCGCGCACCGCGTCGGCGGCGACCTCGATGGCGCGCTCGCGCTCGGCGCGCGTGTGCATGTGCTGCGCGGCGCCCTGGTACGCCTGCAGCCCGCGAAAGCGAAGCCCCGGCGCGTCCGCGATCCGGCGCGCCAGCGCAGCCGCCGGAGCGCCGGCGGCGATGCCGCAGCGTCGCATGCCGATCTCGATCTCGACCAGCGCACCGAGCTCGACGCCCGCCGCGCTCGCCGCCTGCGATGCCGCGTCGACCGCATCCGGATGATCGAAGCACAGGCCGATCGTCGCGCGCGCGGCGAGCTGCGCCAGCCGCTCGAGCTTGCGGCGATCGACGATCTCGTTGGTGACGAGCACGTCGCGCACTCCGCCGGCGACGAGTGCTTCCGCCTCGCCGACTTTCTGGCAGCACTGCCCGACCGCTCCCGCGGCGATCTGCTTCATCGCGATCAACGCGCACTTGTGCGTCTTGGCGTGCGGACGCAGGCGCATGCCGCTGTCGCTCGCGAACGCCGCCATCGCGCCCAGGTTGGATTCGAAGGCGTCGAGGTCGACGATCAGCGCCGGCGTGTCGATGCGATCGATCGTGTCGCCGATGCTTGCGGGTGCGTCGGTCATGGAGGTGGGGGTGGAATTCGCGATCGCCGGCAACGCTCGCGCGGGCGAATGCCGCAAGTCGCGCGGCGCAGTGCGGATCGAACTCATGGTATCGAAGCGCCGCGCGCCTGTCACCCGGGCGAGGTTGCAGGCGGTGCGCGGTGCGTGCATATTGCGATCTCCGGAACCGATTCGAATGAGCCGCCCGACATCGACCGCGCTGCACGCGCAGACCCTCGCCGCCCAGGGTGTTTCGGGATTCGCTTCGCCTTACCACGAGATCGTCGCGCCGATCCACGTCGCCACGACCTACGAGCGCGCGGCCGACGGCGCGTACCCGGGTGGACGCGTCTACGCGCGCGCCGACAACCCGACCTTCGACCCGGTCGAGGCGCTGATCGCCTCGCTCGAGGGAGCCGCCGAGGCGCTGGTCTTCTCCTCCGGACAGGCGGCGGCCGCGGCGGTGTTCCAGTCGCTCGCGCCCGGCGACTGCGCGCTGGTGCCGCGCAACATGTACTGGGGCTTGCGCAAGTGGCTGCAGAGCTTCGCGGCGAGCTGGGGACTCGCTGTCGAGTTCTATGTCAACGATTCGCTCGACGACCTCGCGGCGAAAGCGCGTGCGCGCCGACCGCGCCTCGTCTGGGTCGAGACGCCGGCCAACCCGACCTGGGAGATCACCGACATCGCAGCAGCCTGCACGATCGCGCACGATACCGGCGCCGCGGTCGCGGTGGATTCCACCTGCGCGACACCGTTGCTGACGCGGCCGCTCGCGCTCGGCGCCGACATCGTCATGCATTCGGCGACCAAATACCTCAACGGCCACTCCGACGTCGTCGCCGGCGCGCTGGCCTGCGCACGGAACGACAAGTCATGTGGCAGCGCATCCGCTACATACGAAGCGCCGGCGGCGCGGTGCTGGGGCCGTTCGAGGCGTGGTTGCTCATGCGCGGAATGCGCACGCTCCATCCGCGCGTGAAGACCGCGTGCGCCAACGCGATGACGCTGGCGCAGGCGCTGGCCGGCCACCCGCGCGTGTCGCATGTGCTGTATCCGGGGTTGCCCGGCCATCCCGGCCATGCCGTTGCCGCGCGGCAGATGCAAGGCGGTTTCGGCGGCATGATGTCGCTGCGCCTTGCCGAAGGTGAAGCCGCCGCCAAGGCGTTCACCAACCGCCTGCGCCTGTTCAGGCAGGCGACGTCGCTCGGCTCGGTCGAGAGCCTCGCCGAACATCGCGCCAGCGTCGAGGGGCCCGACACGATGTGCCCGGCCGACCTGGTCCGGCTCTCGGTCGGCATCGAGGACGCGTCCGACCTGCGCGCCGACATCGAGCAGGCGCTGCGATGAAGCGCATAGCGTCGTCGCGCGGGCTCACCTTGATCGAGATGCTCGTGGTCGTCGCCATCGTCGGCATCCTCGGACTCATGGCGGTGCCGGCGGTCTACGAGAAGCTCGTCCGCGACCAGGTGGTCGCGTCGCTCGGCATGGCGGAACCTGCCAAGCCGCCGATCGCCACGGCGTGGACGACGACGCAGACGTTTCCGGCGAGCAACGCCGCGGCGGCGCTGCCCGCGGCGGAGAATTTCGTCAGCAACTACGTGAGCTCGATGTCGATCAACAACGGCGCGATCGACATCACTTTCGGCAACGGCGGCAGCGGCGCCCTGCGCGGCAAGATCCTCACCATTCGGCCGGCGGTGGTGGTCGGCGCGCCGGTGGTGCCCATCACCTGGCTGTGCGGGCATGCGTCGACGCCGCCGCGGATGACCGTCATCGGCGAGGACCGGACCGACGTCCCTCCGCAGTTCCTGCCCGCCGCCTGCCGCGCGGGCTAGCGCGAAGGCGCCTGGTACGGCGCCGGAGCCTCGGCTTGCTTCGGTTTCGCTTCGCTTTCCAGCTCGCGATTGACCCAGTGCGCGCCGAAGCGGCGCTTGGTGAACCGCTCGATCAGGATGCGCTCGCAGAGCTTGAAGAGTATCCAGAACAGCATGCTGAGATACGCCGAGCCGAGGAGCTCGAAGAGCTGCTCGAGCGCGCCGTCCTCGATCACCATCAGGCCGTATTCCAGGAACAGGTTGACGTTGGCCTTGAGCAGGAAGAACAGGTTGATCGAGGTGATCCCGAACAACAGGAAAAACACGCCGAGCAGCACGAAGGTGACGACCGGATTGCGGAACAGGAAATACACCCAGTCCCTTCGGATCATCTTCATCGGCGGCAACAGTAGGCAGGCATGAGCGTCGCCCGGGCCGTGGCGGGCCCGGAGCGTCGATTATGCCGTGGAAGCCCGCGTGAAGACCACCCGGGCGCGGGTCACTACTTGCCGTGCGGCGCGCTCAGGCCTTGGCGGGCTGCCTCGATGCGGTGTCGCTGCCGCTCACGCGGTCGCGCAATCCGGTGATGCCCGAGACCTCGGCGCAGTGCGCGCAGCAGTAGAGCGCGCTTCCCGACTGGACTCCGTGGCCGATGATGCGGCAGCTGCAGTGCGCGCACTTCGGCGCGAGCATGTGAATCGCGCATTCAAAGCTGTCGAAGGTGTGCGTGCTTCCACCCATCGTGACGGTAAACGCCTTGTCGTAATCGTTGCCGCACATGTCGCAAACGCCCATGGCATCCTCGCGCTCTCGTGGATCGAGGCATTCATCTTACGCATCCCGACAGGGTCCGCTATCGGCGAAGCTGCGTTTCGGCGTAGGAGAAGCTCCGACGCATGCGGCGTCAATCGAAGCTGCGGCGATAGTAGACGCCGACGCTTCCAACCGTTCCCGCCTCGGCACGCAGCGTCCACGTGCGGGTGAGCGTGTATTCGATGCGAAGCGCGTTGGTGGCGATGGTTAGGCCCTGCTCGTAGACGAGCGACAAGCGGTCCGACAGGCGCTTGCCGAACGCCACGACCTGACCGGATGCCACACCGGTGGCCGTGGTCACGCTCGATTCGCGCACCGAGATGTCGTCCAGGCCGAAGGTGTTGGCGATGGTCTGCGTGATCGGTTTGCCGCCCTTGCCGAGCAGCGACGCCGACGCCGAGGCAAGCAGCGCGATGTCCGAGCGCGACCCGCGATCCAGCGGCTGTCCGCTGACGAGCCACGACAGCTTCTCGTTGTCGGCCACCGGAGGATTCGAAACGAGTCGCACGCGCGGCACGCGAACGGTGCCCGTGAGCTCGAGCCCCGCTTCGACGGGGAGGTTCTTGCGCAGCGCGACGACGTCGAGCGCGGGATTGTCGACCGGACCGTCGAAGATCAGCGCGCCGCGGTCGATGGTGAGCTTCTGCCCGAGCGCGAAATAGGTGCCCAGGCGGGTGCGGATGGTGCCCTTGGCGTTGAGCGTACCGCTGGCCGATGTCACGAGGTGGACGCGACCCGTCAGGCGCGTGTCGAGCCCTTCCCCGGCGAATACGACGCCGGGTGGCGGCAGGTCGACATCGATATCGAGCCGCAGCGGCAGGTCGCCGACGTTGGCGAGCGAAGTCGACGGCGGTCGCGCGGGCTCCCCGACCACCACGACGTCGTCGGCGAGCCGTCCGTCGGTCGTCGCCTCGTAGACGACGTTGCCCTCCTCGATGCGCACGGTGCCGGCGAGCAGCAGCTTGCCCGAGATGACGCGCAGTGTGCCGTCTCCCGCGACGACCATGCGCAGGTCCGGGCGATTGACCACGCGAAAGTGCTCGGCATGCCAGGTGACGTCGGGATTGACGCCGCTGCCGGGCGATGCGGCGATGGTTCCCTTGGCGCTGAACACGCCGTCGCCGGCGTGAATCGACACTTCGTCGAGCAGCATGCGATCGCCGGCCAGGCGCGCGCGCAGCCGGCCGTCCTTGAGCTGCACGCCGTACTGGGCGAGATCGATGCGAACGTCGTCGGCGGTGATGGCACCGCTCAACAGCGGGCGCGCCAGCGTCCCGGTTGCCGCGACCTCGACGTGCGCGCGCCCGTCGAGCGCCGCCAGCGTGCCCAGCCACGACTGCAACGGGCGCAGCGAGACGACGTCGGCGGAAACCTTCGCGGTGAGCGGCGCGTCGGGCGAGAGGCGCCCCGGTGCGGCGCCTGCGACCGCGGCGAGCGTCAGCGTGGCCTCGGCGTTGCCGCCGCGCACCGAGCGCATCGATGCGCGCGCGTCGACGCTATCGGCGGCGAAGCGCGCGCTCAGGTCCAGCGCCGCGATGCCGAGCGCTCGCGCCGGGTCGACGGTGTCGGCGTCGGTCGCGTACACGTCGCCGCCATCGCGCGCGACGTGCAGCGTTCCGTCCAGCCGCGGAGTCGCGGCCACCGACCAGTCGCCCTTGAGCGTGAGCGTCGAGCGCAGCGGCAGCGCACGTCCGGCCAGCCGCGCCAGCGTCGCCAGCGGTACGGCGGCGAAGCTGCCGCTCGACGTGATGCGCCCCTCGTCCCAGACGAACTCTCCGATGTCGGCACTGCCCTCGGCGATGCGAAGGTGCGCATCCGAAAGGCGCACGCGCCGGCCGCCGATCTCGAGGTGCGCCGGTGAAACGAGCGCGAGCGCGTAGGCGCCCTTGTTCTCGGCGACGTCGACGCTGCCGCTCCACGGCCAGGGAAGCTGCTGCAGCGAAATGGCGCCGGTGCCCTGGAAGCCGCCGGACACCGCTACGCGCGCGTCGATCATTTCTTCGCCTTTCGCCGTCACCGCGTCGGCGTTCGCGGGTGCGGCGGCGGTCTCGCCGACCGCGCCGCTCCCGGCAGCTGCGGCGGCGTTCCCGGCAGCTGCGGCGGCGTCTCCCGGCGATCGGCGGTCCGGCTCCCCGCGGCGTCCGGCGCTGGTGTCCGCGCGCGCAGCGTCGCGTCGATGCTATGCCGCGCCAGCGTGCCCATGACATTCAGGCTCGCGGCCGATGCCACGCCGGCGCCCACCCGCGGGATCGACAGACCGGTCGCGCTCGCGCGCACGCTGACCGTGCGCGCATCGATGGGGGTTCCCGCCGGCGCCGGCGGCACGCTGGCGCGCGCATCGACGACACTGGCGCTGACCATGTTTCCGACGACGAGCTTGCTCGCGTGCGCGTCGAGCTCGATGCCGCTGCCTTCCGGCTGGATGAACGCCGATCCGGTTGCGCGCAGCGCGCCGCGCAGCGGATCGGGAAGCGTGTCGGACGCCACCACACGCGGGAAAAGCGCGGCAAGCGGACGCAGCACGCCGAGCTCGGGCATGTCGATCGCGAACACGAGCTTGTCGCCAGGACGTCCTGCGCTTCCCGACACGCTCGCGCTGCCGCCGGCGATGCGCGCCTGGGCCTGCACGTTGCGCCATTGCATGGGAGCGCTGTCGATCTCGCCACGCGCACTCCCCGACACGGCGATTCCCCCGACTTCGCTCCCCGCTGCGAGCGTGACCTCACCCGAGCCGCGCCAGGACGGCGCCAGCGCACCGTCCACCTTGAAAGTCGTGTTCAATGCGGCCTTCGGAAAATCACCGAAGCGCTGCGGATTGAATCGCAGCGTGTTGCCTTCGACGCTGAACGGTTTCGCGCCGTCGAGCGCGACGCGACCGCGCGCGACCAGCTCGCCGGCCCCGGCGTTGGCGCGCAGCGTCCGCACCTCGACGACCCGCTGCGCCAGCGTCGCGTCGAACGCGAAGCGCAGGTCGCCCTGCGCGAGCTCGCCGCGCAGCGTCTGCCGGTTGCCGTCGAGCTCGCCGGCGAGCGTCCCGCCGAGCGCGGTCGTGATGAGCGCGGTATGAATACGCCGCAGGTCCACCGCCGACAATCGCGCGTCGATGCGCGCGCCGCCGCGCGCGAGGTCATAGCTCGCATTGCCGCTCACGGTGCCTCCCCTGCCCGCGCTATCGAGCACGGCGGTCAGCTCGGTGAGGTCGATGGCCTGCGGCGTCCACTGGAAGCGCGTATGCAGCGCCGATACCGGAATCCGCCCGCCATCGATTGGACCTGCCTGCGCGTTGCTCGCCTCGATCACTCCGGCGAACCCTGCCGCAGTGGGCGTTGCATCGACGCGCACGTCGAGCCGCGTCTCGGGGAGCGAGCGGCGAAGCGGCGCAGGTCGACATCGGCGAGGCTGACCTTGGCTGCGACCACCGGCACCGCGGCGAACGGGGCAAGACGCGCGCTGCCGTTGCCGGTCGCGCCACGCAGCGCCACCTTGGCGTCGAGGGTGAAAAGCTCGAGCGTGCCCGCGACGCTACCCTCGACGCGCGTGTCGCGCAGCTCGCCGTCGCCGCGAAAAACGACGTTGCCGGCGAGCGCGAACGGTGCGTTGGCGCCGACTCCGATCGTGCCGTTGAGCGTGCCCGCATCGGCCACCACTTCGAGTCCGCTGATCTGGTGCTGCGTGGCGCCGCCGGCGTAGCCGAACTTGAGGCCGGTCACCGTGCCGCTGCGCTCGCCGGCACGCCAGTCGATGCGGCCGATGCCCGCCTGCGCGATGGTGACTTCCAGAGGCAGCGCGAGACTGGAAGGCAGCGCGGTCGCACCGCCGCGCGGCGCGGGCAGCGTCACCTCGAGGCGTTGCGCGCCGAAGCCCTTGGCGTTGAAGCGTCGCGACAGAAGATCGGTGGGACTCCAGGTCAGCGCCACGCCGGTGGCGTCGAGCGTGACTTCGTCGCCCTGCCAGCGCAGCCGGTCGATGTGCACCGTGGAAAGCAGCGATCCGGTCGCGCCTTCGACGCTGAGCCTTCCCTCGCTGCGCGCCACCGCGCGTGCGAGCAGGACATCGAGCGCGCTCTGCGTCGACAACCAGTAGGCGCCGGCGACGAGCAGCGCCACCAGCATCAGCAGCGTGAGCGCGAGCCCGTGCCACCAACGCCCGCGACGCGGCGCGGAGGCTGCGGCAGCATCGGAAGAAGCGCGGCGCATGATCAAAACGACAGTCCCACAGAAAAATGCACCCGCACGCGTCGCGTTGCCTCGCCGTAAGCGAGGTCGAGGCGGAACGGGCCGATGGGCGTGCGCAGGCGCGCCCCGATGCCGTAGCCCAGCTTGAACGGAAACGACGTAAGCGAGTCGGTCGCGTTGCCGGCGTCGACGAAGGTCGCGACTCCCCATGTCGGCGCGAACCAGTGCGTGACTTCGGCGCTGCCGACCGCATAGTAGCGCCCGCCGACCACGGCGTTGTCCTGCGGCACGCCGAGGCTTTCGAATGCGTAGCCGCGCACCGTCGTGTCGCCGCCGGTGCGGAACAGGAATACCGAGGGAACGCCGACGCGCGAGTTCGCGATCACCGCCCCGCCTTCGGCGCGCAGGTAGAGCTGGTCGTCGGTGCCGAACGGCAGCCAGTACGCCGCCTTGCCTACCGCGCGCCCGAACCCCTTGGTCGACGCGCCCGGGATGCCCCCGCCACCCAGCAGGTTCGCCATCCATCCGCGCGTCGGCGAAAGGAGCTCGTCGGTGCGCCGCCACGTGTACTGCGCGTCGAGGTAGAGCGCGTGCGATCTCTCGGTCTCGCCACCGCTCGGCTGCTGCTCGTCGACATAGAAGCCGGCGCTGAACGCCGGCGTGTTGCGCTCGTCGATGCTCTGCCGGCGAACGATCACGCTCGCGGTGCTGGTCACCAGTCCCTCGATGTCGGTGCCCTCGAGGCCGGCGGAAAACGAGTCGCGCCAGCCTCGCGTGTCGGGCGGGCGCACCAGTCGCAGGTCGATGCTCTGCACCTTCGTTTCCAGCCGCGCGTTGGCGTAGAACTGCAGCCCCTTGCCGTCGATGTCGACGTCGCTGTAACTGGCGCTGGCGCGAAACTGCGTGTCCGATGAATAGCCGAGGCCGAACTCCAGCCGCTTGGGCTGCGCCTCGATCACCGACAGCGTGAGCTTCGCGTCGTCTGCGTGTTCCGGCGCGGTGTCGAGGTTGGCCTGCACGCTGGCGAAATAGCCGGAGGTAAGCAGGCGGCGTATGAAATCGTCGACGGCGTTTTCGCCGTACGGGGCGCCCCGCTTGAGCGTGCTGAAGTTGCGCACGAGCTCGGGCGTATACCGCGACAGGCCCTGGATGTCGATGTCGCCGACGTAGAACGGCGGCCCGCTGTCGATCGCGATCTCCAGGTCGGCGTGCGCCGTGTCGGGGTCGACGCGCGCTTCGCTCGAAACCAGCCGCGCCGCGGCGTACGGACTCGCCGCCAGCACCGCCACCGCGCGCTGCTTGGCGGACGCCCACGCCGCCTGCGTGAAGACCTGACCCTCGCGCAACGTCCACCCGCTTTTCACCGAAGCGATGGCGGGAGCGCCCAGCACGGCGTCATCCGCAGCGGCGCCGTTGATCGCGATGCGAACGCTCGCCACCCGCGTCGGCTCGCCGGCGACCACGCGCAGCGCCACGGCCACCGGTGACTGCGTGCGATCGAGCGTGATCGTAACCTTTGCCGAGAAGTAACCGACCGCCGCGGCGGCCTCGCTTGCCTGCGCCGGCGCCTCGCGCACCAGTGCGTCGAGCAGGTCCGGCGTCATGTCGGCGTAGCCCTGCCAGCGGATCAGGTCCACCGACGTGGTCAGCACCGGCGCGATCTGCGACGGTGCGTCGACGTCGACGCGATAGCGGATCGCGTCGCTCGAGGGGCTGACCACCGCGGCCTCGGGGGCGGCCGGCGCCGTCGTGCCGTCGGGGCTCTGAGCAAAGACGTGCCCCGCCAGCAGCGCGAGCGCGCCCATCGCGACGCACGCGTGCAGGCGCGCGTATCGCAGCGACTGCTCGGGACAGCGCACGCGGATTGGGCATCATCACGACATCGGCGAGGGAGGAAAGCAAATCGGCGCCGGAGCCGTCGCCTGAGCTTCAGACCGCGCGGCTCGCCAGAACGCGGTCGACCATCACGCCGGATTGGCCGAGATAGCGCGCGGGATCGCACAACGCTTCGAGCGCGTCGCGATCGAGATGCACGCTGATCTCCTTGTTCTCCGCGAGCAGGTCGATCAGCGGCCTTTGCCTGGCGATGGCCTCGCGGCACAGGTCGTAGACCAGATCGTGCGCGTATTCGCGCCCCAGTGCCCGGCCCAGACCCATCATCACCGCCTCCGACATGACCAGGCCGTGCGTGAGGTCGATGTTGGCGCGCATGCGCGCGGCGTCGACTTCCAGACCCTCGACCACGAAGCGCGTCTGCCTGAGCGCGCCGGCGATGAGGCAGAACGCCTCGGGCAACACGATCCACTCGATCTCCCACGGCCCGGTCGAGCGCTCATGGTCTGCGATCATCGCGTCCATCATCGCAGCCGCATGCTGACGCACCACCGACACCGCAGCGTGGATGTAGCACGACGAGATGGGGTTGCGCTTTTGCGGCATGGTGCTGCTCGAGCCGCGGCCGTGCGCGAAGGGCTCGTAGACCTCGGCGACCTCGGTCTGCATCATGAGCTTGACGTCCATCGACAGCTTGCCCAGCGTCCCTCCGACCAGCCCGAGGAAGCAGCCGACCTCGGCGATGCAGTCGCGCACCGTGTGCCAGGCGATGACCGGCTGTCCGAGGCCGAGCTCCGCCATCAACCCGGCCTGCGTCTCCATGGCGCCCTTCTCGATCGACGCCAGCGTGCCGCAGGCACCGCCGAACTCGCCCACCAGGACCCGCGGCTTCAACTGTTGCAGCCGCTCGCGATGACGCTCGATCGCGGCAAGGATCGTCGCCATCTTGTAGCCGAAGGTCACCGGGATCGCCTGCTGCAGGTTGCTGCGGCCGACCACCGGCGTGTCGCGATACCGCGACGCCAGCGCCGCCAGCGCCTTGGAGATCGCCGCCAGGTCGGATTCCACCAGCGCCAGGCCGTCGCGGATCTGCAGCACCGTCGCGGTGTCGGTGATGTCCTGCGTGGTCGCGCCCCAGTGGCAATACTCGCCGAGCTTGTCGCGGCACAGCGCGTTGATCTGCGATACCACGCCGAGGATGGGATAGCCGATGCGCTCGGTCTGCGCGCGCAGCCTTGCCATGTCGATCTTCGAGATGTCGCAATTGCGCACGATCTCGGTCGCGGCTTCCTGCGGGATGATGCCCAGACGCCCCTGCACGGTGGCGAGAGCGCGCTCGATCTCGACGTACTTGGCGGTACGCGTATTGTCGGACCACACCTCGCGCATGGCGTCGGTGCTGAAAATATTGCCGAATATGACGGAGTCGATGATGGTGGCGGCCATGGCTGTCCTGTTCGATGTCGGTCCTGAGGAATGCAAGCGGCGCTGTTGTGGCAACCGGCGCCGTGGGGCGGAAATGCAATAAAATAGCGCATCGAGAGCGCGGACTAGTCCCGCGCCGTACAGATTCATGCGCGATGCGCGATAACGAGCGTGATTATGCATTGGATGTGGCGAATCTCCGGCGCCTGACGCTCATGCAGAGAGGAGTTCCATGAAATACCGCCACTGCGTCGCGATCGCGGGCGCTTTGCTTTCGCTCGCCCTCGCGATGCCGTGCGCCGCGCAGCAGCCCATCGTGATCAAGTTCAGTCACGTCGTCGCGCCGGATACACCGAAGGGGCAGGCGACCGAGTACTTCAAGAAGCTCGCCGAGGAGCGCACCAACGGGCGCGTCAAGGTCGAGATCTATCCGAACAGCCAGCTCTACAAGGACGGCGAGGAGCTCGCGGCGTTGCAGCTCGGCTCGGTGCAGATGCTGGCGCCGACGCTTTCCAAGTTCGGCCCGCTCGGCATCAAGGAATTCGAGGTCTTCGATTTTCCCTACCTGTTCGACAGCTACGCCGACGTGCACAAGGTCACCGAGGGCAAGGTCGGCGAGGCGCTGCTCAAGAAGCTCGAATCGAAGGAAATCGTCGGCTTGGCGTACTGGGACAACGGATTCAAGCCGATGTCGGCGAACAAGCCCTTGCGCAAGCCCGAGGATGTGA
This sequence comes from uncultured beta proteobacterium, assembly GCA_963722325.1. Classification (GTDB taxonomy): domain Bacteria; phylum Pseudomonadota; class Gammaproteobacteria; order Burkholderiales; family Casimicrobiaceae; genus PALSA-1003. The sequence continues at coordinate 112,545 of CAVRLN010000006.1, forward strand.
AAGGGCTGAAGATGCGTATCCAGTCATCGAAGGTTCTGGAGGCGGAAATGCGTGCCGTCGGTGCGTTGCCGCAGGTCATGGCGCTTTCGGAGGTATACCAGGCGCTGCAGACGGGCGTCGTCGACGGCACCGAGAACGTCACGTCGAATTTCTACACGCAAAAGCTATTCGAGGTGCAGAAATATCTCACCCGGACCGACCATGGGTACATCGGCTACGTCGTGATCGCAAACAGGAAGTTCTGGGATGGCTTGCCTGCCGACATCCGCACCATCCTGGAAGGCGCGTTGAAGGAAGCGACCCGATACGGCAACGACCTGGCCCAGAAAGACAACGATGACGCGCTGGCCGCGGTCCGCAAGTCGGGCCGCACGCAGGTGATCGAGCTCACGCCCGACGAGAAGCGCGCCTGGAAAAAGGCGCTCGCCAAGGTGCATGTCGAGATGGAGAGCCGCGTCGGCAAGCAGCTCATCGCCGACATCTACAAGGAGACCGGCTTCGATCCGGCCAAGCAGTAACGCTACTCGGCGACGATCTTCTTCTCGCTGGCGATCTGCTTCCAGACGCCGAGGTCCGTCCTTCACCCGCGTGGCGAACGCCGACGGACTCATCGCGCTCGGCACCGTGCCGTCGGGCTCGAGCACGACCGCGAGCTCGCTCGACTTCGCGATGTCGTTGATCTCGCGGTTCAGACGCTCGACCAGCGCGCTCGGCGTGCCCGCCGGCGCGAACACGCCGACCCACAGCTCGATCGCGTAGCCGGGCACGGCGACCGCGAGCGGCTGCAGGTCCGGGAATGCGGGGTGCGCCTGCTTCGAGGTCACCGCCAGCGCCTTGAGCTTGCCTCCCTTGAGCAGCGGCGCGAGCGTGCTGTAGTTCGAGATCATCACCTGGATCTGCCCGGCGGCGAGATCGACGACCGCGTTGGCGGCGCCTTTATAGGGCACGTGCGTCATCTGCACCTTCGCCGCGTCGTCGAGCAGCTCGGTGGCGAGATGACCGATCGAGCCGACGCCGGCCGAGCCGTAGTTGAGCGCGCCGGGCCTGGCCTTCGCCGCGGCGAGAAGATCGGCCGCGGAGTTGTAGGGAGCGCTCGCGGGCACCGCCAGCAGCATCGGCCCCTGCCCGACCATGCCGACCGCCGCGAACGCGGCGATGGGATCGTACGGAAGCTGCGTCTGCGTCGCCGCCGCGGTGAGGAACGAAGACGAGGTGAGCAGCAGCACCGACCCATCGTGCGGCGACTTGGCGACATAGTCGGCGCCGATCACGCCGGCGGCGCCGGCCTTGTTCTCGACGATCACCGGGATGTCGAGACGCTTCGACAGCGGCGCGGCGATGGCGCGCGCGATGACGTCGTTGCTGCCGCCCGGAGAGAACGGCACGACGATGCGGATCGTGCGCGGCATGGTCACCTGCGCGTTCGCGACCGGAGCGCACACCGCCAGGGCGCCCATCCCGATCAGGACGGCGAAGACGAGCCGACGCATGAATTTCTCCACGAAGGGTTGCGCCAAATGCTAGCGCGTGCGGCGCTACGCGTCCACGTCGAGCCTGGGCTACACTGGCGCTCACGAGCAACCACAACCTTCGCATGCGCTCGCTCCGCATCATCTGTCCCAATGGACACCTCGGGTTCGCGCCGCTGCGCGTCGACAGCTTCCGGCTGGGCGTCGAGGCACGGCCGGACTACATCGCCGCCGACTCGGGCAGCGACGACGTGGGCCCGGTGCCGCTCGGCAGCGACACGTCGACGAGCCCGCTCGCGTGGCAGACGCAGGACCTCGAGCACATGCTGCTCGCCGCGCGTGGGCTCGGCGTGCCGATGGTCATCGGCTCGTCCGGCGATACGGGCTCGAACAGCCGCGTCGATCTCTACGTGCGCATCATCCGCGAGCTCGCGGCGAAGCATCGCCTGGCGCCATTTCGCCTCGGCTATTTCTACTCCGAAGTCGACAAGGCCGACCTGCTGCGACGCATGCGCGACGGCGAGACGGTGCACGGGCTCGAAGGACACGCCACGCTAAACGAGCCGGAGCTCGCCGCCACCGAGCGCATCGTCGCGATGGCCGGCGTGCATCCCTTCGTCGCGCTGCTCAACCAGGGCGCGGACGTGATCATCGGCGGACGCAGCAGCGACAGCTGCGTGTTTGCCGGGCCGGCGATCCACCACGGATTCCCCGAAGCCGATGCGTACTACCTGGGCAAGGTCCTCGAGTGCGCATCGTTCTGCGCCGAGCCTTACGGCGGCAAGGAAACCGTGCTCGGCGAAGTCAGCGCCGGCGAGGTGCGCGTGACCGCCATGCACCCCGAGCAGCGCTGCACCGTCGCATCGGTCGCGGGTCACGCCATGTACGAGCGATCGAATCCGTACTTCGAGCACGTCGCCGGCGGCACGCTCGACATGTCGCAGTGCGTGTACGAGCAGGCGGACGAGAAGACCACGCGCATCACCGGCGCGCGCTTCCTGCCCGCCGCACGAGTTCCGCGTCAAGCTCGAAGGCGCGGGACGCATCGGCGAGCGCTACGTCGGACTGGTCGGCATCCGCGACCCGTACACGATCGCGCACGTCGACGAGGTGATCGAGTGGGCGCGCGCCAAGGTGCGCGAGCGCTTCGGCGACGGCAGCGACGGCGCGTACGAGCTGCACTACATCGTCTACGGCCGCGACGGCGTGATGGGCGAGCTCGAGCCGCTTGAAGGACAAGCCGGGACACGAGCTGTGCATCCTCGTGCAGGGCGTCGCGCCGACCGCGGCGATGGCCGAGGAAGTGTGCATGATCGGCACGCGGCAGATGTTCTACGCGCGCCTTCCCGACGTGAAGGGCTCGGCGGGATCGGTCGCGTTCGCGCTCGACGAGGTGCTGCGCGCGAGCCCTGCGTACCGCTGGACGGTCAACCACACGCTGCGCTGCGACGATCCGCTGGAGCTCTTTCCGACGCACGTGACGCAGGTCGGCACGTAGCGAGACATCGACGTCATGGCCGCACGCAAGCTCTCCGATCTCGCCAAGACCATCCGCAGCAAGAACGCGGGAGTCGACCTCATCACCTTCGACATCATTTTCCGGCACCGCGCCGACTACGAGCACGTCAAGGCGTCACGCGTGCTCACGCGCGAAACGGTGTGCCGGCTCTACGGGATCGCGCCGGAGCGCATCGCCGACTTCGTCGAGTTCGATCCTGCCAACGCGATCAAGTTCACGATCTTCCGGCTGCGTCCCAGCGGCAGTCCGGGCGATCCGGACATTTTCGGCGCGCAGCAGTACGCGCCGCTGCTCGACCTGATGGTGCCCTGACCGCTTTTGCCGCTGATGCGACCGCGCCAGAGGTGCAGTCGATGCGGCGCGGGCGCGTCCTACATGTGAATGGGAGTTCCGCTGATCGCCAGCCTCGGCGAGGCTGCGTACCATTCCGGTATGGACAGCCGCGACACCCTCCGGCTCAGCCAGCCGTCCTCGACCGCGATCATCGGAGGCATGCATTGCTTTCGTGCAGGCGCGGGGCGGCGCCTGCTCCTGCTTCACGGGCTCGGCGGGAGCTGGAAGTCGTGGGGACCGGTGCTCGACGGCTTGATCGCCAGCCGCGACGTTATCGCGCCCGACCTGCCCGGATTCGGGGCCACGCCGGCGCTCCCAGGCGAAACCTCGATATCGACGCTCGCCGATGCGGTCACCGGATTCCTGCGTAAGAACGGTTGGCTCGGGGTCGATGCCGTCGGCAGCTCGATGGGAGCTCGCCTGGTGCTCGAGCTTGCGCGTCGCGGGGTGATCGGCACGGCCGTGGCGCTCGATCCCGGCGGCTTCTGGCGCGGCTGGCAGCGCCATTTCTTCTACGCGTCGATATCGGCGTCGATCAAGCTGGTCCGCATGCTTCAACCGGCGATGCGCTTCCTTACCGTCGACGCGCTGACGCGCACCGTGTTGTTCGCCCACCTGTCGGCTCGGCCGTGGCGCGTGCCGCCCAAGACGCTGCTGACGGAGATGCGCTCCTACGCCGCGGCGACGCGCTTCGACGAGCTGCTGCGACAACTCGCCTACGGCGACAAGCAGAAGGGAATGAAGGCGGACGCGATGAAGGCGCCGATCATCATCGGCTGGGGACGCCAGGATCGCGTGTGTCCGCCCGGCGAAGCGCGGCATGCGCAGGCGCTGTTCCCGGGCGCGCACGTGTACTGGTTCGAGCAGTGCGGTCACTTTCCGGTGTGGGATGCGCCCGAGGAAGCACTGCAGTTGATCATCGCCAGCACCGGCGGTGTGCCCGAAAAGGCAGCCGGCGAGAAAACGCCGCCAGCGACGCGCACCCCGCGCGTCGAGGACGCGCTGGCGATGGCGGTCTAGCGCAGTTCACACTCGCAGGCCGTCAGTCGCAGGCCGTCGAGCCGCGATCCTGCGCGCTTCATTTTCCCATCACGAGGGCCGGCAGCCACAACGTCAGCGGCGGCCACACCGTGATCGCCGCGAGCACGATCAGCAGCGGCACCAGCCACGGCAGGATCGCGCGCGAGATCTTCTCGAAGCTGATCTCGGCGATGCGCGCCATGACGAAAAGCACCACGCCGATGGGCGGGTGAATCGTGCCGAGGATCAGGTTGAAGATCATGATCAGGCCGAACTGCACCGGGTCGATGCCGAAGCCGATCGCGGCCGGAACGAGGATCGGTATCAGGATCAGCAGCGCGGCCAGCGTTTCCATGAAGCAGCCGACCACCAGCAGGATGCACGTTCGATGCCAGCAGGAACACCAGCGGCTCGTGGATCGTGGCGACCAGCGCCGGCGCGACGGTCTGCGGGATGCGCGAGATCGACATGCACCAGCCGAGCGCTCCCGCCGCCATCACCAGCACCGCGACGATGCCCGTGGTCTCGGCGGTGTTGATCAGGATCGCCGGCAGATCCTTGACCCGCAGCGTCCGGTAGACGACGAATCCGAGGAAGAGCGCGTAGAGATCCGGCGACGGCGGCGGCCTCGGTCGGCGTGAACAGCCCGCTGAACATGCCGCCGAGCAGGATCACCGGCGCCAGCAGCGCCCAGACGCGCCCTTGAACGCCTCCCACACGTCGGCGAGCCCGCCGAAGGCGTGGCGCGGCAAGCCCTGCCGCGGCGCGATGATCGCCACCATCACCATCAGCGAGAGACCCATCAGCACGCCGGGAATGACGCCGGCGAGGAACAGTCGTCCGATCGACACGTCGGCGCTGACGCCGTAGATCACCATCGGCAGGCTCGGCGGAATGATCGGGCCGATGGTCGCGGCCGCGGCGCTGATCGCGGCCGCGGTCTCGGGCCGATAGCCCGCCTTGCTCATCGCGCGCACCTCGATCGCGCCGGTGCCGGCCGCATCGGCGACCGCCGAGCCGACCATGCCGGCGAAGATCATGCTCGACAGGATGCTGGCGTGCGCGTAGCCGCCGCGCAGCGATCCGACCAGCGACGTCGCGAAGCGGACGATGCGGTCGGTCAGCTTCGCCGCGCCGAGAAGGTTGCCCATGAGAATGAACAGCGGCGCCGCGACCAGCGGGAACGAGTTCATCGCCTGCGCCATCTTCTGCGGCACGATCGACGGCGAGCAAGGCCGGTGAAGCCGACGAAGGCGAAGGCAGCGAGTCCCATCGATGCGAACAGCGGCAGCCCGACCAGGATCGCCACCAGCCATACGATCGACGATCTCGATGATGAGGTTGCTCATTCGATGTCCGTCGCGATCGCGTCCGGCGGCGGCGGCGCGCGCGGCCGCCTGAGCGTGGCGTAGGTTTCGCACGCGCCCTGCAGCGCGGTGACGATGCCGGCCAGCACCATCGGCGCGTACATCCACGCCATCGACAAGCGGCAGCGTCGTCGCCTCGAGGTCGTGGTTCTTGGCCGACCAGGCCGACGCCGAACCACGCGATGAGCGCGCCGAACACGGTCAGCGCGACCTGGATGGCGAGCTCGACCGCGCGATGCGCGCGCGCCGCGGCAGCAGGTCCTGGAAGAAGCGGATGCGGACCTGGATGCCGCTTGCGGCTCGCCAGGATCCAGCCGAGACACGCGAGCCATACCATCAGGAAGCGGGACAGCTCGTCGGTCCAGATCAGCGGCTCGCCCGGCACCGCGCGTGACGACGCCGAGCGCGACGACGCCGAGCAAGAGCGACCAGCAAGCGCGCACGCGGCGACCGCGGCGCCGCGGTCGAAGGCACCGACGACTCGACTGAGCATCAGGACTCCTTGAGGATCGCCGACCGCGCGCGCCCGACGGGCGCCCGTCGGCGGACTCGACGCGTCAGGCGGCGGCGATGCGCTCCCAGAGTCCCTTGCCCCACTTCGACTCGAACTTCGCGGGCACGCTCGCCAGCACCGGCTTGCGGAAGCTCTCGACGTCGGGCTGGATCACGGTCATCCCGCCGGCCTTGAAGGTGTCGACGAGCTTGGCTTCCTGCGACAGGATCTCGTTGTCCTGCGCCTGCCCGTGCGTCTCGACCGCGCTCTTGATCGCCTGCCGCTCCTTCGCGCTCGAGCGCCTGCCACGCGGCCTCGTTCACGACGATCAGGCGCGGCGTGATGATGTGGCCGGTGAGCACCAGGTACTTCTGCACCTCGAAGAACTTGTTGCTCTGGATCGTCGGCAGCGGATTCTCCTGGCCGTCGACCGCGCCCTGGCTCAACGCGAGGTAGAGCTCGCCGATGTTGAGCGGCGTCGGCCGCGCGCCCCACGCCTCGGCCATCGCGCGGAACGTGTCGACCTCGGGGATGCGCAGCTTGAAGCCCTTCATGTCGTCGACGGTGTTGATCGCCTTGCTGCCCGAGGTGACGTGGCGCTTGCCGTAGTAGGTCGAGCCGATGACGCGCATCGCCGCTTGGCGACGAGCTGCGCGTTCATCTCGTCCATGATCGGCGAGTTCAGCACGCGGCGCATCTGCTGCGGCGTCGCGCCAGATGTACGGCGCTTCGAGGATCGAGAACTGCGGCACGAACTGCCCGAACTGCGCCGCGCCCTCGTCGACGATCTGGATCGCGCCGCTCGACGCCGCTTCGATGAGGTCGCGCGACGAGCCGAGCTGCCCGGCCGGAAAGGTCTGGATCTCGACCGCGCCGCCGGTCTCCTCGCGAACCTGCTTGGCGACGCGCTCCATCATCGCGACGCCGGGATGGTTCGTCGGCAGCACCGTCGCCCAGCGCAGCGTCGTCGCCGCGCTGGCGACGCGCGGCAGCGCCGCCGCGAACACGCTCCCGATCGCAGCGCCGAGCATCGTGCGTCGGGTCCGGCAGATCGCATCGCCCATGTTGCATCTCCTCCGTTGTGTGGTCGTCTGCGCGACGCGTTCGTGCGCGACGCGTTGGCTACGCCGGCGGCGTTGCCTACGATACCGGGATGCGCGCGCGGAGTCAACCGCAGCGCTCGGCGATTCCGCTAGTTCTTGAGCCGACCGACCGCATCCTCGAGCAGGCGGATCGCGTCGGCCTTGCCCTTGTCGCTGAGCTTGCCCTTGTCGATGATGAGCAGCAATCCGTCCTGCTCCTGGCGGATGACGCGGCCGCGGGTCCCCGGGTCGTCGTGCAGCCCGACGACGCGATAGGTCTTCACCGGCGTCGGAAAGCCCTTGACGGTGATCGTGCCGGTTTCCTCGGCGAACACGACGTCCTTCACCAGCGAATAGGTCTCGTGCGCGAGCAGGATGCCGCCGAGGTCGGCGTGCGATTGCAGCCGCGCGGCGAGATTGACCTCGTTGCCGATCACGGTGTAGTCGACGCGCTCGTCGCTGCCGAAGTTGCCGACCGTGCAGAAGCCGGTGTTGATGCCGATGCGCAGCTGGAAGACGTGCTCCTGCCCGCGATCGCGCCATGCCGCCTGCAGGTCGCGCATGCGCTGCTGCATCGCGATCGCCATTTTCACGCACGCCGTCGCGTCCTCACGCGGCCCGCGCGTCTCCGGGTCGCCGAAGAACAGCATGATCGCGTCGCCGATGAACTTGTCGATGGTGGCGCCGTGCTCGAGCGCGATCGACGACATCTCGCGCAGGTACTGGTTGAGCAGCGTAGTGAGCTCCTCGGACTCCAGCAGGTCGGTGGTCTCGGTGAAGCCGGCGATGTCGGAGAAAAAGACGGTGAGCTTCTTTCGCTGCGACGCGACCTCGACGTTCTTTTCGCCGCGGAATATCGACCTGTAGATCTGCGGCGAAAGATACTTCGAAAGCTTCGACGAAAGCGATTCGAGCATCTGGTTCTTATCGGCGACCTGCCTGCTCGCTTCGGCGGTGCGCTCGATCGCCTCGACGAGGCGCTGCTCGGCATGCTTGAGCTCGCTGACGTCGGTCATCACGGTGATCGTCCCGCCGGAGGCGACGCGTCGACGGTTGACGCGATAGAAGCGTCCGTCCGGGGTCCGATCCTCGAGTGTGGCGCCGGCCGGGTTGCGCAGGCTGTCGACGCGCGCCGCGACCAGGCTTTCGACGTCGCCGTCGCCGTAGTATCCGTTTTCGGCGAGATGCCGCAGCAGGCCTGGATACGGACGGCCCGGAGCGATCAGTTCCCGGGGCACCGGATACATCTCGGCGAAGCGGTCGCTGCAGACCACGATGTTGAGCGCCTCGTCGGTGTAGACCAGCGCGCCCGGCATGTTGTCGAGGGCGACGTGAAGCTTGGCTTCGTTGGCCAGCACGTTGCGCTCCGCCTCGCGCAGCCCGGTGATATCGGTGATCACGGTGATCGTGCCGCCGGGAAGGGCGCGCCTGCGGAAGACTTCGTAGACCCTTCCGTCGGGCGTGTGATCCTCGAAGGTCGTGGCGGAAGGGTTGCGCAGGCTTTCGACGCGTCGGGCGACGAGCTCCTCGACGTCGCCCTCGCCGTAGTATCCGTTCGCTGCCAGATAGCGCAGGAAATCCGGATACGGAGACCCGCGCATCAGCAGCTCGCGCGGCGCGGGATACATGTCGGCGAAGCGATCGTTGCACACCACGATGTTGAGCTGCTCGTCGGTATAGGCGAGCGCACCCGGCATGTTGTCGAGCGCGATCTCGAGCTCGGCTTCGCGTTGCGCGACCAGCGCCTCCGCGCGCTTGCGATCGGTGATGTCGGTGTAGGCGAGGACCAGCCCGTCGTGAACGATCGGCGTGTACTTGACGTTGAGGACCTGTCCCGATGGCAGCGTGTATTCGAGCTCGTGCGGTTGCCGGCGGAGCACGCGATTGAGCCGCGACAGCACCTGCATCTCGACTTCTCCGGAACCATAGTCGCCGCGCTGCGCATTGAAGCGGTAAAGCTCGACCAGCTCGGTTCCCGGCTTGCACAGCGCCGCGGGATACCCGCGCAAGGTGCGAAACGCCTTGTTAGTCGCGACCAGCCGCAGGTCGCGGTCGAACACCGCGAATCCGAAGTTGAGCGTGTCCAGCCCCGCGCGGGTCAACCGCGCGGCGCGATCTTCGACCTCGGACGCGGTCGAATCATTCGAATCATTCTTCGAGGGCTTTCGGAACGCCACCGCATCACTCGACGAGATAGCGCGCGACCGCGTCTTCGTTCCACTCGACGCCGCTGCCGGGCCGGTCGCCGGGCGTTGCGTGCCCGTCGACCACCGCGAGCGGCTGCTCGATGACGGGGTTGAACCATTCGGCGTACTCGAGCCAGTGCGCCGTCGGCGTCGCGCACAACAGATGCGTGCTGACCTCGACGAACAGGTGATTCGACATGCGGATGTTGTGCGCCTCGGCGAGCGCCGCCGCGCGCAGCCATCCGGTGACGCCGCCGATCTTCATGACGTCGGGCATCACGTAGTCGGACGCGCCGGCGTCGATCGCCTTGCGCATGTCGTGCGTTCCCCACCAGTTCTCGCCGCACTGGATGGGCGTGCGCACCGCCTGCGCGACACGCGCGTGGCCGGCGTAGTCGTCGGTGAGCGTCGGCTCCTCGATCCAGGTCAGGCCCTCGCCATCGAGCCGCTGGCCGCGCTCCATGCCCTCGACCGGAGTCAGCGACTGGTTGTAATCGACCATGATGGAGAAATCGTCGCCGACCTCGCGCCTGATCGCGCGCACCACGTCGACGTCCTCGGCGACGTCCGGATAGCCGATCTTCGCCTTGACCCCCTTGAAGCCGCGCTCGGCCCACGACGCCGCGACGCGCGCCGAGCCGGCCGCCCCGTCGTAGCCGGTCGCGCCGTAGGCGGGAACCGGCTTGAGCGTCCCGCCCAGCAGGCGCGCCAGCGGCAGCTCGCGCGCGCGTGCGAGAGCGTCCCACAGCGCCATGTCGATCGCGGCCATCGCGATGCCGGTGAGCCCCTGCGCTCCGAGCAAGCGGAACCGGCGCGACAGCATCTGCTCGATATCCAGCGGCGCCGCCGGCTGCCCGGCGATCAGCGATTCGAGGCCCTTGACCAGCAGCGCCACCGGCTTGAGCGCGAGCGTCGAGTAGCAGAAGACGTAGCTGTGGCCGGTGATGCCCTGCTCGGTGATGACATCGGTGAGCACCAGCGGCGACTCGACGATCGTTCCGCTCGCGGTGCGATGCGGCTCGGTCATCGGAACCTTCACCGCACGCACGCGAAGCGCGCGGATGGTGAGCGCCTTGCCGTCGACGGCGGATGCTTCGACCGCGGGAATTCGTGCAAGCATCGGGCCTCCCTGCCAGCGCAAGCGATTTCGCGAGCACGATCTTACTGCGACCCGGTGGTCTTGGGGTGACGCTTCCAGCGAATGCCGGGCAAGGCGACCAAGCCGGGCCAGCGTCGCGCCCGGCCGGTCATTGTTACCGGGTCCGGCTTCTGATGCGAATGCAGTGCCCGCGCTTGCTATGATGGGCAACCCGCTCGCCGGACGCAGATCCGCGGGAATCTCATTTGCAGACCCATCAAGCGACCTCGAGCAGCACCGCCGATGGCGAAGCCGCGCTGCGCCACGCGACCCCGCTGCAACGGCTCGGGCAGTGGCTGCGCGATTCGGGCTATCGCTTCACCACCGTGACGCCGGCGACGCACGCGCGGGTGAACGCGCGCGCAGCATCGGCGCAAGCGCGCAGCGTCGAGGACGTGTTCGGATGGAGCCGCCCGTTTCGCCGCGAGCTGCTGCCGCCGAACGCGCTGGCGTGGCTCGAGGCCGCCGACGCGATCGAGGCGCGGGACGATTTGTGGCGTAGCAAGGTGCGCTATTCGACGCTGGGCGACGACCTCTACGTTCATTCGGCGTTCCCCACCGTGGCGGCCGATTCGGTGTTCTTCGGTCCCGACACGTACCGCTTCGCTTCGCTGATCGCGGCGACGCTCGGCGCGCAGCCGACGCGTTCGCGCCGGTGCGTCGTCGACGTCGGCTGCGGAACCGGCGCCGGCGGTGTCGTCGCGGTGCGCGCCGGGGGCGTGCCGGAACGCCTGATCCTCGCCGACATCAACCCCGCGGCGCTGCGCTTTGCGCGCGTCAACGCGGCGCTGGCCGGCGTCGAAGCCGAGTATCGTCGAAGGCGATCTGTTCTCGGGGATCGACACGCCGATCGACCTCGTCGTCGCCAACCCGCCGTACCTGGCCGATGCACAGGCGCGCGTGTATCGCGACGGCGGCGGCGCGCGCGGCTCGGCGCTGTCGCTTCGCATCGTGCGCGAAGGCCTCGAGCGGCTGGCGCCGGGTGGAATGCTCGTGCTCTACACCGGCTCGTGCATCGTGCACGGCGAGGACCTGCTGCGCGCGCCGGTCGTCGACGCCGCGCGCGCCGCCGGCGCGACGCTCGCGTACACCGAGATCGATCCGGATGTCTTCGGCGAGGAGCTCTCGCTGCCCGGGTACGACGACGTCGATCGCATCGCGGTGGTCGCCGCCGTGATCACGTTGCCGCGCTAGCCGGGAGCGCGCGCGTGCGGCTGCTCGGCATTGGCGAGGAAGGCGATCTGGGCGCGATGTACCACGGCCTCGTTCGCGCCGGTCACGAAGTGCGCATGTACATCGGGGACCCTACCGCGCACGGCGTCTATGCGGGCATGGTCGAGTCGACGCCGGACTGGCGCGCCGAGCTGCCGTGGATCCGCGCCGCCGGCGAGGACGGCGTCATCGTCTTCGAATCGGCGCTGCGCGGCGAGGCGCAGGATCGGCTGCGCGGCGAAGGCTTCCAGGTCATCGGCGGCAGTGCTTTCGGCGATCGCCTCGAATCCGATCGTGCCTTCGGGCAGGCGCAGCTCGCAGGACTCGGCCTGCGGGTGGCGGCGTCGCATGCCTTCGACAGCTTCGCGGCGGCCATCGAGTTCGTGCGCGCCACGAAGCGTCGATACGTGTTCAAGAATAACGGCGCAGGCAGCCTTCGCACGCGCAACTATGTAGGGCAGATGGCCAACGGCGACGACATGGTCGCGCTGCTGCAGACCTACGCGCGCCAGTGGCGCGACGCCGGCGTCGCCGGACTTCGTGCTCATGGAGCACGTCGAGGGCGTCGAGGTCGGCGTCGGCGCGTACTTCGACGGCAGGCAATTCCTCGAGCCCGCGTGCCTCGACTGGGAGCACAAGCGGTTCTTTCCGGGCGAGCTGGGCGAGCTCACCGGCGAGATGGGCACCATCGTCACCTACCGAGGCTACGAGCGGATCTTCGCGCAAACCCTCGAGCACATGGCGGGCCCGCTGCGCGCCGGCGGCTACGTCGGCTACATCAACCTCAACCTGATCGCCAACCAGGACGGCTTGTGGCCGCTCGAGTTCACCAGCCGCTTCGGTTATCCGGGATACTGCATCTGCGAGGCGCTGCACGACGAGCCGTGGGACGCCATTTTCCGCAAGATGCTCGGCGCGGGCGAGCGCACGATTCGCACGCGCCCCGGGTTCGCCGCCGGCGTCGTGCTGACGGTTCCGCCGTTCCCGTACAGCCATGGCTACGACGAGCTTTCGCGCGGATTGCCGATCTGTCTCGACGCCGCATGACCGATGCCGAGCGCGGCGCGCTGCACTTGGCCGAGGTGGCGCTCGAAGACGGCCAGCTGGTGACCAGCGGAATGGTCGGCTACGTCGGCGTGGCGACCGGCACGGGCGCCTCGGTCGGCGAGGCGCGCGACGCGGCCTACCAGCTCGCCCGCAAGGTGATCGTTCCCAACCTGCGCTATCGCGACGACATCGGCGCGCGCGTCATCGACCACGACCTCGACGCGCTGGCGCATCTGGGCTATCTCGCGTCATGACTCGCCCATCGGCCGTCGACCCGGGAGGTGTGCGAATCGACAACGCCGCGCAGCGCGACGCGGTGCAGCGCTACACCGAGGGCACGCTGTCCGGAGAAATGGCGGTGATGTACTGCCTCGAGGCGGTCCCGGACGTCGACGCGCTACTGCGCCGCGCTCGACGCCGCGTCGATCGAATGCCGCGCACGCGCGCCGGCGCTCGCCCGCTCGCTCGACGCGTTGGCTGATCTGGTCGAGCGCAATCGCGCCGGTTGCGAGCGCATCGCACGCATGATCGCGAGCGGCGTCGACAGCGATCGCCCGGCGGAAAGTGTCGAGCAGGGCATCGCCTTCTGCCGCAACCTTTTCGACTGGTCGGTCGACGCAATCGACCGAGTCGAGCGTGGCGCTCTATTCGCTGGGCAATCCCGCCATCCTCGACGCCGCGACACAGGAGGTCGTCGAGCTGCTGGTGGCGCGGCGCTGGGTCACGGCGGCGCGCGACGTGCTCGAGATCGGTTGCGGCATCGGCCGATTCGAGCGCGCGCTGGCGCCGCAAGTGCGCGCCATCACCGGCATCGACGTGTCGCCGCGCATGATCGAGCAGGCGCGGCGGCGCTGCGCCGGCCTGGACAACGTCTCGCTGCTCGCCTGCACCGGCTACGACCTCGCGCCATTCGCCGACGCGAGCTTCGACCTGGTGATGGCGGTCGATTCCTTCCCGTACCTGGTGCAGTCGGGCATGGCGCTGGTCGAGCGCCACTTCGAGGAAGCGCGCCGGGTGCTACGTCCGGGCGGCGACCTGGTGATTTTCGAATTCAGCTATCGCGGCGACGCCGGGCGCGATCGCGACGACGTGTCCAGGCTGGCGCTCACCACGGGCTTCACGGTGCGCGACAGCGGCACGCGCCTCCTGTCACTGTGGGACGGGGCGCTGTTTCACCTGACGCCGGATGGAGTGCCGTCCAATCCGAAGTGAGCGCGATAGCGCCTGAAGCAGCGCGCCCCGCTCGCCAGCCGCATCAGCGCGCCTTCGGCGATGGCGCTTCCGGCGGCGGGATTGTCCTCGACCAGCGGGAAAATGACTTCCTGGTTCCACGCCTGCGAGTGCTGGACGTCGAGCCCGGCGTGCAGCTGGAAATACATGCGGGCGCTGCTGCTGACGTCGAGGCGCTTCAATCCCTCGTTGACCTGCGAGACACGCCCGGGCGCGGTCATCTCGATCACGCCCAGCGCGCCGACGGCAGTGGTAGGCGTATCGGCGATTGATGGCGAGCGCGACCATGAGGTTGGCCAGCGCCAGCGATTCCCACGCGGTTTGCTCCGGCGTCGGATGCAGCCTGAGCTCCTCGACCATCGACGCCAGCATCCCGCCGTGCATGGCGCGCTCGTGGCCGCGACCCATTTCGTCCCAGTAGTTGCGCGCCATCTCGAGCTTCGGCCGCATCGGGAACCGGATCTGCGTGAGCGCGACCAGATCGTCGAAACCGGCCTCGCCCGCCGCCTCCTGCGTGAGGAACCAGCGCATCTCGGCGAGGCTCGCGGTGGACGCAAGCCAGGGGAACAGCGGATCGCGCTGCCCGGGTCCGGTCTCGCAGAGCTGCTCGAACCACGCCATGAACGCGCAAGGATCCGAAGGCGCGTTCGCCGCCTCGCGCCGGATCATGCGGCGCTCCTGCTCGACGAACTCGCCCTCGGCGATCTGCATTTCGCGCTCGCCGCGCAGCGACTCCTTCCAATCCATGCGGGGAAATCCCGGCGTGAGGCGCGTCGCGTTGAAAGCCATGAGCGCGACGTGGAATGCGTGTTGCTCGTTGTCGACCGGCGGCGGCGAGGTTGCGATGCCGGTGAGGTAGGAAAGTGTCGTGGGTGACATAGGCAGTGCGCTGTCGAGTTGCTGGGTGGTGAGCAAGATCGGTGCCATGCAGCAATTGCGCAGCGCGCAGGCGATCGATCGCGCTGCTGCCGGTCGATCGCCGCCGAATAGCGCGCTTATTTGCTGTTCCGTTGTAAGAGTTACATGCAGTTTTTCGCGCGGATGGCAACGAGCGCGGGAGCTGACGTGCGCCCGCCGCGCGCATCGCGGCGCTGGCAACTGCTAACATGGGAACGCATCCTGCATTCGCAAGCCGCGGCAATCGTCGCCAACCTCCTACATCCGTGCTCGCCGAACCGAAGCCCGCGTCACCATCGTTCGTCCGACATCGACTCGGCGTCGCTCATGACGCGCATCGAGGGACTGCTGGCGCGCCTGCCGCTCGCCCGACGCAGCGTCGGCGCCCCCGAGCGGGCCGGCGGCGAGGCGCCGCTGCGCTCGGAGCTGTTCACCGCCGACCAGATGGAGCAGCACGGCGCGACGCTGGCCGCGGCGCATAAGCTCGGACACCGCCGCGCCCGCGATCGCCTGCTCAACCGCCTCGCCCAGAACGAGAGCGTCCTGGTCGACTCGTGCGCGATGCTCACCGAGGCGATCAAGGCAGACCAGCCGGTCACCCCGGCGGGCGAGTGGCTGCTCGACAACTTCTACCTGATCGAGGAGCAGGTGCGCACCGCGCGCCGGCACCTGCCGCCCGGATACAGCACCGAGCTGCCCGCGCTGCGCACCGGCAGCTCGGCTGGCCTGCCGCGCGTCTACGACATCGCGCTCGAGATCATCGCGCACGGCGACGGCCAGGTCGACCCGGAAAGTCTCTCCCGTTTCATCGCGGCCTACCAGATGGTGACGCCGCTGACGCTGGGCGAGCTCTGGGCGATTCCGATCATGCTGCGGCTGGCGCTGATCGAGAACCTGCGCCGCGTCGCCGCGCGCATCGCCGCGGCGGGCGCCGGCAGCAACGTCGCCGCGTACTGGGCGGAGCAGATGACGCGCATCGTCGAGCGCGATCCGAAGAACCTCGTGCTGGTGATCGCCGACATGGCGCGATCCAATCCGCCGACCAACAGCGCCTTCGTCGCCGAGCTGGCGAGGCGCCTGCAGGGACAGAGTCCCGCGGTGGCGCTGGCGCTGACCTGGGTCGAGCAGTGGCTCGCGGAGTCGGGCCTGACGATCAAGCAGATGGTGCAGGCGGAAGGACAGCACCAGGCCTCCGACCAGGTGTCGATCGCCAACAGCATCGGCAGCCTTCGAATGCTCGGCGTTACCGACTGGCGCGATTTCGTCGAGGCGATGAGCATCGCCGACCGCACGCTCGCCGAGGATCCCGCCGGCATCTACCGGCGCATGGACTTCGCCACGCGCGACGAAGTACCGCCACGTGCTGGAGCGGCTGGCCAAGCGCAGCCGCCGGTCGGAGGTCGACGTGGCGCGCGTGGCGGTCACGCTGGCGCTAGACGCGGCCGCGCCGGACGGCGCCGATCGGCGCGAGGCGCACGTCGGCTTCTACCTCGTCGACCAGGGATTGGGCGCAGCTCGAGCGCCGGTTGCGCGTGCGGCCCACGGTCACCGAAATGTTGCGCGGCGACGAAGCGCAGGTGAGCCTGTGGCTGTACCTGGGCGCGATCCGATGCTCACCTTCGCCTTCGCCGGCGGCCTGGTTGCGCACGCGATTGCAACCGGCGCGCGCGAATGGCTGCTCGTCGCCTGCGCGATCACCGCGATGTTCGCGTCGAGCCAGCTCGCCGTGCAGCTGGTCAACCTGCTGGCCACGATCGTCGCGCTGCCGCGCACGCTGCCCCGGCTGGACTTCCGCGATGGCATCCCGCCCGAGGCGCGGACGCTGGTCGTGGTGCCGACGCTGCTGGCGACCGAATCCGGCATCGACGACCTGCTCGAAGCGCTCGAGATCCGCTATCTGGCGAACCGCGACCCGCAGCTGCACTTCGGGCTGCTCACCGACTTCGTCGATGCGGCGCAGGAAATGCGACCGACCGACGCGGCGCTGCTCGAGCGCGCGGCGCGCGGGGTCGGCGAGCTCAACGCGAAGCACGCCGAAGGGCGTGACGACGTCTTTTTCCTGTTCCATCGACCGCGGCAATACAACGAGCGCGAGCGCGTCTGGATGGGATTCGAGCGCAAGCGCGGCAAGCTCGCCGATCTCAACGCCTTGCTGCGCGGCGCGGACGGCGATCGCTTTTCGAGGATCATCGGCCGAATCGAGGTACTGCGCGGCGTGCGCTACGTCATCACGCTCGACACCGACACGCAGCTGCCGCGCGACGCGGCGCGGGCGCTGGTCGCCACCATGGCGCATCCGCTCAACCGCCCGCGCCACGACCCGGACACACGCCGCGTGGTCGCGGGCTACGGGATCCTGCAGCCGCGGGTGAGCGCGACCCTTCCGGGCGCCGGCAAGTCGCGCTACGCGCAGCTGCAGGGCGGCGAAGTCGGGCTCGACCCGTACACGCGCACGGTCTCGGACGTCTATCAGGACGTATTCGGCGAGGGCTCGTTCATCGGCAAGGGCATCTACGACGTGGACGCCTTCGAGTCGGCGCTCGGCGGACGGTTTCCGCGAGAATCGAATCCTCAGCCACGACTTGCTCGAGGGCTGTTACGCGCGCTCCGGGCTGGTCAGCGACACGGCGCTCTACGAGGATGACCCGGCGTCGTACGCGGTCGACATGCGCCGCCGCCACCGCTGGATCCGTGGCGACTGGCAGATCGCCAGCTGGCTTTTCCGCCGTGTCCCCGGCAGCGACGGCCACATCGAGCCCAACGTGCTCTCGCCGCTGTCGCAGTGGAAGATTCTCGACAACCTGCGGCGAAGCCTTGTCCCGGCGGCGACCACGTCGCTGCTGTGCCTCGGCTGGACCCTTCTGGAGCCGGCCCGCTTCTGGACCGTGGCCGTCATCGGCTTGATCGCGCTGCCGGCGATGATCGGCTGGGCGACCGAGCTCATCGGCAAGGCGTCCGACCAGTACTGGGCGGCGCACCTGCGCACGACGCTGCGCTCGGGCGGCCGACGCATCGCCCAGCTCGCATTCACGCTCGCCTGCCTGCCCTTCGAAAGCTACGTCACGCTCGACGCCATCGTGCGCACGACGCTGCGCACCGTGTTCACGCGCCGCGGGCTGCTGCAGTGGACGGCGTCGGGAATGGAGCGCGCCCATGCCGGCGCAGCCTCGCCACGCTCGTATCGCTCGATGTGGTTCTCGCCGGTGCTGGCGCTGGCGATGTGCGCGCTCGTCGCGCGCGTCAGGCCGGAAGCGCTCGCCGTCGCGGCGCCGGTCATGGCGCTGTGGTTCATCTCGCCCCTGCTGGCGTGGTGGCTGAGCCGGCCGCTGTCGCGCGAAAAGCCGCGGCTGGATCACGCGCAGACGCGATTCCTGCGCCTGATCGCGCGCAGGACATGGGGGTTTTTCGAGAACGCGATCGGCGACACCGACCATTGGCTTCCGCCCGACAACATCCAGGAGAATCCCGACACCGTCGTCGCGCATCGCACCTCGCCGACCAACATCGGCCTGGCGCTTCTCGCCACGCTGGCCGCGCACGATTTCGGCTACCTGTCCACGGGCGCGCTCGTCGAGCGCATCGGCGCGCACCTTCGCCACGCTGCGCGCCATGCAGCGCCACCGCGGACACTTCTTCAACTGGTACGACACGCGAACGCTCGAGCCGCTGCACCCGCGATACGTGTCGACGGTCGACAGCGGCAACCTCGTCGCGCACCTGCTCACGCTGCGCCCCGGCCTGATCGCGCTCGCCGACGAACCCATACTGCCGCGCCGCTGGCGGGACGGGCTGGTCGACACGCTGGCCGTGCTGGGCTCGCTCGCTCACGAGGGCACGGCGACGCTGCTGGAAGACCTGCAGGGCGAGATCGACCGCGTGCCTGCGGACGGACGAGGAAGCCTCGATGCCGCGCGGGCGTGCCTCGAGCGCATCGCCCGGCAGAAGCTCCGCGACCGCCGCGTGCGCTCGCAGAACGGCGGCGAGGCGCTGATGTGGCTGACTGCGCTGGAGCGTCAGTCGCGCGATGCGATCGCGGATCTCGACGCGCTCGCGCCGTGGAGCGCGCTGCCGCCGGCGCCGACGCGCTTCGCGTCGCTTCGCCGCATCGATGCGATACCGACGCTGCGCGAAGTGGCGGGATTGTCAGCGACGCTCTCTCCCGACATCGAGCGCGCGCTCGCCGCGGTCGACCTGCAGGCCGGGGAGCGCGACTGGCTGACCGCGCTGGCCGCGTCGCTGCGTCAAGGCTGCCGAAGCGGCGGCGAAGCGCCTCGCCGCGATCGCCGCGCTTTCCACGGACATCGATCGGCTGACCGACATCGAGTACGACTTCCTGTACGACCCGCATCGCCACCTGATGACCATCGGATACAACGTCAGCGACGCACGGCGCGACCCCAGCTTCTACGACCTGCTCGCCTCCGAGGCGCGGCTCGCCAACTTCGTCGGCGTGGCGCAGGGCCGGCTGCCGCAGGAGAGCTGGTTCGCGATGGGGCGGCTGCTCACGCACACGGCGGGAGAGCCGATCCTGCTGTCGTGGAGCGGGTCGATGTTCGAGTACCTCATGCCGCTGCTGGTGATGCCGACCTACGACAACACGCTGCTCGACCAGTCGATGCGCGCCGCGGTCAAGCGCCAGATCCGCTACGGCGCGCAGCGCGGCGTGCCGTGGGGCATCTCGGAGTGCGGGTACAACACCGTCGATGCCGCGCTCACCTATCAGTATCGCGCCTTCGGCGTGCCCGGGCTCGGATTGCAGCGCGGACTCTCCGAGGACCTCGTGATCGCGCCCTATGCGAGCGCGCTGGCGCTGATGGTGGCGCCACGCGAGGCCTGTCGCAATCTCGAAGCGCTGGCCGCCGCCGGCTGCCTGGGCAAATTCGGCTTCCACGAGGCGATCGACTACACGCCGGCGCGCGTTCGCCGCGGCGAATCGAGCGCGCTGGTGCACTCGTTCATGGCGCATCACCAGGGCATGACGCTGGTCTCGCTCTCGCACGTGCTGCTCGACGCGCCGATGCAGCGGCGATTCATGTCCGATCCCAACCTGCAATCGGCGTTGCTGCTGCTCCAGGAGCGCGTACCGAACACGCGCGCGCTCTATTCCAACAATCCGGCGCTGGTCGACCTGCGGCCCGCGCCGGACACCCCGGAGCTGCCGGTTCGCGTGTTCACCACGCCCGACACGCGTCTGCCCGCCGTTCAGCTCCTGTCCAACGGCCGCTACCACGTGATGATCACCAACGCCGGCGGAGGGTTCAGCCGCTGGAAGGACATGGCGGTGACGCGCTGGCGCGAGGATGCGACGCGCGATCCCTGGGGCAGCTTCTGCTACCTGCGCGACGCGACCAGCGGCGCGCTGTGGTCGCCCGCGTCCGCGCCGACGGGCGTGCCGGCCGATTCGTTCGAGGCGAACTTCGCCGAGTCCCGCGTCGAGTTCCGCCGCCGCGACGGCGAGATCGAGACGCACCTCGAAATCGTCGTTTCTCCCGAGGACGACATCGAGCTGCGTCGGCTTCGCATCACCAACAAGTCACGATCGCGCCGCGCCATCGACGTGTGCAGCTATGCCGAGGTGGTGCTGAACTCGGCGGCCGCCGATGCGCTGCACCCCGCGTTCTCGAACCTGTTCGTGCAAACCGAGATCCTCGCCGCCAGGCACGCGATCGTATGCGCGCGACGCCCGCGCTCGCGCGGCGAGCACGTGCCGAACCTGCTGCACCTGATGGCGGTGCACGGCGGCAGCAGCGCCGAAGCGTCGTACGAAACCGACCGGGCGCGCTTCATCGGGCGCGGCAACAGCGTCGCCGACCCGCAGGCGATGCGCGGACCGCTACCGCTGTCGGGAACGCAGGGGTCGGTGCTCGATCCCATCGTCGCCATCCGCCAGCGCGTGAGCATCGACGCGCAGGAGACCGTCATCATCGACATGGTCACCGGCGTCGCCGACGACCGCGCCGCGTGCCTCGCGCTGATCGAGAAGTACCAGGATCGCCGGCTCGCCGACCGTGCGCTGGAGATGGCGTGGACGCATAGCCACGTGGTGCTCCGGCAGCTCAACATCACCGAGGCCGATGCGCAGCTCTACGGGCGGCTCACCGGCTCGATCGTGCACGCCAACGCGTCGCTGCGCGCCGACGCGGGCGTGATCGCGCGTAACCGCCGCGGCCAGTCCGGCCTGTGGGGCTACGCGATTTCGGGCGACCTGCCCATCGTGCTGGTGCAGATCAAGGACCCGGAGAACATCGAGCTGGTGCGCCAGCTGGTGCAGGCGCATGCGTACTGGCGGCTCAAGGGACTGGTCGTCGACCTCGTCATCTGGAACGAGGAACGCGGCGGCTACCGCCAGCTGCTGCACGACCAGATCATGGGAATGATCGCCGCCGGCGTGGAGGCCAACGTCATCGACCGGCCGGGCGGCATTTTCCTTCGCGCCGCCGAGCAGATCAGCGCCGAGGACCGCGCGCTCCTGCAGTCGGTCGCACGCGCCATTTTCAGCGACAGTCGCGGCACGCTCGCCGACCAGGTGCGCCGCCCGATGCCGCCCGAGGCGGTGATCCCGAAGCTGACGGTCACCGCGGAGCGGTCGGCGGAGCCCGAGGGGAGCGAGACGCCGCGCCCGGCGTTGCGCATGGACAACGGTCTGGGAGGCTTCAGCGAGGATGGCCGCGAGTACGTCATCGTGACTTCGCGCGACCACGCGACGCCGGCTCCGTGGGTCAACGTCATCGCCAACCCTTACTTCGGCTGCGTGGTCTCGGAGAACGGCCCCGTCTATACGTGGAGCGAGAACGCGCACGAGTACCGCCTGACGCCGTGGCAGAACGATCCGGTCACCGACGACAGCGGCGAGGCGTTCTACGTGCGCGACGACGACACGGGCCGCTTCTGGTCGCCTTCTCCCTTGCCGCGTCCCGGCGAAGGTTCGTACACGACCCGGCACGGCTTCGGCTACAGCGTGTTCGAGCACGTCGAGGATGGCATCGCCACCGAGCTGACGATTTTCGTCGCGCTCGACAGCGCCGTCCGCTACAGCGTGCTCAGGGTGCGCAACGTCTCGGGCCGCGCCCGGCGGCTGTCGGCGACGGGATACGTCGAATGGGTGCTCGGCGACCTGCGCCCGAAGACGACGATGCACGTGGTGACCGAGATCGATCCGGGCAGCGGCGCGGTGTTCGCCCGCAACGCGTATCACCCGGAATTCTCCGAGAACGTCGCGTTCTTCGACGTCGACGACGTGACGCGCACGATCAGCGGCGACCGAATCGAGTTCATCGGCCGCAACGGGTCGCTGCGCGATCCCGCGGCGCTGGCGCGCTCGCGGCTGTCCGGCAAGGTCGGCGCGGCGATGGATCCATGCACCGCCATCCACATACCCTTCGAGCTCGCCGAAGGGCAATCGCGCGAGATCATTTTCCGCGTCGGCGTGGCGCGCGGACACGAGGATGCGAGCCGCGTGGCGCTGCAGCACCGCAGGCCGGGCACCGCGCGTGCCGCGCTCGACGCGGTGAAGATGCATTGGAAGCGCACGCTCGGCGCCGTCCAGATCACGACCCCCGACGCTTCGATCGACCTGCTCGCCAATGGCTGGCTGCTCTACCAGACGCTGTCGTGCCGGCTGTGGGGACGCACCGGCTACTACCAGTCGGGGGAGCGTACGGATTCCGCGACCAGCTGCAGGACACCATGGCGCTGGTGCACGCCGCGCCGCACCTGGTGCGCGAGCAACTCCTGCGCTGCGCGTCGCGCCAGTTCCTCGAGGGCGACGTGCAGCACTGGTGGCACCCGCCGCTCGGACGCGGCGTGCGCTCGCACTGCTCGGACGATTTTCTCTGGCTGGCGCTGGTCACTTCGCGCTACGTCAATTGCACCGGGGACTGGGAGGTCCTGACCGAGCAGGTGCCATTTCTCGAGGGGCGATCGCTGGGAAGCGACGAGGAGTCGTACTACGACCTGCCGTCGCGCTCGCGCGAGCACGCCAGCGTGTATCAGCACTGCGTGCGCGCGGTCGAGCGCAGCCTGACCTTCGGCGCGCACGGACTGCCGCTTGATGGGCTCCGGAGACTGGAACGACGGCATGAACAACGTCGGCGCGCGGGGCAAGGGCGAAAGCGTCTGGCTGGGCTTTTTCCTCTACCAGGTGCTTACCGAGTTCGGCAGCGTCGCCGACCGGCACGGCGACTCGGCCTTCGCGCAGCGCTGCCAGACGGAAGCGGCGACGCTGCGCAGCAACCTCGAGCATCATGGCTGGGACGGCGACTGGTACCTGCGCGCGTTTTTCGACGATGGCACGCCACTGGGGTCGGCGCGCAGTCCCGAATGCAAGATCGATTCGGTGGCGCAGAGCTGGTCGGTGCTTTCCGGCGCGGGCGCTCCGGAGCGCGCGCGTACCGCGATGCTCTCGGTGGATCGTCGCCTGGTGAAGCGCGAGGCAGGCCTGGTGCAATTGCTCGACCCGCCGTTCGACACCTCGGCGCTCGACCCGGGATACATCCGCGGCTACGTGCCGGGCGTGCGTGAGAACGGCGGACAGTACACCCACGGCGCGATCTGGGCGGCGATGGCATTCGCGGCGCTTCACGACAGCGAGCGCGCGTGGGACGTCATGCGGCTCATCAATCCGATCAACCACGCCGATACGGCCGAGAAGATCGCAACCTATCGCGCCGAGCCTTACGTCGTTGCCGCCGACGTGTACGCGGTGGCGCCGCATACCGGACGCGGCGGGTGGACGTGGTACACCGGGTCCGCGGGATGGATGTACAGGCTCATTCTGGAGTCGCTGCTCGGCGTGCGTCGCGACGAGGACCGCCTGACGTTCGCGCCGTGCCTGCCGCAGGCGTGGTCTTCGTGCGAAGTCGTCTACCGGTTCGGCGAAACGACGTATCACATCGGCATGCGCCAGGAGCGTGCCGCCGTGGCGGGAATGTCGGTCACGCTCGACGGCGAGCCGCAGGCGCAGCGCGCGGTGGCGCTCCTCGATGATCGCCGCACGCACGTCGTCGACGTGCGAATCAGCCGTGTGTTCAACGCGGAATTAGACGCGACGCGCAGCGAGGCGAGCGACTACGCCGCGTAGATCGGTCCTCGCAGAGCTGCAGCCCGGTGGCGCGGTTTTGAAGCGGTGTTTAGCGGCTGCGAGCAGTCGCGGCATACGCGACGGCCAGCGCAACCTGCCGCTGCTTCACGTCGTCCGCGAGCTCGGTCTCGTCGATTGCCGGGCTGCCGACAGGCCGTGAGTTGTCCAACCGAGGCACGTTGATCACGGTTTCCTCGGTCGATGGGTCGCGGTCTGACAAACTCCGCCTCTCCTGCGTACCACAGCGTGTCGATCCATCCCATGTCACACCCCCAAATGTTTGAATGCCACGCACCCCAAGACACGTTACAAATCATTGCATCGACGTGCCATCGGCAGGCGTCTGAATCTCGTGTAGGACGGGACGACGATCTCATGCATGGCGGCCGCGATGAGACGAATTTTGCACAATAATTGACCATCTGATTGGATGGTGATAGGATGGTGTATGGCTGGCAAAAAACAGCTCCCCGCCGCGCGACCCGCCAAGGAGCGCGGCGTCGACTCGGAAAAGATCACCATCAACCTCGGCGTGGTCGATCTCGGCCAGATCGACCTCCTGGTCGACGAGGGGTTCTACGCCAACCGTACCGATCTGATACGCACCGCGATCCGCAACCAGCTCGTCGTGCACACCGATACGGTGAAGCAGACCATCGCGCGGCGCACGCTCGTGCTCGGCCTCCAGCATCTGAGCCGCGCGGATCTCGAGCGCGCGCTCGCCGCGAAGCAGATGTTGCGCATCGAGGTCGTGGGGCTGGCACGCATCGCCGATGACGTTCCGGCGGAGCTCGCCCGTGCCACGGTCGAGTCCGTGATCGTGCTCGGCGCGTTCCATGCGAGCGACGCGGTGCGCAGGGCCCTCGCCGATCGCATCCACTGATCCCTCCGCGAATTCTCCACCACATCCATGACCAAAGGCCACTCTTGAAGCAACTCGAACCTATCGATCCCATGCCCGACGCCGTGACCGCAGCGACGCCAACCGCGCCGCGCGCGTTCGATGCGGCCGCGATCAACGATACGATCCATCGCGCGCTCACCTCGGCGGGGCTCGACACGACCAGCGGGCCGATGCGCGAAGTCACCGAGACCATTCGCCGCGCGTTGTCCGCCAGCGGCGGCGCCACGCGCCGCCGAGCGCGAGCGAGGCGGCGACGTCATCGACTCGACGGCCGAAGTCGTCCCCGCGACCGGCCCGGTTCAGGCGCCGGCGCGCCGGCAAGACGTTCGTGCCGGCGAATTCAGCAGCCACACGTTTCGCAACGACGCCGGCGAGCGCGTGTACAAGCTCTACGTGCCGTCGAGCTACGACGCAGCGTCCGGGCTGCGCGTGCCGATGGTAATGATGCTGCACGGCTGTACCCAGTCTCCCGACGACTTCGCGACCGGCACGCGCATGAACGCGCTTGCCGAGCGACACGGCTTCCTGGTGGTCTACCCGGCCCAGTCGACCGGCGCCAACGCCTCCAGGTGCTGGAACTGGTTCCAGGACGGACACCAGCACAGAGACCGCGGCGAGCCGTCGATCCTCGCCGGCATCACGCGCGAGGTGGCGTCGAGCCACCACGTCGACCCGCGACGCGTGTTCGTCGCCGGGATGTCCGCCGGCGCTGCGATGGCCGTCGTGCTGGCGACCACCTATCCCGACCTGTACGCAGCCGTCGGCGCACACTCGGGCCTGCCGTACGGCGCGGCGAGCGACATGCCCTCGGCGCTCGCCGCGATGCGCAGAGGCAGCACTCCCCCGGCCGCTGTCGCCGCAACCGCGAGCGCGGACGCGCGACGCGCCGTTCCGACGATCACCTTCCACGGTGACCGCGACACGACCGTCAACGTGCGAAACAGCGGCGCGATCGTCGGGCAGGCACTCGCCGGGCGCGAGCTGCAGCGCCAGGTGTCCGACGCCGCGCTCGCCGGCCGGCCCTATGAGCGCGTCTGCTACACGCGACGCGTCCGGCGCGCCGGTGATCGAGCAATGGACGCTGCGCGGCGCCGGCCATGCGTGGTCCGGCGGCAACGCCGCGGGCTCGTTCACCGATGCGGGCGGCCCCGATGCCTCGGCCGAGATGGTGCGCTTTTTTCTCGCGCAACCGACCGCCGGAGTGCAGTGAGCCGCTCGTTGTCTGCGTCCGCGCCGCTGTCCGTATCGAGTCTTCACAATTGGGTTAGAGTTGGCGATTCTGTCCCACATCATGCTTCCATCCGGCCGGAGTTAGACGCATGACCCATCCTCGCCCGCTGCCGTTGCTTTCCGATCCCGATGCCGTCGCTAGCCGACACTCTCTCAGTGCGCGAATCCGCGTCGGCTCATCTCTCGACGCCAGGCGTTATGCCGAATCGGCGCGGGATCGCTGGCGATTTCTCCGCTCAATGCACTTGCCTGCGCCGTCATTCCTTCGGAGACCGCCGGCCCCTTCCCCGGAGATGGGACCAACGGGCGCAACGTGCTCAACCAATCGGGCATCGTTCGCTCCGACATCCGTGCCAGCTTTGGTTCGGCAGGCACGACGGTCGCTGCCGGCACGCCGGTCGCCATCACGCTTCAGCTGGTGAACGTCGGCGACCATTGCGCGCCGCTGACGGGCTATGCGGTCTACATCTGGCACTGCGACGCGGCGGGCCAGTACTCGATGTACTCGCGCGCCGCCGCCACGCAGAACTACCTGCGCGGTGTCCAGGTCACCGATGCCAAGGGACAGGTCACCTTCGCCAGCATTTATCCCGCAGCCTACCCGGGCCGCTGGCCACACGTGCACTTCGAGGTGTACTCGACCATCTCACAAGCCGTGTCGGGCTCGAACGCGATCAAGATCTCGCAGATCGCGCTTCCCGAATCGACGTCGCGTGAAGTGTATGCGCAGAGCTCGCTGTACGCATCGAGCGCCGCCCACCTCAAGCAGATGTCGCTGGCGAGCGATGCCGTGTTTGGCGATGACGGCGGAGTGCTCGAGCTCGCGACCGTTGACGGGAACATAGCGCGAGGCTACGTCATCAGCCTGCCCGTCGGCGTCGAACGGCGGTAACGTCGTGGGCCGACGCCAAGTGGATGTCCAGAGATTCTATTCGCTTGAAACCACTGGAAGCGTCGATACATCGATCGCTCCGTGCTGGCTCGCGAAGCTCATGGTGCCGCCGACCGACTGCTGCTGCGAGAAGCCGCCGATGCGGTGGTCCAGCGTGTCGTAGACGGTGAGCTTCCCGCCGATAGCGATCGCGAGCCTCCGCGCCTTGGCGAAGTAGGCGTAGCGCGCATCGTTTTGCGCGCCGGTGCTGTCCGGCGCGCCCAGCGCCGCCGGCCACCAATCCCGCGCGCTGTCCCGATCGTCGCGTTGCGTCGCGGCCGCGGCAGGGCGCCCGCTCGCGCGCGATGCTCGGATGGCCATCGTCCACCGAGACCGAGCGCCGGTCCAGCACACTCGCGAGATCGGCGCAGAGCGCGACGATGCGCGCCTTCAACGATGCGTCGAACATGTCGGAGATCATGGTCATGCCGCCGCGCATCCACTGGCCGGGACCGGAGAACTCGGGATGATCGAACTGCGCCATCGTGCCGTTGCCGCGACGCATCGCCTGCAACATGCTGCGCGCCGCGTCGGCGCTGAAGCCGTGGCGGGCGGCGATCGTGGCGATTGCGTCGTCGCTGGAGGATGTCGGGAGCTGCATTCAGGCCTTTCGCTTTCGTATGGGTCGTGCGGGTTGGTTCGTCGGCGCGGGGCTTCGGCGCGCCGGGTTGCAGGTTCGCGGTCAGCGAGGCATTGAGCGCGGTGGCCAGCGCCGCATCGCCGCTGACCAGATCCGACCAGACCACGTCCAGCCCCTTGCGCTTTCCCTTGAGCGCGAGAGTGAATCCCTGCGGTGACAAGGTCAGCGTGTAGACAGCGTCGCCGATGTGCAGTTCACGCTTGAGCGGGCTGTCGAGCTTGGTGGTCATGGCGATGCAACGAGTGCGTTCCGGGATCGATGGCGCCGCTCGCGGCGACGCCCGGCGGCAAGTGCAAGCGTGTCCAAGCCGTCGCGCGTTGTCAATACACCGCTCGCGGTGACGACGAGTACATCGAGCACCGACAGCAGGCGATCTCGCTGACGTGCGCGTGCGGAGGGGCTAAAATGGCGTCGCGCAACGACCGCGATCGCCGCATCGATCCGCGGCGGACCCTTGCGACCCAGTCGTCGATCCCGAGCCGACATGCCCGAGCGTCGAACCACCGTCAGCATTCGCGAAGTCGGTCTGCGCGACGGCCTGCAGATCCTCGCGCGGACGATGCCGACCGATCGCAAGCTCGAATGGCTGCGCGGCGAGCTACGACGCGGGCCTGCGCGAAATCGAGGTCGGCTCGTTCGTTCCGCCGAGGCTGCTGCCGCAGCTCGCCGACACCGCGGAAGTCGTCGCCTTCGCGCAAGACGCTTCCGGGTCTCACCGTCTCGGTGCTGGTGCCCAATCTCAAGGGCGCCGAACGCGCGATCGACGCCGACGCCGACGTCATGCTGCTGCCGCTGTCGGCGAGCCACGCGCACAGTCTCGCCAACCTGCGCAAGACGCCCGACGAGGTGATCGACGAGATCGCCCGCATCCGCGAGCTGCGCGACGCGCGCGGCTCGGCGTGCCTGATCGAGGTCGGGCATCAGCACCGCGTTCGGCTGCACGATCCAGGGGCGCGTCGAGCCCGACGAGGTGTTGCGGCTGCTCGCGCGCGCGCTCGAGGCCGGCGCCGAGCGCGTCGGACTCGCCGACACCGTCGGCTACGCCGATCCGCATCAGGTCGAGACGTTGTTCGCGCAGGCGTTCGCCATCGCCGGCGATCGCATCGCATGCGGACACTTCCACGACACGCGCGGACTCGGCCTCGCCAACGTGTTCGCGGCGTGGCAGACAGGGCGTCGCGCGATTCGACGCCTGCCTGGGCGGCATCGGCGGCTGCCCGCACGCGCCGGGCGCAAGCGGCAACGTCGCGACCGAGGATGTCGCCTACCTGTTCGCGCAGCATGGGCGTCGAGACGCGATCTCGACTTCGACCGCCTGATCGCGCTGCGCGCGCGGCTCGCGCAGTGGCTCGACGGCGAAACCCTGCACGGAACGCTGTGGCGCGCCGGTTTGCCGAAAACGATGACGCCCGACGCTCCGGCTGCGCGCGCATGACCACGATGGCGCGACGTCGCGATGCCTGAGAACGCCGCCGCCTCCGCGCCGCAGCCGCTGGCCGGGCTTCGCGTCGTCGAGTTCACGCACATGGTCATGGGGCCGACCTGCGGAATGATGCTCGCCGACATGGGCGCCGAGGTCATCAAGGTCGAGCCGATCGACGGCGAGGGAACGCGCCGCCTGCTCGGCGCCGGCGCCGGATTCTTCCCGATGTTCAACCGCAACAAGAAGAGCATCGCCGTCGACCTGCATCACGCCGAAGGCGCGGCGGTCGCGCGGCGCGTCGCCGCCAGCGCCGACGTCGTCGTCGAGAACTTCAAGCCGGGCACGCTGGCCAAGTACGGGCTCGACTACGCGTCGCTCTCGCAGTCGAACCCGCGCCTGATCTACGTCAGCAACAAGGGCTTTCTGCCCGGGCCGTACGATCACCGCACGGCGCTCGACGAGGTCGTGCAGATGATGGGCGGGCTCGCCTACATGACCGGACGCCCCGGCGATCCGCTGCGCGCCGGCACCAGCGTCAACGACATCATGGGCGGCATGTTCGGCGCGATCGGCGACGCTCGGCGCGCTGATCCAGCGCGGCGTCACCGGCCGCGGCATGGAAGTGCAGTCGGCGCTGTTCGAGAACAACGTGTTCCTGATGGGCCAGCACATGCTGCAGTACGCGGTCACCGGCCGCCATCCCGCGCCGATGCCGGCGCGCGACAATCCGTGGGCGATCTACGACGTGTTCACGGTCGAAGGACGGCGAGCAGATCTTCCTCGCCGCGGTCAGCGACGCGCAATGGCTCGACTTCTGCGACGCGCTCGGCTTGCCGGACCTGAAGGCCGATCCGGCGTACGCGACCAACAACCAGCGCGTCGTGCTGCGTCCGCAGTTGCTCGCCGCGCTGCGCGCGCGACTCGCCGAGCGCAGGGCCGACGAGCTCGCCGAGACGATGGAGCGCGCCGGCCTGCCGTTCGCGCCGATACGCAAGCCCGAGGACCTGTACGACGACCCGCATCTGCGCGCCACCGGCGGCCTGGCCGACGTGCGACTGCCCGATGGCGACAAGGCCGGCCAGACGGTGAAGACGACGCTGTTCCCGTTCACGATGGCGGGCGCGCGGCTGGGCGTGCGCCTGGATCCGCCGACGCTCGGCGAGCATACGCGCGCGACGCTGTCTTCGCTGGGGTTGAGCGCGAGCGATATCGACGCGCTCTACGCGCGGCGCGCGGTGGCCTGAACGATCACGACAACGACTGGAGAAACACGATGAACCGCCCTTCCCCTGCATTCGCCAGGCACGCATTGGTGGCCTTCATGGTGGCCAGCGCCGCTGCGATTTCCGCGCCGGCCTGGGCGCAGATGGGCGACAAGGCGGTTCGCATCATCCTGCCCAATGCGACCGGCTCCGGGGTCGACACGATCACGCGCACCGCGCAACCGGCGCTGTCCAAGGCGCTCGGCGCGCCGGTCGTCGTCGAGAACCAGCCGGGCGCCGGCGGCATCGTCGGCGTCCAGGCGCTGACCCGTGCGGCGCCCGACGGATCGACGTTGAGCGTGGTGTCGAACAACGTCGTGATTTTTCCAAGCGTCTACAAGACGCTGCCCTTCGCGCTGCCGGCGGACATCACTCCGATCGCGATCGTCGGCTTCACGCCGGTGGTGCTGGTGGTGAACCCCAAGGTGGCGGCGAACAACTCGAAGGAACTGATCGCGTTGCTGAAATCGCAACCCGGCCAGATCAATTACGCGTCGAGCGGCAACGGCACGATCCTGCACCTGGCGTCGGAGATGTTTCTCGACGAAGCCGGCGTCAAGGCGACGCACGTGCCGTACAAGGGTGTGGGCCCGATGCTCACCGACCTGCTCGGCGGGCAGGTGCAGTTCGCGACGGTGTCGCTGCCGAGCGTGCAGCAGCACCTGGCGAGCGGCGCGCTGCGTGCCATCGGCATGGCCACCGCCAAGCGCGCTCCGGCGGCGCCGGATATCCCGACCTTCGTCGAGCAGGGATTGCCGGGCTATGTCGTCGAGGCGTGGTTCGCGGTGATCGGTCCGAAGGGCATGTCGGCGGCCGACGTCAAGCGCGTGCACGACGCCGTCGTCGCGGCCTTCGCCGACCCGGCGGTGAAGGACGCGATGGCCAAGCAGGGCAACGTCATCAACGTGTCGACGACCGAATTCGCGAACAATTTTTTCCGCACCGAGCTGGTCAAGTACGCGACCATCGTGAAAAAGGCCGGCGTCGAGCTGCAATAAGGAATCAACTCAGCTTCACCTCGAATCCGCGTTTCACCGCCGGCCGCGCCATCATCGTTTCGTACCAGCGCTTGACGTGGGGGAACTCGGCGAGATCGACCTTGTGCCGAGGGTGCCGCCACGCCCAGCCCAGGATCGCGAAGTCGGCGATCGATAGATCGGTCGGCGAAGAATTCCTGGTCGGCGAGCCGGCGGTCCATGACGCGCATAGAGCCGACGCGTTTCCTTGGAGTAGCGCGCCAGGCCGTATCGCCGATCCTCTTCGCTTTCGACGGTCAGGAAGTGATGGACCTGACCTGGGAAGGGCCCGAAGCTGCCCATCTGGAACATCAGCCACTCGAGAACGGGAATGCGCGCCCGCAGATCCGACGGCCAGAACTTGCCGGTCTTCTCGCCCAGGTAGATCAGGATCGCGCCGGACTCGAACACGCTGACGGGTCTCCCGCCGGGCCCTTCCGGATCGACGATCGCCGGAATCTTTCCGTTCGGGCTGATGTTCAGGAAGTCGGGCTTGGACTGGTCGCCCTTGCGGATGTCGACGACAGTCACCTCGTAAGGAAGCGCCATCTCTTCGAGCGCGACACTGATCTTGCGGCCGTTCGGCGTATCGAAGGTGTGCAGTTCGATCGGCATGCAGGCATCAGCCTCCTCGGGCAGCGAATCTGCCCGAGGAAGCGATTATGGCATCGCGCGACCGCGGCGCACGGATGCGCGCTCGGAGCACAGCGACGCTACTTGCCCTTCTTGGCGAGCACCGCGTCGGCCTTGCGGTCGACCTTCGCCTTGTCCGCGGCGCTCAAGCGACCTGCGTTGCGCGCTTGCGAAGCGCGCGCCTTGGCGTCTCGCGCATGCGCCTTGTCCTCGACGGGATAGCGACCTCCGGGCAGCGCGAAATCCGATTGGGGCAACTTCTTGCGGGCACTGGTCGTGAGCTTGGCCATGTCTTCTCCACGAGGGACACACTGACGCTCGCAGATTCGACCAAACGACGGCGCTTCGCTATCGGCGCGAACCTCGCTCTGATGTAGGACAGCCGCACGAATGCACGGCGTGGCGATGGGTGTCCGCTCGCGCCGGAGACGCTTCAGTGCCGAGGTGGACCCTTCACCTTGGCCGACACGGCCTCGACCGACATGGTGAACGTGCGTTGCTCGTCGGGGTTCAGCGCCCCGACGCCGATGAGCTTGCGAGCGATCTCCTCGCCACGATCGTTCTGGATCGTGACGACGATGGTGTATTCCCACGGCTCGCCGTCGACGGGATGCCGGATGCTGCCTTCGATGCGCAACGGCGTGAGCGCCGGCAACGGCGCCGCTTCGGAGACGGCGTCGAAGCGCAGATAATGCCGGCAGGCCGGGCAGACCGCTGCGCTTTCGAGAATCGTCTCCCGGCAATGCGGGCACTGGCGAGTGGCCCCGGGGCTACCGGGGCGCACGCCGCTCATGACGCCGCGCCGCGCTCCGCGCCATGACCGTTGGCATGCCGAGGCATCTTGGTCGCCGTGTCGTCGTCCCAGCCGAACTCGGCGTGACCGCGCATACGGGCGCCGGGCGCGACGGCCAGTGCGCCGGCCTTGAGGTCACCCACCACGACTCCCGTCTGCAGCAAATCGACCCGGGTGGCCTGCTCGACGTTGCCCTCGAGCTCGCCGGCGATCGTGACATTGTTGGCTCGCACGCCTCCGGTCAGCTTGGCGCCGGTTTCGATGGTGAGATCGCCATGGACGTTGACGTCGCCCTTGAACTTGCCGGCGATGCGGACACTGCCGCCGCCTTCGATCTTGCCCTCGATCGTGATGTCGGCGGCGATCAGCGATTCCTTGCCGGGTACGGCAGGGGCCGTCTTAACCGCCGGCGCGGCGGCAGGGCTGGGCACGACGCTGGGCGTCGGCAGCGTTTCGTACCTCATCGGGTCCCTGATTTCGGGCGCTTTCGCGGGAGCTGGAGCCGGGGCTGTGCTGTCTTTCCATATGGCCATGGCGCACCTATGACGTTGGAATGGGCTTGCAGGCTAACGCTAAAGGCCGGCGGAGGCAATCGATTGTAGTATCCAGCGCGGCGTAATTGGCTGGCCCCCACCCGGCTATTGCCGTGTTGTGGAATAGGCTGTCCGAAGTATCTTCTTCGTTCTACCATCCCTCAACCTCGCAATCCGGCAACCGATCGGAGCCGCGGCGATCCCGCAACAGGAGGCGCAAATGCAGCCGTTGACGCTCGTCCAAGCGAACCAGATGATCGGCGCTGCGCTGACGCGCTCCGCCGAGGCTGGATATCGTCCGATGGGCATGGTCGTTCTCGACGATGCCGGCCACATCAAAGCGGCGCAGCGGCAGGACGGCGCCAGCATGTTCCGGCTCGATATCGCCCGCGGCAAGGCGTGGGCAGCGGTTGGCATGGGCGTGAGCTCGAGAGACCTGACGCAGCGCGCGAAGGATCTTCCGCACTTCTTCAATGCGCTCGCCACTGCCGGACAGGGCAAGTTCATCGCGCAGACCGGCGCTGTGTTGATCAAGGACGCGCAAGGAAACCTGCTTGGCGC
Source organism: uncultured beta proteobacterium (assembly GCA_963722325.1). Lineage (GTDB taxonomy): Bacteria > Pseudomonadota > Gammaproteobacteria > Burkholderiales > Casimicrobiaceae > PALSA-1003. Next base: position 146,543 of record CAVRLN010000006.1, read on the forward strand.
GATCGGAGCGAGCGGTGGGACGGGCGACGAGGATGAGGCCATCTGCATCCACGGCATTCAGGCGGCCGGCCTGGTCGCGGGCTGATCACCGACGACGCTATTTGCATCGAGCAACCTGGAGGCTTAGTCATGCAACTGCAAAGGCTGGCAATCGCCGCACTCGCTCTGCTCGCCGCGAGCGTCCTCCACGCCCAGTCCCCCGCGTGGCCGACCAAGCCCATTCGCTGGATCATTCCATACCCTCCAGGGCGGAATCACCGACAACGCGACGCGCATGGTCGTGCAGAAAGTCGCAGAGCAGACCGGCTGGACGATCGTGGTCGAGAACAAGCCGGGCGCGAATTCGATTCTCGGCGCCGACCTGGCGGCGAAGGCGGCGCCCGATGGCTACACGTTCCTCACCGTGATCGCGGCGCACGCGGCCAACGCCACGCTCTACGCCGGCAAGCTGCCGTTCGACGTGGTGAAGAGCTTCGCGCCCGTGTCGCTGGTCGGTGTCGCGCCGCTGATCATGACCGCCAACAACGATCTGCCCGCCAAGGACATCAAGGAACTGATCGCCTACGCGAAGGCGAATCCGGGCAAGCTGTCCTTCGGCTCCTCCGGTGTGGGCGCGGCGGCACATCTCACTACCGAGCTGTTCGATCAGACCACGGGCATCGCGATGGTCCACGTCCCGTACAAGGGAACGGCACCCGCGCTCGCGGATCTGATGGGCGGCAACATCCAGATCCTCGTCGACGTGCCCAGCGCATTGATGCCGCAGGTGCGCGCCGGCAAGATCAAGGCCCTCGGAATTTTTTCCGCCAAGCGAGTGGCCGGCGCTGCCGAGGTCCCGACCATCGCCGAAGCAGGCGGTCCGCTGATCGAGGCATCGACGTGGGTGTTGTTCCTCGCGCCGGCGGGGACGCCGCGCGAGATCGTCACGCGGATGGCGGCCGAGACCGCCAAGGCTGTCGCCTCGATCGACATCAAGGGCCGCTTCGAGACCATCGGGATCGAGCCGGTCGGCAACACGCCCGCGGAAGCGGGCAAGTTCCTCGACGACGAAATCGCCAAATGGGCGAAGGTGATTTCAACGGCGGGCGTGAAGCCGGAGCAGTAAACGCCGGTCGCCAGGCCGACTGCGCGACGCACCGACATAGCGCAGTTCGCGCACCAACGGGTGGCGCGTCATCGACACGAATCGTCCAATTCGCCGGTCGTTTGCATCAAGACTTCCGGAGCATCGTGCGTGTGTGCAACGCGATCTGTAGAGGGCAAAAACGTCCACTCGCGCCAAAACCGCGAATTTGGCTCCGCCGACATGAACGTAGGTGGCACGTTTTCTGCGAGGTGCTTGATCACCTCGCTAACTTGCGACGTGCGGCGAAGAGCCCGATGCGAAAAGAAGGAGACCCGCAGACCTGGCTGCCACGGGTCTTGCTCGAAAGCCCCGAGCTGGACGAAGACCACCAGCGCTTGCTCAACCGCGTCAACGCGCTCATTGCTGCCGTGGCGTCGAAGGCGCCGGCGGGAGTGCGCTCGGCGCTCAGCGAGCTGCGGTCCGAGACGGAGGCGCATTTCGCCCGCGAGGAAGCGCTGATGCTCGAGGCGCAGTATCCGCGACTGAAGCAACACTGCGCGAGGCACCAGCGTTTGCTGCGCGAGCTCGGGACCTTGCGCGTCGCGCTCGATGCATCGGGAAGACTTCGACTGCCACTCGTGCCGATGAATTACATCAGGCGCTGGTTTGTCGCGCACGTTGCCGTCGAGGACCGAATGGTCGCCTCCTATCTCGACGATATCGAAGACAAGTTCATCGTCGGACTAGCCTGAGAAGTTCCACTACGCTCCTCCCGCGCTACCTTTCAGCACGCTGTCGCCTCTTGGTCGAAGGAAACCTTGCACTGCAAGCGTTCTGCATAGAATAATTCGCGCTCGGGCGGGCAGCACGCCTGCGGCTGCTGCGGCAACCCGCCATTGGGCAATGGAGGTTGTCATGTCGACCTCGCTGGCGCCAAGGGCCTTCGCTATCCTTGTCTCATTTGTCCTGTCTGGAGCGGCTGCCGCTGCTCCCGTGCTCAACCTGAGCCGTCCCTTCGTCTCGTTCGGTCGCATTCCCCCGGGGGTTACGAGCGAAATTCAAGCGGTATTCCTGACCAACGTCGGCGACGCGCCACTCGCGATCTCGGGTCTCGTGCTCGGCGGAATCAACCCCACCGACTATCGATCTCGGCGGCTCCTGTAGCGTCCCGTCGGCTCTTCCGGTGGGGGCACGATGCCACGTCGAGATCACTGCAACCATCTCCGGTACGAGTTCGGCGACGTTGACGGTGCAATCGAATTCGTCGCCGCCGGCGGCACCAATAGGGTTGAGCGCAATTGCGATTGCCGGCAATGACGTGACACGAGGCATATTCGCGACGCCGACCTGGATTGATTTCGATCATCAGCCCATCGGCGTCGCGTCGGCGCCGCAGAAGATCACCTTGACCAATCCCGAGGGCGTAGTCCTCATATTCGACAGCGTTGGCATCGTCGGCGAGGACGCAGCGGATTTCACGATGACTTCGGATTGCGTGATTGGTCAGCGATACGCGACCAAGGCGAGCTGCAGCGCCACGATCGTATTCACGCCGACTGCAAACGGGCCGCGCTCGACCGAAATCGAATTCAGCTTCCATCCGAGCTTCGCAAGCCCCGGTTACGTCTTTCCAACCTATTCCGTCACCGGGGTCGGAGGCGGCGGCGGCGCCCAGGCCCTCGATCTCAATCAGCACGGCTTGACCGGTTCTTGGTACGAAGCCGCGACCGGAGGCCAGGGCATCGAAGTCGAGGTGTTTCCCAATCCATCGGGGACGGGTTCGACTTTCGTGAGCTGGTTCACCTACGACACAGTCGCCGGTGGAGCGGATCGGCAGCGCTGGTACACGGCGCAGGGTCCGGTGATAACCGGCCAATCTATCGCCGCGCTGACGGTCTATCAGAACACTGGCGGCAATTTCAATGCGCCGCCGGCTACCAGTGCGCAGGCAGTCGGGGCCGCGATGCTGAGCTTCGACACGTGTTCAAGCGGCCAGCTTTCGTACGCGTTCACAGATGGCACCGGTCGCGCCGGGACGATACCGTTGACGCGTCTGACGCAGAACGTGACCTGCTCGACCGCCACCCCGCACCCCACCAATGCGGACTTCGCTCTTTCCGGAAACTGGTTCGGCGGCGCTGCGACGTCCGGACAGGGATTCACCGCCGAGGTAAACCCGAATTCCGGCGCGTTCTTTGCAGCGTGGTACACGTATATGCCGAACGGCAGCGCCGCCGGTGCAGCGGGGCAACGCTGGTACACCGCGCAAGGCAGCTTCACGTCGGGCCTGCGTTCGATTCCCGTGACGATCTACGAAACGACCGGCGGGATATTCGACACTCCAACGCCTCCTGGCCAGAAAACGGTGGCCGTCGGCAGCGGGACAATGGCATTCCAGAGCTGCGCGGCTGCGACGTTCAGCTACACCTTCAACGGTGGAAGCAGCAATGGCCTGTCCGGAACGATTCCCCTGAGCCGCGTCGGTCCTGTACCTCCCGGCTGCACGTAGCGAAGCAAGCGCAGCGCCCATGCGACGCTTGACGCTTCCTCGCGCCGAAGCGGACATTGGCGCGGCAGTCACCCCCGAACGGTGTTCCAGATTAGTCAGGGCGCCACATGCCCGACGCCTTTATGACAGTCGATGCAGGTCGCCTTGCCCTCGAGCACCGGCGCATGTATCTGGTGCGCCATTTCCGGCTGCTTCGCGAGCACCTCCTTGGAGAGACCGCCCGCGCGAGATCCCATTGGCTCGCCGTCGCGCCCGGCACGGACGCGAGCTCGGCACCGACCCTGAAGCGGCCGCGCACTCTCAGCCCCGCCTACGCGCGTTTAAGCACGTCCGCCGCCACGCCGGCGTCGCCGCGAGCCGCGGCGCGGCGACAAGCCGCGACGAAATTCTCGAGCTCGGCGCAGCCGTCGGCGACGGCGCCTTCTCGATCATGCGGCCGTGCGCCGGACCGTCAGATCCTGGCGCTTGAATACAGCCGGCTGCAATTCGACGCCGAGGCCCGGGCCTTCCATCGGATACACGAAGCCGTTCTCGATGCGCGGCACGACGGTGACCAGCTCGTTGTACCAGCCGCGATAGAACGCGCGCACCGATTCCTGGATCAGCGTGTTCGGCTGGCTGAAAGACATGTGCACCGCCGCCACGAATCCCGACCGGGCCGATGCAGTCGTGCGGCGCAAAGGGGCGATGCCACGTTTCCGCGAGCGACGCGATCTTGCGTCCTTCGGTGAGCCCGCCTGTCCAGCACAGGTCGACCATCACGACGTCGACGGCGTCCCTCTCGAGCAGGTCCTTGTAGGGCCAGCGCGAGCCCAGCGTTTCGCTGGCGCACACCCAAACGTCGGTCGATCGCGCGTATTCGGCGAGCGCCTGCGGCGAATTCATGCGGATCGGGTCCTCGTACCACATCGGCGCGTACGGCTCGAGCGCCTTGGCGATCTGCTTCGCCGCGGGCAGGTTCCACAGCGAATGCAGCTCGACCATGATGTCCATGCGATCGCCGACCGCCTTGCGGATCTTCTCGAACGGCTCGATCGCTTTTTTCATCTGCGCCGCGGAGATGTACAGGCCGCCGTTCTCCTGCGCCGCGGGATCGAAGGGCCAGATTTTCATGGCGTCGATGCCGCTTTCCAGCAGGCTCTCGGCCAGCGCGTCGGCCCGGTTCATGAACGCGTCGAGATCCTCGAACGGCCCCTCGCCCTGGCCCAAATTCCAGTTCGAGACCGGGCGGATGTTCTTGGAGCGCACGTAGCGAGTGCCCGCGCAGGTGTTGTAGATGCGAAGCTTGTCGCGGCACAGACCGCCGAGCATCTGGTGCACCGGCTGTCCGCAGACCTTGCCGAAGATGTCCCACAATGCGATGTCGACCGCCGAGGCGGCGCGATACTCCACGCCCGTCGACGACTGCGCCATCGGCAGGTTGACCATCTCCTTGTTGATCGCCTCGATATGCAGCGGATCACGGCCGAGCAATCGATCCGCCAGCGTTTCGTGGATGTGCGCCTCGACCGCGCCGGCGCCGTAGAACGTCTCGCCGAGGCCGATCGTGCCGCTGTCGGTGTGAACGCGCACCCAAATCACGTTCGAGAACTCTTCCGTGCGCAATGTTTCGAGAGCGGTGATTTTCATCGATGATCTCGTCGTCGAGGCCGATTGCCTGTTGGAGATTCGGGCGGGCGCTCGGATTGATCCGAGCAATATTCAGTATACTGATTCGGGACGGTTTCCAGTCGGCCGAGTCGGCATCGACATCCACAATCATGCGCATAGTGTTTCATGGCGAAAATGCTGGCTCGTTCAGCGGCGATTTTCAACGGCTACTCGGCGAGCCGGCGCGGATTTCGGTGTTACCCGACGCGCTGATCGATCCCGCGCATGCGCGGGTCTACGTGGACGCGGATGTCATCGTGGGCGCACGTTTCTCGAGCGCCTTGCCGCGGCCGCGGCAGCTGCAGCTGTTTCACGTGCCCGGCGCGGGTTACGACGCGGTCGATCTGGCGGCGATTCCCGATTCGGCCGTCGTCTGCAATTGCTTCGGCCACGAGCAGGCTATCGCGGAGTACGTGATGGCGGCGCTGCTCGAGCGGCACGTGCCGCTCGCGGCTGCCGACCAGCACCTGCGCCAGGGCAAGTGGACTTACACGTCGGGCTCGCTCAATCGTCTCCATGGCGAACTCGCCGAGAAGACGATTGGATTGCTCGGCTTCGGGCACATCGGCAAGGCGATCGCCGTTCGAGCGAAGGCCTTCGAGATGAAGGTCCACGTCGCCAATCGCAGCCCCGTGCCGACATCATCGCTGGTCGATCGCTCGTTTGCGCTGAACGGCCTCGGCGAATTCTGGAGCTCCGCGGACTTCTTCGTCGTTTCGGTGCCGTCGAACGCCGAGACGGCCGGGATCGTGAATGCCGCCTCCTTCGCGGCGATGCGCGCCTCTGCGGTGATACTCAACGTCGGACGGGGACCGACCATCGATGAGCGCGCGCTGTACGAAGCGCTCAGCGACCAACGCATCGGCGGCGCCGTGATCGACACCTGGTACCGCTACCCCTCCCCCACCGAGCCCTCCGTCCTGCCCTCGGCGCTCCCATTCCACGAATTGTCGAACGTCGTGATGACGCCCCACATGTCGGGGTGGACCAGCGGAACGATCAATCGGCGCAAGCAGACCATCGCCGAGAACATCCGTCGCCGCGCCGCGGGCGAACCCTGCGTCAATGTGGTGAGGCCGGCGCGCACCTGAGGCACAGGACAGGCGGGGCATCGCTCAGGCCCCGCCTATGACCGCCGTGATCTGTGGCAAACTCCGTCCACGGCGCTGGCACAGGAACGTCCGACCCGCTTTAGTCGGGGGGCCTCCTGGCCATCGAACCGTCCAAATCGGAGGAGGGTCGTATGAAATCATTGTGCTCGGCACGGCTGCTGGCGGGTCTCGCACTCATCGCGGCGTTCGCGATGGGTTCTGTGGCGGCTGTCGCCCAAACCGCGGCGCCCGCGCCCGCGAAGATCGGCTCGTCATTGATCGGAAAACTGGAAGGTCCGGAGATCATTCTCGACGCCAAGGCTTTTCCGAAGACGTTCAAGGAAGCGCCGAGCCTCGACGCGCTGGTTAAAGCCGGAAAGCTGCCCGCGGTCGACAAGCGGCTGCCCGAGCCTTCGCAGCTTTTCGTCGTCAAGCCCCTGCGCGAGATCGGCAAGTACGGCGGCAACTGGCGACGGGCATTCACCGGACCGGCCGACCACGAGAACGGCAACCGGATCAACTCGCTCGACAAGATCCTGACCTTCGACTACACGGGCAGCAAGATCATCCCCAGCCTCGCCCGCGACTGGAAGGTCAGCGACGACGGCAAGACGACGACGATCTACCTGCGCAAGGGCGCCAAGTGGTCCGACGGCACGCCGTTCACCGCCAACGATTTCATGTTCTGGTACAACGATATCTACCTCAACAAGAACATCAACCCGACACCGTTCTTCGAGTTCCAGATCAACGGCAAGGACGGGGTGATGAAAAAGGTCGACGACTACACGGTCGCCTTCGAATTTCCCGAGCCTTATCCGTTCTTCGTTTCGCAGCTGGCGGGCAGCACCGCCATCGGCGGCGGGTTCGCGACGCGCGGCGGCTTCCAGAACTTCGGCGGCGCCTATGCTCCGGCGCATTACCTCAAGCAGTTCCTGCCCAAGTATTCATCGGAAGAAGCCGCGACCAAGAAAGCGAAGGACCTTGGATTCGACAGCTGGGTGTCGCTGCTCAAGAACCGCTACAGCTGGGCGCTGAACAACGAGCTTCCGGTCATGACACCGTGGAAGACCGTGTCTCCGATCAACACGCCGACGTGGTCGATGGAGCGCAATCCGTACTTCTGGGCCGTCGACACCGCCGGGCAACCAGCTGCCCTACATCGACCGCATCACGATGACGCTGGCGGAGAACACCGAAGTCGCCAACCTGCGCGCCATCGCCGGCGAATACGACATCCAGGAACGGCACATGGGTCTGGCGAAGCTGCCGGTGTTTCTCGAGAACGCCAAGAAGGGCAACTACACGGTTCACCTCGATCCGGCGCTCAACGGATCGGATGCGACCCTTCACCTCGGCAACGCGTACGAGGGCGACCCCGAGATCGCCAAATTGCTCAAGAACAAGGATTTCCGCCACGCGCTGTCTCTCGGCATGGACCGCGACCAGCTCAACGAAGCGTTCTGGCTCGGCGTGGGCACGCCCGGATCGATCGCGCCGGCGCCCGACACGGTCTACAGCCCCGGCGCCGAATGGAACAAGAAATACGCGACGTTCGACCTGAAGCAGGCCAACGACCTGCTCGACAAGGTAGGCCTTACCAAGAAGGATGCCGAGGGCTATCGTCTGCGCACCGACGGGAAAGGACGCCTGCGTCTCGAGCTGGTCACCGTCGGCGGTCAATTCGTTCCGTATACCGCGATCGGCGAAATGATCAAGCAGCAGTGGAAGAAGATCGGCATCGACCTCGACGTCAAGGAGCTCGAGCGCAATCTCGCCTTCACCCGCGACAACAACAACGAGAACCAGATGATCACCTGGGCCAACGACGGCTCGGAAATGATCTACCTGTTCCCGCGGCACGCGCTGCCGGTGGACGCCGCCGAAGCCCACATGGGAATGGCGTACGCGAAGTGGTACGCGTCGCGCGGCGCCGCGGGCAAGAAGCCGGAAGACCCAGAAATGCTCCGGGCCATGGATCTGTTCCGCGAAGCGTTCGGTGCGTCGGAAGAAAACCGCGTCAAGAACGCGAAGGAGATCTGGCGGATCGCGGTCGAGCAGATGTGGAGCATCGGGACGGTCGGCCAGTCGCCGGCGGTCATGGGCGTGCGCATCGTGAAGAACAACATGGGCAACGTTCCCGACCGAACGGTGAACGCCCAGCATGCCCGCACGCCGCATTCATCGATGCCGATCACGTACTACTTCAAGTAACGACAAGGCGCCCTGCTCGGCAAAGGCGGGCGCCTTGCGGTCCATCCCAAGCGCCCGCGGGCGCTTGGGGGTGACCGTTCCCGGGAGATGTCATGGCGGCTTACATCGCTCGTCGCTTGATGCTGGCCGTGCTCACGGTGTGGGCCATATCGGTCCTGTCGTTCATGATCATCCACCTGCCGCCCGGCGACTACGTGACCTCGTACATCGCGTCGATGTCGGCGTCGGGCAGCGCGGTTTCCGAAGGCGAGGCACAGGCGCTGCGCGAACAGCTCGGCCTCGACAAGCCGATCACCGTTCAGTACGCCAAATGGATGGGCCTCATCCTGCAGGGCAATTTCGGGATGGCGATGGAATGGGGACGCCCCGTGTCCGACGTCATCGGCGACCGCCTCACGCTGACCATGATCATTTCCATCGCGGCGATCATATTCACCTGGGGCATCGCGTTGCCGATCGGGATCTACTCCGCGGTATATCCGTATTCGTTCCTGGATTACGCGTTCACCTTCATCGGCTTCATCGGGCTCGCCATTCCCGGGTTCCTGCTCGCGCTGGTCGTCATGTACGTCGGCTTCGCCTGGTTCGGCGCCAACGTCGGCGGCCTGTTCTCGCCTGATTTCATCGAGGCGCCGTGGAGCATGGCCAAGGTCTGGGACCTCACCAAGCACCTGCCGATCCCGGCCATCGTGCTCGGCGTGGCGGGAACCGCGCAGCTGATCCGCATCATGCGCTCGAACCTGCTCGACGAATTGAGGAAGCCGTACGTGATGACCGCGCGCGCGCGCGGACTTTCGGAATACCGCGTCGTCATGCGCTATCCGGTGCGGGTGGCGCTCAATCCGTTCGTGAGCACGATCGGCTACCTGCTTCCCTACGTCGTGTCGGGCAGCATCATCGTGTCGCTGGTGCTGAGCCTTCCGACGGTCGGCCCGTTGCTGCTCAAGGCGCTCATCGCGCAGGACATGTTCCTCGCCGGAACGATCATCCTGCTGCTCGGTGTCATGACCGTCATCGGAACGTTCATCTCGGACATGCTGCTCATGTGGGTCGATCCGCGGATCCGCTTCGGGAGGGAGTGATGGCGGATCTCGCTGCCGGACACGCCGCGGGAGCGATCGCGGGAGACGTCGCCGAGGACCGGATCGCCGTCGCCACGCAATGGCAGCTCATCTGGTGGCGCTTCAGGAAGCACAAGCTCGCGGTGGGCGGCACGATCGTGCTGATCGCCTTCTATATCGTCGCGCTGTTCGCCGACTTTTTCGCCTACGTGGACCCGACGGAATCGGAGGCGCAGCGATCGCTGATGGCGCCGCAGCCGATCCACTGGATCGACGATGGCCGCTTCAGTCCCTTCGTGTACGGATTGAAAGGCACGCGCGACCCGCTCACGTTCAAGCGCGTCTACGTTCCGGATACGAGCACCAAGATACCGGTCACGTTCTTCGGCCACGGTGAGCCGTGGCTGCTGTTCGGTCTCATTCCCACCGATCGCCATCTCATCGCGGTGGAAGGCGCCAAGACCAGCGAATCGCTGTTCCTGATGGGCACCGACACACATGGCCGCGACCTGTGGTCCCGGCTCATGTTCGCGACGCGGACGTCGATGACCATCGGCCTGGTCAGCGTGGCGCTGAGCTTGGTGCTCGGCGTCGTGCTCGGCGGCATCTCGGGTTACTTCGGCGGAGCAGTGGACACGGTGATCCAGCGCATCATCGAGATCCTGCGCTCGATCCCGACGATTCCCCTGTGGATGGGACTTGCCGCGGCGCTGCCCGCCGACTGGAGCGTGGTGCAGGTGTACTTCGCGATCACGATCATCATTTCGCTCATCGGCTGGACCGAGCTCGCGCGCGTGGTCCGCGGACGGTTCATCTCGCTCAAGCAGGAGGATTTCGTGATGGCGGCCGAGCTACTCGGCTGCAGCAAGACGCGCATCATCTTCCGCCACATGGTGCCGTCGTTCATCAGCCACATCATCGCCGCGACGACGCTGGCGATCCCGGCGATCATCATCAGCGAGACGTCGCTCTCCTTCCTGGGACTGGGCCTGCGCCCGCCGGCGATCAGCTGGGGCGTGTTGCTGCAGGACGCGCAGAACATCCAGGCGCTGGTGATTTCTCCGTGGCTTCTGCTTCCATCGGTCGCCGTCATCGTCGCGGTGCTCGCGTTCAATTTCATGGGCGACGGGATACGCGACGCCGCCGATCCGTACCTGTAGATGAAACCTCCCTCCATGCTCGCGCCGCTCGCTGCCTCCCGGAGCGCTGGTCAGCCGCTCGGGGCGCCGCTTTCCGCCAGCGATGCGAAGCCGCTTCTGTCGGTCAGGAATCTGCGGACCAGTTTTTTCCAGGACGAGGGCGTCACCAAGGCCGTCGACGGCGCTTCGTTCGACGTCGCGCCCGGCAAGACGCTGGGCATCGTCGGCGAGAGCGGCTGCGGAAAGAGCGTCACGGCGCAATCGATCCTGCGCATCGTCGATCGGCCCGGGCGCATCGTCGACGGTGAGATCGTGCTGACCCGCCGTGACGGCTCGCAAACCGATCTGGTCAAGCTCGACGCCAACGGCCGCGAGATGCGCTCGATTCGAGGCGGCGACATCGGTCTGGTCTTTCAGGAACCGATGACTTCTTTCAGTCCGGTGCATACGATCGGCGCGCAGCTCACCGAGGCGGTGCTGCTACACAACGAGGTCAGCAAGAAGGAGGCGCGACGCCGCGGCATCGACGCGCTGCGCAGCGTCGGCATCCCGAAGCCGGAGCGCCGGATCGACGAATATTCCTTCGAGTTGAGCGGCGGGCTTCGCCAGCGCGCGATGATCGCGGTGGCGCTCTCCTGCGATCCGCGGCTGCTGATCGCCGACGAACCCACGACGGCGCTCGACGTCACCACGCAGGCGCAGATCCTGGACCTGCTGCGCAACCTCCAGCGCGAACGCGGCATGGCCATCATGCTCATCACCCACAACCTGGGCGTGGTGGCGGAGATGGCCGACGACGTGGTGGTCATGTACCTGGGACGGGTGGTCGAGCAAGGCAAGGTCGACGACATCTTCCACGACCCGAAGCATCCGTATACCAAGGCGCTGCTGCAGTCCATTCCGAGCATCGAGTCGGTGCCGAGGATGAGGCTCGCGACCATCAGCGGATCGATTCCTCATCCGTTCAACCGGCCGACGGGCTGTCCCTTCCATCCCCGTTGTGCCTCGTTCATGGCCGGCCGCTGCGACGCCGAGGTGCCGCAGCTCCAGGCAGTCGGCGACGGAAGAAAAGTCAGCTGCTTTCTTTACCAGTGACCCGAGGCGGACACGAGTGAGCAGCGCCTACACCACCTCGGACAAGTCCGTGCTCCTCGACGTCAAGGGGCTCAAGAAATATTTCCCCATCCGGAAGGGGCTGCTGCAGAAGACCATCGGCCAGGTGAAGGCGGTGGACGACGTCAGCTTTGTCGTGAATCGGGGCGAGACCTTGTCGCTGGTCGGTGAGAGCGGTTGCGGCAAGACAACCACTGCGCGTTGCATTTTGAGAGCCGTTGCACCGACGGCCGGCCAGGTTCTGCTTTCGGACAACGGCGAGGTGCTGGACGTGGCGACCGCGCCGAAAAGCCGGCTCGTATCGCTACGGCGCCAGATGCAGATGATCTTCCAGGACCCGTTCTCGTCGCTGAATCCGCGAATGACCTTGTTCGACATCGTGGGCGAGCCTCTACTCGTCCATGGCGTGGGCAACGCGCAGGAAAGGACGGACAGGGTCGTGGAGCTGCTCCGGCTCGTGGGGCTGCGCGCGGAATACATGCGACGCTATCCGCACGCGTTCTCGGGTGGACAGCGCCAGCGCATCGGCATCGCGCGGGCGCTGGCGCTCAATCCTCGCCTGGTCGTCGCCGACGAACCGGTCTCCGCGCTGGACGTGTCGGTGCAGGCGCAGATCCTCAATCTCCTGCTCGAGCTTCAGGAGCGACTCGGGCTCACCTATCTGTTCGTCGCGCACGACCTGAGCGTCGTCAAGCACATCAGCGAGCGCGTCGCCGTGATGTACGTCGGCAGGATCGTGGAAACCGCGCCCACCGAGGAACTGTTCGCGCATCCGAGGCATCCGTATACCGAGGCGCTCCTGTCGGCGGTTCCGAAACCGGATCCGCGACTTCGCTCGGATCGTATCGTGCTGCAGGGCGAAGTCGCCGACCCGGCAAACACGCCGTCCGGTTGTCACTTCCACCCCCGATGCCAGTACGCGCAGGTCATCTGCCGCGAGAAGTCGCCCGTACTCGAACAGATCGCCCCCAATCATTTCGTGAGCTGTCATCGGGCGCGTGAGCTGTCGCTTCGCGGCGTCGCCCGCTCGACGGCGTAGAATCGAAGGATTGGAAGCCGCGATATCACGCGGCGCGTGTCATCGAAACCCGGTAGATCAGGCATCCGGCACATGCTAGGACACGCTAGTGCCATTCTGTTGCAATGGACATCGACACGTCGGCAGCGACCCTCGACATGAACACCGGCATCGTTACCCTGCTGTTCACCGACATCGAGGGCAGCACCGAGAAGTGGGAACAGGAGCCCGAGCGGATGGCCGACGCCCTCGCTCGGCACGATGTGCTGCTGCGTGCCGCCGTTGAAGCGCATCACGGCCGTGTGATCAAGACGACCGGCGACGGGATTTACGCCGCCTTTGCCGACGCAGCCAACGGCGTAGAGCGCCGCCATCGCGATCCAACGGTCCGTCGCCGATCCAGCGGCGACGGCGGGAATGTCGCTCCCCGTTCGCTGCGGCCTGCATGCCGGCCCGGCCCTCGAGCGCGACAATGACTTCTTCGGCGGCACCATCAACCGCGCCGCGCGCATCATGTGCCTCGCGTATGGAGGCCAGGTGCTCGTCTCGCAGGCGGTCGCTGAACTCGTCGCGGGCCGATTGCCCGCGGGAAGCTCCCTTCGCGACCTCGGTGACGTGCGCCTCAAGGGCATCGAGAGCAGCGAGCGTGCCTACCAGGTCGTGCACCCGAGCTTGCGGCAGGAGTTCCCGTCGCTGCGCTCGCTCGAGGCGACGCCCAACAATCTTCCCAAGCATCTGACGTCATTCATCGGACGCGAGCGCGAAATCGCGGAAGCCGAGGAGTTGCTGAAGCGCGCGCGATTGCTGACATTGCTTGGCATCGGCGGCCTTGGCAAGACCCGGCTCTCGCTGCAGATCGCGGGCGATGTGCTGGACTCCTATCGCGATGGCGCGTGGTTCGTGGATCTGGCGCCCATTCGCGACGCCTCCATCATGGCCAGCGAAGCAGCCAAGGTCCTGGGCGTGCGCGAGGAGCCTGGCAGGCTGCTCATCGAAACGCTTTGCGCGCATTTGAAGTCCGCGAAATCTGCTGCTGATCCTGGACAACTGCGAGCACCTGATCAAACCATCGGCGGAACTTGTCCATGCGATTCTCGGCGCTGCGCCCGAGGTTCGCGTCATCGCCACCAGCCGCGAGGCGCTGCGCGTTCCCGGGGAGCAGACGTACACGGTGACGCCTCTTCCGGTTCCGAAACGATCCGACGGGATGGAGGCGTTGTTGCGATCACCGGCGGTCAGATTGTTCGTCGAGCGTGCGCAACTTCACAGAGCCCACTTTTGCGCTCAACGAGCAGGAGGCACCCGCAGTGGCCGAACTGGTGGCCCGACTGGAGGGCATTCCGCTCGCGCTCGAGCTCGCTGCTGCGCGAGTACGCGCGCTCACGGTTGCCGACATCAACGTGCGCCTCAAGGATCGCTACAAGCTCCTGACCGGCGGCGGCCGCGTGCTTCTCGAGCGACAGCAGACGCTGCGAGCATTGGTCGACTGGTCATTCGACCTGCTCCAGGAAAACGAGCAAGTGCTGCTCGCGCGGCTGGCGGTCTTCGCGAACGGCTTCGAGCTCGCAGCGGCCGAGGAGGTCTGCGGCGCCGACCCGCTGACGCCGGCGGACGTACTCGATTTGCTCACGTCCCTGGTCGAGAAGTCGTTGGTCCTGACGGAGGAGCGGGAAGTTTGGCACGCGCTACACGATGCTCGAGACGATCCGCGACTACGCCCGGGAAAAGCTCGTTGCGGCGCGATGAACTCGCGGCGACCGCCGCGCGGCACTGCAACCACTACTTCGTGATGGCGAAGGCCGGCGAATCAGGGCTCGCCAGCGCACGAGCAGGCGGAATGGACACGGCGCTTTGAGAGTGAGCTCGACAACCTGCGCGCGGCGATCGCGCTGGCGCTCGAAGGCGGTGTCGATCCCGATCATCGCGGTCAAGATCGAGGTCGCGATGCAGGGATTCAGGATGCTTCGGGGCTACTCGACCGAGGGTCGCAGGAATGTGCGTGCAGCACTCGCGCTGCCGGCGGTCGAGGCGTCAGACCTCGCGCAGGGGCACGCGCTGTACGTGGGCGCCGCGCTCGCCAGCGGCCAGAGCGACTACGCGGAGGCGCGAGCGATGCTGGAGAAAAGTCTCGTGCTGCGTCGCGGACTGGGTGACCCGGCCGACATCGCGGCGACGCTATCCACGCTCTCGTGGGTTCGCCTGCACGAGGGCGACGCGGCGCAAGCGCGAGCGTGCGAGGAGGAAGCGCTCGCGCTCTTTCGCAAGCTTGGCGATCGCAGCGGAGAGGCGATCGGCTTGCAGCATCTCGGCGAGATCGATCGCGAGTTGGCCGATCACGAGAGCGCTTGTCGTCACTTCGAGGAGTCTGCTGGCGATCGCTCGAACGATCGGGCACGGGGAGCTCGAGGGCGAGTGTGAGCGGATGTTGGGCGAGGTTGCGCTGGAAGAGGGTGACGTTCTCGACTGCGCGCGTGAGGTTCACGCGCTCGCTTGAGATCTGCAGCGGTGCGGAGGACAAGCGCGGCGAGGCGACCGCGCTCTGGTGCCTGGGCAAGGCGGATGTTCGTCGAGGGCAACACCGACTCGGCTCGGATAAGACTGAGCGGGGCCTTACGCGTCTTCCATGCATTCGAGATGCGGGCGGAGTTGCTCGAGTGTCTCGAGGACCATGCAGCGCTTGCGCGCTCAGTCGGCTCGGTCGACGAAGCCGTGCGTCAATACGCGACCACCACGATCGCCCGCGAACGACTTGGATTGGTGCGGCCACCACGCGACGAGCTGCGCCTGCAGGCCGAGTTCGCGGCGATGCGGCGAATCGCTGGGCGACGCCGCATTCGAGGCTGCGTGGGCGGATGGTCGAGCGCCGTGAAGTCGAGGAGGCCATTCGCCGCGCTCTGTTTGGCCTGGGACAGGAAATCAAGACCGATGGTCGTTGACCGGCGATGAGCCCTGAGCACAGGCGACTGACGTATGCGCTCCTGCTCTCGCTCCTGATCCACGCGTGGCTGTTGAGCCTGACTTTCGGTATCCACGGACTGTGGCTTCCGGGCTCTGGCTTTCCCTGGCAGGATCGATGGATCGAGGCACTCGATCTGCGCCTCGTGGGCGCTCCGCCGCAAGTCACGGCCACGCAGCCGGCGGTCACGCCGGTCGCCGAGCCGCCGCTCCACCGGTCGCGAAGCCCAGGGTCGCGCCGGTCGCGAAGCCGTCGCAGCAGGCCAGCGTGGAGCGGCCTGTTGTCAGTGCACCGACGCCGGCGCCATCCGTACCTCCTGCGCCTACCCCTCCCCCAACTGCGGCAGCGATCGTGCCGGAGGCCACTCCGCCAGCAGCGGCTCCTCCAAGGACAGATGTCGCAACCAGTGCGGCCCCTGCGCAAGCGCCGTCGCCGGGCGGTCGGCCCGATAAATCAGCGCCGCCGCCGATTCCGGCGCCGGCCGTGATCGCCTTGGACCAGACCGACGAGGACACGTGGTTCGTGCCCCCGACTCCACCGATACCACCGCCCGTCGTCGCGCCTGCGCCAACCATCGCGACACCGGAGACCGTGACGCCGTCGCCCCGGGATGCTGGCGATGCAGCGCGCGCGCGGATGGACCGGCAGGCGCGAACGCGCGCCGTCGAATTGCCCAAGCCCGTTCCGTCTAGGGACGAGGAGAAGCAACGAGAGACCGAGCAGCTGGAGCGCGGCCCGGCAGGACGCTGCTCGTCAGGAAGCGGAGCGCGCCGAGAACGCACGGCTGGAGCGCGAACGCCAGCAGACCGCGCAGGCGGAAGCTGAAAAGGTCGCGGCGGCAAAGGTCGAGGCTGCGAAGGCCGAGGCCGCGAAGGCCGAGGCCGTGAAGGTCGATGCGAGGGACGAAGGTCGAGGCCGCGAAGGTCGAAGCAGCGAGGGTCGAGGCCGCTAAGGTCGATACGGAGAAGGTCGAGGCCGCGAAGGTCGAAGCTGCAAGGTCGAAGCTGCAAAGGTCGAGGCTGCGAAGGTCGAGGCTGCGAGAGTCGAGGCCGCGAAGGTCGAAGCTGCAAAGGTCGAAGCTGCGAAGATCGAGGCTGCCAAGGTCGAAGCTGCAAAGGTCGAGGCCGCACGGGCCGAGGCTGCAAAGATCGAGGCCGCAAGACGAGGCGCATCGAGGCCGCGAAGGTTGAAGCCGCAAAGATCGAGGCCGCACAGGCCGAAGTGGCGCAAGCAGAAGCAAGACGCGAAGCAGCGCGTCGAGCGATGGGACGACAGCTGGACGAGGAGGCGGCGCGGCGCGACGCCGGAACAGCTGCCGCGCGCCGGTCACCAGAGCCGCCGCCCTCGTGGAGCCCCGCACGTCGATACAAGCTCTTCGGTCGCACTGACCCCAACGAGGAAATCATCCAGTACGCGGAAGCCTGGGAACGCAAGATCCAGATGAACATGACGCTCGACATGGTCCGCGAAGCGGCGAAGCAGCCGCACACCGATCCCCTCGTGACGGTGGCCATTCGCAGCGACGGCTCCCTGGAGTCGGTGACCATCGTTCAATCCAGCGGGATCGCGGCCCTCGACGAAGCGATACGACGCGTCGTGCACAGCCTGAAGCCCTACCAGGCGTTCCCGCCGCGCCTGGCCGGCGAGTACGACGTGATCGAGATCCGCCGAACCTGGTACTTCGACGTGGCGATCCGGCTGTACTGATCGAACAGCGACGGACTCGGGCCATCTCGACGCATTTGGCACGGCCGCGGAGACTGCATCAATGCATTCGTTTCGCGGTGCCGTCGTACGACGCGGTAGCTGCCGCCGAGATCAGGTGATCGACGCCTGGTAGATGCTGCCGATCGACGAGTCGAGCGCCTTATTGAATTCCGGGTCGCCCTGCTGAGCGGTGAGGCCCTCGGTCAACGCACGCGAGAAGCTCGCGGTCACGCCGTGATTGCGCGCCAGCAGCTTGTTCGCGTCGTCGCGCGAGTAGCCGCCGGACAGCGCGACCACGCGCAGCACTTTCGGATGCTTGACCAGATCGGCGTAGAAATCGTCGACCGATGGGATCGTCAGCTTGAGCATCACCTGCTGTTGCGGTCCCAGAGTGTCGAGGTGCTTGAGAATGGCGGCCTTGAGCAACCGCTCGGCGCCCTGCTTGTCCGTGGCGTGGATGTCGACCTCGGGCTCGATGATCGGCATCAGGCCCGCGGCCAGGATCTGCTTGCCGATCGCGAACTGCTGGGCGACGACGTCCTCGATGCCCTTGGCGTCGGCATGCTTGATGACCGAGCGCATCTTGGTTCCGAATATGCCCTTGGCCTTGGCACGTCCGAGCAAGGCGTCCAGGTCGGGCATCGGCTTCATCATCTGCACGCCGTTCGCCTCGTCGGCCAGGCCCTTGTCGACCTTCAGGAATGGAACCACCTGCTTCTTGGACCAGAGGTAGTCGGCACTGCCGCGTCCCTCGACCTCGCGGTCCATCGTCTGTTCGAACAGGATCGCGCCGAGGACGCGATCGCCGTTGAATGCCGGGCTGGTGATGATCCGGGAGCGCATCTTGTGGATGAGGTCGTACATCTGCTGGTCGCCCGAATAGGCGTCCGGCTTGATGCCGTACAGGCCGAGCGCCTTCGGCGTGCTGCCGCCGCTCTGGTCGAGCGCGGCGATGAAGCCCTTGGCGGATTTGATCTTCTCGTATTGCTGCTGATTCATAGTGGTCCCCGTAGTGAAGTGCGATAGCCAGGGACGCATTTTACGTGCTCGCACCTAATTCGCACAGAATCGAAAAATCGACGCTGCGACGCTCTATAATTTCCTGACCGCACAGCACTTCACTCCTCCGATCAGGCTCGCATGTTCGAATCCGTCCAGAACCGCGCCCGCGCGATCCCGCCCGCACTGAAGCTCCGTCGCCTCGTCTCCAACTGCAGGAAGTTGCTGTCGGAGCGCGGCGAGGCGGCCGGCGTATCGCTGGCAAAGATCACCCGCGATCTGTACAGGGATCTCGACAAGAAGGGCCAGGACAAGTTCTTCGCGGCTCTGCTCACCGACTTCTCCCCCGATCCGGCGCAAGTGCTCGCGGCTTCGAAGGCCTACGCGGCGGAGCCATCGGCGGCGAATCTGGCGCAGCTGAGCCTCGCTGCCGAACCGCCGCGCCAGGAGCTGCTGCGGCGCCTGAACCGCGCGCCGGGCGGTACGGCCACCATCCTTCGCATGCGAGAGCGCCTGCTGGAACTGAGAGCCGAGCACCGCGAGCTGGACGCGGTCGACTGGGACTTTCGCCACTTGCTGTCTTCGTGGTTCAACCCGGGGTTTCTGCAGATCGTTCGCGTCGATTGGCGCACACCGGCCTACCTTCTCGAGCAGATCATCGCTCACGAGGCGGTGCATGAGATCCGGGACTGGAACGATTTGCGCCGGCGACTCGAGGTCGACGGTCGATGCTTCGCTTTCTTCCATCCCGCGCTCCCCGACGAACCACTCATTTTCGTCGAAGTGGCGCTGATGGACAGGATGGCCGACGCCGTACCGCCCCTGCTCGACGCACAATCGGCGTCGAACGATCCGAGCCGGGCGACGACCGCGGTCTTCTATTCGATCAGCAACTGTCAGCCCGGTCTGCGCGGCGTGTCGCTCGGAAACTTCCTAATCAAGAACGTGGTGGACGTTTTGTCGCGGGAGTTTCCGCGCCTCAAGGTGTTTTGCACGCTCTCGCCAGTCCCGGACTTCGTCGCTTGGCTCGATCGGCAACTCAAGGCGGGTGACACAGTACAGCCTAAGCCACTGGCGCAGGCGTTGAAGGCTGTCGCGGCGCAGCTTGGCACCGATGTCGCAAAAGTCTCCACCGACCCCGCCAGCGCCGTCGAGCGCCTGGCGCCGCTGAAGTCGCCGCTGACGCAACTATGCGCGACTTACCTGCTGCATCGCGCGGATGCCGGCGAGCCCGCGCAGGACCCGGTGGCGAGATTTCATCTCAACAACGGTGCCAAGCTGGAGCGCATCAACTGGCTGGCTGATACGTCCAAGAAGGGTCTGCGGCAATCGCTGGGCATGATGGTCAACTACTTGTACGAGCCCAAGGCGATCGAGGGCAACCACGACAAGTTCGTCAAGGGTGAGATCGTCGCTTCGCGACACGTGCGCGGCCTCGCGCTGGGCAACTGACGGCTGCGACAAGCCAGTTCGCGCGCGAGCAGGGAGACAGCAATGGCGAATCTCGACACCGCGCGCATCGCGAGCTGGCATGCGCATGTCTATTTCGATGCGGCCAGTCGCGAGGCGGCCCGGGACTTTTTCGCAATCGTGACCGCGCAATTCGGCGATCGCGTCGCGATGGGGCGCTTCCACGAGCGGCCGGTCGGACCGCATCCGCAGTGGAGCTATCAGCTCGAATTCGGGCCGGCGCAATTTTCCGACGTCGTCGGATGGCTGGCGCTCAATCACGGAGCGCTCGATGTGTTCGTCCATCCGAATACCGGAGATGAATTGCGCGACCATCGGGACAGCGCTCTTTGGCTGGGGAAAAGCCATCAATTGGACCTGACCGCCGTGGGCGGTTGAGGGGCATGGCCTTGGACAACAACGTGCTCGTCGTTACCGGAGGCAGCCGCGGCATCGGCGCCGCCACCGCGCGGCTCGCGGCGCAGCAGGGCTACGCGGTCGCAGTCAATTACGCGACCAACTCGGCTGCGGCCGACGCGGTCGTGCGCGACATCGAGGCCGGTGGCGGCCGCGCGATTGCCGTGCACGCCGATGTCGCGCGCGAGGATGAGGTGCTCGCGATGTTCGAGACGGTCGACCGAGAGCTGGGACGGCTCACCGCGCTGGTCAACAATGCCGGCGTCGTGGATACGCCGTCGCGCCTCGATGCGGTGAGCATGCAGCAGCTGCGCCGCATGTTCGACACCAACGTGCTGGGCTCCTTCCTGTGCGCCCGCGAAGCGGTACGGCGCATGAGCACCCGCCACGGCGGCGCCGGTGGCGCGATCGTCAATCTCAGCAGCGCCGCGGTCCGGATGGGCTCGCCCGGGCAGTACGTCCACTACGCGGCCAGCAAGGGCGCGATCGATGCGTTCACGCTGGGCCTCGCGAAGGAAGTGGCGACCGAAGGCATTCGCGTCAACGCGGTGCGACCCGGCATCATCGACACGGACATTCATGCGTCCGGAGGCCAGCCCAACCGTGCGCGCGAACTGGCGCCTCAGGTTCCGATGCAGCGGCCCGGGAACCGCGACCGAGGTCGCGCAGGCGATCGTCTGGCTGATGGGCGACGGCTCCAGCTACACGACGGGGTCGATCATCGACGTGACGGGTGGGCGCTGACGCGTAGAGTTTTCGCGTCGGGCTTGCCAAGGAAGACGTTAGCATCCGACCCGGAGGTCGCAGACCCGTGCAAAAAGGAGTGATGGTCGCGCTGGGATCGGCAGTGCTCTTCGGCATGAGCACGCCAGTGGCCAAGATGCTAGTCGGCGGCGTACCGCCGCTCGTCCTGGCGGGCCTGCTCTATGCCGGGTCTGGCGTGGGCCTCGGGCTCGTTCTTGCGGGTCGTCGTCTGTGGAAGCCGCGCGAGTGGTCGATCGTGATGCCGCGGCGTGGCGAGTGGCTCTGGCTTGCAGCGGCCATCTTCTTCGGCGGCGTGGCGGCTCCCGTGGCACTGATGTACGGCCTCGTGACGACAGCCGCGTCGACTGCGTCACTGCTGCTCAATCTGGAAGCCGTGTTGACGGCGCTCACTGGCCTGGTTTCTGTTCCGTGAGAACTTCGACCGTCGCATCGCGCTCGGCATGTTCGCCATCGTGGCCGGCGGCATACTTCTGGTTTGGACGCCAGGCGCGCAAGGCGAGGTTGCGACGGGCGGATTGTTCATCGCGGTCGCATGTCTGTGCTGGGCCATCGACAACAACCTGACGCGCAGGGTTTCCGCGAGCGACGCGATGCTGGTTGCCGGCGTCAAGGGGCTTGTCGCCGGCGCGGTCAATCTTGGCCTGGCACTGCTATTGGGCGAAGCACTCCCCCCGATAGGCTTGCTCGGTCTCGCCATGGCGGTCGGATTCTTGGGTTATGGTGTCAGCCTGGTTCTGTTCGTTCTCGCGTTGCGTCATCTCGGGACGGCGCGCGCGGGAGCGTACTTCTCGGTTGCGCCGTTCTTCGGTGCCGCGCTGGGGGTACTGATTCAAGGCGATGCGGTGACCTGGCAACTCGTCGCCGCGGGTCTGCTCATGGGTTGCGGCGTCTGGCTGCATGTCACCGAGCATCACGCACATCTGCATGTACACGAGCCGCAGGAACACACGCACACCCACTCGCACGATGAGCACCACCAGCATGCCCATACTGAGGGTCGGGACGGTACAGAGCCGCACAGCCACGCGCACGTTCACGCGCCGCTGGTGCACGCCCACTCACACTACCCCGACGTGCACCACCGTCACCCGCATTAGCAGTCGGCACGCTCTTGTCTACGGTCATTGCGTCATCCAGCGGGAATCCTGATGCGCCTTGTTCCGCGAGGCCCACCTTGCTCAGGGTTTGGCTTCAGCAACGCCGAGTCGAGGGATTCAGCTCGAAGCGACCGAATCGGTAGGCTTCCGTCACGTCGGCAAGTCAGGGGTTTTCGCAGGGGTGGCTGCGCCGAATCTACCCTATACCGGCGAATTCAGAACGTTTAAGACCGGCTAAAGGACGGTTAATGGGGTCTTTGTCTCGGAACGCGAAGCGTGCATGCGTGAGTGGCTCGCCGCCAGCGCGTCTAACGTCGCGAGCAAGTAATAGTTCACCGATGACCGCCGCGCCGGCCACTTGCCGGTGCGAGCTGTCCCCGCGGAGAGAGGCGTAAAATGTTGGCTTCAATAAGAAAATCTTCAGACGAAGTCCAATGCGCAGAAAATCTTCTTGGTTTCTCGTTGGCACTTTGCTATGCGCCCTTTGCGCGGCTGCTCATGCGCAGCAACAAAAAAAGGTCCCGCGGGTCGGATATCTGGCGGCTGTTTCGGCGGCCGCCGACGCGCCCCGCCTGCAGGCGTTTCGGCAAGGGCTTCGTGAACTCGGCTATGTCGAGGGACAAAACATCATTGTCGAATACCGACATCAGGACCGCGAGTTCGAGCGGCTTCCCGACGTCGCGGCCGAGTTGGTTCTCCTGAACGTTGACGCAATTGTCGCCGTGACGACGAACGCGGCTCTCGCGGCCAGGAAGGCAACCGGCACGATTCCGATTGTTTTCATGGGCGTCACCGATCCGGTTGCAGCTGGCCTGGTCGCGACCCTGGCAAGGCCGGGTGGGAACAGCACCGGTATCACCAACATCGCAGCAGCCTTGACCGGCAAGCGCCTAGCGTTTCTCAAGGAAACGATTCCCAACGTCACCCGCGTCGCTGTGCTCTGGGATCCACAGGCCCCCGGCTCCAGACCACAATGGGAACAAGGCCAGCTGCCCGCACGGGAACTCGGCCTGCAGCTCTATTCGATGGAGGTCAGCAATGTCGACAAATATGAGGCCGCTTTCAACGCAGCCGTAAAAGCTCGCAATACCGCCGTCTGGGTAACGCTGAATCCCCTCGCCAATTCAAACCAAAAGCGAATCGCGGAACTCGCCATGAGAAAGCGATTGCCATCCATTTGCGCCCGCGGCGATTATGCGGAAAACGGTTGCCTGATGGCCTACGGCCCCACATACAGCGCCGAGGGTAGAGACGGCGCACGCTACCTCGACAAGATCCTGAAAGGCGCCAAGCCGGCTGACCTGCCTGTGGAGCAGCCGACCAAGTTCGAGCTGGTGATCAATCTGCAAACGGCCAAGCGGATCGGGGTCACGGTACCGCAATCGGTGCTGAACTTCGCGGACAAGGTGATTCAGTGATCGTCGGCGAGTAGCTGCGCGGCCGCCTGGCACAATCACGCTATCGGCGGCCGACAGAGCTTGCCCCCGACGCTCAGCCCTTCAGGCCGCTCATCACGACGGCCTGGACCACCCAGCGCTGCAGCGTGATGAAGATGAGCAGGATGGGCAGGATGCTGATCACCGCGGCGGCGGTGAGCAGGTTGTATTCGATGAAGTACATGTTGGTGAAGCTCATCAGGCCCATGGTGACCACCTTCATCTGGGGACTGCTGATCACCACCATCGGCCAGAAGAACTCGTTCCAGCTCCACATGAACTTGATGATCAGCAAGGTGGCGATGGCCGGCTTCACCGACGGCAGGATCACCAGGAAGAAGATTCGCAGCTCGCTGGCGCCGTCGATGCGGGCGGCGTCGATGTAGTCGTTGGGAATCATCTCGATCGCCTGCCGCATCAGGAAGACGCCGAAGACGCTGACCAGGTCCGGGGCCACGATGCCCATGTAGGTATCGAGCAGCCCGAGGTCGTTCATCCAGACGTACAGCGGCACCACGACCGACTGGAAGGGGACCATCAGGATGCCGACGATGGCGAGGAAGAAAACGTCGCGTCCGGGAAAGCGGTACTTGGCAAATCCGAACCCCGCCAGCGACGAAACCACCACGCTGCTCACCGCGGCGATCGAGGCGACGATCGCGCTGTTCAGCAGGTAGCGCAGGAACGGCTCGCGCTTGAAGACCTCGACGTAGTTGCTGAAGTTGAGCCAGTTGTCGGGGGCGATCTGCAGCGGCACGCGCTGGATCTCCGGGGCGGTCTTGAGCGACGTGACCGCCATCCAGAAGAACGGGAAGAAGACGATGATCGCGCCGCAGGCGACCGCGAGGGTAATGAGCCAGCGGAAATGGACTTGCTTGAGCGTGACGCTCGCGCGGGTGGACGAAGCGCTCGCGGGCGCGATGGAATTCATGCCTGCACCGCTGCGAACGCGATGACTTCATCGCGAGCGCGCTCAGTACTCGACGGGTTT
The DNA here is from genome assembly GCA_963722325.1 of uncultured beta proteobacterium. Taxonomy (GTDB): domain Bacteria; phylum Pseudomonadota; class Gammaproteobacteria; order Burkholderiales; family Casimicrobiaceae; genus PALSA-1003. The sequence goes on from CAVRLN010000006.1 coordinate 171,221, forward strand.
GCGGAAGAGTCGCCATTGCAGCAAGCGTCACCAGCATGAGCGTGACGAAGACGAAGACCGCCATGACCGAGGCGTCGCCGAAGCGGAAGAATTTGAAGGCCGTGTCGTACAGCAGCATGATGATGGTCTGACTCGCGCCCGCCGGTCCGCCCTGCGTCGTGGCGTACACCTGGTCGAAGATCTTGAAATTGAAGATGAGCTCGAGAATGCAGACCATGATGATCTGCGGGTTCAGCAGCGGCAGCGTGATGTAGCGCAGTCGCTGCACGGCACTGGCGCCGTCCATGTCGGCCGCCTCGTAGTACTCCTCCGGAATCGATTGCAGCGCGGCGAGGAAGATCATCGTGTCGAAGCCGATCCGGACCCAGACGCTCACGGCGGCGATGGCCGGGCGCACCTCGACCAGGCTCTGCAGCCACTTCTGCGGCGGAATGCCGACGAACGACAGCGCGTAGTTCAGGAAGCCGTAAACCGGGTCGTAGATCCATTGCCAGATGAGCGCGGCCGCGACCAGCGACGTGGCGAAGGGCAGGAAGTACATCGAAGCCCAGACGTTGCGCCACTTGAGATTGGTGATCCGGTTGAGACCGAGCGCGACGGCGAGCGCAAGGACGACCGTAACGGGCACGGAGAGCAACAGCAGTTGGACGGTGTTCCCGACGGCGGTCCAGAACGTGGAGTCGGTCAGGACCTTTTCATAGCGGCGCAGGCCGACGAACTCCTTCGCTCCGCCCGGGGCGATCTTGTAGAACGAGTACATGATGGACTGGGCGAGCGGCAGGATGAAGACGGAGCCGAAGAACAGCAGCGCGGGCAGGACGAACAGGAATCCCGCGCGCTTGCGGCGATCCAGGTAGTTCCTGGGGAACGCGATGCGAAACCATTGGCGCATGGTATTGACGAGCATGCACCGCTGGCGCCCGGTGTCGGGCTACCAGCGGTGATTTCGTTGGCGATGGGTGCGGCTAGTCCTTGAGGATGCGATCCATCTTGGCGGCAGCTTCGTCGAGCAACGGCTTCGGCTGTCCTTTGCCGAACAGCACGCCTACGACGGCCTCGCCGAACGCGGTGGCCAGCTCGTTCGATTTCGGATGGAAGTAGGTCGGCGGCACCGTCTGCGCGAGCATGTCCTTGGTGGACTGGTAGTCGGGCCGCGACTTCACGTAGGGCGTGTCGAGGTTCGCCGTCCAGACCGGAAGTATCCCCTGCATCTGGTGATGCTCCATGTCGTCCTTGGGATTGCTGATGAACTTCATGAACTCCCACGCCACTTGCTTGTTCGGGCTGTTCTTGTAGACGAGGTCCGTCCAGGGGAACAGCGCGCCGGCACCGGGGCACGCCTTCTCGCAGGGCAGCGCGTACACCTTGAAGTTCACATCGGGCGCGTTCTTCTTCAGCCAGCCGAAGAACCACGACTCGCGGAAAATGACCGCGGCGCGCTTCTGGCCGAAGGCATCTTCGGGATTGCCGAACGCGAGGCTCGCCACCTTGTCCTTGTTGACGAGATCGCCGAAGAACGTGAGCGCGGCCACCATCTGCGGGCTGTTGGCGTAACCGGTGGCCTTGTCGAGGTCCGGACTCAGCATCCGGGCGCCCCAGGCGTGCGCGAAGGGAAGGAACTTGTCGGTGATCCCGACCGGAGCACCCTTGCTGCGGATGGCGAAGCCCACCTGCGTCGGCTCGCCGCCCTTCGGGATCGGCGATCGTCAGCTTCTTCATGTCCGCCAGCCATGTATCGAACGTCTTGGGCGGGTCGTCCGGATTCAGGCCGGCCTTCTTGAACATGTCGACGTTGATGTACATCTGCTGGAAGTTGCCGTGCTCGATGGGGATTCCGTAGCGCACGCCCTTCCACTTGCCGACGTCGGCCATGTACTTCGGCAGGTTCTCGTCGTAGGTCTTCGCCAGATCGGCGGGCATCTTGTCGCAGAAATCGTACTGACCGCACCATTGGTGCGTCATTCCCATGAAGATGTCGGGCGCGCTGCTCTTGGCCATGAAGGCCGCCAGGTACTTGGCCTCGTATCCCTGGTACGGGATGGTGACCACCTCGACTTCGTAGCCGGTCTTCTTGGCGAACTCCTTGCCCTTTTCCGCGTACCACTTGTTGAAGTCGGGGTTCTGGTCCCAGTGCGTCCAGAGGACCAGCTTCTTCTGCTGCGCGAAGCTGGGGTTGGGGATCGTGACGGCAACCATCACCGCCGCCATAGCCGCCAGCATCCACCATTGACGTCGTTTCATTATTTCCTCCTTAGGTCCTGCGGAATCCTCTATGAACTGCATCGGACATGCGCTCTAGCGGCGCTGTAGATGTCGTTTAGCAGGCGCGGTTTTGCCTGTCAATCGCGCTTGGGTACGCGCGATCCTAGGGCTTCAGCGGCTTCTTGCGCGGCCGTTTGGGCGGCGTGTGCTTCCGCGGTGCAGCATCTGTATGGTCTGCCACTATCGCCCCCCTTTGCGCGGATTATACAAAAGCGGATGACGCGCGGTCAGAGCACGTCCGGCGTTGGCACGACGATTGCTGCCTGTCTCGTGTGGCCTTCCAGCGTCCGCTGACGTGCATTGCCAATGGCACGCAGCGTCAGAAACATACGCGCTGCGACAGCCACGCACCTTCAACTCTTGCGGGAGACGTCTACATGAATCCTGAAACGATGGAAGCGGAAGCGGTGGTCGCCGACCCCGCGCAAGTCAATTCCGAATGCTCGCCAATCCGAGACGAACCTTACGTGGCACGCGGCGTATGGACGCGTGACGTCGAGGCATTGTGTCGCGCGCTCGATGCTCAGCAGCGCGCGCATTTCCCGAGTCCTGGCACCGAGGAACGCAACACCGGCAGACTCAAAGCAAGGAGCAAGTCGCGCTAGCCCGCTATTGGACTTCCAGGACGATCTTGCCGCGCGAGCGCCACGTGCGGCTTCGCTCCTGCGCGGCTCGTGCTTCGGCGAGTGGATACGTGCTGTCGATCAGGCTTGTCACCCGCCCCTGCGCCATCAGCGCCGCGATTCGTTCCAGATCGTCGCCCTGTGCACGGACGAGCACCAGATGTGCGCTGGGTCTGCGCCCAAATGTGGCAAGACGAAGGACCCCTGTCACCAACGAGGCAAGTGCCGAACTCGCGCCCGGTATGGTCGTGATGTAGCGGCCACCGCGCGCCAGGACCGGAGCGACTGCGCGGAAGCTGTCGCGGCCCACCGTATCGAACACGACATCCTGCTCGCCCACCACCTTGGTGAAGTGAACAGCCTTGTAGTCGGTGACGGCATCCGCGCCGAGACTGCGCGCCAGGTCGGCATTTCGGGCGCTGCAGACCGCGGTAACCCGCGCACCTAGCGCCTTCGCGATTTGCACGGCGTAGCTTCCGACGCCCCCGGAAGCGCCACAGACCGTCACCCGCGCACCCTCACGGACACTCCCGACATTCACCAGCGCTTGCCACGCGGTAAGCCCGGCGCACGGGACAGCTGCCGCGTCCACGTGCGAGATCGACGACGGTTTACCCGCCAGGGCGGTCTCGTCGATCGCAACATACTCCGCGTACGAACCCATCGCCCCAAGCGGCTGCATGCCGAACACCGCGTCCCCCGTGCGAAAGCGCGATGCACCCGGTCCACGCTCGACGATCGCTCGCCCGACAGATCCGTTCCCAGAATGATCGGGAACCGCGGCAGCGCGAACCGGAATACGTATCGACCGTCGCGAATGATCCAGTCGCGCGGATTGACCGAGGCCGCGCGTACGCGAACCAGGACTTGGCCCGGCTTGGGTTGTGGCATCGGCAGCGGGCCATAGACGAGCTGGTCACTGCCACCGTACCTGGTGATGTAGACCGCCTGCATGCCGCGCCGCGGACGCTGCTAGGAGGCGCCTTTTTTCCCGGCGCCCGTACCGCCCTTCTTCGACTCTTGCCTGCTAAGCTCCTCCTTGGTCAGCTTGACCTTCTTCACTTTTTCGCTCTTGACCTTTTCCTTCTTCACTTTTTCCTTTTTCACCTTCTCCTTCTTCACGACCGGCCCCGCCAATGCAAGCTTCGCCAGGCGCTTAGCCTTCTTGGCTTCGACGTCGAGAAGTTTCCTGGTTTTCTGATGCTTCCGCCTGGCTTTCAGCATCGACGAATGACTCATCTTGACCTCCTTGGATGGAAGATTGGTTTCGACTTTAGTTTGACTCGATTTTTCGTTCTTGGCTAACTTGCTCGCAGGTCGTGCTTTTGCCGAGCGCGCACCCGTCGACCTTAAAAACAAACGGCTTGCCCGAAGGCAAGCCGTTGAAGCAGGCGTTGCGGCCCCAGCGGATCGAATCATCCGTCGCAGCAGCGCGGAACCCCCGCTCGCGACGCGTGCTAGGCCTGGGGACCGCAGTCCTGTGCATCGAACATCTGGCGCACCTCGGTCTCGCCCTCCCAGCCCGGCCAATATTTCTTGTGGAGCTCCATGAAGCGAACCGCCGAGCTCACCGCCTCTTCCTTCGATTTCAACTCAAACTGCGCGTAGCCCCCCACGACTTCCTTGGTCTCGGTGAAAGGCCCGTCGGTCACGGTCACCTTCCCCCCGGAAAGCCGGACGCGGGCGCCTTGCGCAGTTGGCCCGAGGCCGCCACTTCCGAGCATCGTCCCGGCATTGGCCTCCTCCTCCACAAGCTTGTTAATCGCATCCATCAGCGCCTGCGGCGGGGGGCCCTGCTTCTCGGCATGCTTGACGATCATCATGAATCGCATCGGTGGATCTCCGTTAGGTTGCGGGTTGACGAGGTCCGGGTCGGTTTCTGCCCTTTCCCGGGCTCTGCTACCTAGTCGATCGTGGCGCACCACGATCGACAGAATGGTGGATCTTTTTTAACATATCAACTTGGCGTCTGCTTGCATACGGCTCGCGCGGGCCTCCAGGGCCGCGATGTGAGCGCTCGCCCTAGCGATTTCCTGGATCCGCCGCCAGACGGACGATGGATTCTATCCGCTGCGAGGGTGCATTTCCTGCGTACATAGGCCAATGCCGTAGCTTATACTCAGACCATGAAGCGTCTTCACCGTCGCCTCGCCGCTTGGTGCGCCCTGCTGGCGATCTCCTTCGTCCAGATCGCGGTGGCTGCCCACGCTTGCGTGCTGGTCGACCCTGCCAATAAGGCCCCAGCAATGCAAGTCAGGGACGTTCCCTGCGCCGAGATGGGGATGACCGACACGCAGGACCCGCCGGTCCTATGCCTTGAGCATTGCAAGTCTGGCCAGCAATTGGTCGACCACCATTCGCCGGTCTCAATGATCGACGTAGCCTGCAACGGCTCCGCTCATCGTGGTCACGCCGTTTGCGACGCCGACACCAGCAAGCGTCCGCGCGAGTTCTTTATCGCGCCTGGCACCGCACCACCTGTATTCGCCTCAAGCAGTCGCCTGAGGATCTGATCTCCTGAGCAGTCGCGGCCCGCCGGCGCCTCGCGCCCGGCGGTTGGTTGCCACTTGTCTTCAGGATGAGCCATGTCTTTCCAATTGGATGTGCGCGCTCGATGGAGTGCGCTTCTGGCGGCGCTGGTCGTCGCGTCGACGCCGGCCTGGTCCCAAACCCCGCTGACGCTCGCGGAAGCCCTCCGACTCGCGGAAGCGAAATCGCCCGAGCGTGGCGTCTTACGACGCTGCCGCGCGCGGCGCACGCGAATTGGCCGTTTCGGCGAGCCAGTTGCCGGACCCAGTATTGCGCGCCGGGCTCGACAACCTGCCGATCAACGGTCCCGACGCGTGGTCGCTGGACCGCGACTTCATGACCATGCGCCGCATCGGCGTCATGCAGGAATACGTCTCGAGTGCCAAGCGCGACGGCTCGGCAGGAGCGCGGTGAGCGTGAGGCGAGACGGTACGAAGCCGAGGCCGAGATGTCGCGCTCGGAGATCCGCACCGAGGTGGCGATCGCCTGGTACGACCGACTGTTCGCAGTCAAGAGCCGAAGGGCTGCAGCAGGCTCTGGAACAGGAAATCGCGATGCAGCGGCGCGCGTCCGAGGCCCAGGTCGCCAGCGGCAAGGCCTCGGCGGCCGACGTGCTGATGGTCGATGCGCTCCTGATCCAGTCACGCGATCGCGTACTGGCCGCACGCCGGCAGCAGCAGGTGGCGACTGCGAGGCTGTCGCGCTGGCTCGGCGACGAGGCTTCGCGGCCCCCTGCCGGGGACGATGGCCTTCCGCGCGAGAGCGATGTCCTCGCGCTGCCGGAACACGACCTGCACAACATCGCGCACCTTCGTGTCCTGGCGGTCCAGGTCGATGTAGCGGATGCAGAGGTCGAGGTTGCCGAGCAGAACCGCAGCCCGAATTGGAGCTGGGAAGTTTCCTACCAACAGCGAGGACCGGCGTACTCGAACATGATCTCGGTCGGGGTCAGCGTTCCGTTGCCCATCGCGCGCGGTGAGCGGCAGGACCGCGACTTGGCAGCTCGCCTGGCACAACGCGACCAGGCACGCGATCAGCTTGCGGACGCACGCCGTCGACATGTCTCTGAGTTCAACACCATGCGTATCGAGTGGCTCGCGCTGCGCGAGCGGCAGCGCGAGCTCGAGTCGGCGCTGTTGCCCATCGTTCGACAGCGGGTCGACGCGGTGCTCGCGGCGTATGGAAGTGGCCAGCAGAGCCTTGCTGCCGTCCTGGACGCGCGTCGCGCGCGAGGTCGATGCGCGAGTCCAGATACTCGAGCTGGAACGGGAGTCCGCGCGAGTCTGGGCCCGGCTGCGCTACACGTATCTCGAAGGCGAAGGAGTCAAGCAATGAACCGAACCTCCTCGTTGGCGGCCTGCTCGTCGCGATTGCAGTGCCCGCGTTGCTCTATGGGGCTTATCACTGGGGCATGAACGCCGGCATGTCGATGGCGACCGCCTCGCGTCCTCGACTGCAAGTACGGCTACCGCGCCGGGCGGGGAGCGCAAGGTGCTCTACTGGCACGACCCGATGGTGCCCGAGCATCGATTCGACAAGCCGGGCAAGTCGCCGTTCATGGACATGCAGCTCGTGCCCGTGTATGCGGACGAGGCGCAGGGCCCGGCGTGTCGGTCAATCCCGGCATGGCGCAGAACCTCGGCATCCGCACCGCGCTCGTACGCAAGGCGTCGGCCGCGACGAGCATCGAGGCGGTCGGCACGGTGATGCAAAACGAGCGGGCGACCGTCGTCGTGCAGTCGCGCGTAAGCGGCTACGTCGAGAAGCTTTTCGTCCGCGCGACACTCGACCCGGTCGCCAAGGGTCAGCCGCTGGTGACGATCTTCGCGCCCGAGTGGTCGGGCGCACTGTCGGAGTACCTGGCGCTGCGCAAGGCGAACATCGATCCCGCGATCGTGTCGGCTGCGCGCGAACGACTGCGCCTGCTGTCCATTCCGGACGACGTCGTCGAGCGATCGATGCGCGACGGCGTGGCGCAATCGCGGTTCACCTTGACTTCACCGATCTCGGGCGTGGTCGCCGAGCTCGGCGTGCGCGAAGGCGTCATGGTCCAGCCCGGCATGGCGCTGTTCCGCATTGTCGACCTTTCGACCGTGTGGGTCGAAGCCAGCGTACCCGAGGCGCAGGCGGCGCAGGTTCGCGAAGGAGCGCCGGCGCAGGCGAGGTCCGACGCGTATCCGGGACAAACGTTCTCCGGAAAGGTGAGCGCGATCCTGCCGCAGATCGACGCCGCGACGCGCACCCTGCGCGTTCGCATCGAGCTCAAGAATCCCGGCACGGTCCTCAAGCCCGGCATGTTCGTGAGCGTTGCGTTGGGCTCGCAAGGCGGCCGATCCGGTATTGGTCGTGCCGCAGGAAGCAGTGATCGCCACCGGCAAGCGGAATGTCGTGATCGTTGCTGGCGACGACAATCGTTTCATTCCGACCGACGTGACGCTCGGCCGGCCGGTGGGCGCCGATATCGAGGTCAAGTCCGGCCTCTCTGAAGGCCAGCGGGTCGTGACTTCGGGCCAGTTCCTCATCGACTCGGAGGCGAGCCTCAAGTCCGCCCTGACGCGCATCGAATCGAGCGTACCCGAGACGCAACGTCGGCGCCGAGAGGCTATCAGGGCGAAGGCAAAGTCGAAAAGGTCGGCAGCGACGAACTCACGCTCTCGCACGGACCGATCCCCGCGCTCAAGTGGCCGTCGATGACCATGGGATTCAAGAATCCGGCCTCGGGGCTGCCGCCGGGATTGAAGGCGGCGACGAGGTGAAGTTCGACTTCGTGCAAGAGCGGCGACAGCTATCAACTCACGCGTGTCGAGCGCAAACCTTCGGGCGGAGCAAAGCCATGATCGCGAACCTCATTCGATGGTCGATCGCCAATCGCTTCGTCGTGCTGGTCGCGACCGCGGTCCTCGTGGGGTGGGGCATGTGGGCCATCCACCGCACACCGCTCGACGCGCTTCCCGATCTGTCCGACACCCAGGTCATCATTCGTACGCAGTATCCCGGACAGGCGCCGCAGATCGTCGAGGACCAGGTCACGTATCCGCTCGCGACGACGATGATGTCGGTGCCGGGTGCCAAGAACGTTCGCGGCTATTCGTTCTTCGGCGACTCGTTCGTCTACGTGCTGTTCGAGGACGGCACGGATCTGTATTGGGCGCGCTCGCGCGTGCTCGAGTACCTCAACCAGGTGCAGGGACGGCTACCGCGCGGTGCCTCAGCGGCGTTGGGCCCGGATGCGACGGGCGTCGGTTGGATCTTCGAGTACGCGCTCGTCGATCGCACGGGACAGCACGATCTGGGTCAGCTGCGTGCGCTGCAGGACTGGTTCCTGAAATACGAGCTCAAGTCAATTCCTGACGTCGCCGAAGTGGCAAGCATCGGCGGCATGGTGCGCCAGTACCAGATCGTGCTCGATCCCGAGCGGCTCCGCAGCTACAACATCTCCGCACACGCGCGTCGTGGACGCGATCCGCAAGGCCAACCAGGAGACCGGCGGCTCGGTGGTCGAGCTTGCCGAAGCGGAGTACATGGTGCGCGCCCGGGGCTACCTGACCAGTATCGCGGACTTTCGCAGCATTCCACTGGTTACGAACGACGCCGGCGTCGTTGTCCGGCTTGGCGATGTCGCAATGGTCCAGGTTGGTCCGGAGACACGACGCGGAATCGCCGAGCTCAACGGCGAGGGTGAGGTGGCGGGCGGCGTGGTGGTGATGCGCAGCGGCCGCAATGCGTTGACGACGATCGAGGCGGTGAAGGCGAAGCTCGAAGCAGCTCAAGGCGAGCCTTCCGCAGGGCGTGGAAATCGTCACGACGTACGACCGGTCGCAGCTCATCGAGCGTGCCGTGCGAAACCTGCGCGATCGCCTGGTCGAGGAATTCATCGTCGTCGCGCTCGTGTGCGCGCTGTTCCTGCTTCACCTGCGCTCGGCGTTCGTGGCTGTCGTCGCATTGCCGGTCGGGATCCTGACCGCGTTCATCGTCATGTATTACCAAGGTGTCAATGCGAACATCATGTCGCTCGGCGGCATCGCGATCGCCATCGGCGCCATGGTGGATGCGGCGGTCGTGATGATCGAGAACGCGCACAAGCACCTGGAAGCGTTTCGCCACCAACATCCCGGCGAGAAGCTAACCGATTCGAAGCGCTGGTCCATCATCGGCGACGCCGCGGTCGAGGTAGGGCCCGGCGCTCTTCTTCTTCGCTGCTCGTGATCACGCTGTCGTTCGTTCCGGTGTTCGCGCTCGAAGCGCAGGAGGGTCGCCTGTTTTCGCCGCTGGCGTTCACCAAGACCTATGCCATGGCCGCGGCGGCCGGCGTGTCGGTGACGCTGGTTCCGGTACTCATGGGATATCTCATCCGCGGGCGTATCCCGGACGAGTCGCGCAACCCGCTGAATCGAGTGTTGATCGCGGCATACCGGCCGGTGTTGCGCTGGGTGCTGCGCTTTCCGAAGGCGACGATCGTTGCAGCAATCCTCGTTATCGCCAGCACCGCACTTCCGCTTTCGCGGCTCGGCGGCGAATTCATCCCGCCGCTGGATGAAGGCGACCTCCTGTACATGCCGTCTGCGCTTCCCGGCATCTCGACTGCGAAGGCCGCCGAACTCCTGCAGATTACGGATCGCCTGATTCGTACCGTACCGGAGGTCGCCAGCGTGTTCGGCAAGGCAGGGCGCGCGGAAACGGCCACCGATCCTGCGCCAATGGAAATGCTCGAGACCACCATCCAGTTCAAGCCGCGCGACCAGTGGCGTGCCGGCATGACTCCCGAAAAGCTGGTCGAGGAGCTCGACCAGGTCGTGAAAGTGCCCGGACTGTCCAATATCTGGATTCCACCCATCCGAAATCGCATCGACATGCTGGCGACGGGCATCAAGAGTCCGGTCGGCGTGAAGATCGCTGGCGCGAATCCGGCCGAGATCGATCGGGTCGCGGCGCAGGTAGAGTCAATCGTCAAGGAGGTTCCCGGCGTCACGTCGGCACTCGCGGAGCGACTGGAGGGTGGACGCTACATCGAGGTCATTCCCGACCGTATGGCGGCGGGCCGCTATGGCCTGCAGGTGGCCGACATCCAATCGGTCGTCGCATCCGCCATCGGCGGCGAGAACGTCGGCGAAACGATCGAGAATCGGCAACGCTTTCCGATCAACGTGCGCTACCCGCGCGAGTATCGCGACTCTCTCGAACGCTTGCGCGCTCTGCCGATCGTCACCGACCGCGGCGCGCAGATTCGCCTGTCCGACGTGGCCAAGGTCGAGATTCGTGACGGACCGCCGATGCTGAAGAGTGAGAATGGCCGGCTCTCGGGGTGGGTGTACGTCGACCTGCGTGGGCGCGATCTGCGTTCGGCGGTGACCGAGATGCAGCAGCGCGTCACGCAGCAGGTGAAGCTGCCGCCTGGCTATTCGATCTCATGGTCCGGCCAGTTCGAGTACCTCGAGCGGGCAACCCAACGGCTGAAGGTCGTCGTCCCGGCAACGCTGGCGGTGATCTTCCTGCTCCTGTTCCTGACGTTTCGCAGTGCTGGCGAGGCGCTACTGATCATGGGCGCGGTGCCGTTTGCGCTGGCCGGCGGCTTCTGGTTCATCTGGATGCTCGGGCACAACATGTCGGTGGCGAGCGCGGTCGGATTCATCGCACTTGGCTGGGGTTGCGGCTGAATTCGGCGTCGTGATGCTGCGTTTATCTCAAGAATGCATGGGAGCGGCGTTTGAGAGAAGGCGCTGCCGCATCGCGAGGCGACATTGCGCGAGGCGATCGAGGAAGGCGCCATCCTCAGAATGCGGCCGAAAGCGATGACGGTCGCCGTTATCTTTGCCGGCTTGCTCCCCATCATGCTGGGCTCGGGTACGGGATCTGAAGTCATGCAGCGCATTGCAGCACCGATGGTAGGTGGGATGGTCACAGCACCGCTGCTGTCCTTGCTGGTGATTCCGGCCGCGTGGATGCTGATGATGCGATATGGTCTGGCACGTCGCCGAATCCTGGAACCAGCGCATAACGTCAGCTTCGTTAGCGGAGCGCCGGTGCGACCATCAGCAGACCACGTCTAGTTGTTGCGACGATAGAAGTCGGGCGCTCGACGAAGTGCGGGAACGATCGAGAAGGACGCGGACAACGTCCACAGGCATGCTAGTTGCGTATGGCAAGTCTGCTTGATCAACAAGGAGCGTTGTGCCGTGTTCTCCCTAAAAGCGAAAGACTGGGTTCTCCTAGCTGGCATCGTCGCGTGCAGCGTCGTTTGGTACGAAGTCGGCGCCGCGATCCGGGCGCTATATTAGCCAACGCGAACACATTGCGGCGATCGAAGGAGAAGAGCGCGTAGAGTCGCACGCTGACGCTGTGCGGCACCTGCGCAAGAAGTTGCGCCTGGGGTGTAGTCGGGCGCGTGGCACGGACACAACCCGCTTCCAGCCGCACCTCGTTGGAATTGAGCTTCCATCCGGCAGCGGATGAGCGAGCGGCCCGGAGTACGCGAAAGTCGCTGTAAGATAGGGGAAAGCGCGCCGCCGATGCTCCCCGATCTCGTTTCTCTTGCTCTGTTCGTTCGCGCTGTCGACGCCAAGAGCCTGTCGAAGGCGGCCGATCACTCGCACATCGCGCTCGCTGCCGCCAGCCGGCGCATCGCCCTGCTCGAGCATCGCTACGGCGTCAGGCTGCTCTATCGCTCGTCGCAGGGCGTCGAGCCCACACCCGCCGGCATGGCGCTGGTGATGCATGCGCGGAAGATGATGGAGCAGGCGGAGAAACTTGAAGCCGAGCTGTCCGACTACGCAATGGGTGTCAAGGGTCACATCCGGATCAAGGCGAACACGTCCGCGATCACGCAACATCTGCCGAAGGACCTCGCCGCGTTCTCGGCGGCTTTTCCGGACGTGAAGCTCGAGCTCGAGGAATTGCGCAGCGTCGAGATCGTCCAGGCCGTGCGCGAAGGCAGCGCGGACATCGGCGTCGTGATGGATGGCATCCCCCGTGAAGGTCTGGTCAGCTACCCTTACAAGCGCGACCGGCTGGTGGTGATCGTTCCACGTGGCCACGAACTGCGCATGCGCCGGCAAGAGTTCAGTCAGATGCTGAAGTACGACCTGGTGGCGCTGGACGATTCCGCCGCCATGATGCAGCTGCTCGCGCAGGCAGCGCGCGATGCCGGTCAGCCGTTGCGCCTGCGGGTGCAGGTGCAGAGCTTCGAGGCGGTGTGCAAGCTCGTCCAGGCCAACCTGGGCATCGGCGTGTTGCCGGAGGCCCCTGCCGTCGACTTCGCGCCGGTTCTGGGCCTGCGTCTGATCCGCCTCACCGACGATTGGGCCGATCGCTGCATGTACGTGTGCGTGCGCGACTTCGACAGCCTGCTCGGCCAATGGCCGCAAGCTGGTCGAGCAGCTGGTCGGAACCGACGGCCTTCGCAATCAGCGAAGCCCGGCGTGACCAGATTCTAATTCCGGCGCGCTCGTCCCCCGCTACACTTTTCCCAGCCGGTCCCAGGCGAGCGCCGTGGGATCGAACCGGACATTTCGCGCCGGTCTCATAACGCTATTTCGGAGGCCTTCCATTCATGAGCAGCATGTTCATTGGCGGCAAGTGGGTGGGGGCCGCGAGCGGCGAAACCATTCCGGTGCTCTCGCCGGTCGACGGGCAGGCCTTCAGCGCGATCGCTCGCGGCCGCGACGTCGACGTCGACACCGCCGTGCGCGCCGCGACACGCGCGCTGTCCGGCGCGTGGGGAAAGATGACCGCGACCGAGCGCGGGCGAGTCCTGTCGCGGCTGGCGCAGAAAATCTCCGACAACGCAGAGGACCTGGCGCAGCTCGAAGCGCGCGACACCGGCAAGCCGATGACCACCGCGCGCAACGACATGACCGTGCTGGCGCGCTACTTCGAGTTCTATGGTGGCGCCGCGGACAAGGTGCACGGACAAATCATTCCGTTCCTCGACGGCTACACGGTGAGCGTGCTGCGCGAGCCGCACGGCGTCACCGGGCATATCATCCCGTGGAACTATCCGGCCCAGATGCTCGGCCGCACGCTGGCGCCGGCGCTTGCGATGGGCAATGCGACCGTGCTCAAACCCGCCGAGGATGCATGCCTGTCGACGCTGGAGATCGCGCGGCTGGCGACCGAAGCCGGGCTGCCCGAAGGCGCGCTCAACGTCGTCACCGGTTATGGCCACGAAGCCGGCGCGGCGCTCGCTGGCCATCCCGGCATCAACTTCGTCACCTTCACCGGCTCCAACGAAGTCGGCACCCTGGTGCAGCAGGCGGCTGCGGTCAATGCGGTGAAGTGCGTGCTGGAGCTCGGCGGCAAATCGCCGCAGATCGTCTTCGCCGATGCCGACCTCGATCGCGCGGTTCCGACCATCATCAAGGCGATCGTCCAGAACACCGGTCAGACCTGCACCGCGGGAAGCCGGCTGCTGGTGCAACGCAGTATCTACAAGGATTTCCTGGCCAAGGTTGCTGAAGGGTTCGCGAAGGTACGCGTCGGCACGCCCGACATGGACTTCGATTGCGGGCCGGTCGTCAACCGCAGCCAGTTCGAACGCGTCAACCGCATGGTCGACGCGGCCAGGAACGCCGGAACGCCGGTGCTGGCGCAGGGCGAGCTTGGCGCAGGCCTGCCATCGGGCGGCTACTTCGTCCGACCTGTGCTGTTCGGCGACGTGCCGCGCGACAGCGCGCTGGCGCAGGAAGAGGTCTTCGGGCCCGTCCTGGGCGCGTTTCCCTTCGAGGATGAAGCCGACGCCATCGCGCTGGCCAACGGCACCGACTACGGCCTGCTGGCCGCGGTGTGGACCGAGAACGGAGGCCGCCAGCAACGCGTCTCCAAGGCGGTTCGCTGCGGACAGGTCTTCATCAACTGCTACGGTGCCGGCGGCGGGGTCGAGCTGCCCTTCGGCGGCGTGAAGAAGAGCGGCCACGGGCGCGAGAAAGGCTTCCTCGCGCTCGAAGAGATGAGCACGACCAAGACGCTCGTGCAATTCCACGGCTGAAGCGACTGCGCACATGAGCGGGTTGGCGATCCGCGGCGGAGCCCTGCGCAAGCTGCCACGATCGGTTGCCGGATACGGTGACGTGCGACCGTTTACGGGCGCTTTCGACAACTTCGGCATCGTCGAGAGGGCGCCGGTCAAGATCAGCTGTGCGGTGCCGGGCCAATCCAAGGTGCTTCCCAGCATCCGCGCGGCGATCGAGGCGTGCGGACTCAAGGACGGCGCGGTGATCTCGTTTCATCACCACCTGCGCAACGGCGATCGCGTGCTGGAAATGGTGATCGCCGAAATCGAGCGTGCGGGGCTGCGCGACATCACGATCGCACCGAGCTCGCTGTTTCCCGCGCACGCGCCTCTGGTGCCCCACATCGAGAGCGGCGTCGTCACCGGCATCCACACCGCGTACATGGTGGGACCGGTCGCCGAAGCGGTGTCGCGCGGCAAGCTGGCGCGCCCGGTGACGATGTGCACGCACGGCGGCCGCGCGCGCGCGATCCAGTCGGGAGATCTCAAGGTCGATGTCGCGTTCGTCGGTGCGCCGACGGCGGACGCCTACGGCAACATCAATGGCGTCGACGGCGCGTCGGCGTGCGGCAGCCTAGGCTATGCGGCGGTCGACGTCGAGTGTGCGCAGCGCGTGGTCGCGATCACCGACAACCTGGTGCCGTACCCCGCGTGCCCGATCGACATCGCCCAGGACCACGTCGATTTCGTCGTCGCGGTCGAGTCGATCGGCGATCCGCAGGGGATCGCGTCCGGGACGACGCGACCGACCAGCGATCCGGTCGGTCTGCAGATCGCGCGCACGGCCGCCGATGTCATCGCGCTCTCCGGGCTGATGAAGGATGGATTTTCGTTCCAGACCGGCGCCGGCGGGGTCTCGCTCGCGGTGGCCGCCGCCGTCAAGGATGTCATGGTGCAGCGGAATGTCCGCGGCAGCTTCGCCTCGGGCGGAATCACGGGCGCGATCGTCGACATGTTCCACGCCGGCCTGTTCCGTGCGCTGTTCGACGTGCAGTGCTTCGACCTGCACGCCGTCGACTCGTACCGACGCGACGAGGCGCACCTCGCCATGAGCGCGTCGATGTACGCCAATCCTCACAATCGCGGTTCGGTGGTGAACCAGCTCGACGCGATGATCCTCGGCGCGGCCGAGATCGACGTCGACTTCAACGTCAATGTCACGACAGGGACCGACGGGATCATCATGGGCGGCTCCGGCGGACATGCCGATACATCCGCGGGCGCGAAGCTCGCGATCGTCACCACGAGGCTCAACGCCGGTGGCTACGCCAAGGTGGTCGATCGCGTCACCACGATCACCACGCCGGGCGAGACCATCGACGTGCTCGTGACCGAAGCCGGTGTCGCCGTGCATCCCGAGCGCGAGGATTTGCGCGAGCGGCTGATCGGCGGCGGCGTCGGCGTCGTACCGATCGAGCAGCTCAAGGACATCGCCACACGTGGCGCTGCGCCACCGACACCGGCGCCGCGCGGCGAGCGCATCGTCGCCGTGGTCGAGTACCGGGACGGCACGGTGACCGACGTGGTGCGCGCGGTCACGTGAGTTGCCGGACAGGTCGTCAGCGCGCGAGGATCTCGCGCAGTCTCGCCGCGGCATCCGCATCGATCGCACCGCGCTGCATGCCTAGCGGAATGGTGCGATCGCAGACGACGCGGTAAAACTCCATCACCTCGGGTCCGAGCGGCGCGAGCGCCGCGACGTGCTTTTCGATCGAGCCCACGTCGCCGCGCGACACCGGTCCCGGCATGCCTTCGGCCAGTCCCGCGGATTCGATCGAGGCCAGCGTTCCGCGCGCCAGTGGCAGTAGCGCACGGACCGCATCCTCCTCGCTGGCGCCCCATGATTGCCAGATCGTCGCGGCCTGCGCGAACAGCGCGTTGATGAACTGCGAGGTATAGCCGGCCGCCGCGTGATATCGGCCGCGCATCCCGGGGGGCAGACGATTTACCCTGCACTCGAGGCGTTCGGCGATCGCAACCAGCGTCGCGTTCAGCGGTTCGGGCGCCTCGATCGTGATCGTGCAGCCGGGCAGCGAGCGCACCGCCGCGGCCGGGTCGCCGAAGGTCTGCATCGGGTGAAAGCCGCCGGTCATCGCCCCGCCCTGTGCAGCATGATCGAGCGCCGAGACGTCGGTGACGCCGCTGCAGTGGACGGCGGCCATGCCGGGACGCCACCGGAACTGCGCGCAGGTCGCGGCGATCGCGCCGTCCGGCGTGGTCACGAAGACGACATCGCATTGGTCGATGACCTGCTGACCGTCGGACAGCACCGTGCAGCCCGCGATCGACGCCGCCAGCCGATCGGCATCGGCCGCGATCATGCTGGCAACCGCGGTTACGCGAAGCCCGTGCTGGGCGAAACTCCATGCGAGCGCGGTCCCGAGGCGACCGGCGCCGATGAACCCGATGCGCAGTAGCGTCGGATCATGTTCGAAGGCATTCATCTGGGATCTCGAGTGGCAGCGTCAATGCCTGGCGGGCCAGGTGCGGTATTGATCGAGCCGCACGGTGTCGGGCGTCGCGCCCAGTCCTGGACCGGTGGGTACCGGCACTTGTCCATCGGTCACCGGCAACAAGTCGCCGACGACCAGCTCGCGTCCGGCGTTCGGGTGGCAATCGAATTCCAGCAGTCCGGTGCCCCCGGCCGCGCAGAGAAGTTGCAGCGACGACAGGATCGACACGCCGCCGCCGAAAGAAATGCGGGCAATAGCGCTTGCCTCGGGCGACCGTCGCCTTCGCGACATGGAAATTGCCGGTGATGCCGCCCCATTTGGTGACGTCGGGCTGGATCACCTTCAGCACGTCGTCGGCGATCGCGTCGTCGAACTGCGACCCCTGGAAGTTCTCGCCGCCGGCCAGCGGCACCGGCGAAGCCTTGGCCAGCGCGCGCCAATCGGCAGCGGGCGCATCGACGCGTATCGCCTCCTCGAACCATTGCAGGCCGATCGGGCCCACCGCGCGCGCGAAGGTGATCGCCGCGTCCACCGACAGCGCCTGATTGGCATCGCAGGTGAGCACGGCATCCTTGCCCACGGCTTCGCGCATCGCACGCAGATTGCCGACGTCGCGGTCGTGGTTGAAGCCGGTCTTGAGCTTGAACGCGCGATGGCCTTCGGCGTAGCGCGCCGCGGCGAACTTCTCAGGCTGGTCGGGATTGATGCCGGTGGCGTAAACCGGGACCGTCGCGCGGGCGCGGCGCCGAGCACCTGGTACAGCGGCTTGCCTTGCATGCGCGCGGCCAGGTCCCACATCGCGATGTCGATGCCCGCGATCACCTGCGCGATCGGACCGATCTCGCCGGTCTGCAGCGCCATCACCTCGAGCTCCGCGGTCAGCTGCCGGAACGCCGCATCGGGCGTGGCGTATGTCTTGCCGACAAGGCGATCCTTGAAGTCGTCGGCGAGGCGCGCGCGATGCTCGGCGCCGACCGCCGGCCAGTTGCACCAGATCTCGCCCCACCCTTCTGCGCCGCCGGCGTCGACGATGCGCACGAGCACCATCGGACGATCGCGGAATGTTCCGAACGAGACCTTGATCGGCGCCGCGATCGGGACGCGAAAGGCGAATGCTTCTACGGAAACGGGCTTGATCGGCTGCACGTCATTCCTTCATCGAAAGATGTGGAGAGAGGGAAACGCGGCTCGGGCAGGCCGCGCACGCCGGCGTCCATGGCGAGCAGGCTGCCGGCCATCGGCTCGCGCGCGAGCTCGTCGTCGGACATCTGCTGGCTCGTCGTCGTGATGTAGAGGATGTCGTAATTCGGACCGCCGAAGCCGCAGCAGGTCGGGCGGCGGGTCGGGACGTCGATGATTCGATCCACGCTGCCATCGGGAGCGTAACGAACCACGCGAGCGCCGTTGAACTCCGCGTTCCACAGAAAGCCATCGGCGTCGACGGTCGAGCCATCCGCGAACGCCGGGCTCGTGCTGGTCGCGAAGACGCGCTCACCGCTCATCTCGCCGGTAGCAGGTGTCGTAGTCATAGGCAAAGATCGTGTAGCGCAGCGAATCGGCGAAGTACATCGTGCGCCCGTCCGGACTCCAGGCGAGGCTGTTCGGGATGCAGATGCCGGAGTGCTGCGCGCTCAGGCGGCCGTCGGCGTCGAGCCGATAGAGCACGCCTTCGGGGGCGCGCGTGACATTGTGCATCGTGCCGACCCACCAGCGCCCCTGCCGATCGCAGCGGCCGTCGTTGAAGCGATGCCCGGGTATGCGCGTCGGAGGCGTGGCGACGGTCGCCCCAAGATCGCCGGTGCGTGGGTCGAATGTCGCGATGCGCTCCGGGAGCGCGACCAGCAGGCGGCCGTCGTCGCACAAGGCGATCGATCCGACCAGATCGGGCATGGTCCAGGTGTCGATGTGTCCGCTCGCGTGCTCGCAGGCGCCGCAGCGCCGGCCGCCGGATGTCGATCCACCACAGCGCCTGCGCCGCCTCGTCCCAGAGCGGACATTCGCCGAGGATGTCGGTCTGCTGGCCGATGCGCGTCAGTGCGGTCATGGGTGGAACGAAAAGCCTTCGCGGTCTCCGAGGCGCGATTCTCCCCGCTGCAGCGATGCTCCGGTATTGGAATCTCGACAATCGCGCCTTCGCCCTACGCGAAGGCGGCAACGGGGCCCTCAGCGCCCCGGAACACGCTCGATCCCGCAATGCGGCGAGGCAATCCGGCCAGCGCCGACGCGCTTCCCGAGGGGCCTTCGCGGAGGGCGAAGGCGCGATTGCCGAGATTCTAATTCCGGGACCGCGGTGACGGCTCTAGGATTCGCAAAAAAGCACTTCGGCAAAACCGGTTTGCTCATCGAAGGTCGGCGAAGTTCGCCACGCAGTTCGCTGAGTACCACACCCCAGGGGCGTCGCCGGCAACGGCGGATCGGCCCGGCAGGAGGAGTCAGGATGTTCAGTCAGTTGACGCCCGCATCGCTGTTCTCGCTCGAGGGCAAGGTCGCGCTCATCACCGGCGGCGCCGGCGGGATCGCATCGGGCCTCGCGAGCGGCTTCGCGGCCGCGGGAGCCAAGCTGATGCTGGCCGATCGCAACGACGCGGTGACCAAGCGCGTCGGCGAGCTGCGCAGCGCCGGCGCCGATGCCGCCGCGTTGGTGTTCGACGTCACCGACGCGGCCGCCGTCGAGCGCGCGCTCGACGAAACTGTCAGTCGCTTCGGACGCCTCGACATCGTCGTCAACAACGCCGCGATCATCGTGCGCAAACCGTTCCTCGATCTGACCCAGGAGGAGTGGCGGCAGGTGATCGACATCGACCTCACCGCCTGCTTCTCGATCGCACAGGGCGCCGCCCGACGCATGGTGGCGCAGGGCTCGGGTCGCATCATCAACATGAGCTCGATCATGAACCACGTGGCACGGCCGAACCTGGTGCCGTACGTGACGGCCAAGGGCGGGCTTGCCGCATTCACCCGCGCGATGGCGACCGACCTCGCCGGAACCGGCGTGACCGTCAACGCGCTGGCGCCGGGCTACACGGCCACCGAGTTCAGCATGGCCAGCAACAAGGAATTCCACGACTTCGTGCGCGACTGGACGCCGTGCCGGCGCTGGGGCACGCCGCAGGACTTGTGCGGTCCGGCGCTGCTGCTCGCCTCGGAGGCGGGCGCATACGTCAACGGCCACGTGCTCTACGTCGACGGCGGCTTTCTCGCCGCAACGCGCTAACCAGGAGCGGGCGATGGCCACGGACACGACAAGACACAATCGTCGAAGGTGTCGGCACGATCGCGGTGCCCGGCGCCTGGCGCCGCCTTTCGAAGCATCGGCTGTTCTATGCGATTCGCTCTTTCGCCATTTTTCTCGCGCTGTGGTGGGGCGTGGCAGTGTGGATCGAGAATCCGATCCAGGTTCCGACACCGGGCCGCGTCGCGATGGCGCTGGTCAATCTCGCCGAAGGCGGCGAGCTCGTCGAGCACATGCTGATCAGCACGACGCGTCTGGTGATCAGCCTGATCGTCGCCGTGCTGCTCGCGGTGCCGCTCGGCTTTTTCATGGGACTCAGCGAAAAGGCCGAACGCCTACATCGATCCGCTGGTCGAGCTCCTGCGGCCGATCTCCGGTATCGCCTGGATTCCGCTCGGCGCTGTTCATCTTCGGCATCGGCGACGTCCTGCCGGTGTTCATCATGGTGTATGTCGCCTTCTTCCCGCTCCTGCTCAACACCATCGCGGGTGTGCGCAACGTCGACCGCAAGCTGGTCAACGCGGCGCGGACGATGGGCGTGGGACGCTGGCGCGCTGCTGCGCCAGGTCATCGTGCCGGCGGCGTTGCCCACCGTGATGGTCGGCTTTCGTCTTGCCTTCGCCGGCGCGTGGGCGGCGATCATCGCCGCCGAGCTGATCGGCTCGCCGAGCGGGCTCGGCTTCGCCATCGAATGGTATCGGCAGCTCCTGATGAGCCCGAAGGTGTTCGCGCTTCATCGCCATGATCGGCCTCATCGGCTACCTGTGCGACGTCGGGCTGCGCGCGCTGCAGCGCTGGCTCACGCCGTGGGCGGAAGGGACGGGATTGTCATGACGACCGCGACCACGTCGACGCGCACGCAAGTCGATACGTCGGTGCCGGCGCGCCTGCTGCAGATGACGCTGCTGCCGGTGCTGCTGGTCATCGTCTGGCAGCTGTGGGCGACGTACCCTGCCGACGCGACCCGCGCACGCCGGTTCCGACCGCGCGTGGCGGCCACCTTCGTCGACCTGGTCGCCAACGGCGGGCTGGTCGGCGCGCTGCTGCAAAGCCTGCTGCCGCGTCGTCGTCGGCTTCGCGATCGCGCTGGTGACCGGGCACGACGCTCGGCATCCTGATGGGCTCGTACGCGTGGGTGCGCAATTCGCTCGATCCGATCGTCGAGGCGTTCCGGCCGCTCGCGCCGATGGCGATCCTGCCGATCATCCTGCTCTGGTTCGGAACGGGCACGCCGGCGGCGACCGCGATCGTCACTTACGCGGCGTTCTTTCCGCTGCTGATCAACGTCGTCCACGGCGTGAGCCGCGTCGACCGCAAGCTCGTGCTGGCGGCCTCGACGATGGGCGTGCCGCGGGTGTCGATTCTCCTGCGCGTGATCCTGCCCGCGGCGCTGCCGAGCATCATGCTCGGCGCGCGGCTGTCGATGGGTATCGCATGGACCGCGATCATCGCCGCCGAGCTGGCGCGTCGGCGCCAAGTCCGGCGGCGGCACGTCGGGCGGCATCGGCCAGATGATGTTCGTCTTCTACTCCTACAGCGTCGACCTCAACGCGCATCGTGGTGTGCATGATCGTCGTCGGGGTCGTCGCGCTCCTGATCGACCGGTTGTTCCGCATCGCCGAGCGCCGGCTCATGCCCTGGAGACATTAAGCCATGAACAAGAACGATCAAGCAGCCGCGCCGAAGGTTCGGCTGCGCAACGTGAGCAGGCAGTTCGTCGCGCCGCGCACCGGACATATCACCACCGCGGTGACCGACGTCAACCTCGACATTCGGCAATGGCGAGTTCGTCTGCGTCGTCGGCCCTTCCGGCTGCGGCAAGTCGACGATCATGAACCTGATCGCCGGGCTGGACACGCCGAGCACCGGCACCGATCGAGGCGAATGGCGCGGCGATCACCGGACCCGGCGCCGACCGCGGCGTGATGTTCCAGGACTACGCGCTGATGCCGTGGCATGAGCGTGCAGGACAACATCGGCTTCGGCCTGAACTACGGTACGCCCGGCGAGGGCTTGAGCCGGGAGCAGCGCGAGGAGCGCGTGCGGCATTTCGTCAACCTGGTCGGCCTGACGGGCTCGGAGAAGAAATATCCGCATCAGCTCTCCGGCGGCATGCGCCAGCGGGTTGCACTGGCGCGCCTGCTCGCCAACGAGCCGGACATCCTGCTGATGGACGAGCCGCTCGGCGCGCTCGACGCGCAGACGCGGCTGATCCTGCAGGTCGAGCTGCTGCGCATCTGGGGCGAAACCTCGCCGATCGACGCGCGCAAGACCGCGCTGTTCATCACGCACGACATCGAGGAAGCGGTGTTCCTGGCCGACCGCGTGGTGGTGATGAGCACGCATCCGGGACGGGTCAAGGCGGTGATCCCGGTCGACCTGCCGCGGCCTCGCACCGAGCACATCCGCGGCGAAGCCCGCTTCGGGGAACTGGTCGAGCAGATCTGGCAGCTGATCAAGCGACGAGGCGTACCGCGCTATCGACGACAAGGCGCCGGCGACGGCGTAGCAGCTGCATTACCGAGGAGAAAATCGATGTCGAAGACGTTGCAAGGATTCAACCAGGGGCGCCGCGACCTGCTCCTGGGCGGCGCCGCGCTCGCCGGCGGGGCGATCCTGCGGCGCGCCCTACGTCGCACGCGCGCAGGGCAAAGGCGGCAGCCGGTCAAGGTCTCGGTCGGGCTGGATACCGTGGGCCGCGCTGCAACTCGCCGGTCTCGAAGTACATGATCGAGAAGAAGCTGTTCGAGAAGCGAGCGGCGGAACAGGGCTACAACGTCACCGTCGACTGGCGCGAATATCCCACCGCGCTGCCGATGGTCGAGGCGGTCGTCGGCAACAACCTCGACATCGGCATGTGGGGCAACACCCCGATCGTCCGCGCGATCTCGACCGGCCTGCCGATCAGCCTCGGTGTCGTCGGCGAAGGTCATCTGCGCTTCCTGATCACCACGCGCAAGGGTTCGCCGATTCGCACCATCCAGGATCTGAAGGGCAAGACGATCGGCGTTTCGCTCGGCGGCGATCCGCAGAGCGCGCTCACCCAGATGATGAAGTACGAGCTCGGCAGCTCCGACCCCAAGGACAACGGCATCAAGTTCGTCAACATGCCGACGCACGCCCAGGCGGCGTCGGTGCCCACCGGCGTCGACGCGACATGCACTATCTCGCCCGCGTACTACGCGGCGCAGGCGACCGGCACCGTCGCGATCATGAACTCGTTCGGCTACACCGAGGACTATTACGAAGGACCGCTCGGCAAAGGCGCCGGCATCCTGATTCCGTCGGTCAAGCAGTCGCCCTTCTATCCCGACGGCTACTACCTGCACCGCTCGTTCTGGCTGATGCGCAACCAGCTCGCCGGAAAAGCATCCCAAGCTGGTCGTCGCTTTCCTGGTGGCGATGCAGGATGCCGTCGCCGCGCTGGCGGCAACTGACGCCGGGCAGGTGTCGCAGCTGGTCAAGGACTACTGGAAGCTCGATGCGGTCGCCGGCGCCAAGGTGGTCAAGGACGACGTGCTCTATGCGCGCGGCTGGGACTGGCCGACCGAGAACGACGCGCGCGCCGTCCTCGAAGCGTCGAAGTACATGGTGGCCAACAAGGTGATCGAGAAGCCGCTGGCGTGGAAACAGGTCAAGGACGCGTTCTCGCGCACCGCGCCGCTGGTCAAGCAGGCGTACGAGATCTCCGGCAAGAAGCCCGCCGAAGCCGACTTCATGCGCACCGACACCGCCGACCTGCGCGGCGTGCCTGTCTGGCAGATGGAAAAATGGAAGGAATACACGTAATTCGTCGTCGCGCGCCAAGCGCTGGTTGATTTCACGAAATTTCCGTAAAGGAGCAAAACATGAAAGTCGGTTTCATCGGCGTCGGTGTCATGGGTGGGCCTATGGCAAGCAACATCCTCAAGAAAGGTCATCAGCTCACCGTCTACGATCTCGACGCGGCGGCCGTGAAGCGGATGACCGATCAGGGCGCAAAGGCGGCGGCGTCGCCGAAGGAAGTCGGCGCGGCGAGCGAGGTCGTGGTCACGATGCTGCCGCGACCCGAGCACGTGCGCGAAGCCGTGCTGGGTCCGAACGGCGTCGCGCAAGGCATGAAGGCGGGCGGCGTGGTCATCGACATGAGCACGATCGACCCCTACACGTCGCAGGAAGTCGGCGCCGAGCTCAAGAAGAAGGGCATCGACATGGTCGATTCGCCGGTCGGCAAGACCTCCGAGCACGCCGCGACCGGGACGCTCACGCTGATGGTCGGCGGCGATCCGAAAGTCATCGAGAAGGTCAAGCCGGTGCTCGACTGCATGGGCAGCGAGACGTTCTATTGCGGCGGTCTCGGCATGGGCCACGCGATGAAGATCACCAACAACCTGCTCGCCACGACCATCATGGCCGCCAATACCGAGGCGCTGGCGATCGGCGCGAAGTGCGGGCTGACGCTCGAGCTGATGATGGAGGTCATGAAGACGACCATGGGCAACAACGCGCAGCTCTATGTCGCGATGCCGAAGAAGGCGTTCAAGGGCGACGACAGCCCCGGGTTCATGGTCAAGCTCGCCGGCAAGGACGTGCGCCTCGCGGTCGAGCTGGCGCGCAAGCAGGGATTCGAGCCGCTGGTCGGCGCGGGCGCCCAGGCAACGCTCGATCGCGCTGCCGAGATGGGCTTCGCCGAGCGCGACACTGCGGTGCTCATGTTCATTCGCGAGAAGGAGCTCGGCATCAAGGTGCGGCCGGCCGCGACCAAGAGCTGAAAGCGAGGATGCCGCGATGGTTGCGTACGTGATCAACGACATGGAAGTCACCGACCCGCCGCTGCTGGAGGAATACAAGAAGCTGTCGCCGACGACCGTCGCGCAGTACGGCGGTCGCTTTCTCGCCCGGGGCGGAGCGTTGGAGGTCATCGAGGGCGCCTGGCAGCCGAAGCGTCTGGTGATACTGGAGTTCCCGAGTCTCGCGCAGGCGAAGGCGTGGGTGAACTCGCCCGAATACGCGCCGGCGCGCCGCATCCGGCAACAGGCGTCGCGCTCGAACCTGGTGGTCGTCGATGGCGTGCCGCCGGCGTAGCGGCGACACCTTCGGTACGCTATCGAACCAGATTGCGAGCGACTTTGGCCGAGGCTAGCATGACGAAAATGCAAAATTAAGGGGGACGGCCAGATGCATACGCAGAGCGGGACGCAGCCCAAAATATCGTACGTTGGCGTACAGAAGCGCTATCCCGGAAAGGGTTCCGCGGAGGGCACGCTCGCGCTCGATTCGTTCGATTTCAACATCGCTCCCGCCGAGATCGTCTCGATCGTCGGGCCCACCGGCTGCGGCAAATCGACCGCGATGAACGTGCTTGCCGGCTTCGAGCAGCCGTCGGCGGGGGCGGTAAGCGTCGACGGTGTCGTGATCACCGAACCCGGTTCCGATCGTGGTGTCGTGTTCCAGCAACCGTCGCTGTTTCCCTGGCTTTCGGTGATGTCCAACGTGGTCCTCGGTGTGAAATGCCGCGGCGGCGATCCCGCCGAGTACGAGCCGCGTGCGATGCGCCTGCTCGAGGAAGTCGGCCTCAAGGGTTTCGAGCGCCACTATCCCTACCAACTGTCCGGCGGCATGCAGCAGCGCGTGCAGATCGCGCGCGCGCTGATCAACGAGCCGGACATCCTGCTGATGGACGAGCCGTTCGGCGCGCTCGATTACCAGACGCGGCTGCTGATGCAGAAGCTACTCCTGCGCCTGTGGGCGCATTTCCGCCCGACGATCCTTTTCATCACGCATGACGTCGGCGAAGCGATCTTCATCTCCGATCGGGTGATCGCGATGACCCGGCGGCCGGGCCGCGTCAAGGTCGCCGTCGAAGTGCATGCGCCGAAGCCGCGCGACTACGAGTTCATCGGCTCGCCGGAATTCACGCGCCTCGAGCACGAGCTGCTCTTGGCGGTGCAAGCCGAAGTCGAAGGCCGCGAAACCGAAGCGGCACATTGAATCATCGCGAATCATCGATCAACTATTGGCGGAACAGACATGAGAGTGATCAAACCTGCAATCGCGATCGCACTTTGCGCCTCACTGCTGGTGAGCTCTGCGGCGCGCGCGGCGGATGCGCTGCTGGAGTTCAACTACGGGATTCCGAACGCGAACCATGCGACAGTCTTCGTCGCGCAGGACCTCGGGCTGTTCGAGAAGGTCGGACTCAAGCCGAAGTTCTTCATCTTCCAGTCGGGCGCGCCGCTGCTCGCCGGGCTGAAAAGCGAAAGCCTCGACGTCGTCACCGCGGGGCTCGCTCTCGCGCTCGCGCTGGGCCAGAACATTCCGCTCAAGTTCATTTTCTGGGAAGCGAATTCGGCGGTGACCGAAGGTCTGGTCGCCGATCCGAAGTCGGGGATCAAGTCGTACCGCGACCTCGGCAAGGCGAAGAAAATCGGTGCCGCGACAGGCACGTGCGCCCAGGTGGCGCTGTACATGATGGCCAAGAAACTCGGCGTCGACTACGCCAAGCTCGACGTCGTCAACATCCCGGCGCCGCTGTTCCGCAATTCGTTCATGAGCGGTTCGATCGACGCCGGCGTCGCGTGGCCGCCCTTCTCGCTGCAACTGCAGTCGGAAGGTTATCCGGTCGTCGCCTTCGACGAGGAGTACACGCCACCTGGCGGACTGTGCCCCGGGCTGACCGCGGTCCGACCCGCGTATCTCAAGCAACATCCCGAGATCGGCCTCAAGCTGGTGCAGGTCGAGGCGCTGGCGCGCGAGGCGATCGCGAAAAATCCGCAGGTCGCGATCGACGCATACGTCAAGCGCCAGCAGCTGGCGCCGGAGGTCGCGAAGGCGACTCGTCGAGCGCGACTGCTGCGACCGCGGGATCCCGAGCTTCGCGCTGCAGGTCGACCCGAAGTCCCCGTATTCGATGACGTCCAAGGATGGCCTCGCCGCAAAGCTCAATCTCGCGATCGAGGCGCTCTACGCGATGAAAGCGATCCCCGAGCCGATTCCGCTTGCCACCATCAACGATGCCGTCGACCCGACCTACCTTCGGGAGTACATGAAGTCCGTCGGTAAGTGATCCAGCGCCCAGGAGGAATATCGTGAGTACCATCGATCTCGAGCTGGGAACAACAACGCCGGGCGTACCGCCCAGGACCACGCGGCGCGCGGGCAGCGAGAAGCGTGTCCCCGAAATTGTTTATTCGGTCGCCGCCGTCGTATTGCTGCTCATCGTCTGGTTCGCGTTGTCGCACGCGAGCTTCATCAAAGCCGGTTACCTGCCCACGCCGGAGGAGCTGTGGAAGACGTTCGTCGACCTGGTGAAGGACGGCTACCAGGGCAAGCCCCTGTGGGAGCACATCGGCGTCAGCCTGATGCGGACGCTGAGCGGATTTGCCCTCGGCGTGCTGTTCGGCGTCCCGGTCGGCCTGCTCGCCGGATACAGCCGCCGCGCGGGCGCGATGATCTCGCCGATCATGGCTTTCATCCGTCCGATCCCGCCGATCGCTTTCATACCGATGGCGGTGCTGTACTTCGGACTCGGTGAGACCGGCAAGATCGTGCTCATCTTCTTCGTCTCGTTCAATTACGTGCAGGCGAACGCGCAGGCCGGCGCGGCCAACTTCCCGATCGCCTATCGGCGCGCGTCGGAGTCGCTTGGGCTGACCAAGGCGCAGACCTTCTACCGCGTCGTTCTGCCGGGGGCGCTGCCGCAGATTTTCACCGGCCTCAAGGTCGCGCTCGCGCTGTCGTGGGCGGTGG
The DNA here is from genome assembly GCA_963722325.1 of uncultured beta proteobacterium. GTDB lineage: Bacteria > Pseudomonadota > Gammaproteobacteria > Burkholderiales > Casimicrobiaceae > PALSA-1003. The sequence continues at coordinate 199,052 of CAVRLN010000006.1, forward strand.
TCGTCGCGGCGGAGCTCGTCGGTGCGCAGAGCGGCCTCGGCTTCATGATCTCGGACGCGGCGCTGCTGTTCCGCATTCCTGTCGTGTTCATCGGCATCGCGCTGATCGGCGCCATCGGCCTGATCCTCAATCTCACGCTCAACCTCATCGAGCACAAGATCGTTCACTGGAAAGGGCGCTGAGCGTCCATGGAGGAAGGCATGAAAGCAATCACATCGACCCTGGTTGCGCTGGCGCTGTCGGGCGCGATCTCGACGAGCACTGCGCTCGCGCAGTCCGCCGCGGCGCCGCTCGAGTTCAACTACGGCTATACCACCGCGGATCACATCAATCTGTACGTGGCGCAAGACCTGGGCTTGTTCGAGAAGGCGGGACTCAAGCCCAAATTTCATACCTTCCCGTCGGGCGCGCCACTGCTGGCCGCCCTGAAGAGCGAGAGCCTCGACGTCGTCACCGCCGGCCTTGGCTTTGCATTCGCCCTGGGGCAGAAAATTCCGGTCACGATGATCTTCTGGAACTCGAACGATTCGACTGGCGAGGGCCTCGTCGTTGACGCCAAGAGCGGCATCAAGTCATTCCAGGATATCGGCAAGGCAAAGAAGATCGGCGCCGCGTCCGGCACCTGCGCGCAGGTCGCGCTCTACCTCATGAGCAAGAAGGTCGGCATCGAATACGGCAAGCTCGATGTCGTCAACATCCCTGCCCCGTTGATGCGAAATTCCTTCATGAGCAACTCGATCGACGCCGGCATGGCCTGGTCGCCCTATTCGGTGATGCTCGACGCCGAAGGGTTCAAGGTGGTCAGTTGGGATTCGGAATACACCCCGCCGGGCGGCCTGTGTCCTCGCACGACTGCGGCACGCCCAGCGTTCCTGAAGGCGCATCCCGAGATCGGCGTCAAGCTGCTCGAGGTCGATGCGATGGCGTCCGATGCCGTCGCCAAGAACCCGCAGGTGGCGATCGATGCGCTGGTCAAGCGATTGTCGCTGACCCCTGCGGTCGCCAAGGCGACCATCGACCGCATATACACGCAGCGCCCGACGTATGCGCAGCAGGTCGACGCCGCCTCGCCGTATTCGATGACGTCGAAGGACGGTGGGCTGGCAGGCAAATACCTGCTCGCCACGCAGGTGCTCTACGAGACCAAGAGCATTCCCGAGGCGGTGCCGATGAACGTTATCCAGGACGCGATCGATCCGACCTACCTCGTCAAATATCTTGAGTCGACGAAGGCGAAGAAGTAATCCGTATCAACAACCACGAGGTTTATGAGGTAACACGATGGCAAAGACCTACACCAAGCGGCTCGGCATCCTGCGCAAGAAGCCGGGAATGACGGACCAGCAGTTCCGCGACCACTGGCTCAACGTCCACGCCAAGCTTTGCGTAAAGCTGCCGAAGATGCGCCGCTATTCGGTCAACTTCGTCGACCGCGCGCGCTTCCCCAAGTTCGGCTACGACGGCTTTTCCGAGCTGTGGTTCGATTCCGAAGAAGACCTGGTCGCGTCGCTGGCCAGCCCGGAAGGCAAGACGCTGCTCGCCGACCTGCCGAACCTGACCGACCCCAACGACATGAATCCGATCATCGCGGTCGAGCACCGCTTCATTGGCGACTAGCGTCAAGACAGAACATCACCCCGAAAGGTTGCGCGAAATGGGACAGCTTCAAGGCAAGGTCGCGATCGTCACCGGCGCCGCCGGTGGCTTTGGCGAAGGTATCGCCAAGCGCTTCGTCGCCGAGGGCGCGAAGGTGCTGATCGTCGATCTGGATGAGGCCAAGGCGCAGACCGTGGCATCGGCGCTGGGCGCGAATGCGAAGGCGCAGAAGTGCGACGTGTCCAAAGGCGCCGATGTGAACGCAGCGGTAAAGGCCTGCGTCGATGCGTTCGGTCCGCCGGACATCGTCGTCAACAACGCCGGCACGACGCACCGCAACCAGTGGATGCTCGATGTCGACGAGGCCACGTTCGACCGCGTCTTCAACGTCAACGTCAAGTCGATCTTTCACATGGCGCACGCGGTCGTGCCCATGATGCGCGAGCGCAAGGGCGGCTCCATCATCAACGTCGGCTCGACAGCGGGCATCCGGCCCCGCCCCGGTCTCACCTGGTACAACGCGTCCAAGGGCGCGGTGAACCTGATGTCCAAGTCGATGGCCGCGGAGCTCGGACCGTTCAACATTCGCGTCAACGCCATCTGCCCGGTGATGAGCGCGACGGGCATGATCGAGCTGTTCCTGGGCGTGCCGGACACGCCCGAGAATCGCGCCAAGATCATCGCCGGCATTCCGCTTGGTCGCATGTCGACACCGGAAGACGTCGCCGAGGCGGCGTTGTACCTGGCGAGCGACGCGGGTCGGTTCATCACCGGCATCGAGCTGCCGGTGGACGGTGGCCGCACGATCTGATCGAGGCCGTTTCGTCATCGGCGGCGCGATGAATCGCCCGCGCGCCCGATGACGGTATCGCGCGGGCAGCTGTTGTTCGGCACCGACGAGCCGGTGCCGCCTACGACCGAGCTGCGCGCAGGCCCGCTGACGCTTGCGCTGCGCGCGGGCCGGCTGTGGAATTTGTGCGTGGGCGATGTCGAGGTGTGGCACGGCATCGCGTTTCTCCATCGCGATGCCAATTGGGGTACGCCCGAGCCCGTAGTCGAGCGCTGCGAATCGACCATCGGCGCACGATCGTTCCGCATCCGCTGCGCCGGGCATTTCCCCACCTCGCCGGTCATCGATTTCCGTCTCGACCTGGAAGGAACCAGCGAAGGCGTCGTTCGTTTCACCGGCGAAGCGGTCCCGCGCGACGACATCAGCACCAACCGGACGGGCCTTTGCGTCATGCATCCGATGACGGCATGCGGCAGACGCCTCGACGTGCGCCATGTCGACGGCCGGACCAGCCGGTCGACCTTCCCGTCGCTGATCCTGCCCTGGCCTCCGTTCATGCTGATCCGGGCCATGCGCCACGAGTACGCGCCTGGGCGCTGGGCGCGATGCACATTCGAAGGCGACGCGTTCGAGCTCGAGGACCAGCGCAATAATTCCGATGCGTCGTTCAAGACGTACAACCGGTCGAACATGATGCCTCGACCGTATTGGCTTCGCGGCAGCGTCGCGATAAGGCAGTCGGTCGAGCTTGCGCTCGAGCAAAAGCCGGCGTCCACACGCCGGCGGCGCGACGGGCCGGTGGTCGTCCACGTCGGTGCTCCGGTGGCCGATCTGCCTTCCATCGGCATCGAGATCGCGCCGGAGGATGCGCGTTCGCCCGGCGTCGCGTCTGCCACGCTGGCGCCGATGCGTCCGCGGCATCTTCACCTTGCGCTCAAAGGCAATGCCGGCAATGTCGACTGGCAGGCTGTGGCCGGGCTGCTCGACGTTGCGGGCGCGACGCTGCGCGTGGATGTGTCGCTGGACGACACCGCGCATGCCGACGCGGCGTTGATCAGTCTGCGTGACACGCTGCGCGCCGCAGGGATTGCCCCAGAAAGCGTTGCCGTCTTCCCCACCGAGCAGTGCACGGTGGACGCTGCTCGAAGGGCATTCCCCTCGTCGCGGATCGGCGGAGGTTCAGCGCATTTCTTCGTTCAGCTAAATCGCGCAGAAATGCTGGGTAGCGTCGATTTCCTGACCTTCACCAGCTCGCCGATCGTCCACGGCGGCGACGATGAATCGGTGATGCTCAGCCTGCAGAGCCTGCCGTCGATGATTGCGACACTAGATGCCCGCTATCCCGGCGTTCCGGTGCGGATCGGTCCGAGCTCCATCGCCGCACGCGCAAGTCCGCTCGGACGCCAGCCCGCAAGCGACGGCACCCGACGCATTGCGCTGGCACAGGTGGATCCCCGGTCGCGGGGGCTGTTCGGCGCCGCATGGTTGCTCGGTTATGTAGCGCAGCTCGCGACGACGGGCATCGAGGCGATTACCCTGATGAGCCTGAGCGGGGCCGGAGGTGTCGCAGGTGGTGACGAGACCGCCATCGCCAGGCGCTTTCCCGCTGCGCACGTCCTGGATTGCCTGCGCGCACCGGCCCGTGTGATGCGCATGACGATTTCCGCGCCGTCGCGCGTCGCCGCGCTCGCGCTGCGGACGCCCTCGGAATATTCAGTGCTGCTCGCCAACCTGACCAATGCGCCCGTCGACATCGACCTTCGCGGATGTACCGGGTGCACAGACGTGCAGGTAATGGATGCCCAAACGTTGCGCGACAGCGAGCGGACGGGGCGTGTCTGGCGCGCACAGCGGCTCGTCACCAGGACGCCGCATATCACACTGGACGCTTACGGCATCGCGCGGGCGGGTTGGCGCAACTAAGGGAAGCCTGTCTCGCTGGCTGAAGCTTAGTCCCTGCACGTCCGGAGTATTCGGCACCACCAACGTGAATACGCGGATTGGCAGCCGGAGGGTACAACGGTAGAGTATGCATGACTGGGAGCTGGCTTTTGAGGTCAGGACTTGCAGGTGTCAGGCACAACGACATTACTTTTCACCGATATCGAGGGCAGCACCCGACTCTGGGAGAGTGAAGGGGCTGCGATGTCGAGGGCATTGGCCGCCCACGATGCCGCGTCCCGGGCTGCCGTCGAGGCTAATCGCGGCGTCGTCGTCAAGATGACGGGCGACGGCATGTATGCCGCCTTCGATGACCCGCTGGACGCCGTCAACGCCACGATGATGCTCGCGAAGTCGCTGGACGATCTGGCGGCTTCCAGCGGCGTAGCACTGTTCGTGCGTGCGGGTCTGCATCTTGGCATCGTCGAGCGCCGGGATGAAGACCTGTTCGGCAGTGCCGCCAATCGGGCTGCGCGGATCATGAAAGCCGCGCACGGGCGGCAGATACTGCTTTCCCAGGCGGTCGTCGATCAGGTCCGCGAGCGATTGCCGTCATCGGTCTCCCTGCGGGATCTCGGCGCCGTGCGGCTGCGGGACCTGGCGACGTCGGAGCGCGTCTACCAATTGCTGCACGCGCAGTTGCGGCAGCGATTTTCCGGTGCTGAGGTCGCTCGAAGCAACACCCAACAACCTGCCGCCCCAGATCACCTCGTTCATCGGACGCGAGCGCGAGCTCACCGAAGCGAAAGCCCTGCTCGCAAATTCGCGTTTGCTCACACTCCTGGGGATGGGTGGACTAGGTAAGACCCGTTTGTCACTGCAGATTGGCGCCGACGTTCTGGAAAGGTATCCCGACGGGGTCTGGTTCGTCGATCTTGCACCGATCAAGGATCCGGCTCTCGTTCCGAGCGCGACTGCGCAGGTGCTGAACGTGCGTGAAGAGGCGGGCAAGCCGCTCATGCAGACGCTCTGCGAGCACATCAAGGAACATACGCTCCTCTTCATTCTCGACAACTGCGAGCACCTGGTGAGTGCGTGCGCGAGCTTGGCCGACGCGTTGCTTCGGGGTGCTCCGGGGGTCCGGGTCCTCGCCACCAGCCGTGAGGCGTTGCACATCGCGGGAGAGCAAACCTATCCCGTGTTTCCGCTCACGGTGCCCGATCGGAAAGGCGAGCCCCTGACGAGCTGCTGCGCTCGGATGCGGTGCAGCTGTTCGTGGAACGTGCGCGGCTCCAGAAACCGGACTACACGCTGTCCGCGATCGAGGTGCCGGCAGTTGCCGAACTGTGTACGCGGCTCGACGGCATTCCCCTCGCGCTGGAGCTGGCCGCAGCTCGGATGCGGTCGTTGACGGTGGAGCAGATCAACGCCCGCCTGCACGATCGGTTCAAATTGCTCACCGGCGGCAGCCGCGTCGCGCTGGAGCGCCAGCAGACGCTACGCGCGCTGGTGAGCTGGTCGTACGATTTGTTGCAGGAGAACGAACAGTTGGTGCTCGACCGGCTTAGCGTGTTCATCGGTGGCTTCGACCTCGCTGCGGCAGAAGCGGTCTGTGGCGCTGAACCCTTGGTGCCCGAGGACATCCTGGATCTGGTCAGCTCGCTGGTCGACAAGTCGCTGGTCATGTTCGAGCGCGATGGTCGCGGGTCACGTTACGGGTTGCTGGAGACGATCCGCGAGTTTGCCCATGAGCATCTCATCAAGCAGCGTTACGGACTGCTCGGCAGCATCCAGGAGTTCGCTCACGAGCGCTTGACCGACCGGGACGACGTGGTCGCGACCGCAGCGCGGCACTGCGAGTATTACCTCGCGCTTGCAAAAACCGGGCGAGCGAAATTGAAAGGGCCAGAACAGGGCGAATGGATGCGACGTCTGGAGGTGGAGCTCGACAACTTGCGAGCGGCAATCGCTTTGGCGCTTGCCGGCAAGGTGGACCCGGTGATCGCGGTCAAGTTCGAGGTTGCGTTGATGAATTTCCGCATCCTGCGTGGCTATACCACCGAGGGTCGCAATAACATTGAAATGGCGCTTGCCCTCCCCGGCCTGCCGGAAATCGCGCGTTCCCACGCGTTGTATGTGGGGGGCGCGCTGGCGACGAGACGCGGCGATCACGCGGGAGCGATGACACTGCTGACGGAATGCCTAGCGTTGCGCCGGCGCCTGGGAGACGCGCGCGAGATTGCCGGGACATTGTCCACGCTCTCGATCGCGTACCTGCAGCAAGGCGACGCAACAAGGGCCCGCGAGTGTGCGGAGGAATCCCTTCGCACCTTCCGTGAAATTGGAGATCAGCTCGGAGAGGCCCTTGGATTGCTCCACCTCGGCGAAATTTGCATCCAGTTGGCCGACGACGCCAAGGCCCAGGAGCACTTCGAGGAGTGCCTGACAATTGCGCGCAACATCAAGCACCAGGAACTGGAATGCGAATGCGAGCGCAGCCTGGGAGAGATCGCGCTTGAAGAAGGCGACCTGCAGCGCGCGCAATCGCGGTTCGCCCGGTCGCTCAAGGTCTGTCGCGACGCCGAAGACAAGCGAAATGAGGCAAGCGCTCTATGGTGCATGGCCAAGGCCGACACGGTCGGCGGCGATTACGACTCCGCACGCAAGAAATTCGCCGAAGCCCTGGGCACATTCCAGGCGCTTGAGATGCGCGCGGAGGCGCTCGATTGCCTTGAAGACTGCGCCGGACTCCTGCAGGCGGTCGGCGAGTCCGACGGTGCGGCACGGCTGCAGGCGGCCGTTGCCGCCGTGCGCGCGACCCTTGCGCTTCCGCGATCGCGACGTCGTGAAGAAAAGCAGCAGGAGAACATCAACGCCGCGCGCGCGGCGCTGGGAGAGACTGCTTTCAAGACTGCATGGTCGCATGGCAGCGGCTGGGCGCTCGACGAAGCCATCGACTTCGCGCTTGCGTCGACCGCTGCGCCAGCCATCGCTGCTTTATAGAGGTCCCCAGATCAAAAAGCCCCGTCACGATCGACGGGGCTTTGTAGGGTCATCGGACCAGATCAGGCCGCGATTCTTCGCTTGCGCGCGAGCCAGCCCGCCCCGAGCGCGCCAAGTATCAGGGCTAGCGATGCGGGTTCGGGCAGCGACGCGTGTAAAGGTAACCCCTTGGGTCGCAGTGGCAATGGGGTCGCCGCAGACGACGCCGGACTCACCGGACGATTGGCAGTTACTGAATAGATTGACGAGATTGTGCACGCTCGGCGGGGACTCGATGCCGCCGGAGGTGAACGTCGCCACGAATTGGAACCAGTAATTGATGTCACCCACATTGACACCACCAATGATGCCGGTATTGACTCCAACGAGTTGGCCTCCGATAACTACGTACGAGTCGACGTCGTTGGACGGAAGCACGGGAGCGAAATTGATCACCACTGGCATTGTCGTTACGTTGCTCAGCACCGTAATGACAGAGCAGCCAGGGAGCGCTCCTACCGAGTACAGGTTAGCTGTCGCAGCCAAGCAAGCATCGGGCACGTTGAATGAGGCCGTACCTACGAACTCTGGCGGGTCGTAATCCGAACTCCAAACGGCTGCGTACGCGGGGGCTGCAAACGCCGCGACAGTTGCGGCGAGAGCCATCAATAAAGGTCGCAACATTCTATTCAGCATGGTCGTTCTCCCAGAGCGGACACGCGGCATAGCACGCTGTCCATACAGGCGCCCGCCATCCAAGATGTAGCCAACAGCAATAAACGGACCACGTGTCCAGCGTGTCCGCAACCCATTGAGTTGACTAAAGTTTCATCCGGGATCAAGCGATCTTGGGGCGCGCTGTTCGATCTAGTGTAAAGTTTTTCGACATATCGCTTAGCGAACTCGGGGGTGTCGGAGTCTCTTACAGGCATTGAGCTCTTTGCGGCTTACCGACGCAGATTTGCCGTACAACTCTTTGTTTTACTGAATAGGCAACGGCTTGGCACGCGGCTTGCGGCCGGCGACAACTTTAGTTCAACCAATCGGGAGGCCGTCGTTGAAGCCAAGACTCTTGAATTTGGCAGTGACCGCTGGGTTGTGCTTTTGCATAGCTTCTGTCGAGGTGATTGCCAATCCGATTACCTTCATGTTCACGGGTACCATCACGCAGGTTGCCGCGTTAGACCCCTCTTCGCCCTTCCCTGACCCCGTCGATTTCGGTACTCCATTTTCGGGCACGTACACGTTTGATTCCACCGCAACCAATGGCATTTCGGGCGACCCTAGTTCCGGGGCTTACGACAGTCCCGCGGGCACCATCACGCTCAATCTTGGTGGCCTGACATTTTCGTTTACCGGACTGAGTATCGTCACGTTCGATACCTCATCTTTTGATTTTTACGGGGCGTTGCATTCGGAAAACCCAACGCCTGACAACCCGACGGGCATACTGTTGAGCATTTCTCTCCAAGATCCCACCGGTGCGGCGCTTGCGAGCAATGCGCTACCGCTGGTGCCGCCTTCACTGGCCGCATTCGACGTGACCAATAGCTTCTTCTTCACGGACACGATAGACGGCAACCAAGTCGAAGTTGGCGGTGCGTTAGATTCACTCACCGCTGTTACCACCGTTCCTGAGCCCGCTCCTCTTGCGCTGGTCTTACTAGGCGCGGCCATGTTCGCGCTGCAGCGACGTCGGCGCACGCTATAAGTCGCATCCTCTGCTTCACGCCACCACGGCCTTATTCTTACGATCAATTCAGGGAGATCGATATGTCCGCACGCACCGCTGTCCGCATCGCATTCGCCGCCGTCGCGATGACAATTACCGTAGCTGCACAACCTGCATTCGCGGTAGACGGCGCAATTCTAGTCAACCAAGGCCGCGCGCTTGCGGGCAACGTCACGGCGGGCGACTCACCTGGCTTTCCCGTCAGCATCAACACGCCGGGATACTATGTACTGACAGGTAATTTAACTGTGCCGAACCAGAATACGACAGCGATCCAGATCAATGTGAACAACGTCACGATTGACCTGAACGGCTTCGCAATCCTCGGCCCCAATATCTGTGCGACGGATGGATTCAATGTAGCGGAGCCGTGCACGTTGCCTGCGACGCTGCCGAATGTCGGCTATGGCATCGACGCAGGCACGGCCGTCGCATTCAACGTGTCGAACACGCGGGTGATCAATGGAACAATCGACGGTATGGGTGCAATCGGGATCTTTGCCAACGTCAACGCGCGCATCGAAAAGGTGAACGTCTCGAACTGTGGCAGCTATGGCATCTATACGTTTGGTGGCGTGATACTCGACTCGCTCGTGCGCGGAAATGGCGCCAGCGGCATCGTGACGACTGGCGCGATCATCAGGGACTCGCGTTCCATCTTCAATCGTGGCTATGGCATCCAGACTCAGGCGATCAGCATTCTGAGTGGCAACTCGATAGGCACCAATATGAGCTATGGACTGGTTTTGACGCCGAATAGTCGCTACGTCGACAACATCATCGACAGCAACAATGGTGGCAACGCAAATCCGCAGGTATTCAGCGGGACTGCCCTAGGCGCGAACACCTGTGGATCGGCGCCTTGCCCCTGATCCCCGCAGCCTCTGCGAACGTTACCCGGAGCTGAGCCGACGGCGCCTGAGCGCCGCCGGCGCAGCGATACTGACAGTAGGTTCGCGGCCTTTCGCGGGAGATTACTGCGAGCCGTCGGTCTGCGCCCATTCGATAAAGACTTGGGCCACGGACTTTCCGAGTTGCACACCGGCGGCGTTGTCCATCGGATAGTGAATGCCGGCCCAAATTCTGGAATCACCGGCTTCCTTGCCAACGGCGCGAATGAAGTCGGCGTGCTCCGGGAACAGGTAGGCAAGCATTTCCGATTTGGCCGTCGAGAACGTCGAATGATTTGACGGGTAGCTCGGGAAATTCGGGACTGGAAACAATGGAACGATTGCGGGATCGTTCTGGTGTGGGCGCAGGTACCAATACGTGAACTTTCCATCCTGGCTGGCGATGAAGGCATCGAATTGCACCGCCCCGATCAGGGCGTAGACCCGCGCCGCACGAGGTGGATTCCGATCAAGGCCATCTTCGAACATCCATTTGTCGGCATACCGATAAGGCCAGACCTGAAGACCTTCCGGGCTTTGCCAATAGTAGGCCTTGTAGTTCGTTACGAACGTGCGCGGAAAAGCGCGAACCGCTGCTGTCTCGGCCTGTACCTGGGGCGAGTCGCATGCCGGTGGCGGCGCTGGCCTGAACTCGCTTGGCGATGTCAGCAGCAAGGGGACGAAGTTCGCTCCGGTAACGTTGCCCGGGGTTGGTGCCCAGCCATTTGCACGGGCCGATCGGCACAGTTCCGGTCCAAACTGCGTCCGACCCATCAGCTTTTGCTTTCGCGATGACCCGCTCGGCCACTTTCTGGCCCAACGCGAGCCCGGCGTGATAGTCACTGGGGTATTGCAGACCTGCGAGCACACGAGACCAGCCCGCCTGTTCGGCCATCGTCTGAAACGTCTGCGCTTCTCCGGGCAAAAAATAGGCTAGGACACTTGCCGCAGCTTGCGCGGCCGCAGCATGCTCGGAAGGGTATGACGGGCTGTTGGGGACCGGCAGCGCAATCGGCAACTTGTGATCGCGCTCACTCGGTCGTGGCCGGTTATACGCGTACTTGGATTCCCACGCTGCGATCGTTGCGTCGTGCATTGCGAGCGCCACGTACGTGTAAACCCCCGTTCTACCGTTCGTTGTCGTCGGTGTTCCCGCGAGCGTGCGTGAGTTGAGCAAATCCATCCAGCGATACGCGGGTGCGCCGGCGTCCCAGAATGCAATCTGCTGCTCGGCCTGGACATCGTTCTTAGCAATCAAGATGGCGAGTGCTCGCAACTCGGCTTGCGTATCCGCGGGGCCCGGCGGGGGCGGAACACGATAGTCACGACCGGAAGAAATCACCCACGTTCGCCAATTGCCTGCATTCGGCTCGATCGGGCCGCCCGTTTGCGCGCCCAACGGCAAAGCGAAAGTTCCGAGAATCAATACCATCAACACTTTTCGAGCATTCATTTGCATCTCCTCGTCGGATGGTCACCGCTTGGCATGCGGCGAAGGCAATGGAATCCCGTACCTGTAAACGTAGCCAGCCAGGGTGAGGCGCGAGTCCTCGTGTAGCGCGTCGGGTTGTCCCCGTCGACTGCCGAGCCTCGCGCGCAGCTTATGAAGCCGCGTGAAGCGCGGGAAGCGAAATCTGACGAATCGCAAAAAAGGCGGGCGAACGCGGCTGGCAGCCGACGAGTATGGAATACGGTCTTGGCGAACGCCCGTGTTCGGTCGCCAGGCGGCGGCCTGCGGTTACTGCCTACGTTCGCTTACCAGGATGCTTTCAGGCCTCGACTTGAAGGCATCTTGGATGGGTAGGATGGATGATTCGGAACGCCGATGGCGAGCCTGATCTGGGGGTCGATTGGTATGGACGAAAAGCATCAATCCCCAGGCAGGTTGTGAACCTCCGCGAAGAACAGGTCTTTCCACGAGGCCGGCTTGTTCTTGATGGTCCCGATCTTGTGCATGAAGTCTGCCGTCTTGCCGAACTTCTGCGGTGTCAACGTGAAAACATAGTCCGGCGCGTTGATCATCGCAAAGATGTCGTCGACCGTGTTCTTGGTGTCCTTGGTCTGCTCGAGATAAGCCTTCGCCGCGGCGCGCTTGTCCTTGTTCACGATCGCGATGGCCTCGGCGAGCGCGTCGTAAAACGCCTTGTAGGTCTTCGGGTTCTCGTCGCGAAACTTGGTCGTGGCCGCGACGATCAGCGCAGTCGCCGGACCGCCCAGGATCTTGTAGTTGGTCGTGAGCGTGCGCGCGCCCGGCACCTTGAGCTCCTGCTCAGCGAACGGCGAGGTCGTGAAGTGCGCATCGACCCCGGCGTTGCTGTTGATGAAGGCGAGCATGCCGTCGGGATTGGACATGGCGACGGTGAAGGGATCGAACTTGGTATAGTTCGCGTCGCCGTAGAGCCGCGCCGCTTCCATCTGCAGCAGGACGGCCTGCGCGGAAATCTTGATCGAGGTCAGCGCGATCTTGTCCTTTTCTGAAAAGTCGGCGATCGTCTTGATCGCCGGATTGCGCACATTGAGATAGAGCGGGTAGGTGGCGATGGCAGCCACGCCCTTCACCTGAACGCTGCTGCGGGTCTTGTCCCACAAGGTAATTAGCGACGGCGGTCCGACCGCGATGAACTGGACAGCGCCGCTGATGACGCTGTCGTTGAGCACGCTCGGGCCCGCGAGCTGAACCCAGCTGGCCTTGAGCTCCGGAAGCCCCAAGGCCTTGGCGTGCTTCTCGACCAGCTTTTCACGCTCCATGATCATCAGCGGCAGGAAGCTGGCGGCATACTGCTGCGCGACCTTGATCTCGGAAACCTCGGCGCGCGCGCCGCTTGCGACGCTGACGATCACGATTGCGACGAACACGCGACAGATGCCTTGCATGATGCCTCCGGGGTAGAGGGTTGCCCGCACGTAGACTATTCGCCAGCCCTACTGCCCACGACCCGTTCGGGCGACTTATCGAGGAAATGAAGCACGACTACGAGCACGCACGAGGACAAGACCAGCAATAGCGGACCGAACAGCCAAAAGAGCATTGGCGCGGCGAAATAGTAGCAACGCATGCCCCGCGTATGGTAGCGACCGCCCTGGATGAACAGCCGAGCAACCAGGTGCGGACGGATGGTCGTTGCTGGAACTGCGATCAGGACACCCACGTGTGCGAATAGACGGATCGCCTGGGCGAAACACACGAAAGCGACGAGCATATCGGTGAGCAACACCAATAGCTTAACCAACCACAGATGCTCGTCCATCGGCCCGATTGGGCTCAACGTATTCCAAGCCTGCTGCAGCCTATCTCCCTGAGTGCTGAGCGTAATCGTGCCAACGATGAGCGCTACTGCAGTAGAGGCAAAAAACGTTGCGCCCATAATCGCATTGCGCAGTGTTTGTACGGCGAGTATGCCTTCCTTGTCTTTCATCATGCGCTCGACCCATGCGCTGCGACCCTTGTTCAACAGCGCCTGAATCGTGTAGTCGGGGTTTCGACGCACCCGTATTCGCAGAAGGATGTGATAACCGACGATAATGCCGACGCTGAAGACAGCGGCAACCAGATCGCTTACGTAAGGTAGATTCATTTGGTCGAGTGCGGGCGCTTCAGAAATGCCGGATAAGTGGAGATTTTGCGACGACTCGCCCGGCGCGCCAGCGAACTGGGTCACCGAAGTGCAAGCTCGTGGAATCATGTTCGAATTTGGCCTCGCTAGCAAGAATCCATATACACACCCGCATCGTCGAAGAGGGCATAATATTCGGCCATGCTCGCCAAATCGCTCCCGCTTCTTCTGCTCTGCGCCTGCGCATCCACGACGCAACTGCCCACCGTCGACCAGCCAGCGCTAGCCGAGCTGGCGAGGCCCTATGCACAGCAGCTGCAAGCAGTGGGCATCACCCGCGTGATCTCGCCGGGGAACGGCGCCATGGTGCAACTGGAGACCGGCTACGGTTCGGTTTACGTGCGCTACCCGTTAGCGTCAGATCCGCTGCCGTTCGTGCTGGACATCGGCCCGGATGGATTGCGTGCGAGCGCTCAGAAGTTCGACCGCGCGAAGGATGGGCAGATCATTGCCGCGCTCGTACCCGAGGCCGTGCGGGCGACGGCCGTCAACAACAGGCAGGCTTGGTTGCACGCCAATCCCTGGCACTAACGCACGCGTCGGATCGCGCCGTTTGGGTAACTCCAGATCGGCACGCTTGCTGCTCGCATGGGGCAGCCCGCTTCAGTCCACCTTGATGCCGGCTTCCTTGATGAACGCGCCGTAGCGCGCGCGATCGGCCGCCTGCCGGCTGACGAATTCCTGGATCGTCAGCGGCGCGACTTCGCCGCCCAGCCGAGCCATGTTGTCCACCAGCGCCGGCGAGTTCAGCGTCCGGTTGATCTCCTGGTTCATCCGTTCGATGATCGCGGCGCTCACGCCGGCCGGCGCGTAGACGCCGAATGTCGTGTCCGCGTCGACGCGCATGCCCAGCTCGTCGAGCGTGGCGACGTCGGGATATCGCGAAGCGCGCTTGGCGCTCGCGACAGCGAGCACCATCAGCTTGCCGGTGGCCGCATGCTGCAGACCCGGACCGGGATCGAACATGAACTGCACCTGCCCGCCGAGCAGGTCGTTGAGCGCCGGCGCCGCGCCCTTGTACGGGACGTGGGTCGCCTTGATCCCCGCCGCGCGCTTGAACATCTCTCCGGCGAGGTGCGGCGAGCTGCCGCTGCCGGCCGACCCGTAGGAAAGCTTGCCGGGATTGGCGCGCGCGTAGGCGACGAACTCGTTGAAGTTCTTCGCGGGCACCGAGGGATGAACCAGCAGAAAGACGCGCACGATCGCGAGCGACGCGACGGGCGTCAGGTCCTTCTGCGTGTCGTAGGGAAGGTTCGGATAGATGAACGGATCGACCGTCATCGCGCCGCCGGACGAGACGAGGAACGTGTAGCCGTCGGCGGGCGACTTGGCGACCGCATCGGCGCCGATCGCCCCGTTCGCGCCCGGCCGATTCTCGACCACGACCGGCTGCTTGATCGTCTCGGAGACGCCCGGGCGCGATGGCGCGAGCGAGCGTGTCCGCGACGCCGCCGGGCGGAAAGTTGACGATCAGCTTGACCGGCTTGTCCGGCCACGCCTGCGCCGCCGCTTGGCGCACAGCTGCGCAGGCGGCGATCAACGCGATCGCGCTTCGCGCTACAGCTGAGGTGATCGACATGGTGCCTCCTCTGTTTCCGAATGTGTCGGCGATCGGCAGTGGCGATGAATCGGTTCAGGCGATATCCACTTCGACGAGCGTCGGAACGGATGCCTTCAGCGCGTCGATCAGCACGTCGCGCAGATCCTGCGCGCGGCTCACGTTCACGCCAGCGCATCCTTGACCGCGCGCCAGCGCGACGAAATCGATATCCGGGCAACTCGGTACCGGGCAGAGGCTCGTCCGGAGCGAAGCCGAACGTCGGCGCGAATTCGGGCAGCGCCGCGTAGCGCCGGTTCTTGAGAACGATGAACGTGATCGGCAGCGCGAGCTGCGCGGCGCTCCACAGCGCCTGGATCGAATACATGCTCGATCCGTCGCCGATGAGGCCGATGACTTTCGCGCCCGGCTTGCCCAGTGCGACACCCACCGCCGCCGGCATGCCCCAGCCGAGCCCGCCGCTGTCCATCGTGTAGAACGTTTCGCTGCGCAGGATCGGCAGATGGCTCTTGCATCGCGCGCCGCGAGCTCGGCGCTTCCTCCACGACGATCGACGCCGGATCGCGGATCTCGGCCAGCGTCTGCATGACGAACGCGGCGGACATCGGCGACGACGGCTCGACGCGCGGCGGCCGGCTGCGACGCGAGCTGGACGTTCGCGCGGACGCGGAGGCTCGCGCGCGAGCAGGTCCAGCACGCCGAGGCGGATGCTCCCCACCGCGGACGTCCCTTGCGGCGTCCAGGCGGCGATGTGCGGATCGTCGATCAGTTGCACCAGCCGGGCGCCCGCGGGAAGATGCGGCCCGGCGCCTTCGACGTGGTAGGTGAACGCGGCAGCGCCGAGCGCGAAGATCACGTCGTGCCCCGCGAGCAGGTCCACGATCTTCTCGCGCATCGGCGGAAGGAATCCGGCAAAGAGCGCGTGATCCTCCGGGAAGCTGCAGCGTCCCGACATCGGCGCGACCCACACCGCCGCGTTGTGCCGTTCGGCGAGCCGCACGACGTCGTCCCACGCGCCGTCGCGATCGACGGCCGCGCCGACCACGAAGGCCGGACGCGACGACGCGTCGAGCGCGTCGCCGATCGCCTCCAGCACGCGCGGCTCGGGCCGGATCTCGGTGCTCACGACACGCGCGGCGACACGGCTCGCAGGGCTTCGCCCAGTCGTCGGCCGGAATCGACACCAGCACCGGTCCGCGCGGCGGCTGCATCGCGATGTAGTAGGCACGCGCGATCGCGAGCGGAACGTCCTCGGCGCGCGCCGGCTCGCAGCTCCATTTCACGTACGGCTTCGGAAGCTCGGTGGCCTGCGCCGAATACAGGAACGGGTCGTAGGGGAGGATCGAGCGCGCCTGCTGGCCCGCGGTGATGACGAGCGGCGTGCGATTCCGGTACGCGGTGAAGATGTTGCCCATCGCGTGACCGACACCCGCCGCGGAATGCAGATTGACGAACGCGGCGTTGCGCGTCGCCTGCGCATAGCCGTCCGCCATGCCGACGACGACCGCTTCCTGCAGGCCGAGCACGTAGCGGAAGTCCTCGGGGAAATTCGCGAAACAGCGGCAATTCGGTGGAGCCGGGATTGCCGAAGATCGACGTCATCCCGAACGCGCGCAACAGGTCGAGGACGGCGGCGCGGACGGTCATCGTGCAGCTCGCTCTCTCTTGGTTACGATCGAATTTGCTCCCGATGTAACGACGTAGATTGCATCTGGACTTGGGAATTGTAGCTGCTCGCGGTTGATGTCTGCTTACGACCACTCCGGCCACTCGTTCTGACCCAAGCGGACAGTCAATGAAGCTTTACGATCTCGAACTGTCCGGGAATAATTAGCGCGTCCGGTTTATGGACTCGCCGCATGCTTGATCCGACACTCGCGACGCCATGCAGCCAATGGTGACCAGAACGGGGCTGGCATGAACCCACATCGGCCGAGGCGTCCCCGTCGCCTCGCGCTGGGGAGCCAATGATGAATCGAACGCGGAAATTGAATCTTCTTGCAGCAGCCATCGTGACGTTGACGTTCGGTGCGACGGCACTGGCCGACGGACCCGCGATGCACCTTCCCCTCTCGGCCTTCCTGGACACGCAGGGATCGACGGCTATCTTCAACCCGCCGGTCCCGGACTACCTGGGATGGGCAGCACCGCCTCCCGGGGTGAAGACCCCCGCGCCGAGCTATGTTGGAGGCAACGGCGCTGCCTGCGACTACGCGGGTCTTGCCAACGAGTGGCTGACGGCGAACGGCTACCCGACAGATCTCGGCACGTCCTTCTCCGGCTCCGTGACGGAGCGTTCTCTCAGTGATGGGCGCATCCTGGTGCAGGTCGAACTTCACACCAAGAACGCCCTCACTTGGGGGACGCGAAACGTCACCCCTCCCTACGGGAACCAAGCGGTGGACCCGGTGATCTTTGGTGCCCGGCCGCAGGATGTACTAACGGGGGCGATCCCCGGCATCGGCGAATGCCACGCGTCGTTCTCCTGGAAGCAGGAGCCCGGTCCCGTGCTCGACTTAGCCCGCGCCTTTAGCTTCGGTGCGCCGGGCTTCGAACCCGTGGACCTTTCGTTTCGTGCGATGGCGACGGGCCCTCTTACGGCTCTCGCCGGACTCGGGCCGGATGGTACCCAAGGTCATCTGTTCATCTCGCAGACTTGTTTTTTCCGCACCAGCTTCAAGGGCGCAACGGCCGATGCCTGTCCGGCCGAACACGTCGAGGTCCGCGCTATCGGCAATTAGTTGACGTCCACCCCCGGGCCTGGAATTGACACCATATCCACCGTCAGGCCTTGATGAACTCCGCCCGGCCACCGAGCCAACGCGCAAGGTGGGCCCGGGCGGCCTCGTCTCGCGCGGACACCAAGATGTGCGACCTGCACAATTGGGCATCGCCAGCACGACCAGCGGGAGCGGGATCGATACGTCCACCCGCTCAATGCCACTTCGCAACCTAATGCTCGCCAGTCTCTCGTCTTTGCTCGGTGGATTCGCAGCTTTTAGTAACCATTGCTCTCAGAATCGTTCGCGCGAGAGACTCCGGGGCACCCACAGGTTCTTCCACTCGAATCACTCGTGAGGCGAGTCCGGATGTCACCGTAATTACGCCCCACTGCAGTTGATACGATGCGGCGTATCGTTTGCCCTCGGCATTCACTGTTACGTGCCCTGCCGCGTTGAGCGCATTCATCTGAACGTCCTAGGCTGAATACTCAACACATCGTTGAGTCCCATGTGGCAATACATTTACGACGCCGCCCTCCGAGAAGAAAAAGGAAGAACTCTAACCTTCGGCTGTTCTTGCGATTGTCGACGCAGCTCACGGCGAACCCGGGCAAAGGTCTTTCGTAAGTCAGTCTCCACACTTTTCGTGTAGCGGAACGAAGGATCAAGGATGGACTTCATTTGGCCTCCATGGTGGTGCTGTGAAATACATCACTGTTTCTCGCGCTTCGGCCATATTTGACGCAAGAGGCGTTCCAGATCCCGTCAAATTTACGAATCTTCAGCCACTTACGCCGAATCCCTGTTGTCCAATGTTTCGGTAACGTAAAAACCCCCGACACTTTTTCGTACGAATCTTGCGCCCGAATTGTTGCTGACAACTGGTTAGCGCGTTTTGCATAGCGTTTGATCCTTAGCCGAATCGAGCCGAAAAAAATATCTCCTCAGCGGGCCTTTTTTCGGATGTGGCGTGTTCCGATTATTGATGACTTCGCGCGCTGCACTCGGCCCTTCGCTTTTCGCACGACAAAATTGCGAGCGGCCAACGTCACTATCGCAGTGGTCGCAAGTAGATGTAGTTCGACGGCGTGAGAGACAGGCGAAGCGCGCGACGGAATCGGTCGCACACACTGCATCCTGAGCCACCGTCGACGACGTCAGGGTGTGCTTGGGGTTCTTCTAGAACTCAGTAAGCATCGGCTGGCACACAGCTAGCGGTGGCACGGTGGTCGACTCCACGAAGGTCCCCATGCGATGCCATAGATGCTCCGAAGGCATTGGCGCGTGCCAGCGAGCTGTCGAAGGCTTTTACACTCTGACCGCTAACTCTTGGAACCTATGAAGCAAACACTTGATTCGTATTGGTTCTAGTTCTGCGGCGCAGTTATTGCTTTTCTTGTAGCCTTCAATGTCGCGCTCCTGAGCGGCCCGCCGTGTGGGTCGCGAATCGACAACGAATCGCGCAAGGAGAAGGTCATGAAGAAGTCATGGTTTTGCCTGGCGCTGGCTGCGGCTCTCCTCATCGCGTTGCCGGCCCGAGCCACGCTGTTGAACTTTCACGTCAACCTGAGCGGCGCGAACGAAGTTCCACCAACCCCGTCTCCGGCAACAGGCTTCGCGGACCTCACGCTGGACACGATTACCAACGACCTGACCGGTCACATCGAGTTTTCCGGTTTGCTGGCCGGCACGAGCGCCGCGCACATCCACTGTTGCTTGGACACACCGTTCGGACCCGGTAATGCCGGAGTGGCGACGCTGGTGCCGGCTTTCCCCAACTTCCCCCTCGGTGTGACGAGCGGCATCGATGATTTCGTGCTCGATCTCGACCTCGCTTCCTCGTACAACCCCGCATTCATCACTCTGCAGGGCGGCCTGGCCAACGCCGAGGCGAGCTTCATCGGCGGGCTCCAGTCGGGGAGGACGTACACTGAACATCCACACGGCACCGGGACCACCCGGACCACGGATTCCCGGCGGCGAGATCCGCGGCTTCGTGGTGAAAATCCCCGAGCCGATGACGGCGGGCCTCCTTCTCGCGGGTTTGGCTGCGGCGCTCGCATCGCGACGTCGTAACCGAAGCTGACCGGCGCCCGCGAGACCGCCGCGTTGCGGCTGCGGCGGTCGTCGCGTGGGTGTCGGGTCGCTGGCGTAGATCTGGTCAAGAAACGCGCGTCTCGGGTGCAGGCGTTGTACTGCGCGGTTGCTCGATATCCCAACGGTCGGATCTGCCCTAAGCAGATGGTCGGCCCCAACACGTTGTATCAGTCGTCATTCTGGCGCCATGCCTTTCTCTGCAAGTTCTTTGATCGCCTCGTCGCTCTTCGATAGGTGCGCCAATCGCATGCCACGCAGCACATTCGGCGCCTTGGTGAATTGAATATTGTCGTACCCGACGATCTCCACGCGGTTACCCCAAGGGTCGAGGAAATCCAGGAACGGCCCGGGCAAGATCGCAACGCCCGCGTCGACCAATGCTTTGCGCGCTGCTTCTTTGTTATCGACGACAAGCCCAAAATGACGTCCATCGTCGGTCGGCTGGGTGCGGCCCTTCTGGAGCGCGAGGAACTGATCCCCCAGATCGATGAACGCCATGGAGTCGTCTTTGCTGCGAAGCTCAAACTCAAATAGACGACCATAGAACGCCAGCGCTGCATCGATATCGCCGACCTCGATGGCAACGTGATTGAAGCCGACGGCGCGTGCTCTCGTTACTGCAGCCATGACATCCTCGAAGTTTCTCTCACTGCGCGCTATCTCACTCAATCCACATCGTTCCCGCGAGCCGGCGGAATGTGCCGATTGATCTTGCCGACGGTGTAGCGGGTCACCTGCGCCGCCCACTGCGAATCGACTGTCGGAAAACCGAATAGGCGGGTGTCCAGCACGAGGTTGGTCACGTAGATGAACTCGCCGCTCGCGACGAGGCTCGCCGGGAACAGCAGCCCGACCGCGGCCCCGCGATGATCGATGCCGCCAAAATCCCCGAGCTTCGCAATTACCTTTCCGGTCGGGTCGAGCACGACGACTTCGTCGGACTGATTAGCCACGACCCAGATGTTGTCATCCTCGTCGATGATGAGTCCGTCCGCACCATTGACACCGTAGGTCAACACTGTCGGCGTGCCAGGACTGCCGCTGGTCACCGGGATCGTGATCACCGCATCGTCGCCGGTGTTGGTGACCAGCAATGCGGTGCCGGCACGGTTGAAGGCGAGGCCGTTGGCGCCAAAGGGCGGTTTGCCAGTGGTCGTCAGCAGGGGACTGGTAAGCCACGGGGTCGCGATTCCACCGGACTTCGCCGGTGCGCCAAATCGTGCCGTTGAATGAATCGGAGATGTACACGTTGCCGCTGCTGTCGAAAGTCAGCGCGTTCAGGCCCGATCCGTTACCAATGTCGGAAAACACGGTCGACGCGCCGCTATGTGGATCGATCTTGAGCACCTTGCCGGCGCCGAAATCGAGGACCAGCAGATCGGAGGTGGTCGGATTGAATGCCAGGCCCAGCAGGTGCGGGCTGGCACCGGCGATCACAACCTGGTGGATCACCCTGCCCGAGTGATCGAAGACGATCAGCTGGCCCGGCGTGGTGGTCGGTCCCGAAGCGGGGAATCCGAAGGTGGTGACATAGATGTTGCCGGCGGCGTCGGCGGTGATTCCCTCCGGCGGCGTCACTCCATCGGGAAGCGTGGCAAAGGTTGTCGCAGGGCTACGTATCCACGCTGCCGCCGAATGCGGGATCAGGGCAAACGCAACCAACGCGGCAAGAATTACAACATGCAAGCGCTTCATCAATGCCTCCAGGGAGTGTCGAATTATTGTGCTGCGGATCGCAGCAGACATGTGCAACCGCTCGTGGTGAACGGATGAGTCGGCGGTCGACGAGATTTCGGATCCTTGCTCTCGGTGCAATTCTAGCCTGACCTGCGGCCGCTGGCTTCAAGGGGAGAGGGAATAGGCAGCCGACCGTCGTCGGGCACCCGCGAATCACCGATGGAATGTCGGGGCTCCGCAAGCGGAATAGACCTCACGGGGCGTCGGTCGCCAGCCGGGCCGCTATCAGAGCGAATACGTTCGCGGCGGAACTGCTGAGAACTGCCAACAAAGCCCCAGCGCAAGAGTTACACACCACACAAAGTCAGATCTGTGGCGTATCGCGAAATTGGGCGTTAGCATGCCGCCATTGCACCGCATACATCGGATTGCCATGTCCGCACCTCCCACTCCCGATGCAACTCCGTCGCTGGACACCGATGCCGCGTTGCGCCTCGCCGCGCGCTTTTCCATGGCAGGACGAAACGCCCTGGTCACCGGTGGCAGCGTCAGCATTGGGCGCTCCATCGCGCTCGCCTTCGCCGACGCCGGCGCAGACGTTGCCATTCATCATGCCATCGCCGCGGATGCCGCCTTCGGTCAACCGGACGCCGCGCGCGAGACGGCGCGGAGCATCGTCCAGCGCGGGCGTCGGGCGGCGGTGATTGCGGCCGACTTCGCCGTGCCCGGCGAGGCCGCCCGTACTGTGAGGGACGCAGCTACCGAGCTTGGCACTGTCGACGTGCTCGTCGTGTGCGCGTCGATCCAGTACCGAATCCCTTTCGAGGAACTGACTGACCAGCAGATCGAACGGCAGATCCAAGTCAACTTTCGTGCGACCATCGAGCTGTTCCGCGCCGCCCTGCCCCCCATGAAAGAGCGCGGCTGGGGCCGAGTGCTGACGGTGGGCAGCATCAACCAGACGCGTCCGGAGCCCGTGCTCTCCGTCTATGCCGCGCTCAAGAGCGCGCAGCACAATCTCGCCATTAATTTCGCTCGCGAGTACGCGGCGCATGGCGTGACGGTTAACAACCTGTCGCCGGGCCTCATCGCAACGGAGCGCAACCGGTGGCGCCGCGAAGATGCGCAGGCTTGGAAGGACATCGAGCGGGATTCCAGTCCGATGCAGCGCGCCGGAACGCCTGACGAGATGGCGGGCGCCGCGGTGCTGCTCTGCTCCGACGCGGGCAGCTTCATTACCGGCGCCGATCTCCAGGCGACCGGCGGTCGACATTTGTAAGCGCACGCGCGAACCTCACGCCGAGGGTCGCTGCGACGCTCGGGTACCTCGGCGGCCCATTTCATATCGAGGCATGCGCATCGTCGTCAGCAACGGCACGCACTGGGACTTTGACACGTCGCAGATGGTAACGTTAGCATCGTCGAGCGGCAAGCAGCGTCGGCATCGCACCGGCGCGCGCCCGTCACCGCCATAGGAGGCATCCATGCGCACGTGGTTATCGACATTCGCCGCCCTCGTCCTCGCACTGACGGTCGCAGCCGGACCCGCATCGGCGCAGGGCACCGTCAACCTCACCTTCCGCTTCAACGACACCGAAGAGAAGGAGATGCGCGGCGCGCTCGACCAGTTCGAGAAGCAGAACCCGGGCATCAAGGTGTCGCTGCAGCGCATCGGCTGGCGCGACGCCCGCGACCAGTTCCTTCGCGAGGCGGCGGTCGGCCAGGGCCCCGACGTCGTGCACGTCGCGCAGGTCTGGGTGAAGGAGATGGGACAAGCCGGCGCGGTGCGGCCGCTCAACGACCTCATCAAGAGCGCGCCGCCGGGAACCGGCTTTCCCGATTTCATGGCGCAGGAGCTCGCGCAGAGCAAGGATGGCCAGATCTACGGCCTGCCGTGGACGACCGACACGTGGGCGATGGTCTACCGCACCGACGTGCTCAAGGAAGCGGGCGTCACCAAGCTGCCCGAGACGTGGCAGGAGCTGCACGACGCCAGCGCGCAGGTGAAGCAGCGCACGGGCAAGACCGGCTTCGGCTTCCCCGCCGGCGGCTCCGCATCGGGCGCGATCTGGTTCCTCGCCAACTTCTACTGGTGGTCGAACGGCAAGGCGATGGTCGTGCAGAAGCCCGACGGCACGTACGGCATGGACCTCACGGTCGCCGACATCGCCGACAGCATGCGCTACTACAAGTCGTTCCTCTCCGAGGGCCACAATCCCACGTCCAACCTGTCGGCCAGCGACGCGCACGATCCGGCGATCCTCCAGGCGCTGGTGAACGGGCAGCAGGCCATGGCCGCGATGCCGCCCAACACGTACAAGCAGGTGCTCGACACGTACAAGGCGGCGCATCCGGGCCAGCCGGCGCCGTTCGTCTCGGCGCCGTTCCCCAAGGGCTCGGTGACGCGCACGTCGATGATCGGCGGACGCATGCTCGTGATCAACGCCGGCTCGAAGCATCCGCAGGAGGCGTGGAAGCTCGTGCGCTATCTCGCCTCGGAGCCGATCTTCACCGAGTACTACACGACGCAATTTCCCGCGCAGCGGTCGCTGCTCAAGAACGTGAACTGGTCGCCGGAGCTCAAGGGCTTCGCCGATCAGCTCACTCTCGCGCGCACGTGGGGACCATACTCCGACGGTCCCGCCCCCATCGGCGCGATGTGGAACGCCACCGGACGCGCCTTCAGCGCTGCGCTGTCCGGCCAGCGCAGCGAGCAGGAGGCCGCGCAGGAGCTGATGCAGGCGGTGTCGAAGCTGATGCAGAGCCGCCCGCAGTAGCGCGGGCGGCGCAGCAACAATGGGGTCCGGCGCACGAGGCCGCATGCGCGGGCAACGGCGGTTCATCGTCGGCATGCTCGCGCCCGCGTTCGTCGTCCTCGCGCTGTTCTACGTCTACCCGACCGTCCAGAACCTCGCGCTGTCGTTCACCGA
The DNA here is from genome assembly GCA_963722325.1 of uncultured beta proteobacterium. Classification (GTDB taxonomy): domain Bacteria; phylum Pseudomonadota; class Gammaproteobacteria; order Burkholderiales; family Casimicrobiaceae; genus PALSA-1003. Next base: position 223,522 of record CAVRLN010000006.1, read on the forward strand.
CCTGTCGCTGCTGGGGCTGAAGCGCGGCGGCAACTCGGTCGGCCTCGACAACTACCGGGAATTCCTGACGAGCCGTGACTTCGGGCAGCTGCTGTTCAACACGGTCGTCTGGCTCACGGCGCTGTCGGTCGGCCTGCGGCTGCTGTTCGGGCTCGGCATCGCGCTTCTGCTCAACTCGCCGCTGCTGCGCCGCTGGCGCCTCGCGACCATTGCGAAGGTCGCCGTCCTCGTACCGTGGGCCACGCCGCCCATCGTGGCGGTCGTGATCTGGCGATGGATGCTCGAGCCGCAGAACGGCGTGGTCAACGCCGCGCTGCGCAAGCTCGGCATCGTCGACAACCCGGTGGCATTCTTCGCCGACCTGCGCACCGTCTGGCCGTCGATCGTCACGGTGATCGTGTGGAACACTGTGCCGCTCGTCGCGCTGTCGTTGCTCGCGAGCCTGCAGTCGATCCCCGACGAGCTCAACGAGGCGGCCGCGCTCGACGGCGCGTCGCGCTGGCAGCAGTTCCGCTACGTCACCCTGCCCTTCCTCATGCCGACCATCGTCGTGCTGACGCTCATGTCGGTGTTCTGGACGTTCAACAACTTCGTCTACGTGTGGCTCGCAACGGGCGCCGGCCCGGGCACGTTCACCAACGTGCTCGCGACCGAGATCTACATCAAGGCGTTCGTCAGACTTCCGGATCGGGTACAGCTCGGCGGTCGGCATCGTCATGGCGATCGTCATGGCAGCGTTCGCCATCCTGTATTACCGTTTCGTGGCACCGCGCGAGCTCAAGGACACCCTGTGACCACCGCGTCGCTGCGCATGGATGCGCGCAGGGCGCAGTCGAGCGCGGCCGGCCGCGTCCACTTAGCGTCGCCATGACGCTCGTCGTGCTGCTGGCGACGGTCCTCGTGTTGCTGTTCATGGTGTACCCGGTCGCCTACGTGTTCTACGGGTCGTTCAAGCCGGCGGGCGGCATGCTCGGCGACTGGCGGCGGGTTCACGCTCGACAACTACCGGCGCATCTTCGACTCGGGGTTCTACACGTTCACGCGCAACAGCCTCGTGATCTGCCTGGCCGCGACCGCGGTGTCCACGTTCGTGTCGGTCTGCGCCGCCTATGTCTTTTCCCGCTACCGCTTTCGCGGCCGGCAGGTGCTGTTCGGCGCCGTCTTGCTGGGCCAGGTGTTCCCCTGGATCATGCTGGTCAATCCGCTGTTCGTCGCCTTCGCGCGGTGGAACATCACCAACAGCTACACCGGAATGGTCTTCTGCTACACGGCGTTCACGATTCCATTCTCCGTTTACATGCTGACGGGTTACCTCGCGACCGTGCCGCGCAGCCTCGACGAAGCCGCCACCATCGACGGCGCGTCCCGCTTCCAGATCCTCTGGCGCATCGTGGTCCCCATCATGCTGCCCGGCATCGTGGCCACCGCCACGTACGCGTTCCTGCTGTGCTGGACCGAATACCTGTTCGCGCTTGCCTTCCTGACGCAGACCGAGATGAAGACGCTGCCCCTCGGCCTCTACCAGTTTTTCGGCGACGATCGCGTCGACTGGGGCGCGGTGATGGCCGCATCGGCCATCGCGACGCTGCCCACCATCATGCTGTTCCTGCCGCTGCAGTCGCGGCTCGCGTCCGGGCTCGCCGCCGGTGCGGTGAAGTGAGAGCCTCCCGCCCAGCGTGGCACTTCAGGCAGAGGATTAATGATGGTATCGTTAGTTTGCGTAGGTTCCTGAAGCAAAACGTGTCTCGAGGAGGAGATATCTCTATGCCGACCAACCTCAACCGCAGACGCATCCTCAAGGGCGCCGCAGCGATGGGCGCGTATGCGCTGTCCGGCCACTCGCGCGGCGCCACGAGCAAGCCGTTCGAGGGCGTCGAGCTCAACGTCTCCTGCTGGAGCGCACCGTTTCCGAAGCTGCTGCAGGGCTACCTGCCGGAGTTCGAGCAGCTGACCGGCATTAAGGTGAACTACGACACGCCGGGCTTCCTGATCTACAACCAGCGCGTCGACCTCGAGCTGTCCACCAAGGGCTCGTCCTACGACGTGCTCAACATCACGTTCATCTACGTCGACCGGTGGCTTCGCGCCGGATGGTTCACGCCGCTCAACGACTTCCTGAAGGACGAGAGCGCCACGCCGAAGGGCTGGGACGTCGACGACTTCCTGCCGGCGACGCGCAAGATCATGTCGGACAAGGACAGGACGCCTGTACGGCATTCCCTGGACGGTCGACGTCTCGATGGCCGCCGCCGGACGCTACGATCTCGTCACGCAGGCCGGTCTCGAGATGCCGCAGCACGTTCGACGACATCGAGAAGGTCGCCGCCGCGACCAACAAGAACGGGGTGTCGGGCATTCTCGGCGACAACCGCCACGGCTGGAATTTCCCGCCGTACCTGCAGGGCTTCGGCGGCAACGTCTTTCGTCGCCCGCCGGACGACCTGATGCCGATGCTGGACACGCGCGAAGCCATCGCGGCCGCGGATTTCTATTCGCATCTGCTGCGCGACTACGCGCCGAACGGCGTTCTCTCGTACAGCTACGACCAGGTCACGGCGGCGTTGAAGCAGGGCCGCGCCAACTACGTCACCGAAGGCCACATCTTCCTGATGCCCGCCGCCGATCCGGACAGCAAGGTCGCAAAGACGGTGCGCTATTCGATGTTTCCAAAGGGACCCGCGGGACAGTTCCCCGGCTTCGCGACGCACGCCTGGGGCATCCCGGTCGGCGCGAAGAACAAGCGGGCGAGCTGGGAGTTCATCAAGTGGGCGATGTCCAAGGACGATGATGATGCGCGCGGTCGACGGAGAAGGGTTACTCCTCGCCGAGCCGCCGCTCCGTCGTCGAAAGCGCGGCGTTCAAGAAGCGCCTCACCCTCAACGACAGCGATGTCGCCGACATCTACCTGAAGTCCGTCGAGCTCGCCGGCGGCAGCGACTACATGGCGTACCGCATCGTGCCGGTCTTTCCGCAGGTGGACACGCTGATCGGGCAGGCTATGGAGCGCATCGTGTCGAAGCAGATGTCGGCGGCTGATTCGATGCGCCAGGCGCAGTCGAGCGCCATCGCCGACCTCAAGCGCGCCGGCGTCCGCGCTCTAGGGCGCCGAATGGCGCAAGGACGCGAGGGCGAGACCGACGAAACGCGCATGCCGGCGGCGCGCGCTGCGTTCCCTCCTGGCACGTTTTCGACGAGCTAGGCAACACCGCAGTGGCCATTGCCGCAGCGCCAAAGGGGCTACAGCATCGCGCGGCGGCAGCGGCTCGCCCTGCTCGGCGGCTTGCTGCCCGCCATAGTGTTGCTTGCCGCGCTGACGCTTGCGCCCGCGCTGTATCTCTTCGTGATCAGCCTCACACCGGCAACGCCGACCAATCCGGCGTCGCTGACCGACTTCTCGGCACCCGCCCAGAACTACCTGAGCGCTCTCGACGACGAGCGCTTCACCGAATCGCTCTGGGTGCAGCTCAAGCTGTCCGCCGCGACGGTCGCGGCCCAGACGTTGCTTGGGGCTCGGTGTGGCCCTGCTGCTGAATCGCCGCGCACGGCTCGTCGAGGCGCTGCGCACGGTCTTCCTCATTCCGATGGTGCTGCCGCCGATCGTGGCGGCGCTGATCTGGAAGATCCTCTACACGCCCGACGTCAGTCCCGCTGCACCGCACGCTGGCCGCGCTCGGCCTGCCGATCTCGTCGCTGATCACCAATCCCGACACCGCGCTCTGGGCGATCGCATTCGCCGACACGTGGGAATGGTTTCCCTTCACGATGCTGATCATCCTGGCGGCGCTGCAGATGATGCCGCGCGAGCCGCTCGAGGCGGCGCAGGTCGACGGCGCCAGCCCGCTTCCAGCTTTTCTGGTATGTCGTGCTGCCCTTCATCCGGCCGGCCATCGTCGTCGCGGCGCTGTTCCGGCTGATCGACAGCATCAAGGCATTTCCCCTGATCTACGTGCTGACCAACGGCGGACCGGGCACCGCGACGCAGGTTACCAACTATTACGCGTTCACCCAGGCGTTCAACTATGCGTACTGGGGCTATGCCAGCGCGATCGCCGTCATGCTGACGGCGGGTGTCTTCGTGTTGAGCTGGCTGATCAGCAGCCTCGCAGCGGGATCGCCCACGCATGATTGACGAGACTGCGTCGCTTTCCGCCACGCCGCGCGGTCGGCCGGGTGTCATCGCGAAAACTTGCCGGTCGTGTCTTCGCGAACCTGGCGCTCGGATCGGTGTTGCTCTTCGTGCTGTTTCCGATCGTCTGGCTCGCGCAGATGTCGTTTCGTCCGGACGCGGACATCCTCGGCTATCAGCTGCTCTTCGAGCCGACGCTCGCGCACTACCGAGCGCTCGTCGAGAGCAAGTTCCTGCGGTCCTTCGTCAACAGCGTCGTCGCAAGCTCGGTGTCCACCGCCGTCGCGCTGCTCGTCGGCACGCCCGCCGCCTATGTGCTCTCGCGCTGGCGCTTCCGGGGGCGTTCGAAGATCGCGATGTGGATCCTGTCGACGCGCATGGCGCCGCAGATCACCTTCACGATTCCGTTCTTCCTGTTCTATCGCCTCGTCGGGCTCAACGACACCGTCTGGGGTCTTGCGCTGATCTACCTGACGTTCAACCTCGCGCTGGTCATCTGGATGATGCAATCGTTCTTCGACGCCGTTCCGCGGGCGCTCGAGGAAGCGGCGTGGCTGGACGGGTGCGGCATCTGGAATGCCTTCCTGCGCATCACGCTGCCGCTCACGGCTCCGGGCCTCGCGGCCGTCGCGGTGCTGTGCTTCATCTTCTCGTGGAACGACTTCTTCTACGCGCTGATCCTGACGCGCACGAACGCGATGACGGCACCGGTTGCGATCATCAACTTCATGCAATACGAAGGATGGGAATGGGGCAAGATGGCCGCCGGCGGCACGCTCGTCATGCTGCCGGTCGTCGTCTTCACCGTGCTCGTTCGTAAATGGCTGGTGAGCGGGTTGATGGCCGGTAGCGTCAAGGAATGAGGCAATGTACTGCGTAGTTGCCGGCTGCACCTGCGCCGCTGCACGACGAGTCAGCGCGTCAGATCCGCCGAGAAATCCAGCCGCACGAGATCGCCGCGAAATAGCAGATGGCCGAAGTAGATAATCGTGCCGCTGCGATCGAGAATGACGAGGCGCAGTTCGACAGGATCGACGCTCATCATCACCTGTGGGAACTAAAGCGCTTTCCAGTGCGTGGCTGGCGCCCGATTCACCACCGATACCCTTCGGCGACCATGGAGCGCTGGTCCGCAATAATTCGCGCTTCGGGCATTCCCACAGCTACCGTTCTACCGCTACGACACGATTCCGGCGGTCGAACTGTACGGAGCTGTTGTCATCGAAGCGCCAGATCTCGATGCGCCCACCGGCGGTTTCTTCGTGAACAATCTCCATCGGGTCTCCCCAGATCGCTCTAACCTCGTCGGGCGTCATGCCAACCCGTGCCTCGGTCGCACTGGTCCATTTAAAGGCCGACGCGACGCTAACGCGGCGCCGCCTGAGCTGTCGGCTGGCCGCTGTCGGGACGGGGAGGCGGAACGTTCGCGACCCGCGGGATCGGTGGCGCCCAACCGATGGAGTCAAACTCGCACGGAAAGTTCTGGTACAGCGCCAGCCCGTTCTTGGCCGTGCACTTGAATATCTCTGCGGCCACTTCCGGCGCGACGCAAAACATCGGGACGAATCCGAGCACGACGATCATGCGACTGTACTTTTCACCCATTGACTGGTTCACGTAAACCTCCTCGCTCGACGGGCTCTGCGTCGTCTGATCTTCGAATATCCCGCATGATCCCTGGACAGGCGAGGCTATGCCTGACAGACCGGCGGCATGCCTCGAGCGCGGCTCGCAACTCCCCAACTCGCGTTCATCGACGGCTGAGCGGGAGCCACGCTGCCGCAGTCGCTTCCCAGCCACTTGCTACTGATTTGCTGCGTCACGATCCGATCGAATTCGGGCTCGCGCGACTTCAACGCGACGCTACCTTTGAATCGTTCCCCGCTTGCGGTGAACTCGATGTCTCCGGTGGTCTTCCCTCCGTCACATGAAAGGGCGACCTTGAAGTGCTTTGGGTTCTCGATCTCTACCTTACGCTCGCACTTCGCGCCGGATGCATCCGGCGCAACAGTGCTCCATCTTTCGAGCATTGCGGCGGTGACGCATTCCTGGCTGACGCGCGTGCGGCGGCCCGTGGTGACCTGTCCCGACATCATCTGTTCGAGCTTCGCGCGCTCCGCCGGCGGCAACTTCGACAGATCATGCTTGGCAGTCGGCAAAAGATCCGTCCGAGTCGTTACCGAGCGCTCCCACAATCCGGGCTTCGCATCGAGACCCGCCGCGTACGGCGAACTGCTAAATGTCAGGCACAGGAACAAAGCAACCGGTGCAATTCGACGACACTGCATGGCATCTCCTAACACGGCGCGCTCGATGGTGGTCGCATAAGCACGTACGCATTCCGCCGCTTCATTCCCAAGCGCGGAAACGAGCGACCAGCTTGGGCGCCGCGGCCTTGACGACCCGCTCGTTTGGCGCCGCGTCGGGGACCGCCGGACCGAGGTCTACGATCAGCATCGAACTCATCCCAATGTAGTAAGGTGCCATGATTTCGACTGCATTCGGGCCTTTGCTCTGTGTCTCGTGATCGCTATCCACCCCAAGTACTTCCATCGCGTCCAGGTTGTATTCGGGCGGTCGCTCCAGCTCAATGCGAAATCGGCTGACGAAAAGCGCACGATTGACGACGTGGATACCTTCAAAATTATCGTCACGCTTGAGCTTCGTCAGCACTTCAAGGCACGTGGAATCCAGCGCGAACGCTGCACCCGTCTGAGTGAGTTGGACGGTGGGCGGCAGCCGTTCGATCGCGGCGTCCATCGGGGAGAGCCTGACTACGCCAATATGCTGCGCTCGCAGGTTTTCCTCCGCCTGCCGGGCGTTGGTGAGCAATCCGTAGACGATGCCAAGCGCCTCGGTGAAGCCTTCGGAGTCGGAGTACGCCATGCTCTTGAGCACGGTTGGCGTACGAACGGGGGTGATGGCGGCAAAAAGACTGCGGCACAGCACGCGCGCATATCGGGAGCCATCGGCGGACCGCTCTATCCGGAATACGGTTCCGCTACCGAAGTTTGGGCGTGCGGGATACAGCGGCGTGAAACCATGCTCGTGAATATAGGACGTCAAGTCGGCACGGGCGTTATGAGGCCATGCGCAGGCAAAGCCCAGGAGCAGCAACAAAGGAAATGCGAAGGGTCACGACATGGCATCGCATGAAAGGTTCGAAATTGCGTCGCTGGCGAACGGCGCAGCCTAAAATCGAGGATGTTTCGCGCTGCCATCGGGGCGGAGTCATCCCTGACCCCGCCCTTGTTCAAGCGCAAGCGTGCATTAGAGCCAGTGCGGCGACGTAGCGTGGGCCGTAGTGCGGCGCCGGCTGGCCGAATTCGAGCGCACCCAGGTCAGGCGCCGCGCCCGTGTAGCCGTCGGTCACTTGCGGAATCACCGTCCCGCGATCGATCGCCGCCGATCCCGGCCGCAGGCTGAAGTCCAGACCGTCCAGCGGACCGCCGCGCGTCCGTTGCGCCAGGTCCTCCGAGTTCATCTGCGGCACGTTCACGAACACGTCGTAGTCGAGCAGCACGCTGTGCGTGTCCTGCCCCGTCGCCGCGCTGTACGCCGCCAGCGTCGCAAAGTTGCGCGTCGTACGCACCGGGTTGTGCCCCGGCGCCGGCTGATCCGACAGCACGTCGAACGGCGGCGAGTTCCACTGGAACTGCGTCACCGGTCGGTCCCGGTCCGAAGCCGTTGTAGTCCGACGACGTGTAGTTGGTGTTGGTCGTCACGCTGAACAGCGTCGCGTTCACGTTCTCCGGCAGAATGATGTTGTTGCGCCAGTGCATGTTGCTGCTCGCCGTCGCCGAGGTGTTGCCCAGCATGGTGTTGTTGTAGAAGACCGCCCCGGTCAGCTCGCCGCGCGTCGTTCCGCCCGGCAGGTGATAGCCGATGTTCCTGATCCAGTAGATCGGCCCGCCCAGCGTCGGCTGGTTGCACCACACGTGCGAGGCCGAGTTGATGGTCAGGTTGCGCATGTTGCGCACGTTGTGCAGGCTGCCGTCCATCTCGAACGGGTTGTCGTGGAAGTTGTCCATCAGGTTGTTGTAGTAGTCGAGCGCCACCGGCCGCTGGTCCCAGAACTCCGGCGGCGGATACTTCGGCCCGTCGGTCGTGTCCGGCAGGTTCGGATCGGTCGCAAACGAGCCTTCCGGGTTGCCGTAGGTCTCGTCGTCGATGCCGTCGTGGAAGCCCTTCACATAGTTGTAGGCCATCACGTGCCCCGGACCGTAGGTCTTCACCGCGATGTACGACCCGCACTTCTGGTCGTCCGGCAGCGTCGAGTCGTCAGCGACGGCTCGCCGTCGGACGGCGGGAAGGCGACGCCCGAGGAAGTTGGCGAACGACGCATCCGACCAGCTGATCAGGTAGTCGGTGCGGTTGCGGCCGATGAACCAGTTGTCGGCGATGTAGAAGTTGCTCGAGCGGGCGTGGTTGGTGTAGACGCCCATGCCGATGTTCTCGAACCGGCACTTCTTCACCGTGAGCCCCTTGGCCCCGACGATGCGCTGCGTGCCGGCCCAGATCGCGATCTCGGTGTTGCGGAATGGTGAGTCCCTCGAAGTAGTGGTAGTCGGCGCCCTTGACGTTGAACAGGTTGAACGTGCCGTTGCCGTCGAAGATCACCTCGCCGTCGCCGGCGGCCTTGATCGCGATCGGCTTGTCGGCGGTGCCCGTGCCGGTGAGATAGTAGGTGCCGTCGAACGGCACCTGGCTCAGCGAAGCCGTGTTGGTGTAGTGCTCGCGCTTGTACTTGTAGGTCCCGGCATGGACCAGGATCGTGTCGCCGGCGCGCACCCGCGGCCGCGTCGCCATCGTCATGTCGGTGCCCGACGAGCTGTTGTTGTACGCCGCCAGCAGGCCCTCGAACGCCGGCTGGATCTTCACGTTGTTCGGCGTGCCGTGCGGATAGACGTGGAACACCCGTCCGCCCGCGTACGGCATCGGCTCGGCGCGCGTGCGCACGGTGATCAGCTTCTTGTTCTCGCCGCTGACGCCGTCGGGATCGAAGATCGTACGCCAGGACCTCGTACTCGGTGTCCGGCTCGAGGTCGATGATGCTGCCGGCGAACATGTTCGGGCTGATGACGTCGAAGCGCACGTTGCTAGCACGCGCTCGCCGTTGAGCCGCAGCCACGGCAGGCCGGGATACCAGGTTTGCGTACCCTTCTTGCGATAAAGCACCGTGACCGTCGCATTGTGGTTGTCGTCGCCGTGATGCGCCACTCGAAGCCGAGATTGATCAGCGTCGGCGGCTCGACGTACAGCTCACCTACGACCGTGCTGTTGGCCGCGTGCGCGCTGGTTGCGCGAAGCAGCCAGACGAAGCCCAGCATCATGGGGATCAGCCAGATTTCGGATGCTTCACAATGACATCCTCCTATGAATTCCTTGCGCTTGGACGGCATGCTCCGCGGACGTGCGTAGCTGCAGGCACTCGATCCGTACAGTGGACGCGGCGGTCGGAGCTTGTATCTTCACAGCCATTCGACGATCGAACTCACGGCCGCGTCAGAGCCAGTGCGGGAATAGCGCGGGCCGTAGTGGGGTACCGGGTTCGCCGAATTCGAGCGCGCCCAAGTCAGGTGCCGCGCCGGTGTAGCCGTCGGTCACTTGCGGCACCACCGTCCCGCGATCGATCGCCGCCGATCCCGGCCGCAGGCTGAAATCCAGACCGTCCAGCGGTACCGCCGCGCGTCCGTTGCGCCAGGTCCTCCGAATTCATCTGCGGCACGTTCACGAACACGTCGTAGCCCAGCAGCACGCTGTGCGTGTCCTGCCCCGTCGCCGCGCTGTACGCCGCCAGCGTCGCAAAGTTGCGCGTCGTACGCACCGGGTTGTGCCCCGGCGCCGGCTGATCCGACAGCACGTCGAACGGCGGCGAGTTCCACTGGAACTGCGTCCCGGTCGGTCCCGGTCCGAAGCCGTTGTAGTCCGACGACGTGTAGTTGGTGTTGGTCGTCACGCTGAACAGCGTCGCGTTCACGTTCTCCGGCAGAATGATGTTGTTGCGCCAGTGCATGTTGCTGCTCGCCGTCGCCGAGGTGTTGCCCAGCATCGTGTTGTTGTAGAAGATCGCCCCGGTCAACTCTCCGCGCGTCGTCCCGCCCGGCAGGTGATAGCCGATGTTCCGGATCCAGTAGATCGGCCCACCCAGCGTCGGCTGGTTGCACCACACGTGCGAGGCCGAGTTGATGGTCAGGTTGCGCATGTTGCGCACGTTGTGCAGGCTGCCGTCCATCTCGAACGGATTGTCGTGGAAGTTGTCCATCAGGTTGTTGTAGTAGTCGAGCGCCACCGGCCGCTGGTCCCAGAACTCGGGCGGCGGATACTTCGGCCCGTTGGTCGTGTCCGGCAGGTTCGGATCGGTCGCAAACGACCCTTCCGGGTTGCCGTAGGTTTCGTCGTCGATGCCGTCGTGGAAACCCTTCACATAGTTATAGGCCATCACGTGCCCCGGACCGTAGGTCTTCACCGCGATGTACGATCCCCACTTCTGGTCGTCCGGCAGCGTCGAGTCCAGCGACGGCTTGCCGTCGGACGGCGGGAAGGCGACGCCCGAGGAAGTTGGCGAACGACGCATCCGACCAGCTGATCAGGTAGTCGGTGCGGTTGCGGCCGATGAACCAGTTGTCGGCGATGTAGAAGTTGCTCGAGCGCGCATGGTTGGTGTAGACGCCCATGCCGATGTTCTCGAACCGGCACTTCTTCACCGTGAGCCCCTTGGCCCCGACGATGCGCTGCGTGCCGGCCCAGATCGCGATCTCGGTGTTGCGGATGGTGAGTCCCTCGAAGTAGTGATAGTCGGCACCCTTGACGTTGAACAGGTTGAACGCCCCGTTGCCGTCGAAGATCACCTCGCCGTCACCGGCGGCCTTGATCGCGATCGGCTTGTCGGCGGTGCCGGTGCCGGTGAGATAGTAGGTGCCGTCGAACGGCACCTGACTGAGCGAAGCCGTGTTGGTGTAGTGCTCGCGCTTGTACTTGTAGGTCCCGGCATGAACCAGGATGGTGTCGCCGGCGCGCACCCGCGGCCGCGTCGCCATCGTCATGTCGGTGCCCGACGAGCTGTTGTTGTACGCCGCCAGCAAGCCCTCGAACGCCGGCTGGATCTTCACGTCGTTCGGCGTGCCGTGCGGATAGACGTGGAATACCCGTCCACCGGCGTACGGCATCGGCTCGGCTCGCGTGCGCACCGTGACGAGCTTGGTGGCTTCGCCTGATACGCCGTCGGGGTCCGAAATCGTAGCTTGAACTTCGTAATCGGTATCGGGCTCGAGGTCGATGATGCTGCCGGCGAACATGTTCGGGCTGATGACGTCGAAGCGCACATTGCTCAGCACCCGCTCGCCGTTGAGCCGCAGCCACGGCAGGCTCGGGATTCCACGTCGCTGTCCCCTTGCTTGCGATAGAGCACCTGCGACCGAGGCGTTGTGGTTGTCGTCGCCTGCGATGCGCCACTCGAAGCCGAGATTGATCAGCGTCGGTGGTTCGACATACAACTCTCCTGCCGCCACATTGTTGGCTGCAACTGCCTGGCCGACGCCCCAAACCATCGTCGCACCCAGCAGCCACGCCGTCACGAACGCGTGTAGTCGCTTCACTGTGATTCCTCCTTCGGCTTGTTGCCTATACACAACGTTTCAGTAGGGGGTCGTCATCATTGAAATATTGGAAGAGCGCGGCTGCGGCCTCTGCTGTTACAACCCCGCCGACCCTACCTACAGCCGCTGTTCCCGCTCTCTTGCCCAATCAAACTTCCAATAGCACCGCCTGCGACGGTGCCTCCTGTGGCGCACCGCATCCATGCAAGCGCAACGAGTCCGAGCGCGAGCAGTACAAGCGGGGGAGGTTCCGGTATTCCCGTAGCGGTGAACGAGGCCGTGGCGGTGTTGGACGCGCTGCCGCCCATAAGGACGTTGGCTTCGCTGATCAGCAGGATGTCGAGTGTACCCGTGGCGCCTAGCGGTATCGGGATCCTTGCGGATATTGGGCCGCCAACCGTGAACAGCTGGTCGTAGAGTGTCGAGGTGCCGCTCGTCAGGCGCACGAAGAGAGAGCCCGCCGAGAAAGCCGTTGCACCGCTGGTGAAGTCGCTACTGTTGAACGCAGGGAACTGCAGGAGCACTAACGGTTCCATGGCGGTAAATATGCCGATGAATTCGGCCGAGCCCACAGCGCTTGCGAAGCCGGCGGTGGCAGTTACGTCCGCCGACGTGCTCAAAAGTCCCACAGCGCCGATAGAAGCGCCGGACGCGAAGTCGTTCGCATCGAAGACCGTCGAGTCGATAATGAGCGGCAACGCCGTCGGCGGATTCGAAGCGTTGTCGGCATCCGCCAGCGAGGCGGTCGACGCAGCCGTTGAAGCAAGGAACTGACTGCTGGTAAACAGAATTGGCGCTGCATTCGCCAGTGCGATCCAGCATGCGAAGAGTGGACCGACAAGGACTGTCTTCAGCATTTTTTACCTCCATGAATGCAAAGGTCCATTCGTGTAAATCGCAAGCAATGGCGATGCCCGTGCGCCGACATTTATTTAAAATTAGATGTTTACGACAGGTTGGACACGACATTGTGCGCCGAATGACACCGCAATTGTAAGTTTTGTCGACAGCAACCACTGCTCCTGGCGGGCGGCGCCTGCTTCGGCGTTGTACCTGGCGTGCGTTATCAGGACGGGCGGATCCGCCGCTCGGTACGCGCCTTCTGCCCTTATTGTTGAGTACAGGGTTGACTCGGTGTACGATGCCTTCGGCAGTGCCGATCGCGTATCGAACAGCAAGCGTCCCGCCGCCTGATTCCCGGCTGTCTCGATGGAAGGCAGTCGGGGTCGCCGGTGTCGCGCTTCCGGATCGGCTCCGCGACGCGCTGCCGTCGAATCCTTAAAACGATCGAACAGAGTGTGATATCAGGCCCGGCGTCGGGCGCGGCCGCCGGCGTCGGCGTCTCCGGATGCGCGAAACGGAAGCCATAGACAAGAAGGCGTTTCATGGCCGCCATATCCCAATAGGAGGTCTGAACCATGACAAGCAATCCGCTGAAACTCACTGTCATTGCGCTGGCACGCAATTTCGTTCGAAGACTGTTGCCAGCACACGATTCGGGCCGCCGCGCCTTCATCGCGGCGCTCGCACTCGCGGTGGTGTCACTCAGCGGGCAGCCGACGGATTCGCGCGCCGTCGTCCGAACCGAGGACTACGCCGTCGCGAGCTGGGCCGCCGCACCCGTCTCTGCCGCACCCGCCGATGCGAATCGCATCAACAACCAGACGGTGCGCAACGTCGTTCATCTCAGCGTCGGCGGTGACAAGGTCCGGGTCAAATTCTCGAACCGCTACGGCACGTCGGCGCTCCTGCTGACCGGAGCCTCGGTAGCGATCCGTGCGGGGGGCGAATCGATCGTTCCAGGAACGAGCCGGACGCTTACGTTCGGCGGTCTCCCTGCGGCTTCGTTCACCATTCCCATCGGCGCGGAGCTCGTGAGCGATTGGGCCGATCTGGCCGTTGCCGATCAAACGGATCTTGCCGTCGACATCTATCTCGCCTCGGACACGTCGGCATCGACGTCGCCCGTGACCCTGCATAACGCGCGGCCCGCCGGCCAGATCCTTTCCTACCTCGCAACGGGCAATCAGCTTGGCGTTCCCACGCTGCCCACGCAGGCAACTCGCACGCAGTGGTACTTCCTGGTCGGCGTCGACGTCGCGGCGCCGGAAGCGGTTGGCGCGATTGTCGCGTTTGGAGATTCGATCACCGACGGCACGGCGTCGACGCTGAATGCCAATGCGCGCTGGCCCGATTTCCTCGCTCGCCGCACGATCGCCGGTGAGTCGGGGATCCGTCCCATGGGCGTGCCGAATCTCGGCATCGGCGGCAATCGCGTGCTGAACGGCGGCACCGGCGAGCCCGCGCTGACGCGCTTCGATCGGGATGCGCCTGGTGCAGACCGGCTCGAGGCTTCATCATCGTGCTCGAAGGCATCAACGACATTTCGGGCGGCGCCACTGCCGACGCAATCATCCAGGGGCACCGGCAGCTCATCAAGCGTGCGCATGCGCGCGGCCTGAAGATCTACGGCGCGACGCTCACCCCGTTCTTCAACGCCATCGCCATGAACCCGCAGCGCGAAGTCGAGCGGCAGGCGCTCAACAACTGGATTCGCACGAGTGGCGCCTACGACGCCGTGATCGACTTCGAGGCCGCAGTCCGAGACCCGTCGAATCCGCTGCGCATGCTGCCGCAGTACGACAGCGGCGACACGCTGCATCCCAATAGCGCGGGCTACGAGGCAATGGCCAATGCGGTCGACCTCAATCTGTTCAAGCCCTAGTACGGGCCACCGACAAGACATCGACAACGACAGATCGAGAACGCGAGGAGATCCAAGTCATGAAGCTCACGCCAACATTGATGGCAATGCTCGATGAATGCGCAGCGGTGTGTTCGATGCTGAAGCCGAGCCGCCGCCGTTTCCTGATGACCGTCGTCGCCGTCGTTGCGGCCGCGGTCGTATCGGTGCCGGTGGCGCCCTGGGCCTACGCATCCGAAGATCCGTTCGACCCGCGCGAGGTAGCCACGTGGAGCGCGCCGATGGTGTCGTCCGCCCCAAGCGCGACCAACCAGATCAACAACCAGACGCTGCGCCTGATCGCGCACGTCAGCATCGGCGGCGACCGCGTGCGCATCAAGCTCTCGAACCGCTACGGCACCGCGCCGCTGCTCATCGGCGCCGCGCAGGTGGGCTTGCGCGCCGCAACAGGAGGCTCCGACATCGTCGCCGGCTCGAGCGAGCCGCTGACCTTCAGCGGCACCGCATCGTTCGCGATCCCCACGGGCGCCGAGTTGATGAGCGACTGGATCGACTTCACGGTCCCGGCGCTGGCCGACCTCGCGGTCGACTTGTACATCCCCGGGGACACCGGCACGGTCGGCACGGGCTCGCCGATCACCGGCTTCAACGGTGCGATGCAGACCAACTACGTCTCGGACGACCGGCAATCACGTCGGCGAGACGCCCTTCCCAGTTGCGTCGACCCGTCTGCAATGGCCATTCCTGTCCGAGATCGACACGCGGGCTTCGTATGCGACCGGAACGATCGTCACGTTCGGCGACTCGATCACGCAAGGGTTGCGCTCGACCAATGACACGAACCGGCGCTGGCCCGACGTGCTGGCCCGGCGGATCATCGCGGCCGATGCCGGCAACGAGCGCGGGGTGGCGAACGTGGGCATCAGCGGCAATCGTGTCTGGACGGGGGGCACGAACACGAACCCGAGCGCGATGGCGCGTATCGACCGCGACGTCATCGCGAAGACCAATGCGACGCACATCATCCAGCTTTTGGGCATCAACGACATCAGCGGCGGCGCCACCGCGGCGCAGGTGATCGCGGCGCTGCAGCAGATGACCGCGCGCGCGCACTCGGTGGGCATCAAGATCATCGGCGGCACGATGACGCCGTTCGGCAACGCACCGGACGCCCGCGAGGCCATTCGGCTGGAAGTGAACAACTGGATCCGCACGACGTCGGAATACGACGGGTATGTCGATTTCGACGCCGCCGTTCGTGATCCCGCCAACCCGCGCCGGATGCTGCCGCAGTACGACAGCGGCGACACGCTGCACCCGAACGACGCCGGCTATGAGGCGATGGGCAATGCGGTCAACCTGAGCCTCTTCGGCATCGTGAACGAGATTCCGCGCGCCGCGCTGCCACCGGTGATGCTCCAAGTCGTGCCGAGCGTCATCAACCTGCGGACGGCGGGCGGCTTGATTACGGCGGTCCTGACGGTGCCGGCGGGCTATGACCTGCGGCAGTGGGGCGTGGTCGACGTTCGCGCGGAAGGTGCGCCGGCGGTGTCGTACGCACTGTCGAGCGACGGCACGTCGTTGGTGACCTCGTTCCGCCGGAGCGACTTGATGAACGTGGCAGCTGGCGATGCGGTGACGTTCACGGTGACCGGTACCGCTAACCAGGGCGGCGCGCAAGGTCCGCTCGTGGGTAGTACGCAGGTCCGTGTTCTGAAATAAGCACAGGGAAGGCGGCTGCGATCGTTCGCGGCCTCACTCTTTTCGAAGGCTCATCGCGATGAAGCCCACTTCGGTGGGCTTCGTCGTGCGCGAGCCGGCGCGTCGCCGCGCGGACCGGCGCGGCCACCCCGTAGGTGACGCGTTTCTTGCACCCACTATTTAGGCGCAAAGTAAGGCTCAGCGCCGCCCATTTCGGGTCGATACCCGATAACGTGCACACCCTTCTGGGTCTGAATACGTGATGGATGATCAACGCCTCACGATTAGCGGGCAAGCAATTGTCGTCGCATTCGACATGTGCTCATCATCAAACATAATTGAGGATCTGACGAAGAGCAAGAATGTTCGTCGACCGCGCTGCGGCGCATCTGGAAGGCGACGCGCTTCCCCTGGTGGATGTGACCGCGATGCTGCACACTTTCCCGGCGCCGACGAGTGCCCACACACGGGTACGGCTCGTACGACTGACGGATTTGGGAAGCGTTGGAGCAGTGAAGAAAGGACATCATGTGGTGGATCAGCTACCGAGGCGAGGGTAAGGCCGGCGTCGACAACATCGGCGTCTTCGAGGACGACGGTACTCCCCGCAAACAGCATCCGCTTCTGCTCGACCCGTCGCCGGATGCGCACCCGTTGCACATTGCGCGCGGCTTCGCGCTAGTCGGCGACGATCTTTACATTGCCAACGCCTGGCGCAAGGACAGCCATGTCGCCCGGTACCGCCGCCACGGCGATACGTTCCGCTTCGCCGAGGTGGCGGTAACCACCAAGCAAGTCTCGGCGATGGTGCACCCGTTCGACGTTGAGTTCGGTGACGACGGCCGCCTCTACGTCTCCTGCCAGGACACCAACACCGTCCTCGCCATCTTGCCCAAGACACGCAAGCCGGCGCCGGTGGCTTCGCACCTTCGCAAGCACTTCCCCAGCGGCAACTTCCTCCCCGGCACACTCGTCGCCTCGAGCCAAGGCCGGCTTCCCGAGGCCGGTGACCAACCGCCGCTGGATGTACCGTCGCCGCAGGGCCTCAAAGTGGGGCTCGACGTGCACGGCAAGCCCCGACACTCCGTGCGCGGCATCGTCGTGCATCACGCGCATCTCTACGTGGCGGGCGAAGCGGGGAACGTCGTCAAGGTCTACGAACTGAAGACGGGGCGGCTCGTGGCGCGCATCCGTGGGAGGAAGCTCGCGAAACCCGTGCATCTGTTTTTGCACGGCGACACGCTCTACATCGGCGCTGCCGGCACCGGCAGCATCCTCGCCTACGACATCCCGGAAGAAGCTCCGCGCGGCAAGCTCAAGGCGCGGATAGTGATCGATGGCAAGCTCAAGGCTCCGTCCGGTTTTGCGATCGGTCCGGACGGCGATCTGTACGTGGCTGAGCGGTTCGACCAGCGGGTCCGGCGTTTTTCGATTCAGGGGAAGAAAAAGGGCACGTTCATCAAGGGACTCCCGGACATGCCGGAGTTCCTGGTACACATACCGGATTCGGCGTAGGGCCTCAACGATCGAGGCTACAGAGGCGAGGGTGATGTGAACTTACAATCATCGCACTCGACGAGGCGATGTGGAGCAGCCTCCTGGTGGCGATCGCCATGGCGATCCACGGCACCGGTCACGCTCGTGACAGCGTCTTGAAACCTACGGGTGAGGGAACGCAGTCGCGAAACTTCCTGTAAGCTCTTGGGGATGCGAACGTTAAACGCGGTCGCATCGCGCAAGTACAAATTCGCCGCGCTGCTGGCGCTGCTGCTCGTCGCCCTGGCGGCCCAATCCTTCGAGGGCCGGGCTGGCGTCGAGCGAACCCTTTCCGACGCTTTCCGTACGATGCTGGCTTTGGCGATACTAGTCGTTGTGTTCGAGCGCCAGCGCGAACGCGTAGCCATGGCAATGATCGTCGCGGGGGCCATAGCGATTGCCTGGGGGCGTCGCGTTTCCGGGGCAAACCTCGACACCGCAATGTCCATAACGCTCAGCGCGCTGCTGTCGCTGTTCATGTGGGCTGCGGTGTGGGTGATTCTGCGCGAACTGTTCCGCAAACCGGCAGTCGGTGCCGAGGACGTGCTCGGCGCCATCTGCGGATACCTCATCGCCGGCGAAGGGTGGGCGAGCGTCAACGAGATCGCGTACCTTGCGATACCGGCCGCCTACAGCATCAATCCGGACGTCACCACCCCAGTGTCACGGTTGCCGTGGGGACGCCTCGTAGTCGACCAATCGAAGCAAGCGTCCGGCGCACGAACGCCTCGTCGACGACGGCGACTAAAGTGCTGCGGTTACCTGACCACCGCCCGGCCCAAGCATGATTTACTTTGACTTGGTCGCACAATGTACAGGAAGTACCAGGAAGCACCCCTTAATGCAGCGCGGTTGCAGCACGCGGCTGGGCGTAGGAATCACCCGGGCGAGTTGATCGAACAGCGCCGCAAGATGCTGGACGGCTACACCGCGTTCATCGTCGCGCGAGAAACGCCCTTAGCCCCCAGTGGGCGACCGAGCATGCTGGTCTTTGCAACCTTGCTACCTTGGCCCTCGGATTGGGCGACTGTAATCCGACGAGCGCGGCAATCGTCGAACTGCTTATCTCACGCCCATCTCGCAGCCGGGGTTAAGCGTGACGCGTTCCGCGTACCGCCGGCCACAGTGCAAGCAGGACAGCCCCGGCCACGACTACGGCCTCCGGTGCGTTCATCGCCCATAACGTCAACGCGGTAACCGCGCACCAGAGCAACGGAACGGCCAGCAGCAGCCAGCGCATGCGCCCACGGACCAGCGCAAGTACAGCGACGGTCGCGATCGCCGTCGGGTCGGGTGCTACCCCGAAGACTTCGGTCGCCGTCCACGCACGTCCCGCGAGCGGCGCCAGCAGCGGATACCCGAAGACCGCAATTACGACGAGCAACGTGGCGATCCATAATTCGCGACCGCCTACGCGCCGCAAGACAATTCGGCCGGCCATCACAGCGAGAACCATGAGCAGCAATGCCTGGAGCGCGAACGCGGCCGCGAACCACGGCGCCACCCAATTGATCTGCACATAGCGTTCGTAATGAAATGCCCATGCGATCCACAGCCAACAGGCGGCCAGCAGGCCGGCGATGATGCGATCGCGTCCGCCGCGGTTCGTGATCAGCAACGCGACGATCGCGGCGCCGATCGCCACGCCTGCGAGCTGCAATGGCCAGATCGCGACGTTGTACAGCTCGATCAGCCGGTAGTAGGTCCGCGGCGAGAACAGCAGGAAGCTCGTAAGGCGGTACGTCCACCACTCGGACATCAAGCCCGCTCCACCGCCGCGACCATGCGCTGGCGCAACGCCGCATCGGGCAGGCGACCGTAGGCCGCGTTCATGTTGACTCGCACGTGAGCAACGCTGGTCGTCGCCGGGATCGCGCAGGTGACGGCGGGGTGTGCGACGATGAACTTCAACACCAACTGCGCCCAGCTCGTGCACTCGATTTCCGCGGCCCACGGAGGAAGCGGTTGCCGCGCAAGCGCGCGCAGCAGCGCGCCTTCCCGGAACGGCCGATTCACGATCACCGCAATGCCGCGATCGCGTGCGAGCGGCAGGATCCGCTCCTCGACCTCGCGATCCACCGGGTTATACGTGACCTGCACGAAGTCGATGGCCTGGCTTCGCATCAGCTGCTCGACGTCGCGATGGCGGCGCCCTTCCGACGTCGTGATGCCGACATAGCGGACCTGTCCTGCTCCTTTCATGGCAAACAGCGTCGGCAAATGTTCCTGCCAATTGAGCAAGTTGTGGACCTGCACGAGATCGAATCGGCTCACCTGCCACTTCCGGCGCGATCGCTCGATCTGCTCGCGTCCTTGTGCCCCGGACGAGATCCAGACCTTGTCCGCCGAGAAGATGCGCGCGTTCAGCGCGGCCTTGCGCAAGCCGTAGCCGATGACGTCCTGAGACGAGCCGTACATCGGCGACGAGTCGATCATCCGGCCGCCCGCCTCGACGAAGTTGCGCATGACGTCCGCGCAGGCGTCGCGCGCCACGGTGTCGTCGCCGACATTGAATGTGATCCAGCTGCCGAGCCCGACTACCGGTAGCAACTCCCCGGTGGACGGGATGGGGCGGGTCAGGGTCGCGCGCGGCTGGGCGCGCACGGTCGAAGGTCGAAGCGCCGCGTACGCGCCAGCCGCAGCAAGCGCGCGCAACGCGTGACGGCGATTCCACATCGGAGGGTCTCCACGGTGGCATAGTGCGATCTTACTTCGACATGGGATCGGAGCAAGTTGCGAGTTCGCGCGTGCCATGCCGATCCACGGCCACGAGCCGTTGCTCAACCTGCAGCCCGGTGAGCCCGGGTATGCGCATGTCGAGAATAACGCAACCGGGAGCAGCGAGATCCGATCCTTAGAGCAACAGGCTGTTGGGCTATCTTGCAGATTTTGCCTTTCGGGCGGGGCGGCGGAGGCGGGACATAACCTGAAACGCGACACTGTCAGGCGTTAGTTCTATTGCCTCCCGCGAAGCGGATCAAAGTGCACGTGATCACTTGTCCAGTCGCCGCGAGACCGCGAGCTGCTGGCGCACGATTGCAAGCGGTACGCCGTGCCGCAGCAGAGGACAGCCGCAGGCGCACGTTGGGCACACCCGCGGCTGTTAAGACAACTACCTCGCGATTCGTTGCGATCGCGTTTGTCGCGCCGCTCCTATCAAGGTAGTTGGTTGATATCGTTATTGTCCGGAAGGGGCGGATTGCCCTGTAGAATTTGCATTTGGTTCGCCAGCAAAGCGGGATCGTCGTTGGCGTTGGTCTGGCAGACGAAGTTCGCCTGGTCGTCGGTGCTGCCTGAACCAATATAGACGGATGTGTTCGGATACATGCAGACCTTTCGCGTCCGCGTGGCATTGACCTGCGCGATCAGATAGTCGGGCGCAACCCCATTCTCGACCCAGTTTACAAGTGCATCGAGCAATACCTGGGTCGTCATGCCGGCCCCGCCGCAATGCTGTGCCATCGGGAACACGTAGTAGCGATAGAACTGCTGTGTTTGTGGCACGCCGCCCATCGCATTGAACAGCCGCTGCATGTAGTTGTAATGCCCATTCGGCGGGATAACTTGATCCTGGTTGCCGTAACTAACGATCATCTTGCCGGCCGACCCCTTAAATGCGCTCAGGTTTGGATTGTCCGATCCGATGAACTGCGACCACTGGCTGGTGAGGTTGTATTGCTCGTCGTCGAACTGTGCCACGCTGATCGATCGCCAATTGAACGTCGGATCGCGGTGAACCCAGTATCGGTTGATCTGTTCGCCGAACAGCGTGGGTGCGCCCGTAGTCGCCGGGGTGATGCCGAAGACGTTCCCGACACCACGTTCCCAGCCGACCCACAACTTGGTGCCGTCGGCCTTATTGGGACCCTCCCAGATGTTGTTCACGGTCGCGGCTTCGAACGGTGTCAGGCATACCGCCGGATCCGTCGACGCGCCGGGTTGGCCGCAGATCGCGGATTTGGCGTTGTACTTGCAAACGCGTGTTTCCTGAATCATGCCGTCGATGATGCCATCGAGCGGATCACATGCCGCCAAAGCCCTTTGATTGACGTCTTGAAACTTCGCGGTGGCGAGGCCGTTCTGGTGGAGGTACTGATTGGCGTAATAGTTACCGAAGCCACCGGAAAAACCCCAGCGATCCCACATAATCGCCGGCGACATCGCGACGATGCCGTCGAACTGGTCGGGATACCGCAGCGCCATCTCATGTCCTTCTCTGCCACCGTCCGAGCAGCCGACGTAGTAGTTGCGCGTAGGCTGCTGCCCGTAATAGGTCGTCGCGATACGCTTACCCCAAAGATTGGCGTGATATTCCCCGCGCCAGGCATAATCCTTGATGCGCCCATAATTGAGGCTGCCGTCCGTATTGAGTCCGAACACCGCTCCGTTCTCACTCGGCGGGGCTTCGACGGTAGCCGGTGGCGGGTTCGGATTGGGAATGGGATTGGTAATGGCCGAGTTGTGTCCGGTGTCCGTGCCTGTGCCGACATAGCCGGCGTTCGTTGCGCCGGTGACGGCGGTGACGGAGCCCGCGAATCCGCCATTCCCCAGGGTCTCGATCTTTCCGTTCCATGCGCCCTCCACGCTTCCCGTTCCGCCGTCGGTGCTGTTCAGCGGCAAGCCAATACGAATTCTGAACTTCGAAGTCTCTCCGACCGCATATCCGTACTGCGGTCCGACGAGTGTGCGGTCCGTAAGGTTGACCTGGCAATACGCCGCATTGGCGCCCGCCGCCGGCGTGACGACCACGGCCAAGTCCGTGATGTTCGGATTTCCGGCAAGGCCCAAGGCGGGGTTGGTTGCGAGATCGGAGCAAGAGGGGGTGGCGGACCACACGGTGACAGGTGCTGCCAATACAGCTGGTAGCAACGCCAAGTTAAGCGCACGCAAACGAATCCTCATGGAGTTCCTCCTGGTTGAGACTAACGGCAACGAGCGTCGCAGCCGCGACATTTCCAAGCTGCGTAGCCCGCAACCGAGTGTACTGCACAAAAAACTGTCTTACAAATGTGGCTGTAGCACACTCGCCCCGCAATCAGCGGTCCGCTGGCTGGCGCGTCACTCTTCACGACATACGGCGAGGCACGACTCCGAGTCAAACGAAACTACGGCGTCAGTAATCGCCAAATAGGAAAGCGAGCACGACAAGACGACGCCCGGAAGTCACTTGGAGCGCGTCGTGCAAAAGCGACGACGAAAACACGATCGCCGTGCCGCTATCGGGGCGATAGCGTTGATCGCCAAACTCCGGGAAGCGTAATTCGCCACCGGAAAATTCGTCCGTATTGAGGTTGATGGACATCGCAAAGCGACGGTAAGGCGTTGGCTCGACATTATCGCGGTGCCCATGAAGCTTGCCGCCGCGTTTGCCAAGATAGCAGCCAATGCGCAGCCGCTCCCATTTCGTGATGCGGTACTGAAACGCGCGGCCGATCTCAGGAAGCACGCGCTGCGAGATGCGTCGCTGCAGCAACGTCTCTGTATCCCGGTCGACGATCCAGTGGTCGACGCGGTCGGCGCGGCCATGTTCGGGTATACGCATCTTGTAGTCGGTGCCGATGTAGTCGATCCCCGGACCGGGCGGCATAAATTGCTGACCACGAGTTTCATACACAGTGACGAGGTGGCGACATTCATCTCGACTCAACACGTCCGGCACGAGTAGGACCGGCGGATGGTGCGCCATCAGTACGGTTCGGCGTTCAGGTACAAGGCGCTCGACCTGCTCCAGCGCCTCCGCAACCTGAAGGGACGGCGCTGACTTCAGTATAGCCATCACATGCTGGTTTGGCCGCACGACGACCGTAGTCGACAAGTCGCGCGTGTCGGCGTCGAAACTGCGGAAAACATCGCCTTCGGGATCAAGCAACACAGGAAAAGGGATGCGCTGTTTCTGCGCATTCTCCGCATTGGCGAGGGTGACGACAAAGACCTGTGCGCCGGCGGCAACGAACGACGGTCGCGCCGCGACGAGCGCCTTTAGGCTTGTCGCGGTTGACTCTGAAAAATTCGGGCAGAACAGAAGCACCAACGGGTTGCCAGCAATGGCGTCAGCCCGAATGTCGACGATATTGTCGTCGAGAGAAGGAAGAACGCATGATGGGGCAATGTCGCCAGCCCCGAGGACGGCCGATGTACCCGCTTGCTGAGACTCGCTGGCGTTTGGCGTAAGTTTGGCCACTTGCTTCATATCGCAGCGGCGCTATCTCACTTCGGAAAAGATTTGTACGCACATCGGTCGTCCGCACCGTCACGCGAAAAACACAGTACCCATCGCTAAGTTGACGCTACGCCACAGCGTTGCGAGAGTCAAGGATGGCGCCTCCACTCTCTGGTCCGGGCGCGGTAAATGATGCAATTTCTGGTTCGATTCCTGCGCGGATTCATCCTTCCCTACCGTGTCGTTAACCGGCCCGACTTGCCGGCGAGCTGCGTGGGGAGCAACTGCCACGATGACGCACTTCATCGGTTCGTCCGATCGCCACGCTGCACGACCAAGCGATGTCGCCAACGCGGCCGGCGTTCCCAGGCTCTGCGACGTTCGATTAATGGCAATGTCGCCGCAGGCGTTCACTCTGGTCGGGCTGGAGCGGATCGAGAGGGCAGAGTACGCGCAGTCATAGGCTTGTGACGCCGTGACGGATTTGCGTGGCGTAGCACTGAAACCGGTGTCGGCCATATCCACGTTTTCGGGGCAGGAAGGGCACGAAAAGACTTTTGCTACTACCGCGGCGCTAGCCCGCGCGGAAAAACAAACGGCCTGCCCGAAGGCAAGCCGTTGAATTGTTGGTTGCGGGGACAGGATTTGAACCTGTGACCTTCGGGTTATGGGGCGAAATCTGCCTTACTCATAATTTGCATATCAAGTACTTGTGGTCCGACCTCACGGCTGAGCTCCATCGCAACGCGTCCCGAGCTGACCGCGACCGAGGTAGACCACCGAACAGCCATCGGGGAAACGAATCAGGTCAGCCTTTCGGACGGCCGCCAAAGTCATCTCCGACATGTCGATGGCGGCCGGCGTGGCACGAGTGGGTGAGGGACTCAAGGCGTTCGGCCCGAATGCAATCCCACGCTCGAAGCCGGTACCGTGCTGCGCATCGATTCTCAAGGCCTGGCTGGCGACATTCATGGGGTCCAAAGGCACAAGTTGGTAGGCGCTATCGGGACGGTTCTTGAACGTGGCGTAGAACGCGACTTTCGGCAGGTTGTTACTGGGCTCCATGTTGATAGAAGTGGCCTCGATTCCGAAGAGCGGTGACCGGGATCCGGGATAGGCCCACGCTTCAGTGGCAATACCCCATACGCCTTGATTGACGCCCGCAACGTTCCCGGCGTTGATCTGCGCGCCCACGGTAAATGTGCTCATGTCGGGTACGGCCGGGTTCGGTTGACGAGTCACAAACCCTGCGAAGAGATAACCGATGCCTGGACCTGACGGGTGCGCGGACGAGTAATAGGTGCCGTCGATGTTCATATCGGTCGCGTTCGCCTGCAACGCTATGGCAACTAATGCAGCGGCGAGTAGTTTGGCTTTCATGTTTTTCTCCCAGTATGAGACTGCTCTTTGTGTGTACTGCCTACTAGGCGGCAATCGTTAATCGGTACTGGCGTTTGCGCATTGTCGTGTTCGTTGATGACACGATAGCCGTGCCTTCGCCGCGGATCGCCACTCGAATGGGTGAGAAAGCAAAAGCGACTGTGCTAGGGAAGTCTCGTGGCGGATGGAAGATCTCCGTGGATCCAGCGACGTCGCCACCGTGAATGTTGTTGATGCTTCCACTGCAGCCGCTACGCGGCCCATTCCGCTGGTCGCCAGCGCGATCGCGCAAACGTTCAAGCGCGCGCCTGGCAGTCGACATGAGTCGCTTAGCGCAATTCATCACGGGTGCGCCGCTGTTGTGCTTTGGACATGGCTTTTTCATTGCGTCGGCGCGTCCTGTTACCGGCACGTGGGTGCCGGCAACAGTCGCGTAAGCCCTGCGTCAAAGACGCTCGCGCGTGTGCGCAACGCGAGTTGTGACGGCTCCATGGTCGGGTGCCTTTTCTTCCTGAGCAGCGTCCGTCACGGGCACCGCCGAGGCGCGAGCAATCCATTCGGAAATCAATGGCGTGTTCGTGGCCCCGATCGCCTCCTGCTGCGCTGGGTCAAGTTGCGTCCATGCCCACGACGAAAACAACGCGAACGTCCCTACGGAAATCGTCGTCGCGACGAGGAACGCGACCGTACGAATCAATGTTCCCTCTGACTTGTCCATCGGATACTCCTTTTCCACGCTAGACTGACCGCCAACGCTGAACGCACAACTGGCCGCCAGCCCCCGGGAAGGAGAAACACCTGTTCCCTCCCTTGACGTTAAGTTAGCCGCGCGCGAGGATTGGATCGCCACCCGACTGGGTGAGAATCCCGCGTCAGGTTTCCAAGGAATACGTACATGCCGCGCGTCCGCGACATTTCGTTTATCCGAAAGTTGTGCGGTCTCGGGCTGCCGCCGCAGACTGTGGCGCAGTGCCTGCTGCCGGAACTTCGCAAGCTTATTCCGTCGCACTCTGCCGGAGTGTTCTGGGTCGATCCGCAGGGAGAGATGACGAGCCTCTACGCCGAGCGGTTGCTGCCGCCTGATGCAATGGCCGCGTATTACGAGAGGCACTACGCGGTTAAGACAGAGAGCTTTGCCGAGGTGTTTCGACGTCGGGCGCAAAGCGCGGATCCCATTTCCTATCACTCGTTCAGCCGCGCCGAGCAGAGTACCGACTATTTCCGCGACGTCATGGGGAGGCTAGATGCATACCATATGCTCTACGGCATCCTGAAGGATGGCGCTGGCGCATTCGCTCAAATCAGTTTTTATAGGGGACTTGCCGACAAACCATTCGACAAGGAAAGTGCGGACACGCTTCGTTCCGTGATCAGGTATCTTGCGACCGGACTTGGCGCAAGCGATTCAATGTCACGTTCGGAAGATGTCGCGGTGGTCGCAGAAGAAGACTTGGGCATCGTCAGCTTGACCGGTGCCGTCGTTAGCGCACCCGAGACGTGGCATCGATTGCTTCGTCTTGCCGCGTTGGCAGAGGTTTCTCCACGTCATGCGCTGAAGGAGCACGAAGCCATCGAGCGTTTTGTGCAACGTGTGTGCCAGGAACTGCTACCCCAGGAACGTCGCGCGACACCGCCACGCGAATTGATTCACGAGACTGCGTGGGGTCGATTCGTGATCCGTGCATTCCGTCTGACCGATCCAAGAGGGCGACGGGCGGACCAGGTTGGACTTCTAATTCGTAGAGAGGAGCCGCGCTCGCTTTCGCTGGTGCGCGGGACTGGCGTGGCGGCACTCTCACCTCAGCAGCGGGAGGTGGCGCTCCTGATTGTCGCGGGCAAGAGTAACCGTGAAATCGCCGACGAGCTGGGATTGAGTTTCAATACCGCGAGTTCGCACGTGAAGCAGGTATACGCGCGACTAGAGGTCAACGAACGATCCGCGGTTGCGCGGAAGCTTCTGCACTTGGCTCAATCGGTGGTGGCGCACTAGCGACGGCATCATGGAGGTCCCGTCGGTTGGGACGAGCAACGACAACACGGCCCACGAGGTCGATCCTAGCGCGCTGGAGCGATCCCAATGACGACGAGAGGTGCTTGTCCCTTCGGAGGCCTTGCAACCTCCGAGTGCTTCAGCAGATTGCAGTCGGGTAAGTCGTCAAAGAGATACATTATGTCCTCGGCGGTCAAGGGACCGCTGGCATCATGCATGGCCCTGACAAGCGCGCGTGCGGACTGCGGCGCTGCAACGCTGGTCCCCGACATGCGCGCATACGATCCGCTAAGCGACCCAGCCACGCGGATACCCGGTGAGCCGAAGCCCTCATCCGTACACGCATACAGAAATGGAACTTCGTCGGCATTGCCTTGGCCCGAGTAGTTCGCTCGCGTAGCACACCTGTCTTGCGTCCTCACGGCGACGTAGCCTCCGGTCGCGTACACGTGATCGCTGCCCGCGATACTACTGAGCGTGTCCGCCACGGTTACGTAGTCGTTCGAAAGGGTCGGCTCGAGATCACTATCATCTCCGTCGTCATCACGGCAGTCGAAATGTGCGTATTGTTGAGGATGGGTAGCGAGGAGATCGTCTCGCTCGATCCACACCCTGACGCATCTTGCGGCATTCTCGTCACCGTTGACGACCGTAATCCCCCACTTGCCTGGTAGTGACGATATGCCTTTGGCGGTCATTTCCGTACTTGCCAACACGAGTAGTGCCATCGTTCCGTGGGTTCCTTGAACGGCGCTCTGCGGAAACACGAGCATGGCCGCAAAATCGTCACTCCCCCCGGGCTGCAAATCTGAATCTCGCCAGAACGCAATCTTGCCAACAGTGACAGTTCGCTCGACACTATTTGGCGCGGTTACGCTGATCTCCAAGGCATCCGCGCTATCGACCCAGATCTCCGCGTAGGTCTCAAAAGGTTTCACTGGAGGAACGATCATGTTGAACGTTACACGTCCTCGTGCCCCAATCGACTGGGTCGCGTGGCAACGGGCACTACGAGAATTTCCTGCCGCCAAGACGATGCCGAGGTTGCCGCGGAGACAGGATGCTTCTTCCAGTGCGCGGGCCAGCATGCCACTACCGTCGTGCGGCCCCGCCAATGCCCCATAGCTAAGGGTGACGACGACCTTCCGATTGTCGGAGCACTTGCCATCGATCTCGAGGCGTCTGGCGACGTCGAATATGTAGTAAAGGCCTTCCAGCACATGCGTAGCGAGCCAGCGCCCGCTGGAGACAGTTCTTTCTGCTACCGGAAACTGAACAAAAACGATCGGCGAGTCAGCCGTCCCGGATCCATGGTCCCCGACAGGTCCACGTCGAGGCGGCAACTTGCCGGCGAAAAGGTCCATGACCGCGGTCCCGTGCGTGCGTTCCGCATCTAGACCGTGCTGTTCGGTGCCGAACGTTCCGAGGTAGCAGGCGCACTCGTCGACCCCGTTCCCGAGCCAGTTCGATGCGATGGAAGCGTCGAAAGTTTTGTTGGTGAATTCCCTTCCGTAGGGGAGGTGGTCTCCGTGCGTGATCTCGTCGGGTGGCTTGAGTGGTGTCTGATCCCAGAGCGCTACCACCCTCGTCTTCGGTTCACCAACGACTCGAAACTGGTCATGGGCGAACGCGCACCCATCGTCCATGAGCCCGCAGACGACGTCGCAATCTGCGCGGTAGCTCATAGGAAGCGGGAGAGCGACCCCTGTGCTTGGCAGCGTCTGTGGTTGCTCCGCACTGACTGGAAAGCCGAACTGCACACGGCTTACCGCCCGGTGCGCGATAAGGGCGCGCAGTGGGTTGATAAAGTCGGGGCTTGCGGGTATCGATATTCGTGCAGTTACGAAGCATCCCCGCGTCCGGCCACTGAGCGGTGGGCAGAAGAGCCCGGGAACGTTCAGATCGCGAACGGTATCGGGATCGTAGGGTTGCCTGAGCTCGACTAGGAAGGGCAGAACCTTCGACACCTGTGCGCCAGACTGGAATTGCCGGTAGCTGGTAAGGTCCGACCAAACCAGATAGGGGTCGATGGCAAAGCACTTCATCAAGCCTTCCCATTCATCTATGGTCAGGGGCTTCATGGAATTTCCTCACGGTGAAGATTGTCGTCGACCACGAGTATCAGACCTGTTACCTCATGCAGGGTTGGGGCGGGTCAATCCATTCCTGCTGTGCCTTCGTCCAAAGCCAATCCAGCAGCGATTCGCCACCCTTCACGACCGTCCATTTTTTCTGGGCGCCGGATTTCGTTCCATCGTTCCTCCAAAAGAACGGGACACTATCCGTCCATTTATCGAGCTCATCGTGGCGGTCGAAATCGCCAGTCCATGTTTTAATGGGGTTCCCGTCTCTATCAATCTGACCCTCAAACACGCGCGGAACCCAGCCCTCGCAACTATCCGGATTGCCACACCGATATGCGAGATACGTGGCGAGGGTCTCGCCGAGCATGCGACCTGCGGTGCTGTCGACGGGGAAATGCACACCGGCGACGGTGCGATTGACGGCGATGCGCATCGCCAGGCGCTGCAATTGCTGCTCCAGCTTCGACTCCTTTCCGTCGCACGCGAATCGGTGTTGTCTGCTCACGAGTTGCAAAAGTCGCGCTGTCAGGAACGCCTCGGTGGCATGGCCGCTGGGAAATGCGCCAAACCGGCGAGGATTGATGACCGGCTGCACGCTTGGCGAATAGTTCTCAGGGCGGGGTGCGCCGAGTGTGTGCTTGCACGGCTGGGTGATTGCGGATGCAAAGGCATATCCCAGAGCGAGTAGTTCGAGCGTATACGGCGTCGTGGTCGGATTGAGATCCATGATTGCAGCCCAATACTGAACGGGAATGCCGATCTCCGTCACTATTTCCTGCAGGCGCTCCGAACGCAGCGCTGCATAGTCCACGACCATTTGCACCTGGTCCTCGAAAACCCTCGGAAGGGGACGGACAATTGTAACCACGGGTATTTCGTCGTCAGTCGTTTCTGCGTTTTCCCCAGGTCGATGGTTCACTGTATAGCTCGCTTCATCGTTGTTCGCCGAAATCCGAAGCGGGCCCATCAGCTCCGTCATGAAGCTGATCGACCGGATTTCCAGACTCCATTGTGCAAGCCTGTCCGCACACCTGAGATCGGGTAAGCCAGCAGAGGCCCGTGGGGGACTCCATTCGATTCTCTCGCTTGGGCGGTGCAACGCTTCGCGTGTCTTGATTAGTGCAACCGCAGTGGCCGGATCGACGCCCGGTAGCAGGGTTGACGCAGGGCTTCGGCCCCCTTTTATATAGCCCGGAAACAGTCCGGAGGCGCTATAGCCTTCCTGCCCTTCCTGTCCTTCTTGCCCTTCAAGTCCGGATGAGTAGCCCATCTTCGTTTCCTTTCATCGCTGGAGTGATTTTCGCGCGTCAGTGGTGCCCCGGCTTGACGGCCGGCATGCCTGCCTTCAAGAGCGCGGCTACAAAAGCGTCGTTGTAGGGCGATCGATTTCCGGTACGAAAGTCCTGAATCGATGATCTTGGTTCGATGATAAGCAACCTCGCAACGGTCTCGCGCGCTTCATCCCAACGATCCTGCATGGCCAGAGCGATTGCCAGCGTACGATAGCTCGAGGCGTGCATCATGTTTGCGGTCAGCGCGCGGCGGGCCAGGATGATCCCGCGATCGTATTGCCCGCTCGCTGTTGCGGCGCTGGCCGACAGCGAATCATAGTAAGCGCGAAGGGGATCTAGGGGCGATAGCGCAAGCGCCTGATCGGTCGCCTCAAGAGCCGCCTGAGTCTCTCCCTGAAGCCCGTGGATCGTTCCCTTGAACAGCCACGCCAACGGTTCACTGGGATTGATACAAAGCGCCTGGTCAAAATAACCTTGCGCCGCGTCGAGATCGCGCTTAACGCTGCGGCACACCGAACCCAACATCGTCAGGGCGAGCGAGGATTCAGGATCGAGATCAAGCGCACGATTTGCGAGGGCAAGGGCCCTCGCGCCATCATCTACTGGATTAGGACTCCATCCCTGCACGATGCGGAGCATGTGCCAGCGAGACAACCAGGCAAGCGGCGTGGGATGGCGGGGAGCCCGATCGTGCAATGCCTCTAGTATCTCCCGCGCTCGGCGGAATATCTCCTCAGAGAAGCGATGCATCGAGGAAATCGCAGACAAATAGAGTGTATGACTGGCGAGCGACGGCAGCGCTTTTGTGTGAGACCCCTGTAGCTCCTTCTGGAACAGTGCATCGGCGACCGCCTTGGACGCGCGCAAGATCAGGTCACTGTTCGGAGAGAGCACTTCCTGCACGCTGCCGCTCATCCGATCCGCCCAGAGCACTTGCATCGAAGACACGTGGACGAGCTCGGGCAGAAAGTGCAAGTTGCTATCCTCCCCGTAAAAGCGGCCGGAGAGTACATAGTCCGCGCCAAGCTTTTGCGCAGCGGTTTCACTCGGCAGCGATCGCCCGCGAAGGGCGTGACACGAAAGTCGGGAGATGACGTTGACGCCGGTAGATCGTGACATTGCTACGATCAGCTGATCGCTGATCACGTCGCCGACGTTCAGGACATGATCCTTAGTTTCGTAACGTTCGAATGGCAGGATCGCGAGGCGAGGCGCGAGGGGCGCAGTGGCGGTTCCCAGAGCGGACGCCGTGCCTTCGCCTTGAGGCTGCAACCGGAACAGCCGAAGAGGTTCTGCAACGTGCTTTACGTAACAAAGCCCCAGATCCTGTAGCGAGCCATCGAGACCTTCAGTAAGCTGATCGCGGGCGGTGGGGGACACTAGAGTCTCCCCGGGCCTCGCTAACGCGGCGATGCGGGCCGTGACGTTGACGCCGTGCCCATAGAGCGCGGACTCGTCGGTCAAGATGTCGGCTGAATGGAAGCCGATGCGAAGAAATAGCTTACCCTCGTCCGGAACCCCTTCGCTGTGCGATGCCGTTAGTGCGTGCAGCTCGAACGCGCAACGCGCAGCGCTGATGGCGTCGGGAAACTCCATCATCAGGCCGTCGCCCGTGCGCTGAATTACCCGTCCACCTTGCTTGGGAACAATCGCGCTCGCACCCGAGATGAGAAGCCGTCGAATGCGCTGGACAGCACCTTGTTCATCCTGCTGGACAAGGCGAACCGATTCCACCACGTCGGCGAACATGACCGTAGCCGTCGTCGCGCGCAGACCTGACTGGTCCAACTCACTCACGGAGAGCGTGGGTCTCGGATGTTCGAAGGATTGCGCGAAGTATAGCCTCCGGACAGCAGTCTTTGTACGTGTCGCGGACCACCCTATGGCCCGACATGCCAACACTGGTCGGTAGGCGCAATCTGATCGCCAGACGGCGTGAGATGGAGACCTTCCGGCAAGTATCTCCGAGGTGCGAGCAATTGAATGCATAGCGCCGAAGAATAGGCGCGATCCACCCGCAAATACTCACGTGTCTGGGTGGGTTTTCGCACGAAGTCGATGGCCTGGCTTCGCATCAGCTGCTCGACGTCGCGATGGCGGCGCCCTTCCGACGTCGTGATGCCGACATACCGGACCTGTCCTGCTCCTTTCATGGCAAACAGCGTCGGCAAATGTTCCTGCCAATTGAGCAAGTTGTGGACCTGCACGAGATCGAATCGGCTCACCTGCCACTTCCGGCGCGAGCGCTCGATCTGCTCGCGCCCTTGTGCCCCGGACGAGATCCAGACCTTGTCCGCCGAGAAAATGCGCGCGTTCAGCGCGGCCTTGCGCAAGCCGTAGCCGATGACATCCTGCGACGAGCCGTACATCGGCGACGAGTCGATCATCCGGCCGCCCGCCTCGACGAAGTTGTGCATGACGTCCGCGCAGGCGTCGCGCGCCACGGTGTCGTCGCCGACATTGAATGTGATCCAGCTGCCGAGCCCGACCACCGGTAGCAACTCCCCGGTGGACGGAATGGGGCGGGACAGGGTCGCGCCCGGCTGAGCGCGCACGGTCGAAGGTCGAAGCGCCGCGTACGCGCCAGCCGCAGCAAGCGCGCGCAACGCGTGACGGCGATTCCACATCGGAGGGTCTCAAGGTGGCATGGTGCGATCTTACTTCGACATGGGATCGGAGCAAGTTGCGAGTTCGCGCGTGCGATGCAGGTGGAAACACTCCACCCTCACCTCTCCCAGTCGCCCCAAAGATCAGCTCGAGCGCATGAAGCGGTCGGTTTCCGGGAATGCTGGCGCCGGCTCCGCGATCCAGCAGCGAACGATGGGATCTCCGGTATTGACCGCTTTGTGCGACCAGATCAAGCCGGTGACGCCCGGCCGCGAGAACTTCACGCGTTCCACGGTCTCGCCCCAGACGTCGCAGATTTCGGCGGCCTCTTGACCTTCATTGACATCCTCGCCGATCGCCACCTTGAGGCGCAGGAGTCCCGCCCGCGCGGCACGCGTGACGTAGCGTTCAGTCGCGATGAGCTGCATGCCGGGGATCTGCGGATCGCCTTCGATCATCTTTAGATAGCGCATGATGTTGCGCACGCCTGTGAGATGGACTTGGACGTCTGCTTCCTCAAGCGTGCCGTTTCCTCCGGACTCAGCGAGGATCGATACGACACCGCGCCGCGTCGCTTCGAGCACGATCGAGCCGGAAGCCGGCGGCAGTTTGCTGCCTTCGCGGTAAAGCGCAACCAGACGCGGCGTGTAGAGTCGCGCCAGGGCTTCTCCTCGGCGGTCGCGGTCATCGTCGCCGGTCATTGGATATCCGCCGAAGGCATACAGAATTTCGCCGAGGTCACCGGCATGCATGTCGACGTGATACTCGGCTTTGGCGATCACCTCGTTGAGAAGGACGTCGGCAACAATCTCGGATATTGAACCGCTCTGCGCACCTGGGGCGATCTTGTTGAGATTCAGGCCATCAATCGGCGACACGAATCCCTGTCGACTTGCGAACATGTGCATGTTGACGATCGGAACGGCAATGAGCGTCCCGCGAAGATCCCGGGGCGTAAGTTCGCGCGTCAGCCGCATCAGCGCGTCGATAGATGGATACTCTGTCGCATGCACACCAGCGCTGAGGCAGAGCACAGGTCCATCACCTTGACCATTGATGATGACGATGGGGAGCTGAATCGGACCCGTCGCAGTCTCCCCGAGCTGCAGAAAGCCTTTCATCTTCTGCCCCTTCTCGGCAGTAAGATCCCGGATCCGAAAAGTGCCTTGCGTACTCAATCCGCTCCTCCTCGCTGACGGTCGGTGCGTATCATCGCCTCGCGTAGATGCGAGTGCTACGTCGGCGCAGTGCTTCGATCGCACCCAACATCAAGACCGAGACCGCGATCAACAACGTCGCCGCAGCAGTGATGGTCGGACTGATCTGCTCGCGAACGCCGTCGAACATCTGGAGTGGCAAGGTCCGCTGCTCCGGGCCGGCGATGAAGATGGTCGTCACGATCTCGTCGAAAGACGTCGTGAAGGCGAAGATCGCGCCTGCAATCACACCCGGTGCGATTAGAGGTAAAACGATTTTGCGGAAAACGGTGATTGGCGGCGCACCGAGGCTCAATGCGGCACGCCAAAGCGCTGGATCGAATCCCTGCAGCGTGGCGTGGACGACTACGACGACAAACGGAGTCGCCAGCACAGTGTGCGCGAGCACGAGGCCGAGGCGGTGGCTCGTCAATCCGAGGGGCGCGTAAACGAAGTAGATGCCGATTGCGGTGATGATGACGGGGACGATCATCGGCGAGATGAGCAGTCCGACAACAACGGGCTTGAGCCTGAATTCGCTCCGCACGAGTCCAAGCGCGGCAAGTGTCCCAAGCGGCGTCGCGATGGCCATGGTGGCAAACCCCACGACGATGCTGTTGCGAAGCGCCGGCAGCCAACGCGGAGAGGTAAAAAAATCGTCGTACCAGCGAAAGGAGAGCGCTTCGCCGTCCATCTCGCGCGTCTCGACGTTCGCGAGGCCGGCCGCCCGGGCCGCATCGGCGGCGTAGTCGAGGATCGCGGGCGAGATGTCGGTCGCGAGCACGCTCCCGGACGGGCCCGACGCGACGCGCCGCGGCGATCGTCTGGCCGCCGGCGCCGGCCGCGAGGTCGAGGACGCGCGCGCCGGGGGCGATGCCGGGCCTGATCGAGCATCAGCTCCGTCGCCGGGCCGAGCCACCGCTCGAGCGTCAGGCCCCCAGCGGTGCCAGGCCTCGGCGGCCTCCTGCCACTGCTCGCCGTGTCGTCTGCTTGTAGGCGACGGGGTCGAAGGCGGTCGTTGCCATGTCTCGGTCCTCCTCGGTCGAGTTGGCCGACTCGACGCTACGGCGACCGTCCGCCGCCCCGGTCATCGGGCGCTGCCCCTAGGTTGGCGCGGCGGACCCTGCTGTCTCCGCGAGCCCCGAGCTCGTGGGCACGCGCGACCGCCGCGGCGCGGCTCGTGACGCCGAGCTTCGCGAGCACCGCGCCGACGTGGTGCTCGACGGTCTTCGGGGTCAGGAACAGCTGGCGCGCGATCTCGGCGTTCGTGGCGCCGGCGCCGAGCAGGGCGAGCATCTCGAGCTGCCGGCGCCGTGAGCCCGACCGGGTTCGCGCGGGTCGACGGCCGCGGCCCGCGCGGCACGTTGACAGGCCGAGCGCGCGCATGCGCGCGCCGCACCCGGCGGGCGAGCGCCTCGGCACCCAGCTCGTCGGCGATGCGCGACCGCCTCCAGCGAGCGCGTCGGGGTCGTCGCTGTCGGCGAGCGCAGAGCGCGACCTGGTAGCGGTCGCCGATCGCGAGCCAGCCGCGGCGGCCGCCGCGCGGCTCGCCCGCGATCAGGAGCCGCTGCGGCTCGGCGCAGTCCGGCGGCGCTCGTCGAGCGCACCGGCCCGCCAGCGCCACTCGGCGAGGTCGCCGACGTCCCAGTCGTGGCCGACCCGCAGGGCGAGCGCGTACGGCTCCCGCGTGACCTCGTCGATCGCCGCGAGGTCGTCGCGCAGCCACGCGAGCTCGGCCAGCGCGCAGGCGACGGGCCGAGGCGCTGCAGCTCGCCGCTCGCGCTACGCCAGGGCCGCAGCCTCCTCGAGCAGGGCCTGCGCGCGCGCGCCCGCCGCGGCGCATGTCGACGAGTCGCGAGACGGCCGAGCGCCGGCATGCGCGCGACCGGCGGGCCCTCGGCCTGCGCCAGCACCTCCTCGGCGTCGGCCGCGGCGGCGTCCCAGTCGGCCGAGCGCGACGTCGAGCCGGGCGCGGGTCGCCAGCCCGTAGAGCCGGAACGTCCGCTGCTCGCGCGCGTCGGCCAGCGCGAGCACGCGGTCGCAGGTCGGCCTCGCCCGGTCGAGCCGCGTGCAAGTCGACCGCCGTCCAGGCCACGTGACCGCGGCCCGGCAGACCTGCTCGTCGTCGCCGATGCGGACGCCGAGGGCGATCGCCTCCTCGACACGCTCGGCCCGGCCTCGACCTCGTCCGCGATAGGCGCAGCGCGTCGAGCCCGACGGTCGTCAGCGCGTGCACGTAGCGCGGCGTCGTCGTCGAGCTCGCGGGCCAGCTCGATCGCGCGCTCGCCGGCCGCGACGGCCTCCGCGTCGCGCTGCTCGAGCATCAGGAGCTGTGCGCGCTCGGAGTAGGCCATGGCGAGCCCGGGCGTCGCGCCGAGCGGCTCGAGCACGGCGATCGCCTCCTCGAGCGCGCGCTGCGCTCGCCGCTCGTCGTCGCCGCTGCGCCCACCAGAGCAGCCGCGCCAGCAGGCGCAGGTCGTCGCCCAGCCGCAGGGCGTCGCCGGCCTCGCGGCGCAGGCCGACGGCCTCGCGGCAGGCCTGCGAGCGCGCCCTCGACCCGGCCGGCCGTGATAGCTCTCGCCGGCCAGCGCCTCGAGCGCTCGGCGCGCGCTTCGCCTCGTCGAGCAGCTCGCGTGGGCGAGCACGCGGGCGTAGTGCGCGGCGGCCTCGGCGTGCGCGCGGGACCCGGCGGCGGCCGCGGCCGGCGCGCAGGCGAGGCTCGACGGTCGCGCGCGGGTCGCCCGCCTCGACGGCGTGGTGCACGAGCCGGGCCGGATCGACGTTCCAGCGCAGCGAGCGCCGTCCAGGACGCGCGCGTGCAGCTCCGCGCGCCGGCCGCCCGACAGCGCGTCCTCGATCACGCGCCGCGCGAGCTCGTGGCGGAAGCGCACGACGCCGCCGTCGACCGGGAGCAGCCCGCGCTCCTCGCAGCTCGGCGAGCGCCGTCGCGCGTCCTCCTGCGCCTCGCGCACCAGCCAGAGCTCGGCCGCGCCCGGCACGACCGCGACGAGGTCGAGCGTCGCCGCGCGCCGCGTGCGAGCCGCCCCGCTCGCGCCAGCACCGCGTCCCGCACGCGACGGCGGCGGCGCGTCGCCGCCGGCGGCGATCGCCTCGGTGACGAAGAACGCGTTGCCGCCGGTCACCGCGTAGAGCTCGTCGGCCGGCGCGCCGGCCAGCGTCGCGACGGCGTCGCGCGAGAGCGGCGGCACGTGCAGGCGCCGCACCGCCGTCGGCGGCAGCCCGCCGAGCACCCGTTGCAGCGGGTGGTCCGCCGCCGAGCTCGTCGTCGCGGAAGGTGAGCACGACCAGCGCCGGGAGGTCCTCGATGCGCCGACCGAGGAACGCAGCGACGTCGAGGGACGCGCCGTCGGCCCAGTGGACGTCCTCGACGATCCACACCGTCCGCGGCACGCGCGCCAGCTCCGCCCGCACCGCCTCGAGCAACTCGGCGCGCCGGCCCGTGCGCAGCGCCTCCCGGAGCGCGGGCGCGCCTGCAGCGGCGAGGTCGTGCACGGCGCCGAGCGCCCGCGGCACGACGAGGTCGTCGCAGCGGCTCCAGACGACGCGGGCACCGGCGCGGCAGCGCGCTCGGCGAACGCGCGCACGAGCACCGTCTTGCCGATCCCCGCCTCGCCGGCGACGAGCACGACGGAGCCGGCGGACGCGGTCGCCGCAAGCGCGGCATCGAGCGCCTCCAGCTGCGGTTCGCGCTCGACGAGCGCCACAACTGCACCGTACCGCCGGCACGGCCGGTGAGCACGCGCGTCACTGTGGTTTCCTCACGGCGTGGAGTTCCGGATTCTCGGCCCGCTCGAGATCGCCGACGGCGAGCGCGTGCTGCCGCTCGGCGGCGCGAAGCGGCGCGCTGTCGTCGCCGCGCTGCTGCTCGACGCGAACCGCGTCGTGTCGTCGGAGCGGCTGATCGACCTGCGTCTGGGGCGAGAGCCGCCCGCCTCCGCCACGCGGCTCGCTGCAGAACCACGTGCTCCGCCTTCGCGCGCGAGCTCGGCGACCGAATCGTGACGCGGGCGCCCGGCTACCTCCTCCGCGTCGAGCCGGGCGAGCTCGACCTCGACCAGTTCCGGTCGCTCGTCGAGCGGGCGCGCGACGGCCGAGCCGGCCGAGGCGGTGCCGCTGCTCGACGAGGCGCTCGCGCTCTGGCGCGGCGAGCCGCTCGCCGACCTGGCGCGGCGAGCCGGTCGCCGCCGCGGCCGCGCATCTCGGCGAGCTGCGGCTCGAGGCGCTCGAGCTGCGCATCGACGCGCACCTCGCGCTCGGCCGCCACGCCGCGCTCGTGCCCGAGCTCGAGGCGCTCGTCGCGCGAGCACCCGTTTCGCGAGCGGCTTCCGCGCGCAGCTCATGCTCGCGCTCTACCGCTCGGGCCGCCAGGCGGACGCGCTCGACGCGTACGCGCGCCGCGCGCGCGACGCTCGTCGAGGAGCTCGGCACCGAGCCGGGCGCGGAGCTGCAGGAGCTCCAGCGGGCGATCCTGCGCCAGGACGCGGCGCTCGCCGGGCCCGACGCCGCCGCGCCGCCGCCCGGCGACGCGCCGCGTCGAGGAGGCGCGCAAGACGGTGACGATCCTGCTCGCCGACCTCGTGCGTCGTCCCGAGGCGATCCCGAGGCGCGCCGCGAGCGAGCTCCGCGCCGCCGCGACGAGGCGGTCGACGGCCCTCGAGGCCCACGGCGGCGAGCCCGGTCGCACCGCCGACGACCCGCGTGCTCGGGATCTTCGGCGTCCCGGCGGCTCGCGAGGACGACGCGCTGCGCGCCGTGCGCGCGGCGTGCGAGCTGCGTCGAGCGGGCTCGTCGTCCGCGCCGGCGTCGCGACCGGCGACGTCATCACCGGCGACCCCGCCGCAGGGCCGGCCGCTGCGTCTCGGGCCCGCCGCTCGAGGAGGCCGACCGGCTGCGCGGCCGCCGCCGGCGAGGCCGAGGTGCTCGTCGGCGACCGCAGCCTGGCGGCTCGTCCGGCACGCGGTCGACCGCGCGAGCGGCGAGACGGCGGCCACGCCGTCCGAGCGCGTCGCCGACGAGGCGGAGCCGGTCGTCCGGCGCCTCGACACGCCGCTCGTCGGCCGCGAGCGACGAGCTCGAGGAGATCGACGCGGCCTTCCGGCGCGCGATCCGCGAGGGCCGCGCGCGGCTCGTGACGGTCTTCGGCTCGCCGGGCGTCGGCAAGACGCGGCTCGCCCGCGAGGCGGTCGATCGCCTGCGTCCGAGGCGCGACGTGCCTCGTCGGCCGGACGCCGGCCTCGGCGATGGCGCCGACGTACGCCCCGCTCCGCGACGCGTTCTCCGGGCTCGCCGGCGGTCGAGCGTCGCCGGCTGGGCCGCGGACGTGCTCGCCGGCGAGCGCGACGGCGAGCTGGTCGCGGCCGACGATCACGGCGGCCGCGGGCGAGCCCTGGCGACCGGGGCCCCGTCGAGGAGACCGCCTGGGCCGACCCGCCGCCTGCTCGAGACGCTCGCGCGAGTCGCGCCCCGTCGTCCTCGTGCTGGAGGACCTGCACTGGGCGTCGCCGGCGCTCCTCGACCTCGTCGAGCACGTCGCCGAGCTCGCGCGCGGCGCCGATCCTCTGCTCGCCTCGCGCGGCCCGAGCTCCTCGACACCCGGCCGGAATGGGCCGGCGGCCGGCTCAACGCCGCGTCGCTCCTGCTCGACCCGCTCCCGCGCGAGCGAGGCCGCGCACGCTGCTCGACGAGCTCGCCGGCGGCGACGCGCCGGTCGACCCGACGACCGGGCGGCGATCCTGGACGCGGCGGCCGGCAATCCGCTCTTCCTCGAGCAGCTGCTCGCGTCGGCCCTCGAGGGCGCCGCGGGCGACGGTGCCGGACTCGATCCACGCACTCCTCGCCGCGCGGCTCGACCGGCTCGACGAACGCGATCGCGAGGTCGCACAGGCCGCGGCGATCCTCGGCCAGCGCTTCCCCGTCGACCTCGTCGAGGCGCTCGTGGACGGCGACGTCCAACCGCGCTGCGCATCGCTCGCCCGGCGCGACCTCGTCGAGCCGGAAGGGCCGGGCGCGCTCGGCGAGGAGCTGTGGGCCTTCCGGCACGTCCTCGTCCGCGACGAGGCCTACGCGGGGATCCCCAAGCGGCGCCGGGCCGCGCTGCACCGCGACATGGCGCGCATCGTGACCGAGCGGGCGAGGCAGCGGGCATGGACGCCGACGAGGTGATCGGCTACCACCTCGAGTCCGCGCACCGGGCGATCGTCGAGGTCGACCCGCGCGCGCCCGAGCTGCCCCGGTCTCGCGGCGGCGGGAGCGGCGCGGCTCGGAGCTGCCGGCCTGCGCGCCTTCCGCGACGAGCTCGACATGCGCGAGCGCCGCGAGCCTCCTGCGTCGCGCCTACGCGCTGCTGCCGGCGAACGCACCGGAACGCGTCGACACTCGCGCCGCACCTCGTCAACTCGCTCTACTCGATCAACGAGCGCGAGGAGGGAGCGCGGGTGCTGGCGGAAGCCACGGCAGCGGTCGATCCCACCGACGAGGTGCAATCGCACGCGCCTGTCTGGTCGCCCGCTCCGGCGTCTGGCTCTGGGGCGGCGGCGCCGGCGATCCGGACGACGTGATCGCGAGGTCGCGCGGCCGCCATTCCGGTGCTGCAGGCGGCCGGCGACGACGAGATGGTCGCGAGCGCCATATCGTCGACCTTCACCACGCCTCGGAGCGCAAGCTCGGAGCTCGGGCAGGTCTCGAGTCCGACCACCTGAGCCAGGCGCGTCCAGCACGCACGCGCCGCAGGCGTGCGCTCGATGGAGAGCTCGGCCGTCAGCTGGCTCAACGTGATCGTCCGCCGCGGCCCCTGGCGCCGATGGACGAGTCGAAGCGATCGGATGCCAGATGGCCCTCGACGATCCTGCCGACCCGGTTCGCGCGCGGCTCGGCGCTCGGCGGCTCGGCCTGCCTGCGCGCGATGGAGGGCGGTTCGACGAGGCGCGCGCGCTCGCGGCCGAGAGCAACGCGATCTTCGAGGACGCGGGCCTGCGCGCAGAACGCGGCTGCGCGACCTGATCAACGCTCGCGGACGTC
This sequence comes from uncultured beta proteobacterium, assembly GCA_963722325.1. Taxonomy (GTDB): domain Bacteria; phylum Pseudomonadota; class Gammaproteobacteria; order Burkholderiales; family Casimicrobiaceae; genus PALSA-1003. The sequence goes on from CAVRLN010000006.1 coordinate 264,934, forward strand.
GAGATGATCGCCGGCGACCTCGAGGCGGCGGAGCGGATCCTGCGTGAGGCCGTGCGCCGCGCTCGACGCGCTCGGCGACGTCTTCAGCATGGTGAATGCCGCCTGGCGCCTTGCGCTCGTGCTCGTCTCGCAGGAGCCGGACGACGAGGCTGCGGTGTTCGTGGCCCGCGCGGGGGAAGTCGACGCGGGACTGGCGGTGCGCGCCTGGCGCGACATCGTCACGGCGACCATCGAGGCGAGGCGAGGCAACGTCGCCAGGGCGCGCTGCTCCTGGCGGGTACCGACGCGAGGCAACGACGCAGAACGCGATCGGGCTGGAGGCCGACATGTGCCTGCAGGCCGGCGAGGCCGCCGCGCTTGCGGGTCTCGAGGACGAGGCGACGAGGTACTTCCTCCGGCGCGCGCGACGTCGCCGCGCGGCTCGGCTACTCCGTCGCCGAGCGGCGCGCCCGCGAGCGCCTCGCGGAGCTCGGCGCTAACCGTTGCCGACGCGCGGTAGGAGATCGCGCCGGCGGCGCCGTTCGCGATCACGAGCGTCGCCCGCTCGAAGCGCCCGCTCGCTCCGGAGCGCAGGCGGCACCGCGAACGTCACGCCGCGTGCCGTCGCGCGAGCCGCACGAGCGCGGTGCATCGCGGCCGGGTCGCCCGGCGAGTCGTGCTGGCCACGGCGTAGGTCAGCGTCGACCCGGGCCGGGCGCTCGCCCGAAGCGGACGGTGACCGACCGCACCGAGCGCGACGAGCCGGACGAAGTGGATGCCGAGCCGCGAGACCGACCCGCCCGCGCGCGCGCTCGCGCGCCAGCTGCGGCAGGTGCTCGAGCCGGTCGCCGTACCGCTCGGCCGCCCAGGCGGCGAAGCGCGCCGAACTCCGGAGCGAACGGCCGCCGCGCGACCCGCTGGTACGTGGAGGCGAGCAGGCCGCGCCCGGCATTCGGCCGCGCGCGCGACCGCGCGTCAGGTACGCGGGCAGCAGGGCCGGCTGCCGCTCGTCGAGGAACTGCCAGAGCAGCTGCGCGCCGTAGCTCTCCTCCGTCACGCTCCGTTGCGGCGCCGCGAACCAGTGCCGCAGCTGCAGCGACGAGACGATGTCCTCGAGGTCGGGGTAGACGCGGCCCTTCCATCGCCGCGGCCGTGCCCCTCGAGCACCCAGCCGTCGAGCTGGCGGGTCGACCGCCGGCTTGAAGTACGAGAACTGCACGAGGTGGAAGAGCTCGTGCGCGACGGTGCCGTAGAGGCTGCCGAGGCTCTGCGCCGGGCTCGGGTCGAGCGCGTTCGACACGGCCAGGAACGCGCCGCCCTCGGCGTCGGCCGCCGGGAAGGCGACGCCGAAGTAGCCCGGCCGCGAAGCGCGAGATGTAGAGGTCGGGGCGCGCGTCCGGCCCGCCGGCGTCCGCGCAGGATCGCGCGCGAACCCGCGCCGCTCGTAGTACGCGATCGCCGTGTCCGCCGCGTCGCCGACGCGCTCGACGTAGTCCGGGACGCCGTCGGCGTCGTCGTCGTTCAGCGGCGGCGCGCTGATCCCGAGCACGACGTAGTGGACGACCGCCCGCCGCGACACGTGGCGTGCCGGCGTGACGAAGTCGTTGAAGACCTGGCTCGTTCGGCGCGAGCTGCTCGGCACCGGCGCGGCCGGCACGTCGTCGGCCGCGGCCGCTTCGCCGCCGTCGCGGCCGGAGCCCAACCGCGAGAAGGGCCGCCGCCACGATCGCTGTTCCGGAGCCGGTGCATCGGCTCGAGCATCCAGCCGCCCGCTCTCAGCGCACTCACGCCGCGCTCACAGTGGGTGGTCGGCCGACCCCGGCGCGGTCGGGATCAGCCGAGCAGAGCGCCCTCGGCGGTCGGCGAGGATGTCGGCGCCTCCTGCGGCCGCAGCCCGCGGCCGCTCGCGAGCAGGTCGTAGGCGTCGAAGCTCGCGAGGATCCACATCAGGTGGGCGGCGCGGTCGCGCGTGAGCCCCGCCGCAGATGACCCTCGCTCGGCGGAGTCGGCCGGCGAGCCAGTCCATCCCGTCGACGCGCTTCGTTCCGCGCGGCCGAGCGCCTGGCCGACGCCTTCCGGGTCGAGCTTGGCCATGGCATGCAGGACGCGCAGGACGTCATGGTGCGCGGCGTACATCTCGACGCCGCCCTCGAGTCCGCCGCGCAGGGTTGTCGCGCGCGTCGGGTGCCGCGAACGGCCTCGAGGATTCGGTCGTACCCGGCGCCCTTGAGGAGACGTTCCGTCAGCGCGTCGAACAGGCCGCTGCGCGACCCGAAGGCGAGGTAGACGGTCGAGCGGGACACGCGCGCGCGGCGGGCGACCTCGTCGACGCTGATCGGCTGGGCCGGAGCCTCGGCGAGGCGTTCGTAGAGCGCATCGAGGATGCGCTGCCGGTTCTCCTCCGCCGTCTCCGCACGGAGGCGCTGCTCGTAGGCGCGTTTGCTCACCGGACCCGGATTCTAGCAGTTTGACTTGACAGAGTATCTTATGAAAGACATACTGTCCGACACAATACAGATTGTTCGATGAAATGAGGATCTCATGATGTCGAAGTCGAACACCATCCCCGTCCTCGTCGTCGGCGCGGCGCCGCCGGCCTCGTCACGGCCATCACGCTCGCCCGCTACGGCGTCGAGTGCCTCGTTGTCGAGCGCCGACGGGAGGCGTCGTCGCATCCCCGAGCGACGACGGTCAGCACCCGCACGATGGAGCTCGTCCGCGCGTGGGGCCTGGAGGAGCAGGTCCTCGCCGGCGGCGTCGACGTCGACTGGCTCGATGTGGATGGGCGAGACGCTCGCCAGGGCTGGGAGACGGCACGACGATCGAGGTCGGTCTGCCCACGCAGGGCGCAGGCGGCGCTGATCAGCCCGACTGCCCCGGCGTGCGTGCCGCAGGACCACCTCGAGCACGTCCTGCTCGCACACCTACGCTCACTCGACCGGGGGCTAGCGTCGAGCTCGGCTCGATGCTCGTCGCTCTGAAGGACGGGCCGGACGGCGTGCGCGTGACGCTTGTCGACTCGACCGGCCGGATACGGGAGGTACACGCTGGGTACGTCGTCGCCGCGGACGGCGCGCACAGCACGATCCGCTCGGCGCTCGGAATCGCGATGAACGGTGCCAGCGGCCGCGCTCAGCGCATTCCAGCCAGTTCACGCCGCTGTAGTTGAGTCCTTACCGTGAGCCACGGTACGGCACGTACTGGCAAATTTTTTTTTTTTTTTTTGTTTTTTTTTGTTTTTTTTTTTTTTTTTTTTTTTTTTTTTTTTTTTAAAAAAAAAAAAAAAAAAAAATCATCAGTTACGTATTGCTGGCGTCCTCGTGACGACGGATCTGCGCCCGGCGATCAGCTCGCCCCAGATCGAGTGGCGGATGTCGACACCCACGTTCGGATCAGGTACGCGCTCTTTCGGCTGGGTCGGGTCGGGGGTCCTGGGGGGAACGACCCCACCTGTAAAGCGTTTGGTATCTAACAACATTTCTCGGGCAGGCAAGGCAGCTGCCGCACACTTCTGTAGTAGGTAAACACACTAAGGCTGCGAGCAAAGCTTTGATGCGAGTAATTTGGCCACCCATAGTGTGCACTTTGGCCGTAACCGGCGACGAAGTGGGGTGTAACAGCGATGGCGGCAATGCTCGTGCTGGCGCATCTGATCGCCCCTGAAGCTGGGCTATTCCCCCGCTCAGTCCCGCGACCAAGCGGCCATCGTGTCAGCAAGCTCGTGGTGGTCGGGCAGTGCAGGGGTCGTCAACTGATGCGGCACAGACACAGGGGCTCCCGGGACGTCGGGCGGCCGAAACCGCTTCGCTTCACGCGCGTTCGCCAGAAGTTTTCGTAGGAGGTCACCATGCCGCGCGGCGACAAATCATCCTACACGGAGAAGCAGAAGCGTCAGGCGGAGCACATCGAGGAGGGCTACGAACAGCGTGGCGTCCCCGAAGATGAAGCCGAGCGCCGAGCCGGGGCGACGGTGAACAAGGAAACCGGAGGCGGAAAAAAGAGCGGCAGCGGCCGGGGTCAACCGGCAAATCATGCGCCATCCCGCAAGGGCGGAAAACGCGGCGGCAAGGCAGGAGCCTCTCGCCGGACGGCGCGCCCGGCTTCAGCAAAGAAGGCAGCCGCCACGAGAAAAAGACGAACTGCGACACATGACTGATCTCCCCGTGCGGCGGCGCCCAGGGATATCGGCGGAACGGGAAGGCTAGCCCCGGCTCGCTCCGCTCAACCCGCCTGTCGCGGCTTCCTGATACGATCGGCTGGATGCCTAAATACCGCGCCCTCTAATCTATGACGCGGCGAGCTACCGAGCCGGTCTCGTGGTCTGGTGTGGCGAGCCCGGACCGCGGCCTGTTGCGTCACCTTCTCGTATGGGCCCATAGAACCGGCAACGCGAAGGCTTGCCAGCGGTTGAAGTTCTGTCCTGGGAGTGACCACGATGCCGGACCGAATTCTGGTCCTTGTAGCAGAGGACGAGGAGCTGGTTCGCATTGTCGTTGTCGAGGCCCTGCGTGATGCAGGCTTTCGGGTGATGGAAGTCGGACATGCTGAAGCTGCCTTGGGGAATTCTTCAGCTCCACGCTGCCCGCATCCATGTGCTGTTCACTGATATCCAGATGCCCGGCACCATGGACGGCCTCGGCCTCGCGCATCACACCGCGAAACACTGGCCGAACGTTGCACTGCTGATTACCTCGGGACGACCACGCCCGGCTCGGGCAGAACTCCCCGAGAGAAGCCGGTTTCTGGCAAAACCATACGGGCATCACCACGTCATCCATCATATTCGTGAGCTGGCCGCCGCCGCATGAGCTTCTTGGTCGGATGACGGGCTTACGGCACACGGTGGGAGGAAGCGAATGGACGATCCGCAGGAACGAGGAGAGATCGACGCGAAACTGGGCTCGCTTGCTAAGGAGCTGGAACAGGCGCCACAGAAGCGGAACGGCGACGGATCGAGACAATATGGACGAGTTACAACGGCGGAAGAACAAACTACGGAGTATCGACAACGATAGGGCATCATCACCGGGCGGCCTCTCATGGTTGTCCAGCGAGCCGCGGGGCGCCTATCAACTCTGCGTTTCGCTTGACGCTCATGCAAATCTCACGGCTCTCCGACGTTTCCTGCAGTGACGCAACGCATTTCGCAGCGCAGCCTTGGGTGCGGCGGAGGCAGTGCGGTTCACTGAGAACTGGAGAGTGCAATGGCCTCCCTCGACAACCCGTCCGACACCCATGGCCGCCTGATAGCGGCGAGCCAGGTCAACGGCACCAACGTCTATGATCTGGCGGGCGAAAAGCTCGGCAGCATCTACGATGTGATTTTGGCGAAAGGCTCCGGCAAAGCCGAGTATACCATCAGTGAGCTTCGGCGGGTTCCTTGGGATCGGGGAAAAGTACCACCCCCTGCCATGGGGCATACTCTCTTACAGCCCCGAGCACGACGGGTATGTGGTCGATATCGATCGCGACCGGCTCGAAGGGGCGCCCTCCTATGCGAGCTGGTGAAGCGGGGCTGTGGGACGATCCAGCCTATGGCCGGCGTGTCACCGACTATTACGCTCACCCAATTCCGTGAATTCGTCGAAAGGAAATTTGTGGTGACGTTTACCGGCTAGGGAGGACACCTTGAAGCATGTCACGATAGGCGCGGCGGTCATTGTTGCGATCGCCGCGCTGGGCAGTCAGGCCATGGCGCAGGGCGCGCCGCAGACTGTGGCCATCATGAAAGTCGATCCGCAGACACTCTCGCGACCGGCTTTCGATCGTCGAAGATCGTCGGTTCTTCCGTCGTCAACCAAGCCAATGAAACCGTTGGTTCGATCGACGACTTGATCATCACGCCAAATGAAAAGGCACCCTACGCGATTCTGTCCGTGGGCGGGTTCCTGGGGCTCGGGACCAAATACGTCGTGGTGCCGTTTGGCTCCCTGCAGATGCAGGACAAGAAGATCGTATTGCCAGGTGCGACCAAGGATGCGCTGAAGGCACTACCGGAATTCAAATACAGCAGCAGCTGACCGCGCCAGGCGTGGGCTCCAGGAAAGGTGTCGGAAATCTATTCCACCAGCACACGCACCCGCGGTCAGAGTTCATTCAACGGAGGCAAAAATGACAGATGACAAGATGAAATCAGAGGATGCGGTGCCACAAGCCGACCAACGGGCCCATACCGAGATCGCGGAGCGGGCCGGGCAAGAGGGTGAACAAACTGCCGTAATCAACAAGGAAAAGTCTGAGAAAAGAGAAGGCGGAGAATAGCTCCGCTCCTCTCTATCGCGGCGCGGGAACTTAGTGAGAGAAGCGAGGAGCGTCTGATGGGTAAGGCTACGTGGGTCTTCGGCCTGGCGGTTCTATTAGCGACCGGAACGACCCAGGTGATGGCACAAGGTACCGAGAGAAGCGGCAGCCAAGCGACAACCGGCGCGCAACTCGGTAGTCAACAAACCGGCACACCGGCGACAGGAAGCGCGGCTGTTCCAAACACTGGAACGAGCGCGCAAACGACTGGACCGCAATACCCTGGCGTCGTTGGACCGACGGGATCGACGCAGCCGGACGCGACGAACCCAAGCAGATCGGAAGGTGCCAGCGGGTCTAGGTAATTATCCGAAGGCGGAGGGTAGCGGAGGAGATCATGAGCGATCTTCTGCTGACCAAGCGACGGCGCTCCGGAGCGCCGGGCAGACAAGTCGTAACGCCCCAGGGGATCTACTCCTGCACAAGGGCGGCCGCTTCCGCGTACGGGATACCTCACACGCGAGCTATCCAATTCGCGGTTCGCCAGATGAATGGGTGGCGCTTCGTCGACGATGGACCGCCCATTGATGCTGAGATGCGCACCTTGCGGTTCGCTCGGAGGTCCGGATCCAGCGTGCTCAAACAAAGGAGCCAAGCATCGCCGCGGCAGCTGACCGCGTGGTGCGGCTCCGGGCAAGATGTCGGAAGCTGTTTTCTGATCCACCGGCATAGCGGCAAGGTGTCCCGAGGAGCCGGCATTCATTCGTGGCGCGCGGTCCCAACCTCCACGCTTCGCCTGTTAGCGAAAGCCATGGCACGGCGCACCTTGTATAGGACGTTTGGTCAGTGAGAAACGCATCTCTAACTCTAACGCTCCTTTTGCATTGCCGACGACAATGATGCTTCTCACCCTCGCCTCGTGGGAGACCATCGTGCGGCGCAGCTTTCTCATGGCGCAGGGAACCTGCTCGTTGTTCGAATATCAACGCATGATCGATGAGACGGCGGCGGCGACGCGATGCTCGGCGGCGGCCTTCATTAATGGGGGCCAGCCCGCGGCGGCCATTATGGCGCCGTTTGTCAGGCCGGGGCACGTGCCCATGCTTGAAGGCTCCGCACGTAATTTCGTACATCTTGCGTCGGCAAGAGATGGCAAGCCCAACGCCACTCCAAGCCCGATGAGCTAGTGGGTATGATGCAGAACCCTGACGCCACTGTGGCTTTCTGTGCGATTTCCAGACACGTGATCACGGCCTCGCGCAGCGAGCGCACATAGTAATCGGCGCCATCGGACGCTCGCTTTTCTTCGTCTGCCGAGCACCGGATCGTCCGTCGCCCAATAGCCGGCGACAATCTGGGCTCCAGGAAGCCGTGAGCGGATGCGGCGGACCATATACCGCAGTTGGAAAGGCAGGCCCGCGATCTCGAGGTAGGAAATGCAGACGATCTGCGCGCCTCTCCCATCGAATGACGCTATTCGCGTCCTGGAAAGCTCCTCGCGCGCAACGACGTGAGCTCCCAAACCATGCTTCTGCAGCAATTGCGCCAACATGGCCGCCGGGCCTTCATCAAGGGCTCTGCGCCCGCCGATGCACATTACGGCGGTTGGTGACCGCCACGCCACGGGCCTAGCGTCTTCAGGCGGAAGCGGCACATCTGGTGCCAGGCTGTTTGGGTAAGCGCTGCTCCGCGCCCGAGGCAATGACCACCTCATTTTCGGTTTCGGTGGAAGCCGGATCCGCATCCGGGTGCCCTTCCAGCCCCTCGATCAGTTCGTCAACGGCCTCCTGCATCCGCTCAATCTGAGCGGCTGTGACCACGCCCCGTAGCACGTCGGCCGACGCCAGTTGCAGGCCTTTGAGAGCAATTTCGTCGTAGTAGGATGAGAGCGAGCGCTCCTTGAGCAAGAGCTCCGCTTGCTCCAAGCGCTTCCACCGGGTCGCCTGATAGGACGCGTTGATAAAAATTCTCGATGGGCGTGAGAGGGGGCCGGTCGCCCAATATCACATCCAGGAATTCGAGCCGCTCAATATGGCGCCCGAGCACGACAAGGCACAGGGTCAAAGGCGTTGCGAGAATGAGGCCGATCGGGCCCCAGATCCAGGCCCAGAAGATGGTCGATACCACGACGGACACCGGCGAGAGGCCGGTGCTGCGTCCATACAACATGGGTTCGACGACTTGACCCATGATGGGTTCCGCAATAAGAAAGAGCGCGGCCGCAGCGATAACCATGGTCCATCCGGGATCGACAGCTGCGCCAAGCGCGACGGGAATGACGCCCGCCAGGGGCGCTCCGATGTAAGGCACGAACCGCAGCAACGCGGCGAGCACGCCCCACAGGACGGGGCTCGGAATACCAATGAAGAACAGACCGATGCCGATGATGACGCCGAAGGCGGCATTGATCGCGAGCTGTGTCAGAAAATACCGGCTGAGACGACGGGCCGCATCATCCATCGCCACTGTGGTGCGATGCAAATCCCTGGAGCCGAACAAGCGGATAAGACGGTCGCGAAGGTCTTCCTGCTGGAGAAGAACAAAGATCGCTACGATGAGGATGATCGCCCCCGTGCCAAGGGGCTTAATGTCGGCGTGATGATGCGTTCCGCAAATTCGAGCGGCGATGGGGCGGGCTGCCGCACTTCAACGGGAACAGGCGCCGCGTTCGACGCTCCTGATGCTGGCGCCGCCGGCTCCTCCTTCTGAGCGGCTCTGTCGACCTCGCGGCCGACGCTGCCGATCAGACGGCCGAGAGGTTCGATCGTGAAGCGTTTTGCCGCTTCGACCTTACTCTCGGATGGTCTCCTCGTATTTGGGAACATCATCAGCAAGTCCAGCGATCTGAAGGCCTATGACGCCTCCAATGGCGAGGGTCACGCTCAGAGCGATGAAAACGGCAAGCACAACTGAGGGCACGCGTCCCAGGTGAGCGCGGCGAAACAGCTCGACGAGCGGAGCCAGGACGAAACTCAAAAGAATGGCCAAGGTTATCGGGATCAGAACTTCCCGCCCGAGATACAGCCCCGCCACGACGACAACCGACACCGCGAGCGTGGTAAGCCCGCGAAGGCCGGGGGTTTCGGCCGGCGCAACCTGCGCCCAACGCGGTTCCGGTAGTCGGCATGATAAGGATTGTCCTCTAGCTTCATGTCAGCACCTAGGCACCGGGTGGCGCAACGGTGACACCCTCGCTCCGCCGTGCTAGGTGCGGGCATGGCCGCGAAACACTCTCGCCATATCGCCCTAACGGGATCTCCGGCGCGCTATGTCGAAAATCAGGTGACGACTGGCGTGTATGCCTCGGCCAGCGAGGTAGTGCGCGCCGGCCTTCGCCTGCTGATCGAGCGCGATGAAGCAAGACTTTCGAACGCTACGAAAGCGCCGCGTGCGCGAGATGGTGGAGCTGCGCGAAAACCCAATGTCTGATCAACGATCTCAACTCCAGCGCTTGATTGCCGAACGGCTGGGAGTGCTTCCGAACTTCTTCTGCACCGGGGGACCTGCGCCCGGTCTGATCGATCGTCTCTGGGATTTTGCAAGGTCGGCCTACCTCGATAGCCCTCTGCCCTCGCTGTTCAAGGAGCGTCTCTTTGTCCATCTGTCCCGCTTTTGCGAGGTCCGTTACTGCATCGTTCGTCACGTCGGCTTCCTGATCGGGCACGGGTATCCTGCCGGCGATCCGGATTGTCCACCTCAGACGATAGATCAGATCGTGGCACTCCTCAGCCGGCCGGTGCCCGACGAGACGGCGTTTGCTGATGCCATACACCGGCTGCAGGAAGCTGAGCCGACGACCGAGATGCCGGCACCGAGACGCAGCGTGAGGCTGATCTATTCGATGTGCTGTCCCTGATCTTTCTTGAGCCGCGGCAATCCCTTCCGGCTCGCCAGGCTGTGGCGCGGGCATTCGGCGACGCGAGCTTGGAAATTTTGATCGCCTTCCTCGCCTTTATCCGCACGGCACATTACTGGACCGAGACGCATCCTGAGCTGGACTACGAACCCGACATGTTGCTGCTGCTGAAGGAGCACGATGTGTTAGCCCAGCTTTTGCTCGACCAGTCGGAGGCCGAACGCACCTGGTCGCCGATGGAGCGGGCCCGGCTGCTTTCCGCCTGGCGACGCGCGAGGCGGAGCTGCGCGAGTTGAACGAAGGGCTTGAGCACCAGGTGCAGGAGCGAACGCGTGAACTCCGCGCCGCAGAGGCCGAGCTGCGCGAGTTGAACGAGGGTCTTGAGAACCAGGTGCAGGAGAGGACGCAGGCGTTGCTCGCGGCGCAGGACGCGCTGCGCCAGTCCCAGAAAATGGAGGCGGTTGGGCAGCTCACGGGCGGACTGGCGCACGATTTCAACAATATGCTCACTGGGATCATCGGTAACGGCAATTCATCGCTTGTTTATGTTTCTTGGCTCAGTTACCATATGTTACCTCAACTTCTTCGCCACGAGCGGCGTCAACAACGGCCCGGTCCACCTGCTCAGAACGGCGTCACCGGCGGCAACGGCGTCTACCACTACTCGAGCACGACGACGTTCCCGTCCTCGACCTTCAACGCGACGAACTACTGGGTCGACGTCGTCTTCACCACCACCGGCACGCACCGCCGGACACGACGCCGCCCACTGTGAGCAGCGTGTCGCCGGCGGCCGGCGCGACCGGCGTGGCGACGAGCCACCGCGGTCACCGCGACGTTCAGCGAAGCGATGGATGCGGCGACGATCGGCGCGACGACCTTCGAGCTGCGCGATGCGACCAACGTGCTCGTCGCGTCGAACGTCAGCTACGACGCGACGACGCGGACCGCGCGCTCACGCCCACCGCAGCGCTGGCGGCCGCGCGACCTACACCGCGACGGTGCGCGGCGGCAGCACCGGCGTGAAGGACGTCGCCGGCAACGCGCTGACGGCCAACTCGCTGGCGCTTCACGACCGGTGGCGGCACCGGCGGATGCAGCGCACCGCCGAATCCGATCGTCGCGGAGAACTGCCTGACCGGCAATCCGGCGAGCGAGTGGGACATCTCGGGCAGCGGCGACCCGAGCATCCAGGGCTTCGCGACCGACATCAGCGTGAACCGCGGCAGCACGGTCTCGTTCAAGGTCAACACCAACGCGACGGCCTACCGCTTCGACATCTACCGCATGGGCTACTACGGCGGCCTCGGCGCGCGCAAGGTCGCGACCGTCACTCCGTCGGCCGCACTGCCGCAGAACCAGCCGAATTGCCTGAACGACGCGACGACCGGCCTGATCGATTGCGGCAACTGGGCAGTCTCGGGCAGCTGGACGGTGCCCGCGACGGCGACCTCGGGCATCTACTTCGCCAAGCTCGTGCGCACCGACACCGGCGGTGCGAGCCACATCGTCTTCATCGTGCGCGACGACGCGAGCACGGCGCCGCTGCTGTTCCAGACCTCCGACACGACCTGGCAGGCCTACAACAACTACGGCGGCAACAGCCTGTACACCGGCTCGCCGGCCGGCCGGGCCTACAAGGTCAGCTACAACCGACCGTTCAACACGCGGGCGGTCGACAACGGGCAGGATTGGGTCTTCAACGCCGAGTACCCGATGGTGCGCTGGCTCGAGGCCAACGGCTACGACGTCAGCTACATCACGGGCGTCGACAGCGATCGCGCCGGCGCACTGCTCCGCAGCCACAGGGTCTTCCTGTCGGTCGGTCACGACGAGTACTGGTCCGGCGACCAGCGCGCCAACGTCAAGGCGGCGCGCGATGCCGGCGTGAACCTCGCGTTCTTCAGCGGCAACGAGATGTTCTGGAAGACGCGCTGGGAGAACAGCATCGACGGCTCGAACACCGCGTACCGCACGCTCGTCTGCTACAAGGAGACGCACGCCAACGCGAAGATCGATCCGTCGCCGGAGTGGACCGGCACCTGGCGCGACCCGCGCTTCAGCCCGCCGGCCGACGGCGGCCGTCCCGAGAACGCGCTGACCGGCACGATCTTCATGGTCAACGACCGGCGCACCGAACTCGATCGAGGTGCCGGCGGCCGACGGCAAGATGCGCTTCTGGCGCAACACCAGCGTCGCGTCGCTGGCGGCCGGCCAGACCGCGACGCTGCCGGACGGCACGCTCGGCTACGAGTGGGACTCGGACCTCGACAACGGCGCCCGCCCGCCGGGTCTGTTGCGCCTGTCGACGACGACGATCACGAATTGAACGGCGCGTTGCTCGACTACGGCTCGACCTACGGCAACGGGACCGCGACGCACTCTCTGACGCTGTACCGCGCCCCGAGCGGGGCGCTGGTGTTCGGCGCCGGCACGATCCAGTGGTCCTGGGGCCTCGACGCGACGCACGATCGCGGCAGCGCGGCGGCGGACCTGCGGATGCAGCAGGCGACGGTCAACCTGTTCGCCGACATGGGCGTGCAGCCGGCGACGCTGCGTCCGGGCCTCGTCGCGGCCAGCGCATCGACCGATGCCACGCCGCCGACCTCGACGATCACATCGCCGACGGCCGGCAGCACGCTGGCGGTCGGCACGCCGGTCACGATCAGCGGCACCGCGAGCGACGGCGGCGGCGTGGTCGGCGGCGTCGAAGTCTCGGTCGACGGCGGCACGACCTGGCACCCGGCGGTCGGGCGCAGCAGCTGGACTTACGCCTGGACGCCGCCGTCGAGCGGCACGTTCACGATCCGGACGCGCGCGGTCGACGACAGCGGCAACCTGGAAGCGCCGGGCGCGGGCATTACCGTCACGGCCGGCAGCCGTGCCCGACACCACCGCACCGACCGTCAGCGCGGTGTCGCCGGCGAACAACGCGACTGGCGTCGCACGCACCGTCAGCCCCCGCGTGACGTTCAGCGAGGCGATCGATCCGTCGACGATCAATTCGACAACCTTTGAGCTGCGCAATGCATCGACCAATGCGCTCGTGTTCGCGACGGTGAGCTATGACGCGGCGACGCGGCGCGCGACCCTCAACCCGAGCGGGAATCTCGCGGCCGGTACCCGCTTCACGGCGACCGTCCGCGGAGGCGCGACCGATCCGCGCGTCAAGGACCTGGCCGGCAATCCGCTCGCGGCCAGCACCTGCACGTGGTCGTTCACGACGCGGTGAGACGACACCGGTGATTCCGATCGCCAAGCCGATGATGGGTGAACCGGAGGCCGAGGCCGCGCGGCGTGCGATCCTGAGCGGCTGGGTCACGCAGGGCCCCGAGGTCGCCGCCTTCGAGCGCGAATTTCACGGCAACCGGCGATGAG
>CAVRLN010000007.1:0-114230 GCA_963722325.1 uncultured beta proteobacterium
GGGAACGTGCGCGCGCATGAGCAGCAACCCCACGGTGCTGGTCGGTCGCAACGAACCCTGCCCGTGTGGGAGTGGCCTCAGGTTCAAGGAATGCCACGGTAGCATCGCGCCGCCGCGCGGCGCCGCGACGTCGCCGGCCGGCTTCGATTCACGCCAGGCGCTCGCAGCCGCGTCCGCATGCCTGGCTTCGTCCGACCTTGACGGTGCCGCGTCGTACGCCGCGCAAGTGCTCGACGCGATTCCGGGCCATCCCATCGCGCTGCGCATCCTGGGCCGCTGCGATTACGAGCGTGGTGATCCAGGCGCGGGCCTGCGTAAGCTCCTCATTGCCGCGCGCTCGATGCGCAGCGTGAGCGTCGATGCAGCGTCGCAGTTCGCGATATGGAACGACCTGGGCTTCCTTTTTGCGCAGACGCTGTCCGGAATGGACGTGCAGTTCGCGATCGCCGGGCGCGCCGATTACGTGACCGCGCAATCCAAGGCGCGTGCACTCGACATCGCGCCGCTGGTCAGCGTCGTCGTGCTGGCGTCGAACGATGTCGAGCAGGTCCGGCAGAGCATCGAGTCCGTGCTGGCGCAAAGTTACAAGCACCTCGAGATCGTAGTCGTCGACGACGGCCAGAGCGCGGAAGTCGCTGCGTTCGTCGAGAGCATGTTGGCATCGTGCCCGCTGCCGGCGACGAGTCAGCGCGTTTCCGGTTCCGACGTGTCCACGGCGCCGCTGATCGCGGCGGGACGTGCCAACGCCGGCGTGCGCGCCTCGTCGGGTGAATTCGTCGCCGTGCTCGACGCCGGTGACAGATTCAGCCCCGACCGAATCGAGGCGATGGTCGGGGAGATCGCGGGCCGGCGCCGCACCTGGGGCTTCTCGGACGTCGAGTTCACCACCGCCGCGGGCGACACGCTACAGCTCGGCGAGCACCCGGTCGCCACCGCAACCGCCGAGCTGCTGTCCGGCATCGCCGAGGTCGATACCGTCGGCTTTTCACTCATCCACCAGACTTTCGTCGCGGCGGCGCTGGGTAACCTGTTCTTCGCTCGCGAACTCTTCGACGCGCTCGACGGATTTTCGGGCCCCGACGAGGTGTGCGCCTGGAACTTCGCACTGCGCGCGCTCTGGCGCGACGAGCCGGTGTTCGTCGCGTCCGCCCGCTTCATCCACCGCATCGGCGATCAGGACGCGTCGCCCAGCGCTCAGATGAAACGGGAAGGGGCGCAGCTCGCGATGTTCAGGGAGTATTACGAAATCGCCGGCGGGGACGCCATTGCTCCCAACCGGTTCGCCCCGTCGCTCGGGCATTGGCGCTACCATTTCCTGAAGACTCCGTTCCAGATCGGCCACGTCCTCGCGTTCTCGCTGGATCGGCTCGACGCGCTGGCTGGAGCGATCCTGTCAAAGCTCGAGAGCGGCGCCACCGCGTCCGCGCTGCCGGGGTTGAACCTCGTCGGCTTCGTGTTCGGTGAATTCGGACTAGCAGAAAATCTGCGCGCGCTGGCCAACGCCTGCCTCGTCGGCGACATTCCTTTCGCGATCAAGGACGTGGACCTCCGGCTCAAAACGCGTCAGGCCGATCGTAGCCTCGCCAAGCACGTCTTCGACGACTTGCGATACAAGTGCTCGGTGTTCTGCATGAACCCGGACCTGCTCAAGCCCATGCGCCGGCTCATGCTGCCGCACGGCGGCGTGCGTCGCCACAATGTCGGTTTCTGGTTTTGGGAGCTCGAGCAAATCCCGTCGCAATGGCAGTACGGCATCGACGCGATCGACGAAATCTGGGTCGCCACCGAGTTCATCGCCGAAGCGATGCGTCGCGCGACGTCGAAGCCGGTGATCAAGATTCCGACGCCGATCGAGGTGCGCATCGCCGGCTCGCACACCAGGGCCGACTTCGGCCTTCCGGAAGGGCGCTTTCTCTTCCTGTTCAGCTTCGATTTCAATTCCTTCGTTGCACGCAAGAATCCCGAGGGCGCCATCTCCGCATTCAAGCGGGCCTTCGCGAATGCACGAAACGACGTCGGGCTCGTGGTCAAGGCGATCAATGGCGCCAACAAGCCCGCGAAGCTCGCCGAAATTCGTGAACTCATCGGCGACGATTCGAGGATCGTAGTCCTGGATCACTTCCTGACGCGCGATCAGGTGTTCGGCTTGCAGAACGTGGTCGACGCCTATGTATCACTGCATCGCGCCGAAGGACTCGGTCTTGGCTTGGCGGAATCGATGTATCTGGGCAAGCCGGTGATCGGCACGGGCTACTCGGGCAATCTCGAGTTCATGAACGACGACAACAGCTGCCTCGTAGGATACCGGCTGGTGCCGGTGGTCAAGGGAGAGTACCTTTACGACGACGAGCGCTACCGGTGGGCGGAACCCGACGTGGATCAAGCGGCGCAGTGGATGAAATTGCTGGTCGATGATCAGACGTTCAGGGAGCGCATCGCGCGCAGGGCGCAGGCCGACATGCGCGCGAAATTCAGCCCGGCGAATACCGCTGCGCTGATCAGACAACGCTTGCAGCAGATCGGCGCGCTGTAACCGCCATGTCCTTCGTATCGTACGCGCAGAACTACGAGGACGTAATGCTGTGGCGCGCGCTCAAGGACGTGCGCAACGGGTTCTACATCGACGTCGGCGCACAGGATCCGGACGTTGCGACGGTGACGCGCGCCTTCTATGAGCGTGGCTGGTCGGGCATCAACATCGAGCCGGTGGCGAAATATCACGAGATGTTGTGTCGCGCGCGGCCACGCGATACGAACATGATGCTCGCTGCCGGCGCGGAAGAGGCGGAGCGCGATTTCTTCGAGATTGCGAACACCGGACTTTCAACGCTCAGCCCGGAACTCGCCGGCACGCACCGGGGAGCAGGCTGGCCATCGACGCTGCAGCGCGTCAGGCAAAGACGTCTCGCCGACGTGTGGTCGGAGCACGTGAAGACGCCGGTACACTTCCTGAAGGTCGACGCGGAAGGCTCCGAGGCGGAGGTTCTCGCCGGCGCCGATCTCGCGCGTAACCGGCCATGGATCATCCTCGTCGAGGCCGTGGCCCCGATGACGCAGATACCCGATCACGACAAGTGGGAGCGCGCGATCACTGATGCCGACTACGACTTCGTCTACTTCGACGGTCTGAACCGCTTCTATGTGGCGCGCGAGCACTCCGGGATCGCGCCGTCTTTTTCGGTGCCGCCGAATTTCTTCGACGATTTTGTCCGCGCCAGCGAGTTCCAGGCGGTCCAGGAAGCCGCGCAGCTGCGCCAGGGACTTGCGGTCGCGGCGCCGGCGGGCGACGTGTCATCGCGGCTGGACCGGCTGGAGGCGAGCGTGCAAGGCATGGCCTCCGACCTGCAATCGCTGGCCCGGGCTGCAGGCGTCACGCAGGATGTCCTGTTTTCCCAGGCGGTCTACTTGGGAGACCACCGGGCGCTGAGCTATTTGCAGACCGGGCAGAAGATCTTCGTCGATACGCGCAGCGTCGACATCGGGACGCACCTGATGATGGGTGGCGTGTGGGAGCCGAACTATGCGCAGGCATTCTGCAATCTGCTCAAGCCTGGCGACGTCGTGCTCGATGTCGGCGCCAACCACGGCTTCTACTCGCTGATCGCGGCGCAGCGCATCGCACCCGGCGGGCACGTTTACGCCTTCGAGCCGAGCACGAACTTCTACGAGCTGATCAGGGCGTCGGTGAGCGTGAATGGCCTCGGCAATGTCGTTTCGGTGGCCAACCTCGCGCTCGGTGACGCGGAAGGCGAGCTGACCCTCGCTTACGACCCATATCTTTCAGGCGGTGGGCACCTCGAGATCGGCGAGGCGGCGGGCGAGGCGGGGGACGGCGCGCGTACGCTGGTGCGCGAAACAGTCAAGGTCGTGACGTTGGACGATTATCTGGGGAGCGAGCTCGCCAAGGTCGACGTCATCAAGATGGACATCGAGGGTGCCGAGGGACTGGCGCTCAAAGGCATGGCGAAAATCGTCGACCGGTCGCGCAATCTCAAGATGATGATGGAGTTCTGTCCGGTGATGATGAATGCATTCGCCTGCGATGCGAAATTCGTCGTCCAGTTCCTGGAATCGCGTGACTTCATGTGCTGGGAGATCGGCGTCGATGGCGGGCTGATACCGACCCGGTGGCAGAACCTGCTCCGCGATCCGGACGTCATTCGCAACGTGATCGTGTCGCGGCAAGGGCTGGGATAGGCCTCGTCTTCACGGCGCCGGCTCGGTCATTTCCCAGGGGAGTCTCCTGGTCAGCAGCACGTTGAGCAGGTTGTCCTGGAAGTTGATGTTGCCGGTGAGCTGATCGTGGTGCTCGCACAGGAAGAACCAGTACGCGATCGGGATGAAGCTGTCCTCGTTCTGCGGCGCCGACGAGTCGAGCGTCTCGCGCGCCAGGAGCGAGGGCTTGGTCACGCAGCCCGTCGCCGGGCTCGAGCATGAGCTGGTCGTACCGGACGCCAGCGCACGCGCTTGCGGATGTCGTCGGGATACAGCCGAGCGACCGGCGTTCCCGTGTCGTCCTCGAGCGCCAGGCGCGCCGGCGTCAGCTCGCAATCGCCACCGAACAGCACGTAGCGAATCGGCGTCGCGGGCTCCGGCGTCGAGATCGCCCACAGGAAGCGACGTCCGCGTTCTAGCCGGTAGTCGAAATAGCGGCGTAGCGCCGCGAGGTACGCGTCGGCGTCGGCCGGCCGCGCGCGCGCGCAGCCGCGCCTCGACCTTCGGATCGAAGATCGACCAGCGATAGCGCCGCCAGGTCGCGCCGTCGAACAGGTCGTCGTCGCGCGGCATCGCCGGCGGTGTCGACCAGCCACGTCACCAGCGGATGCGGGAACAGCTGATAGCCCGACGGAAGCGTCGCCAGCACCTCCTGCGGGATGCGCTTGAACACGATCGGCTCGCCGATCAGGAAGGCATGCAGCGACGATGCCGATCCCATGTTCGGCGTGCCGAGCAGTATCAGCTTGCGCACGCGCGAGGTTCCGTAGAGCGTGACCAGCTGCTCGCTGCCGTCGAGCACGTCGACCGTGCCGTAGCGCAGGTAATACCTCGCCACCAGCGCCGCCCATGCTGTGCGCGATGATGTCGACCTTGAGGGACGGATTGGCGTAGTCGCGGCGTATCGCCTCGATCATCCGGTCGAGCCCGCGCGCCGCCTCGACGTTGTCCTGTCGCCAATCGTACGGAGTAGACGTAGAAGCGCCGCTCGCCCTTGCCTGGCGCGCTGCCGAGCTCGCCGCGCTGGTATCCGCCGTATTGCGCCAGGGTGGCGAGCAGCTGCCCGTAGAATTCGTGGCCGAGCGCGGCGTCGGTGATGGCGAAGGCCTCGAGGCCGTCGGGCCTGACGGCGAGCGTGACCGGATCGAAGTCGAGCGCGATGTCACGATAGTCGCCAAACAGGAGCATACGCGTCGCGCCCGGCCACGCCTCGTTGCCGGTGATGCGATCGCGAAGCTTGGATCCGAACACGCCGGGGATGACGATGACCGGTGTCGGGCATCGCGCTGTCGATCCGGTAGAGCCTGCCCAGATCGGGACGCGACGGCTGCTGCGTGCACGCGCACAGGGTAACGATTCCAGCTACGAACAATTCGTGAACGAGGCGGCCAAGAAGTATACGTCCCAACGGCAGCATCTCTGGTTCTTAGCACTATGCGTTAACAAGTGTTGCTCGCGTCACTAAGTTGACGTGGAAACAATGCCTGCTTGAACCGCCTTTGCGATAGCTTCTTGCCTACTTGTCGCGCCAAGCTTGGTCCGTATTGAATCGAAATGGAACTGAACCGTTCGCGCCGTGATGCCAAGTTTGTGCGCAATATCGAGTCCAGTCTGGCCGTTGGCTGCTAGTGACAGGCACTGGCGCTCGCGGGAGCTTAGAGGTAGGCCCTGCGAACCCGGCTTTATCTTTTGTTCGATAATCGTAGCAACGAACATTTCTTCAAAAAAATGCGCGAAGAGGACGATATTCCCCATCTCACTTGCAATTTCGTCCTTTCTAGCGTCGCTCATCACGGGCGCGTGCGAATTAAGGGCAACGGTCACTGCGTGGCCTCTGCGGTCAACCAGGCCGACCGCGACTCCGCTCCCAATGCCGAAGCGTAGTCCGGCGTCGAGAAACTCATCCGTTCGACTATCTCGTCCTCGGAACGAACGCTGATCCCAGATGAGCGGCAGCCCGGTCGCAAGAAGACCCTGGATCCGTGGATCTACTTCAATAAACCCCCCCTCGTTATAGACCGCAAGCCATTCGAGGGAAACGGTTGTAAAAACGTGAACTAACGAATCTTCGTTTGGGCGAATGCTCATGCTAACGCCACACGTGAAGGTGTCAAAACCCAAGTGCTGTGTCGTGACTCGAAGGCAGGGAATCAGGTCGTCCCCGTTTTTAGCGGCTGAGAACAAGGACTCAGCGATGGGTGGAATATATCCTCGATAGTCGACGGTGATCGGCTTAAGCCTGAGCGGTTGAAGCATCTCCGTTCCCTAGTTAAGCGCCGTTCATGTGTCCCGTAAAACGGCTGCGCTACACAGCGGTTAGTCTTGCTATGCCAATATTGATCGGCTCGTTCTTGAGTAAAAGTCCGCGCTCAAATTCATTATATACAGTGTCTTACATCGATAATATAAATTCTAGATTAGATATCCTGCAACCTTGCCACTCAATTGCCTTTCTTAAAAAAGTTACCTTTGTAATCTACTGTTTCCTCAGCGAAGGCAGACGGACTATGAGCCAAAAAGCTTATAAACCGATTGGTTAAGGGCCTTCCTTAGAAAAAGCATTTGGCAAGGGGTCAGATTGTTTGCCACAATGCGATCGAGGGAGAGGTCCACGAAGGTCCGGGGTCAATCTGTTTTTCCATCTAGGGGAGTGATATGAGCGCAATCGCTGCAGTCAAATCGGTAAGTCAACCGCAGCTTAGCCAGCTGGAATACCGTTTCGACGTCGACTACGGTGTGATGTGGCATTTTATGAAACCGGAGGGCCGGCCGGTATTTAGCCATTCACTTCTCGCGGAGTTGCGGGCGTTTCATCAGAGCATCGAAGACCAACGTGGCCTTACATGGAGTCAGGGTGAGGAGCATCGGATTAACTACTTGGTGCTTGGTTCAAAGTCGCCGGGAGTTTACAACCTAGGTGGAGACCTTAGCCTTTTTCGTGAGGCCATTGCGTCCAATGACCGCGCGCAGTTGCTTGACTACGGCCGCAAATGCATCGACAACATGTACCCTTGGTCCAGAAACTTAGACTTGCCCTTGACGACTGTCGCACTCGTCGAAGGTGATGCATTGGGGGGTGGGTTTGAGTGTGCCCTTTCATCCTCGGTGCTTGTGGCCGAAGAGTCTGCGAGGATGGGCTTCCCAGAGGTGCTGTTTAATCTGTTTCCAGGGATGGGGGCATACAGTTTCCTTTCCCGGAAGATAGGTCGTCGACTAACCGAAGAATTGATCACCGGCGGCAACGTGTTCTCTGCACGTCAACTGTACGATATGGGTGTCGTTGATGTACTAGCCCCGGACGGCGCAGGCGAAGAAGCGGTTTACAGTTTCGTTAGGAAGCACGCGAAGGCTGCGAATGGCCGTCGCGCTATAGAAACTGGTGCGTAGGGAAGTCGAGCCAGTCACACGTGACGAACTTATTCGCGTGGTTGAAATCTGGGCTGACGCCGCACTGCGACTCACGGATCGTGATCTGCGCATGATGGATCGCTTGGTCAGAGCTCAAGTCAAGAATGCTGAACTTGAACTCGTGAGTTCGAACATAACAGTGCTACAGCGCGCCGGCTAATCTAAGCCTACCCGTTCCTCTGGCTTCGCTTGCTCTCGACGTGTTGGTCGAGAGCTCCGAGCGCTGCTGTTGCGGCATGCGCCAACTCGCTCGTCCACGACGCTGCCTTGGTACGCAGGAGGTCATGGCTTGCCTTCTCAAAGCGCAGGGCTAGTTGTACGAGTTGGCTTGCGCCGACGCTGCCGGCGCCACCTTTGAGAGCGTGAGCCGCCTCCTTTACTTCTTCGTACCGTCGTGCGGCTAAAGAATCGCTAATAGTTTTTAGCAGCCGCTCGATGTCCGAATGGAATCCACGAACCAGTCTCTCGACAAACGTCGGATCGTTCGATAGACGGTCTAAATCGCTAAGGACGTTGCTGTCAACAATCGGTGTATCGATGACAGTAAGCGGTCTACGCTCTTCCACGCGTGGCGGCACCGAAGGGCCAATGGTGACCACTCGCTCAGCAAGGTGACGCTCGATCGCATCTAGTAGGGCTGTCGGACGAATTGGCTTCGCGATGAATTCTGCGCATCCCGCTTTCTGACAATCGGCGATGATGTGGCTCGTAACGTTCGCAGAAAGAATGATTATCGGGATCGGGGCCTGCGTGGTGAAATGGTATAGCTTTAACGCTTCCAAGCCACTCACTACCGGCATCGAGAGATCAAATAACGCTAGATCGAAACTATTGCGTTCTAGCGCGTCCAACGCAGCCTCGCCATTGTTTACTATCGTAGCGCGGTGCCCACCGCTTTCTAGAATTAGCTGCGTCACTCGTTGATTAGTCGCGTTATCTTCTGCTACGAGTATCCGAGCCCCGCGAATCTTCGTAATGTTCGCCGTTTGCTGGGCGGCAATTGCAGCCCGGGTGGAATACAGGGGGTCAGCGGTCGCGATTTCGGACGTTAGATCAATTCCGACGGGTTCGCCGAATGGAAGTGGTAACTCAATCCAAAACAGGCTACCGACTCCGAGCTCGCTGGACACCCCGATCTCACCACCCATCAGGGACACAAGCTGACGCGCGATTGTGGTTCCCAGGCCAGTGCCCCCGTAAACGCGCGTGATTGAATCATCTGCCTGTGCAAACGGTTCAAATATTATTGATTGCTTTTCCGGATGAATTCCAATTCCAGTGTCTTTCACCTCGATGCGTATACGCGCTTGAGAATTGTCAACACCTATGCACGTTGCGTGCAACGCGATCTCACCACGTTCGGTGAACTTGATTGCATTCGAGAGTAGATTTAGCAGTATCTGCCGAAGGTGATGCGCGTCTCCAACAAACCAACGAGCCGTATCTGCCGCGATCTCCGTGTTGACCGCAAGCCCCTTATACCTTGCCTGCGGGAGCACCACCTTGACGGTGCTCGTGAGCAGTCTCGCCAAATCGAAGGGCATGCTCTCAATTTGGACACGCCCTGCCTCAATCTTGGCCATGTCGAGGACGTCTTCGATTTGAGCAAGCAGCAAATTCGCCGACGTCCCCAAGGTGTCGACTATTTCTCGCTGGGACTCATTGAGACTAGTTTCACGCAGGACGTCAGCCATTGCGATTACCCCATTTAGAGGAGTTCGCATTTCATGGCTTACATTTGCCAAGAATCGACCCTTGGCTTGGTTTGCCTCGTCAGCGTGTTTCCGAGCCTCGTTGATACGTTCAGCGAGTATGCCGACGTAAAATGGCAAGACAATCAGCGCAATTAGAAAACCCAGCCCAATGCCGACGTGTTTTGTCCAGAAAGGCGAAATGACCAAGACTACGGAGAAGCCAGCCAGCCCCATAAGTTGGCACGCATGCAAATATCGCCGTCCAAAGCGAAAGCCGTTGCCAAACGTGATGAACAGGTAAACACCTAAAATTACGGCCCCGCCTTCGCCCATTTGGGTAAGGAAATAAGTCGTAACGGCGTTGTCGCCAATCATTCCAATAAATCGTCGCCGTACCGATTCATGGGGGGCCATTAGGACGCGGAGTACCAACGCGACGCTAAGCGCGAAGAAAACGGTGGTTACCCCGAGTACTTCATATTCCTCAAGTTCGACGCTACCGTCTCGCAGGACATACCAAGAAAGGTACGCGAGAATAATTCCAACTATGAGAACCCGCAGCCCGGTCTGCTCGAGCTCTGCGCGCGGCGCCGCAGAAATGATCGCCGCGAGGTGGTCACGACCGAATGTGCGATGCTTTTGGGCGCTCACGATGTTTGTTGTACCGGACTCTTACTCTAATTCAGTATTGTAGCGTGTCTTTAAAATTGCCTGGGGCCCACATGGTTAGCGTTCTAACGCCCTTCGAGTTTGTCCTAGCGTCAACGGACGGCTACCCCTTGGCGGCCAGTCTTTGGAAACTCAACAGCGATAATCCGCGCGCTGCTGCAATCATTAATGCCGGCGCTGGCATCGGCATGCGCTATTACTACAAGTTTGCCCAATTCTTGGCCTCCAACGGTATTGCGACTCTTCTGTACGACTATCGAGGCATTGGACGGTCTCGCCCCCTTAGACTACGCGGGTTCAAGGCATCCGTTGAAGACTGGGGAAGCAAAGATTGTGCCGTCGCGCTGGGATGGCTCAGCACGGAGTTTCCCGGCGTGCGCCGTGTTGCCATTGGGCACAGTGTGGGGGGATTCGTAACGGGCTTCGTCACAAATGGTCATTTGATCGACCGCCTCCTACTGGTAGGGGCACACACCGGGTATTGGCGAGACTATGCACCTGCCTCGCGAGTGGGGATGTATTTGCTTTGGCACACCCTAATGCCGGCAATTACCCACGTGGTGGGCTACTTTCCTGGGCGCATGCTTCACTTGATTGACGATCTTCCTGCGAATGTCGCTTTGGAATGGGCCAACCGACGCAGACCGGAATTTTGGTGGAACAAGCTAACTCCGGAAGGGTTGGTCGACACGGAGTGGAAGGAAAACGCGCTCCGCCGATTCGCCGCAATAAGTGCACCTATACTCGCGATCCAAATAGCAGATGACGTTTTCTTTTCTGAAGCCGCGACGGCTCGAGTCCTGGGCTTGTATAGTAACTGTTCCGCGACTACCGTGAAATTCACGCCTAGCGATATCGGGGCAAAGAGAATCGGGCATTTCGGATTTTTTCGCCAACGCTGTCAAGAGCTGTGGCCACGAACAGCAAAATGGTTGCTGGATTGATGACTATTCAATGCTAACGATCCGAATACTGCGCATGAATCTCCCGAACCCTTGCCTCCCCACTCTTGAACGCTTCCACACATCTGGGATCGAAGTGCTTTCCCTTCTGAGCCTTCCAGGTAGGCGAATCCTTCTTCGATCGTCCAGGCGTGCTTGTACGGGCGCTCGCTGACTAGCGCGTCGAAAACGTCGGCGACAGACACGACACGGGCGACGATGGGAATGTCCTCGCCATGCAGGCCGTTGGGATAGCCCGAGCCGTCGAATCTTTCGTGGTGACCTAGTGCGATGATCGCGCCCATGCTCAGGTATTTCGACGGGCTTCCCTTCAGGATGTCGTACCCGATGCGGGGATGGTTTTTCATGACCCCATCCTCCTCGGGCGTGAGCGGGCCCTTCTTGAGCAGGATCGAGTCTGGAATGCCGATCTTCCCGATATCGTGCATCGGCGCGGCCACTTCGAGCACGTGCACGGTGTCCATGACCAGCCCGAGGTTCGTGCCGATCAGTTGCGAATAGCGCGCCATGCGCGTCAGGTGATGTCCGGTCGTCTGGTCGCGGAATTCGCCGGCTTTGGCGAGCTTGGCGAGCGTCTCGAGCTCGCGCTCGTGGATCTCGGAGACTGATCTGTCGACCTGGTACTGGAGCACGCGCGCCTGGTCGGACAGCACGATCTTGTGACGGCGCAGCTCGAGCAGGTTCGCGCAACGCGCTCGGGTTTCATGCTCGTCGAGGGGCTTGATCAGGAAATCGGTGGCGCCTGCTTCCAGCGCTTCATAGCGCACGCGGCGATCGTCGACGACGGTGATGACGACGATGGGAACGTCCACGCAATGCGCCAGGCCCCGGATCTGCCGCACGAGCTGCACACCGTCGAACTCGGGCAGCTTGTAGTCGGTGAGGACCATGTCGACGCGGTTGTTGCGGGCGTATTCCAGCGCGCGGCTCGGCGTGTCGAACAATTCGAGGTTGAGCTTGCCGTCGATCTGCCGGACGATCTCCGCCAGGAGCAGGCGGCTGCTGAAGAGGTCGTCTACGATCAGGACAGTGTTGCGCTGCGCCCTCGCGAGCGCGAGCTCGGAGATGACCGCATTCTTGCCGTTGGGACGCGTCTGGGCACCGCTCATCGCTGCCACCTGTCTGAGGTAGTCGTGCCTGGACGGCCAAAGCAACTGTCGTGCCGGGCGCCGCGCAGTCTCGGGCATCTCGTCGTCCAAGGCTGCTCCAATTCGACCGGAATGGCAATAATCATCGAAAAGTGCGCCAAAAACGCACGGACGGGACCCCGGCTGATACATGCCGTGATCTCGTCCGTTCATAGGGAAAATGGTCGGGGCGAGAAGATTCGAACTTCCGACCCCCTGCACCCCATGCAGGTGCGCTACCAGGCTGCGCTACGCCCCGACGCGAAACTCATTGAATTATACGGCATCACGGCGCCGGGCCGAGCAGGGCACGTATTTCTTCGATGGCCTGCCGTATTTCGGCAGGGGAAAGTGACGCCTCGGGCGGGCGCGCCGCGGACGCCGGGCATCCGGTCCGGATGCGTCGGCGCGGGAAGGCGACCTCCAGGTTGTTGGCTTCCAGGCGGTGGCGCGCCCCGTTGATGGTGAATCCCTGCTCGTAGAGCAGGTCGCGGATGCGGCGGATGAGCAGCACCTCGTGGTGCTGGTAGTAGCGCCGGTTGCCGCGCCGCTTGACCGGCTTGAGCTGCGTGAATTCCTGCTCCCAGTAGCGCAGCACGTGCGGCTTGACCGCGCACAGCTCGCTCACCTCGCCGATGGTGAAATAGCGCTTGGCGGGGATCGCCGGGAGCTCGGACTTAGTCTGCCTGGGCTCGGCCATTGTTCGCGGCTTCGACCATCGCCTTCAGCTTCTGACTTGCGTGGAAAGTCACGACGCGCCGCGCGGTGATGGGTATTTCTTCGCCGGTCTTGGGGTTGCGTCCCGGCCGCTGCGGCTTCTCGCGCAGCTGGAAGTTGCCGAATCCGGAGAGCTTGACGCTTTCGCCCGATTCCAGCGCGATGCGGATTTCCTCGAAAAACCGCTCGACCATGTCCTTGGCCTCGCGCTTGTTGAGGCCCAGTTGCTCGAATAGCAGGTCGGCGAGTTCGGCTTTGGTGAGGGTCATCGGGTTTCCTACTGGCGCAACGTGGCCTTGAATCGATTCTCGAGTTCGCGCAGCAAA
Source organism: uncultured beta proteobacterium (assembly GCA_963722325.1). Classification (GTDB taxonomy): domain Bacteria; phylum Pseudomonadota; class Gammaproteobacteria; order Burkholderiales; family Casimicrobiaceae; genus PALSA-1003. Next base: position 13,119 of record CAVRLN010000007.1, read on the forward strand.
ACCCGTCACCGCGGCGTCGATTTCGGCGTCCGTCAAAGTACGTGCAGTATCTTGTATAAGCACAAGAATTGCAAGGCTTTTCCTGCCCGGCTGGACGCCCGGGCCGCGGTAAACGTCAAACAGCGCGACCTGCTCGACCTGGGCCGGCTTGACCCGTCGCAGCGCGTCCAGGACCTCCTGCGCGGGCACATTCTCGTCGACCAGGACGGCGATATCGCGGCGAACCATGGGCAACCTGGAGACGGGCTTTCCCGCGGGGAAGGGCAGCGTTCGTGAGGGTGTCCAGGTCGAGCTCGAAGACCATCGGCGAGCGCGGCAGCTCGAAGCTCCTGCGCGAGCCGCGGATGAAGCTCGCCGACCCACCCTGCGGCACGGCCATCGATGACCACGCGCGCCGATCGCCCAGGATGCAGCGCCGGGTGCTGCGCGGCGGCGGTGGTGACCTCGAGCGGATACGGCAAGCGCCTCGACGTCACCCTTGACGTCGAAGAAGTCGACGGCGCCGCCGTCGCCACCCCACTGCTCGGCATGCGCTGGGCGCCGTAGATGCAGGCCGCCGATGCGCAGCGGCTGCTCGAGGCGCTCGCGCGTCGCGCCGGAAGCATCGCCCGCTCTCGAATATGCGCACGCGATCGGCTTTGCGATTGACGTTGGTGCGCAGGACATCGAGCAGGCCGCCGAGCAGCGTCGTGCGCATGACGTCGAGGTGGCTGGCGATCGGGTTGAGCACCGCGATCGGTCGGTGGGTCCGAGCGCAGTCGCTCGCTCCCACGCCGAAGCTGACGAAGCTGAAGGTGATGACTTCCTGATAGTCGCGACCGACCAGGCGCGCGCGCAGTTGCGCCGCGGAGCGATGGCTCTCCGGCGCGGGCAGCATCGCGCTGTCGGTGCGCCGGGGCGCGCGGGCTCGATTCGATCGAAGCCGTACAGCCGCGCGACCTCCTCGATGAGATCCTCTTCGATCGCGAGGTCGAAGCGATAGCTGGGAGGCGTGACGATGAAGTCGTCGCCCTCGCGGCGCGGCGCGAGGCCGAGGCGGTCGAAGATCGCGGCGACCTCGGCGACGGGAACATCGACGCCGAGCACGCGGTCGATGCGCGCGACGCGCACGCGCACCGGGTCGCGCCGCGGCAGCTCGAGGCGACGTCGCTGAGCGGGCCGGCGCTCTCCGCCGCAGATTTGCAGGATGAGCGCGGTCGCGCGGTCGACCGCCGCCGGCCGACGCCGCGAAGTCGACGCCGCGCTCGAAGCGAAATCCGGCGTCGGTGGCAAAACCCAGCCGGCGCGCCTTGCCCTGGATCACCGCGGGATTCCAGAACGCGCCTTCGAGATAGACCCGTCGACGTGCTGTCGGCAATGCTGCTGTGCTCTCCGCCCATGATGCCGGCGAGTCCCAGCGGCTTGGCGTCGTCGGCGACCAGCAGCAGCGACGGATCGAGGTCGAGCACCTGCCCGTTGAGCAGCGTCAATTGCTCGCCGGGACGCGCAAAGCGCACGACGATGGCTCCCTCGAGCATGCGCGTCGTCGTAGGCGTGCAGCGGCTGGCCCATCTCCAGCATCACGTAGTTGGTGACGTCGACCACCGCCGAGATGGAGCGGATGCCGCTGCGCTCCAGGCGCTGCTTCATCCAGGCCGGGCGTGGGCGCGCGCGCGTCGATGCCCTCGATCACGCGGCCGCAGAAGCGCGGGCAGGCCTGCGGCGATTCGATCTGCACCGCGCGCGTCGCGCTCGCCGTCTCGGCGACGTCGGGGCGCGCCGGCGCGACGAATGGCGTGCTGGTGATCGCCGCGACCTCGCGCGCGATGCCGATCAGCGAAAGGCAATCGGCGCGATTGGGCGTGAGCTTGAGCGTGAGCAGCGTGTCGTCGAGATCGAGCGCCTGGCGCAGGTCGGTGCCGCCGGCGCGATCTGCGCATCGAGCACCAGCAGCCCGGAGGCATCGTCGCTGATCCCCAGCTCGCGCGCCGAGCAGAGCATCCCCTGCGACTCGACGCCGCGCATCGCCGAAGCCTTGATGATCGAGGCCTTCCGGCAGCTCGGCGCCGACCAGCGCGCACGGCACCATCATGCCGGCGGCGACATTGGGCGCGCCGCACACGATCGACAGCGGCGCGGCGCGGCCGACGTCGACACTGCACACGCGTGAGACGGTCGGCATTGGGATGACGTTCGAACGACAGCGATCCTGCCGACGACCACACCGCGAAACGCGGGGGCGCGCGGGAATGCGCTCCTCGACTTCGAGTCCCGCCATGGTCAGCGCATCGGCGAGCGCCGCGCTGTCGATCGGAGGATCGACGAGGCTGCGCAGCCAGTGCTCGGAAAACTTCATCGCGGCCGGCCTCTCACGCGAACTGCTTCAGGAAGCGCAGATCGTTCTCGTAGAACAGCCGCAGGTCGTCGACGCCGTAGCGAAGCATCGCCAGGCGGTCGGGGCCCATGCCGAAGGCGAAGCCCTGGTAACGCTCCGGATCGATGCCCACCGCGCGCAGCACGTTGGGGTGCACCTGGCCCGCACCCGAGATCTCCAGCCAGCCGTCGCCGAAGCTCATGTCGATCTCCGCCGACGGCTCGGTGAACGGAAAGAACGACGGGCGAAAGCGCACCTTCAGATCGTCGCGCTCGAAAAACCGGCGCAGGAATTCGGAGAACACGCTTTTCAGATCGGCGAAGGTGACGTGCTCGTCGATCCAGAGGCCCTCGACCTGATGGAACATCGGCGAGTGCGTGGCGTCGTTGTCGACGCGGTAGACGCGTCCCGGCGCGATGATCTTGATCGGCGGCGCGTGCGTTTCCATGTAGCGCACCTGGATCGGCGAGGTGTGCGTGCGCAGCACCATGCCGCCGTCGACGTAGAACGTGTCGTGCATCGAGCGGGCAGGATGGTCCTCGGGCGTATTGAGCGCGGTGAAGTTGTGGAAGTCGTCCTCGATCTCGGGACCGTCGGCGACGGCGAAGCCGAGCGAGCCGAACAGCGCCTCGATGCGATCGATGATGCGCGTGATGGGATGCAGGCCGCCGGCGCCGAGGCCGCGTCCCGGGCAGCGAGACATCGAGCGCCTCGCCGGCGAGCTGTTGCGCGAGCTTGAGCTCGGCCAGGTCCTCGCGGCGCCTGGCGAGCGCCTGCCTCGAGCTGCGTCCTTGGCGGCGTTGATGCGCGCGCCCGCGGCGGGGCGCTCGGCAGCGGACAGCTTGCCCAGTCCCTTGAGCAGCTCGGTGAGCTTGCCGGTCTTGCCGATGATAGCGCGCCTTGGCGTTCTCCAGCGCGACCGCGTCCGTGCAGGCTGCGAAATCGGCCAGCGCGGCGGCGACGATGGTCTGCGAGCTCGTCCATTTTCAGGAACAAAAAAAGGGAGGCGTTTTTCGCGCCTCCCTCGTTGGTCTCGGTCGTTCAGGCCAGAGAGGCTTTGGCCTGCTCCGCGATCTTGCTAAACGCCGCCTTGTCGTGCACCGCGAGATCGGCGAGCACCTTGCGGTCGATTTCGATCGACGCCTTTTTCAGCCCGTTCATGAACGCGCTGTACGAGCAGTCCCAGTTCGCGGACCGCGGCGTTGATGCGCGCGATCCACAGCGCGCGGAACTCGCGCTTCTTGGCGCGCCGGTCGCGATACTGGTACTGCCCCGCCTTCATCACCGCTTCCTTGGCGATGCGGTAGACGGCGTTCCGGCGGCCGCGATAACCCTTCGCCTGGTCCAGGACCTTCTTGTGCCGCGCCTTGGCGGTCACCCCACGCTTGACTCTTGGCATGGCCGGCTCCGGTTAGGCGTACGGCAGCATGGCCTTGACCGAGTCCGCATTGGTGCTGTGGACTTCGGCCGCGCCGCGCAGGTGCCGTTTGTTCTTGGTGGACTTCTTGGTGAGGATGTGGCGCTTGAACGCTTGCGAGCGCTTGACGCTGCCACTCCCGCGTACGCGAAAACGCTTTTTCGCGCCGCTCTTCGTCTTCATCTTCGGCATGACTACTTTTCCTATTTGCTGCCCACGGCGGTGCTCTCGGGAGGAGAGGCTTGTTTGCTCGCTGGCTTACCGGCTTCGGGCTTGTTGGGGGGATGCTTTGCTGCAACGACTGTCTTCTTCGGGGCCAGCAGCATCACCATTTGCCGGCCTTCGAGCCTTGGAAACTGTTCGACAACGCAATACGGTTCGAGATCGCCACGGATACGCTCCAGCAGTCGGATACCGAACTCCTGGTGCGCCATCTCACGGCCGCGAAAACGCAGCGTGACTTTCGCCTTGTCGCCTTCGCCCAGGAACCGGATCAGGTTGCGCAGCTTGATCTGATAGTCGCCCTCGTCGGTCCCCGGCCGGAACTTCACTTCCTTGACCTGGATCTGCTTGAGCTTCAGCTTCGCTTCGTGCGCGCGCTTCGCTTCGCGGTACTTGAACTTGCCGAAATCCATGATGCGGCAAACCGGCGGCTCGGCGAGTGGCGCGATCTCCACCAGATCGAGCTCCGCTGCTTCTGCCCGCGCGATCGCATCTGCAATCGCAACGATTCCTAGCTGCTCGCCTGTCCGGTCCGACCAGACGTACTTCCGGGGCGTTGATTTCTCCGTTGACCCGTTGTGCTTTGTCTTGGGCTATCTCGCTACTCCTTTAACCGTGAAAAATAGGCCGTGCCGCCCGCGCCTCATCGTTGCCGATCGAGCCTCACTGCCTCGACGTCGTCTCGCGTTGGAGACGCTCGATGAAGGACTCCAGAGGCATCGCCCCCAGGTCCTCGCCGGTGCGGGTACGCACGGCCACTTTGCCTGCTTCCAGCTCCTTGTCGCCCAGGATCACCTGGTACGGCAATTTCTGCAGGCTATGTTCTCGAATTTTATAGGTTATTTTCTCGTTACGCAAATCGGAAACCGCCCTGAAACCGGCCGCCTTGAGCCGAGCAGTCACTTCCGCCGCATACGCCGACTGGCGGTCGGTGATGGTCAGGACGACCACCTGGACCGGCGCCAGCCAGAGCGGCAGTGCACCGGCATAGTGCTCGATCAGGATGCCGATGAAGCGCTCCAGCGACCCGACGATCGCCCGGTGCAGCATGACCGGGACCTTGCGGCTGTTGTCCTCGTCGACGAATTCGGCGCCGAGGCGCCCCGGCATCTGGAAATCGACCTGCATCGTGCCGCACTGCCAGGAGCGCCCGATCGAGTCCTTGAGGTGGTACTCGATCTTCGGTCCATAGAAGGCGCCTTCGCCCGGCAGCTCGGTCCACTTCGCGCCGCACGCCCTGAGCGCGTTGCGCAGCGCGTCCTCGGCCAGATCCCAGCTTGCGTCGTCGCCGAGGCGCTGCGTCGGGACGCAGCGCGATCTTGATGTCGATGTCGGTAAAGCCGAAATCCCGGTACACGTTCATGGCGAGCGTGTGGAAGGCGGTGCACTCCGGCTGGATCTGGTCCTCGGTGCAGAAAATGTGACCGTCGTCCTGCGTGAAGGCGCGCACGCGCATGATGCCGTGCAACGCGCCGGAGGGCTCGTTGCGATGGCAGGCGCCGAACTCGCCGTAGCGCAGCGGCAGGTCGCGGTAGCTGCGCAGGTCGGAATTGAAGATCAGCACGTGCCCGGGGCAGTTCATCGGCTTGATCGCGAAGTCGCGCTTTTCCGACTCCGTCGTGAACATGCTGTCCTTGAAGTTCTGCCAGTGTCCCGAGCGTCTCCCACAGCGAGCGGTCGATGATCTGCGGGCCGCGCACCTCCTGGTAACCGTTGTCCTGGTACACGCGACGCATGTACTGCTCGACCTGCTGCCAGATCGTCCAGCCCTTGGGATGCCAGAACACCATGCCCGGCGCTTCCTCCTGCAGGTGGAAGAGGTCGAGCTGGCGGCCGAGCTTGCGGTGGTCGCGCTTCTCGGCTTCCTCGATGCGGTGCAGGTACGCGTCGAGATCGTCCTTTTTCGCCCACGCGGTGCCGTAGATCCGCTGCAGCATCTCGTTCTTCGAGTCGCCGCGCCAGTACGCTCCGGCGAGCTTCATCAGCTTGAACACGCTTGAAGCTTGCCGGTCGACGGCACGTGCGGTCCGCGGCAGAGGTCGGTGAACTTGCCTTCCGCGTAGAGCGAAATGTCCTCGTTCGACGGGATCGAGGCGATGATCTCCGCCTTGTAATGCTCGCCGATGCGACTCGAAATACTTCACCGCGTCGTCGCGCGGCATGAGCGTGCGCGTGACCGGCTCGTCCTTTTTGGCGAGCTCGGCCATTTTCTGCTCGATCGCCGCCAGGTCTTCGGGCGTGAACGGGCGCTTGTACGAGAAGTCGTAGTAGAAGCCGTCCTCGATCACCGGGCCGATGGTCACCTGCGCGTCGGGAAAGAGCTCCTTGACCGCGTACGCGAGCAGGTGCGCCGTCGAGTGACGGAGCACTTCCAGGCCCTCGGGATCCTTGTCGGTGACGATGGCGACGCTGGCGTCGCGATCGACCGCGAACGAGGTGTCGACGAGCTTGCCGTCGACCTTGCCGGCGAGCGCGGCCTTGGCGAGGCCGGGGCCGATCGACGATGCGATCTGGGCGACGGTGACCGGCGCGTCGAAGTGCTTGACGGCGCCGTCGGGTAATCGAATATCAGGCATGGCAGACTCCAGAAACGAAAAAAGCGCGGACGAGCCGCACTTTTTCGCTGGACGACGGCGTGCGAACTCGGGCTAGGTCAGCAAGTCTCCGAACGCGTTCGCGGTGTCATAACCAGTGCCTTTCTCTCGTTGCTTCTCGCCTGATGCGGTAGCAGCACAATGCGGGTGGTAGGCGCGATTGGACTCGAACCAACGACCCCCACCATGTCAAGGTGGTGCTCTAACCAGCTGAGCTACGCGCCTTCAAATGCAGCGCGAAGTTTAGCCGAACGCGCTCTCCGAGACAACGTCGCTATTCCGCCTTGATGCCGGCGGCCGAGATCAACGGTCCCCATTTGCGCCGTTCGGATCGGCCGAACTCCGCCAGCTGCTCGGGCGTGCCGCCGCCCACGTCGTAGCCCAGGTCCTTGAGCTTTTGCCGCGCTTCGGGCTGCGCGAGGATCTTGTTGATCTCGGTGTTCAGGATCTGGATCACTTCCTTGGGTGTTCCCTTGGGCGCGTACAGCGCGTTCCACGCGATGACTTCGAAGCCCGGCAGTCCCTGTTCCGCGACGGGCTTCACGCCGGGAAGGAGCTCGGTGCCCTTGAGCGACGTCACCGCGAGCGCCTTGAGCTTGCCGGCGGCGATGTGCGGACGCGCCGCGGTCACCGTGTCGATGATGACCGGCAGCTGGCCGCCCATCACTTCGGTCATCGCCGTCGCCGAGCCTTTGTACGGGATGCCGAACAGCGGCGCCTGGCTCTGCGCCTTGAGCAGCTCGAACACGATGCGCGCGGTGGTGCTCGGCATCGCGATGTCGCTCGACTTGGGCGACGCCTTGGCGAGCGCGACCAGCTCGGCGATCGAGTTCGCCGGATACGACGGATTGGCGGCGATCGCCATCGGGAACGAGCCGATGAGGATGATGGGCTCGAAGTCCTTCTCGGCATCGAAGGGCACCGTGTCGTAGAGGAACTGGTTGGTGCCGTGCGTGGCGTTGGTGCCCATGGTCAGCGTGTAGCCGTCGGGCGCCGAGCGCGCCGCCGCTTCGGTGCCGATGTTGCCGCCCGCGCCGGGCTTGTTGTCGATGTAGAAGCTCTGGTTGAGCGACTTGTTCAGGCGCTCGGCGATGTAGCGCGTCGCGACGTCGGTGCCTTGTCCGGCCTGGTACGCGACGATGATCTTGCACCGGCTTTTGCGGATAGGACTGCGCGACGGCGGTCGCGGCAAAGGTCGTGGCAAAGGCGGCGCCGAGCGCGACGGCGGCGAGTTGTCGGATGAGCTTCATTGGGATCTCCTCGTTTCGGTGCTGTTGTTCATCGTTATCGCTAATTCATCGTTGAGGCCGTTGGTCGCGAACGACGCCCGCGCCTCGCAATTCGGCGACCTGCTCCTTGCCGCAACCTGCCTCGGCGAGGATCTCCTCGGCGTGCTCGCCGAAGCGCGGCGGACGCGCGCGCATGGTGCTCGCGGGTTGCATTCAGCTTCACAGGCGTTCCGACGCCGCGATAGCTTTCAATCGTCGACGATCATGCCGCGATGCCCGGCGTGCGCCTGCGCGAACGCTTGCGGCACCGTGTGGACCGGTCCCGCGGGGACGCCCGCCTGCATGAGCGTGCGGCACAGCTCCTCCGACGGCGTAGACCGCGAAGGATTTTTCGAGTTCGTCGCGCAGCGCGGCGCGGTTCTGGATGCGGCTGGCGTTGGTGGCGAAGCGCGCGTCGGACGCGAGGTCGGCGCGTCCGATGCGCTCGCACAGCTTGCGGAATTGTCCGTCGTTGGCGACGCCGAGGAATATCTCTCCGTCGCCGGCGGCGAACTTGTCGTAGGGGCAGATGTTCGGATGCGCGCTGCCCAGCAGGCGCGGCGCGCGTCCCGACTGGAACCAGTTCGCCGCGTGCGGCACGAGCAGGCTCAGCCCGGTGTCGAACAGCGTCGCCTCGACGTGCGCGCCCTTGCCGGTGCGCTCGCGCGCATACAGCGCCATGAGGATGCCGCTCAGCGCGACGTAGCCGGTGAGATGGTCGACGACCGGGATGCCAAGGCGCATCGCGCCCGACGTCTCCGAGCCGTTCACGCTCATCAGGCCGCACATCGCCTGCAGCACCGCGTCGTAGCCCGGCAAGCCGCCGAGCGGCCCGTCCGCGCCGAAGCCGGAAATCGAGCAATAGACGAGGCGCGGATGGCGCTTCGCGAGCACTGCCTGACCCATCCCCCACTTTTCCATCGTGCCGGGCAGGAAGTTCTCGATCAGCACGTCGGCGTCGACGAGCATGCTTCTCCAGGACGGCTCGACCTTCGGGCTTCGAAAGGTCGATCGCGATCGCGCGCTTGCCGCGGTTGAGCGCGGTGAAGTACGCGGCGTCGCCCGCCTCGTCGAAAGGCGGGCCGAAGCTTCGCGTCTCGTCGCCGATCGGCGGCTCGACCTTGATGACGTCGGCGCCGTGGTCGGCCAGCATCTGCGTGCACAGCGGTCCGGCCAGCACGCGCGACAGATCGAGGACGCGAATCCCCTCCAGTGCACGCATGGTCAGCCTCGCGACGGCAGTTCCACGATGCCCGAGCCCACCACCGACTGCTCGCCGTCCTGGTTGCTCGCTTCCTGCGCGATCTCGACCAGGTGACGGCCGTCCTCGACGAACTTGCGCTTCACCTTGCCGTTGATGAACAGCAGGTCGCCCTCGGGATTGTGGCGGCGCACCTTGCATTCGGCGCTGCGCAGGAAGCCGTCGTCGCCCATCCAGTTGGTGAGGTGATGCGTGAGCCACGAGCAGCGCTCGGGGCCGTAGTCGTAGGCGCCCGGGCGCGCCGACCTCGAGCGCGAAGTCCTCTTCCCAGTGCACGCGCTCGGGAACGTCGGGAATGCCGAAGCGGTTCTTGATGCCGACGCCGGGATGCGCGTGGATCAGCTTCCACGCGAGCTTGTTGGCGCGGATGTAGAGGCCGCCCCAGCCCTGCGCGTAGCCGATGAATCCGGTCACGGTCATCGGACCCTTGGCCATGGTCGGCAGCGCCTCGCCTTCCTTGACGTCCTCCCAGTAACGCGCAGTGCGCGCCGCGTATTTCCTCGTTCGCGTACAGGTCGTACACCTTGCTGAGCTCGGCGTCGGTATAACGCCGCGGCGCACGGGCGCGCACTTCCTTGTACTTGGTGCCCTTCTCGCGCGCGTGGTCGCGCTCGGTGCGAAAGCACCAGCTGTCGGCGTCGGCGACCTTGTCGCCGTGCTGGTTGAAGAAATCGACGTGGTAGGTCTGCTGGACGGCGCGGCCCGCGAATCGCGTCTGGTGCTCGACCAGGTCCTTGAGGTAGGCCTCGGTGGAGATGACGTCGTTGCGGCGAATCGCCTTGTGCCAGCGTCCAGTCCGCGCCCGACCACATCGCGTGCACGCCCGGCAGGCCGCCGACGTAGCCCGAGACGATGCGGCTGGTCGAGAACAGGAAGCTGGGCAGCGCGACGATGCCGCCGTACGCGGACTTCGCCGCGTAGTCCGGATCGCACCACAGCGGATTGTCGTCGCCGATGCCGTGCGCGTAGTGCCGGATGTTGTCGCGGGTCGCCTCGTAGCACCACGGCTCCTGCGTGGCGCCGATCTTGACGCCGATGCGCTCGCGCAGGTCGTCCAGGCCCTGCTCGGTGATCTTCGGGAAACTCGCGCTCGATTGTCTGCGCGCGCGGGCGCTCTTCGGTCAGCATGTGCTTCTCCTCGATGCCATCAGTGTGAAGGGGATAGTTGCGACGGCGCGTCTGCGCGGCGGCGAGGGCGGCCAGCTCGCGGTCGCGCAGCACCTTGCGGTGCACCTTGCCGGCCGGCGTCTTGGGCAGCTCGTCGACGAAGACGACGTGCCGCGGATACTCGTGCGCACTGAGGCCGCTGCGCACGAGGTCCTGGATTTCCTTGACCAGCGTCTCGTCGCCGGCGCGGCGGGCGACGACGAACGCCTTGACGACCTGTCCGCGCAGCGCATCGGGGACGCCGATGGCGGCGGCTTCCTGCACCTGCGGGTGCTTGAGGATCGCGTCCTCGATCTCGACCGCGCTCATGGTCCAGCCGGCGGAGATGATGACGTCGTCGGCGCGTCCGCCGTGATAGAAGTAGCCGTCGTCGTCGACGCGGCCGAGATCCTTGGTGCGCACCCAGCCGTCGCGGCGCCAGACCTTCAGCTCTCCGGTGACGCCGGGCGGGCAGGGCGCGCCGTTGGCGTCCTGCACCTCGACCTTGCCGCCGGGAATCGGCTTGCCGAGCGAGCCCGGCTTCACCGGGAAATCGGGCGCGCCCGGGTAGCTCACCAGGATCACGCCGATCTCGGTGGTGCCGTACATGCTGCACACCGGGTGTCCGAACGTCTGCTCGGCGAAGGTGGCCGTCTCGCTGTCGATGGGCTCGCCGGTGAACGACAGCTTCTCGAGGCAATATGTCGTAGTTCGGCGCGGCGCCGCAGTTGCGCATCATCCGGTAGTGCGTCGCGGCGGCGGACAGGTTGGTGAAGCGGTGATCGCGCAGCGCCTTCAGCAGCCGCTCGGCGTTGAACTTGCCGGAGAAGGCGCCGATGGTGAGGCCGAGCGCGAGCGGCGCGAGCGTGCCGTGCCACAGGCCGTGTCCCCACGCGGGCGACGACGGACAGAAGAATCGATCGCCGGGGCGCAGCCCGGTTCCGTACAGCGCGGCGAGCATCAGCGTGACGATGGCGCGGTGCGAGTGCTTGACCGCCTCGGGCAGCTCGCGCGTGGTCCCCGACGTGTACTGGTAGATCGCGTAGTCGTCGCCGCGCGTGGTGGTGCGCGAATGTGCGCCGGGTAGGCGGACGAGCTCGTCCATGAGCGCGTCGTCGGCGACGACGACGCGCGTGCCCGGCGATGCCTTCGGCCATCGGCGCCTTCTCGGCGTTGGTGAACAGGATCTTCGGCGAGCAGTCGCGCACGCGCAGCCGGATGCCGTCCGGACCGAACAGCGTGAACAGCGGCACGGCGATGGCGCCCAGCCTTGATCGCCCCGAACATCGCGACGTAGAAGGCGCGCGACGGCTCGAGCATGACGGCGACGCGGTCGCCCGCCTGCACGCCCTGCGCGACCAGGTAGTGCGCGAATTGCGACGACTGGCGCGAGATCTCGGCGAACGAGAGCGTCTCGTCGCGGCCGTCGGCGTGCGCCAGGATCACCGCGATCCGCGTCACCTTCGACGTGACGGTCGATGCACTCGTGCGCGATGTTGATCCGGTCGCGGTCGCCGTCGAACAGTTCCCAGAGCTTGTCCGGGCTGAAGTGCTTCTGCGCGTCGGCGTAGGAGGTGTAGTCGGTCAGCTTGCTCAAGGGCGCACTCGGTGGGCAGGTCGTTGCGAAGCGGGTCTTGCAAATGGTGCCGCGCCGGCATACAGTTGTCAAATACGTTCATCGTTTGTACTAATACAAATACGCCGATGGCTCCCGCAGGCAATTCCCAGACCGATCAAGCCCGCCGGCAAGGCAGGAACGCGCTTCGCGTCCGCGCCCCCAAGGTTCGCGCGGTGCCCGCGGTTTCGCGTTCCATCGCCATCCTTCGGCTGCTCGGCCGCAGCGCGCAGCCGATCGGGCGTGCAGGCCATCGCGCAGGCGCTGGGCATGGTGACTAGCACGTGCCTGCACATCCTGCGCGTGCTGGTGAGCGAGGAGCTGGTGAAGGTCGACAACGCCAAGCGCTACAGCCTCGGCTCGGGAATGCTCTCGCTGGCGCGCAGCGTGATCGAGGGCGAACAGCTTTCCCGCCGCGGCGCAGCCGGTGCTCGACCGCATCTCGCAGCAATGGAGCGTCACCGCGATCGGCGTCGAGATCGTCGGGCTCGACCACATGGTCGTGCTGGCGTTGTCGCGTTCGAAGATCCCGTTCCGGCTGCACGTCGACGTCGGAAGCCGATTCCCGTCGCTCATCAGCGCCACCGGACGCCTGGTCGCGGCGTACAGCCCGACAGCCCTGGAGCGAGATCCAAAGCCGCTTTCGCGCCTTGCGCTGGCACGATCCCCCGACTCCCGCTGCGTGGCGCAAGGACCTCGCCAAGGTTCGCAAACAGGGCTACGCGATCGATCGGGGCAACTATATCGGCGGCGTGACGGTGCTCGCAGCGCCCGTGTTCAACGCGCGCGGAGAGATAACGCACACGCTGGTCGCGGCCGGCGTCGCCGACCAGCTCAACGTCGCGCGCTGCGCGGCGATCGCCGGCGACATGCGCGATGAAGCGGCGCGGCTCTCGGCGCTGCTTTTCCCCAGGCCCTGACAAGGCCGCTGCGGGCGCCAGCGGCTTCGGCGCGGGCGCTCCCGCGCGCAGGTGCGATCAACCCGGCACGACGATGCGCAGCATTCCCAGCAGTATCGGTTGATGCACCATGTACACGATGAGGCTGTGCCGTCCCAGCCAGGAGAGCCATGCCGGCGAGACGCGCGACAGCGGCCGCAGCGGACTCAGGTTCTTGGCGACCAGCCAGGCGCCGATGCCGATGCCGAGACACACCACGCCGAACCAGGGGAACAGCGGCACGTAGTCCTCGGTCGCCGGCTTGTGCGTCATCAAGCCCACCCAGTTGAGCCAGCGTGAATCGAACGCCGCGATCTGCACCTGCGCGCCGACGGCGATCACCACGACGCCGATGACCGCCGCCGCCGCGGGGTAACGCACCAGCGGCCACGCCAGCAGCGAGGACACGACGATGCAGTGAAGGATGCCGAAGGTGATGAAAGTTGGCCGGAACGTGACGTAGCTCGCCAGCGTGACCAGCAGCGCACAGCCGGTGATGAGCGCGATGCGCTTCCAGAACGCCTCGTTCGGCCACCGGTCCGGCGGATCGCGTTGCGCGAGCACCAGGCTCACTCCGACCAGCAGGAGGAAGGCGCTGACGATGATGGCGCGAAACGTCAGCCACCCGAGGTCGCGGTTGAAATCGGCGCGCAGGACGCCGAACCAGTTCAGGTCGAACGCGAAGTGGTACACGATCATGGCGCATATCGCCGCGCCGCGCAGCGCATCGAGTGCGGCGACGCGCGCGCGCGGCCGCGCCGGCGCCACCGTCCGGGCAGCGACCTGCGGCGTGGTCGTGGCGACCTTCTTCTTGCGGCTCATTGCGTGAAGACGATCCGGTACGCACCCGCCGCATCGGGTTGCGTCGCCATCGAGAGCAGCGACTTGATCGCGCTGGCGCGTTCGGCGTCGAGTCCCGGGCGCGGAGTCAGCGTGACGTCGCCGCGCAGCTTGCCGTCGATGGTGGTCGAAGCGTTGCCTTTGAGCTCGACGTCGCCGCCGACGTTGCTCAGAGGTCCGGCCAGCGCGTCGGCCTGTCCCGTCGCGTCGAAGCGCACCTCGCCCAGCGCGAGCGCGCTCGACTGTGCCAGGCCCGGCAACCCCGGCAACGATAGGCTCGCGCCGCTCCATCGGACACCGAGGTCGCCCTCGATGCGTCGTTCATGCGATGCGAGCCTGGGCGCGCGCACCGCAAGCTGGCCGCCGGCCACGACGATCGCTGGCGAGCCCAGTGCGCGCAGCAGCGCTTGCGCCGGCAGCTCCATCGCCAGGTCGCGCACCTCGGCGTCGCGCCGGGCGAGCACGAAAGAGGCGGGTGCGGCGCCGGCGAGCGCGATCGTGCCGCGCAGCTCGCCCGTCACGAGCGGCCACGCATCGACATGCCACGCGACCGGCGCCGCGGTCTCGCCCGGAATCAGCCGAAGCTCTCCCGTCCCGTTCCACAAGGTGCCGGCGGCGTCGACAAGTCGCAATCGGCCCGCGGTTGCCGCGTCGAGGCGCGCGTCGAGCAGCGTCGCCGGCGCACGCGCGACCAGCGCCGTTGCCAGCAGCAGCGTGCCAACGAGCAGGACAAGGACAGCGCGCACCCTCAGCGCGCCAGCGTCAGCTCGGCGCGGACCTGTCCGGGCTCGACGCGGCCGGTCACCGTGAGATCGACCGCGCGCAGGCGAGCCTCGCGCTGGAGCGAGTCGAGCACTGCGACCAGCGCGTCGAAGCCGATGTTGTCGATGCCGACGCGCAGGCGGTCGTCGTCGGTGCGATCGATCGAAGTCGGCTTCACGCCGGCGCGCGCGAACACCGCGTCGAAGTCGGCGCGCGCGTCACGCGCGTCGGGTGTCGGAGTGGAGCGCGCGAGCGTCGCGATGTCGTCGGTCTTGCGCCGCGCTTCGGCGAGCGCGCTGCGGTCGCTGGCCAGCGCACGCGTCATGCGCTCGATGTCGCGCTGCATCGGTTGCCATATCGACAGCCAGAGCAGCGCGGCGACGACTGCCGCGGCGAGCGCCACGGCGACGGCGCGTTCCTGCGGCAGTGCGAATCTGCCACCAGCGGCGGGCGCGATCGCGCAACGACGGTTGGACGAGCGTCGCCATCAATCGAGTCCGATGCGAATTCGCGCGCCGGTCGCGGTCGGTGCCATGATTGCCACCAGCCCGGCACGCTGCAGCTCGCGCTGTGTGCGCGCGGACTGCGCCGCATCCTGCTTTTGCAGTTCGACCACGACATGGCCGTCGGCGTAGCGCAGCGAGCGCAGCGCTCCAGCCGGCAGGCTCGCCAGCGCGGGCGCGGCGCGCGCCAAGCAGGGGAAGCGCATCGTCGTCGGCAACGCGGCCGGCGCGGTGACGGAGCACGGCGTCGCGGCGCGCGATCGCGCTCGCGGGCGCCAGCCCGGCGGCGAGCTCGTCGGGCGCGGCGGTCTTGGCCAGCGAAGCGAGCTCGGATCGCGCGGTGTAATCCTGCCACCACAGCCATGCCCATTGGCCGGCGCTGGCGAGTACGTGCAGGCACAGTGCGAACGCCAGAACCCACAGGGCAGGGCGCAGCGCGCGCCACGCGCCGGCACGGCCCGTGCTCTCGACGCGTGCGGACGGAGCGGCGTGCAGGTCGATCGCACTCGTCCAGGCGGACGTGGTCGCGCGCGCCCAGTTCCACGCCTCGCCGGCCACGAACTCCACGCCCGTGCGCTGGTGCGCGTGCGAGAGCAGCGCGGGCGTCGCGCCGCCGACATCGACGCGAACGCGCGCGGGACTCGACTCGCGCCGACCCGATATCGCGAGCACGAGCTCGTCCGGCGGCGCATCGGCCGCGGCGGGACCGACGGCGAAGGTCGCACCCTGTGCGGTGCGCACGAAGCCGGGAGCGTCGAGCGCCGGCGCGCACCAGCACCAGCCGCCGTCGGGCGGTCGCGCGAGATCGCTTTCGAGGATGACGCGCTGCCAGCGCATGTCCATTCGCGCCGACGCGTCGAGCAGCGCGCGAAACCATGCATCGTCGACGATCGCCACGCGCATCGCGCCGTCGGGTGCCTGCGCGGCCAGCGCGAGATGGCTGTCTTCCGGCGCGCCGGCAAGCTGGTCCTCGAGCGCATAGCGGACCGCGGTCGCAGCGCGTGCGGGCGGCAGCGGCGGGAGAGACAACGTGACGATGCGCCCGTGCCATGCGGCGACGACGCCTTCGAGCGCGTCGGCCGACGGCCATGCGTCGTGTCGGCCCGCGGCCGGTGCGCAGCACGCGGTTGCCTGCATCGAACAGCGCCCAGTCCATTTCGCGGCGTGCGTCGGGCGTCGCATCGAGATAGATGCGCAGTGTGGTCATCGGAGGATACGGCTGCGTCGCTCATGGCGCGCCGATTCTACTCGACCCGTGCTGCCACACGACGCTTGCCATCGGCCACTCGGCCCACGCCGGCGTTGGCGGTGCGATGCAGCAGCGCGCGGGCGCGCGCCAGCGTGTCTCCCTGGCGCGCCTCGATGATGACTTCGAACCAGTTGCTGCGAACATCGATCAGCGGTCTCGTCGATGACGACGTCGGGTTGCGGCAGGCGTGCGCGGAAATCCGCCGACGCTGATGAACGGTCGCTGCGCGCGCTGGGCAACGAGCGCGAGGGCGGCGGCGCGATCGAGCCCCGTCACGGCGGAGAGAACCTGGGCGTCGGCGGTGTTCACGTTGACCGGGGTCGGAGCATCGAGCGCGGCCACGAACGGACGCAATCGCTCGAGCGCGGAGGGCTGGCCGCGCAGGCCGCGCACCGCGAGCAGCTCGCTCGTCCGGCGGACTTGCGCGTTGGCGCTCAATCCCGGCGCGGATTGCGCCAGGTACCACGTGTCTTCCGCGCCGTCCGGGTTCAGCTGACCTGACTGTCGGTGTCGACCCAGTCGGCGATCGAGTTGACCAGCGTCGCGGGCAGCGACAGCGCGGCCAGCAGCCGGGTGAGGGCGGCGCGCGCTCCAGCCTGCGACGAGGCCAGCGCGAGGTTGTTGACGTTGATGCCGCGCCTGCGCGTCGACGATGTATCCCGAAATCGAGCCGTTCTCCAGCGGAATGGCCGGCAAGCGCAGCGCCCACGGCTGTCCAAGATGCGTCGGCGCGCTTGCCGGCGCGGTCTCCTGGACGATCTGTCGCGCCCATTGCACGCCCGCCATCGCCAGCGCCTGCGCCTGCACCTGGTTGCGGCGGTGCTCGGTATCGTTGATCCAGCGCTGCTGCTGCCAGAGCAGCGTTGTGGCGATGGTCGCCGCCAGCGCGGCCATCAGCATGGCGAGCAGTATCGCGGCGCCGCGCTGCGAGTGCGCCTGCGCATCTGGCGTGGCGGCGGTACCCGCGATGCGATCCACAACAGCTTCATCGAAGCGCCAGCCATCGCTCGATCGATTCGCCGCTGGCGAGCACCAGCTCCACGCGCGCGGCCTGCGGCAGCTCCGCCTCGCCGCTGACCGGCCAGTTCTCGACCCACGTGCCGCTCCTGGTGAGGTACGCGAGGCGAAAGCGCGAGACATCGTTCAGCAGCGCATACGCGGCGGGGAGCCGTCGCGCGCACGCGGTCGTAGCCGGGCCAATACAGCACCTCGATCGTGCCTTCGCGAAAGCGATACTGCAGTCGTTGACCGCCGCTTCCGGGCTCGACGTTGAATTCGGGACCGGCGCGCGAAAACGCGATCGTCGCGTTGCCCTGATCGTCGCTCGCGCCGGCAAGCCACGCAGGCTCGCGCGCCTGATCCAGACGCGCGGCGCGCGGGATCGCCTGGCGCAGGTCGCCTTCGAGGCGCGAGAAGAACAGATCGAGCGTGCGCCAGCGCTCGGCTTCGGCGGCGAGCCTCGTCTCGCTCTCGCTCATCGCGGAGAGCGCGCGGTAGCCGAGCACGGCGAGCGTGGCCACGATCGCCAGCGCGATGAGCACTTCGAGCAGCGTGAATCCTGACCGGCGCGCGCGCATCAGCGCTGGCCCAGGTAGCCCACCAGCCGCACCAGCACGTGATCGGGCGCGGCGGCATCGGCGACGTTGATCTCGATCTTGCGAAACGCCGGATTGGGAGTGCCGCCGATGTCTTCGCGCCAGTTAAATGCCGCCCCGGCCTGTTCGGCGTTGCCCGACCGGGCTCCAGGCGGCGGCGCCGGGGTCTCGATCTGTGCCAGCGCGAGTCGATTCTGGGCGACCCACAGCGCCAGCGTTCGGGCCTTGAGCGCGCTGGCGCTGTCCGCGCTTTGCGCGATGCTGCGAAATCCCGCCGCGAGCGCCACCGCGAGAATCGCCAGCGCCATCAGCACCTCGACCAGCGTGAAGCCGGCGATTCGGCGCATCAGCGCGGCGAGGCAGCCGGTAACCGCGACGCGGTTGAGCGGATCGGCGAGAACCAGGGCGCGCCATTCGTCGGAATCGAGCTCGACTGACGTAAGGTTCGTTGCGCCCGCTCGGTGCGAATGGCAGCATCGCGTCGGCGGCGACAGCCTGCCCTGCGTATTGGGCGACGCGCGCGCTCACGCCCGAGGTCAGACGCGCGCACCGACAGCACGTCGTCGTCGGCGAGCGGCACCCAGCGATCGCCCTCGATCGTCGTCTCGCGACGCCAGAATCGATACGACGCGCCATTGGCGGACATGCCCAGCACCTCGTTGCGCCACTGCGCGAGCGCGGCCACGTGCTCGATCGCCGCGCCCAGACGCCGCGCCTTCGCGCTCGACGTCCCGGCGCGGATCGGCGTCGACGCGCGCGTACACGAGCCCGGCGGCGAGTCCGATCACGAGCACAACGACCAGGACCTCGACCAGCGTGAAGCCGCGCGCCCGATGCTGCCGATACGACGGCCGAGTCGCGCGTGCGCGGTGGGCCGCTAGAGGTCCCATGATCCGACGTCGGAGTCGAATCCGGTGCCGCCGGCCTGACCGTCGGCGCCGAAGCTGAAGACGTCGATCTCGCCGCGCAGCCCGGGATTGAGATACTGGTAGGGATTGCCCCACGGGTCCTTCGGCAGCCGCTCGAGATACCCATTCGGCTTCCAGTTGGGCGGCACCGGAGGCTGCGTGGGACGCACCACCAGCGCGGCGATGCCCTGGTCGGTGGTGGGATAGCGCCCGTTGTCGAGGCGATAGAGCTTGAGCGCCTGCAGGATCGCGGCGATGTCGTTGCTCGCGGCGATCACGCGTGCCTCGTCGGGGCGCTCGAGCACGCGCGGCACGACCAGCGCGGCGAGAATGCCGAGTATGACGATGACGACGAGGACTTCGACGAGCGTGAAACCCGCGAAGCGACGGAACGAAGCCAGGCGAACTGAGCGCAACGGTGCATGCATGCGAGCCATTATAATCGCGCGCAATCGATCGCGTTTTCGCGAACAGGAATCCCATGCGCCAAGCGTTGCCGTCTGGCTCGTCTGTCCTCATCGTCGTCCTCGCCGGCGGCGCGTGGGGTTGGGCGCGCTGGTATCCGTTGCCGCTGCCTGAGATCGCCGTATGCGTTCAGCGTCAAGGCCGGCTCGTCGCTGCGCTCGGTGGCGCGCGAGCTCGCCGCGGCAGGCATCATTCCCTCCGAGTGGGCGCTGGTGGGCGCGGCGCGGCTGGCGCGCGCCGATCGCGCGATCAAGGCCGGCAATTACGAGCTGACGAGCGGGGCGACGCTTGAACCAGCTGCTCGCCAAGCTCACGCAGGGCGACGCTACGCAGATCGCCTTCACCATCGTCGAGGGCTGGAGTGTGGCCGATCTGCGCTCGGCGCTGCGCGCCAAGCCGGACATCAAGGCGACCCTCGGAGACGTCGACAACGCGCAGATGATGACCCGACATCGGCGCGTCCGAGCGCGAAGCCGAGGGATGGTTCTTTCCCGACACCTACTTCTTCTCGTCGGGTCAGCAGCGACGTTTCCCTGCTGGCGCGCGCCAATCGGCTGATGCGCGCGCGGCTGCGATGCGGCGTGGGCAGCGCGCGCGCCCGGGCTGCCGCTCGACTCGGCCTACCAGGCGCTGATACTGGCGTCGATCGTCGAGAAGGAAACCGGGCGCGCCGCCGACCGGCCGCTGATCGCCGCGGTGTTCATCAACCGGCTGCGACAGGGCATGCGCCTGCAGACCGATCCCACGGTGATCTACGGGCTCGGCGAGCGCTACGATGGGCGCCTGCATCGCCGCGATCTCGATACCGACCACGCGTTCAACACCTACACGCGCGATGGCCTGCCGCCGACGCCGATCTCGCTCCCCGAGCCAGGCGTCGATCGACGCGGTGCTGCATCCGCCGACCGTCGCCGTTCCTCTATTTCGTCTCGCGCGGCGACGGCAGCAGCGAATTCTCGATCACGCTCGCCGATCACGATCGCGCCGTGACACGCTACCAGGAACGCGCTCGCTGACGCGTCGCACCGCGATCGTGAATCCGCCACAATGACGACGATGCTCGCGGCCGCCTGGTCACCGTCGAAGGCATCGACGGCGCCGGCAAGAGCACGCATCTTCCGTGGATCAGGGAAGTTGCTCTCGCGCGGCGGCCGCCGCGTCTGGGCGACGCGCGAGCCCGGCGGCACGCCGCTGGGCGAGAAGCTGCGCGAGATGCTGCTGCATGAGCCGATGGCGCCGCTCACCGAGCTCATGCTGATGTTCGCGGCGAGGCGCGAGCATTGCGAGCGCGAGATCTGGCCGCGGCTCGAAGCCGGCGAGTGGATCGTCTGCGATCGCTTCACCGACGCCACCTACGCCTATCAGGGCGGCGGACACGGGTCTCGACGCCGCACGCATCGCCGAGGTCGAACGATTCGCGCTCGGCGCTTTCGAACCCGACATGACGCTGGTCTTCGATATTCCGGTGGACGTCGGCCGCGAGCGACTGGGATGGCCAAGGGGCGCGTGCTCGACAAGTTCGAGCGGCAGCAGGCGGCGTTCTTCGAGCGCGTCCGCGCCGTCTATCTCGCGCGCGCGGCGGCGGCGCCGCGGCGCTGCCGCGTCATCGATGGCACGCGCACGCTCGGCCAGGTGCGCGCCGACGTCGAGGCGATCCTGGAAGGCGCGCCGTGAGCGACAGCGACGCGACGATCTTCCGCGGCGCGCTGGCAAGCATTGCCGACGTGGCTCGAGGCGACCGGCGGTGACCATGCTCGGGCAGCGCGATCGCTGGCCGCATGCGCTGCTCATCACCGGCGCGCAGGGGATCGGACAAGCGCCTGCTGGCGCTGCACCTGGCGCAGGCGCTGCTGTGCGAGGCGCCGCACGGAAGACGGTCGCGCCTGCGGACGCTGTGTTGCATGCAACTGGGTGGAGCGCGGCACGCATCCGGACTTGCGCGTCATCGAGCCGGTCACCTACGACGACGAAGGCAACGCAACGCCGGCGGACGTCATCACCGTCGACGCGATCCGCGACCTCATCGCCTTTGCGCTCCTGTCGAGCCATCGCGGCGGCGCCAAGGTGGCGGTGATTGCGCCGGCCGAAGCGTTGAACGCCTCCGCCGCAAACGCCCTGCTCAAGACGCTCGAGGAGCCGCCGCCGGGCACGTCGCTGATCCTGGTCAGCTCGCAACCCGGGCGGCTGCCGGCGACGATCAGAAGCCGCTGTCACACGCTCGCGATTGCGCTGCCCGACCGGGCACGGGCGGTGGCGTGGCTGACGGCGGAAAAGATCGCGCACCCCGAGCGCGCCCTGGCGCTGGCGGGCGGCGCACCCCTGCGGGCGGTGGCGCTGGGAGCCGACGCGGCGCGACGAACGCACGATTGGCTGCTCAACGAGCTGTCGCAGCCCGGAGCGCATGTCGCCGGTGGCGGCGGGCGCGCGCATCGAAGCCACGCCCAAGGACGAGCGCAAGAGCATGCTGGCCGATGTCGTGTACGGGTTGTTGACGTGGACCGCCGACCTTGCCGCGGTCGCCGCCGGCGGCGCGCCGAGATTTCACCCCGAGCGCGGCGAGACGCTTGCCGAGCTTGCGCGCCGGGTGGCGCGGGTGCCCCTGTTCCGCTATCATCGAGCGCTGTTGCAGCAGCGCGCATTGCTTGCGCATCCGTTGCAGCCGCGGCTGGTGGCCGAAGCGATGCTGTTCGAATACCGGACGCTGTTCGGGAAACGCTGAGGCCGCTGACTACTAGAACGCTCGCACGCGCCGATAAGGCGGGAGTGCGAGAAACGAATGACCCAGGAGTAGTGGCATTCCAGATGGCGACGGATCGCAGCAACGGCAACTCTGGCCCCGCCACGGTTTCGCGACCGGGGGTGCTGTCGCTCAACATCCGCGAAAAGGCGGCGCTTTACGCCGCGTACATGCCGTTCCTCGCCGGCGGCGGCATCTTCATTCCGACCAACCGCCAGTATCAGCTCGGCGAGGAAGTATTCATGCTTCTCTCGCTGATGGACGATCCGCAGCGCATCGCCGTCCAGGGCAAGGTGGTCTGGGTCACTCCCGAAGGCGTGCAGGGCAACCGCACGCAAGGCATCGGCGTGCAGTTCACGCGCGACGAGACCGGCGCCGCGGCGCGCGCCACGATCGAAAGAATCCTCGGCGAGACGCTCGCCTCGAACCGTCCCACGCACACGATGTAACGCTGCGAGGACGAGAGCGCGCCCGAGGGCGCGCCCTCGATCGACTGGCTCGCAGCGCTCCTTCCGTCTTCGAAAGCCCATGTTCGTCGATTCGCATTGCCATATCGATTTTCCGGAGCTCGCGCGGCGACCTTCCCGCGGTGCTGGGCGCGATGGACAGGGAGCACGTCACGCACGCGCTTTGCATCAGCGTCAACCTGATCGACCTGCCGCGCGTGCTGCGCATCGCCGCCGACAACGCGCAGGTCTACGCCAGCGTCGGCGTGCATCCCGACTACGAGGACACGCCCGAGCCCACGGTCGACGAGCTGTGCGAGCTGGCGCACCGGCCCAAGGTCGTCGCCATCGGCGAGACGGGGCTCGACTATTACCGCCTGACCGGTGACCTCGAATGGCAGCGCGCGCGCTTCCGGACGCACATCCGCGCCGCGCGCGCCTGCGCCAAGCCGCTGGTGATCCACACGCGCTCCGCCGCCGCCGATACGCTGGCGATCATGCGCGACGAGGGCGCGGGCAAGCGCCGGTGGCGTCATGCATTGCTTCACCGAAACCTGGGAGGTCGCACGCGCGGCGCTCGACCTGGGCTTCCATATCTCGTTCTCGGGCATCGTGACCTTCAAGAACGCACGCGAGCTGAAGGACGTCGCGCGCCAGGTGCCGCTGGAGCGCATGCTCATCGAGACCGACTCGCCGTATCTCGCACCGGTGCCGTATCGCGGCAAGCTCAATCAGCCCGCGTACGTGCGTCATGTCGCCGAGGAGATCGCCAGGCTCCGCGGCGTGTCCGGTGGACGACATCGCGCGCGCGACCTCGCGCAATTTTTTCACCCTGTTCGGAATTCCCTCTCATGTCCATTGACTCATCCGTTGGCGGCTTCGTCGACCTCTTGCGGCGCCGCCGGCTCGCGTTGCGGTGCCTTCTTGCCTTCGCCATGCTCGCTCCCACGCTCGCGCCGGCGCAGGCGCTCTACGACCGGTTCGTGCAATCGGTCGCGACCGACCGGTCCGATGACGTCGCCGCGCTGCTCGCGCGCGGCATGGACCCGAACACGGTCGATCCCAACGGCGAGCCGGTGCTGGTCGTGGCGGCGAGGGCGGGCTGGGAGCCGACCACCGAACTTCTGCTCAAGGCCGGCGCCAAGGTCGACGCGAAGAACGGCTTCGGCGACACCGCGATCATGGTCGCGGCGCTCAACGGCCATCTCGTTCTGGTCAAGAAGCTGTTCGCGCGCGGCGCAGAGATCAATCCGACCGGATGGACGCCGCTCGCCTACGCCGCCACCAACGGCCAGACCGAGGTCGTGCGCTACCTGCTCGAGATCGGCGCCAAGGTCAACGCGCAGTCGGCGAACGGAACCACGCCGCTGATGATGGCGGTGCGCGGAGGTCATGCCGCGACGGTCGACCTGCTCATCGCGAAGGGCGCCGACGTCAATCTGCGCAACCAGAACGATGCGAGCGCGCTGTCCTGGGCGACACGCGGCGGCTTCGACACCATCGAGAAGGCGCTGCAGAAGAGCGGCGCCAGACCCTGACGGCCAGCCTTATTTTTCGTCGCGCCGGGCGCGCTCGCGACGCGATTGCTTCGGGTCGGCGATGAGCCGGCGATAGATCTCGACGCGATCGCCATCGGCGAGCAGCGCGTCGCGCGCCTTGCGCTTCCCGAAGACTCCGACGTCGCACGCGCCCAGGTCCACGCCGGGCAGGCGCTCGGCGATGCGCGACGCGGCAAGCGCATCGGCAATCGTCGAGCGCGGCGGCATCCGCACCTCGATCTCGGTCGCTGCGTCGGGCAACGCGTAGACGATGCTCACGGTGATCACGACACGGCCGGCAGCGTGACTCTCGGCGCGGCGCGACGAACGCATCGATGAAGGTGTCCGCGACATGGTCGAAGACCGGACCGATCAGCGTCTCCAGCGTCGTGGTGGCGAACTCGTACTTGAGCGAGAACTCGACCTTGCACGCACCCTTGGCAAGGGCGCGGAATTTCCAGGCGCCGTCGAGCTTGCGAAACGGCCCGTCGCGCAGCGCCATCGTGATGCGCTCGGGCGGCTCGTTGTGATTGGCAGTGGTGAAGTACGCGCGCACGCCATGGAAGTCGATGTCGATGCGGACCACGATCCGGGCACCGTGGCGCTCGATCACCTCGACGCCGCCGCACCATGGCAGGAACGCCGGGTAATCCTCGACCGCCTGGACCAGCGCGAACATCTGCTCGCGGCTGTACGGAACGAGCACGGACTTGCGGACGTTGGCCATTGCTACAATGAGCTGAATGAGCGAGTGGAGTAACTTCGAACTGCAGATGAGCGCGCATGAGCATCGTCGCCAATAGAAAAGCGTATCACGACTATTTCGTCGAGGAGAAATTCGAGGCGGGGCTCGTGCTCGAGGGCTGGGAGGTGAAGGCGATCCGCGCCGGGCGCGCGCAGCTCAAGGAGGCCTACGTCATCGTCAAGAACGCCGAGATCGTCCTCATCGGCGCGCACATCATGCCGCTGCCGACCGCATCGACGCACATCCTTCCCGACCCGACGCGGACGCGCAAGCTGCTCATGCACCGCGCCGAGATCAACAAGCTCATCGGCAAGGTGGAGCGCGCCGGCTACACGCTCACGCCGCTCGACCTGCATTTCAGCCGCGGCCGCGTCAAGATCGAGATCGGCCTGGCCAAGGGCAAGAAGCAGTACGACAAGCGCGAAACCGAGAAGCTGCGCGACTGGAACCGCGAGAAGCAGCGCATTCTGCGCGATCGCAGCGGCAGCAGGCGCGAGCGATGAGCGCCGCAGGGCCGCCCCAAGGCGCTCGCCCCCCTCCGGGGGGAAGTCGCGCAGCGACTTCGGGGGGAGACATCACGAGCGCCGCAGGGCCGCCCCAAGGCGCTCGCCCTCCCGGGGGGAGTCGCGCAGCGACCTCGGGGGAGCTCGACTGACATGCCGCCACGCCGCTGCGGCGGGCTGCCTCGAGACGTGGCGCTGCGCGCCGCACGAGGCGACGACTGCGCGGCGATCGCCGCGATCTATGCGCACCACGTCAGGACCGGGTCGGCGTCTTTCGAGCTCGAGGCGCCCGATGCCGAAGAGATCGCGCGCCGTTACGACGACGTCCTGAGCGCTGCGTTGGCCGTACCTCGTCTGCCGAGCGCGGCGGCGAAGTGGTCGGCTACGCGTATGCCTCGCCGTATCGTGCGCGCCCCGCCTACCGCTTCACCGTCGAGGACTCGGTCTACGTGCGGGCCGACTGCGTGCGGCATGGGCATCGGGCGCGCGCTGCTCGAGGAGCTGATCGTGCAGTCGGCGGCGCGCGGCGCGCGCCAGATGATGGCGGCGATCGGCGACTCCGCGAACGTGCCGCTCGATACGGCTGCACGCGGCAGCGGGATTCGTCGCGCGCGGGCTACGCTGCGCACGGTGGGCTGGAAGTTCGAGCGCTGGCTCGACGTCGTGCTCATGCAGCGCGCGCTCGGCCCTGGCGCGGGCGCGGGTCCGGAGCCCACGACCGGCTAAGCCGCGCCTGGCTCAACGGGCGCTGTCACGCATGCGCCGCGAGCAGGGCGCGCGCCGCGGTGACGCCGCTCCTCATCGCCGCCTCGAGCGTGGCGGGCAGCTCGGGGTCGGTGTAGTCGCCGGCGAGATAGAGGTGGGGAAGCAGCATTCCGGCGGCGGGGTGCGCGCAGCCCGGGAGTGCAGGCGTAGGTCGCGCGCCGTTCGGCGATGACTTGCGTCCACAGCGGCGCCGAGAGCCTGGCGCATGAGCGCGTGCAGCTGGGCGTCGATCGCGTGCGCCAACGCATCGTGCGGGATCTTGTCCGCCGGGCGCATCGGTGCTGATGACGACGGACGGCGAGGCCCGTCGTCCCGTGCGAGCAGACCGCGATCGAACATCCATTGCCCCGGCGCGCCATCGAGCTTGATCCATCGGCTTGCGCCAGCGGCAGCGCCGCGCCGTACTGCAGGTACGCGGTGGTGATCGGCTCGAAGGCCAGCGCGGCGACCTGGGCGAGCACCGCGGAAACGCCCGTGCCGTTGCGCTTCGATCAGATGCGCCAGCTGATGCGGACCGACCGCGACGACCGCGGCGTCGAAGCGCTCGCTCGAATAGCCCTGACGCGATGTCGACGCCGCCGTCGACGGCGATGACGCTGCGTCACCGCCGTGCCGCCGCGAATCTCGCCGCCGCGATCGGTGACGAACGCCGCCGCGGCGTCCGGGAACAGCGTCGACAGGTCGACCCGCGGCAGGAGCAGGTCCGAGTCGTGCATGCGTCGCGGCGAACGCGCATGCGCATCACGTTGAGAAAGACCTGCGCCGACGCGGCGTCGGGCGGCGTGTTCAGCGCCGCGAGACACAGCGGTTCCCACAGCAACTGCGTGACCGTCGCCGGGTTGGTCGGCGAGCAGCGTCTGACACGGTCAGCTCCGCCGAACACGGATATCCGCCGCGCGCCAGGCGGCGCGCGAACGCCATCGTGCTCAGGCGGTCGGCCGGTAGGGCACGCCGCGCATCGTGAACAGCGCCACCGCGAGGTGCCACGGCGCGGGCAGCGGCGGAGTGCGCAGGCGGAATACGCCGGGCTGCTCGAGGCATCAGCCGGCGCCGGTCGAGCAGCTCGTGCTCGGCGCCGGCGCCGTGCACCAGTGCGCACCAGCTCGAGGAACTGGCGATAGGCGCCGAGCAGGATGTGCTGCCCCGTTGTCGACCGGTGACACTCGTGCGATTCGACGCGGCGCGCGCGGCCGCCGAGCGTGCGCGCGGTTTCGAAGACGGTGACCTCGCGCGCCGGCGGCGGCGAGCGTGACCGCCGCGGCGAAGCCGGCGTAGCCGCCGCCGATGACGGCGATGCGCTCGGCTCATCGCTGCGGCACGACGCCGAGGCGCGTCAGTATTGCCACGAGGCCTTCCAGGCCGTCCACGCCTTGCAGGCCGGTGCGAGCGAGATGCGGCGGTCGAGCACGCGGAAGCCGTCGCGCTCGATCTCCTTGAGCAGCGCCTGATAGATCGCGGCCATCATCAGCCCGGGACGCTGCGCGCGGCGATCGCGAGCCGGCAGCGCGGCGAAGCGCGCGCGCGTAGAAGGCGCGCGCGCGCTCGACCTCGAACGCCATCAGCGCGCTGAAGGCGTCCGAGTAGCGGCGCGCCAGGATGTCGCCCTGCGACACGCCGAAGCGCTGCAAGCTCGTCCTGCGGCAGATAGATGCGCCCGCGCTGCGCGTCCTCGCCGACGTCGCGGATGATGTTGGTCAGCTGGAAGGCGATGCCCAGGTCGTCCGCGTAGTCGAGCGTGCGCGCGTCCTCGAATCCGAAGATGCGCGCCGACAGCAGGCCGACGACGCCGGCGACGCGGTGGCAGTAGCGCTCGAGCGTCGCCCAAGTCCAGGTAGCGATTCTGATCGAGGTCCATGCTCATGCCGTCGATGATGGCGTCGAAGTTCTCCCGGGCAGCGTCGAAGCTGCCGACCACCGGCTGAGCGCCAGCGCTACCGGATGCGAGGGCTTGCCGCCGAAGATCGGCCGCGACCTCGCCGCGCCACCAGGCGAGCTTGACGCGCGCGACCGCCGGATCGGAGACCTCGTCGACCACGTCGTCGACCTCGCGGCAGAATGCGTACAGCGCCGTGATCGCGCGGCGCCGCGGCTCCGGCAGAATGCGAAAGCTGTACGCAGAAGCTCGACCGCTTTGCGCGAGCCTCTCGTCGCAGTAGGCGAACGGATCCGTCATGCGCGCAGCGCCGCGAGCGACATCGCCGACCAGTCGCGCGTGCGTCAGCGTCGGACGATGACGAAAGACGTCGCCGCCGACGTCGTCGATGCGGCGCAGGATGCGCAAGCCCTCCGGCGACGACCAGGCGCAGCTCGAGCCGGAGGCGCCACGGCAGCGACTGCGCCAGCGCACGTCCGTCCTCGAGCATCGCGCGCGTCCGCGCGATCTCGAAGCGCATCAGGCGGCGCCACGAATCGTCGCAGAGGGCGTCGGCGATCTGGCGCTCGCTCGACGCCGAAGCGACGCCATGTCATCGAGCGGCAGGTAGACACGGTCCTTGCGCCAGTCGACGGCCACGTCCTGCCAGAAATTGGCCAGCTGCAGCGCCGTGCATATCGCGTCGGAGCGGCGCAGCGAGGCCGCGTCGTCGACGCCGTACAGGTGCAGCAGCAGCCGACCGATCGGGTTGGCCGAGCGCGCGCAATAGTCGACAAGCTCGGCGAAATCGGCGTAGCGCGTCTTGACGACGTCCTGTCGGAACGCGGAGAGCAGCGTCGCGCAAGGGTGCGAGCGGCAGACGCATGCGCGCGGATCGCGTCGGTCAGCGCCGGCGAAGGGCGGCTCGTCCGGACGCTCGCCCGCCCGCGATGCGATCGAGCATGCGCCGCATAGCGATCGAGCGCGGCGAGGCGCTCGGCGGCCGGCGCGTCACCTTCGTCGGCGAAATCGTCGGCGCTGCGCGCGAACGCGTAGATCGCGACGATGGCGCCGCGCAGGTCGGCGGGCACGAGCCACGATGCGACCGGGAAAGTTTTCGTAGTGATTGACCGGCACCGGATGAAGCTGTTGCTGACAGAGCGCTGGCGCGCGGCTTTCGCGTGGCGCGGAGGGGACTTTTCCGCTACACTGGCGTGTTTCGCGAAACCGGCTGCGAAAGTGGCGGAATTGGTAGACGCACCGGCCTTAGGAGCCGGAGCCGAAAGGCGTGAGAGTTCGAGTCTCTCCTTTCGCACCACGGAAATCCACAGCGAATCTAGCAAGGAATCACCAGGCATGCAAACGACACTGGAGACACTCGGCCAGCTCGAGCGCAGGCTCAACGTCGCCGTGCCGATCGAGCAGATCGAGGGCGAGGTGCAGAAGCGCCTGGCGCGGCTGGCGAAGACCGCCAAGATCGCCGGGTTTCCGCCCGGGCAAGGTGCCGCTGAAGATGGTCGCGCAGCAGTACGGCCCGCAGGTGCGCTCCGACGTGATCACCGATACGGTGCAGACGAGCCTCAACGACGCCATTCGCGAGCAGAACCTGCGCGTCGCCGGCTATCCGCGCATCGAGCCGAAGGAAGCGGCCAACAACGGATCAGTTCGAGTTCTCCGCCGTTCTTCGAGGTCTATCCCGAGGTCAAGCTCGGCGACCTGTCGCGGCGTGACGCATCGAGCGGCCGGTGGCCGAGCGTCGAGCCTCCGCCGACGTCGACCACACGCTCGAGATCCTGCGCAAGCAGAACGTCCGCTACGAGACCGTCGAGCGGCCGGCGCAGGCGGGCGACCGCGCGCTGGTCGATTTCACCGGCACGCATCGACGGCGTCGAGTTTCCCGGGCGGCCAGGCCAAGGACTTTGCGATCGTCCTCGGCGAAGGCCGCATGCTGCCGGAGTTCGAGGCCGCGCTCACCGGCATGACGGCGGGCGAGACCAAGAGCATTCGAGCCTCACCTTCCCGCGCGGACTACCACGGCAAGGAAGTCGCCGGGAAAGACCGCGCAGTTCACGCTCACGGTGCAAGTCGGTCGCCGAGCCGCAGGCTGCCCGACGTCGACGCCGAATTCGCCGAAGGCCTTCGGCATCGCCAGCGGCAGCGTCGACGAGCTGCGCGCCGAAGTGAAGGCCAATCTCGACACTCGAGCTGCAAGCGCAAGATCGACGCCGTACGTCAAGGAGCAGGTGATGAAGGCGCTGCGTCGCCGTCGCAGCTGGTCGCGATCCCGAAGTCGCTGGTCGAGACTCGAGGCGCAGAGTCTGCCGCGCGCGCGGCGAGCGACTTGAAAAGCCGCGGCATGCAAGGTCGAGGACATCGACTTGTCGCCGGCGACGCTTCGCCCGCAGGCCGAGGAGCGCGTGGCGCTCGGCCTCATCCTCAACGAGCTGGTGCGCAGCCAGCAGCTGCAGGCGCGCCCCGAGCAGGTGCGGCGCTGGTCACCGAGGCGGCGCAGAGCTACGAGCAGCCGGACGCGGTGGTGCGCTGGCACTACGAGACAGCCCGGACGGCTCGGCGAGTTCGAGCTCGCGGCAGTCGAACACAACGTCGTCGACTGGGCGCTGCAGCGCGCGCAGGTCGCAGACCGAGCCGACCAGCTTTTCGGCATTGATGGAGCCCACGCTTGAAATGCCTCCGCGCGGGCCCATCTCAGACTGAACATTGCGGCAGCCGCGCGCCTTTGCTGACGCTCGGGCCACGCCGTCGAATCACTTTCGAGCCAGCGTACCGGAGCAAGCCCCATGAGTCAGCGCATGCACGAACCGACAGGCCTCGGCTTGATCCCGATGGTGATCGAGCAGAGCGGGCGCGGCGAGCGCGCCTACGACATCTACTCGCGCCTGCTCAAGGAGCGCGTCGTGTTCCTGGTCGGGCCGGTCGACGACAAGACGGCCAACCTGGTCGTCGCGCAGCTGCTGTTCCTCGAGTCGGAGAATCCCGACAAGGACATCAACTTCTACATCAATTCGCCGGGCGGATCGGTCTCGGCCGGGATGGCGATCTACGACACCATGCAGTTCATCAAGCCCGACGTATCGACGCTGTGCGTCGGCATGGCCGCGAGCATGGGCGCGTTCCTGCTGGCGGCCGGCGCCAAGGGCAAGCGCTTCGCGCTGCCCAATTCGACGGTCATGATCCACCAGCCGTCGGGCGGCTTCCAGGGGCAGGCCTCGGATATCGAGCGATCCACGCGCAAGTTCGCGATCCTGACCTGCAAGCGCAGGTTCATCGAGCTGATGGCCAAGCACACCGGCAAGCCGATCGAGCAGATCGAGAAGCGACCACGACCGCGACCGTTTCCTGACCGCCGAAGAGGCGGTGTCGTACGGAATCATCGACAAAGTCTTGCAGAGCCGGGCTCAGGCCGGGTAGAGTGTAAACGCCCCGCGGGCGCCGTCGCACACGGCTCCGCAGCTGATGGCGCGATAAAGGCGGGTGAATGGCAGAAAAAGCGTCCGGCGACAAGCTTCTTTACTGCTCCTTCTGCGGCAAGAGCCAGCACGAGGTGAGGAAGCTCATCGCCGGGCCGTCGGTGTTCATCTGCGACGAGTGCATCGAGCTCTGCAACGACATCATCCGCGAGGAAGGTGCCACCGCCGACGCGACCCGCACCGACAAGAGCAAGCTGCCGACGCCGCACGAAATCCGTCAGATCCTCGACCAGTACGTGATCGGCCAGGATCTGGCCAAGAAGATCCTGTCGGTTGCCGTCTACAACCACTACAAGCGGCTCGAGACCAGCGTCAAGGAAGACGACGTCGAGCTCGCCAAGAGCAACATCCTGCTGATCGGCCCGACCGGCTCGGGCAAGACGCTGCTGGCGCAGACGCTGGCGCGGCTGCTCGACGTGCCGTTCGTGATCGCCGACGCCACGACGCTGACCGAGGCCGGGTACGTCGGCGAGGACGTCGAGAACATCATCCAGAAGCTGCTGCAGAAGTGCGACTACGACATCGACAAGGCGCAGCGCGGCATCGTCTACATCGACGAGATCGACAAGATCTCGCGCAAGAGCGACAACCCGTCGATCACCCGCGACGTGTCCGGCGAGGGCGTGCAGCAGGCGCTGCTCAAGCTGATCGAAGGCACGATCGCCTCGGTTCCGCCGCAGGGCGGACGCAAGCATCCGAACCAGGAGTTCGTCCAGGTCGACACGACCAACATCCTGTTCGTCTGCGGCGGCGCCTTCGACGGGCTGGAAAAGATCATCCGCCAGCGCACCGCGCAAGACCGGCATCGGCTTCGGCGCCGAGGTGGCGAGCCCCGACGATCGCAAGGACATCAGCCTGCTGCTGCGCGAGACCGAGCCCGAGGACCTGATCAAGTTCGGCCTGATTCCCGAGTTCGTCGGCCGGCTGCCGGTCGTCGCGACGCTCGAGGAGCTCGACGAGGCGGCGCTGATCCAGATCCTGGTCGAGCCGAAGAACGCGCTGATCAAGCAGTATCAGAAGATGTTCAGCATGGAAGGCGTCGAGCTCGAGGTGCGCGAGCCGCGCTGCACGCCATCGCCAGCAGGGCGCTGGCGCGCAAGACCGGCGCGCGCGGCCTGCGCTCGATCCTCGAGCAGGTATTGCTCGACGTCATGTACGACCTGCCGTCGCAGACCAATCTTTCCCGCGTCGTCGTCGACGAAGCGACGATCACCAACGACGGCAAGCCCCTGCTGATGTTCGCCGAATCGCCGAAGGTGGCGGCGGCCCATTCCTAGACCGCTATCGTCCGCGGGGCCGCGCCCGACGCTCCGGCAGCGCTGCGCTGGTGTCGTTGTCGGGTCCGCGTCGCGCTCGCTGTCTTGAAGCTGTCGTCCGCCAGCCCCACCTAAGCGTTACTTTGCTTCACCCTGAAAGACCCCATGGCTACTGACCCCACGCTGCATATCCGTTGAATTGACGACGTTTCCGCTGCTTCCCCTGCGGGACGTCGTGGTCTTTCCGCACATGGTGATCCCGCTGTTCGTCGGACGGCCGAAGTCGATCAAGGCGCTCGACGTGGCGATGGAAGCGGGCAAGCACATCCTGCTCGTCGCGCAGAAGTCCGCCGCCAAGGACGAGCCCGCGCGCCGAGGATCTGTACGACATCGGCAGCGTCGCGACCATCCTGCAGATGCTGAAGCTCCCCGACGGCACGGTGAAAGTGCTGGTCGAGGGCACGCAGCGCGCGCAGATCGTCCGCGTCAACGATGCCGGCGAGTACCTGTCCGCCGAAGCGACCGATGCTGACCGGTGTCGACAGCGGCACGCACGAGATCGAGGCGATGCGCCGCGCGCTGCTCGGCGCAGTTCGACCAGTACGTG
Organism: uncultured beta proteobacterium; assembly: GCA_963722325.1. Lineage (GTDB taxonomy): Bacteria > Pseudomonadota > Gammaproteobacteria > Burkholderiales > Casimicrobiaceae > PALSA-1003. The sequence goes on from CAVRLN010000007.1 coordinate 46,192, forward strand.
AAGCTGAACAAGAAGATTCCGCCGGAGATCCTGACCTCGATGTCGGGCATCGACGATGGCGGCCGTCTCGCCGACGCGATCGCCGCGCACCTGCCGCTCAAGCTCGAGCAGAAGCAGGAAATCCTCGAGATGCAGGACGTCGGCAAGCGCCTCGAGCATCTGCTCGGCCTGCTCGAAGGCGAGGTCGACATCCTGCAGGTCGAGAAGCGCATCCGCGGCCGCGTCAAGCGGCAGATGGAGAAGAGCCAGCGCGAGTACTACCTGAACGAGCAGGTCAAGGCGATCCAGAAGGAGCTCGGCGAAGGCGACGAGAACGCCGACCTCGACGAGATGGAAAAGAAGGTCAAGGCCGCCAAGATGTCGAAGGAGGCCGAGGCCAAGGCGATGACCGAGCTCAAGAAGCTCAAGATGATGTCGCCGATGTCGGCCGAAGCGACGGTGGTGCGCAATTACATCGACACGCTGCTCGGCCTGCCGTGGAAGAAGAAGAGCAAGATCAACAAGGACCTCGCCGAACGCGGTCAAGGTGCTCGACGCCGATCACTACGGGCTCGAGAAGGTCAAGGAGCGCATCGTCGAGTACCTCGCGGTGCAGCAGCGCGTCGACAAGCTGAAGGCGCCGATCCTGTGCCTGGTCGGCGCGCCCGGCGTCGGCAAGACTTCGCTCGGCCAGTCGATCGCGCGCGCGACCAATCGCAAGTTCGTGCGCATGTCGCTGGGCGGCGTGCGCGACGAGGCCGAGATCCGCGGCCATCGCCGCACCTACATCGGCTCGATGCCCGGCAAGATCCTGCAGAACATGACCAAGGTCGGCGGTCAGGAATCCGCTGTTCCTGCTCGACGAAGTCGACAAGATGGGCATGGACTTCCGCGGCGATCCGTCGTCGGCGCTGCTCGAGGTGCTCGATCCGGAGCAGAACAACACGTTCGTCGATCACTACGTCGAGGTCGAGTACGACCTGTCCGACGTGATGTTCGTCGCCACCGCGAACACGCTCAACATTCCGGCGCCGCTGCTCGACCGCATGGAAGTGATCCGCCTGTCCGGCTACACCGAGGACGAGAAGATCGCCATCGCGCAGCCAGTACCTCGTGCCCAAGCAGATGAAGAACAACGGGCTCAAGGACAACGAGCTGCACATCGCCGAATCCGGCGCTGCGCGACATCATGCGCTACTACACGCGCGAGGCCGGCGTGCGCGCGCTCGAGCGCGACATCTCCAAGATCTGCCGCAAGGTGGTGAAGGGGCTGCTGCTCAAGGCGAGCGAAGGCAAGCCGCGCGCGGCGAAAAAGCCGGTCGAGGTCAACGCCAAGAATCTCGACAAGTACCTCGGCGTGCGCCGCTACACGTACGGCATCGCCGAGAAGAAGAACCAGGTCGGCCAGGTCACCGGCCTCGCCTGGACCGAGGTCGGCGGCGACCTGCTGACCATCGAGGCGGTGGCGCTGCCCGGCAAGGGCAAGACCACGACCACCGGCAAGCTGGGCGACGTGATGAACGAGTCGATCGCGGCCGCGCTGTCGGTCGTGCGGCATCGTTCCAAGCAGCTCGGCATCGCGCCGGACTTCTACCAGAAGACCGACCTGCACATTCACCTGCCCGAGGGCGCGACGCCCAAGGACGGGCCGAGCGCGGGCACCGCGATCTGCACCGCGATGGTGTCGATACTCACCGACATCCCGGTGCGCGCCGACGTCGCGATGACCGGCGAGATCACGTTGCGCGGCGAAGTGCTGCCGATCGGCGGGCTCAAGGAGAAACTGCTCGCGGCCGGACGCGGCGGCATCCGGCAGGTGCTGATACCCGGACGAGAACGTGAAGGATCTGGTCGAGATTCCGGACGAGATCAAGAACCGGCTCGAGATCCATCCGGTGCGATGGATCGAGCAGGTGCTGGAGTACGCGCTCGAGCGTCAGCCGAGCGGCAATCGTCGACGCGCCGGTCGCCGAGCCCACCGCGGTTCCCGCGGCGCCGGTCGAGGAACCGACCGCACTCATCAAGCACTGACGCGGCGCGATTCGCGCGCACGCGGTCCCGAAGTCGATTCGGGCCGCGCTGCGCTCGACGACGTCGCGGACTGCTTCACGCGCACGCGACGATCTTTGTCATGATGCAACCCGCGCGCGCTTGACACGTGGTTTTCGCGATTGCTATAAAGACTCTCCGCGCCGTCTCGTCGTCCGCGCTCCACTTCGCTCGCAGATTCGAAAGGGGACATTCGTGAACAAGTCCGAACTGATCGACGCGATCGCCAAGCACGCGGACATCTCCAAGGCCGCGGCGGGGCGCGCGCTCGATGCCACCGTGAATTCGATCAAGGGCTCGCTCAAGAAAGGCGACATCGTCACGCTGGTCGGCTTCGGCTCGTTCTACGTCGGCAAGCGTGCCGCGCGGCAGGGTCGCAATCCGCGCACCGGCGAGGCGATCAAGATCAAGGCCGCCAAGGTGCCGAAATTCCGCGCTGGCAAAGCGCTCAAGGATTCGGTAAACTAGCGGGCTTTTCCGCAGCCTGCGACACGCTTGGGTTTTCGGCTCGATTCGAAGCCGGCGGCGGGTCGGCGCCTTCGCTGCTGACTGCGGCAGCGGGTGCTTAGCTCAGTTGGTAGAGCGTCGCCCTTACAAGGCGAATGTCGGGAGTTCGAGCCTCTCAGCACCCACCATCAAGTCGCAGTGTCGAATGCATGGCGTCGCAGGCTGCTGCATCGGATTCGGAGTGGTAGTTCAGTTGGTTAGAATACCGGCCTGTCACGCCGGGGGTCGCGGGTTCGAGTCCCGTCCACTCCGCCAGTCATTGTGCATCGTGGCAACTGAGGTGGCAACTGAGTTTGGCAAATGAGGTGAGAAACGAGGGGCGAACGCAAGTTCGCCTTTTTTTCAGCGGCGGCGCTTTTTGACGCCGCCGCAGGGTGTAACGTCGGGCCGGCGCGTCCGGCTCCGGAAGGCAGTTCCCGCTCATGTTTGATTTCGTCTATCGCAAGAAGCGTCTCGTCCAGGTGATCCTGGCGCTGATCACGCTTCCCTTCGCCTTTTTCGGCGTCGACTACTATTTCCGCAGCGGCGGCCCGCTGGGCGAGGTGGCGCGCGTCGGCAGCGACAAGGTCACGCAGCAGGAATTCAACGACGCGATCCGCGACCAGCAGGAACGCATGCGTGCGCAGCTTGGCCGCAATTTCGATCCGGTCGTGTTCGATAACCCGGAGGTCCGCTACTCGCTGCTCGAGCAGCTGATCGGCCAGCGGCTGCTCGACGAGCAGGCGCGCAAGGCGCGCTTCCGTGTCTCGGACGAGCAGCTTCGCCAGTACATCAGCGAGATTCCGGCCTTCCAGGTCGACGGCAAGTTTTCGCAGGAGCGCTACGAGCAGTTGCTAGCGTCGCAAAGCCCGCCGAAGAAATCGGCGCAGTTCGTCGGCGAGGTCAGGCAGGCATTGACGCTCGCGCCGCTGCAGGAGCCGATCTCGGCGGGCAACATCGTCGCCAAGTCGAACGTCGAGCGCTATCTGACGCTTCTCGACCAGAAGCGCGACGTCGCCAGCGCGGTGATCTCGGCGGACGCGTACCTCAAGGACGTCAAGATCGACGATGCCGCGGTCATGGCCTACTACGACGCGAACAAGGCCACGTTCCAGGTGCCAGAGCAGGCGAAGATCGACTACGTCATTCTCACTCCCGACGCGCTGCTGGCGCAGGCCAGCGTCGATGCGGCCGACGTGCGCAAGCAGTACGACGACAATCTCAAGCAGTACGCCAAGGCCGAGCAGCGGCAGGCCAGCCACATCCTGATCGCGGTCAAGCCCGACGCGAGCGACGCCGACAAGGCGGCGGCGAAGGCCAAGGCCGACGCGCTGGTCGCGCAGCTCAAGAAGAATCCGGCGCAATTCGCCGAGCTCGCCAAGCAGAACTCGCAGGATCCCGGCTCGGCGCAGCAGGGGGGTGACCTGGGCCAGTTCGCGCGCGACGGCTCGATGGTGAAGCCGTTCGAGGATGCCGCCTTCTCTGCCAAGCAGGGTGACATCGTGGGTCCGGTGCAGACCGACTTCGGCTGGCACATCATCCGCGTCACCGGCGTCAAGGCGGCGAAGACGCAATCGTTCGACGAGGCCAAGGCCGGGATCGAGCTCGAGCTCAAGCGTGCGCAGGCGCAGCGCAAGTTCGCCGAAGCCGCCGACCAGTTCCAGAACCTGGTGTACGAGCAGGCAGAGTCGCTGCAACCGGTCGCCAAGGCGCTCAACCTGACCGTGCAGAGCACGCCGTCGCTGACGCGTCCGCAGATTCAGGCGCTGGGGCAGGGCAACGCGAAATTCGCGACCGCGGTGTTCAGCCCCGAGTCGCTGCAATCCAAACGCAATACCGAAGCGATCGAGGTCGCCGCGAACACGCTGATGGCGGCGCGCGTCGTGGAATACAAGCCGGCGACGCCGCGTCCGTTCGACGAGGTCAAGGCGCAGATCCGTCGGGAGCTGGAGCGCAAGGCGGCATCCGCGATGGCGCAGGCCGCCGGCAAGGAAAAGCTCGCGCTGCTCGAACAGGGCAAGGATGCCGGCGTGGTGTTCGGAAAACCGGTTTCGCTCACCCGCACCCAGGTGCAGCCCGGCTATCCGGCGGAGGCGCTGCTCGCCATTTTCCATGCCGACGCGGGCAAGCTGCCGGCGTACGTCGGCACGCCCGCCGACGCAGGTGGCTATGCGCTCTACAAGGTGGTGCAGGTCGTCGAGCCGCCGCCGCCGGATGCGGCGCGCGTGTCGGCGTTCAAGGAGCGGATCGGAGAGCAGCTCGGGCGCGAGATGTTCAACGCCTACCTCGCCAGCCTGAAGGCGAAGGCGGACGTCAAGATCAACCAGACCAACCTGGAAAAGAAGTAGCGACCAGCTTTGCGCACCGGGTGCGCACGCGATGTGCTGAGGTCTAGGGCTGGATCGCGGGCGTGCAGCCGAGGTCGCGCATGATCTTCTGGTTCTGCGCGATGGCGCTTTCGCGCTCGGCGGGCTTGAAGAACACCTTCTCGCCCTTTTCGTTGAAGCGATAGACGTTGGTGTCCTCGCGCAGCGACTTGATGCGACCGACCGCCTGCTGGCATTGCGAGCGCGCCAGGTTCTGGTCGACGCGTTCCTTGTTGACCTTCGCCTCGTCCTCGGTCCGCTGCTGCATGCGCTTCTTGATCTCGGCGTCCTTGGTCGCCATGTCGCGGACCGCGGCGGGATCCGCCGGCGCGACGCCGGTGGCCATGCGCTCCGCCTTGACGCCCGCGGGCGGCGTGTCGCCGTAGACCGTGCGCCCGTTCTCGTCGGTCCACTTGTACATTGCAGCGTGACCAGCGCCACCGAACAGCGCAGCGGCGATGCCGATGGCGGTGGCGAGGCGTAAGGAGGCACGTAGCTTCATGTCTGGGCCGGGATTCAGCGAATTATGACAAGGTAATGCGAAGCGATGGCACACGTCAACCTGCTTCGATAACAGGCCTCGCTGCGCCCGACCAGCGTTTGCCGGCCCAGGGCACCCGCGTATAATCCGCTTTTGCGCATAGGAGAAACGTATTATGCGTGTCGTCCAGAAGGCGCTCACCTTTGACGACGTCCTCTTGCTTCCCGCCCACTCCTCCGTCGTTCCCCGCGACGTCAGTCTCCAGACCCGCCTCACCTCGCGCATCACGCTCAACATCCCGCTGCTCGCCGCGGCGATGGATACCGTGACCGAAGCTCCGCTGGCCATCGCCATCGCCCAGGAAGGCGGCATCGGCATCGTGCACAAGAACATGACCGCCAAGGCGCAGGCGGCCGAGGTGGCGAAGGTCAAGCGCTTCGAGAGCGGCGTGGTGAAGGATCCGATCACGGTGCCCCCGACCATGTCGGTGCGCGAGGTCGTCGCCATCACGCGCGCGCATCGGATCTCGGGCCTGCCGGTGGTCGACGGCCGAAAGGTCGTCGGCATCGTGACCAATCGCGACCTGCGCTTCGAGACCAACCTCGACCAGCCCGTGGCCAGCATCATGACGCCGCGCGAACGCCTGGTGACGGTCCCCGAGGGCACCGAGCTCGAGGGCGCCAAGGAGCTGATGCATCGTCACCGCCTCGAGCGCGTGCTCGTCGTCAACGATGGCTTCGAGCTCAAGGGCCTCATCACGGTGAAGGACATCCTCAAGTCCACCGAGCATCCCTTCGCCTGCAAGGACGAGCGCGGCCAGCTTCGCGTCGGCGCCGCGGTCGGCACCGGCGCCGATACGCCGGCGCGGGTCGAGGCGCTGATCGCCGCCGGCGTCGACGTGATCGTGGTCGACACCTCGCACGGCCATTCGCAGGGCGTGCTCGACCGCGTGCGCTGGATCAAGCGCTCCTATCCCGCGGTGCAGGTGATCGGCGGCAACATCGCGACCGCGGGCGGCGCGCGTGCGCTCGCCGACGCCGGCGCCGACGGCGTGAAGGTCGGCATCGGTCCCGGCTCGATCTGCACCACGCGCGTGGTCGCGGGCGTCGGCGTTCCGCAGATCAGCGCGATCCTGAACGCGCTGGAGGGCGCCGGCGCGGGCATTCCGCTCATCGCCGACGGCGGCATTCGCTATTCGGGCGACATCGCCAAGGCGATCGCCGCCGGCGCCTCGTCGGTGATGCTGGGAAGCCTCTTCGCCGGCACCGAGGAATCGCCCGGCGAGACCGAGCTCTACCAGGGGCGCTCGTACAAGAGCTACCGCGGCATGGGCTCGCTCGGCGCGATGCAGGAAGGCTCCGCCGACCGCTACTTCCAGGATGCGGAGGGCGAGGGCGAGGCCGAGAAGCTCGTGCCCGAAGGCATCGAGGGACGCGTTCCCTACAAGGGCCCGCTGTCCGCGGTGATCCATCAGCTCACCGGCGGCGTGCGCGCGGCATGGGCTATTGCGGCTGCGCGACGATCGATGCGATGCGCACCGACGCCGAGTTCGTCGAGATCACCACCGCGGGGATCCGCGAGTCGCACGTGCACGACGTGCAGATCACCAAGGAAGCGCCCAATTACCGCGTTGAATGACGCCGGCGCGCCGGCGCGCTCCATCGACCCGGTGGCGATCGAAGCGGCCGATCGCGCCGCGCACTCCAGGATCCTGATCCTGGATTTCGGCTCGCAGGTCACGCAGCTCATCGCACGGCGCGTGCGCGAGGCGCACGTGTACTGCGAGATCCATCCCAACGACGTCAGCGACGCCTTCGTGCGCGAGTTCGCGCCGCAAGGCGTCATCCTCAGCGGCAGCCACGCCAGCACGTACGAGGATCGGGACCTTCGCGCGCCGCAGGCGGTGTGGGAGCTCGGCGTTCCGGTGCTCGGCATCTGCTACGGCATGTTCACCATGGCGGTGCAGCAGGGCGGCGAGGTCGAGCCCAGCACGCATCGCGAGTTCGGTTACGCGGAGGTGCGCGCGCGCGGCCACACGCGGTTGCTCGACGGGATCCAGGACTTCGCGACCGCCGACGGCCACGGCATGCTCAAGGTGTGGATGAGCCACGGCGACAAGGTCACCGCGCTGCCGCCTGGATTCAAGCTGATGGCGAGCACGCCGAGCTGCCCGATCGCCGGCATGGCCGACGAAGGCGCGCGGCTACTACGGCGTGCAGTTCCATCCCGAGGTCACGCATACCGCGCAGGGCCGCGCGATCTTCGAGCGCTTCGTGCTCGATATCGCCGGTGCGAAGCCCGACTGGGTCATGCCGACCACGTCGCCGAGGCGGTCGCACGCATCCGCGAGCAGGTCGGCGACGAGGAAGTCATCCTCGGACTGTCCGGCGGCGTCGATTCCAGCGTCGCGGCGGCGCTCATCCACCGCGCCATCGGCGACCAGCTCACCTGCGTGTTCGTCGACCACGGGCTGCTGCGGCAGAACGAGGGCGCGCAGGTGATGGAGATGTTCGCGGGGCACCTGCGCGTGAAGGTCGATCCACGTCGATGCGAGCGCGCAGTTCCTCGACGCGCTGGCCGGCGTCTCCGATCCCGAGGCCAAGCGCAAGATCATCGGGCGCGAATTCGTCGAGGTGTTCCAGGCGGAGGCGAAAAAGCTGCCGCGCGCGAAGTGGCTCGCGCAGGGCACGATCTACCCCGACGTGATCGAGTCGGGCGGCGCCAGGACGAAAAAGGCGACCACGATCAAGAGTCACCACAACGTCGGCGGGCTTCCGGAGACGCTCGGCCTGAAGCTGCTCGAGCCGCTGCGCGATCTGTTCAAGGACGAGGTGCGCGAGCTCGGCGTCGCGCTCGGACTGCCGCGCGAGATCGTCTACCGCCATCCGTTTCCCGGACCGGGACTGGGCGTGCGCATCCTCGGCGAGGTCAGGCGCGAGTACGCCGATCTGCTGCGCCGCGCCGACGCGATCTTCATCGAGGAGCTTCGCGCGACGCTCGATCCGGCGACCGGCAAGAGCTGGTACGAGCTCACCAGCCAGGCCTTCGCGGTGTTCCTGCCGGTGAAGAGCGTGGGCGTGATGGGTGACGGCCGCACCTACGATTACGTGGTCGCGTTGCGCGCGGTGCAGACGACCGATTTCATGACCGCCGACTGGGCGGAGCTGCCGCACGCGCTGCTCAAGAAGGTGTCCAACCGCATCATCAACGAAGTCCGCGGCATCAACCGCGTCACCTACGACGTGTCGAGCAAGCCGCCGGCGACGATCGAATGGGAATGAGCGTGGACAACAAAGGCGGAATCGACCGCGGGAACAACTTGACGCGCATGCTGGTGTCCTCGGGGACGGCGTGGGAGCCGATCGTCGGCTATTCGCGCGCGGTGCGCGTGGGCAATCAGGTCTTCGTCGCCGGAACGACCGCGACCGACGCTGCCGGCCAGATCGTCGGCAAGGGAGACGCGGCGGCGCAGATGCGCCAGATCATGGCCAATCTCGAGCGTGCGCTGACCCTGTCGGGCGCGCACGCTCGCCGACGTCGTGCGCACGCGCATCTTCGTCACCGACATCAGCCAGTGGGAAGCGGTGGGCCGGGTGCACGGAGAATTCTTCGGCGCGATTCGTCCCGCGGCAACCATGGTCGAGGTGCGGCGGCTCATCGATCCGGACTTGCTCGTCGAGGTCGAGGTCGACGCGGTCATCGAATCGCGCTGATGTCATGGCGACATCGATCGACCGGTCCGACACCGCTTCCGGCACGGGGCTGTTGGCGACCGACACGCGCTGGATGGACGAGGCGCTCGCGCTCGCGCGACGCGCGCAGCAACGCGGCGAGGTTCCCGTGGGCGCCGTGGTCGTTCGCGGCGGTCGCATCGTCGGGCGCGGCGGCAATTCGCCGATCGTGGCCAGCGACCCGACCGCGCACGCCGAGATCGCCGCGTTGCGCGAGGCGGCACTTGCGGCTGGAAACTACCGGCTTCCCGACTGCGAGCTTTATGTCACGCTCGAGCCGTGCGCGATGTGCGCAGGCGCGATCATCCATGCGCGGATAGCGCGCCTGGTCTTCGGTGCGCTCGATCCGAAGACCGGAGCGTGCGGCAGCGTGATCGACCTGTTCGCGGATCGGCGCCTCAATCATCACACGAGCGTGGTTGGCGGCGTGGCCGCCGACGCATGCGGCGCGATGCTCAGCGCGTTCTTTGCGGCGCGTCGCTAGGAACCGATGAGCGGCCGCACCTGGGGCATCGGGCTGTACGCGCCCGCGGGATTCGCCACCGAGCCCGCCGCCGTGGCGCGCGCGGTGGCGCGCTGGGAGGCCGCCGGCCATCGCGTGGTCGTCGACCCGACGGCATTGTCGCGATGGCAGCGTTTTTCGGCGTCCGGACGACGACCGTCTCGCCGCGGTGATGCGCATGGCCGAGGATCCGCGCGTCGAGCTCGCGATCGCCCTGCGCGGCGGATACGGATGGTCGCGCCTGCTCGAGCGTCTCGACTTCGCCGCCATCGCGGCGAGCGGCACGCGATGGCTGGGGCACAGCGACTTCACCGCCTTCCAGCTCGCCGCGTTGTCGGCCACGGACATGGTGACTTTCTCCGGGCCGATGGGCGCGTACGATTTCGGCGCCGAACAGGTCTCCGCCTACACGATGGAGCATTGCTGGGGCGTGCTCGATTCCGCGCGCTACGAGGTCCGCTGCGCGCTGTCGGGCGAGGATCTGTCGACCGCAGGGAACGCTGTGGGGAGGCAACCTCGCGCTGCTCGCCCACCTGGTCGGCACGCCATACCTTCCGCGCGTCGACGCCGGCATCCTGTTCGTGGAGGATGTCGGCGAGCACCCGTACCGCATCGAGCGCATGCTCTACCAGCTTCATCACGCCGGAATTCTCGGCCGGCAGCGTGCGCTGCTGTTCGGAGAGTTCAACGACTACCGTCTCGGCGCCAACGACAACGGCTACGATTTCGACGCGATGATCGAGCACGCGAGGACGAGCTTCGGCATCCCCGTGTACACCGGCCTGCCGTTCGGCCATCGCCGCGACAAGCTGACGCTACCGCACGGCGCGCACTGCGAGCTGGCGGTGCGCGATGGCGTGGCGACGCTCGTGTTCTCGCGCTACGCGATGACCCCGTGAGCCACGCGTTTCGCGTGCGCGACGCGAACTGGGAGCGCGACCTGGACGCTCTCCAGGAACTTCGCCGGGCGGTCTTCGTCGTCGAGCAGGACGTCCCCGAGGCGCTCGAGTGGGACGGCATCGACGCCGATTGCCGTCACGCGATCGCCGAGGACGACGCGGGTCGCGTCATCGGCTGCGCGCGACTGTTGCCCGACGGGCACATCGGCCGCGTCGCGGTGCTCGCCGGCTGGCGCGGCCACGGCGTCGGCGACGCGCTGATGCGGCACATGATCGCGCTGGCGCGCTCGCTGGGTCATCGTCGCGTGATGCTCAACGCGCAGACGCATGCGCTGCGCTTTTACGAGCGCCACGGCTTCGCAGCGGTGGGCGACGAATACGACGACGCGGGCATCCCTCACCGCGCCATGGAGCGCGTGCTCTAGAGCGAAGCGACGCTGCGGCGAGACGCGGGCGCCGGCACCGTCGGGCGCGATGCGGAACTCGAAGACCGCGTCGCCGGTCGTGCTTCCCGAGGCATCGAAGCTTCGTTCCACGAACCGCGCGCCGCCATCGGCGTCGACCGCAAGCACCGTCGAGCAACGCGTTCCATAGGTGGGACTCGCGATGAACGCCGGCGAAAGCAGGCGCTCCCACTGCGGCGACACGCCGGTCGATGGCAGCGAGCCGGTGTTGGCTTCGCTTCGATCGGCGAGCAGCGCGAAGGCGTCGGCGATCAGGGCGTCGCCAGCGACGGGCGTGTCGCCGGCGACGCGCGATAGCTGGCCCACCGGCATTGGCGAGCACGGCGGCCAGCCTCGCCTTGGCCCGCACGACCTTGGGCCAAGGCGTTTCCAGCAGGTGATTCGACAAACCGAAAACGCCGGGCCCGAGCGCGCGTGCGCCGCTGGCGCGGTTGGATGCATAAGCGCAGGATGCCGCCGCATCGCCGACGAGCAGGTTGAAGCCGTGGTATCGCGCGCCATCCGACGCGATGCGCGCGGCGCACACCAGCGGCGCTTCGCTTGAGCGCAGCGCCATCGTGACCAGCGCACCGCGCGAGGGCGCCGCCGGGTCGCGTGGCGTGCCCTCGCGGAAATTGGTGACCAATGCCCAGCGTCCGCCGCGCGTGATTCCGAACCACGTGCCGCCGCCGACGGCGTCGCGCCCGGCGAGTATCCCGTCATTCCACCAATGCGCCGGCAGCGCGGCGCGCTCGTGGAACTCGTCGCGATTGGCGGCGATCAGCAAAGGCAGGCGCGCATGCGCGCCGAGGGCGATGACGGCAAGGCACATGCTAGGCCACCCTCAGGCGCTGTGCGTGATCGCGGTGCGCGTCGAGTAGCGCGGGCAGGTCGACGTCGACCAGGCGGCCGTCGGCGACGCGAACCGCGCCATCGATCACGGTGAAATCGGCATGGGCGGGCGCGCACAGCAGCAGCGCTGCGATGGGGTCGTGCAGGGCGCCCGCGAATGCCGGCGTATCGATGCGAAATCCGGCGAAGTCCGCCGCCATGCCGGGGGCGAGCGCGCCGATGTCGTCGCGGCCGAGCACGGATGCGCCACCGCGCGTGGCAAGCTCGAGCGCGCTTCGTGCCGACAGCGCGGCGGCGTCGCCGCCGGAGCGCGCCAGAGCATCGCCAGGCGCGCCTCGCCGAGCAGGTGGCCGGCGTCGTTGGACGCCGAGCCGTCGACGCCAAGTCCGACGCGCATGCCCGACGCGCGCATTTGCGCCAGCGGCGCGCGTCCCGATCCGAGCCGCAGGTTGGATCCGGGGCAGTGGCACGCCCCGGTCTGCGTGCGCGCGAACAAGTCGATCTCGTCGGCGTCGAGCTTGACGCAGTGCGCGTGCCACACGTCGTGCGCCGGTCCAGCCCAGCGACTGCGCGTACGCGCCCGGGCGGCAGCCGAATTTCTCGAGGCTGTACGCGACGTCGCGGTCGTTCTCCGCGAGATGCGTATGCAGGCCGACGTCGTAGCTTCGCGCCAGCGCTGCGCTCTCGCGCATCAGCTCGGGCGACACCGAGAACGGCGAGCACGGCGCCACCGCGATGCGCGTCATCGAGAAGCGTCGCGCATCGTGATACGCCTCGATGACGCGTCGCGTGTCGGCGAGGATGGCATCGTCGCGCTCGACCAGGCTGTCGGGCGGCAGTCCGCCTGCGCTCGTGCCCACGCTCATGGAGCCGCGCGATGCATGAAAGCGCATGCCCATGTCGCAGCCGGCACGCACGGTGTCGTCGAGCCGGACGTCGTTGGGGTAGAGGTAGAGGTGGTCGCTGGTGGTGGTGCACCCCGACAGCATCAGCTCGGCCATGCCAAGCTTCGCGGAGACGTAGGCGGCCTCGCCGGTCAGGCGCGCCCACAGCGGGTAGAGCGCGGCGAGCCACTCGAACAGGCCGCACTCCTGCGCCATCGCGCGGGTGAGCGACTGGAACAGGTGATGATGCGTATTCACGAGGCCGGGAACGACGACGTGCTTGCTCGCGTCGATGATGCGATCCGCATCGCGCGCCGACGCCGGCATGTCGGCGTCGGCGCCGACGGCGACGATTTCGCGATCGCGCACGTAGATCGCCGCGTGGCGAAGCTCGCGGCGCGAGTCGTCCATCGTCGCCAGCGCGTGGATGTTGCGGACCAGCAGCGTCGGCATCGGCGCTAGCGCGACCCGCGCGCGCCGGCTTGCGGCGATGGCGGCGTGACGAAGCGCTCGGTTGTGCGTGCGCCGGCGTCCAGGCAGGCGCCAAGACCGCTGGCATCGACGGCCTGAGACAGAGCGCGCTCGAAGGCCACGGCGTCGGCGACGCTTTCGTAGATCTCCATCCACATGAGCGGGTCGTCGCGGCGGCAAAGCCGGCGTCCGGCGACGCCGGTGCGCGCCTCGACCTGCTCCAGCAGCCGGCGCACCGCATGCGCGGCTTCGTCGGCGCGTTGCGCGGCGACGCGATAGTAGATGTAGTACCAGGTCGGTGAAGACGTTCATCGCGAGCGGATGCCGCGCGGATCGCGGCGCGCCCGCCCTGGCGCAGGTCGCGCGCGTTCACCCTGCGAGTCGTCGATCAATGCGGCCTCGGCCGTCGCGCTTCAGGCGATGCGGCCGCGCGGTGGCGCCGCCGCGGGAATGGCGTACGGGAGCGCGAGCAGCTCGATAGACGGGCCGCCCGGCTCGCCCAGGCGCACGTCGCCGTGCTCGCGCGCCGCAGTCTGGAGCACGGCAAGAAGATCGCTGCCGCCTTCGCCGTCGCTCCGCGGGGCGTTGGCCGCCTCTATCACGGTTCCACAGGCTTGCGCTTCGAACGCCGGGCTGTACAGCCGTTCGCCCGGAGCCGGGAGGCGCGACGTTCGCGGACAGGCGAGCCAGCACGAGCCTTTCCTTGAGCCGGCCGAGGTACTGGGTGCGGGCGACGATTTCCTGACCGGCGTAACAGCCCTTGCGGAAGCTCACGCCGTCGAGCGCATCGAGATTGAGCGCCTGCGGCACGAATTGATCCGAGGTGGCCGCGACGATGCGGGGCACGCCGCCGCGCACGCGCAGCCATCGCCATGCGGGCTCTCCCGCCGGCCGTGCGCCGGCGGAAAGCTGCGACCACAGCTCGATGGCGGTCGCGGTCGGCGCGCTGATCATGAAGCGACCGCCGGGAAGCGCGCGCACGCAGGCGTTGCCGATGCGCGCCACCTCGTGCGGCGCGGGAAGCGTCCCGATCGCGCTCACCAGGCGATCGGCCGCGGCGGGGCCGCCGATGCCGAAGCGCACCGCGGCGGCGCTCGCGTCTTCGATCACCACCTTGGCGCGAAGCACGAACATGGCCAGGCGCTTGTGGATCGCCGGGAGCATCGTGGCGGGAAGCATGAGCTCGAAAGCGTCCAGGCGCGTCCGATGCAGGGCGAAGACGACCAGCACCCGACCCTTGGCCGAGCACCACGCTGCGAATTGCCATGCGCCCGGCGAGAGGGCTTCGACATCGTTGGTCACCTGGCCCTGCAAGAAGGTGACGGCATCGGGACCGGCGACCGACAGGACGCCGGACGCACCCAGATCGCACAGGGCGGCGCCGTCGCGGGCGGACGGCGAGCTCGGCAGCGGGGTCGCCGAACGAGGCGACGCCGTCGCCGCCGGGGCGCGCGCCACGGGTGGAGAGGAAGTCGGTCCAGCCGGGAATCGTCATGATCTGGGAGGGCATTCGGCGGCGGGCAGCGGCCGGGGCCGCGGATCCCTCGCCGGCAGGGCAAATTTCGTGCTAAAATCGAACGTTAGCTTGGTTTGAAAGCGCGCGGGGCAGGTTTGGCAGTCTTCAGGCCGGGGATTGAGGCCGATTCAGGCCCGATTCGGGTCCCAATCGAGACTCACCCGATGTTTTACCGCGAAGTATCGAACAAGCAATTCGCAGATCCGCCCCTTCAGGGTGCCCGATTGTACTTCGGGCCCGTTGGCGGATCGAGGCTCAACCCTGATCAAGGAGTGTAGTGATGTCGGTAACGATGCGTCAAATGCTGGAGGCCGGAGTTCACTTCGGCCATCAGACCCGATACTGGAATCCGAAGATGGCGGACTTCATCTTCGGCTCGCGCAACAAGATCCACATCGTCAATCTCGAAAAGACGATGGAGATGTACCAGGAGGCGATGAAGTACATCCGCCAGCTCGCCTCCAACCGCGGCACCATCCTGTTCGTCGGCACCAAGCGCCAGGCGCGTGAGATCGTCGCCGAGGAAGCGCAGCGCGCCGGCATGCCCTACGTCGACCATCGCTGGCTCGGCGGCATGCTGACCAACTTCAAGACGGTCAAGGTTTCGATCAAGCGCCTGAAGGACCTCGAGGCCATGGCGCAGGACGGCACGTTCGAGAAAATGACCAAGCGCGAGGCGCTGACGCTGCAGCGCGAGATGGAGAAGCTCAACCGCAGCCTGGGCGGCATCAAGGAAATGAACGCGCTGCCCGACGCGCTGTTCGTCATCGACGTCGGCTACCAGAAGATCGCCGTCACCGAGGCGCGCAAGCTGGGCGATTCCGATCGTCGGCGTGGTCGACACCAACCACTCGCCGGACGGCATCGCCTACGTGATCCCGGGCAACGACGACTCGAGCCGCGCCATCCGCCTGTACGCGCGCGGCGTGGCCGACGCGATCCTGGAGGGCCGCAGCCAGGTCATTCAGGAGATCTCGCAGACCGAGGAATTCGTCGAGGTTCCCGCCGACGAGGCCGCGGCCTGACCGACAAGCGCCGAGGGGCTCGCGGGCCCCTTTTTTTGGACCGTGATGCCGTGAGCGATCCGGCGCACGCGAACAGCAACGAATCGGAGTAATCGAGCATGGCGGAAATTACCGCAAGCATGGTGATGGATCTGCGCGGCCGTACCGGGCTGGGCATGATGGAATGCAAGAAGGCGCTGACCGAGACCGGCGGCGACATCGCGAAGGCGGAAGAGCTGCTGCGCATCAAGAGCGGCGCCAAGGCGTCCAAGGCTGCCGACCGCATCGCCGCGGAAGGCGTGATCGCGCTCGACGTGTCGGCGGACGGCAAGACGGCACGATCGTCGAGATCAACTGCGAGACCGACTTCGTCGCCAAGAACGAGGAGTTCCGCGCCTTCGCGGCCGACGTCGCGCAGCTCGTGACGCGCGACAACCCGCCGACGTTGCGGCGCTGGGCGCGAAAACGCTGTCGTCGGGACAGACCGTCGAGCAGCGTCGCGTCGCGCTGGTGCAGAAGATCGGCGAGAACATGGCGATCCGCCGCTTCGTGCGCCGCGTCGCCACCGGCAAGCTCCACGCCTACGTGCACGGCGTGCCGCATCGGCGTCCTGGTCGACATCAGCGGCGGCGACGCGACACTCGGCAAGGACCTGGCGATGCACATCGCCGCCAGCAAGCCGCTCGCGCTGCGATGGCTCGCAGGTGTCCGGCGACATCGTCGCGCGCGAGCGCAGCATCGCCGAGGCGCGCGCCGCCGAATCGGGCAAGCCCGCCGAACATCGTCGAGAAGATGGTCGAGGGCGCGGTCGCCAAGTTCCTGGCCGAGGTGACGCTGCTCGGCCAGCCGTTCGTCAAGGGCGACGGCAAGCAGACGCGTCGAGCAGCTCATCAAGTCGCAAGGCGCGACGATCAACGGCTTCACGCTCTACGTCGTGGGCGAGGGCATCGAAAGAAAGAAAGACGATTTCGCCGCCGAAGTGGCGGCGATGACCCGAAACTGAACCGCGTTCGACGAGAAGCGAGGTTGCCGATGACCGTACCGACGATCGCGCCGCTGGCCAGCGTGACCCCGCTGCCAGGCAAGGAGCCGGCGTACAAGCGCATCCTGCTCAAGCTGTCGGGCGAGGCGCTGATGGGCGAGGATCCGTACGGGATCAACCGCGCGGTCATCGACCGCATCGTCGCCGAGATCGGCGAAGTGGTGCGCCTCGGCGTGCAGGTCGCGGTGGTGATCGGCGGCGGCAACATCTTCCGTGGCGTCGCACCGGGCGCCGCCGGGATGGATCGCGCCACCGCGGACTACATGGGCATGCTCGCAACGCTGATGAACGCGCTGGCGCTGCAGGACGCGATGCGCCGGGCGGGCATCGTGTCGCGCGTGCAGTCGGCGCTCTCCATCGAGCAGGTCGCCGAGCCCTACATCCGCGGCAAGGCGCTTCGCTACCTCGAGGAAAACAAGGTCGTCATCTTCGCCGCCGGCACCGGCAATCCGTTTTTCACGACCGATACCGCCGCGGCGCTGCGCGGACGCGAAATGGGCGTGGACATCGTGCTCAAGGCGACCAAGGTCGACGGCGTCTACACCGCCGATCCGAACAAGGACCCGTCGGCCAAGCGCTATCCGACGCTCACCTTCGACGAGGCGATCGTCAAGAACCTGAGGGTGATGGACGCGACCGCGCTGGCGCTGTGCCGCGACCAGAACATGCTGCTCAAGGTATTCAGCATTTTCGCGCCCGGAGCGCTGAAGCGCGTCGTCATGGGCGACGACGAGGGAACGCTGGTGCATTGCTGAGCCTGACGCGTCCGTGAAACTGCCGCCACACGCCCGTGGTCTACCCGAGGGCGCCGGATTGGACTTCGAGGAGGTGCGATGATCGCTGACTTAAAGAAAACCGCCGAGCAGAAAATGCAGAAGTCGATCGAGACGCTCAAGAACGACCTCGGCAAGGTGCGCACCGGTCGCGCCCACACGGGTCTGCTCGACCACATCCGCGTCGACTACTACGGCTCGATGATGCCGATCAACCAGGTCGCCAACGTCACGCTCGCCGATGCGCACACCATCTCCGTGCAGCCGTGGGAAAAGAAGATGGTGCAGGTGGTCGAGAAGTCGATCCGCGACTCCGACCTCGGCGTGAATCCGGCGACCTCGGGCGACGTCATCCGCGTTCCGATGCCGGCGCTGACCGAGGAGCGGCGCAAGGAGCTGGTCAAGGTCGTGCACAAGGAAGCCGAGAATACGCGCGTGGCCGTGCGCAACATCCGCCGCGACGCGATCACGCATTTCAAGGAGCTGCTCAAGTCCAAGTCGGTCTCCGAGGACGACGAGCGCCGGGCGCAGGAGGACGTGCAGAAGCTCACCGATCGCTACATCGCCGAGGTCGACAAGCTGCTGCACGCCAAGGAAGCCGAGCTGATGGCTGTCTGAGCCAGCCAGTCACTCCTCCTCTCGCCGTACCCGTCCCGGCCCTGATCGTGTTCACCAGCTCCACCCGGGATATCCCCGAAGCCCCGCGACGTGCCACGGCACGTCGCGATCATCATGGACGGCAACGGTCGCTGGGCCAAGCAGCGGCTGCTGCCGCGCGTCGCCGGACACCGCCGCGGCGTCGAGGCGGTGCGGGCGACGGTTCGCGCCTGCATCGAGGCCGGCGTGGAATACCTCACGCTGTTCGCATTCTCGAGCGAGAACTGGCGCCGGCCGCCGGACGAGGTATCGATCCTGATGCAGCTGTTCATCCGCGCGCTCGAGCAGGAGGTTGCCAAGCTCGACAGCAACGAAATCCGCTTTCGAGGTCATCGGCGACATCGCCCGCTTCGAGCCGCGCATCCGAAGCCTCATCGCCGCCGGCGAGCAGCGGACCGCGGAAAATCGCCGCCTGACGCTCACCGTCGCGGCCAACTACGGCGGGCGCTGGGACATCGCGCAGGCGGTGCAGAAGCTGCTTGCCGCGCAGCCCGAGGCGGCGCAGGGTTTCGCGCCCGAGGCGCTCGAGCCCTATCTCGCGATGGCTTACGCACCGGAGCCCGACCTGTTCATACGCACCGGCGGCGAGCAGCGCGTGTCGAACTTCCTGCTCTGGCAGCTTGCCTACACCGAGCTCTATTTCACCGACGTGCTGTGGCCCGACTTCGATGCGCGCACGCTCGCAGGAGGCGATCGCGTCGTATCGCACCCGCGAGCGACGGTTCGGGCGGACCAGCGAGCAGCTCCGCGAGACCGCGAGCACCTGATGCTCAAGACCCGCGTCGTCACGGCGCTCCTGCTGATTCCGGTGGTGATCGCTGCGCTGTTCGCGCTCGACGCGCACGCCTGGGGCGTGCTGATGCTGCTGGTCGTGTGCATCGCCGCCGGCGAGTGGTCGCGGCTTTCCAGGCTCTCGCCCCGTCGGCGATGATGCTGTTCGTGGGCACCACGCTCGCGACCGGCGCGGCGCTGCTCTGGCTGCCCGCCGCCGGGCTTCGCGGAAGGCCGCGGATGGCCCGACGCGCTGGTGCTCGCGATCTGCGGCAGCGCGGCGCTGTTCTGGATCGCGCTGGTGCCGTTCTGGCTGTTCCGGCGCTGGAACATTCGCTCGCGGCTCGTGCTGGCTCTCGTCGGCTGGCTGGTGCTGGTTTCCACGTGGTTCGCGGTCGTGCACATTCAGGCGCGATCGCCGGGGCTCTTGCTGGCGCTCATGGCGATCGTCTGGATCGCCGACACCGCCGCGTATTTCGCGGGGCGCCGCTTCGGCCGGCACAAGCTCGCACCGGCGATCAGTCCGGGCAAGACGTGGGAGGGTGTCTACGGCGCGATGTTCGCGGTGGGCTGCGTATGCGCTGGCGCTTCTCCCGCTGGCCGAGAGAGGCGGCTACGCGCGCGCGCTCGAGCGCAGGCGCGATCGCAGTCTGGGTCGCGCTCGTCGTCGTGCTCGCCGTGCTCTCGGTGTCGGCGACCTGTTCGAGTCGCTGCTCAAGCGTCAGCGTGGCGTCAAGGACAGCGGCAACGTCCTGCCGGGCCACGGCGGCGTGCTCGACCGCATCGACGCGCTGACCGCCGCGATGCCGGCGGCCGCGCTGGTCGCTCATTACGTGATTCGCTGACCTTCCGCTGACATGCGCAAGAAAGCGATACCAAGCGCAACGTCGCCGTGCTCGGCGCGACGGGCTCGATCGGCGCGTCGACGCTCGACGTGATCGCGCGTCATCCGGATCGCTTCTCGGTGGGCGCTATCGCGGCCAATCGCAAGTGGGAGGCGCTGTTCGAGCTGGTGCGCCGCTTCCATCCGGCGTGGGCCGCGCTGCTCGATCCCGTCGCCGCGCGCCAGCTCGCCGACGCGATCAAACGGCGAGAGCCTTCCCACGCACGTGCTCTCCGGCGACGAGGGGTTGTGCCGATTGGCGGCGCTGCCGGAGATCGACACCGTCGTTGCCGGCATCGTCGGCGCGGCCGGCCTCGCGTCGACGCTCGCCGCGGCGCGCGCCGGCAAGCGCATCCTGCTCGCCAACAAGGAAACGCTGGTGCTGGCCGGAGCACTGTTCATGACTGCGGTCCGGGAAGGCAACGCCACGCTGCTGCCCATCGACAGCGAGCACAACGCCATTTTCCAGTGCATGCCGTCCGGCCGCGGGCGCGGCGACGCCCGCGTCGCGCGGCGTGCGCAGGATTCTTCTCACCGCCTCGGGCGGGCCGTTCCTGGACACGCCCCGCGAGGAGCTCGCCAGCGCGACGCCCGACGCCGCCTGCGCGCATCCGAACTGGCGCATGGGACGCAAGATCTCGGTCGATTCGGCGACGATGATGAACAAGGGACTCGAGGTGATCGAGGCGCACTGGCTGTTCGGCATCGCGCCGGACGCCATCGAGGTGGTCATCCACCCGCAGAGCATCGTTCATTCCATGGTCGAATACCTCGACGGGTCGGTGCTCGCGCAACTGGGCAACCCCGACATGCGCACGCCGATCGCGCAGGCGCTGGCGTGGCCCGACCGCATCGACGCGGGCGTGACCAGCCTCGACCTCGCCCGCATCGGCGCGCTGGAGTTCTCGACCCCGGACCAGGTGCGTTTCCCGTGTCTCGCGCTCGCCTACGCCGCGCTGCGCGCCGGGGGCAGCGCGACCGTCGTGCTCAACGCCGCCAACGAGGTCGCGGTGGGCGCCTTCCTCGAACGCCGGATCGGCTATCTCGACATCGCCGGCGTGTGCGAAGCGACGCTTGCGCGCGCGACGGTGACGCCGGTCGCGGCGCTCGCTGACGCGCTCGAAGCCGACGCGGCCGCGCGACGCAGCGCTCACGCCATGATCGATGCCGCATCACAAGCCAGGCGCAGCGCGTGATCGACATCGTCCAGAAAGTGCTCGCGTTCGTCGTCACCCTCGGCGTGCTCGTCGTGTTCCACGAGCTCGGTCACTACGTGGTGGCGCGCCTCGCCGGCGTGAAGGTGCTGCGCTTTTCGGTCGGCTTCGGACGCATCGTATGGTCGCGCCGCTTCGGTCCCGACCGTACCGAGTGGGCGCTCTCGGCGGTGCCGCTCGGCGGCTACGTGAAAATGGCCGACGAGCGCGAAGGCGACGTGGCGCCCGCCGATCTGCCGCGCGCGTTCAATCGACAAGGCGTGGCGCGCCGCATCGCGATCGTCGCGGCCGGTCCGATCGCCAACCTGCTGCTCGCCGTCGTGCTGTTCGCGGCGACCTACATGGCCGGCATTCCCGGGCAGCGCGCGCTGCTCGCGTCACCGCCGGCGGGCTCGCCGGCGGCGGTCGCAGGCATCCGCGGCGGAGATCTCGTCACCGCGATCGACGGCGAGCCCGTGCGGTCGTGGCAGGACGCGCGCTGGCGCCTGCTGCGCGCGTCGGGCAGCCGCGACGTCGCCGTGGACGTCGAGCGCGCCGACGGCACACATTCGCTGATCACCGTTCCCCTCGATTCGCTCGCCAGCGAGGACTGGGAGTCGAATTTCCTGGGCAAGCTCGGGCTCAAGACCGATCTCGGACCGCCGGTCGTGCGCGAGGCGCATCGACGGCAAGCCCGCGGGCAGGGCAGGCATCCGCGCCGGCGACGCGATACTCGCCATCAACGGCGAAGCGATGCGCTCGCCTTCCGATGTCGCGATGCTCACCGCCGCGCATCCCGGCGACGCGTTGGAGTTCACGCTGCGCCGCGATGGCGCCGAATCGCGCGTCCGTGTCGTGCCCGACGCGGTCGAGCAATCCGGCAAGCGCGTCGGCGTCGCCGGCATGCGGCTCGCGGTCGACGCTGAGCACGCGCAGCAGGCGGCGGTCACCGTGCGCTATGGCGTCGTCGATGCTTTCGTGCAGGGCGCGCGCAAGACTTGGGATCTCTCGATATTCACGCTGAAGATGCTCGGGCGCATCATCACCGGCGATGCGTCGCTGAAGAACATCAGCGGCCCGTTGACCATGGCCGACTACGCGGGGCAGTCGGCGCAGGCAGGCCTGTTCACCTTCGTCGGCTATCTCGCGCTGATCAGCATCAGTCTCGGCGTGCTCAATCTGCTGCCCGTGCCCTTACTCGATGGCGGACACTTGATGTATTATCTCGCCGAGATTCTCAAGGGCAGTCCCGTATCCGACCGTGTGCTCGAGGTCGGCCAGCGCATCGGCATGGCCGTGCTGGCGATGCTGATGGCTTTGGCGTTCTTCAATGACCTCTCCCGACTTTTCTGAACTGCGCCGCGCGCGCTCGCGCGCGCGCGTCATGGCTTGCCGCGATTCTCCTCCTCCCCGCGTTGCTGCTGGCGACGCAGGCTGCCGCCTTCGATCCGTTCACCGTCAAGGATATCCGCGTCGAAGGCGTGCAGCGCACCGATGCCGGGACCGTCTTCAACTATCTGCCGATCAAGGTCGGAGATCGCATCGACGACGAAAAGGCATCGGCCGCGATCAAGGCGCTCTACGCGACCGGATTCTTTCGCGACGTGCGCCTCGAGGCCGAGAACGACGTTCTGGTGGTGATCGTGCAGGAGCGCCCGACCATCAGCCAGATCGACATCGTCGGCATCAAGGAATTCGAGAAGGACACGCTGAAAAAGGCGCTCAAGGACATCGGCGTCGCCGAGTCGCGCATCTTCGACCGCTCAGCGCTCGACCGCGCCGAGCAGGAGTTGAAGCGCCAGTACATCAACCGCGGCTTCTACGGCGTGAAGATCACCACCACGGTCACTCCGCAGGAGCGCAACCGCGTCGCGATCAATTTCACGGTCGAGGAAGGCGACGTCGCCAAGATCGCCAAGATCAACATCGTCGGCACGCAGGCGTTCGCCGAATCGACGCTGATCAGGGAGATGCAGCTGTCGACGCCGGGCTGGCTGACCTGGTACACCAAGAACGACCAGTATTCGAAGCAGAAGCTGCAGGCCGACCTGGAGACGCTGCGCAGCTACTACACCAATCGCGGCTATCTGGAGTTCGCGGTCGATTCGACGCAGGTGTCGATCACGCCCGACAAGGACGACATCTACATCACCATCAACATCACCGAGGGGCCGAAGTTCACCATCTCCGACGTCCGGCTCGCCGGTGAGCTGCTCCTTCCCGAGCAGGACCTGATGCGGCTGGTGACCGGTGCGTCCGGGCGACGTGTATTCACGCGAGAAGCTCACGCAATCGGCGAAGGCGATTTCCGACCGCATGGGCAGCGACGGCTACGCGTTCGCCAACGTCAATGCGGTGCCCGAGATCAACCGCGAGGCGCGCACCGCCGGGTTCACCTTCTACATCGATCCCGGGCCGCCGCGTGTACGTGCGCAGGGTCAACATCAGCGGCAACGCCAAGACGCGCGACGAGGTCATTCGCCGCGAGATCCGCCAGCTCGAGGATGGATGGTACGACTCGACGCGAATCGACCGGTCGAAGGTCCGCATCACGCGTCTGCAGTACTTCGAGGACGTGAACATCGAGACGCCGTCGGTGCCGGGCAGCCCGGACCAGGTCGACCTCAATGTGACCGTCACCGAGAAAGCCACCGGCAACCTGCTGCTCGGCGTCGGCTACTCGAGCGCGGAAGGCGTCGTCTTCTCGGGATCGGTGTCGCAGAACAACGTGCTGGGCACCGGCAACTCGCTCACCGCCGCGATCAACACCAGCAAGGTCAACCAGCAGATCGCGCTCACCTACGTGGAGCCGTACTGGACCGCCGACGGCGTGTCGCGCTCGCTTGAAATCTACGATCGCAACGTCAATCCATCGTCGCTGCCGGTCGCGGCGTACCAGTCGCAGACCGGCGGGTGCCGCGATCGGATTCGGCATCCCGATCACGGAGACCGACGCGATCAACGTGGGCGCGCGCTACGAGCACACCCACCTGTCGCTGTACGGCGACAGCCCGCTGCTCTACCAGGAGTTCGTCCGGGAGTTCGGCGCCATCACGAACAGCGTCATCTTCAGTGCCGGCTGGTCCCGCGACACCCGCGACAGCATCCTTTTCCCAACGCGCGGGATGCTGCAAAGCGCGTTTGTCGAGCTCGGCGTCGGCGATCTCCTTTACTACAAGGCCAACTACCTGATTCAGTGGTTCACGCCGATGCCGCTCGGCAGCGTGCTCATGCTGCGCTCGGACCTGGGCTACGGCGGCGGTCTAGGCGACAAGCCGCTGCCCTTCTTCAAGGCGTATTATGCGGGCGGTGTGGGGTCGGTTCGCGGCTACGAGACGGCGTCGCTGGGTCCGCAGGACATCAGCGGCAACACCATTGGCGGACGCCAGAAGGTAATCGGCAACATGGAACTGTTCTTCCCGGTTCCGGGTACGAAGGCGGGTGACCAGTCGACCCGCATGTCGGTGTTCGTCGATGCCGGGCAGATCTACGATAACGGTTTCGAGCCGAGCCTCGAGTCGTTTCGCTATTCCACCGGTGTCGGCCTGGCGTGGAACTCGCCGGTCGGACCGCTCAAGTTCAGCTACGGTTATCCGCTCAACGCTGGACCGCGCGACCGGATCCAGCGCTTCCAGTTCCAGGTCGGCACGGTATTCTAGGGCGCGGGGGACGTTTCGCCTTCGCGCGAAAAGCTTGTGTAGGAGACAACGTTGAAGCAGCGTATGCAGCAGTTCTGGATGGGCGCGGCGATCGCGGTGTGCGCGGTGTCCTTCGCCGCGCCGGCGCCGGCCCAGGCGCCGGACTACAAGATTGGGTTCGTCAACAGCGAGCGGCTGTTTCGCGACGCCGTTCCCGCCAAGCGCGCGCAGCAGAAGCTGGAGAAGGAGTTCGCCGGCCGCGATGCCGAGATTCAGAAGCTCGCCAAGCAGGTGCGCGACCTGCAGGCGGCGCTGGAGAAGGACGGCGTCACCATGTCGGAAGCCGACCGGCGCAACAAGGAGCGCGATCTCGCCAACATGAGCCGGGACCTGCAGCGCGGGCAGCGCGAGTTCCGCGAGGACCTGAACCTGCGCCGCAACGAGGAGCTGTCGGCGGTGCAGGAGCGCGCCAACCGCGTGATCCAGCAGATCGCCGATCGACGAGAAATTCGACCTGATCATCCAGGACCCCGTCATCTACGCAAGTCAGCGCATCGACATCACCGACCGGGTGATCAAGGCGCTTGCCGACAAGTAGTCCGACGGCGCCGCGAAGCGAGACAGGATGAGTCCGCGTCGCACAGGTTCCGGAATGGCGCTGCGCCAGCTCGCCGAGCGGTGCGGAGCCGAGCTCGTCGGCGACGGCGCGACGATGATCGACAGCGTCGCCGCGCTCGATGACGCCGGGCCGGGGGCCATCGTGTTCCTGGCGAATCCGAAGTATCGGACGCAACTGTCGTCGACGCGGGCCAGTGCCGCCATCGTGTCGCCGCGCGACGCCTCTGCGACGTCCCTTCCGAAGCTCGTCTCCGCGAATCCCTACGCGACCTACGCGAAGGTCGCGACGCTGCTCAGTCCGCCGCATTCGCTCAGAAGAAGGTGTGCATCCGACCGCGCTCGTCGCCGCCAGCGCGCGCGTCGCCCCCAGCGCGATGGTCGGCGCGATGGTCGTCATCGGCGAGCGCGTGAGGATCGGCGAGCGAAGCGCCATCCACCCTGGATGCGTCATCGGCGACGACTGCGACATCGGCGACGACGCGGTTCTGTACCCGCGGGTGGTCGCCTACGCGCGCACCCGCATCGGCGCGCGGACCATCGTGCATTCGGGGGCGGTGCTGGGCGCCGACGGCTTCGGCATGGCCGAGCACGAAGGGCGATGGATCAAGGTTCCGCAGGTCGGCGGGCTCGCCATCGGCGCCGACGTCGAGATCGGCGCCAACACCACGATCGACCGCGGCGCGCTCGGCGACACCGTCGTCGAGGACGACGTCAAGCTCGATAACCAGATCCAGATCGGACACAATTGCCGCATCGGCGCGCACACCGCGATCGCCGGCTGCGTCGGCATCGCCGGCAGCACGCGCATCGGCCGCAATTGCAAGATCGGCGGCGCGGCGATGATCGCGGGGCATCTCGACATCGTCGAGGGAACGATCATCTCGGCATCGACCGGCGTTTACGATTCGATCCTGGAGCCCGGCGTCTACACGTCGACGTTTCCGGCGCTGCCGCACCGCGAATGGCGTCACGTCGCGTCGATCGTGCGTCGGTTGAGGACGCTGGTCGAGCGTGTGCGCGTGCTGGAGCAACATCGTGGACGGGAAGGGGACTCATCGTGAGCGAGATGGACATCGGCGAAATCCGGCGGCACCTGCCGCACCGCTACCCGTTCCTGCTGGTCGACCGGGTGCTCGAGTGCGTCCCGGGCGATCGCATCCGCGCGATCAAGAACGTCACCGCCAACGAGCCGTTTTTCCAGGGACATTTTCCCCACTACCCGGTGATGCCCGGAGTGCTGATCATCGAGGCGCTCGCGCAGGTGTCGGTCATCCTCGTCTATCAGACGCTCAATCGGATTCCCGACGACAAGTCGGTGATCCTGTTCGCGGGCATCGACGGCGCCCGCTTCAAGCGCCAGGTGGTCCCCGGCGATCAGCTCCAGCTCGAGGCGAAGGAGGTCCGGCTGGTGCGCGGCGTCGGCAAGTTCGACGTGCGCGCGACGGTGGACGGCGCTCTGGTCGCCGAGGCACAACTGCTCGCCGCGCTGCGCGACCTCTGAAGCGTGGCGCGCGTCCATCCCACGGCGATCGTCGCGCCCGACGCGGAGCTGGCGAGCGACGTCGAGATCGGCGCGTATTCGATCGTCGGGGCGCAGGTCGTCATCGGCGAAGGCAGCTCGATAGGCGCCGCACGTCGTGATCGCGGCGCGCACGCGCATGGGCCGGCGCAACCGCGTTTTCCAGTTCGCCTCGGTCGGCGAGATTCCGCAGGACCGCAAGTACGACGGCCAGCCGACGTCGACGGTCATCGGCGATGACAACGTGATCCGCGAGTTCGTCACCATCCACGCCGGCACTGCGCAGGACCGCGGCGTCACGACGCTCGGCAACGGCAACTGGCTGCTTGCCTACAGCCACGTCGCGCACGACTGCGTGGTCGGCAACTGCGACGACCTTTTCGAACAACGCGCAGCTCGCCGGACACGTCGTCGTCGACGATTTTGCGGTGCTCGGCGGATTCGTCGGCGTGCATCAGTTCTGCCGCATCGGCACGCACGCGTTCCTCGCCGGCGGCTCGATCGTGCTGCAGGACGTGCCGCCCTACGTGACGGTCGCGGGGTACCCGGCCAAGCCGCACGGCACCAACAACGAGGGACTTCGCCGTCGCGGATTCAGCAGCGCTGACCTCACCGCGATCAAGCGCGCCTACAAGACGCTGTATCGCGAGTCGCTGTCGCTGGAGGAGGCGCGCGCGCAGATCGCGGCGGAGGCACGTACGACGCCGGTGCTCGCTCCGCTCGCCGCATTCCTCGACACCGCCGGCCGCGGCATCGTGCGCTGAGCGTCGTCGATGGAGGCGCCGAGCGTCACCATCGGCATCGTCGCCGGGGAGGCATCGGGGGACGCGCTGGGCGCCCAGCTCATCCGCGCGGTACGCGAGCGCTTTCCTCAGACGAGGTTCGTCGGCGTCGGCGGTCCGCGCATGGAGAGCGCGGGGTGCGAGCTCTGGTATCCGCTCGACAAGCTGGCGCTGCGCGGCTTCGTCGAAGTGCTGCCCCGCATTCCCGAGCTCATCGGTATCCGGCGCGACATCTATCGCCGCCTGCGCGCCGCCGGGGCGCCGCTGTTCATCGGCGTCGACGCACCCGACTTCAATCTCGGGCTGGAGCGGCGCCTCAAGCGCGGCGGCGTGCGCACGATCCATTACGTGAGCCCGTCGGTGTGGGCGTGGCGCCGCGAGCGCGTCGACTCGATCGCGCGCTCGGCCGATCGCCTGCTGGCGCTGTTTCCCTTCGAGCCCGACATCTACGCGGGAGCGCGGCTGTCGGCGAGCTTCGTCGGGCATCCGCTGGCCGCGGCGGCTGCGACGGCGCCAGCCGGCGCGAGACGCGCGAGCTGCTCAAGCTCGAGTCCAGCCGTCCGGTGTTCGCGCTGCTTCCGGGAAGCCGCATGGGCGAGCTCGAGATGCATGCCGAGCTGATCTTGCGCACCGCCGCGGAGATCCTCGACGCGCAGCCCGAGGCGCGCTTCGTCGTGCCGCTGGTGAGCCGCGAGGCGCGCGAATATTTTGAGACCGTGCAGCATCGGCTGCAGCTCGAAACGCTGCCGTTGACGCTGCTCTACGGGCACGCCGACCACGCCCTGAAAGCCGCCGACGTCGGCGTCGTCGCCTCGGGTACCGCGACGCTGGAGGCGGCGATGTGCCGTTGCCCGCACATCGTGTTCTACCGCGTCAATCCGCTGACGGCGAGTATCGTCCGGCGCAAGCTGCTGCTACCCTATGTCGGACTGCCCAACGTCCTTGCCGGACGTTTCGTGGTGGCGGAGTTTCTCCAGGATGAAGCCACGGTGCAGAACCTCGCACGCGCCGCACTGAACCTCTACGACGACACCGTGACCCGGCGGCGTCTCGAGTCGCTTGTTCGCGGCGATGGCGCAGACGCTGCAGGCCGACACGCCGGCGCTGGTTGCCGACGCGGTGGCGGACGAGTTGCGCGCGGCGGGCGTGGCATGCTGATCGCGGGCGTCGACGAGGCCGGGCGCGGCCCGCTCGCCGGCCCGGTGGTGGCCGCGGCGGTGATCCTCGATCCGGACAAGCGCATCCGCGGACTGCGCGACTCCAAGCTGCTGACACCGGAGGCGCGCGAGCATCTGGCCGGCCTGATCCGCGTGCGCGCGGTGGCGTGGGCGGTCGCCGCCAGCGACGTCGGCGAGATCGACGCGCTCAACATACTCCAGGCGAGCCTGCTGGCCATGCAGCGCGCCGTCGAGCAGCTCTCGCGCGCCCCCGACGTGGTGTGGATCGACGGCAACCAGTGCCCGCCGCTGGCGTATCCGGCGCGCGCCATCGTCGATGGCGACCGCGTGATCGCCGCCATCGCCGCGGCGTCGATCCTGGCCAAGACGGTGCGCGACGCCATGCTCGTCGAGCTCGATCGCACGTATCCCGCGTACGGGTTCTGCAGGCATAAAGGCTACTCGACGCCGGAGCATCTGGCCATGCTGGCGATGCACGGCCCGTGCCCCGCGCACCGCAACAGTTTCGCTCCGGTGCGGCAGAGGCGGCTCGACTTCGGCGAGGGTTGGGTGGCGGCTCCGTGAGCGACGGCGGCAACGCGACCGCAGGCGCTGCTGTTCGACGTCTTCGGCACGGTGGTCGATTGGCGCGGCAGCATCGCGCGCGAAGTCCGCAAATTGGTGCGCGCCAGGCGCTCGCCCGCCGCCATCGACGGCGGCGCGTTCGCGGACCGCTGGCGCGCCGGATACGTCCCGGCAATGCAGCGCGTGCGCTCGGGCGACCTGGCCTGGAAATCCATCGACGACCTGCACCGCATGATCCTGGACACGATGCTGCCCGAGTTCGGGCTGCGTCTGCCAGAGCGCGGCAAGCGCGCGCTCAACCTGGCCTGGCATCGTCTTGCGCCGTGGCCCGACGCGGTGGCCGGCCTCACGCGCCTGAAGCGCCGACACATCGTCGGGACGTTGTCCAACGGCAATGTGAAGCTGCTGGTGGACATGGCGAAGAACGCGCGCCTGCCGTGGGACTGCGTGTTCTCGGCGGAGCTGTTCGGGCACTACAAGCCGGATCCGGAGGTTTATCTCGGCGCCGCCGCGCTGCTCGACCTCGCTCCGCGCGAGGTCATGCTCGTCGCCGCGCACAAGGACGATCTCGCCGCGGCCAGGCGCTGTGGCCTGCGGACCGCGTTCGTGCGCAGGCCGCTGGAGCATGGCGCGGGGTATCCGGCGGACATCGCCGACGACCGGCGCTGCACCTTCAACGCCGACGATTTCCTGGACCTGGCGCGGCAGCTCGGCTGCTAGGCTCGAGTCCGTCGGGCGGCAGCTGGTCACACCTGCTTGAGCTCGCTCAGGTACTCGTGGTGCGCGGTATTGACGTGCGAAACGCGAAGCTCCACCGGGACGTCGCTGTAGGTCATCGCCACGCGCCGGATCTGCAGCAGCGGGCTTTGCGGGGCAACGTGCAGCAGCGGCGCCATCTCGTGGTCGGCCAGCGTGGCGCGCAGGCGCTCGACGGTGCGCACGACCGAAATCCCGAAGGCGTCCTGATAAAGGTTGTAGACGGTACTCGGCCGGCCGCGGAATGCGCGCTCGCTTAAGCCCGGGAAGCGCGCCGCAGCTACCGTGATGTCATCCACGATCACCGGTTCGGCGGAGAGCGAGAGCAGGTTGCGCATGCGCAGCACCGGGTCGCCGACCGACAGGCCGAGCTTGTCGGCGGCGAGCTTGTCGGCCTTTCCCTTGGCGAAGGCGAGCAGGCGCACCAGCGGGTACTGCTTGGGCGCATCGTGCGGGACGACGTGAAAGAAGTAGAACAGCAGGCGATCGCGGTTGTGGCTCGCGATGAACGTGCCTCGGCCCTGCTGCCGGATCAGGATGTTCTCGGCGACGAGCTCGTCGATCGCCTTGCGCACCGTGCCGATGCTCACTGCGTAGCGCTCGGCCAGGCGACGCTCGGCGGGGATCGCCTCGCCGGCCTTCCACTCGCCACCGACCAGCGCTTCCATGACGCTGCGCTTCACCTCGCGGTAGAGTGGGGCAGTCATCGGCACGCCCGGGGACGGAACGTCGGACTGGATGGGGGCATCGGCGGCCATGACGCGTCAGTCTAGGCAAATCTTCTAGGTGATTCAACTCATATAGGTGATATAGTTGACCTATCGCGCCGCCCGGGAAGGTTAAGCTTGCAGGCGCGTTCCAGGATTCACGGAAGGAGCCGGCATGATCCATTGCGTTTTGCACGATCCCAAGGACTCGGTCGCGGTCGTCGTCGTCGAAGGCGTCAAGGCGGGGCAGACCCTCACCGGGCTCATCCTCGACGAGAACCGCACCATCAGCTTGCCCTGCGTGCAGGACATACCGCTCGGGCACAAGGTGGCCCTCGTCGACATGAACGTCGGCGACACCGTCATCAAGTACGGCGTCGATATCGGCAAGGTGGTGGCGCCGATCGCGGTCGGCGCGCACGCACACGTCCACAACATCAAGACCAAGCGCTGGTGAGAAGGATGGCGAACATGCAAAAGACATTCATGGGCTACCGGCGCGAGAACGGCCGCGTCGGCGTACGCAACCACGTCATCATCCTGCCGGTCGACGACCTGTCCAACGCGGCGTGCGAGGCGGTGGCCAACAACATCAAGGGCACGCTGGCGATTCCGCATCCTTACGGCAGGCTGCAGTTCGGCGCCGACCTCGACCTGCACTTCCGCACGCTGATCGGCACCGGCAGCAATCCCAACGTCGCAGCGGTGGTCGTCATCGGCATCGAGGAGGGCTGGACCAAGCGCGTCGTCGACGGCATCGCCGCGACCGGCAAGCCGGTCACCGGCTTCGGCATCGAGCTGCACGGCGATCACGACACGATCATGCGCGCGTCGAAGGTGGCGCGCGGCTACCTGCAGTCGTCGAGCGAGCTGCAGCGCGTCGAGTGCAAGCTCTCGGAGCTGTGGGTATCGACCAAGTGCGGCGAGTCGGACACGACGTCCGGCTGCGGCGCCAACCCGACCGTCGGCGACGCCTTCGACAAGCTCTACGCGGCAGGATGCACGCTGGTGTTCGGCGAAACGACCGAGCTCACCGGCGGCGAGCAGATCGTCGCGGCGCGCTGCCGCGACGACAAGGTTCGCGCCGAGTTCATGCGCGTGTTCGATCGCTACCAGGAAGTCGTCAACCGCCACAAGACGTCCGATCTCTCCGATTCGCAGCCGACCAAGGGCAACATCGCCGGCGGCCTCACCACCATCGAGGAGAAGGCGCTGGGCAACATCCAGAAGATCGGCCGCAAGTGCATGGTCGACGGCGTGCTCGACAAGGCCGAGGTGCCGACGGGCCCCGGCCTCTGGTTCATGGACAGCTCGTCGGCCGCGGCGGAGATGGTCACGCTGTGCGCCGCGTCGGGGTACGTCGTGCATT
Organism: uncultured beta proteobacterium; assembly: GCA_963722325.1. Taxonomy (GTDB): domain Bacteria; phylum Pseudomonadota; class Gammaproteobacteria; order Burkholderiales; family Casimicrobiaceae; genus PALSA-1003. The sequence continues at coordinate 78,305 of CAVRLN010000007.1, forward strand.
TCTTCCCCACGGGCCAAGGCAACGTCATCGGCAATCCGATCCTGCCGGTGATCAAGATCTGCGCCAATCCGCGCACCGTGCGCACGATGAGCGAGCACGTCGACGTCGATACCAGCGGCCTGCTGCAGCGCGAGATCACGATGGACCAGGCGGGCGACAAGCTCGTCGACATGATGTTCCGCACCGCCAACGGCCGGCTCACCGCCGCGGAGGCGCTCGGTCACCGCGAGTTCGTGCTGACGCGCCTCTACGAGAGCGCCTAGCGCCCGCGTCACGCGCATCCGCGCCACGGCGCGGATGCGCGCGTCCCACGGGATCGAGTCGTGCGAAGGGATGCGCGAGATCGGGTGCGGCCGCGCGGGATGCCCTCTATAATCCGGGCGAAGGTTTTCCCTAGGAGGACGATTCATGCCTTTCGCGCTCGGGCGCCGTATCTTTATCCTGCTGTTCATCGCGGTCGCAGGCACCTCCACGTGCTGGGCCGAGATGTCCGAGATCAAGGTCGCGAAGCAGTACGGCATCGGCTATCTCCAGCTGATGCTGATGGAGGACGGCAAGCTGATCGAGAAGCACGCCAAGGCCGCGGGCGTCGACGTCACGGTCAGCTGGGCGACGTTCGCCGGCGCCAACGTCATGATCGACGCGGTGCTGTCGAACAGCCTCCAGTTCGCGTCGGGCGGCGTCGGCGGCCTGATCACGCTGTGGTCGCGCACGCGCGGCAACCTGGACGTTCGCGGCGTCGGGCGCGATCAACTCGATGCCGATCTACCTCAACAGCCGCAATCCGGCGGTGAAGACGATCAAGGACTTCACCGACAAGGACAGGATCGCGCTGCCGGCGGTGAAGGTCTCGATCCAGGCCATCACGCTGCAGATGGCCGCCGAGAAGGCGTTCGGTGAAGGACAGCAAGAACCGGCTCGATCCGCTGACGGTGACGATGGCGCACCCCGACGCGCAAGTGGCGCTGCTGTCCGGGCAGTCCGAGATCAACGCGCACTTCGGCTCGCCGCCGTTCCAGTACCAGCAGCTGCGCAATCCGGCGATCCACACCGTGGTCAACTCGTACGACGTGCTCGGCGGACCGGCGACATTCAACGTGGTCTGGACGACGTCGAAATTCCGCAACGAGAACCCGAAGCTCTACGACGCCTTCGTCAAGGCGCTGGACGAGGCGAACGCGATGATCAACAACGACCGGCAAAAGGCGGCGGAGGCGTATCTGCGGATCTCGAAGGACAAGGACTCGGTGCAGGAGATCGTGGCGATGCTCAACGATCCGCAGATCGTGTACACGACGACGCCGCAGAACATCATGAAGTACGTCGATTTCATGTACAAGACCGGCTCGATCAAGGTCAAGCCCGATTCGTGGAAGGACCTGTTCTTTCCCAACGCGCAGACGCTGCCGGGAAGCTGAGCCGGTGATCGCCGCCGATAGCCGCAACCCGCGTCGAGGTCGATCTGGCGGCGATCCGCGCCGCGCATGCGCGCATCGCGCCGCACATCCGGCGCACGCCGGTGCTGTCCAGCCGCTCGCTCGACGAGGCGGTCGGGCGCGACGCTGTTCTTCAAGTGCGAGAACCTGCAGAAGGTCGCCGCGTTCAAGGCGCGCGGCGCGTGCAACGCGGTGCTCTCGCTCGACGAGGCGCAAGCCGCGCGCGGCGTGGTGACGCATTCGTCGGGCAACCATGGCGCCGCGCTCGCCTGGGCGGCGACGCGGCGCGGCATTCCGTCGTGGATCGTCATGCCGTCGAATTCGGCGAAGGTCAAGCAGGCGGCGGTGCGGGGTTTCGGCGGCAACGTCCGGCTGTGCGAGCCGACGCTGCCGGCGCGCGAGACGACGTGCGCGAGCGTGCTCGCCGAAACCGGCGCGACGCTGGTGCATCCGTACGACGACTGGCGCGTCATCGCGGGGCAGGGCACGGCGGCGCTGGAATTGCTCGACGAGGTGCCCGATCTCGATGCGGTGATCACGCCGCTCGGGCGGCGGCGGCTTGCTGTCGGGAACGGCGATCGCGGCCAAGGGCGTCAAGCCCGGCATCGCGGTCTACGGCGCGGAGCCCGAGGGCGCCGACGACGGCGCGCGCTCGCTGCGCGCCGGCCACATCATCCCGCAGACCGATCCGCATACCATCGCCGACGGGTTGCGCTCGTCGCTCGGCGATCGCACCTTCGCCGTGCTGTCGACGCGCGTCGATGGCGTCGGAACGGTCTCCGAGGAAGCCATCGTGCGCGGCGATGCGGCTGACCTGGGAAAAGCTCAAGCTGGTGATCGAGCCATCGGCCGCGGTTCCGCTGGGCGCGCTGCTCGAGCGCACGCTGCCTGTCGCGGGAATGCGCGTCGGCGTGATCCTGAGCGGCGGCAACGTCGATCTCGACCGCTTGCCCTGGCAGAACTAGAGCGCCAGTCGGATCCACTCGGGACCCGTCATTGGGATCTGTGGCGCCGTCGAAAGGAGGAGCCGTGCCGACGACCGATGCCCCGTTGCTCGACGTCAAGGGCGTGACGCTGCAATACAAGACCACGTGATCACCTCGTCACCGCGACCTATCGCGTCGACTTCCAGGTGTTGCGGATCGGATCGCTTCGTGCTGCTCGGGCCTTCGGGCTGCGGCAAGTCGACGCTGCTCAAGGCGGTCGGCGGCTACATGCGCCCGGTCGAGGGCGAGATCCGGCTCAAGGGCAGCGTCGTGACGCGGCCCGGCCCGGACCGCATGATGGTGTTCCAGGAATTCGACCAGCTCCTGCCGTGGAAGACGGTCAAGGAGAACGTCATGTTCGCGCTGACCGCGAGCGGCAAGCTCAGCGGGCGCGCAGCCGAGGAGCGGGCGCTCGAGTACATCGCCAAGGTGAATCTCGACCAAGTTCGCCGACAGCTTTCCGCACACGCTGTCGGGCGGCATGAAGCAGCGCGTCGCCATCGCGCGCGGCATGGCGATGGAGCCCGACGTGCTGCTGATGGACGAGCCCTTCGCCGCGCTCGACGCGCTGACCCGGCGCAAGATGCAGGACGAGCTGCTGCAGCTCTGGGACGACACGCACTTCACCGTGCTGTTCGTGACGCATTCGATCGCCGAGGCGATCAAGATCGGCAGCCGCATCCTGCTGCTGTCGCCGCATCCCGGGCAGGTCAAGGCCGAGATCAACAGCCTGCCGCAGGGATGCCGCGCGAGAGCGAAGCCGCCAAGGCTCGAGCGACAAGATCCACAGCATGCTGTTCGCCGACGAGGTCGAGGCGGAGGAGGTGGTCCATGGCTGATTCCGCGGTGGTGCGCGACGACGTCTTCCGCGAGACGATCGACGCGTCGCAATTCGGCGTCGTGCAGCAGCCGCTCTCGACGTGGGAGCGCATCTACAACATCGCCGCGGTGCGCAAGCTCGCGATCCTGGTCGTGCTGGCGCTGATCTGGGAGGTCTACGCGCGCTGGCTCAACAACCCGCTGCTGTTCCCGACGTTCGCGTCGACGATCCAGGCGTTCGTACGAGGGGATCGTCGGCGGCGGACTGCTCGGCAAGGCATGGACGTCGATCAAGGTGCTGCTCATCGGCTACAGCGCCGGCATCGCGCTCGCCGCGCTGCTGACGGTCGTGGCGATCACCTCGCGCGTCGGCACCGACCTGCTCGAGACGCTCACCTCGATGTTCAATCCGCTGCCGGCGATCGCGCTGCTGCCGCTGGCGCTGATCTGGTTCGGGCTGGGCAACGGCAGCCTGGTCTTCGTGCTGATCCACTCGGTGCTGTGGGCGGTGGCGCTGAACACGCATTCCGGATTCCTGTCGGTGTCGAACACGCTGCGCATGGTGGGCCGCAACTACGGACTGCGCGGCTTGCCCTACGTCGGCACGCATCCTCATCCCGGCGGCGTTCCCGAGCATTCTCACCGGGCTCAAGATCGGCTGGGCGTTCGCGTGGCGAACGTTGATCGCGGCCGAGCTGGTGTTCGGCGTCTCGTCGGGCTCGGGGGGCCTGGGCTGGTTCATCTACGAGAACAAGAACCTGCTCGAGATCCCCAACGTGTTCGCGGGACTGTTCACCGTCATCGTCATCGGGCTGCTGGTCGAGAACGTGATTTTCCGCACGGTCGAGGCGCGCACGGTACGCAAATGGGGAATGCAGAACTGATGCATCGACGGCGGACGACGCGGTGCGGGTGATCATCAGCGAATTCATGGACGAATCCGCGGTCGCATCGCTTGCGACGCGCTTCGACGTTCATCACGATGCGACGCTGGTCGATCACATCGACGCCCTCAAGGTCCTGCTCGCCGATGCCGACGCGCTGATCGTGCGCAATCGCACCCAGGTAGACGCGGCGCTGCTCGCGTCGGCGCCGGGCCTCAAGGTCGTGGGTCGCCTCGGCGTCGGCCTCGACAACATCGACGTGAACGTCGTGCATGGAGCGCGGCATCGAGGTCATTCCCGCGACCGGCGCCAACGCGCAGGCGGTGGCCGAGTACGTGATCGCCACGGCGATGCTGCTGCTGCGCGGCGTCTACCTGTCGACGCCGGCGGTCGCCGCCGGCGCGTGGCCGCGCAACAAGCTGTCCAACGGTCGCGAGATCGCGGGCAAGACGCTGGGCATCGTCGGCTTCGGCGGCATCGGCCGCCTCACGGCGCGCCTGGCGCGCTCGCTCGGCATGGAGGTGCGCGCCTTCGACGCGCAGATCGGCGCCGACGACCCGGCATGGATCGCCGAGGGCGTGCACCGCACCGCGCTCGACGCGCTGCTCGCATGCGCCGATGTCGTGACGCTGCACGTGCCGCTGACCGACGCGACGCGCGGGCTCATCGACGCCGACAGGCTTGCGCACATGAAAGCCGGCGCCGTGCTCATCAACACCGCGCGCGGCGGCGTGGTCGACGAAGCCGCGCTCGCCGGTGCGCTGGTCAGCGGCCATCTGGCGGGCGCCGCGCTCGATGTCTTCGAGAACGAGCCGCTGCCCGCGGGATCGCCCCTCGCGGCGGCGCCCAATCTCATTCTCACGCCGCACGTCGCCGGCGTGACCGCGGAATCCAACGTGCGCGTGTCGAGCCTGATCGCCGACAAGGTCGCGGCGGCGCTGCAGCGCCACGCCTGAGCTGCATGCCGACCTTCACGCTCGCGCAACTGACCGGCCTGGCCGAGCGCGCGCTCGCGCGCGCCGGCGCGAGCGCCGAGGTGGCGAGCACGACCGCGCGCGCGCTGGTCCACGCCGAAGCGCAGGGCCTGGCGTCGCACGGCGTGTCGCGCATCGCGCAATACGCCGCGCACCTGAAGAACGGCCGCGCCGACGGGCAGGCGATGCCGGCGGTGGTCGCCGGACGCGGCGGCGCAGCGCTGGTCGATGCGCGCTCCGGCCTGGCCTTCGTCGCCTGCGCCTTCGCCGTCGACGAAGCGGTGAAGCGCGCCCGCGAGTTCGGCGTGAGCTTCGTCGGCGTGACCAACAGCCATCACTTCGGTGTCGCCGCGGATCATCTGGAGGTGGCGGCGGCCGCGGGCATGGTCGGCCTCGCCTTCGGCAATTCGCCGGCGGCGATGCCGGCGGCGGGCGGCAGGCATCCGATTTTCGGCACCAACCCGATCGCGGCCGCGTTCCCGCGCAAGGATCGTGCGCCGCTGATGGTCGACCTGTCGCTCTCCGAAGCGGCGCGCGGCAAGGTGATGGTCGCCGCGAAGGAGGGCCGGCCGATTCCGGCGGGCTGGGCGCTCGACGCGCAGGGCCAGCCGACCACCGACGCGAAGGCCGCGCTCGCCGGCTCGATGCTGGCGATGGGCGGCACCAAGGGCGCGATGCTGGCGCTGGTGGTCGAGCTGCTGGCGTGCGCGCTCACCGGCGCGGCGATGGGGTTCGAGGCCGACAGCTTTTTCGTCGACGAGGGCAACCGCCCGCGCATCGGCCAGGCGTTCCTGGTGATCGATCCCGGCGCGATGGCGGGGCATGCCGTCTATCTCGAGCGCATCGAGACGCTGATCGCCGAGATCGAGAAGGACGCGGGCGTTCGATTGCCGGGAACGCGGCGACGCGCTCTCGCGGACAAGGCCGCGCGCGATGGCGTCGAGATCGCGCCGGCGCTGGCCAAGCAGCTCGAGGAGCTCGCCTCTTGAAGACAGCGACGCAGCAGTCCCGACCATGACCATGCGTGCCACCGGCTCGACCGCGCTGCTGCTCAACATCGCGCATGCGCTCGACCACATGCTGCTGCTGATCTTCGCCACCGCGGTGGGGGCGATCGCGGTCGACTTCGGATTCGCCGACTGGGAATCGCTGATGCCCTACGGCGTCGGCGCGTTCATGCTGTTCGGGCTCGGGTCGCTTCCGGCGGGACGGCTGGGCGACCTCTGGGGCCGGCGGCGCATGATGCTGATCTTCTTTTTCGGGATGGCCGCGTCGTGCCTTCTGGCGGCGTTCACGCAGGATGCATGGCAGCTCGCCGGCGCGCTGACCCTGCTCGGCGCATTCTCGTCGATCTATCATCCCGTCGGCATTCCGATGCTGGTGCGCGAGGCGCCCCGCCCCGGGCTCACCATCGGCCTCAATGGCCTTTCGGGCAACCTCGGCGTGGCGGTGGCCGCGCTCGCCACCGGCGTGCTCGTCAAGTACGCGGGATGGCGCGCGGCGTTCGTGGTACCCGCCGCTGGTCGCGTTCGCTCTGCGGCCTCGTCTTCGCCCGCGTCGCGCCGCGCGAGATCGCGCCGCCGTCGCACGCGCCACGCCGCGCCGCCGAGCACGCCGCAGGGACGATCGCCCGCGTGTTCGTGGTGATGACCATCGCCGCGATCTCGTCGAGCCTGCTGTTCAATTTCACGACCAACGGCAACGGACAGCTTTTGCGCGAGCGCCTGACCGGCATCGTCGAGGATCCTGCGGCTTTGGGGCTGCTGCTGGCGTGCGTGTACGTCGTCGCGTCGTTCGCGCAGGTCGCGGTGGGGCTGCTCATCGACCGGTTCCCGCTCAAATATCTCTACGTCGGCATCGTCGCGCTGCAGGTTCCGCTGTTCGCGCTGGCGGCGTACGCGACGGGTTGGTCGCTGTTCGCGCTGCAGATCGCGTTCATGGTCTTCGTGTTCGGCGCGATTCCCTTCACCGACGCGCTGATCGTGCGCTACGTCGACGATCGCATGCGCTCGCGGGTCAGCGGGATGCGCCTTGCGGTGTCGTTCAGCGTGAGCTCGGCGGCGGTGTGGATGCTGGGACCGGTGGTCAAGGCCTCCGGGTTCTCGACGCTGCTCTTCCTGATGAGCGGCATCGCGATGGTCACGCTGCTGGCGATCGCCTGGCTGCCGCCGATGGGCCGCGCGCGTGCCGATACGCGCCCGCCGCTGCAGCCCGACACGTTGAGCAACGCGTCCGGCGAGGATTGATCCGGACGCCGGTCACCGCTTGGCGCGCTGCAGCTCCTCCTGCTCCAGCAGCAGGTACGTTCCGTAGGCGTTCGAGCGGTTCGCCTGCTCGAAGGCGGGAAGCGCCTTGAAGCGCGACCAGTCGACCTTGGCGTACGCTTCGTCGAAGGGCTCGAGATCGCGCACCGCCCGTCCCATCTGCTCGCGCAGGAAAATGAGATAGTCGCGGGTCAGCGCGAGATCGCGCGCGGGGTCGGTCGACGCGCCGCCATGACCGGGAATCACCACCACCGGCGGCGGTTGCAAAGCGAGCATCTTTCCCATCGCGGCGAGCCAGCCACGGCTGTCGGCGTTGCCCACGAAAGGCAGCCGTCCGGCGAAGATGAGGTCGCCCGCATAGAGGACGCGATCCTCGACGACGTACATCAGCGTGTCTTCCGGCGAGTGCGCGCCGCCCGAATAGATCAGGCGGAAGGTGAGCGTGCCCATCCGGAAATCGGTGTCGGCATCGATCCACGTGTCGGGCGGGACCAGGCGCGTATTCTCGTCGACCCACGGCGCGAGCTCGACGCGGCGCTGCGCCAGGCGATCGACGGCAACACTCGAGTTCAGGTATTCGCTCGCCTTGCGCTGAGCCCATATCTCGGCGCCCGCGGCCTTGAACGCCTGCAGCCCGTAGATGTGGTCGGCGTGGTAATGGCTGACGATCACCCGGCGGATGCGCTGCGGCGTCACCTTGGCGATGGCGGCGATCATGGCGCGGCCGAGCGCGGGCGTGCCGAGCGCGTCGAACACCACCACGCCGTCGCCGGTGACGACGAAGCCGGCGTTGGACATGAAGCCCTTGTTGGCGGAGGAGGCCATTCCCGCCTCGCCCTGGAAGAACCAGCAATGCTCGGAAAGGCGGCGTGGCTCGAGCGTGATGTCCTGGGCGTGGACCGCCGATGTGGTCAGCGCGAGAAGCAGCGTGTAGCGCGCAGCGATCGTGCCCAAGGTCCGGGCTGGCGCCGGTGGGTCGCGCGGTGCCCGCGGTTGCGCGTTGCGCCATGCTCGTCCCGTTCAGCCGACCTTCATGCCGAGCATCATGCCACCGTCCTCGTGCTCGAGGTTGTGGCAGTGGACCATGTAGGTCTGCACGCCGGCGAAGGGCATCGCGAAATCGATGGCGATGCGCACGCTTTCGCCCGGCCAGACGAGCACCGTGTCCTTCCAGCCGAGGTCGGTGGCGATGCGGCCGTCGCGCGTCGACCTTGAGTGCGTCGACCTGCGCCGGGCTCGTCTCGCGCGACGAGCACCTGGAAATGAAAGCCGTGCACGTGCATGGCGTGCGGCATGCTGGTGAAGTAGTTGCGCAGCAGCCACGTCTCGGTGGCATCGCGAGCCACCTCGATCGGCGTCTCGCCCATCGACGAACACGCGATCGTTGATGCGCCATCGACCCTTGGCGAAGCCGAGCCGCAGCGGGCGCTCGGTCGCGGCACTGGCGTCGATCATGGCCGGCATCGCCGAAAGCGTCGCGGGAATCGTCGCGCCATGCGCGATGCGCTGACGCACGCGAAGCCGCAGGAGATCGCGCGCCGCGCCCTCGGGAAAGGTGCCTGCGTGACCCATCGCGGCGTGGTCGTGCGCCGCGCCGTTCTGTATCGCGCCGGGCGCGGCATGACGTCGCCGCATGGTCCGACTGCGTCGCTCGACGCTTGCGGTCGCGGAGGTTTCCATGTGCATCGGATCGAAGGCCTGCGTCTCGACCACCAGCGTGTCGCCGACGCCGCATCGGACAGGTCGACGAGCAGGTCGAGGCGCTCGGCCGACGCGATGAAAGGCGCGCGCAGCTGCACGGCGGCCGCGAGCAGGCCGCCGTCCGCGCCGATCAGCTAGAACGGCAGCGCTTCGCCGCCCGACCGTGCGAAGTCCCAGCACGATACGTGCGCGCGTTCGACGCATTGAGCACGCGCAATCGGTAGATGCGCGTCGCGACGTCGAGAGTCGGGCACGCGGTGCCGTTGACGAGACGCGTGTCGCCGAGGTAACCGTGAAGCCGGTCGGCGTCGGTCGGCGCGTAGGGGCGTCGCCGGCCGCGGCGATCCTGCAGCACGAGGCAGATCTCGGTGCGACCGGGCACCAGATCGAGCGCGCGGCGCAGGCGTCTCTGGTCGGCATCGTCGACCTCGATCATGCCGAACAGGCCGCGATACGCCTGTCGCGGCGGTCATTCCGTGCGGATGCGGGTGGTACCAGTACAGCGCCGATCGATCGCGCACCTCGAAGTCGTACGCGTAGCGCTGGCCGGGTGCGGCGAGGAGCATGCCGGCGCCATCGTTGCGCGTGTCGACGGAAAGGCCGTGCCAATGGATGATGCTGGGCTCGTCGATGCCGTTGGCGAAAACGACGCGCAGGCGTTGTCCTTCGTCGAGGAGCAGCGTCGGATTGATGTAGCTTCGGCCGCGATGCATCGCCACGTAGCCGGTAGTCAGCCCGCCCGCGGCGCGGCGTTGCGCCGTGACAGCACGGTGGCGCGCAACGTGATGACGTCGTCGCCCGGCGCGAGCCGCCCGAGAAATCCGGCGTTGCCGGCGATGTGCAGAGCTTGCGCAGTGTCGACGCACGCCGCATCCGGCGGCACCGGCGCGGCGGCGGGCGCGCTCCATGAGCGGGCAGGGGGCAGTGCGGAGAATGCCAGCGCGCCCAGCGCCTTGAACAGGTCCCGGCGTTGCATCGCGCCATTCTACCTACGACGCATGCGCCGCGTCGGACGTCTAGCGGATGGCCACACCCCACGGCAGCTCTCCGACGGCGATGTCGGCGACCTTGCGGTTGCTCGCGGTGTCGATGACTGCCACCGCATTGGAGCGCCCGCAGGCGACGTAGAGCTTCGCGCCGTCAGGCGTGATCGCCATGTTCCAGGGACGCTTGCCGACGGGGATGCGCGCGACGATCGCGTCGGTCGCGGTATCGATGACCTGGACGCTGCCCTCGCCGCCGGAGCTCACGTAGACGCGCTAGCCGTCGGGATGCACCGTCACGCCGTTGGAGCGGCTGCCGGCCTTGATGCGCGCGATCACCTCGTGCGTCGACGATGTCGATGACGTTGACCAGGTCGGCGTTCTCGGCGGCGACGTACGCGCGGCTGCCGTCGGGCAGGAAACCGATGCCGCGCGGGCGATCGCCCACCTTGACCGATTTGATGACCTCGCCCTTGGCGACATCGACCACGTCGATGCTGTCGGCTTCCTCGCTGCTCACGTACAGCCATTTGCCGTTCGGGCTGAACACCGCATGCTCGGGATTCTTGCCACGCATCTTGAGGCGGCGCTCGATCTTGCCGGTCGCGGTGTCGACAAGGAGCACGAGATCGTTTTCCTCGATCGCCGCCGACAGCCACTTGCCGTCCGCCGACAAATAAATGGCCTCCGGCGAATCGCCCAGAGGCGTGCGGCGGATTACCGCGCCGGTCGCAGTATCGATGGTCAGCAGCGTGTTGCTCGTCTGGTCGCTGATGTAGAGCAGCTTCCCATCCGCAGCGAGGGCGATGCCACGGGGTTTCGCGCCCACCTTGTAGGTCGCGGTGACCTTATCCGTTGCGACGTCCACGACCGATACGGAGGCGGACCCTTCGTTCGACACGTAGGCGAAGGGGGCCGCGATCACGTTTGCGCACAGGCAAGCGACGCCGATCGGCGCCATCCAGAAATAATACCCGCGAGTGACCATGCCTCGTCCTTTGACTTGCTCTACTCGGTTCGCGTGGCTGCGAAGGCAGCCACTAGAGATAACGTCATTAGATCACATCATTTCGTTGACCAGAACTAGCGTTACCCCTGCGCGTGGAAAACTGCCGCTCTGCCGAAGGCGTAAAGTCAGGATAATTTGGCCTGCCCGACCGACCAGTCCCTCGCGGAATACATTTCTGAAAGGACGTGACATGATGAGTCAGCGATCGTTGCAGTGGTTTGCGCTCGTCGTCCTTGGACTGAGCGCTGCACCTCCGTGCCTCGCTGCAGATTTCACCGCTGATCAGGTGCGGTCGATGCTCGCGCAGGCTGACAACTCTAAGTCCATCGACCTGTCGGGAAAGGATCTTTCCGACCTCGATCTCAGCAACATCGATTTCAAGCGCGCAGACCTCTCGCGCGCAAATCTGTTTGCTTCTCGACTCGTATCGTCGAATCTTTCGGGCGCGAAGCTGAGGCAGGCCAATCTGAACGGTGCGTGGCTCATGGGCACGAACCTATCCGGCGCAGATCTTTCCGGAAGTTCCATGCTCAGTCTGGTCATTCTGGGTGGGACCATAAAGGAGAAGCCGAATCTTGCGGGAGCCAACCTCTCGGGCGTGCGCATGATCGCAGATCTTCCCGGTGCGGATCTGCGGGGGGCGGACCTTAGCCGGGCGAACCTTGGCGTGGATATAAAAAATCAAGGCATGGGTCAGATGCGCATGGATCTCAGCGGCGCGAATCTTGCGGGCGCCAACCTTGGAAATGCGAACTTGAGTCGTTCGCTCATGGCATTTGCCAATCTCAAAGGAGCGAACCTGGCGGGTGCCAACTTGTACCGAGCGAACCTTTCCGGCGCGGATCTGACCGGTGCGGATGTGACCGGCGCGAATTTCGCCGAAGCCGACCTCGACGGCACGATACTGCGCAATGTTGGTGGTATCGGTGCGGCCACCGGCATGGACACGGCAGTGAACCGCGACAGAGCCGCTTATTGACGTCGCGCGCCCTCGCGGCACCAAGGATCGTCATCGCTTACTTGAACTGCGATCGTTCGAGCCGAAGGTAGGTGCGGTTTGCGTTTTGGGGATGGAGCGTTTCATATTGGTCCCACCGCGCAAATTGCGGCAGGTCGCAGCGATTTCGTAACTCCGCGAGGCTGACGCCTTCTTTCATCAGGGCGTCCACGCGACTTTCGAGTTCCGCGAAGTATTCGCCGAAGGCGGCGACGTCGCCACAGGTGCCGACAGGCCCGTAGCCTGGAACAAGATGCCGACATCGCGTTGTCTCGATGTCTACGAGCGCCTCGCGCCAAGCCTTCGGGTCTGCGTCTCGCGTATCGGGAACGCGGTTGATCGAAACCAGACTCCCGGCTATCAGCGTCGACGTCGTTTCGTCGAAAACCGCGATCGCGCCAGGAGCGCTGGACCAGGGTGGTGCGATCAGCCGCAACGGACGCCCGATCAGTTCGAGCGTCACCTCGCCGGTGATCAATTGGTCCGGCTCGATCACCCGTGTTCCAGCCAGACGGTTTTCACCGAGCGTCGACCGAAGATTGCGAAGACACGTGTCGCAGCGCGCGGCGATCAAGTTAGCGCTGTTGCGATGCGCCAGGACCGGTATGCCGCGGGCCTGGAAAGCGGCGGCACCGAAGATCGCTTCCTGGCCGGGATGGGTGAGGATCGCGAGAAGAATGGGGCGATCCGAGATGCTCTTTACGGCTTCGATAATCTCCTCGCCTTCGCGATAGGAAGCGCCGGTATTCACTACGACGATGCCCGCGATCCGACAACGAAGGCGACGTTCGCGGTACGTCCGCCGTTATCCGAGGTGATCTCGCCGCCACTCCCCAATAAAGCGTACACGCCTGCGGCGACGGGCACGGGCTGAGCGACGCGGAGGTCACCGGCGGCACACGCCGATGCCAGCAAGGCGGCAACCGTCACATAGAGAAGGTGGGCCGTCGTCATCGGTTTCGACCACAACGAGCGCCAGAATGCGGTTGCGAACGTTCGCGACAAAGGATGCTCGGAAAGGGCCACGGCCGCGCGGCTGCATAGTCCTGGACCAGCGAGGATAGTATGTCGTCGGCGCGAAGCGATCCGGGCCACCGGGAAAAGGTCGAGAACCGCGTCGCATGCCAGCATCGCGCCGAGTGCCGTTTGCTGCACTGCGGGATGATAATAGATCGGCTTCGCCAGACGTCCTGACGCTGGCACGATCATGGGCAGATGCCGCGCGAAGCGTTCGCCGTTCGTCCCGCATTTGCTGCACCACACCAATCTTCTATCGACAATGGAGCAGGGGTCGGCCGAGTTGTGGTGTTCAAATTGACTTCGGTCGGCTATAGCGGGAAACTCTTCAGCGTCGGCGACCGAGCCGCAAGAACTAAGTAATTCAAACGCCGCGGCCGCCTTCCAGCTGGTTCACGATAACCATTGGAGGAATCTATGCACAGCGTTCTGAAGCGATTCGCTATCGCAGGTCTCTCATGTGCGCTGGTACTGCCTGGCGTCGTGGCGGCGAATCCAGATCTCGAGAAACTGATCGCCGATCCGAACAACTGGGCGATGCAGGCTGGCGACATGTACAACCAGCGGTACAGCAAGCTGACACAGATCAACGCACAGAACGTTGGCAAGATGCAGGTCGCGTGGATGTTTTCGACCGGCGTCCTGCGTGGCCACGAGGGATCACCGCTGGTGGTGGGGGACACCATGTACATCCATACCCCGTTCCCCAACAAGGTATTTGCCGTTGATCTCGATACCCAGAAGATCAAGTGGCGCTACGAACCGAAGCAGGACGCAGCAGTCATCCCGCAGATGTGCTGTGACACGGTTTATCGTGGACTCGCCTATGCCGAAAACAAAATTTTCCTGCAGCAAGCCGACAGCACGTTGCTCGCCTTGGACGCGGGTACCGGCAAGGTCATTTGGTCAGTAAAGAACGGTGATCCGAAGCTTGGCGCGGTGAATACCAATGCCCCGCATGTCTTCAAGGACAAGGTGATCACGGGCATTTCCGGCGGCGAGTGGGGCGTCAGGGGATTTCTCGCCGCCTATGACATCAATACCGGCAAGCAGGTCTGGAAGGCGTACAGCACTGGCCCCGATGCCGAAATGCTGATCGACCCGGCGAAGACGATGACGTGGACCGACGGCGCACTGAAGCCCGTCGGCACGGATTCGTCGCTCACGACCTGGAAAGGCGATCAGTGGAAGAACGGTGGCGGCACCACTTGGGGCTGGTATAGCTACGACAAGGCCCTGAACTTGCTGTTTTACGGCACGGGCAATCCGTCGACCTGGAACCCGTCGCAGCGTCCGGGCGACAACCGGTGGTCGATGACCATCATGGCTCGCGACGTCGACACCGGCATGGCCAAATGGGTCTTCCAGATGACGCCGTTCGATGAGTGGGATTTCGACGGTGTTAACGAGATGATCCTTGCCGACATCAACGTCAAGGGCAAGCCGACCAAGGCGCTGGTGCACTTCGATCGCAATGGCTTCGGCTACACGCTCGATCGCACGACGGGTGCGCTGCTCGTCGCCGAGAAATTCGATCCGGCGGTGAACTGGGCGACGAATGTCGACATGAAGACCGGCCGTCCGCAAGTGGTCAAGAAATATTCCACGGCGCAGGGTGGACCGGATGTGAATACCAAGGGAGTCTGTCCGGCCGCGCTGGGGTCGAAGGACCAGCAGCCGGCTGCGTTCAATCCCAAGAACAGCCTGTTCTATGTGCCGACCAATCACGTCTGCATGGACTACGAGCCGTTCAAAGTCGATTACGTTGCGGGACAACCGTATGTAGGTGCGACGCTGTCGATGTACCCGGCGCCGGGCGGCACGAACATGGGCACCTTCATCGCGTGGGATGCGAGCACCGGCAAGATCGCCCAGACCAAGCCCGAAAAGTTCTCGGTGTGGAGCGGAGTGCTGGTGACGGCTGGCGGCATCGCCTGCTACGGCACGCTCGAGGGTTACCTCAAGTGCGTCGACGCCAATAACATCAACAAGGAGTTGTACAAGTTCAAGACGCCGTCGGGCATCATCGGCAACGTGTTTACCTACATGCACAAGGGCAAGCAATACCTCGGTGTCTTCTCGGGGATCGGCGGGTGGGCCGGCATCGGCATGGCTGCGGGTCTGGAAAAGGATCAGGACGGCCTAGGTGCAGTCGGCGGTTACAAAGAACTGCGCGATTACACGGAATTGGGTGGCACGCTTACCGTCTTCGCAATCCCCAACTGATTGTCGCATCCTCCGAGGTGCCGGCGCGTGAATTGCGCCGGCACCTTTTTTGTCCGGTGCGAAACACTCGCACGCGGGAACTGGCGCCCTCGAGCAAAGGTCCCAGACGACAGATACATTTCGGCCGAACCAGAATGACGGACACTTTCCAATTGTCACGGGCGCTGGCGCTGCTATTCGCGTTCTACAACCTCGGTGTTGCGCCGCAGCTCTGGGCGCAGACTAAGGCCGGCGGGGATGGCGGCACTGCTCTCTACAAGGTGGTCGATGGCGTCAAGGTCGATCCGAACACCATGAATGGATTCCGCGCCTGGCGGGCGGCGGCGTGTGATCGCTGTCACGGCGCCAACCAGCAAGGGTTGGTCGGTCCTTCGCTGCTGGACACCTTCAAGACGCTCAGCAAGGAGGAGTTCGTCAAGATCGTGACGGAGGGGCGACTCGAAAAAGGCATGCCCAACTTCAAGACCAGCCAGACAGTCATGGACAACCTCGACGGGCTCTATGCCTATCTAAAGGGACGGTCGAACGGCGACATCACGCAGGCGCGCGTGCAGGAGTTGAAGCAATGACTCGCGACAATCGGTCGCAGGTCTGATCGGCAGACGTTTCGCGCGTGCTCGCAGTGATCCGATCGATGGAATCGCTGCGGTGCGCGCTCCTCAGTGCGCTCGTCGCTGCCTCGGTCGTCGTCGGCCCCGCGGCGCGCGCGGAGGACGCGCCGAAGGCATTCCGCCCATGCATCGACCCGAGCAACCTGCCGTTCGCCAACACGCAGGGCGAAGGCTTCGAAAATCACATCGCCGAATTGTTCGCGCAAAAGCTTGGCCTCCCCGTCCAGAACTACGCGTTTCCTCAGCGCATGAACTTCATTCGCAATACGCTTCGCTACAAATTGCCTGAACAGGCCTTTCGTTGCGACATCGTGATGAGCGTTCCCGCGGGCTACGATCAAGCGTCGGCGACCGCCCCGTACTACCGATCGACTTACATGCTCGTATACCCCAAAGGGAAGGGGCTGGATCAGGTCAAGGTCGGCGGCGACTTGTTCACGCTGCCGCCGGAAGTGTCGCGTAAGCTTCGAATTGGAGTCTACGACCGCTCGCCGGGATCGACCTGGCTGGCCAAACACGGGCTGGAGGAACAGGTCAAACTTTATCCCATCATGTCCCCCGATCCGGAGCAGTATCCGGGCGAGATCATCGAGAAGGACCTCGCGCAGGGCAAGATCGATGCTGCGATCGTCTGGGGTCCGATTGCCGGCTACTACGCCAAGCGGGTTCGCGATGCCGAGCTGGTACTCGTACCGCTCAAGTCGGAGCCCGGGATCAAGTTCGATTACGAGATCTCGATGGGGGTCCGTTACGGCGAGCGCGAGTGGAAAGAAACGGTCGAGAAGCTGATCACCGACAATCGACCGGCGATCACGCAAATCCTGCGCGAGTACAACGTTCCGATCGTCAACGATCGCGGCGAGCTGGTGCAATAGATCCAGCTTCCGGCAAGACGACTACCCACCCGATGCGCTGTCATGCGCCGCCACCCGCCTTGCGCCCACGGTCTTTCGGAATGGTAGAGCAATGGCACGCGCAGGCGCGAGCGACGATCTTCATGGGCGGGCTGGCGGCGCTGCTGTACACCGCCGTCGCGACTGAGTCAGTCACCGCATCCCGCGCAGTTCCTTGCGCTGTCCGGCAGCGTCGTGAGAGTCGAGGTCGATCGACAGGAAGGCGGGATATCTCTGGGGACGGGCGTCACCATCGCGCCGTCGGTCGTTGTCACCAATTGCCATGTCACACGCGACGGGACCTTCGCTCGCATTTCCGGCTCGGGACGACTCTGGGAGGTCAGCGCCCAGTACGCCGATGTACTGCACGATCTTTGTTTTCTGCGCGTGCCCACTTGGCGCGGCAAGCCCGTTGTTCTCGGTACCAGCGATGGATTGCATTCGGGTCAGCCGGTAGCGGCGTTGGGCTTTACCGGCGGGTTGGGCATCTCGGTCCGGCTCGGACACGTGCTTGCGCTGCATTCGCTCGGCGCGGATCGTGTGATCGAGACCGATACTGCGTTCACGTCCGGAGCGAGCGGAGGCGGGCTGTTCGACGCCAAAGGCGCGCTGGTGGGACTGCTGACGTTTCGTTTGGCGGGATCCAACGGAAATTACTACTCGTTGCCGGCGGAATGGATTGGGCGGCAGTTGCCCACTGAAGATCAGTGGACTGACCTGCGACCGCTGCGCGGTCCGCGCCCGTTCTGGCAGGGCGACGTCGAGTCCCTGCCGTATTTCCTGCGCGTCGCTGCCCTCAATGCGCAAGGACGCTGGGGCGCGGTGCTCGATCTCGCCGACCTTGGTCGACGGAATCTCCACGCGACGCCGAACCGCTCCTTGTCCGCGGCAAGACGCTGCAAAAACTGAATCGGCCAGGTGCGGCGGTCGTTGCTTTCAACGCCGCGCTTCGACTGACACCCGACGAGCCGTCGGCCTGGTACGGTTTGGCGTCTGCGTATGCGGCTTTGGGTGACGAGGCTTCAGCGCGGAGCGCCCGGGCCAAGCTCGACGTGCTGGACGAGGGCCTGGCTGCAGAACTCAAAACGCGGCTTGGACGATCGCAAGGTGAGTAATGCGCGCTGCTGCAGCGGCGTGTGCTCGCCAACGGTGTCGGTTGCCAGTCGCGATCGAGCGGGAGTGAATCATGATTAAGGCTTGTTACGGAGCACTGCTTGTACTGGCGACCACACCAGTTCGCGCACGCGAACGACTTCCCGACCCGGGCGCGGGTCGAATTTGTCATCGAGTGCATGCGCACGAGCAAAGCCGCGCCGCAGGAGTCGATGTACAAGTGTTCGTGTGCGATCGACGACATCGCAAGCAAGGTCGACTATGCAACCTGGGTCGACTTGTCGACCGTCGCCAACGCGACCACGATCGCCGGCGAGCGCGGAGGCGTGATGCGCGACCTGAAGGACGGACGCAAGATAATCACGTCGTTTCGCGAGCTTCAAGCTGATGCCAAGAAGCGCTGCTTTCTCAACGAGTGAGCGCCACATGGCGATCGTGGTTGCGCGCGAGCGGCACGCATTGCGACATATCGCGCTTGCTTTAACGCGAGTCTGGCCATGGAAACCGTGGGCTGCGATGACGCGGGTCAATGGCTGCTCGTCGACCCATTCCACAAGCGCAATGTCAGCGCGGCCTACGCGGAGCTCGAGTGGGACCAATAGCCGTATGGCTGGCGAGGCGCATCGCTCAGGCATACAATCTCCGAAGCAATGGCTCCGACCGACAGGACCATCTGACATGACCGCCCGGACCCTATTTGCAAGCGCGGTGATTTGCCTCGCATTATCGGGCTTGGCCTCGGCTCAGGACGTCGATCCTGAAACGAACGCGATCTGGAAAAAGGTGCGTGCTGACCTTTTCTCCGGGTTGGCGATCGGCACCGGCGATGGAGTTGTCGTACTGGACGCTCCAAAGAGGGCAGAAGATGCGGCGATCGTCCCGATTGCGATCCGTGCGCAGTTTCCGCAAACGAGGGACCGGTATATCGAGAAACTCTGGCTGATCGTCGATAACAATCCGTCTCCGATCGCAGCGGTCTTCCGATTCACGCCGGAGAGCGGGCGCGCCGACATCGAGACCCGCATTCGGATCGAGCAGTACAGCCACATTCGCGCGATCGCACTTACCAATGACGGCAAGCTGCAGATGGCGACCAACTACATCAAGGCGTCGGGCGGATGTTCCGCACCTGGCACCAAGGATGCGCTGGCCGCGAAGGCGACACTCGGCAAGATGCGACTACGCGTCGACGATGTAGTCGCGGGGGGACGACCTGCGCTCGCTCAGCTGATGATCAGCCATCCCAACGATTCAGGCCTGGCGATGGATCAGCTGACACGTACCTACGCGGCCCCGCATTTCGTGCGCAATATCGAGGTTCGCTACGGGGGCAAGCTCGTGCTTGGCGCCGATGTGGATTTTTCGATCAGCGAGAACCCCAACTTTCGCTTCTACTTCATCCCAGGCAGCGGTGGTGAGCTCGACGTCAAGGTCGTCGACAATCAGGACCTCGAATTTTCCGAGAACTTGAGGCTTGGCCCGGAACGCATGGGGGCAATTTCCACGTCGCGCTGAGGCGCACCTGGGAGAGGATTGTCGCAGTGCACGCTGTCATCGCTGTCATTCAAAGGAGGAGGCCGTGGACGTTCGTGCTGCTGTAGCTCATAGCGCAGGGGCCCCGTTGGTCGTGGAGACCGTGCAGCTTGAGGGGCCCCGGGCGGGCGAGGTATTGGTCGAGATCAAGGCGACCGGCATCTGCCATACCGATGAATTCACACGTTCGGGCGCGGATCCGGAAGGCCTGTTTCCGGCGATCCTGGGTCACGAGGGCGCTGGCATCGTCGTCGAGGTGGGCCCGGGCGTCACGAGCGTCAAGAAGGGCGATCACGTCATTCCGCTCTATACGCCGGAATGCCGGCAGTGCAAATCCTGTTTGTCACGCAAGACCAATCTCTGCACCGCGATTCGCGCTACTCAGGGAAAAGGCCTGATGCCTGACGGCACCAGCCGCTTTTCGCTGAACGGCAAACCCGTGCATCACTACATGGGATGCTCGACCTTCGCCAACTTCACCGTTCTGCCCGAGATCGCCGTCGCGAAGATCCGTGAGGACGCGCCGTTCGACAAGGTCTGCTACATCGGGTGCGGCGTCACGACGGGCATCGGGGCAGTGATCAACACCGCCAAGGTCGAGCCCGGCGCGAATGTCGTGGTGTTCGGGCTGGGCGGCATCGGACTCAACGTGGTGCAAGGTGCACGCATGGCCGGAGCCAACATGATCATCGGCGTCGACCTCAACCCTGCGCGCGAGGCACTTGCGCGCAAGTTCGGAATGACGCACTTTGTCAATCCCAAGGAGGTCAAGGGCGATCTGGTGCCCTATCTGGTCGACCTGACCGGCGGGGGCGCGGACTACAGCTTCGAATGCATCGGCAACGTCGAGGTCATGCGACAGGCTCTGGAATGCTGCCATCGGGGCTGGGGCGTTTCGGTGATCATCGGCGTGGCGGGCTCCGGACAGGAGATCAAGACGCGGCCGTTCCAACTTGTGACGGGCGAGTATGGAAGGGTACCGCGTTCGGCGGCGCACGCGGCCGGACCGATGTGCCGAAGATCGTCGATTGGTATATGGACGGCAAGATCAACATCGACGATTTGATCACCCACGTCCTGCCGCTCAACCGGATCAATGAAGGTTTCGATCTCATGCACGAGGGCAAATCGATCCGGGCGGTGGTCACGTACTGACGTCGAGGTTGTGTTCGCAGTGAAATAGTCGAGAGCAAGACGATTGGTGCCGTAGCTGTTGTTCAGTCCGCGCGCCGGGCAGTGAAGGCACGTGATCGCTGTCGATCTCAGACAAAGGAGGAAACTGACAATGGCAACTTCCATTCATCCAGGCGTTGACCAAGGCCTCAAGGCCGGCGCCGCAAACTTCGCGGGCGGTACGCTGTCGTGCAAGTGCTCCGACAAGAAGGTCACCGTGTCGATCAAGGGCCAGACCGCGCACAATCACGTGTGCGGCTGCACGAAGTGCTGGAAGCCGAGCGGCGCGCTGTTTTCGCAGATCGCGGTCACCCCGCGCGACAACCTCAAGGTGACCGCCAATGAGGACAAGCTGAAGGTCGTGGATCCGAGCGCGACCATCAAGCGCTACGCGTGTACGGGCTGCGGCGTGCACATGTACGGGCGCATCGACAACACGGCCATCCGCTCTACGGCGTCGATTTCTTCCATACCGAGCTGTCGTCGGAGCCAGGGCTGGGCGCCGCCGGAATTCGCCGCATTCGTCTCGTCGATCATCGAGTCCGGGGCCGATCCAGCCAAGATGGGCGCAGTCAGGGCGAGGCTGAAGGAGCTTGGACTGGAGCCCTACGATTGCCTGTCGCCACCGCTGATGGACATGATCGCCACGCATACCGCGAAGACCAAAGGGACGCTCTATCACGCGTAGCATTGCTGCGGGATAGCGCGCCGACTGACAGGCGGCAATCGCACGTCCGATCGTCACGCGGAGGGCCAGCGCACCTGCAGCGCCCGACCCTCCGCATTTCGTTTCGATGATGACCGCCATCGGCGGTTGCGCTCGGGCCACTGTCGATATGACGATCAAAACGGTTTCAGCAGAACAAGTGCTTCGGCGGCGTGCAGGGAATCTACACGCACGATTCGCACCGAAACGCGGTGCCGCATGCGGTTTGGGGTATTCCTCCCGCCGCAGGCGACGATCGGATCGGGTGCCACTGCTCTATTGGCTATCGGGTCTCACGTGCACTGAGGAAAACTTCATCGTCAAGGCCGGCGCGCAGCGGGTTGCCGCCGAGCTTGGCTTGGCGATCGTGGTGCCGGATACGAGCCCTCGCGGCCTCGAACTTACCCGGCGAGGCAGAGAGCTACGACTTCGGCGTCGGTGCCGGTTTCTATGTCGATGCCACCGAGGCGCCTTGGTCCGCTCGGCTATCGCATGTATTCGTATGTCGCTGCGGAGCTGCCAGCGGATCATCGCCGCAAACTTTCCGATTGACGCGTCGCGTGCCGGAATCTTCGGTCATTCGATGGGAGGACACGGCGCGTTGACCATCGCGCTCAAGAATCCCGATGCATACAAGTCGGCTGTCTCGGCGTTTGCACCGATATGTTCACCCATGCGTTGTCCGTGGGGCGAAAAGGCACTCGCGGGGTATCTCGGTAGCAGATCGCACGCAATGGCGCGAGTACGATACGACAGCGCTGCTCGAGGACCGCGGCTGGAGCGGACCGCCGCTTCTGGTCGACCAGGGGACCAAGGATCAGTTCCTGGATAGCCAACTCAAGCCTGAACTGCTTCGACAGAGCCTGCGCCGCGCGCGAGGTCTCGCTCGACCTGCGGATGCAGGAAGGCTACGACCACAGCTATTTCTTCATCGCCAGCTTTCATCGAGACCATCTCCGATACCATGCGCGTTACCTCTGAGCACTTATGAATCCATCGATACCCCGCCGTTGCGCACGACCCGGGCGTCGTTCACACTCAGGCAAACGGGCGGTAGTCCATCGGCGTGAAGCTCTTGGCAAGCAAGGCTGAATGAAACGTCGAGGAAACCGTGAGTCGCGGCGCTGCTGGAACCGGCGTTCTGCGGCATGCGCCGCGGGACTAATGGCGGTCTCGGCGGCGGGGCACGCACAGGAACTCCTGGATCCGATCGTCGTCACCGGCGACGCGGAGCGAGGAGCGCGCCTTCGACTTGCCGATCGCGATCGACAGCGTCGACGCGGCGCAGATCCAGCAGGGCCAGCTGCAGATCAATCTGTCCGAATCGCTGGGCCGCGTGCCCGGAATCGTCGTGCAGAACCGCGGCAATTACGCGCAGGATCTGATGATGTCGATGCGCGGCTTCGGCGCGCGCGCCAACTTCGGCGTGCGCGGCGTGCGCCTGTTTCAGGACGACATTCCGGCGACGATGCCGGACGGACAGGGCCAGACGGGCAGCTTCAGCCTCGTGTCGGCGCAGCGCATCGAGGTCATGCGCGGACCGTTTTCGACGCTCTACGGCAATGCGTCCGGCGGCGTGATCGCGATCTTCACCGAGGACGGTCCCGATCCGCCGATGGCGCAGGCGCAGTTCATCGGCGGCAGCTACGGCACCTCGAACACGATCGCCAAGTTCGAAGGCGCGAGTCCGGGCCGTCAACTACGTGCTCGCCGGCAACATCTTCCACATCGACGGCTATCGCGAGCACAGCGAGGCGACGCGCGACCTCGGCCAACGCCAAATTGCGTTTCGATCTCGGCGATTCCGACACGCTCGACCATGATCGGCAATTCGCTGTATCAGCCCGAGGCACAGGATCCGCTGGGCCTGACCAAGGCGCAGTGGTACGCGAATCCGCGCCAGGCCGATCCGGCGGCGACGTCTGTTCGACACGCGCAAGACCGTCAACCAGCAGCAGGGCGGCGCGACCGTGGGAACAGCGCTTGACGCCGGACACGCGGCTGCGCGTCACCGGTTACGGCGGCACGCGCACCGTGCGGCAATACCTGGCGCTCACCGGCGTCGGCGCCGACGTCGTCCGGCGGCGTCACCGATCTCGACAACAATTTTGGCGGCATCGATGCGCGCGTGACGTCGCGCTTCGACGTTGGCGGGCGACCGTTGCAGCGTCACGTTGGGCGCCACCTACGACACGCAGCACCAGCACCGCCGCGGGTACGTCAACAACTTCGGGCACACTGGGCGACCTGCGCCGCGACGAGCAGGACAACGTCAGCGACAGCGACGCGCTACCTCCAGGCCGAGTGGTGCGCTGGCGTCGTTTTCGCTGCTGGCCGGACTGCGCTACAGCGATGTGCGTTTCGTCTCGACCGACCATTACATCACCACCGCCAATCCCGACGACAGCGGCAGCGTGCGCTACAGCAAGCCGACTCCGGTCGTCGGCGCGCGTGTGGCATGCGACGGACGCGATCAACGTGTACGCCAACTACGGGGAGGGATTCGAGACGCCGACGTTCGCCGAGCTGGCCTATCGAGCCGGTGGGGCCGGGGCTCAACCTCGCGCTGCAGCCAGCGGTCAGCAAGTCGGCCGAGATCGGGGTCAAGACGCTGATGTCCGGACAGCCAGCGTGCAATCTGTCGCTGTTCGCGATCGACACGACCAACGAGATCGTCATCGACACTGCCACCGGCGGGCGCACGACGTATCGCAACGCCGAGCAAGACGCGGCGCCGCGGCGTCGAGGCGGCAGTGGGAAGGTCGCCTCGGCGACTGGCTTCGCCGCGTATGCGTCGTACACGTACCTGCTCGGCGCAATTCGCGGGCGCGACCACGACCGGCACGCCGCCGCAGGTCATTCCCGCAGGCGCGCGGCTTGCCGGGCGTGCCCGGCGTCGAGCGCGTATGCGCGAGCTGACCTGGTCGCGCCCGGACTGGTATGGATTTTCGGCGGCACTCGAAGCCCAGTACGCGAACAAGGTCTACGTCAACGACCGCAACACCGACTACGCGCCCGTCGTATGCGGTGGCCAACGTCCGCGTCGGATTCCAGCAGACGGTCGGGCCGTGGACGTTCACCGAGTTCGTGCGCCTCAACAACTTCACCGCAACGAACTATTCCGGCACCGTGATCGTCGGCGACACCAACGGGCGCTACTTCGAGCCCTCGGCCGAGCGCAATTTCCTGGTCGGAGTCACCGCCAATGTTCGCTTCTGAAACGCTGAGCTCTGCCGGCGCGGGCACGGTGCGCTACACGCGCACGGCGATCGCGCTGCATTGGCTGATCGCGATCGTCGTCATCGGCCAGATCGCGCTCGGGTGGTGGATGCAGGAAATCCCGAAGCAGCCGGTCGGCCCGCGCGTCAACGCGTTCAACCTGCACAAGTCGATCGGGCTGACCGTGCTGATGCTGATGGTGGTGCGCCTCGCCTGGCGCGCGACGCATGCGCCCCCGCCGCCGGTTGCGATGCCGGCATGGCAGGCGCGCGCCGCGCGCGCTGAGTCACTGGCTGCTCTACGCGTGCCTGTTCGTGCAGCCGCTGTCGGGCTATCTCGGATCGGTGTTCAGCGGCTATCCCGTGCGCTATTTCGGGCTGGTGCTGCCGGCCTGGGCGGAGAAGAACGTCGCGCTCAAGGATGTGCTCAGCAGACGTGCACTGCGATCACCAGCTGGATCCTCGTCGGCGCGATCGCACTGCACGTCGCCGCCGCGCTCAAGCACCACTTCATCGATCGCGACGGGCTGCTGTCCCGCATGGGATCGGCGCGCGCCCGGGCTGATCCGGATCGACGGCGCGGCTCATCGCTTTCTCGAGCAGCGTCGACGGTGTCGGCGAATTTTCCTTCGCGCGCCATGTCCAGCGCGGTCTTGCCGCGATCGTCCTTCATGTCGGCGCGCGCGCCTGCCGCGAGCAACGCCTGGACCGTGGCGGTCTTGCCGTAACCGGCCGCCCACATGAGCGCGGTGAGGTCGTGCGCATAGACTTCGTTGACGTCGATCCCGGCACCGAGCAGCAGCGCGACGATCTCGGTGTTGCCCTTGTCCGGCCGCGTAGGTCATCGCAGTCTTCTGCACGCGATCGACGGCGCGCACGTCGGCGCCGCGGCTGAGCAGCTCGCGAGTCGTATCGAGCGCGCCCGCATGCGCCGCCGCCATCAGCGGCGTGACGCCGTTGAGCGCCGCGATGTTGACGTCGGCGCCGGCGTCGAGCATGCGCCGCGCCAGCGCCGGCTTGTCGTTCTTGAGCGCGATGACCAGCACGGTTTCGCCGAGGCGGTTGCGCGCGTTGGGCGAGGCTCCCTGCGCGAGCGCGCGCTCGACGCCCGCGACGTCTCCGGCGCGCGCCGCGGCGAGCAGGCGCGCATTGACGCTCAGATCCTGGCACCAGCAGGCGCCGCAAAACAGCGCCACCGCGAGCGCGACGAAACCGCGGGTTGGACGGAAACAAGTGACTGGCATGTCGTTCGGTGCCTCGAATTCTGTCGCGCGCGCACCAGGCGCGGCAGCCCGGCGGGATTGCAAGCGATATGGATTTGGAATATAACCTTTTTGTAGTACGCAGGCAGCGCGGCCGCTCACTCGAAGCGACGACGGCGCACAAGAAGAACACGATAGGAGGAGGATGTCATGCGCCACCATACCCAACGCATTGCGGCAGGCTTCGTGACGGCGTGCGCGTTCGCCGCGGTCTCGACCACGATCGCCGCCCAGGAAGTTTCCGGAAGCGCGACCACCGCCGGCGCGCCCATGTCGAGCAACCTGGTGCCGGTCAGCCAGGCGATGCTCAACGCGGCCGCGGAAGACGCCAAGAACTGGCTGCACTCCAACGGCAGCTACGAGCAGTCGCGCTACTACACCGGCGCGCAGATCAACGCCGGCAACGTCGGCAAGCTCAAGCCGGCGTTCGTGTTCCAGACGGCGGTGCTGGAGTCGATGGAAACCGCGCCGATCGTGATCAACGGCGTGATGTTCCTGACCACGTCGTTCAACCACGTCTATGCGATCGACGCGACGACCGGCGTCGAGTACTGGCACTACAAGCACAAGCTCGGACCGATCGTCACGGTGTGCTGCGGGAACAACAACCGCGGCGTCGCGGTGTCCGAAGGCAAGCTGTTCATGGGCACGATCGACGCCAAGCTCGTCGCGCTCGACGCCAAGACCGGCAAGCTGCTGTGGGAGCAGCAGATCGCCGATCCGGAAAAGGGCTACTCGGAGACGATGGCGCCGGCGTACGTCGACGGCAAGGTGCTGATCGGCACCAACGGCGGCGAATACGGCATCCGCGGCTTCGTGAAGGCGTTCGACGCCAACGACGGCAAGCCGCTGTGGACGTTCTATACGATTCCCGAAACAGGGCAGGAAGGCGTGTGGGCGGTCAACGACGCGACCGGCCGCAACATGCATCGCGACATCGCCGCGGAGAAAGCGGCGCTGGCCAAGGGCGGCGGCTTCTATCAGACGCTCGGCGGCGGCGTGTGGATGACGCCGGCGATCGACCGCAAGACGCGCACGGTGTTCTTCGTCGTCGGCAACCCGTCGCCCGACCTGTACGGCGCGATCCGTCCCGGCGACAACCTCTACACCGACTCGATCGTCGCCATCGACCTCGACAAGGGCACGTACAAGTGGCACTACCAGTACATCGCGCACGACGTGTGGGATCTCGATGCCGTGAGCCCGCCGATCCTCACGCAGGCGAAGGACCAGAGCGGCAAGATGGTCGACGTGGTCATCCACGGCGGCAAGACCGGCCACGTCTACGTGCACGAGCGCAACACCGGCAAGCTGATCCGCTTCTCCGAGGCGATGATCCCGCAGGAGAACATGTGGGTGCTGCCGACCAAGGACGGAGCGCGCATGCTGCCGGGCGCCAACGGCGGCGTCGAGTGGTCGCCGATGGCGGTCAACTCCGAAGCTGCGCCTGGCCTACGCGGCGAACCTGCATCAGCCGATGACCTACCACGTCGAGGAAGTCGCCTATCCCGGCGGCAAGCTCTGGCTGGGCGGCGCGTTCAAGACCATTCCTGGCGAGGAGCAGTGGGGCCGGCTGGTGGCGGTGAACCTCGACACCGGCAAGGTCGCATGGGGCGTGAAGACGCCGCAACCGCTGATCGGCGGCGTGCTCGCCACCGCGGGCAACCTCGTGTTCAACGGCGAGGCGAACGGCTGGTTCAAGGCGTTCGATGCCGCGAACGGCAAGGAGCTGTGGAAGTACAATTGCGGTGCCGGCGTCAACGCACCCGCGGTGTCGTACATGGTGGGCAACAAGCAGTACGTCGCGGTGGCGGCGGGCGGCAACAACCAGATCGACGCCAAGCGCGGCAACAGCGTGTTCGTGTTCGCGCTGCCCTGATCGACACGTTCTCAACCGGCGCGGCCAGCCCGGGAAGGGCTGGCCGCTTTTTTTTGTGGATGCCATGATTCGAAATCTGCTTGGATGTGCAGTGCTCGCAGCGATCAGCGCGGTCGGCGATCGCGCAGACCGATGATGCGAAAATGGCGGCGACGCGCGAAAAGGCGCAGGTGTGCTTCGCCTGCCACGGCCCCAACGGCAATTCGCAGAGCTCCGACTATCCGATCCTCGCCGGGCAGAGCTGGCGCTACATCTACATCGAGCTCAAGGATTTCAAGGAGGGCCGGCGCAGCGACCCGCAGATGTCGCCGGTCGCCGCCGATCTGTCGCGCGACGACATGATCGACCTCGGCAACTTCTTCGCCGCGCAGAAGCAGCTGCCCATCAAGTTCAAGGCCGATCCCGCCAAGGTCGAGGCGGGCAGAAAGACCTCCGACGCGGTGCTCTGCCCGATGTGCCACCTGGGCGGCTTCGTCGGCCAGAACGAGATTCCGCGCGTCGCGGGCCAGTACCCGCAGTACATCAAGAAGCAGCTCGCAGGACTTCAAGGCGAAGCGGCGCACCAACGATGCCGGCAACATGACCAGCGTGGCGGCAACGCTGTCCGACGCCGACATCGACAATCTCTCGCACTACATCGCGAACCTCGGTCCGTAACGCGCGGTCCAACGCGTGCCCTCGCCGGTGCCGAAGCCGGCCCAGGCGAGGCACGACCTTTCGACCCATTGAACCGATGAACGACCTGGTCGTCGCTCGGCCCGAGGGCTCTACTGTCCGCCCGATGACTCACATCGAGCGCACTCCCCGCGATTGCCGATGCCGCGGTCGCAGAGTATCCTTCAATCGCCGTCGCATATCGTGCAGCCTTTCCCGCACAACAAAATCCTCGCGCCGGCTCACTGCATCGGAGGCTCCCGTGTCCGTATCGCTGTCGCTCACCGTCAATGGCAAGGCCACCAGCGCGGACGTCGACGCGCGCACGCTGCTGGTCGAATTCATCCGCAATAACCTCGGCGCTCACCGGGACGCACGTCGGCTGCGATACCGGGCAATGCGGCGCGTGCACGGTGCTGATCGACGGCAACGCGGTCAAGGCGTGCACCATCCTCGCCGCGCAGGCGAACGGAGCGCAGATCACCACCATCGAGGGCCTCGCCGAAGCGAACGGCGAGCTGCATCCGATGCAGGCCGCGTTCAAGGATTGCCACGGGCTGCAATGCGGCTTCTGCACGCCGGGAATGGTCCTGTCCGCGATCGACCTCGTGAAGCGCTATCCCGACGCCGACGAGGCGACGATCCGCGAGCAGCTCGAAGGCAACCTCTGCCGCTGCACCGGCTACCAGAACATCGTCAAGGCGATCGCGCAGGGCGCGGCCGCCATGCGGAGATAATCATGGGCGCCAGCGATCTGTCGAGCATCGGACAATCGGTCCGTCGCAAGGAGGACTACCGGTTTCTCACCGGCTGCGGCCAGTTCACCGACGACGTCTCGCCCTCGAATCACGTGCACGCGTGGTTCCTGCGCTCGCCGCATGCGCACGCCAGGATCCGCAAGATCGACGTCGCCAAGGCGAAGGCAGCGCCGGGCGTGCTCGCGGTCTACACCGGCGAGGATCTCACCGGCGTCAACGGGCTGCCGTGCGGATGGCTGATCACGGGCACCGATGGCCAGCCGATGAAGGAGCCGCCGCATTGGGTGCTGGCCAAGGGCAAGGTCTGCTACGTCGGCGACGCGCTCGCGATGGTCGTCGCCGAAAGCCCCGAGCAGGCGAAGGACGCGGCCGAGCTGATCGCGGTCGACTACGAAGTGCTGCCAGCGGTCGTCGATCCGGTGGCGGCGCTGAAAAGCGGCGCGCCGCAGATCCACGATGGCGCGCCGGGCAACAAGTGCTACACGTGGGCGCTGGGCGACAAGGCCGCGGTCGACGCCGCGTTCGCCAAGGCCGCGCACGTCACCAAGCTCGACATCGTCAACAACCGACTCATTCCCAACGCCATCGAGCCGCGCGCCGCGGTGGCGACGTTCAGCCGCGCCGACGACGGCTACACGCTCTACGTGACCAGCCAGAACCCGCACGTCGAGCGCCTGCTCATGACCGCGTTCGTGCTGGGCCTGCCCGAGACCAAGGTGCGCGTCATCGCGCCCGACGTCGGCGGCGGATTCGGCTCGAAGATCTACCTGTACCCCGAAGAGACCGCGATGGTGTGGGCGAGCAAGCACGTCAACCGCCCGATCAAGTGGACCGCCGAGCGCAGCGAATCGTTCGTCTCCGACGCGCACGGGCGCGACCATGTGACGCACGCCGAGCTCGCCCTCGACAAGGACGGCAAGTTCCTGGCGATGCGGGTGCAAACCACCGCCGCGATGGGTGCGTACCTGTCGACGTTCGCCTCGTGCATCCCGACGATCCTCTACGCGACGCTGCTCGCCGGCCAGTACACGACACCGGCGATCTACTGCGAAGTCACCGCGGTGTTCACCAATACCGCGCCGGTCGACGCGTACCGCGGCGCCGGCCGGCCCGAGGCAACCTACGTCGTCGAGCGGCTGGTGCACGCCGCAGGCGTGGAGATGGGCATCGCGCAGGACGAGATCCGGCGGCGCAATTTCATCCGCACGTTCCCGTATCAGACGCCGGTGGCGCTGCTCTACGATACCGGCGGCTACGACGCGTGCCTGGACGAGGCGATGAAGATCGCCGACGTGAAAGGCTTTTCGGCGCGCAAGGCCGACGCTGCGAAGCGAGGCAAGCTGCGCGGCATCGGCTACGCGTCGTACATCGAGGCCTGCGGCATCGCGCCGTCGAACATCGCCGGCGCGCTCGGCGCGCGCGCGGGATTGTTCGAGGCGGGCGAGGTGCGCGTCAATCCGACCGGCGGCGTCACCGTGTTCACCGGATCGCACAGCCACGGACAGGGACACGAGACGACGTTCTCGCAGGTGGTGGCGAGCCGGCTCGGCATTCCGATCGAGAACGTCGAGATCGTGCACGGCGACACCGGCCGCATCCCGTTCGGCATGGGCACCTACGGCTCGCGCTCGCTTTCGGTCGGCGGCACCGCGATCGTCAAGGCGATCGACAAGGTGATCGCCAAGGGCAAGAAAATCGCCGCGCACCTGCTCGAGGCCGCCGAGGCCGACATCGAGTTCAAGGACGGCAAGTTCAGCGTCGCCGGAACCGACCGCAGCAAGGCGTTCGCCGAGATCGCGCTCGCGGCCTACGTCCCGCACAACTATCCGCTGGACAAGCTCGAGCCCGGCCTCGACGAGACCGCGTTCTACGATCCCACCAACTTCACCTTTCCGGCGGGCACGCACATCTGCGAAGTCGAGGTCGATCCCGACACCGGCGTCGTCGAGATCGTCAACTTCTCGGCGTGCGACGACTTCGGCAACATCATCAATCCGATGATCGTGGAAGGACAGGTGCACGGCGGCCTGGCGCAGGGCATCGGGCAGGCGCTGCTCGAGCGCTGCGTCTACGACAAGGAAAGCGGCCAGCTGCTGACCGGAAGCTTCATGGACTACGCGATGCCGCGAGCCGACGATCTGCCGACGTTCAAGGTCGCGACCAAGGTGACGCCGTGCACGCACAATCCGCTCGGCGCCAAGGGCTGCGGCGAGGCCGGAGCGATCGGCGCACCGGCCGCACTGATGAATGCCGTTCACGACGCGTTGTCGGCGGCCGGCGTCGCGTATCTCGACATGCCGGCCACACCGCATCGCGTGTGGCAGGCGATCCATTCGGCGAAGCACTGAGGAGGAGAAGATCATGTACGCAGTCGAATATCAGCGCGCCAAATCGGTCGCCGACGCCGCAGCCGCGCTGGCCAAGACCGGCGGCAAGGCGCTTGCCGGCGGCCAGAGCCTGGTCGGGGCGATGAAGCTGCGCCTGGCGAGCCCCGGAACGGTGGTCGACCTCGGTGGCATCGCCGAGCTCAAGGGCATCAAGAAGGATGGCGACAACATCGTCATCGGTGCGATGACGACGCACGCCGAAGTCGCGGCGTCCCCGGTGGTCAAGCAGGCGATTCCGGCGCTTGCCGCGGTGGCCGAGGGAATCGGCGATCGCCAGGTGCGCAATCGCGGCACGCTCGGCGGATCGATCGCCAACAACGATCCCGCGGCGGATTACCCGGCGGCGGTGCTCGGCCTCGGCGCCACGGTGCACACCAACAAGCGCAAGATCGCGGCCGATGAATTCTTCAAGGGCATGTACGAGACCGCGCTCGCCGACGACGAGATCATCACCGCGGTGAGCTTTCCCGTGCCGAAAAAAGCGGCGTACATGAAGTTTCCGCAGCCGGCGTCGCGGTTTGCGCTGGTCGGCGTGTTCGTCGCGCAGACCGCCGGCGGCGTGCGCGTCGCTGTGACCGGCGCGGCGTCGCACGTGCACCGCGCCACGTCGATCGAGAATGCCTTGTCGAAGAGCTTCACCGCCGATGCGGCGAAGGCGGTCAAGATTCCTGCGGACAATCTCAACAACGATCTCCACGGCTCCAGCGACTATCGTGCGCACCTGGTATCGGTGATGGCGGGGCGAGCGGTCGCGGTCGCACGCTGAAATGCCGGCTCGAGTGGGAACTTCTCTCTTTGTTCAGCCGATTGAACCCGCCCGCTGACTTGTTGTATACAATCTCACCATGTTCTGTCGAAATTATTTACAGTAGCCCGACAATCATTGGTCAACGAAACCGATTTTCCTTGCACTGCAAGTAGTTGCGATCCTCGGGCCTCACTCTTGCTTTATATGTCATCAGCATGTTGTCCACCGCACATACAGGAAGTAAGAGATGAAACGCCTAAACTACTCGCTCGCCCTGCTCGCCATGTCTATGTCCACGTATATGTTCTCCGGAATGGCAAGTGCGAGCCTTATCTTTGACAATTCCTTGTTTGTGAGTGCGCAAGGCTTCGGTAACGCTCCTCGCGATCTCACCGTCCAAGGGCAGGGTAACAATACTACCGAGTCAGGGTGTGTCGGAGTGAGCGGCGCAGGATCAATCACGTTCGGCTCGGGGGCTTGCACGCCGAACGCCTCCGTGCATGACTCCAATGGAATTGCGAACACCGGTGGCGATGAGACCTCCCCGCTGGCTGACAATCAAAAGTTTGGCATCCCAACCCTGGGGTCACTCGGCATCACCACCGCGACCGATATCGGGATCCTGTTTAACGGCACCGAACCCGCTGGGAATCAAGCCAATGTTACGGACATTACCCTCAATTTCTACAACCCCACTGGAGTGCTGCTTGGCGCAATCGATGGTCAGTTCAACTTTCTCAATACCCTTCAAGGCAATGGCTCAGCGGGTTTTGTCTTCGTCGTCAGCCCTGATGAGTTGGCCGTACGTAAATAGCCTGATCGCCCCAGGCGTCATTCTCTCGCTGAACGCTTCGTTGACCAACATCTCCGGCGGACCGGATTCGTTTCTCATCTACAATCTTCGGAGTCCGCCGGTATTTGCTGTTCCCGAGCCCGCATCGATAGCGCTGTTGGGCATCGGTCTCCTGGCGTTCGGGGCAAGCCGCCGCAAGCGCAGGGCATAGATCGAGGGCTTTAGCGCTGCACGCACGCAAAGGGCGACTTCGGTCGCCCTTTTAATTCTTCAAAGCGGGCGTCGTGCCGGTGGTAGCATTTCATGCAGTCAGGGTACGGTCTTCTCCATCCCTTTTTTGAACGAAATTAACGAAACTTTCCTAAACCAATTTGCCCTCGGTGATTTTTGCCTTTCCGGTGTTGTCCGTGATCTTTTCCCTCCGCCAATGCTCCTTGTGCAACCATGTCAACCCGGTGGGTGCCAAGTTCTGCAACGATTGTGGCCGCCCGCTGCACCTCAAACAGTGCAAGCAGTGTGAAGCGAGCAATGATTCAGGCCGCTAAAACCTGCGCCAGCTGCGGGGTGGAATTTCCAGTACAACCTAACGCGTTCGAGGGCGCCGCCAAATGTCCTCAGCCCCGGACACTACGCCCGCTTCGGCAGCACTCATAAATTTGGCACTCGCAGGTCTGATCTCGATTCTCATCTCGATGAGCCACGAACCCTACGCCAACCGCTGCAAAAGTAACCGCCGCCGCAGAGCCATCGGTTGCGTCCAAGCCTGCGCTTGAAAACAGGGGTTCGTCGGCGGAGCCGCTTGCGCGGCCCGCCGCCGCCCTACGCGAGAAGCGCTCCCTGCCGTTCGAACCGAGGCGCCCGGCTTTCGAGAATCCGGCACCGTCGATGCACGTGGGCTCCGATCGCGAGCTCGTGCCAGAGCCTGTGCGGCCGGACGACATGGAAGACGCCCGCGGACGTCGGTCTGCCAGCGTGACGCCAGAAACGCGCGATTCCGGCCCCAGGACCGCTACCCGCGAAGCGAGCCCTTCGGTGGGGAATGTAATTTCTCCGTACCCTGCGGAGCGGGAAGCGACCGAGATAGTTTCGCTGGCCACGCCGGAACGCCGTCGGACGTCACGCGTCACGCGAGTAATATTACTGCCAACCATAACGCTTATCGCGATCGGCGTTTCTGCGTACTATTTCTACGGCCAGTCGCTGTATCTCGGGGACGGGAAGGGCGTGCCGACCGTCTCTACTGCACCTGTGGACGTCGGTGCTGGTGACCCACCGACGCGACCCATTGCAAACATTGGCGTCACGGCACCGTCCGCGCCGCCGGCCTCTCTCGGCACGGGCAGTGTCGCTGCAATCGAGACTGCAAAGGGTGCGCCGCCAATTGAGTCGTCAACTAGCGTTCCAATTTCGCCGGAAAGACCAGGTAAAGCGGCCGAGACTGGTTCCGATGGCGCGTCCAGCCCGACGCCGTTACCGCACCAGCCTTCGGCCGGCGCGGCGGCACAGCCGAGGGTCTCGACAAGCGCAATGCCGACAGCCGGCAACGAAGTCACTGCGAAGCAATCGGCGACAAATCGGACCAAGCGTATGTATCCCGACGCAGGCGCGCCAGTGTCGGCGCAGTCTCTCCTAGGCGATAGTCGCGTAAACGTCCGGCCGGAAGTCGCGCGGCCAAGCGCGTGCACCGAAGCGGTTGCGGCACTCGGGCTGTGCAGCCCGAGTTCGACAGCGGGGAGCAAATAACGTGAACAAACGGTTGATCATCGGTTTCATTGCAGCGGGACTCTGGCTTCAGGGAGCGTTAGCCCTGGCGGCGGTGGAGTTAAAGATCGTGACTGCATCCGCGCGCGGCACGTACATCCAGATAGGGCGTGATATCGCCTCGATTGTCGCGCCCCCTGCAGATATCGAACTGGAGGTACTGCCTTCGGCAGGATCGGCGGAGAATGTTCGACGACTGCGCTACGAGCCCGGCGTAAAGTTCGCGATCGTGCAATCAGACGTCTATCAGGCGTTTCTTGATCAGGCTGCGAGTGGAAACGCCGAAGCGAACAAAATTATTCGACCCCTTCGCGTCATCATGCCGCTCTACAACGAGGAGATTTACTTCATCGTGACGGACCGACTCGGATCTGAATTACATCCATCAGATTAAAGATGCCAGAATTAACGTCGGAGAGCTGGGAAGCGGGACGGCACTGACAACGACGACGCTCTACCGATTGATGTTCAACGAATCGATCCCGCAGGCAAACGCGAGCTTCTCTCTAACGAAGACGCGCTGGTCAAGCTGATTAGCGACAAGTCCCTGGATGTGGTGGCGGTAATCTTCGGGCAGCCGGCTAAGCTGCTGGTCGACATGCAGCCCGAGGCGCGGCAATTAATCAAATTGCTGAAGTTCGACCCCAATCAGGCACCGAGCAAGGGCGCGTTAAAAACCTACTTTCCCGCGACGGTGCGCGCAAGCAGTTATCCAGATCTGTTGGCGGAAGACGTCCCCGGATTGGCCGTGAAGGCATTTCTGGTGACCTACGATTTCAATTTAGCGCAAACCAAGGATAGCCTGGCGCGGTTCGCCCGATCGCTTTGCCAGAACTTCTCTGCACTGCAGGAAAACGGCCATCCCAAATGGCGCGGAGGTCGAGCTGGCGCTACCGGACCTCGGGCGGGGATGGTTCTACTATCCGACCACGGCCGTGGAGGATACGCAGGTGCATCGCTGCCAGGACTAAACCAAAATCTCCGCCGGCAAAGGGTTGTTCGCAGCAAGAGCGAATACTGGGACTGTGCGAGTAAGCGTGCCGTGGCGATTTAGGCGATGGCGTGCAATATGATGAGATGAGATGCACGAGTGGTGCGCACCGATTAACTTGCTCCGCCGGATTACTCCCCCCCGTAGAAA
>CAVRLN010000008.1:0-276648 GCA_963722325.1 uncultured beta proteobacterium
GCTTTGGCTCCCCTTTTTGTTTGCGAAGCATGGGAATGACTTGCTGTTCCAGCCGCTGGGTGACGAGCGGTGCCGTCGGGTTTCAGATGCACGGACACTCGATGTGCATACATGGTGTGCTCCTTGGTGGCAGTGGCCGAGCGGGCATTTCAGATTACCGTCTTAACTCCAGATGACCCAAAGACCCTCTCAGTCCATTAACCAGTATGGGTTCAGTGACTGGACATGTCAAGCACTATTTTGCTATGCTTAATCAAAGGCGGTTAATTACCGGAGCATGCAATGGATGTTTGTTTAGTCATCAAGGAGCGGCTAGAACAACTGGGGCTTGAGCAAAAGGACTTGGCGGCCGCTGCCGAAGTCACCGAGTCCTACGTCTCTCAGCTTCTGACTCGGAAGAAATCGCCCCCCGCGCCCGATCGAACAGACATCTACGAGAAGATGGGCAAGTTTCTCAAGGTGTCGAGCGGTAAACTTGCGAAGCTGGCTGAGCTCCAGCGGAGGGAAGAGTTAAAGAGAGATTTCGAGGACCCCCCGGCGCCCTTGTTTCAAGAAGTGCGAGGGTTAGTTCTCCGCAAGTGCACACCGGCAAAACAGCAACAGATACGAACAATTTTTGAGAAGCAGCCCTTGGGGGAACTCGAACGCCTCGTCACACAGACGCTTCTGGAGGTGATCAAGCGCGTCGCCAACGAGGAGTTGAAAAATGAAAAGTGGCTCCGCTCCGTGGCTCGACATAGTGGCCGAAGCTATAAGCAGATGCGAGTCACGATCCTCGAGTTCCTGGACACAGACGTCTTCCACCTGTCAGCGGAGAACTGCGTTTCCTTCCTGGATCCGCTGATCGAATCCTGGGATATCGACCTCCCCACTTTCGGTATGGAGATTATGCTAAACCGAAAACTGACCCCAGGGCACTCGAAGCGATTTGCGTTTGTTGAAAGAGACCCTGACCAACCTTCCGGGGGTGAGCCGGGGCTCAACGCGTTCCTTAAGGATGCGTCACTCAGCGGTAATGTGACTCAGGAGGAAATCGACTTTCTCAAACGGTTGAGACTCAAGGGAAAGCGGCCGACGCCGCTCTACTTTTACCGGGAATTGCAGAATCTCAGAGATCCGCTACATTTTCGTAATGTAGTGGGGCGCACGGTAGGCAGCGAAGTGTAAACGGCGACTGGACAACACAATGGCAAGGCGTCCTGGCCTCTAAGGCCCGCTGGTAGCCGGCCGTGTCAGTGAACGTCGGCTTTGCAGAACGAGACGCTACGGCCGGTTGTGGCCGAAGCAGACGAAGCAGTGCGACTGCTTACGACCCGTTGCAGTCCATCGATCTTGCGGAAAGCTGACGTCTGCCAGCGGGGGAGCGGCCGCTTATTTGCTTCGTGGTCCGGTTTCAACAACAACGATTCAAGCTATGGAAATTGTAGGTGTCGTTGATCATGGCTTATGGGCAATGACTGTCGCTCTCAATCTTGGTGTCGACCATGTTTTTCGGCTGTGTTGTCGAGCCGCGGCCATAGCACCCGAGCCTGACGTTCGACGCGCGGCGTAGCGGCGATGAAAGACTTGATCCAAGTAACGGCGCGGGCGATGCGATCGACACTCGCCTCGGCAGCGGCGAAGTTGGCCTGCGCGAGCTTCCGATTAACGACGCTAATTCTGAGCTTTTCTATTTTGCGATCGAATGAATCCATGCCATTCAGGAGTTAAATCTCCCATTGGTGTGCCCTACGCCCAGCACACGATGCGCGTCACCGTCTTCATCGTGGTCGCTCCCGGTGCGACATCGCCGCCCACCAGGGCGGCGCGAGCAGCGGCCCTAGTCAAACTCCGCTCGTCAGTGGTTTCGTCGACACTGGTATCGGGCAGCTCTTGCGTGTACCGCACCAGCCAGCACGCGCATGAATTCTTCCCAAGCCCTGGCGATCATGCTCATGTTGTTGTGGGGTCGGGACATTTGAATCTCCGTGAAACTGGAATTTGCTGTCCACTCTAGTCGGCCGATGCGTTAGGGAAACTTCACCCGTAGGCCGTTTGTGTTTCGTTTGCTTCACGCGGCTCGGACTCCGGTCGAATGGTTCGGGGACGCAGCCCGGCGAATTCAGAGGGATGCCCGCTTTCTAGCAATTTTGGCGAGCCCGTTTGACTGTCTCCGACTGGCCGCGAACGGTCGCGACGAAATATCAACAGTCGACTCCAAAGCGCCGCCGAGCCCCTTACGGCATTGCGACGACAGCAGCCGTGCGGAATCGATGCTTGACCGGCAAGCACGGCGCGCACGAAAATCGGTCATGAGTACAGACGCCGCTACGGTTGACGGCTTCGAGTCCACGGTTGCGACCGTCGCCTTCGTGGATCTCGCCGGATTCAGCGCGCTAACCGACGTTTATGGAGATGCGTCGGCAATAGCGGTGCTTCAGCGGTTCGAGGAATTGGTGGGCGAGGCGCTTGGCGTGCTTGGGCCGCCGATCAAGTGGATTGGGGACGAAGCAATGTTTGGTTTCCCCGACCCAGCGACCGCTCTTCGTGTGCTCGGGCGTCTATTGCCGGCGTGTCGGTCCGAACCCCAGATTCCGCTAACAAGGACGGGCCTGAACCACGGCCCGGTACTACGCAGAGGGAATGACATCTTCGGTTCTACAGTGAACATCGCAGCGCGCATTGCCGCGTCCGCGTCCCCGGGCCAATTGTTGGCTACGCAGCCAGTCGCAAATTTCGCAATGGCATCGGGAATTGTCGTGCATCACCTTGGGAACATAGCACTGCGATCGATTGCTGACGGCGTGCCGCTGTTCTCTATTGAATTGGCGCCAGCTTCTGATCCGGCCTGGATATGTCCGGTGTGCAAAATGCATGCGCCCTTTGAGGCGTATGCAAAGACAACGCCGACCGGTCCATGGTTTTGTTCTGAACGTTGTGAAGAGGCGTACGGCAGGTCACCGCAGACCTATCACGGTGGGTCCAAGCCCGCGAAGCAGGGACAGCCCTGAGGGGACGTTCCAGCGCCGCGGCAGGTGCAATCCGTTTGTTTCGCCGCCCGCAGCCGAAGCGCATTACCGCCGACGGACACTGAGCTCAATGACGTCGCCGCGATAAAAGGCGATAGGGTTGGTGGCAAATGGTGTCACCGAGTGACCGCTTTCAGCGACGCAATCTGATGTCCGCTCCTGGCCGGAAGCAGACGAGGCGGTGCGACTGCTTACGACCCGAACCTGCCGCTCGCGCAACGGAGTCAAGCGACGTGAGGTGGCATCCAGGGCGCGCCCGAATCACTCAAATACACGAGTAAAGGCGCGCGAGAATTGCGCAAACCATCGTTCGAAGTCGTCGTCCGTTGCCGACTGCGTGTACAGCCGGGCAATCTCCGCCGCAGGCATTTCATGAAGTACGCGCAGGAAGAGTGCCGCGGTTTCTGCTTGACCCTTGCCATTGAAACTGAAGTCGACCGGAAGCGACACTGGAGGACCGTTGAATACGCGGATCGCGCCGGAGCGAAAGTCTTGCAAGTAAGCGGCGATCCGTTCGCCTCGACTTGTTGGATCAAGCCGACAATTTCCTAATTCAATCCACAGAAGCATATCGAACATGAAGTGTTCCAAAGGCTCACGATCGACGGGAAAAAAGTTGTACGACGCCATGTTCACACAGTCCGTTACCTGTTTTCCGTTCTCGTCAATCACTGCCTCGCCGTGTCCGTCCGGGGACAACCAGACTCGGTTTTTCCCTGCTCCGCGCATTTGATGAATGTGCACCTCGAACGTCTTCGAGAGCGCGGCGCGCAGAAATGCGAGCTTGATTCTCGTATCAGGGTCCGCGAGCGCGGTAGCGTCGATTGGAGCGAGTCGATATTTCTCTCGCGCAACATCGGCCGAGGCTGGTATGAGAGGAAGCGTTATGAGAGGAAGCGCAGCAGCGTGCGGAGGCGGCGGGCTATCGACGCTCCCGGCTATACTTTGAACCGACATTAAGAAGATACAGGCGCAGAGTCTTGGAAGTTGGATCATCGAAAGGCGGTTAAGACGGCTACGAAGAGTCGCCGGTGCTACCTGGCAGTGCGTCAGCATATTGCGTGATCTCAGCGCCTTGCTGGTGGCCACGATTCGTCCCCCCTTCTCCCCGGCCGGCTATATTACGCCGACAAAATAGTGTGGGGTGCCAACCCTCCGGCCTCCCAGTGGAACAGCCGACTAAATTCGCGCTATTCATCGATCTCAGGACCGCCAAGGCCCTCGGAAAAACCATCCTGCCTTCGGTCTTAGCGCGCGCCAACGAAGTAATTCAGTAGGCGATCACCCAATGTCCGCTCTTGGCCGAAAGCAGACGAAGCAGTGCGACTGCTTACGACCCGCCGCGGCCGTTGCGCCGTTCAAAGACCGGACATCCGATCGCCATCAACTCGGGGCCTTTGACTACGAATTCACCTCGTCCGCGCGCAAAAGCGGAGATTGCGGAATTACGAGTCCGAGCTCCTTCGCTGTCCTGAGGTTGAGCACCAAATCGCTCGCTCGCACCCGCCATCTACGTTATGAGCATGGAGCTCGCAGGCGTTCGACGCGGGAGCCGTTACCCGCTAGGCGACATTCCGCGTGCCGCCGCCCAAGCGGCAACGATAGCGCGATTGGTGGGTACGTTCGCGAGAAACGCTGCCCGCTCCTCGTTGCCGAGCGCCGCAGCACGTTCGCACAGGAGCGTGTGGGCAATGGCCAAGAACTCCGCGGCGCGCGGCGAATTGACTGACGCGAGTACATTGTGGCAGGTGAGATAGATCCAGAGCGGGTCCTCGGTGCCGTCGATCGAGCCCCCGCCGTCAAAGTGCGCGACGATCTCGGCGACGTTCGCCATCGCGCCTTCGACGTCACCCTTCGCGAGTGCGACCCGCGCGAGGCCGGCAATCGGCTCCGGCGGCATCGTTGAGCGGCCAAGTTCACGAAACAGCGCGAGGGAGGCCTGGTAGCAGACTGCTGCCTCGTCCAGTTCGCCGAGCTCGACATGTGCATGGGCGCGAACGCTGTACAGGGCTGCCTGGAGGTCGCGGTCCTGCGTTTGCTCGGCGAGCTGCATCGCTTGCGTCGACCATCCGATCGACGCGATCGAGTCACCGCGCCGAAGCGCGCTCACCGCCATGTTGCACAGCAGGTACGAATCGGCATAGCGCTGGCCGATCTCGGCGGACAGGCGCCGGCCGGTCTGAAACAACTCGAGCGCGGCGTCGTAATTGCCGAGCTGCTGCTCCGTCTCGCCGAGGTTGTTGATCATGCCGCTCTCTAACGAACGGAAGCCGATCGCGCGAGCAACCGCCAGCGCTTTGCGATAGTAGTCGCGGGCGGTGCCGTAACGGCCGCGCTGTGTCGAGAGAATGCCGTGCTGTCCGAGGGTCGTCGCCTCTTTGCTGCGATCGCCAATTTCGCGCGCTAAGACGAGCGATTGTTCAACGAGGGCCTGTGCGGCGGCGTAGTCGCCTTGGAACTGCAGCGCGCGCGCCCAATTGATCCGCGCCCAAAGCGCTGTAGCAGGGTCATCGGCACGCTCGGCCAAGACCACTGCGCGTGCCGCCGCCGTCACTGTGACCGAGTAGTCGTTCAGGAGCAGCGCAAGCGAGGCGCGGGAAGCAGCGGCGCGGGCGCGAAAGGCATCATCGTCGAGCGCCTCCGCGGTCTGTTCGAGCAGGGCAACGTCATCGGCTTGTTCCCTGCGGCGACCCGTGCGGTTGTATATGCCGCTCCTCGTCTCGAGAAGCGCGAAGCGAGTCGCCTGGTCGTCGGCCGGGACAAGTGCGAGGGCGCGGCCGACATATTCGAGAGCGGCGGCATTCGCGTAGCTCCGCGTCGCGTCCTTGCCGGCGCGACGCAAGTACTCGACGGCGTTCGCCGTGTCCCCGGCGCGCTCATAGTGGTCGGCGATCAGGCCAAGATACTCGCTCGCGCGATCGCCGCTTCGAGTGACCAGCCAGTCGGCAGTCACTCGATGGTATTCCTTGCGCAATTGCTTGAGCACGCCTTGGTAGGCGACTTGGTGCAATACGTGGTGCTTGAAGACGAATTCCCGCGTTCCCTCGAAGGCACTGGTCTCGCGCCTGTAGGCGAGCTCACGTCGCATCAGGCCACTGAGGGCAGCGGGTGCCGCTGGCGCGATGAGCTGCAGGGGTTCGTCCCAAAAGACGTGGCCGATCACGCTTGCCTGCTGCAGCGCGCTCTTTTCTGCTGGCGGCAAGCCGTCGACCCGCGCTTGGATCAAGGCGACGAGCGTTGTTGGCACGCGAACGTCGAGCAGTTTGTCGGCCGAGAGACGCCACGGCTCGCTGGCGGTGAGGATGACGCCGTCGTCGATGAGCATGCCGACCAACTCCTCGACGAAGTAAGGGTTGCCTTCAGCACTGCTCGCAAGCAAGTCGCGCAGCGCCGTCGGAACGATCTCGAGCCGGCTCAGCAGCGCTTCGATCAGTGCGTACGTGCCGCTCTTCGAGAGTGGCGTGAGGTCCAAGCGCAGATGTTCGCTGCGGCCGCTTCCCCAGAGTGGTCGGCGCTCGTAGAGCGTCGCCCGCGTCATGCCGAGTAGAAACATTGGCAGATCGCTGCAGCTGAGCACTAGATGATTGACGAAATCCAGCGAGCCATCGTCTGCCCAGTGGAGATCGTCGAGCAGGATGACGATCGGCTTGCCGGCGTCCCGATATAGTGCGCGAAAGTACGAGGTCAGCGCGTGGAACGCGCGGTCGCGAATCTGCTTCGCCTCGCTAGCGATCGCGGCGACGTGCTCGTCAGCGTCGTACTCAAATCCGATCAGCGCGCCGACCAGCGCGGTGTGCTCGGCGGAGCGCTCGCCGAGCACCGTGCCGAGCGCAGCACCGAGCTTGTCCTGAGCGACCGACTGCGGATCGCCTTCGAGGATGTCGAAACGGGCCGTGAGCAGGTCGCGCAACAGCCCGTAGGGAACGTTATTGCCATACGGACGTGGCCGGCCTTGAAAGAAGCTCACCGACTCTTTCTGCAGATCGAGCCAGTGAATGAACTCAAGGCCCAGGCGGCTCTTGCCAATGCCAGGCTCGCCAACAATCGTCACCTGTCGCAAACTGTGGTCATCGCGGGCGCCTGCGAATGCTTCGGCGAGCAGCGCCA
This sequence comes from uncultured beta proteobacterium, assembly GCA_963722325.1. Taxonomy (GTDB): domain Bacteria; phylum Pseudomonadota; class Gammaproteobacteria; order Burkholderiales; family Casimicrobiaceae; genus PALSA-1003. The sequence goes on from CAVRLN010000008.1 coordinate 7,116, forward strand.
AGTCGGCATCTCGCCCGACCATCTGCGTCTGGAGACCTTCGAGACCACGGTTGGCAATACGGAAGGCCCGCGGCTTGGCTCGCGTCACCAGATAGGTACGCACCGTGCCAGTGATGCCCTTGATCTCGATCGGCGACTGCGCCTCGACGTCGAACATGCCGCGCACGTGGCGATAGGTCTCGTGGCTGATCCTCAGAGCGCCAGGGGGGGCGGTCTGCTCCATGCGCGCGGCAATATTGACGGAGACGCCGTGAACATTTCCATCCGCATTGATCCCGCCGGCCAGCAGGACCTGACCAGTGTGGATGCCCACGCGCAGAGCGAACCCGTCGAGGTCGTAGGTCCTGCTGAATTCTGCAGTAAGCGGCGCAGCCTCAGCGACGATTGCCAAGCCGGCGCGAACGGCGCGCTCGGCATCGTCCTCCAGCGCCTGGTCGGCGCCAAACACTGCCAGCAGGCTATCACCGGCATATTGAAGAACGCGCCCATGGTAGGCGCGAACGATGGCCGTCAAGCGCTGGAGCGCACGGTCCATAACCGCATGGACGTCTTCCGGGTCGAGCCGTTCGCTGAGCCGTGTCGAACCGACTACATCCACGAACAGTATCGTGGCGGTCTTCAGTTGCTGCGCCGCGTTCTCCCGTTGGCGCAGGGCCGCCAGCTTTTCCTGGAGCGACGCGACCGCCATAGCAACGATGGCGTCGCCCAGCAGCACCCGCTGGCCTTCCAATGCAGCGATGGCCGATTCGATCTGCTCCGGCGTTTCTTCCATGCTTCTGCCCATGCCTTTGACGCGCGTGCCTTCAGCGCCTAGTGTTCGGGGCGCTATCGCCAAACTTGAGAAGTCGACGGCGCAACGAGCATTATGAAGAAGCGCGGTGGAGGTCTCTAGATGCTTCGTCAACCAACCGCTTTCTGCGCGGTCACCATGCGTCCACACCCGGCCTACGGAAGCCTGATGACGTCGACCACATAGCCAGGTAGCTGACGCCGCGGCGAACGTCCGCTTTCAGCGGGTTAACCGGATGACGGCTTCTGGCCGATAGCAGACCGAGCGCTCAGTCTGCTCCGAATACTTGAGGCTCTAATCGTCTTACGGATTCGTTACATCGAACACAAGATTATCGGGCGAAGGACCAAAGGAAGGCCAGGTCACCACGCCGGTTTGGTTCACACCCGGCTTCGACCAGTCACAAACGCCATCCGGAAAGATGGTATTGAGACGAGCGATCTCCCCGCCGTAAACGTCACCGTATAGTCGGCGAAGTCGATTGGCTTCAACTGACATTTGTAATTATCAGCTTGGATCGGCCCTCCGGCGACGAAGCGGGGATTCGTCCACGCACAGCAGCGATTGCGGGATCGTGAGCCCGAGTGCTTCGCGGCATTTAGGTTGATCACCAGCTCGAACTTGGTCGACTGTTCGAACAACAGGTCATTCGGCTTCGCCGTCTGTGCGATGAGTGCACGCGTGGACTGAAGGCGCAGAGCTTGGTTCGCCTTGACCGCCAATGGCACGCAGCAGAGAATACACCGGACGGCGCGAAGCAACGCGCGCCGCAACTGCAGGATGATGCGGACTTAAAGGAGGAATCACATGAGGATACGAGACGCGCTGTGCGCAGCCGCCGCGCTGTTGTGTCTGGCCAACGATGCGCTTGCTGACGAAACGTACATCCTGGCAACCGGGCGACGGGATCCGCGGATGTACGCGATTAACCTGAGGGAAGCGCTGAAGCCGCAGAACAACAACACTCCCAACGCTATCGTCAGTCGTTCCAAGACCGCACTGGACCGGCTCGACGGCAAGCTGCTCGGCGACCCGGCGAATATTGTTATCAGTGAGGACCGCAAGACTGCTTTCGTGGTGAATCACCACGGCGCGATCGACAACGACGAGTTCATGCAACACGGCGGACGCGGCAACATCGCGGTGATGGACGTCAGTAAGATGATCCAGCGTCGCAACGACAACACTGCAGAGGCGTTGGAACGCCACATAGACAGCGGCTCTTTCGGTGCTGTCGGGCTCGTGCTGCTACCCGACATGTTCATCATCGGAACCGCCGAGAGCCACCTCACCGAGGATGGCGGCAACCGGATCACTTTCGTGGATCGCAAGACCGGAAGTCTTCGCGGGCAAGCCGAACTTATACTTGGAGATCCTGGCTTCGCATGTCCCGATTTTCCCGTTCCGTTCGTGTCACCACATGGCCCGCCGTCTCCCGTCGCTCTGCTTTCGCCCAATCCGAGCTGGGGCTGTTTCCCAGATACGAACGGTATAACGCTCGGCACGGCGAGCAACGGCAAGCCATACCTGTTCGCGGCCAACGGCGGTACCGATGACGTATCTGTCATCGATCTTGCGCTAGCGCTCGCAGGTAACAAGACGCCGGAAATCGCTCGCATCCCGACGCAGATTGGCCCATGGGGCATCACAACCACCCCGAACGGCCGGTGGGTGATTGCAGCGAATCGCGAAAGCCAACAGGTCGCGTTCGAAGGTAACACGATCTCGATCATCGATGTCGACCTTGCCGCCGCCGCTTCGCCGGTGGCGGAAGTCGCGCGAGTGCTGGTCGGCACGAGCGATCCGGCCGTTCAGACACGTCCGTTCATTCCATCTGTCACACCCGACGGTAGGTTCATCATCGTGCCGAACTTCCGGACCAACAATGTATCGATTGTCGACCTCTCGCTCGCGCTTGCTCACGATCCAGGCGCCGAAGTAGCGCGCATTCCGCTCACACGGCCCGCCGACAGCGACGGTGTCGTGCGGGCCGCGCGTCCGAAGGGCTCCGCCGTAACCTCGGACGGGCGCTACGCGGTGATCTCCGGGGGACCGCGGACGACGTTCGTGCCCAGCGGGACGGTGTGGGTGATCGACTTGCAATCGCGTACCGTTGTAGCGACGGTCACCGGCGTCGGTAACGACCCGTATGGGCTTGCGATTGTCGAGCGCGGCAACTGATTCGACGCCATTCGCTGTAGGGGTGCCGTTCGAGCGGCACCGCCGGTGTGCCTGCTCCCGTTAACTCAGTGAGCTTGCTTGTGCATCCGCCTTGCCATTGCATTGCCCGATTGAGCGGGTGCACACTATGATGGCCGGGATGCGGCGCGTCTTTGCGCGCCGCGAAGTTAGGCATCCTGGGACATGTTGGACTCCGTTCGTGTTCCGGTCGCACTCGCCCTCGTCGCGCTTGGCTTGTCGGCTGCGCTCGCCGATGACGAGTTCGCGGCGGAGCGCACGGCGCTGACCCAAGAGATTGCTGCGCTTGCGCGCGATACGGCGCGCGAAACCGGTCGGCCGGCGTTCGATCCGCGTGTGATGTCGGTGCTGGCGACGGTGCCGCGGCACCGGTTCGTACCTGCGGGCGAGGTGCGCGCCGCTTATCGGAACCGCCCGCTGCCGATCGGGTACGGCCAGACCATCTCGCAGCCCTACATCGTTGCACTCATGACAGACCTCATGCGCGTGCACGCGCAGGATGTCGTGCTCGAGATTGGGACCGGCTCCGGCTATCAGGCAGCGATCCTCGCCGAGCTCGGGGCGACCGTGTGCACGGTCGAAATCATCGAGCCGCTCGCGCGAGAGGCAGCAGAGCGTCTGCGCACGCTGGGTTATGCGAAGGTGCGCACCCGCACCGGCGATGGCTATTACGGGTGGGAGGATTGCGGTCCGTTCGATGCGATCATTGTCACCGCAGCAGCAAGCCACGTTCCACCATCGCTCGTTCGACAGCTCAAGCCAGGCGGCCGGATGGTGATTCCTGTCGGCCCACCTTTCCTCACGCAGTATCTCATGCTCGTTGAGAAGCGCACCGACGGGACGATCCTGACGCGCCAGATTCTCTCTGTGGCGTTCGTGCCGCTGACGGGAAAACACTGATCCCCTCGCGACGCGACAATGGCGTCCGCAGATCCTGCAGCAGGTACCGTTTCCGAGCGCTCGGTGCAATCGGATCGTGCCGAGCGCACCGATGGCCCGCCGCTCTTGGCCATTGCCATGCTGTCAGCCGCCGCGCTCGGCTACGAGATCCTGCTGATGCGCCTGTTTTCGGTCATCCAGTGGCATCACTTCGCGTACATGATGATCAGCGTGGCATTGCTGGGCTACGGTGCGGCGGGAACGTTTGTTGCATTGACGCGCGGCGTACTGCTCGCCCGATACACGCAAGTGTTTGTCGCGGGCGCTGCAACATTCGGCATCTTCGCCGTGACGAATTTCCTGCTGGCGCAACGGGTCGAGTTCAATCCGCTGGAATTAGCTTGGGATCCGCAACAACCATGGCGGCTTCTCGCCATCTACGTGCTGCTGTTCGTCCCATTCTTTTGCGCCGCGACCGCGCTTTGCCTCACGTTTACGCGCTTCGGTGAAGCCTCGCACCGTGTTTACAGCTTCGACATTCTCGGCGGCGGTGCCGGCTGTTTGGCGATTCTCCTGGCGCTGTTCGTGGTCACGCCAACCGACGCGCTGAAGCTTATCGGTGCGCTGGCGCTCACCGCGGCCGCCATGGCGGACTTGCATTTCGCAAAGCGGCCAAGGGCGATTGGGTTGGCGTTATTAGTTTGCGCCGTCGCATTGCCATTTGGCATTCCAGCCGATTGGACACGCCTCAATGCTTCTCAATACAAGGACCTGCGCCAGACGTTGCAGATCGGGAGCACGCGCATCGTCGCCGAGCGGTCGAGCCCGTTGAGCATGCTAACCGTGGTGGAGAGCACGCAGGTTCCGTTCAGGTACGCGCCGGGATTGAGCCTCAATGCGCCGGCGGAGCCGCCGCCGCAACTCGGCGTGTTTGTCGATGGCGATGGACCAAGCGCGCTCGTCCGATACGACGGACGACAGGAAGCACTGGCGTACCTCGATTACCTGACATCCGCACTCCCCTACCACCTCCTGGCGCGACCGAGTGTCCTGGTGCTTGGCGCAGGCGCAGGCGCCGACGTGCTGCAGGCGATTGCGCTCGGCGCACAAGGCGTCGATGCGGTCGAACTGGATCCTCTGGTGATCGACGTCGTGCAGCGCCAATTCGGTGACTATTCGGGCAGGCCGTACAGCCTGCCCGGCGTGCGCGTGCATGTCGGGGACGCGCGTGGCTTCGTCGCACAACATCAGGAGCGCTTCGATCTCATCCAGGTTGCGTTGCTCGATGCGTTTGCCGCGTCGTCGGCGGGGCTCTACGCGCTGTCCGAAAGCTATCTTTACACCACCGAGGGGATCGCGGCCTACCTCGATCGCCTTGAGCAGGGCGGGATGCTCGCGATAACGCGCTGGGTCAGCCTGCCGCCACGCGACGTGCTGAAGCTGTTCGCCACTGCCACCGTGGCGCTCGAGCGTCGAGGTGTCGCGGAACCCGGCCGTCGGCTGGCGCTGATACGGAGCTGGAAGACCGCGACGTTGATCGTGAAGAACGGCGCCTTCACTGCGAGCGAGATCGCCTCATTGGAGGCGTTCTGTCGTGCCCGCTCCTTCGATGCCGACTATTACCCGGGTATCGCACAGGATCACGCCAATCAATACAACATACTTGACGAGTCCTACTTCTACGACGGTGCCGTGGCGCTGCTCGGGCCGGATCGAAAAGCGTTTGTCGACCATTACAAATTTGTCATTGCACCAGCCACTGACGACCGGCCGCACTTTTTCCACTTCTTTCGCTGGAGTACGTTGCCGGAGGTGCTGGCACTCAAAGAACAGGGCGGATTGCCACTGTTTGAATGGGGATATCCGGTCCTGATCGCGACGCTGCTGCAAGCGATCATTGCGAGCCTGATGCTGGTCGTCGTCCCCATGTGGGTTGGCCGCGATGGCATCCGCGACGCCGTCGTTGCGCATCCGCCGCGCGTCGCAGTCGTGGCCGTCTACTTCACGGCAATCGGCTTCGCATTCATGTTCATCGAGATCGCATTTATCCAGAAGTTCCGCTTGTTCCTCGCACACCCGCTCTACGCCGTGGCAGTCGTGCTGTGTGCGTTCCTGGTGTTTGGCGGACTGGGGAGCCGCTATTCGCGGCGCTTCGCCGCGGGAAGGCGTTGGGCAGACCATCCACTGGTGTGGCTAACGGCAAGCATTGCCGGCATTGCGCTCCTCTATCTTGTTTCGCTGCCGGCGATCTTCCGGCACCTGATGCCACTTCCCGATCCCGCGCGGATCGCAATCTCGATTGCGCTGATTGCCCCGCTCGCTTTTGCAATGGGGATGCCGTTTCCGCTGGGTCTCGCTCGCCTCGCCGGCCGCACCGACGCGCTGATTCCATGGGCCTGGGGCATTAACGCCACTGCGTCGGTGATCGCGGCAATTTTCGCGACCGTGCTTGCGATCCACCTTGGGTTCGGCGCAGTAATCGTGGTCGCAGTCGCGGTGTATGCCGTCGCTGCGGCGGCATGGCCGGCGCTTCGCTCGAGCTGAGTGCTTGGTCGGCGCCCTGCGTCTGCGCGCTGCCGAGATTGGCAAACCATTCGGCCTCGGGCGGCGAGTCGGCCAGCGCCTGGGCTGCGTCGCGGTGAGGCGGCGTTCCTGAGGCAGGGCCAGAAGTTGACGCGGACTTTTTCCAATTGCGGTTTTTCCGACCAGGGATTAGGATTTATGAATCAGTGACGCTGAGCATAAAGGCAGCCGAGGACCAGAGCGAGGGTAGGGTCTCAAAGAATCGTCGTTGTTTTTCACAGGTGTCCGGAACTCCGGAATAGGATAGGGGATTACGCCATGGCTCAAGTGTTCGAGTTCCAGACTCAAAGGTTCTTTCAAACAGTGGAGTTCCAAGACTATTGGTGGACTGGTATCACGGGTGCCGGTAACTTCACTGGTATCAGTGCCTGCCCAGATCCCTTTGCCGGCGTTGCGGACCTGTGCCAGGTGACCCAGGTCTGGTTCTCCCAACCTGCCTCGGGGGGACCGGTGGCCAACTTCACCGTCCGTAAGAAAAACGACGGAGTTGCGATGGCGTTCTTTGCCGCGAGTGTCCTTGTCAGGTCGTCGTGACCTGTGTGACCCTAACCGGAGATCTGCAATGAGAATGCACGTTGTTTACGACTCCCACGGTCAAATCGTGGCCGCCGCGGAGTTATCTGAGGATATTTCCGATGACACTCCACAGGCGCGGCCCGTCACCAAACCTGACCAGTACAGCGCGGACGTGGACGTGCCGGCGGATCTGGCGCATCTGAGCTTCAAGGAGGTCTGCGAGAGGTCGTTGGTCGATGTAGCCCAAAAGGTCCTGCGCCTCAAAGCTCGGACCTAACAACCGACGATGCGGCTCAAGAATCGGCCGGAGACTCTGCTGGTCAGTTTGCCCTTCTGCCGCTGCTCAAGAACATGTGAGCCAGGGTTTCGCGAGGACTGCCGCCCCTTCGCAGCGAAGGAGCGGCGGTCCCTCGATCTCTGACGGTCAGCTGCTGCGCAGGATCGCCTCGTTAATGAGTGGCCTGCGGCGGCGGCCCCAACGGCACTCCGCCCGGCCCGTCTGCGAACGTGAGAGGGCTCACGGCCGCTTGCTGGCCGATGCCAGGCTTGCTCCAGTCGCATACGCCGTCGGGAAAAGCGGCGTACAGCCGAGCCAGTTGTACCGCGCTGAACGTGGCCGGCAGATAGTCGGCAGCATTCAGGGCTTTGAGCTGGCACTTCAGGATGTTCTCCGTCAATGGCCCACCGGCGACCTGGCGCGGCGACGAATGCTTCATCAGCCTCGGGTCGGCGTCGCACAGCGCCATGTCGGTGACTGCGGTCGAGAACGTGACGTCGCCGGTCAGGTAGCAGAAGTCGAAGGCCTCCGACGGTTTCGCCGCGATCACCTGCGCCTGGGTGCGCACCGAGTTCAGCGTCGCCTTCGGCGCGCTCGTCAGCAGGTTCGAGAGCCAGTCGTCCATCGTCAAGAGCGACTCCAGCGTCACCGCCGTGACTTGCGCCGCGGTTGCCGGCAGTAGCCCAGTACCATAGCGCCAGATCACGTGGTTGCCATGGTTGCCGCCATTGGCCGCTTCGATTCGAGCCCGTTCCGAAAAAGTCCGCCAGATGTAGTGGATGCCCTGTTCGTCGTAGCCGCGCGAATCGATGATCGGCAGCTTCCCGAGGTTCGCGCCGCTCGATACGATGCCGCTCCTGTACGCAATGTCGAGCGCCGGCAGGTCGGCGACAGAGCGTGCCGCCGAGAGGTTCGAATCGGCGTCGGTGCCACCGATCTTCTCGTTCAACGTGACGAACTCTTCGGCCGTGATCGCGCCCGCGAGCAGCGCCTTCAGCCCGTACTGGATGCCGACGTTGTCGCCAGTTTTCAGGGCACGCCTGCTGCCCGGAGCAATGCCGGCGGTCGTGCCCCAGACCGCGGCGGCAAGGTCCACGTCGCCGCATCGCGTGCCGGTCGGGTTGGTTACCGGGTCGTAGACCAGCGCGGCAGGCAGGAGACAGTTGTTGCGCGGGGCGCCGACCGGCGCTATCGCGCCGGTCGTCTTGTTGGTCACCAGCAGTCGGGACGTAGTTGCCCGGCTTGTTGTTGAAGCCGAACGAGTTGTTCCACGACTGGCAGCCGACTTGGTCGAGGTGGCCGTTGATCGCGGTTTTCTTGGCATTGATCTGCGCCTGGGTCAGGCCGGTCATCAGTGCGGTCCATTCCGGGCCGACGTAGAAGTTCACCAGCAGCACGCAATCGCGTGACCTCCAGGCCAGTCGTGATCGAGTCGGAAAAGTCGCAGCTCGGCTGGATGCCATCGAGCAGACCGGGGAAGGTCGAAGCGGCCGTGTTCTGCTGGATCGAGCCGCCGGAGCAGCCATTGCCCAGCGTGTACGCGATTTCACCGTAGTGGTCGACGATGTACTCCTTCATCATCATCAAGGTCTCGGCGATCACGATCCGATTGGAGTTGTAGAGCGAATCGGTGAGGCTGTTGTCGACGACCATGAAGCCTCGCGACAGCGCGGCGTCATCCGCCCAGTTCTGCTCGCTGCGGAATTGAAGCCGCGACTGACCGGTCGACGCGCCAAAGGTGTAGACCACCTTGCCGTTCCATTGCGCCTGCGGCGCCACCGCCGTCCACGGCTGCGTCTGGGTCGTGTCGAACAGCACCGCGATGTCGTAGATGCCCCGGTTCAGCGTGCCGCGCTCGACGCGCACGATATAGGGCACCGTGAGTCCCGGTCGTCGTGGTGGTCATCGCGAGATCGGCTGGCGTGCTGCCAGGCGTGTACGGCTTGAAGCAGTTGTTCGTGGGCGGGGCAGCCGGCGGACTCGGATCGGGCAACGCACTCGAGCAGCCGGCTGTCGTCGTGCGGTAGAAAAGCTTGTATTCGGTCTTGATGTTGCATTGAGCATCGACCGCAAAGGTCGTCAGGCCGCTCGCGTTGGATGCCGGCGTGTTGCCCGATTCGGCGACAGGCGTGGGCGTCGCGCAGATCCACGGCTGCGACTTGCGCACCGAGTAATACCGGTCCGCCGATGGGGTGATTGGTGATGACGATACTCATGCTCTTGCCCGGCACCTGCACCGTCAATCGATTCTCACCGACGCTGAGACCCTTGACCAAACCGTAGATCCGCCCATCCGGACGAAGCGCGAACGTATCCTTCGGCACCGGCACGCCGTCTATGGACGCTTGAATCTTTACATTCCCACCGCTTCGCAGCGCCTGGATGATGCCAGGCGGCACGATGAGTTCCACCAGCGCGTCGCCGCCCGAGATCAAGTCAGCGCGATTCGAGAGCACAACAATGTCGTGGTTATCGTCCGCTGCCACCGCAGATGTCGACAGTGAGCATGCAAGCAGTGCCGCCGAATAACCATTCGGTACATCGACCTGCGATTGCATTTCATCTTGAGTCCTCCTAGGACCAGTCGACCTGCCGTGTAGGCGGTCCTTCTTGCATTGAGCCCTGGGTCGCGCGCATAAGCCAAAGCGCCGATTCGGACGCCATGACCACGGCCGGCATGCGGGCGGGGGGCGAGTCCAGTCGCAAATTGTCCTCCCAACGACGACTTCCGCCAACCGCTAGGGTTGGTGCCTGGTACGCCGGATCATCACAAGTGCTTGGTCATCGACGGCATGTGCGACGTCGGCGCAGGCGGAGTCATCTTGCGTGAGCGGCTGTTGCGCTATTGCGCCCGGCCACCGTTCGTCCTGAACCGCTGCGCCGACTCGATGGCCGAAAGCAGTCAGGATTCGGCGACCGCTTACGACCCGTTGCAGTCCGTTGCTTCGCTCCATACCGGCCACTCGTAAAGCACCGAACCGGCCGCTCTGATAAGTAAAGTTGGGTTCGCAGCTGAGGTGGGTGGCGGAATAAGCGTTCTATTTCTTGGCATAGGTCCGTATCTCAGCCACCGTACCAGCAAACGGGCGGTGGCCGAAGTTCACGGGTGAGCTACCTGCGCGTCTGGGGCAGCGGAGGAAGCTTTATCTTGGCAAGCCGCTTGTGGTCGGATTGACTTGGATGCGCAACGATGCGGTAGGAGAACGAGAGGCTGGAAGCGCCGCCGCCCTGTTCACGCACGTCGAAGTCACCGGACCTGCGCGCGGCAACGAAGAGGCCGGCAGAGTCGCCGTGCGGGGTGAGGAAGACGTAGTACGCCTTCGTGTCGACGATCGCCGCGAAGTCGGGGCTGATTTTGACCCGCGCCTTGCCGCGTACGAGCTTGGCCTCGCCGAAGTCTTCGAACCAGGTCTCCGGGCTCTCCATGGAATACACCAGCCGGTGCGAGCCGTCCTTGTGCGGCACCGCACCGCTCTTGGCAAATGGCGGGCTTGCGACGATGAAGTGACCAAGGACAACGACCGGCCCCCAGAAAAGACCAGCAAAACCCGTCTCCCGGACCTCGCGCCGTCCGCGCTCGACGGTTACAGTGTGGTGCTCCGACGAGCCGTAGACCCCGACCGCGAATGCGCCGACGTCGTTCGGTTTGTTGGCGTCGATTCCCTCCCGCCCCACGACGCCTGCAACTCCGCGATTCTGCAGGGTGACGCCATAGCAACCCGTCGTCGCATCCTGTAACGGTGCACCCTGAGGCTTGTTCTTCAAGTTGTCGCCGAACACCGCATGATTTTCATGCGAGGTACCCGAGACCCCATGCCCTTGGGGAGAAAAGCCGACGACGCCATCGCCCGTCTTGTTTGCGTGTCCCTCCACGCCGGGACCACTCCCCTGCGCCGATCCATGGACCCCTGCGCCCGTGCCCGTCGAGTCGGCGGAGAGACCGCTGACCCCACGCCCCTCGCCCGACCAGCCGAATACGCCCTCGTGGGAGTTACTGTAGCCGATGACGCCAGCCGCGTCCTTCGCCGAGTCTGAGTTGAGTCCGGTACCCACGACCCCGGCGAGGCCGGGAGCTATAGTCGCGTCGGCGTGCTCCGTCCAGCCGATCACGCCAAAGCGCAATCCGTTGCCACGGCCGCGTAGCCCATCGATATTTTTAGTCGGCACGTCAGCGTTGGTGCTGGCGTCCGCCCCGAAGACGAAGCCGCCGGTGAAACCGGAGCCCTCTGCATGAATATTGGTCCGGCTGAGTGAATCCTGGTCCGTGTTCTTGTCAACCTGACTCATTATTTTGCTCCCTGTGATGGATCAATTGGTCGCTGCTTGTGCGGCGCTTCGAAGTTGCTAAAACCTACGCGGTACGCAGGCTTTGTTGCTCGGAGGCGAGTTCCGGTCAGGTCCGTGCGCACCACCAGATTCGCTCTCCGGAACGAGCGCTCTATTCTGACCGCTGAAGGTCAGACAGATCAGTCAATGTCGCCAACGAGCTGGTGGAGTTAGTTGGTAAGGTGCTAGCGGTTCCGTTCGACCCGTAGTCCAAAAAGGAAACTACGCTGACGTTAGATCGGTGTCAATCAAACGAGAATTAAGGTGGGCTTTCTGCGTCGTGGAAGTCGTCGTTTTCTTCGCCTCTACCGTTTAATTGCGCAGCCTACGCAATTCAATTTTCAGCGTCGACCTTAGCAACGACGCGACCCAGGAGAGGCAATTAAGGTCGGAACCAGTCGGAACATGCGGTGAGTGCGTAAATGCATTTGAGTCCAGAAAGGAAAGCAACGTCGGTCGCCGCTAACAACTGCCGCGGTTGGACGGCCGCTTTCGGACAATATGGTCCACGAAGTTGACCGGCTGGAACTGGCCGAGAGCAGCCAATCATCAATAGATGTCTTAACAGTTTCTGTCCGCCCGCCTAGCTGGCGGCCCGCAATGCGCAGCCGTACGAACCCTCGGCCGGCTACGTCGCGGACTGCAGGAGTTCGTCATCTCCCAGGAGCGGCCTGATGAACCGACGCAACTCTAGTGTCCCTCGCGCGCGCGGGCACACATGCGCGTACTGGTCGCTGAATACACGCGACAAGCATGTGGGTGATCGCATGTTCGGTTTCAAGCTTGCGGTGCTCGAAACGAAGATCCTAGAGTGTGAAGCGGGTGGCGGCAAGGAAGCAGCTTGAAGTTCGCGCGGTTTGACAGTGCGGCCGAAGGGGGCGATAGAGCGCTAGATTCGTGATGCGGGCGCGGGCGACGCGAGCGTGCAGTGAAGGGCTGCCCGTCCAAGGAGCCGGACGAAGGGTTACGTTGTGCCCCTTCAGTTGTGACCCTTCGCCCTTGACAACCGCGACGCCGCATCGATAATGAGTGGATCGAATCTGCAGTAGCGTCCGCGATCGCGCTCGTCGCAGGGAGAATTTGATGACCGGTATGTGGGCAGGTTACATATGGGGAGAGTTCGCATCCTTGACCGCGAACTGGGAGCCGCCTCGTCTGATCATGGCCGACGCCTCGCTCCACGCGCTCAACACGAGACGCGCGAAGTTTGGCGTTGACGCTGTCGCGTGGGTACGCTCTGTGACGGTGCGGGAGCCGTCCGGACGGACCGTCGTGAAACCGTCAGACAGCACGGTTCCGCTTCGTTTCGAGGACAACGCCATAGCCGTGACCTTCAGCATCAACACCACGGCCGGCGTCGAGGCTGAAGGGCTTCTTCACGTGTTCGGGTGGCCATGATGACCAGCACACCCTTCACCGCTGATGTGACATACGACGTGGTCTGCGTCCTCTATGCGCAAGACACGGGGCAGATCGTGTCCGCTCACCGGTTCGTCACGCTGGGGAACGCCAAGCCGCCGCGTGAGGAGGACATCAAGCGCGAGGCCCGAAAAATTCTGGATGCGCCGCCGGCCTCGTTCAAGGCACAACCGGCCGGCGACCTAGGTGCCCTCATCGTGGCAACGGGCGCGTTCGAACGCGGGCGGTCCTACGCCGTGGACGGCAAGACCAGCACTTTGATCGAGCGGCCGCAGGCGCCGGCTACAACTGGCTAGCGGTCCCCGGCAGGCCCTACCGGACCAATACAACGAACGGTCTCCCGAGCTGCGGCCGGCGATCGACGAAGGCCAATGCGTCGCTCAGGCCTACCTTTGGCTCCCGCTCCACGGCGGTCAATTCTTGTCACAGTGTAACGTTGAACGACCGCTATGTGGAAAGCTACCAGTGATGTCCAGATGGCTTCTCTTGGCCGAAAGCAGTCAGGGTTCGGAGGCCGCTTACGACCCTGACCAGCCGGTCGGTCTTCAACAAAGAAGACGTTGGGCAACTCAGGTCAACCTTGCTCAATCTGCTAGCCACGACCGTCCGAAGGCAAAGCGCGGCGCGCCGCGCGATTGCACTAACTACCGGGCGGACCTGGCGACCGCCGTGAGCAGCTGCGTCGACTTCGGGCTCTGTACGGTCTTGCGGATCAGGATGTCCGGCGGCAACAGGTTCTTGCCTCCGTAATACGCATCGTTCCAGTCGCCATTGACGCTCACGACCGTGCCGTCGAGATTGAGGCCGCCGTAAACACCCTTCGCGCGCGAAAATGAGATCAGATCCGCGGTGACCGTCGACTTGGCGCCCGCACCCACGGGACCTGCGGCGATGCTGGCGTCTCCACCGATCTTGAAAGAACTCGACAGCAGGGAGTTCAGGCCCTTTTCCGTCATGACGACGATGATCACTTCCGATACTTCCACGCCCGCCTGGAATCCCACGCTGACGGTTGCGAGATTGTAGAACGCGGGTCCGGTCCAGGGGACAGCAATGGCTGGGTGCGGTCCAGCCCCCTCCCTCGCGACGAGCACCGCCCGTCCACCCGATCCGCCGAAGATGAAGCCTGCTTTCACAATCTGCGGAGCGATCAGGATCGCCTTGGCCCGGTCGAGGTTGTCCTGGATCCACGTCTGGTCGGGATCGCGCACAAAGTTGTTGAGCGTTACCTGGGCGTCCGACACCAGCTTGTCCGGTTCTGAAGAGGACATCGGCTTCCCCGAATCCGTTGTTGTGCACGCGGCGACGGTTGCGGCGACCAGAACGAGCAAGGCTGTGCGGCGCGAAGCGTTCAGTGGTTTGCTGGATATCATGGTTTCTCCTCTCGAGGAACTGGGGTGCGGAAAGTCGCCGGTTTTGTCAAACGGATGGGCATCGTTCTGATTGCAGACGTCACGTTCGATTTGCGGCGGCGAGGGTCGTCCCGGCTGAGATGGTACAGCGTACACGCACGCGGACGGTCCGTCAGCAACGAGTCCGCAGATCCACCGCCATCGCTACGTTGCAGTGACGCCGTGAATGGACGCTCATCGGCCATTTGATGCATGGGCCAGCGGCCGGTCGTGGCCGTGCGCAGCCACCCACGCCGCCGGACACCGCAAGCAGCCGACCCTCTCACCGAAGTAGAAGGTGCGTTCATTGGGGCCGTTCATTTTACGGATTACGGCAAATCGAGCTTACGCTGGATCGAATCCGGACGTCCGCTTCCCGGCAAATTTGAAGGCATCGACGACAGACTGCTTCTGGCCGATTGCTGACGTTCACAAATGACTGCTAACGACCCATTCACGCCTGTCACATGCTACAGAAGCAGACGGTCGAAGTTTCATCGGAGGGCGACAAGGAGACATTCGAGGGCAACTCGATTGAAGTGACGTGCTGGCATTTGCAGCTTCAGGGAGACGCACTCAGCCGTCTATGTTTTACCAGACTTCCTGTGACCTAGACCTACGGCGCCAGACTTCGCGATGTCTCGCGTTTCCCGCATCACTGTCCGACATGCAAGCGTCAACTCGCCGTGGAGAGGACATTGCCAGCGCAATATGGCGCGATATACTCGGATCGACTATTTTTGAAGACTGTAGCTGGTACACCTTGGTTGCCGCTGCGATGGCGTACGGTCCCAGCAATGCATAAATGCCTCCGTCAGCAACGACGTGCGTTTGTAACGCCAGTGAGTCGGCCTCTATTGCCACGTTAAGGGAAATGCCGCGCTCGGCGCTGAGCTGATCGAGCCGATCACGCCAGCTGTTCGGACGACAGAACAGCGCGAGCGGCAACTTGTGCAGCGCTGAAAACGGCACCGTTCGCCGCGAAGTCAGCGGATCGCCTGCAGCGCTGACCAGATATGTCGCCGTCTCGACGAGATAGACATCGCCATTCCTGGGCGTCGAACTCTGCCGGAACAGGATGGCGAGATCGATACTGCCGTCCTCGAGCCAAGTCTCGAGTTGCGCGCCTTGGCCTTCACGCACACTGAGCTGCACTAGTGGATACCGCTCCTTGATGCGGTAGTAGAGCGTGCTCACCAGCGGATGTGCGGATGACGGCAGGATACCGAGCCGCACCTTGCCAATGGGTTTGCCGGCCGTCGTGTGTATATCGTTCGCCAACTGTTCCGTGCCGGCGAGCCACGCTCGCACCTTCGGCGCGACACGCTGGCCCAACTCGGTAAGGATGACGCCCCGTCCCGTGCGCTGAAACAGTCGTCCTCCGCACTGCTGCTCGAGCTCGGTGATCTGACGGCTGATATGCGGCTGGCTTGTGCCGTGAGCCACGGCGACCTTGCTCAGGCTGCCCAGTTCGACAGCGTCGATAAAGAGTTTCCAGACAGCGTAGTCCACGGTATTCCGTTTCCAGCGCGATGCATACCGATTAAGTATATCTGAAATGTCTGTTCTGCGTCTTCCGACATGGCTAGCGCCTCACTACACTTGGTCCTACATGCACGCGCCTTTCGATCGATGGGCCTCCCTAAGTTGACCGGCGAAGCGGCATGCGAAACGGATGCAAGCGTTCCAGTTGAACGACATCCACCCTTGTTCGTAATGGAGGAATCGAAATGAAAGCACTTGACCTGCGTGGCCTCAGCCCCGCACCTGTGACCCCGTTCACGCTCGATGGCGCCGTCGATTTCCCGGCCATCCAACGGCTGGGCTCCTGGCTCGGCAGCATCGACGGCGTGAAGAGCCTGGTCGTCCTCGGCCACGCTGGAGAAGGCACGTTCATGACGCAAGACGAGCAGGCGCGCGTGATTCGCGCCTTCATCGAATCGACCAACGGCCGTATCCCGGTCATTGCCGGGATCACGCTCGAAGGTACCAAGGTCGCGGCGGAAGAAGCCAAGCGCGCAGTCGCCGCCGGCGCCGCTGCCGGCCTCGTCTACCCGTCGCACGGCTGGCTCCGCTTCGGCTACCAGAAGGGCGCTCCGCAGGATCGCTATCGCGCGATCTACGAGGAAAGCGGTTTGCCGCTCATCCTCTTCCAGTATCCGGACGCGACCAAGGCGACGTACAACCTCGAAACGCAGCTGGAGATTGCCGCGCAACCGGGTGTGTTCGCGATGAAGAACGGTGTGCGCAACATGAAGCGCTGGGACACAGAGATCCCGGTGATCCGTCGCGAGCGTCCGCAGCTGCAGATTCTTACCTGCCACGACGAGTACCTGCTGCACACGATGTTCGACGTCGACGGCGCGCTCGTGGGCTACGGCGGCATCGCGCCGGAGCCGCTGATCGAGATGATCGCCGCCGGCAAGGCGAAGGACTACGCCAAGGCGCGCGCGCTCCACGATCGGCTACTTCCGGTGACGAGCAACGTGTACCACCGCGGCTCGCATATGGAGGGGAGCGTGGCGCTGAAGTGGGCACTCGTTGCCCGCGGCATCCTGGATCACGCGACGGTGCGTCCGCCGCTCCTTCCGCTCGCGGAAGGCGCTCAAGGCGAGATCGCCGCCGCCATGAAGTCGGCGGGTCTCGGCAAAGTGGTGGCCAGGAAGGGCGCAGCGCTCCGCCGTGCCGGTGAATTGACCGACGGACTGCAAGGCGCAACAGCCAGGCGGCGGAGCGCGGTTCCGCTCCGCCGCCATAAGCAAAGTAGAAAAGGAGGAATTTGTCATGACCGCAATCGTTGCGAATGGCGCCGCACTGCACGGCGCCGCCAATGCCCGAACTGGTGGCTCGCCTCGAGCGGCTTCCGGTCACGCCCAGGTTGATGCTGATCCGCGCCATCGTGGGCATCGCCACGTTCTTCGACGGTTTCACGGTGCTGGCGATCGCGTTCGCGATGCCGAGCCTTGTATCCGAATGGAAGCTTACCGCCGACCGAGGTTGGCTTGATCCTCTCGGCAGGCTACGTCGGTCAGCTGTTCGGCGCCGTGATCTTCGGGTCGCTGGCCGAAAAGTACGGGCGTCTGAAGATCCTCTTCATCACCATCGTGTTGTTCGTGTCGATGGATGTCTCCTGCCTGTTCGCCTGGAGCGGCGCGTCGATGATGGTGTTCCGCTTCATCCAAGGCATCGGTACGGGCGGTGAGGTGCCGGTGGCAAGTGCCTACATCAGCGAGTTCATCGGTGCGGAGAAGCGCGGCCGCTTCTTCCTTCTCTACGAGGTGCTGTTCCTGATCGGGCTGACATTCGCCGGCATGGTCGGCTATTTTCTGGTACCGATTTACGGCTGGAAGGCGATGTTCGTCGTCGGCCTGATTCCCGCCGTTGTGACGATTCCGCTGCGCTGGTTCATGCCGGAATCGCCCCGCTGGCTCGCGTCTAAGGGCCGCATGGCGGAAGCGGACGTTGTCGTGAAGCTGCTCGAGAACAGCGCGACGCGGCGCGGCGTCGTACTGCGGGAGCCGGTGGTACGCCCGGTCGATCCCAAGGCGACTACGCGCTCCGACTGGCGCGAGTTGTTCCAAGGGCATCTACCTGAAGCGGACCTTGACGATCTGGGGCCTGTGGGTGTGCGCCTACATGATCAACAACGGCCTGATCAGCTGGCTGCCTACGCTCTACAAGCAGGTGTTCCAGCTCCCGCTGCAGACCAGCCTTGGGTACGGCTGGATTACTTCGTGCGTCGGTGTCGTCGCGGCGATCATCTGTGCCTTGCTCATCGACCAAGTCGGCCGCAAACGCTGGTACGCGATTTCATTCCTGCTGGCCACGGTTCCGCTCCTGGCACTCTCTTGGCTGGGCGCGACCTCCGCTACGGAGGTTCTGATCCTGGCGACTGCCACATACGCGATATTGCAGACCATCACCTTCTCGCTCTATCTGTACTCAGCCGAGGTCTATCCGACCCGTCTGAGGGCGATCGGCGGTGGCGTCGGCAGCGCTTGGCTCAGGGCCGGATCGGCGATCGGCCCAATATTGGTCGGCTTCATCGTTGGCGATTTCGGCATTCGGTACGTGTTCGCGGTGTTCGCAGCGGTCGCGCTCGTCGGCGGCGTCGTAACACTGCTGTTCGCAATCGAGACGAAAGGCAGAGTACTCGAGGAACTGTCGCCCTGACCGCCCGGCTGTCTCGTTCGCCTACAGCGATAGCCTCGGGCGGACGAGATGGCACACGCGGCATTTGCAGCCCTGCCGATTGACCTGGTGGGCCTATGATTCTCGATCCCGCTCAACCGTTGCTGCATGACTTCACGTGTGAAAAGGCGAGCGGCTGCTGTGGGTCCGACAGCGCTATCAAGCGACTGCAATCGGGAACGCAACCATATGACAGCTTGTGGCCGAAAGCAGCCCGAGCGCTTCGTCTGCTTACGACCCTCGACAGCGAAGCTGGACTCAGATCGCAGTCAATTCGCGTTGGCTGTGGCTTTCTGTAACAATAGCGCGCGGTCCTGTCCTTCCCCCTTTCTTGCCACCGCGGTGACACCATGGCCATCGGATTTGAAGACGTGAATGAGCGCTTGCGCCGCATCGTCCTATCCGGACGCCTCGACACGATTGGGAGCGAGCAGATCGCCCCACGATTTGCCGAACTTACGGAGTCCGCGAAAGGCGGCGTGGCCGTGTACCTTTCGGGTGTCAGGTTTCTCTCGTCCATGGCTATTGGCGTGCTAGTCGGGGGCGCCAAGGCGATGCAGGCAAAGGGCGGCCGTATGGTGCTGCACGTCGGCGATAACGAAGTAGTCATCAGGACGCTCGAAGCGACTGGCATCAACGAACTGATCCCAACGTTTCAGGACGCACAAGACGCCGAAAAGGCGCTCCTGAAGTAAGCCGCATCGAATGTCGCCATCGGCTGTGCAGCCGCCCGCGGCATTGACGATTCGCGCGGATATGTTGGACGCGAGGCGCGCATCCGGCTGGCTTGAGTCTGCAGCGCTTGCGCAGAACGTTCCCGTCGAGCAGGTCGTGCGCCTCGATCACTGCCTGGACGAGGTGCTTGCGAACGTGATCAGGCATGGCGGGCCAACTGCGCTGTCATCGCCTGTGCATCTGCAATTCGGCGTGCGCCGCGGCCCCGGGGAATGCACCGCGGAGCTCTCGGTCAGTGACGCCGGGATGGCCTTCGACCCTACGTTCGCTGCCGTAGCACTGCACCCCGCGAGCCTTGTCGATGCCACGCCCGGAGGCCTCGGACTGCTGATGATTCGCAACTTCTCGGACGAGTTGAGCTACCGCTACAGCCAGGGCCGCAACCACCTCACGATCACAGTGAGCTGGGTCGAGGAGGCATGACACGCGCGACGCCCGACTGGCTGCTCGAGCTGCGCAACGCTCGCGGAGCCGGTATCGACGCGATCGCACTCTTTCGCGGGGCCGAAGCATCCGTCATCGTCGAAGCGATCACCGATTGCGAGATCCGCGTCCTCCCTGTCGGAGCGACACTGTTGCACCCAGGGCAATCGAACGACACCATCTACGTTCTGTTGTCCGGACAGTTGGCCGCGTACCTGGATAGCGAGCGGCGACCGGAAGATGGAATTCCTATTCAACCGGGCGAAAGCGTCGGGGAAATGTCCGCGATCGACGGCAAGCCAGCCTCAGCATTTGTCGTCGCCGTGACAGAATCGCGCATGCTCTTGCTGCCGGGCAGGCTGTTTTGGAGCCGCCTCGGCAACGTACCGGGCGTCATGCGCAATCTGCTGGCTTCGTTATCCGAGCGCATGCGCCGTGGCAACGAGGCGATGCTGGAAGCTCAGCACAAGCAGCTTTCTCTCGAGCACGTCCGGCGTGAGCTGCAGATCGCGCGCCAGTTACAAACCAGCATGATTCCGTTGCGTGGTCGCCTTTTTCCCGAGCGCGGTGATATCGAGATCGCTGGCATGATGGACCCCGCATCCGACGTCGGCGGCGATTTCTTCGACGCATTCTTCGCCGACGAGCGGCACCTTTTCTTGTGTGTAGGCGATGTGTCGGGCCACGGCATTCCCGCTGCTTTGTTTATGGCGCGTGCGATCGGGCTGATTCGGATCGCGGCGATGGGCACACGCCATCCCGAGCAGTTGCTCGCGCGCATCAACGAGCAACTGTGCGCCCGTAACGCAGCAAATATCTTCGTCACCCTGTTCTGCGCCTTTCTGGATGTGGTGTCCGGACGCCTTGTCTATGCCAATGGCGGGCACTGCCCGCCGTTTTTAGCTCATCAAGGGCACGCGTCGTGGCTGCCGATGCCCAGGGGCGCGCTAGTCGGCGTCATGCCGGGGCTGCGCTACGCGGCAAGCGAAGTCGGGCTGGATCAAGGTGTGGCCCTCGTCTGCTATACCGACGGCGTCACCGAGGCCGAGTCGGCAGCCGGGCACCCGTTCTCGGAGGAACGACTGCTCCGTGTCGGTGCTGCGAACGGCGACCAATCAGTCGAGGACCTGCTGCGTTCCGTGCAGCGGGAACTCGCCACCTTTATCGATGGCATGCCGCTCGCCGACGATTGCACGCTTGTTGCATTTCGCCGCCCGGTACGAGCGAGCAATAGCTGACAAAGTGGCAGAACGACATGCGGTGCTGCACCGGATTGAGCGGGAGACTGCGATCGCATGTACCGTCGACGTGCGGCGGAACTACGGTCCGTCAAGTCTTTAAGTTGGCTTCGGCGGTGCGACAGAGGCACGTCCGAGTATTGAATCACTTCGTCCGCACGCAGCAGCACCGACTGAGGGATCATGAGGCCGAGCGCCTTTGCAGGACCGACGCGCGGTCGCCTTCTTGGCTGAAGCCGATCAATGCTGGCGACTACACCGCGACATTCACTTCTGCTGAGCTCGTGCGTCTCAACAGCATCTTTCCAAACGGACTTTGCGATTGGTCGAAACCGGGTGTGAACCAGACGGGCGTGGTGCCGTGGGTTTCATTTGGGCCGGCCCCCGAAAACCTTGTATTTGACGTTACGAATCCGTGATGTGTAGGGCATATCTGCTGGACCACCCACCGCGGCAATTGCGGTCGCCGCTAAGGCTTTCAGGAAATCGCGCCGTGATCCCTGTTGCGGACCGGAATGGTTCGAGGCGTGAGCAGTAACGGCACCGGCCGAGCGAACGCCTGCTTCCAGGCAACTTAGGCGGAGGTGCTTGACGGTATGTAAGGCCGAGAGCTGACCTCCACCGACGACCCTTATCGACCCGGACCGGTCATTCGCCTCCCATTGCCATTGCCTTGAACGGCCGTCCGCTTCCGCGCGAGATCTTCGGCTAGTTGCTGCAGGCGATCAAAGCGTCCATCGGCCCGTGGCACAGCGACCACGGCCGCGACCGCATTTGATCCGCTTTCACGGGGTGCTTGCGCAGCATGCGAAGTTGCGAATCGAAGGTCGTGCCGTCGCGCGAGCCGAAAACCACGGCGCGCGACGGCGATCACCAACGCGCGCACCAACCCCGCGCGCATGAGGCCTTACTGAATCGGCGCCAGATGACCGGTGAAGCTCACAAAGTAAGAGGTATTAGCACCTCCTCCCACACCACTCAATCGATCCCCCGCTAAGATCACGAAAGTTCCAGCATCCGCATACAGCTTGACCACTTGGCCTTGCGCAGATCGCCCTGCCAAACCCACTGCCGGGGCCGACAGACTAAAACTCGCCGAAACGCCATCGACCGTAGTGGAAATGGTCAAGATCGCCACGTCACCAGCCGGCAAGTTGCTAGCGTCTATTGAGGCATAGTCGATGACCAGCTGGTACCCGGTCGGCACCTTGTAAGTGGTCAGGGCGCCCTCGCCACATCCGACGGCTGTGCTCGAACAAATAAACGAGTGGTTAACCGCTCGCTGTGCAGACTCCACAATCAGCAGCGGGGTATTGACGACCTTCACGTTCGGCGTATTCGTAACTGATACGCTCCCGGTGACCGTCTGCGTACTCGGAAGATTGGTGACGCTAACGGGGACAGGATTCGACGGGGTGTTTAGCACCTGTACCGGCGTCGATGCTCCGGGTCGAGGGTCCGGAGCCTGTCCCAGGGTTACACCAGACCAAACCAGGGCCGTAGCCACAACGATTGCCTGACAACTCGAGCTGACGATTCGCGTTTGCATATCTTCCCCCTCTATCCACGCTGCCCCTGGGGGCCATCCCCCATAGGTATGAAATGTAGCAACCTGCGGGCCATCGCCGTAACTCGCTAATTGTTATTGCGTCTTTCCGAACCGCAGCGCGTGTGGTTCACGAGTTGTAAGAATCGCCGACGGACGATCGTTCCCTACAGCGCGTTCTACGCGGCCGGATTATCGGTCGCGTTATGGCTCCGGCCATGTTCGATCCTGCCGACGCACCCGACCCCGAGCGCGTCTACCTCAATTATCTGGAAACGTGCCGGCGCCTCGGCGTCGAGCCGGTGCCACGCGAGCGCGCAGACGGGTTGATGCAATGGCCGCTTGCCGGAAAATTACACGGCGACACTGACCGGCTGCAGTTGGCCGGAAGCAGACGAAGCGGTGCGACTGCTTACGACCCCTAGCGGCCGTTGACCTTCGCGCTGCCGACGGCTGCAATGCCGCGATGGCGGTCATTCAGCCGACGGCCGTCAACTGGCGCTATGGGCCAATGCTGTTGAACCTCCCCGGCTCGCACCGCTGACACCGGCTTGGCACCCGGCCCACCGGTTTCGTCGGATCCCGCCGACCCCGGGGCGCCTCGGCGTACACTGCCTGACGTCGCAGGGACGGCGGATTCGGGAGGAGGCAAACGTTGGCTGGGATCGGCGGCTCCGTGCCACGGGATTGGGAACGGGCGGACGCGGGTACGCGGCTTGCCGCCGCGCGTCCGCGTGGCTTCCTCGCGCGGACGTTCCATGGCCTGACGAGGCGACGCCTCGCGGTCCTCGCGCTGTTCGGATTCGTGTTCACCGTGTTCGGGGGACCGGTTGCCATCACGTACATGCGCGGGCTTCCCGCTTCGCAGATCGGCCTGGCTTTTGTGCAAACGTACCTGGGCAACGCGGTCTGGTTCTTCGCCGGGCTGCTGGCCGCGGTGGCGGCGTATAACCGCACGCCGGGAAGCATTCCCCTGCGCCTCGGCACGACCGCGGCGGCGATTGGCGTCGTCGTTTGGTATGCGTTGTCTGTGTCGCAGTTCATCCGCGATGCGGCGTATGCGCGATGTCTTCGTCCAGACGCCAGGCATCGACGTGATTTGGCTCAACAACTACCCCATCGTTGCCATCGCGCTCAACAACTACCCCATCGTTGCCATCGCCGCGGCGGCGCTGCTGTACATGACGCACGGCGACGACGTCGAGCGTTCGCTGGAGACGGAAGCGCTGCGCGCCCTGGACCTCGACCGCGGCCTCGACGAGGCCCGCCTGCAGGCGATGCAGGCGCAGATCGAGCCTCATTTCCTGTTCAATACGCTGGCCAACGTCCGGCGCCTGTACCAGGTCGACCCCGGCGCGGCCCGTACGATGCTGCGCCAGTTTTCCCTGATGCTCGGGCGGTCATTGGCTGATATCCGCAACGAACGCTCCACGCTCGGGCGCGAAGTCGCGCTGGCGCTTGCCTACCTGGGCGTGCAGAAGATCCGCATGGGCGACCGGCTCAAGTTCGCGACCGACATCCCGCCGCCGCTGCGCGACGCCGCGCTGCCGCCGATGATGCTGTCCACGCTCGTCGAGAACTCGATCAAGCACGGTCTCGCGCCGCTGCGCGGCGGGGGACGCGTGACCATCGCCGCCGACGCCGACGGCAGCACGCTGCGTGTGCGCGTCGTCGACACCGGATGCGGCTTGAGCGAGAGTGCCGGAAGCGGCGTCGGCCTTGCGAACATCGAGACGCGCCTGGCCGCGTTGTATGGAGCCGAAGGCGCCTTGAGCCTAGAAACCAACGAGCAGGGCGGCCTCACGGCGATCCTCGAGCTGCCGCTGCGCATGGAGCCTGCGGAGACGCGCGATGCAGGCGCTGCCAACTAGCCTTGCGCCGGCGGCCGCCGGCTCGAATCGCGTCGCGTCCGATCGGAGGCGTCGGTGGCGGTACGCGGCGGCGGACCTGCTTGGGCCGGCGGCCGTCCTGGTCGCTACGTGGATCCTGTTCCAGATTGCTATCAGCTTGGGCGAGGGGAAGCAGGGATGGGGGCTCGTCGCATGGAGCGCGATCGGCCCGCTCGTCACAATTTCGATCCTGGTCGCGTTGACCGCGGTGGTCGAAGTCAGCCAGCTCGGCGCGCGCGGACGCACGTTCGCCATGGTCGGCGCCGGGATAGCCGCGGCGGCTCTGGGAGTTGCGATCGGTATTCCGATTTTGATTGCAGTCGGGTTCTGGTCCCCGCCATTGTCGACGCCGGTGGTGTTGTGGTTCAACTTCGGATGGACGGCCGCGCTATGCACCGGCGCCGCGCTCGCTTACGACTACCGCGTGCGCAGCACAAGGCGCGCCGCCGCGCTGCGCAAGGTTCGGTTGCAGGCCGCCGGCGTGATTCGGCGCACCGCGGAGATACGCCTGCAGGCCATGCAGGCGCGGATCGATCCGCGATTCCTGTTCGATGCGCTGGCTGCCGTCGAGCGGATTCACGATGTCGATGCTGTCGCGGGCGATCGCCTGCTCGACAATCTCATCAAATATCTGCGGGCGGTCGTGCCCGACCTCATCGCGACTCGATCGACGGTCGGCAAGGAGGTCGAGCTCGCCGGCGTATGGCTCGACATTCGACACGAGATCGTCGGCGCGAGGGGCATCCATGCGATCGAAGCGACCGGCGACGTTGGCAGCCGGCTCTTTCCCGCGATGACGATGATTCCGCTGGCGGAGGCCGTGCTGTCGGAAGCGCCCGCGTCCGCCACGCTTACGGTGCGCGCGCACTGCGAAGGTGCGCTGACGACGGTCCGTATCGATTGCCGCTCGCCATGCGCCGCGGAGCCGCCTTCCGTGCAGGCGCTGCGCGCGCGCCTCGAGGAAGTGTACGGCGAACAGGTCCGGCTTGCGTTCACCTGCGATGCCATCCGTGGCCGGCAAGCCACCGTGGAGGTCGACCTTGCGCAATCCGACAGCGATCATCGCTGAAGACGAGCCAATCCTGCGGCAGGAGCTTCGCCAGGAGCTGTCGACGCTGTGGCCCGAGCTCGAGGTCTGCGCCGAGGCCGCCGACGGCATGGAAGCGTTGCACGCGATCCAGGAGACGTCTCCCGATATCGCGTTTCTCGACGTCGAGATGCCCGACATGACCGGCGTCGAGGTGGCGCAGGCAGTGAACGGACGCTGCCACGTCGTATTCGTGACCGCTTACGACAAGTACGCCGTGGCCGCCTTCGAGCAGCAGGCCGCCGATTACATTCTGAAGCCGTATTCCCGCGAGCGGCTAGCGGCTTCTGTGACCCGCCTGCGCGAACGACTGTTAAGCGTGCCGGCCAAGCTCGACGGCATCCTCGACGCGCTCGCGCTGCACGCCCCGGCGCAAACGAGCTACCTGCGCTGGATCACGGCCTCGCAGGGACAGAAGGTGCGCTTCGTCACCGTGGACAAGGTCTGCTACTTCCAGGCCGACAACAAGTACACGATGGTCATGACGGCGGACAGCGAGCTATTGATCCGGCGACCGATCAAGGAGCTGCACGAAACGCTCGATCCGCAGACCTTCTGGCAGATCCACCGCTCGACGCTGGTCAACGTCAACGAGATCGCCGACGTGACACGCGACATGCACGGGCACCTGCGCGTGCAGCTCAAGAGCCGGAAGGAGTCGCTCGCGGTCAGCGAACCCTACAACCATCTTTTTCGCCAGATGTAGGGGTCACATTCCGCCGTTGGCGAACGTCGCCGCCAGCACCTCCCCATCCGCCAGCGCCGGCACGCCTTCACGGAAGAGACCCACAATGTCCGCAACCCCTCTGAAGCGGTCGGCCAGCCAGCGCCGGCCAACGACAACTGTTGGCCGATAGCAGACGTTCACAAATGGCTGCTAACGACCCAAAGCCGCCCCTTGCTGTCGTCAAAGCAGACATCCGAGAAGTTAAACGGATAACTCACCATCGCCGCGTGCCGGCCCGTCCGGTTGAGCGAAGGGTTAGGCGTCAGTGGATTCACTCGCGGTCCCAGTAGCCAACTCGTTGACTTTCACGACCGAAGAAGGTGACGCTTCTTGGTAGCCCGCCTTCGGCACTCGGAAGCGCCGCACTGACACCAAATTTTCCTGAGTTTGGGTACTGCCAGACTTCCGGAGAGCGCATGGTGCTGACGGCGAGATATTTGAGGTCGTCGCTGCCTCGCTGGATCACGACCATGCTGCCCATCGCGGTCGCCTTGATCGCCACAATCGTGATGAAGAAAGTGAGCAACGGCACCGCCGAGATCTGGTCGAAGCGGGGCGCCCAAGGCTGAGGCAAAGCGATCCAGTCGCGCGAGTTGAGCAACGTCGCGGCATCCGGATAGCCGTGGCCGAGCAACAGCGCAATCGGTACGCCGCACAGCGTTGCGATCAGCACGGCGAAAGGCGCGGCGCGGGTGCGACTGAGGGCGATGCCCACCATGACAGAGAGGCTTGCGAACACGGTGAGTACCGCGTTGCGATCGGGCAGCTTGCCGCCGGGCTGCAGTCCCAGCCGCTGCGTGGCGAGCACGACCAGCGCGACGCCGATGAGAACCACCACCACGCCGGCAACCTCGTTCGGAAGCACGACGCGCAGTCGGTGCATTGCGAAGGTGAGCAGCACACACGCAATGCCAGTCACGATCAGCATCGCACCGGCGCCACCGAAGCCGATGCCCGCGAGGCCGGTGATTGCGTATGCGCTCACTAGCGCGGCGGTGTGCGTGCCTGGAATCGGATACCCCGAGCCGATCGGTCCGCGCATGAGCAGTTGAACGATCTGCCAGAGCGCACTGGCCAGAATCGAAAGGCTCAGGAAGCGGCTGGCGTCGGTCGGGTCTGCCGAAAGGCTGCCCGCCAAGACCGCGGGAATCACGAAGTAGATCGACTGGATCGCCGTGTGCTGGACCGCCAATCCGGCGGCGGTGAGCACCGGCGGCGCGTCGTCGAGCCAGTAAACGATGCCTGCAGGACGCGCGGTGCGGCGGTCGGAATTGCGGGCGAGAAATCCCGTGCCCGGTATAGCCGTCGCCATCCTCTCGCCTAGTTATGACCGCTTTTTATGAACCGCAAGGCTGCGTGCGGTTTGAACGAGGAGACAAGTCTATCCCATCGACCTATACTCCGCCGTCAACGATGCGTGCCGGCTGCACGGCACCAAGGGAGAACATCAGGTGGTGAGCCCGCAACAGGGGACCGAGGAACGGGTGCGCGCGCTCGTCGACGCACTGGCACGGCAGACGGCTTTGAGTGAAGCGCTCAAGCTCGTAATCGGACGCTCCGCGAGCCCGCTCGATGTGGTCCTGAGAGGGCTGATCGAAAGCGCGGTCAGGCTCTGCCGCGCCGACTGGGGCGTCATCTACAAGTTGGAGGACATCAAGCTTCGCCCTGCGGCGTTCTATGGCCTCGACGAGAATCGACGGGCGAAATGGAGCGGCGCCGCGCTTGCGCTTGATCGACGATCCGCCGCTGGACGATGTGTCGTGACCCGCAGCGTCGTCGAAATTCCGGACGTGCTCCTGGACGCGGAATACGGCCTGGGAGAAGCGTCTCGCGCCGTCGGCTGGCGCTCGCTGCTTGCCGTCCCGCTGTTCAGGGACGAGACCCTTCTCGGCGTGTTTGCGGTACAGCGTGCGCAAGCCGGCCCCTTCGGCGACGCAACGATGCTCCTGAGCGCGCTTGCGGACCAGGCGGTGATCGCGATCGACAATGCGCACCTGTTCCAGCAGCTGCAGGAACGGACGCAAAAGCTCACGCGCTCCGTGGAGGAACTGCAGGCCTTGGGGGAAATCAGCCAAGCGGTGAGCTCCTCGCTGGAGGTGGAAACCGTCCTCGACACCGTGGTCCAGGCTTCCGTGCGGCTCGCACAGGCGGACTCCGGAACCATCTACACCGTGGAGTCGGCGCACGAGTTCGTGCCGCGCGCAAGCTCGGGGCTCGACGAGGAAACGCTGGCCGCGTTCCGCCATGTTATCGACGAGACCGGCGACAACGTGGTGTCACGAGCCACCGCCACACGCCGCGCAGCGCAGGTGTCGGACATCGAGACGAGTCAAATGTCGGAAGCGACGCGGGCGATACTGCGGCGCGCTGGATTCCGGGCGCTGCTCGCCGTCCCGATGGTTCGCGCCGACCAGGTGGTGGGAGCGCTGGTGGTCAGGCGACGCGGCGCGGGCGAGTTTCCCGGCACCGTGGTCCAGCTGCTCGAAACTTTCGCGACGCAGTCCGCCATCGCGGTGGACAACGCACGGCTCTTCCGTGAAATCCAGGACAAGGGCCGGGAGCTCGAGCTTGCAAGCCAGCACAAATCGCAGTTCCTCGCCAACATGAGCCACGAGCTGCGTACGCCGATGAACGCGATCATCGGCGTGAGTGAGATGATGCTCGAGGACGCGCAGGACCTCGGCGACAACGACAAGGTCGAGCCGCTCTCGCGGATCCTGCGCGCAGGCCGGCACCTGCTCGCGCTCATCAACGGCATCCTCGACCTGTCGAAGATCGAGGCCGGGAAGATGGATCTCGACCTCGAGACCTTCCCGATCGAGGCGCTGGTGCGCGACGTGGCTACGACTGTAGGCCCCTCGGCGCAGAAGAACGGAAATCGCGTCGAAGTGCGCTGCGCGCCGGAGCTGGGCACCATGCACGCGGACGAGACTCGCATCCGCCAGGCCCTGCTCAACCTCGTGAGCAATGCCGTGAAGTTCACCGAGCGCGGCCTCGTCACGATCGCAGCCGGCGGCGACGGTCCCGACTGGGTGGAGTTCCGCGTTACCGACACCGGCATCGGCATGACGCAAGACCAAATGGCGCGCCTGTTCGAGGACTTCAGCCAGGCCGACAGCTCGACGACCCGCAGGTACGGCGGCACCGGCCTCGGTCTCGCGATCAGCCGGCGGTTCTGCCGCATGATGGGTGGCGACATCACGGTGCAGAGTGTGTCGGGCAGCGGCTCCGTCTTCACCATCCGGCTTCCCGCTGCCGTCGAGGGTGTCGCGCCTGTGACTCGCGCGTCCGCGCCGGTCGGAATCGGCGTTTCGCGCGGGGCCCACGACCGCGGCCGGCACGTCTTGGTGGTGGACGACGATCCCACAGTGCGCGAGCTCATGGTCCGGCACCTCACCAAGGAGGGCTTCAGCGTGCTAACCGCGGCCGATGGCACGGAAGCGCTCGCCCAGGCGCGCCGCGCTCACCCGGCGGCCATCACGCTCGACGTCATGATGCCGGGGATCGACGGCTGGACCGTGCTCGCGGCCATCAAGGGCGACCCCGATCTCTCCGACATCCCGGTAGTCCTCGTCACCATCGCGGAGGATCGTCAGAGGGGCTATGCGCTAGGCGCAAGCGAGTACCTCGTAAAGCCGGTCGATCGCAGGCGCCTCGTGGAATCGCTGCGAACACTATGCGGCGCGACGACGGGTCGGGTACTGCTGGTTGAGGACGACGATGCTGCGCGGGCGACGATCCGGCAGATGCTCACGCGCGACGGGTGGAAGGTCACTGAGGCCGGCAACGGCCGCGAAGCCCTCGAGCGGCTGGAGGACGGGCGACCCGATGCGATTGTGCTCGACCTCATGATGCCGGAGATGGACGGATTCGAGTTCCTTGCGCACCTGCGCAACCATGCGCAGTGGCGAACGGTTCCCGTGCTGGTGGCCACGGCCGCGGAACTCTCGGAGGAGGACCTCGTGCGCCTCAATGGCCAGGTCGTGCAGGTGATCCGTAAGATCGGCCAGTCACCCGATGCGCTGCTGCGCGACTTGTCGAGCGCGCTCGCGAGTTGTGTGGCGCGCGATACCGAGGCGATGGCCACCGGAACCGGGGGATGAAGATCCTCTACGTCGAGGACAACGACGACAACGTCTACGTCGTGAAGCACCGGTTGGGGCGGCTCGGATACACGATCGTGGTGGCAAGCGATGGCGAGGAAGGGGTGGTCCTCGCGAAGGCCGAGCAACCCGATCTCATCCTGATGGACTTGAGCTTGCCGGTGGTCGACGGTTGGGAGGCCACCCGGCGAATCAAGGCCGATGAGGCGACGCGGCACATCCCGGTGCTCGCACTGTCGGCGCACGCGATGACCGAGGATCGTACCCAGGCGCTTGCCGCCGGGTGCGACGACTACGACACGAAACCGATCGATCTTCCGCGGCTGCGCGCGAAGATCGACGCGCTGATGTCGCGAACGCGGGCAAGCGATGGCTCCTGATCCCGCGCTGCTGATCGTCGACGACAACGAGGACAACCGGTACACGCTCATTCAGCGCCTGAAGCGCCAAGGCTACGCGAACGTGACGACCGCCGTGAACGGGCGCGAGGCGCTTGACCGGCTCCATGCGCAGCCGTTCGACCTGGTGCTACTCGACGTCACGATGCCTGAGATGAACGGGTACGAGGTGCTCGAGCATGTCAGGGCCGACAGCTGCCTGCGGCACGTCCCGGTCATTATGATTTCCGCGGTCGACCAGATCGAAAGCGTGGTGCGATGCATCGAGCTCGGCGCGGAGGATTATCTTCCGAAGCCTTTCAACCCGATCCTGCTCAAGGCGCGCGTCGGCGCAAGTCTCGAGAAGAAGCGGCTTCGCGACGAGCTCCAGGCGCACGTCGCGCGCATCGATGCGGAGCTCGACTTGGCACGGCTCATCCAGTTGAGCATGGTGCCCTGCCACTTCCCGGCACCCAACGCGGAGACGCCGGTGAGCATCTTCGCCTCGCTCTACCCGGCACGCGAGGTAGGCGGGGACTTCTATGACTTCTTCTACATCACCCCGACCAAGTTCTGCGTGGTGGTCGCCGACATTTCCGGCAAGGGTGCCGCAGCCGCGCTCTGCATGGCGCGGACGAAGACGCTCGTGCGCACGTTATCGATTCTGCTGCGTGGCAACGCGGACGCTGCCGACCCGCACGAAGTGGTCGCGCGCATGAATGCGGAGCTGTGCGAGAACAATCCCTACAACATGTTTTCCACGGTGTTCCTCGCCACGATCGATCTCGTCACCCGCGAGCTCAGTTATTGCAGCTGCGGCCATCCTTGGCCGTATGTCGTCAGCACCGACGGCGTGTCGGAGTTGCAATCTCCCCGCGCCATGCCACTTGGTATACGCCCAACCTTCACATACGAGACCACCAAGCGACCCCTGCGCGTGGGCGACTGCCTCTTCCTGTTCACGGACGGCGTCACCGAGGCCATGGACGAGAACGACGAGCAGTTTTCCGAGGCTCGCCTGGAGGAGGTGCTGCGTTCCGTCGCCGCCGGCAGCACGCAGAGCGTGGTGACGTCGGTCGTTGAGGCCGTGCGTCGCTTTGCCGGGCGCGCGCCGCAGTCGGACGACATTGCCGCGCTTGCCGTTAGGCTCGTGGGCTGACCATGCGCCGCGCCGTCGTGAACATCACCAGAGCCGAGGGAGGCCGTCCAGAAGGTGCAGGTGTCGCTGGAGGGCCTTGCCGCGCAACATGTGGTGCCGCCGGATGCCCTGTGCGACATGCAGATCGCCCTCGACGAAGCGCTCACCAACATTCTGGCTCATGGCTTTGACGACGGTGAGCCTCATCGCATCGACGTCACGCTTTCGTTCGAGCCCACGTTGATTAGTGCCGAGATCGAGGACGACTGCCTGGCCTTCGATCCGCTTTCTGCGGCGGCGCCCGACCTCACCGCGTCGCTGAAGGAGCGCCGCCTCGGCGGGCTTGGCGTGCACTTCATGAGGCGGCTGATGAGCGATGTGGATTACGAAAGGATCGGTACGCGCAATCGGCTCGTGCTGAGAAGAGTGTTGAACAAGGGTGAAACGAAGATGGAAATGCACGAAGAGCAAGTGAGTGGGGTGACGCCCCTTGCCGTGAAGGGCCGCCTCGATAGCACGACGGCACCGCTTCTGGGCGCACCGCTGGAGAGCGTGATGGCCCAACCCGGCGGAGTAGTAGTCGACTTCGCCAACGTCGAATACGTGAGCAGCGCGGGCTTCCGCGTGCTCCTGATCGCTGCCAAGCGGGCCGACGAGATCGCGAGCCGCCTCGTCCTCTCTGGATTGTCGGCGAAGATGCGTCACCTCTTCGACCTCGGCGGGTTCTTGGATCTGTTCTCCATCACGACCTCGCGCGAGGAAGCGCTCAAAGTCGCAAGCTAGGACACAGGCATCCGTCCCGCGCGCGGCGATCTGGGTCTGGTGCAGTACCGCATTGAACGCGGCATTTGCCCTTATCGTCAATGTTTCGAGCTGACCCGCGTCGATGAATGGATAGTGCTAGTGGCAATCTCCTCGATCCAAATTCGACGCACAGGAGGAGCTCGACTGTCCGCTTACGAGCAAGTTCGCAACCGTCCGCTAATGGCCGATTGCTGACCTACGCGTATGACCGATATCGACCCGAAGCCGTCAGCGAAGGCACTCCGAATTGGTCATAGAAACCAATGGAAGCCGCCGTTCAAAGTACCATTGGCTTACTCCTGCCTCTTCCCTTGGCGGAGAACCCGACCAAGGGTGAGCCGATCAGGCAGAGAGCGCCGAGAACCAGCAGGGCGAGGCTGGTCGGCTCGGGGACAGCTCGTACAGAGATCATGTCATCGAGTCCAAATTGAAAGGGGACCAGCGTCCGAATGGCAACGCTAGAAATAGGTTCACCTGAGATGAACCCGGCGAACTGCCCAGTGCTTAGTCCAGGAAACGGATCATAAGCGCTGGGAGCGATATCGCCGAGATTCGTCGTCAGCGTATAGGCGCCTTCGGCAGTAGAAGCAGTATTGAAGGACACTCCGAAGGCACTAATAAGCATTGGAAAAGTAAAGGTAACTATGTCGCCAGGGATAAACGCCTCTCCACCGAATGGATTATTTGTCCTGCCGAGTCCATTGGGAGATGAGACATCCGCTCCTCCGGCAGTGACTATGAAGTTAACGGTCGGATCGCTGAGATGATATACAGCCCCGTTCACCAACGTCCCGTTGGGAATGATTGCCCCTGAAGCAAACTCATCCCATCCTTCAGTCGTGGAAGGAGTACTAGCAATCGCACCTCTAAACGCGTCTCTGCTCTCAAAGACAATGAAATCCGCCCTCGCGTGGCCCGTGAGAATCAAGACCAAGACGGTCAGTGTGGCCAATCTCGTGGTGGTTTGGTGTAGCTTCCGCATCGTATCGCTCCTTCCCCGCTCTATGATGGCTGTCAAATAGGGCCGCCAAGCCAGCTAACGCATACAGCGAGCGCAGCCCGGCGCGGCCCAATGGCAAACGGCCGAACTCGGCCTGACTGGCAGTCTCAGTTCGATGCGCATCGCGGTGGCCGTCGGCGCGCAAAGCGTATCCTCGTCGTGGGCTTCGTGTCGGCATAGCAGAACCATTCTCTCAAAGAATACTTTGATTAGTCGATGGACTGACTGACAGACCGGGCTGCTCCGTCGCGCATCGTTGTGCGAGTGCAGATGTGCCGAACTGGCACAAGGTGCAGTGCCGTTGTACCAATATGCAGGGCAGGTATGGAGCCGAGCGTCCGCAATGAAGCGATTTGAAAGTCGATGGCGACGGACCGGTAATGGCCGATAGGAGACGTTCACAAATGGCTGCTAACGACCCACACTCGCCAGTCGAACTTCTACAAAGCAGTCGTTCAAAGTAGCAGTTCAGCGGCGACGGCGGCGCGCAACGCGTGAGTCGCGAACAAACTGGAACACTCGATTATTGAATCACCTCGTCCGCTTGGAGAAGCACGGTTTGCGGGATGGTGATGCCAAACGCCTTCGCTGTTTTGAGATTGATGGCCAGCTCGAATTTCGTCGGCTGCTCGATCGCGATATCGGCGGGATCGGCACCTTTCAGTATCCGTACACGTAACCGGCCGAGCGGCGGTACATGTCGGGGATGTTCGGTCCATAGGACATCAAACCACCGGCATCGGGAACCTCCCTGAATGCGTACATCGCGGGCAGGCGCGCAGTCGCAGCCAGCTCACCGAATTGCCGGGCGTACACGAAACTCAGCACATCCGAAAAAGTAATCATTGCCTCGACGTGCTCGCGCCGCATGGCGTCGAAGGCTGCGTCGAGGTCTCCGATGCCGCGGAACTCGAACGAATGCAATGTAATGCCCATGCGCTGCGCAGCAGCCTTTAGCTCGCGCCAATCGGCCTTGAAGTCCGAATAGGCCGGGTTCCACAATACCGCCACATGCGAGATCGACGGCAAGGTCTGTTTCAACAGCGACAATCGCTTCGACGCCAGCTCGGGGCTCAGCTTCGATAGGCCGGTGATGTTGCCGCCGGGGCGCTGCATACTCTTAATGATGCCGGTCTCTACCAGATCGTCGTTGCACGTCGCAACCACTATGGGAATCGTCTGCGTCGCTTGGCGCGCGGCGGCAAGCGGCGCTCCACAGACGCCTACCCAAAGCACGTCCACGGCGCGGCGAACGAGTTCGGCGGTCAAATCAGCGTAGCGTTCCGCCTTGCCCTCGGCATTTCGGATCTCCATGACGTAGTCACGGCCCTCCATATACCCGTGGTCACGCATCCCCGCGATAAATGCCTGGTGCGTCGACAAGGAGCCCCATGGCGCGCTGGCTACAACGAAGCCGATTCGCGGCACCTTCGCGGACTGCTGTGCGGTTACCCCGAACGCAGCAAGCAACAAGGCGAATAAGCCGACGTACAACAGCGTGGAGCAAAGCAATGAGTGGCGATCACGCATTGGCTGCATCATAAACCCATTGAGCCCTAAGCATTCGTTGGGACGCCATGGAGCGAGACCGCGAGGGGAAACCGGTCCGGTCTAGCAAGTGCAGCCCTTTTGATGCGGAGCTTTTGGACCGGGTCGGTGCAGCGTAGATGAAACAAGTGCGACAACCAATCATGCCGGTAGATGGATTGTCCGCCCGACTGACGACCGCACCGACGAGGGATCGATTGGACAGATCCGGAAGGGCTGCTACATGGAAAATTGGGCGACGGCGCTGGCCGTCCGCAGTTGGCCGGAAGCAGACGCAATAGTCCGTCTGCTTACGACCCATTGCTGTCCTTCGCCATGCCAGAAAGCCGCCATTAATAATCGCAAGAACGGACATACGGCGCATGTTGTAACCCGCCTCGACGAGCGCCGCGAATTTCGCGAGTGACGAGCGCCCGCTGGCTTCGTTGTCGGCGATTGGCACGCCGCATGGCAGTCCGTCTTCACGGCGAGGACGTCGGTGCCGCCATCTGCATCGACGAGCGCCATCGTCACCTCGCCGTTCCCATTGGGGACAGGTTTCCGGGACGACGGTTTCGCCCCAGTATCGAGCAAGCGGCGCGCGATCTGGTTCATGTTCGCTCCGTACTGCGCGCACACCTGACTGGCTCCAGTTCTTGCTTCGCGCCCGTCCAGGGCGCGTACGAAAGAAACGGCGACCGCTACAGAGCACGCCGACCTTCCTCGAATCGGCACGGCGGCGTAGGCTATGGTCGATTGCCGCCGTCGTGGTGCCCAAGAGTCGCAGGGGGAGGGCCGATGGGACGTGGAACAAGGCCTGCAAAGGCTAAGATCGAAGCAAGGCCACCTGTTGCCGGGAAGCCGCGGAAGGTTGACGGCTCCGCCGGGCCGCCGGCCGAGCGAGCGTCGGGCGGCAGTGGCACAGCTCGGGGCGATCACCGAAGTTCTACGGGTGATTTCCGCGTCGCCGAGCGACGTGCAACCGGTGGTCGACGCAGTCGCCGAACGTGCGGCGCGACTGTGCGAAGCACCCCTTGCGCGCGTGTTGCTCGTCGATGGCGATGTCTTGCGCCGTACGGCCGAGTATTCGCTCGACGGCGCACCCCAGGCGGACACGGTTCCGCTCCCGTTGAAGCAGGTCGTCAATCTCCGGTCGCGCAGTCCTCGATCGCGCGACCATTCATCATGACGACGTCGTTCCGCTGCTCGACAGCGAGTACCCGGATGCGCTAAACGCGCGGCAGCTCGGGCTTCGCGCCGTGCTCGCCGTGCCGCTGATGCGCGAAGGCAGCGCCTACGGTGCGATTTTTCTCTGGCGCTGCGAACCCGGGCTGTTTTCGTCCGAGCCAGGTCGCGCTGGTGGAGACGTTTGCCCAGCAGGTGGCGATCGCGATCGACAATGTGCGCCTGTTCAAGGAAACGAAGGAAGCGCTCGAGCAGCAGACCGCGACCAGCGAGATCCTGCGGGTGATCAGCCAGTCGCCGACCGATGTGCAACCGGTGTTCGACACCATCGCGGCGGCCGCGCTGAAGCTGTGCGCCGCCAACACCGCGAATGTCGGCGACGTACGACGGCAGTCTGATCCGACTGGTCGGCGATCGGCCAACGTCAGTCCCGAAAGGCGCCGACGCGCTCCGCAGCATCTATCCAAGGCCGCCCAGCCGCGACACCGCGACGGCGCGCGCGATACTTAACCGTGACGTGGTTGTCATTCCAGATGTACTGATCGATCCGCGATTACCGCGGTGCAGGCCACCGCGCGTTGCATCAGGGTTTCGCAGCGTGCTTTCCGTCCCGCTGATGCACGGCAAGAGGTCCGATCGGCGCGCTCACGGTCGGGCGACCCGAACCCGGGCAACTTCCCGGAGAAGCAGATCGCGCTCCTCCAGACCTTCGCCGACCAAGCGGTGATCGCCATCGAGAACGTGCGGCTGTTCGATGAAGTCCAGGCGCGCACGCGCGAGTTATCGGAATCTCTTCAGCAACAGACGGCCACGGCCGACGTGCTCAAGGTCATCAGCCGGTCGGCGTTCGATTTGCAGAAGGTGCTTGATACGTTGACCGAATCGGCCTGCAAGTTGTGCGACGCAGAGGGGGCGAACATTTGGCGTCCCGACGGCGACGGATTCAAGGTCGCCGCAATGTTCGGGCAGTCCCCGGAACACAAGGCGGCGCTCAAGCAGGTTGTCATCAAGCCCGGAAGAGATACCTGCGTCGGTCGCGCTTTGCTTGAGGGAAGAACGGTTCACATCCGCGACGCAGTGGCCGATCCGGAATACAACGTACCGGATGTCCTGGCCGTGCGCTGGAAATCGCGCCATGATCGGCGTTCCGCTGCTCCGCGAAGGCGCCCCAATTGGTGTCCTGGTTCTGACACGCTCGGTGGCCCGGCCTTTTACCGAACAACAGATCGCGCTCGCGACAACCTTCGCCGACCAGGCGGTGATCGCGATCGAGAACGTGCGCCTGTTCAACGAGACCAAGGAGGCGCTCGAGCAGCAGACGGCGACGAGCGAGATCCTGCGCGTGATCAGCCAGTCGCCGACCGACGTGCAGCCGGTATTCGACGCCATCGTGGCGGCCACAATGAAGCTGTGCCGCGCCAGCTTCGGCGAACGTCTTCACGTTCGACGGCGAGACTGATCCATTTGGCGGCGCGTCGTGAACGTGAATCCGGAATGTGCCGCGGCGATCCGCAGCGTCTTTCCGCGGCCACCCGGCGCGCGATACTGCGGTCGGCCGCGCGATCCTGACCCGCAACGTTGTCGCACATCCCGGACGTGCTCGAGGACCGCGAGTACGCGATCGGCGCCTCAGACGCTCGTCGGGGGCTTTCGCAGCATCCTGGCCGTTCCGCTGATGCGCGAAGGAAGCCCGATTGGCGCCATCAGCGTCGGCGGGCGCGAACCGGGGCCATTTCCCGACAAGCAGATCGCGCTGCTCAAGACCTTCGCCGACCAGGCGGTGATCGCGATCGAGAACGTGCGCCTGTTCAAGGAGCTGGAAGCGCGCACGGAGGCGCTCACGCGCTCGGTGGGCCAGCTCACGGCGCTCGGCGAGGTGGGGCAGGCGGTCAGCTCGACGCTCGAGCTGGAGACCGTGCTCAAGACGATCGTCTCCCGGGCGGTGCACCTCACGGGGCTCGACGGCGGATCGATCTACGAGTACGACGAGCGTGCCGAGGAGTTCCGGCTGCAGGCGGCCGAGAACATGCCGGACGATGTCGTCGAGGACATCCGCAAGGCGCCCACCCGCAAGGGGGATGGCGCGCTCGGGCGCACCGCCATTACGCTCGAGCCGACCCAGGTCCCCGACACTCTCGATGACAGCTACCAAAGCGCGCGCAAGGAACTACTCATCCGCGCCGGATATCGTGCGCTCCTCGCGGTCCCGCTGCTGCGCGAGGACCACCTGCTCGGCGGGCTGCTGGTCAACCGGAAGACGCCGGGAGAGTTCGCGCCGGAGATCGTCGAGCTGCTGAAGACATTCGCCACGCAGTCGGCGCTCGCGATCCAGAATGCGCGGCTGTTCCGCGAGATCGCGGAGAAGGGCCGGCAGCTCGAAGCGGCGAGCCGGCACAAGTCGGACTTCCTCGCCAGCATGAGCCACGAGCTGAGGACGCCGCTCAACGCGATCCTCGGCTTCAACGAGATGATCCTCGGCGAGATCTACGGCGAAGTGCCCGCCAGCATGAAGGAGCCGCTCGAGGACATCCAGACGAGCGGGAAGCATCTGCTGCGTCTCATCAACAACGTGCTCGACCTCGCCAAGATCGAGGCGGGGCGCATGGAGCTGGCGCTCGCGGACTACTCGGTCCAGGACACGGTGGAGAGCGTGCGCGCCACGCTGCGCCCCCTGGCGGCGGACAAGGGGCTGGAGTTCGTCGCCACGGTGCCCGCCGACATTCCGCTTGCCTACGGCGATTCCGGACGCATCACGCAGTGCCTCATGAACCTCGCCGGCAATTCGCTCAAGTTCACCAAGGCGGGCAAGGTCGAGATTTCCGTCGAGGCGAAGGGCGATCTGCTGGTCTACAAGGTGGCGGATACCGGCATCGGCATTCCGCCGGACAAGCTCGAGACAGTGTTCGCCGAGTTCAAGCAGACCGACGCCACCATCGCGAGCGAGTACGGCGGCACGGGCCTCGGCCTGTCCATCAGCAGGAAGTTCATCGAGATGCACGGCGGACGGATCTGGGTGGAGAGCGAGGTCGGCAGGGGCTCGACCTTCATTTTCGAGATTCCGCTGCGCGTGAGCACTGGAGCCCAGGCATGAGTGCAAAGACCATCCTCTACGTCGAGGACAACGAGATGAACCGCAAAATCGTGCGCGACCTGCTCAAGCGCACGACGTACCAGCTGATCGAGGCGCATGACGGCGAGGCAGGCGTGGCGGAGGCGCTGGAAAAGCGTCCTGACCTGATCCTCATGGACATCCAGCTGCCGAAGATTTCCGGCATGGAGGCGATGCGACGGCTGCGCGCTGAAGACGCAACCGCGAATACGCCGATCATCGCCATCACGTCCTTCGCGCTGAGCGGCGACGAGCAGAAGGCGAAGGAAGCGGGGGCGACCGCGTACCTCGCGAAGCCCTACAGTCCCTTCGACCTTCTGAAGCTCATCCGCAAGTTGCTACCGGACGGATGAACGCAATGCGTCCTGGCTGCGGGACTGCAGGCGACACATTTCGATGAAAATACGGTGAGGCCGCAGTTTTCATGTTTGTGAAGTCCCGCATGGCTTTTCAATGTCCGCTACGGGGTAAGTTTGACTGCAGTGCCCACTGTCCGGTTGTGGCCGAAAGCAGACGTTTGCCGATGACTGCTTTCGACCCGTAGCGGTCTGTCGGACCCGTGAGAAGCAGACGTTCACGAAGACCGCTCTGCCGCCTATAAGCAGCCATTCGTGTCAACCAAATCTCGGGATAGCTGCGCTACCGGCGAAATTATTGCAGCGGCAGCGTGAACGCGAAGGTCGAGCCAGTCCCGACTTGACTCTTGACCCAGATCCTTCCGCCGTGGAGTTCGATGAACTTGCGTGAGATGGCGAGGCCGAGCCCCGTGCCTTCCACCTTCTTCGCCGCCGTCCCGACCTGCCGGAACTCCTCGAACACCGCCTCCTGATCCTCGGGCGCGATGCCGACCCCGGTGTCCGTCACGGAGATCTCTGCCGCACCGTCGCGCACTTCGGCCCGAACGCCGATCCGCCCGCCCTCGGGCGTGAACTTCAGCGCGTTCGACAGGAGGTTCAGCAGCACCTGCTTCACCTTGCGCTCGTCCGCGCGAATCATTGCCGAGCCGCTCGTCGATCGTGCGCGCGAGCGTGATTCCACGCCGATGCGCCCGCTCCCGCACCAGCATCAGCGTGTTCTCGATGGCGCTCGGCAGGTCGAAGTCGGTCGGCTCCAGTTCCATCCGTCCCGCCTCGATCTTGGACAGATCGAGGATGTCGTTGATGAGGGACAGGAGATGTCGTCCCGACTCCAGAATGTCGCCGAGGTATTCCGCCTGCTTGTCGTTGATCTCGCCGAACATCCGCTCGGACAGGACCTCCGAGAAGCCGATGATGGCGTTGAGCGGCGTGCGCAGCTCGTGCGACATGTTGGCGAGGAACTCGCTCTTGTGCCGGCTCGCGACCTCGAGCTGCCGGCTCTTGTCTCCGATCTCACGGAAGAGCCGTGCATTCTGAATGGCGAGCGCCGACTGTGTGGCGAATGTCTTGAGCAGATCGATCACCTCCGGCGCGAATTCGCCGGGAGTCGCTCGATTGACGACGAGACCACCGAGCAGGTGATCTTCGCGCAAGAGCGGCACCGCCAGCAGCGAGCGGTATCCCGAGCGCAGCAGCATCTTCCGAACGCGGCTCTTGTAGACTGGCCTCGTCCGAGATGTCGCGAATCTGCACCACTTCGCCGGTCACCGCGAGCTGACCCAGCGCACCCTCGCCCTTCGGGATGGGGCTCGCGCGAAGCGCGTCGACGACCTCCGCGGGCAGCCGGTAGGTCGTATGGAGATGGAAGACCTCGCGCGCTTCGTCGTACTCGTAGATCGATCCTCCGTCCATGCCGGCGAGCTCGGTGGCGCGCGCGACGATCGTGCGACAGCACGGTCTCGAGATCGAGCGTCGAGCTCACTGCCTGACCGACTTCGCCCAGTGCCTTCAATTCTCCGACCGATCGCGTGAGCTGCGTGGTCGGGCTTCGAGCTCCTTGAACAGCCGCACGTTCTCGATGGCGATCACGGCCTGATCGGCGAAGGTCTGGAGCAGGCGCACGAGCTGGTCGGGGACGAAACCCGGTTCGGGGCGGGCGACGGCGATCGCGCCGACAACCTTGCCGTCGCGCAACATCGGGACGCCGACGGCGCTTCGAAACCCTGCGTGCGCGCCGCTTCCTTCTGGGCGTAGGCGGCGTCGGCGAGCACGTCCGGGATTTGGACCGGAGCGCGATCTCTGATCACCCGCGCCGACACGGCGCCGCTCCCGGGTCGGATGGGGTAGAACGCGTAGTGCTCTTCCGTGCCTGGACCATGCGTGGCGCGCAAGTGGATCCATTCGCCGTCGAAGGTCGTAACGTACGAAAACTTCGCCTCGGACAACGTGGCGGCTCGCTGCGCGATGGCTTCGAATACCGGCTGAACATCGGTCGGCGAGATCGAGATGACCTGCAGGATCTCGCCGTCGCCGTCTGCTGCTCGAGCGCTTCCTTCGTTTCGTTGAACAGGCGCACGTTCTCGATCGCGATCACCGCCTGGTCGGCGAAGGTCTGAAGCAGCGCGATCTGTTCCGCGGGAAACGATCCGGCCTCCGTCCGGCCGACGGATATGGCGCCGATCGGCGCTCCATCGCGCATCAACGGCACTGACAGCACGCTGCGGAAACCTCCCGACAAGTAGCTCGGCCGTGACTGCGTAATCGG
This sequence comes from uncultured beta proteobacterium, assembly GCA_963722325.1. Classification (GTDB taxonomy): domain Bacteria; phylum Pseudomonadota; class Gammaproteobacteria; order Burkholderiales; family Casimicrobiaceae; genus PALSA-1003. The sequence goes on from CAVRLN010000008.1 coordinate 49,197, forward strand.
CGTCCTCGAGCACGTCCGGGATCTCGACAACGGCTCGCGTCAGGATCGCCCGCGTGGCAGCAGCGCTGCGACCGGGGGGCATCGGCCAACGCTTGCGAAACGTCTCGGCATAGTCCGGACTGGGATGGGCGCTCACTAGAGACGCCAGCCAGACCAGCTTGCCGTCGAAAGTGAACACGTTCGCCGCGCTGGCGCGGCACAGCTTCAGCGCGGCCGCCGCGATGGCGTCGAAGACCGGCTGCACATCCGTCGGCGACTGGCTGATCACGCGCAGGATCTCGCTCGTCGCGGCCTGCTGCTCCAAGGCTTCCATCAGGCGCTGCCGGTCCGTAGAGCCGGCGATCTTCCCCGATTTGCCGGTCACAAGTGCCCGCGTTTCAGCCTTGGCCTTGGTAGGTTTTGCGCCCCGTTCCATCGGCCCTCCCTGCCAATCTCACGGCTACCGCCGCGGAGCCATTGACGATGGCCTACGCGAAGATAGTCTTGCAGCTTTGCTGAACGGCTCATCCTCTCACAGAAACAGCGATTGTAGGATGGTGAGTCCGACGATCTTGCCAGGAACGCCACAGCATCTGATCCGAAGCTCAGGGCGCAGCGGAGAGCAAGCACCGCATTCCTTAACATCTTAGTTCCCCGAGTCGATGTCCGGAATCGGTCGATAGCGCAACGAAGGACCGCAATCGGCGACTACTCGGTACGGCCGCTTGTGGCCGATTGCTGACGTTCACAAATGGCTGCTAACGACCCACTTCGGACAGTCGCGACCCCCGATAGCGGACGGTTAGCAAACGAAACTAGCCCCCCGAGCAAGCGAGGCACACACTTTCCCGCAGACACTGTGATCGAAATTAGCGAGCAGTTACTGGCCCGCGTACGGTTTACACAGTCGCCACGTCACGCTCATGGCGGCGCATGCGCATCGACACGCACCGAAGAGAACCACGCGGCGAGATTGTCGATGTCCTCGTCACTCAAAGGCTTCGCCATGATGTTCATCACTTCATGGCGGCGTTCACCGCTGCGATACGCGCGGAGCTGGCTGGACAGAAAGACGGCCGGCTGGCCGGCAAGATTCGGCGCGTCGGGCTGGGTGCTGAGGCCGAGTGCGCCGTGGCAGACGGCACACGGCTGCGCTTTCGCCCGCCCGGCAATAGCGTCAGCGGCCACAGCAGCATCACCCCAATGCCACAGCAATCCTGTGATGACGAACAACCCAGCGCGGCGGACCCCCGGACAGTGTGCGAGTTTGCCCCAATGCGCCACGGGGCCGTTTATTGCCCGCTGTAAGAAATTCGGTATATCGCCCCGGCGAAATCGTCGGAGACCAGCAGCGAACCGTCCTTCGCCATCTGCACATCTACCGGTCGGCCGCGGTAAGTTCCGGTTGCCTCGTCGAGCCAGCCTTCGGCGAAAACCTCGGTCTTGTCGGCCGTGCCATCCGGCTTGAGCGACGTGAAGAGCACGCGCGCGCCGATCGGCTTGGTGCGGTTCCACGAACCGTGCTGCGCCGAGAAGAATCCACTCTGGTATTTCGCCGGAAACTGCTTGCCGCTGTAGAAAGACATGCCGAGGTCGGCAGCATGCGCATCCGTCATCACCTGCGGATTCACCGCACCCGCAGGGATCGGATCCTTGTCGTAGCCGTGCTCGGTGATCCGCGTCTTGGAGACGATGTACGGATAGCCGAAAAACTGGCCGGCCTGCGTCGCGCGATTGATCTCGCCCATCGGGATGTCGTCACCCATGCCGTCGGTCTGGTTGTCGGTGAACCACAGCGTCTTGTCCTTCGGATTGAAGTCCATGCCGACGGAGTTGCGCACGCCGGTCGCGTAGACCTCGCGGCCGGTGCCGTCCTGGTTCATCCGGACGATGCCGCCGATACCGGTCTTGGTGTACAGGGCGAGCTTGTCGCGCGGCTGAACGTTAAACGGCTGACCGAGCGTGATGTAGAGCTTGTTGTCCGGGCCGATGCGGCAGACACGCCCGCTGTGGTTGAACGATTCCTCCTCCGGCGGGATCAGCTGACCTTGCGGCACCACCTCGCCGACGGCGACGTCCGCGCCTTCGTAGAAGAACTCCGCGGCGGGGAAGTGTCAGCACGCGATTGCTTTCGACCACGATCAGAAATCCGTCCCTTGTCCAGCATACGGCGTTGGGATTGTTGAACTTGAGCGAAGGCGCGAATTCCTTGACCTCGGTAGCGGCATCGCCGCTGTTGCGATTGGTGACGGCCCAGACTTTCGTCTTGCGTGTGCCGACGAACAGCATGTTGGTCGAGGGTGCAATCGCCATCATGCGCGCATCGGGCACGACGGCGTAGAGATCGATTTTGAATCCGGGCGGCAGCTTGATGCGCTTCAGGTTATCGCGGAGCTGATCGGCGTTCTTGCCGGTCTGCTCCACCATTGGTATGTTCGGGTCGGTACCCGAGACCTTCATTTGCTTCAGTTTTTCGATGTTCGAAACGCTGGTCTGCGCCTGGACCGAAAGCGACGCGAGACAGACGAACGACGCCATGGCTACCAGGGTGCTTGCCTTGGACTTGCCCATGCTTGTTACCTCCTGAGTGTCGATCTTGTGGACCCGCGCGGACGTTGTCGAGATCGGCTACGCGCCGGCGTCAACGTGGCACGCAAGACGGCCGAATAGTCATGTTCCAGCTGGCACGCGTCTCACGTCTCCTCTGCCGGACCACGTCCACTTCAATTTCGATCGGGTCGGTAGCGGAAGCAGACAGCGTACGCCGGTCGCGCGCCGGGCGGTAGTCCCCGCGGACCACCCAGGGCAGACGCGATGCCCGACGTCGTGGCGGCGAAGCGTCATGGAGTTTTTGGACACCGCCACGACGCGACCGCGCACATACTATGCAGGAAGACTCGGCTGTTAGACATGGCAATCTCGACGCCCCTCGTTGCTCAGTTCGACGGGGGAGTTCCGTACCCCGTTAGGTCCGGCGGTCGTCGGCAGTGGATCGACAGCGCCATCGAACGGCTGCTATCAGTGAATTCGCTGTACGGCTGCTCTTGGCCGATTGCTGACATTCACAAATGACTGCTAACGACCCTTAGCCGCCGTTGCTGCGCACGGAACCGGACGTTCAACCGCCATCAACTTAGGCAATTGAGCTACTGAATCACCTCGTCCGCACGCTGCAGCAGCGTCTGCGACATAGTCAGTCCGAGCGCCTGGGCCGTTTTGAGATTGACCACGAGTTCGAACCGCGTCGGTTGCTCGACTGGAAGCTCGCCTGGTTTGGCACCCTTGAGGATGCGATCCACGTAGAAGGCCGCGCGGCGGCAGGACTCCGGAAGGTTGGGTCCGTATTGCACGAGATTACCGGCTGCCGCAAACCCCGGCTCACTGCCGACCGTCGGCAGGCGATGCTTGAGGGCGACCTGGGCAATTTGCTCGCGTGCGCGCCAAGTCTCGGAACTCGACAGGGCAAGCACACCGCCCACTCGCTCGCGGTCGGCAAGCTGGAACGCCTTCTCGACGTCCTTCGGACCTGTCCACTCCACCGGAATTACACGGATATTGAGGCGGGGGGCGGCCTCCTCGACATCCCGCAGCATTCGTCGATGCGGCGCAATGCTCGGGTTCCACAACATGGCGGCCCGCGAGAGGCCTGGCACGGCCTCCTTGAGCAGATCAAGCCGCTTTGCCTCGAGCTCACGGGACAGGATCACGGTGCCCGTGGTGTTGCCACCCGGTCGAGCAAGGCTCGCGATGATCCCAAGTTGTACGGGATCGTCCCCCAGCGCGCAGAAGACGATGGGAACGGCGTCCGTGGCGCCCTTGACAGCAAGGGCGGCCCCGGCACTGATGGTCAGAATCACGTCGAACCTGCCCTTGACCAATTCGGCAGCCAGTGCTGCGTAGCCCGCGCGTTCGCCTTCCGGCCATCGGTAATCGATGTGGACGTGCTGGCCTTCCACGTAGCCGAGTTCCTGGAGCCCCTTCTGGAATGCGTGGAAGCTCACGGCGGCTGCAGGTGGGGTCGTGCCCAGGACGCCAATCCGCGCGACCTTACCTGCTTGCTGCGCCTCGGCGCCGAGCGGCAGGGCAAGAACAGCCGCGGTGGCGATCAGGAAGTCTCTGCGCTGGACGAGGCCCATGCTTTTTGCTCCCTGAAAAGGCCGTCAGAAAGTTTACGCTTGATCGACTGCCGCGGGTCGATTGGGCCAGCGAACGGCTGCTATCGATGACGTATCTGTAGGGCTGCTCTTGGCCGGAAGCAGACGAGGCGGTGCGACTGCAATCGACCCTGACCAGCCGATCGGTCTTCAACAAAGCAGACGTTCAACGGATCGGGTTAACCCGCGACTGCACAGACAGCAGAGAGAGCCGCGAACAACGCGGAACGATCCATCAATCAACCTTCTCGTCCGCGCGAACGAGGATGGACTGCGGGATCGTCAGCCCGAGCGCTTTCGCCGTTTTGAGGTTGATCCCGAGCAGGAACTTGGTCGGCTGTTGAATGGCAAGGTCGGCCGGTTTCGCCCCGCGCAAAATCTTGTCCAGAAAGTACGCCATGGCGTGCGCTATCTCCTCTTCGTCGATCGAAAGCGATAGCAACGCGCCCTCCTTCAGCAAATCTCTGTCGCCAACAATAGTCGGGAGCGCATGCCTAAGCGCGGCCTGGATGATTAGGCGGCCATTCACGAAAAACGTGCGATCCCGTGCGACATCTAAAGCCTGCGCCCGCCGTCGAGCTGCTTCGGCGACTGCGTTATCCATTTCGTTGGTCGATGCAGCGTCAACAAATATCGGCTCGCATACCTAGCGATCGATACACACGTTCGTTTTCTTCCCGCGCGATCCTGAACGTTGAATTGGCCGGATTGACGAGCACGCCGACACGTCGCGCGGTCGGCAATAGCTCGTGTAGAAGGGCCAGACGCTTGGCGTCGAGCTCCGTAGAAATGATGGAATACCCGGTGATATTGCCGCCGGGGTTCGCAAGACTCGCGACGAGACCGGCACGGACGGGGTCGCCGGAGGAAATCATGACGATAGGAATGCGTGTCGTGGCATTCCTGGCCGCGATGGCCGCAGGCGTTCCGTTCGTCAGGATGACCTCGACGTTGAGCCGAACGAGTTCCTCGGCATTGGCGCGGAGTAGCTCCGCATTACTGCCTGCGTAGCGCCGTTCGACGATCAGGTTTTGGCCCTCGATCCAGCCAAGCTCGCGCACGGGCGCCCATGCCAGTTGAAGCTCTGCGGGACTTGCGTTCGTGCTTAGCCCCAAGACGCCGATTCGGCGAATGCCCTTCGCGGATTGCGCCTTCGCGATGAGCGTCCCGCCGAGAAAAAGCGCGCCACTAAGCATTGCGAGAACGCCGCGACGATTCATGGACTCACTTCGCCGACGAAAGCAAATGCAACTACCACATATTCGCGGCGACTTCCCCGACTGCGAGCGGCCGCTTTTGAGCGTAGTAGACGACGACCGCTCCTGGCCGAATTCGGCTGTGCTGAATACGCCCACGCGCGATAGCTTGAGCCGCGCCCGCCGAACCAAGCACCAGGCTGGAGATGCGAAGCCAGGTGGGCCGGGTTCGTATTGAATACGGCGGGGGAATCCCCTAATGCGGCGTTGCTCGCGCCCCGAGCGCTTTGTGAGTGCCGGCCCGCGTAGAATCGGGGTCGGAAACGGTAGCAACAAGCTCGAGGCAGCTGCGGTAACTCGGTGGCAGACTATGCTCGCGTGCGCCAGCAATGACCAGTGCTTTGTACCAGTGGTAAGGGCGAAGCGATGCGTCCTTGTCGGTCGCCAAGTACGTGACGGCGGTGATCGGCCCGGCCTCCGTCAATATGGTCACCACCTTCTCGATGTACCCGTTGCCGAGACCTTCGGCTTGATCAAGTGCCGGTTTGTCTTCGGTGTCGAGCTCAAAGACAACTCCCCAAACGACATCGGATTGTTCGCCTGTAAATTCGGCGTCGCACTTGCCTGACCCGTCTCGCCAACTATGCTTGTCCCAACGCAGCGCATGCCCCTCGAGCTGGCCGATTCCGATCGCAGTGGCGGAGGGTGCGCGTTCTCGTAGCCGAGCCGTCAGCATATTGGAGCCATAGGCGAAATAGCGGATGCGAGGTCTCATCATCGCTTGTCCGGGACGAAGTCTCACGATCTTGGTCGCGCCGCGATCGTGCGTGCAGGGTGTAAAGTTAGGCCGGTGTAGTGGTGGCGCCATTCTTCGGGCAGCTTAACCTTTCGTCGTCTCGGCGCCGATACTCCGCCGAATGCGGCCCATAAACCTTTAGAGGCGGGGCGCTTCGTTTTGTTCCAGTGGTTCGTGCTCAGATGACGAGCCTGGCGCGCGACGGACTCAGTTCGGCTACCAGCGCCCTTCGGATGGCTCGCTCGAGCGTCCTGGGTATCAGCACTACCTGCGGCGACCCAGGTAATCGGAGCCAAAGCTAATCGTGGCACCGATTGGCGTAGGTCCGCTTCGGGCCGTCTGCGCCCGTCGAACACGGCGCTCGCGACGAGCACAATCGACTATGTGGAGAGTACCCGTAGCCTTTGGTTATTTCACCGAAGGTGTGCGCCGTCAGCGAGTGGTAGCGACGTCACGTTTGCAGACCAAGGCAGCAGCACAATTTTGCCGCCAAGTCCGCCCCTGTCGATGCGGGCGTGAACCTCGCTCGCGGCCGCGAGCGGCAATCGGTCGATCACGACCGGATGAAGGACACCTGCGCGCAACAATTGGAACAGCGTTGCCATGTCGGCCTTGAATTCCTGCGGCTGAGTCGCTCGGCGTGCCGTAATGCTGTAGAAGACGGCGCGACGGCCGCGGAGAAAGAAGCTGAATGCGCTCCACAGCTTGAGTCGGGCCAAGCCGAGTCCCGCGGCAGCCAGGCTTTCGCGGCCGACTGCCATGGTTTGCGACCCGTAACCAACGAGCAACCCCTCAGGCGCGAGGCATGCGAACGAGCGGCCGAAATGCGCGCCGCCGATCGCATCGAAGGCGATATCAACGCCGGGGCCACCCGGGCGGTCGCCAGTCAGTCGGCGCACGGAAGTGACGAAGTCACCTGCGTGATAGTCGATCGCGGCTGCGCCGAAGCGCTCGACCACCGGCAGGTTCGCTGCAGAACAGGTTCCGATCGCCTTTAGTCCGAAATGACGCGCCAGATCAAGCAACGCAGTACCGACCGTGCCCGATGCGCCAATGACCAAGATCATGGCGCCTCTCGGAAGATTGCGATAACGAGTTAGCATCTGCAAAGCGGTGAGATAGGCAAGAGGAATGCACACTGCTTCGGCGGGATCGACGCCATCGGGGACCGGCACGAGGAACCCCGCCGGGCGAATTGCATACTGGGCATAGCCGCCGACGACACACAAATCAGCGACCATCTGGCCCTCGAGCTGTGCGGTTACGCCGGAACCAATCCTCTCGACGACGCCCACGATCTCGTAGCCTGGAGTGAACGGCAGCGGCCCCTTAAAGTCTGGATATCTGCCGCGCCGAATCATGGTATCGGTAAAGCCGGTGCCGGCGGCGAGTACCTTGATACGAACCTCCGCACGAGACGGATCAGGGACTGTAGGCTCCTCCGTCATCTGCAGGACTTCCGGACCACCGAAGCGCGAGATGCGGATGTGCTGCCAAGGCATTCGGCCAGCATAGACCGATGGTCAGTGACCGTCGAGCGCCATGGGACCGACCGGAAGTGGCCGAACTGAGACACGCGAAGCGTGTGCGACGACAGTGTCTGGCCTTTTAGTCATGAAATCCCATCCTCAATCGTTGGGCGCGCAAGCCCGGTTCGCTCTCGTACGCGTCTAGCCTGCTCCTTCGCCTCGTCGAAGTCGGACCGCCGACCCTCGATCTCCTCAGGCGTCAAGCGTTGGACGTTGCAATAGTCGAGCTTCCACTCGGAGTTGGAGCTCCATTGCAGCGGCGACTGCACTGTGGTCCGCGCAGCGGGTGCGGCCTCGAGAACTCTGAGTGCAAGTTCAAGAGTGAATGCCTGCGACACCACGTCCTTCGGCCGGCCTGCCGCGTTCCCGAGCGGGAAATCCGAGAATAGAAAGCGCGGCACCCCGACGTATTCGACGATGTCCTTTGCGCACCCCACTACCACAGTCGAAATGCCGTTTTCTTCCAATGCACGCGCGGCAAGACTCGCGGATTGGTGACACACGGGACAGTTGGGAACAAGTAGCGCTGCATCGACGCCCTCGGCCTTGCAGCGCGCAACGATCTCGGGGCAGTCGACCTCGAGAGTCACTCGTTGACTGCGATTCGTCGGGAGGCCGTGGAAATGCGGAGCTACCGATCCGATGCGACCGGTCGCCGCCCGCTCACGCAGCGTCGAAAGTGGGAAGTAAGTCGCCGGATCTTCGGCAGTCGTATGCTTGCGATCGATGGCGAGGTGCGAAATGCGTAGATCGTGTTCCTTCATCGAATCGCCAGAGTAAACGGCATAGAACTTGGCGGCTGCATTGTAGGGAGCCCGGGGACCCTGATCGCCCTTGTCCGGCTGATAGGGCGCTGCCGTGGTGATGATCGTCACGCGGCTGCTCGAAAGCGGCTTGTCCAGAGGATGGAAGGGCACCTCGACATAGTGTGCCCATTCGTAAGGGGCACCATAGCCCAAAGCTCGGTAATACTCTCGTACCCGCTGGAGGTAAGCGATCGGCGCATCGTGCGCAAAGCCGAAAGGAGGCTTGCCAGGATACTCACTCGTCATTGCTCGAGCTCTGCGTCACCGGTCGCCTCGCCGTCGAAAGGAGTCCTACATACTACGCCTTCCAAAAGGCTTCGCAGAGCGCTGCGTATGTCGGTTTCTCTTCGTTTGTGCCAACGAACGACTGCTATCGGCAACACCACAATACGGCCGATACTGGCCGCGAGCCGACCGATCATCGACGGTCGCCATTCGACCCATAGCGGTCATGGAGCCAGTTCGGAAACCAGACAGTCTCGAACTACGGCAAGTGGCGCGGACTGCCGAGAAGGTCCCATGCGCCATTACTAAATTTCCCCATAAGTGCGCAGCAGCACCACCCGAGGAATCGTGAGCCCGAGTGCCATTGCGGTCTTCAGGTTGAACACGACTTCGAATTTGGTCGGCTACTCGACATCGACCCGAGCGAGAATTTATTCCCGCATGACGTCGCTGATCGTCCGGACTCGTGGGTCAATCAGTTCAAGATCTTCGGGCGTCATATGGACGCGCATTGCATAGTCCACAACCACCGAGCGCCCATTCAAATCACCCCACTCGCCTAATTTGTCCTCGTACAACTCGGGGTCCGGATAGTGATCCGGTTTCTCGCCTGAGGCGTTAAACCGAGTGAATTCAATTTCCGTCATGATGCGCACTGCAGGCATGACTAGCGCTATTCCAAACGGCAAACACGCAACAACGGGGCAAAGCTCCGGGTATCGGCGCTGCCATCCCTCGCGCCAGATGCGTGCCTCTTCCAGGTTGGCTCGTGCGCCGGCGCGCAAGCGGCGTAGACGCGGAACCTTGAAGGCGTATTGGCCACACACGACTACCCGTCGTTGGCTGCCGCGTGCTAAGTGAATCACACCGAGATTCTACGGGCAAAGAGACTTCCCCCCGGGTTCGTCGGACGGCGGCGCGCTTGGCCTTCCGCGTAATTGCGAACGACCGCTTTCTGCCGCAGGAATTTGCGGCTGCTCCTGGCCGACTGCGGACAACGGCAAGTGCGTGACGCTTGGACCATCCGCACCGCGCTTCTAGGCACTACGCCACGCCCTCGAGTCGCAACCTGCGGGCAGCGTCCTCGAAGCGTGCGTCGTCGATCTCCTGCATCACGCCATCGAGGTCCACGGCCTTCTCGATCCGCTCGAAGCGGCCGGTGAGCGGCGAATCCGGCTGCAGCGCTCCGGCCTCGTACAGCGCCCAAATCTCCTTGCCGTAATTGGTGGACAACACCTCGGGGACATAACGACCAAAGTAATTGCGCAAATTGACCACGTCACGCTCAAGAATATTCGGCGCATGGTTGTTGCCAGCCGCATCGACTGCCTGGGGTAGATCGATGATCACTGGCCCGTCTTTGTCTATCAGGATGTTGAATTCGCTCAAGTCACCGTGCACGATACCAGCGCACAGCATGCGCACGACCTCCCGGATTAGTCGCTGGTGATAGGCGCGCGCATCGTCCGGAGTTAACAGGAGATCGTTGAGGCGTGGCGCCGCTTCACCGTGTTCGTCGGCGATGAGCTCCATCAAAAGCACGCCGTCGTGGAACATGTACGGCTTTGGCACGCGAACGCTGGCAGCCGCCAACCGGTACAGCGCATCGACTTCGGCGCTCTGCCACGCGTCTTCCTGAGCCTTGCGTCCAAAGCGGGTGCCCTTCGCCATCGCGCGGGCCTGACGGGTATTTTTCGTCTTGCGGTTCTCGGTGTAATCAACCGCTTGTCGAAAGCTGCGTCTCTCAGGCTCCTTGTAGACCTTCGCGCAACGTGTGTCGTCCCCACAACGTACGACGAACACCATCGCCTCCTTGCCGCTCATGAGTTGCCGCACAACGCCGTCGATCAGTCCCTCTTCGAGCAATGGTTGGAGTCTCTTCGGTATCTTCATTCGACCGAGTGTATCCGTTTCGTCATGGGCTGGCGTACCGCATCGTGGACGCGAACGTCCGCTGCCGGGTAAATTGGCACCTTACTCTCGTCGGCTCTGTTGGCGATCGCGACCAATTCGGTTGATCTACACCTCCGTCTTGGACGCGCCGCTGGGTCTTCTTCTGCGTCAACGAGTCGCCGCAGCCACGTCAGATAGCAACGGCACGGAGTTGGGATGTGTCACGGTCCTTCGGATAAGAATGTCGGTCGGTAGCACGTTTGTTCGCCCGTAAAACGCATCGTTCCATGCCACGTTTGTGTTCACGACCGTGCCGTCGAGGTTGACGCCACCGTACAAGCCCTTGGCGCGAGTAAACGCGACCAGATCGGCAGTTACCGTCGACTGCGCCCCTGCGCCCACCGGCCCCACCGCGATGCTCGCATCGCCACCGATCTTGAACGAAGTCGACAGCAGGGAATTGAGACCCTTCTCCGTCATGACCACGATCACCGCCTCGGTTACGTCCACGCCGGCCTGAAATCCGACACTCGCGGTGGCGAGATCGTAGAACGCAGGACCGGCCCATGTGCGGCCGTCTGTCGCGACGAGCACGGCGCGGCCGCCCGATCCGCCAACGATGAATCCGGCTCGTACGATTTGCGGAGCAATCAGCACGCCTCGCGCGCGGTTAAGGTTTTGCTGGATCCAAGTTTGGTTGGGATCGCGCAAGAAGTTGAGCAATACGATTCGCGCCTCAGACGCGAGCCTTTCGGCTTCCACATTCGGCTCCAATTTCATGCTCGCGCACGCGGTGATGCCGAAGGCGACCAGAACGCACAGAATCGTCCGGGTAATGTATTGAAAACGCTTGAACCAAAGCATTGACATATTCACGTTGGCTGTCCTTTCGTCGTGGCGAAGGTAATTGGAAGCCCGGCCATACTACGCCTGCACGAAGGCTTTGCCCGCGTCGGCGACGATCAGCAGTTGGCCGCCAAGACGCGATCAATGGCAGCTATCGAGCGCAATGCGTACGGCTGCAGTTGGGTGGAAGCAGTAGTCCCTCGTGAATATTCGCCTTTTAGCCTAGGAAAATCGGGAATAGTCTCCAAGACTGCAGCATTCGCCGACTCAAAGATGTTGCTCATCGACTACGTGGAGTGGGCTCACGCGCACGGTGATGAGAAGCGCGAGAGGGTTGCAATTAGTAGTTGAGTGATATCCCAGTAGGGGGCCACATGACAACGGAAGTTGGACTTGTCAGGCAGCTGGCATTCGGTGCGACTGCTTTTGCGTTGGTAGCGTTGCTTGGATGTGCCAATGAGCCACGCATTAGTGCCGGCGCCGGAAAGGAATCCGAGAACGCTGGCAAGGGAACCGACAGCACCACGACCCTCAGCAGCTACGAACTTGAGGCACGGCGCGCACGCATCCTCCGCTACTTTGAGGAGCGCCGCGCACGCTATCAGGTCGTTGCAACGACACGCACAAAGAGTGGCCAGCTGATCGACTGGATCAAGCCTGAGAGCCAGGTGCGTGGCGGCAAAATCGCAACGCCGCCAATGGAATTGTCGTCGAGCGCCCCGAAAGAGCATGTGGACAATCCCTATCTCGAGACGGAACTGCCCAAGGGTCTTCGAGAGAGAGCACAAAATGAGGCGCGCGCCGAAACCGAACTTCAACTTGATCCATCTGCGCGTGGGCCCAAAGGCACTGTTCCAATCGTGCGTTTCGATGTCGAGCGCTATGTCCGTACAGCAAAGTTCCTGCCCGACGATCCCACAAAGCTGAGGCCAAAGACTCCGGTCCCGGCGCCGGACTCGAACAATCGCTATTACGCGGTCTGGCGTTATTCGGGAGACGTCTTCGGTACCTTGGGCCGAATCAACATTTGGGATACGAGCGGTCCAAGCAGTGGCGATACTTCGATCGCGCAAACGGCGGTGCATGTTGACTTGTTCCAATCGATCGAGGCAGGAAAGATCGAATGGGCCGGCGATGGCGGCGTTGCCAACTTCTTCACCTTCTTCAACACCAACAACTACGCGACGGGCGATTGGGTCGGCGGCTATGACACCGATGTTGATGGCTGGATTCAGGTCTCGGGCACAGTCTCGCCCGGGATGTCGCTCGCATCTTGGAACAGCGCAACAGGTGGCAACCAATACAGTCTTGATGTGGAGGTGCGGCTCTGGGAAGGCAATTGGTGGATTCGAGCGGCCGGGGAGTGGGTGGGCTACTATCCGAATTGCAAAGGCGGCGATGCGCCGCCATGCGATCAGGGCACTCTGTTTGCCGCGAATGGCATTCGTGACAAGGCGACCCAAATCGATTGGTATGGCGAAATCTTTGACTCGACCGCGCCCGCGGCGACCTCCACTGACATGGGAAGCGGCGCCTTCGCCAATACCCACTGGCAGAATGCCGCCTACTTCCGCAACATGTTGTACGTTTGGGCGCCGGCAACGGCATGGTGGTTCGAGTCAGGCTCGATATCTACGACCGACATTGCCTGCTATACGGCCGACGGACCGTTCTACAGCTCCGATCCCAACTGGAGAAACTGGTTCTACTATGGTGGACCCGGCAAGGAGGCGCGTGGCTGCCGTTAGGCGCAGCGCCTGGATCTACCTGATTTTCGCCGCCGCAACCGCGTGCAGTGCTGCGCAGAGTGACGGCAAGCCGAGCGCGCTTGCCGCGTTTGGCATGGCTTGCGCGTCCGATGAGGCTTGCCAAACCGGCTATTGCGATCTTGGTGTCTGCGCGGCGCCTCAAGGACTCTATGGCAGCGTTTGCCACGAAGCGCCGCGAACTTCGGACGGCGTGCGCGATGCGAAGCTCAACACGTGCGGCGCCTATATCTGCGCGGATGGAAAGTGCCGCTCATGCACGTCCGCGGCCCAGTGTCAGCGCGAGTACGGCGCGCCATATTGCCGTGCACATGACGCGCGTCCGGGGCAGAGGTGCGGTGCCCTCTAGCATAGCGGGCCTCAAACCGAAGATACCGCCTTGTAGACCTCCGCAAGTCCTGGGTCACCAACATCAACTGTCCGGATTTCCTAGTAGAAGAAGCCCGACTTGGTGATCTTGTTCATTTGCGCTCTCCGCCTGCTGCACCTCCCTTATGCCCCACCTTACGTCCTCACTGGTAAGCGCGTTGAACGTCGATGTTGCGCAGGTCGAACAGATCCGGACGCGTCACGCACGCGAAGTTCGCAGCGTTGTTTGGATCGCCTTGCCCCACGTACTCGGCTACGCTGCGGGAACGGGCAGAGCGGTCTCTGGAAAGCGACGCCCTGGCTCGCGGCGTTGTTGACGTAATGCGTTGCGATGATGCGGTCCGGAGCGATTCCCTGTTCAACCCATCGCTCGAGCGCCTTCACCAGGTCGTGGTCGGCATCGATCACTGGACCGTTGCTGGTGCCGTTGCCAAAGGCGTTCGGACCGTTTCCGCCGCTGCAATGCGCCATACCGGGCACCATGAACACGCGATAGAAGTCGCTCGGATCGCCCATGGTTTGCGCGACCTTGCGGTAATAGTTGAGCCCGTTCTGAGGCGAGATGGCGGCATCCGACCATCCGGCATACTGGATCAGCTTGCCGCCGCGCGCCTTGAACCCGCTCAAGTCGGGATTCACCGAGCTGAGGATCGGCTGCAGCGTCTGCCGCGCAGCGTTGTCCTGCGCGACGACGTCAATGGCCAGGTAGTCGCAGCTCGCCAGGTCCTGCATCAGACTACATGCGAAACCGAAGCCGAGCCCGAATTGGCTGCCGGGCGATGTGGGCGAAGAACCGGTGATCCATGAGGTCCAGCCTCCGGTCGGCGCCTCGCCGCCCGGCTCGAGGCCAGGGAATAGCAGCGGTCGAGTTTGGTCGCGCGGGCCCGCGTAGATCTTCTGCGCAGCTTGCACCTGGGCGGGCGTCAGGCACGTATTCGGATCCTGTCCGGCACTGCATTGGACCGAACGAGGGATCGAACTTGCACTGGCGCGGGTCGTTGAGGAACGTGTCGCCCGCTACACCGCCGTCCTTGCCGACGCATCGCGCCAGTACCGCATTGGTGAGCAGGGGCAGCTTGCTGCTCGGGATGTAAGCGTCCGGAACGCCGTTCGTCTGCGGTCCGCTCAGCGTCGCCTGCATGTTGTAAGAGGTACGAAGCGCCGAACTCGCCGACTTGGTCGTTGACCGGAGACCCGGCGATGATGCCGTCGAAATCCTCAGGGAAACGCTGGGCTTCCTGCAACGCTTCCCTGCCGCCGTCGGAGCACCCGACGAAATACGAACGGCTCGGCGGCCTGCCCCATCGAGCGCGCTGACGATCGCCTTGGAATTATCGCGCGGTGGCCTTGACCGCGCGATATCCATAGTCGAGCAGCACGTCCGGATTTCCGACGAAGGCCGGAGCTCCCGACGGCGGACCTGACGTGCCGTCGTCGGTGCCGGCCGTCGCGTAGCCACGCGACACCGCATTCGCGATGTTGCCTGCCGAGATCGAACCGGCGAATCCGCCGTTGCCGATTTGCTGATACTTGCCGTTCCAGCTTCCGTCGGTTGGAATCCAGACCTCGAAACGGACGTTCGATCGCGGACCCGGCTTGATCGTCCCTGCGACGCGGCACAGATCGACCGGCGCGACTGTCGTACCGGATACAACGGTTCCCGCCGCATACGATTGGGCCAGCGTGATCGTCGTATTCGGCAGCGAGAGCTGCATCAGGTCAGAGCAGAGCAGGTCGTCGCCGCAGCGGGTGCCGCACAGCACATGAATGCGGCCGCCGCGAGCGCCGGTGCAACATAGTGTCCAAGTCGTTGCCGCTTTCCCAACGCCTTGTCTTGCGAAAATTCGTAATGCATGGTTCCTCCTACTGAGTCGTTGGCAGCTATCGCCGCGTCTCGTGTCCGGAGGCGATGCGTTCGAGCGGCACACCCAGACCCGCGCTCTGCGTTGTGCGCGTAGCGCTACAGCGTGCCTAATTTTCCCCTTACAATTCGAGCATGTCCACTACAACTGGACTTGACGAGGGCAGCATGGCCGACAACCTTTACGCTGGCAGTTCCGTGCAAGTTTCCGTCGACAGCGACGAGTGGCCGAATCTCGAGCACACGCACGAGGACGCCTCAGGATTCCTGGACTATGTGGCGCAATTCAATGCGCTCAACTTCCGACTGAGAGACGGCGACGTCGCACAGTGGCGCTTCGACCCGGCCTTCGACAACGCCGACGGCTGGCGCGGCGCGGACTCGGTGAAGGTGTTCTACCACGCCGGTCACGGCGACATGCTCGCCGATGGCACCTTCGAGTTCCCGATGGGCATGTCGTGGGCGACACGCACGTCGAGCTTCTCGAACATGATGCGCGTCGGCGACCAGAACCTGCGCTACTTTTTCCTCAGCACGTGCGAGTCGCTGCGCGTAACCACGGGGGATGACCCGTGGCGTACCTGGAATCGCGCGAACCAGGGCTGCCGCATGATCTTTGGATTCGGCAGCACCTCGCTGGACTGGTGGGCGTACGGCCAGAACTTCTTCCGCGTCTGGAACACCGGCGTCTCGTTCAGCCAGGCGTGGCAGGACGCGAGCCAGAGTCTGACGCACAACCAGATCGTGAGCTCGACGGCATGCGGGTCCACGCGCGATGAGGCGCAGAACCGGCTCTGGAATGAGCGGCTGTTCGACGGCGCGCGCGTGAGTGACAACTGGTACTGGTGGCGATGGGCGGGCATCTCACCCGACGTCGACGTCGAGGTCCACCTCGGCATCGGCGTGCCGCAGCCGCCACTCCACTTCAAGGCGAAGCGGCGCCGTGCGGAGCGGGCCGCACGACTCGCACGTGGCTTCGACCTGCGCCTGATCGACGCGGATGCCGCGAATCCGTTTGGACGCGAAGCGGCAGGCTTCCAATCCGCGGCGGTGCACAGCGACGACGACACCATCGCGTTGCGACTCGCCGACGTCGATCCGCGGGCAGCGCTCGCATCCGTCGACGAACTGCGCGCATCCGCAGATCGCATCGCCAGGGAGCTCGACCCCGAGGGCCGGCTCGAACTGATCTTCGACCGCTTCACATCGTCGTTCCATGCGGGCGCTGGCCGTGACGGCGAGAGGGCCGGGCCGGAGGTGGCCGACTTCACGGCCCACTACCGCCAGCGCTTCGACGGCGTCGCCGCGGTGATGGGCGGAGCGGGGCACATCGCCATCACGCTCGACAGAGCCGGGCCGGCCGTGCCGCATCATCGACCGCACTGTGGAGGTCGTCGAGACGCAACCGGACGGCGCGCCGTCCGAACCGGAGGGCTACGGCGGTCGAGCAGACATCCGCCGCGTGCTCGACGAGGCGCAAACGCGCCGCTTCGACCCGTGCGGCACCCTGAAGCTGGAGTTCGACCCGGAGCAAGACGAGGTGGGCTACCGGTTCAGCGAGGGCATCGGACGCCTCGTCGCCCGGCGCGAAGTGACCGTCATCGGCCGGCGGGGCCGCAAGAAGCAGTTGATCGAGATTCCGATCGGTAACCTACCTGGGCTGCCTGTCGGAGAGAATTCCGCGCGTTGACCGGTGCCCTGAGTTGTTACTTTTGCGGTCCTCAGCACGACAGTTGGATCAGAGCCGCCGACACGTCGCTGAACCAAGCTGGGCCAGGCTGAATCCAACCCTTGTGCCGAGTCGATTCTGCATGAAGCCTTCAGTGCCGACGCCCCCTGCATCGAGCGAGGAGCTGCCTGACAGCCCCATCGTCTCTGCTGCCCGCGCCTTGCCCGCGGGTACCCGCCTGCGATGACTTCGAGCTTGGGGAAATCATCGGCGAGGGCAGTGCAACGGTCGTCTACGCGGCCACGGACCGCGCGCTCGCGATACCGGTGGTAATCGCGGAGTACATGCCGGCATCGATTGCGCAGCGTAATGATGCCGCGCAGGTCAAGCCAAGGACCCCCGCGCAGGCCGATGCCTTTGCGAGAGGGCTGAAGGCCTTCATCAATGAAACTCGCACGCTGGCCCGATGCGACCATCCCTCGCTGGTGCGCGTCATGCGTCTGTTCGAAGCCAACGCAACTGCCTACCGCGTCATGCCGCGCTACCCGACCAGGCGGCTGCTCGAGGTGCGTCAGCACATGCGTGAACCGCCCGACGAGCAGGCAGTGCGCGCGCTGCTTGACGCGCTGCTAGGCGCGCTGGAAGTGTTTCATCGCACAGGTGGATCTCACGGCAAGGTCACGCCGTCCAATATCTTGCTGCTATCCGGCAACCGGCCGCTGCTGCTGAGTCCCGGTGCAGCGGGCCGCGCGATCGCCGACGACCGGATCGACGCGCTGCTCACCAGACCGGAACCGTCCTTCGCGCCGGTCGAACAGATTGTCGAACCGGCGGACACTCCGCTACATCCCTCGGTCGACCTTTACGCGTTAGCTGGTGTCGCCCGCTACTGGATCAGCGGGCAGTTGCCCGAGCCAGCCTTCGTCCCTGGCGACACCGCACACCGCGAACCATTCGCCGAGACGGCACAACGGCTGTGGCGGACCTGGCCGCGGGTGCGCTACAGCGCATCCCTGGTGGGCGCGCTGGAAAGCGCCTTGTCGATCTACCCCGCTGAGCGGCCGCAAAGCGTCGCGCAGATGCGCGCGCGCCTGGGTATCGCACCTCCGGTTGCAGGTGACGTCGTCGGCTCGCCATTGATTGCTGAGCCTGTTTCGAACGACGCCGTACCATCGTCGCCGGCGCCGCCGGCCCCTGCGACACAAGATCTTGATGCAGTGATGGCGGTCGCGCCCGGTCCAGAGCCCGAACGCGAACCCGAACCCGAAGCCGGACCCGAAGCCGAAGCCGGACCCGAAAGCCGGACCCGAACCCGAACCCGAGCCGAACCTGAACCCGAACTCGAACGCGACTGAGCGCGAAGCCGACGCGCCGAATCGCGCCGAACCCGAGCGCGAGCTCGAACCCGAAGCCGCAGCCGAACCCGAACCGAACCCGAACGCGAAGCGCGAGCGCGAACCCGAACTCTTGGCAACTGCTAACTCCGCTCGCATCGATGATGATTCGTCGGCGCGGACCGGCTTTCACACGCCGAACCTGGCAGTGACCACTCGCATCGATGATGATTCGTCGGCGCGGACGGCTTTCACACGCCAACCGGCAAATTCCCGGCGCGCGGCGATGTGGAGCGGGGCCGTGGTGCTGCTGGCGCTGCTGCTTGCAGGTGCTTATCAGTTTCGCCAGGAACTCCAGATTGCGCGCGTGCTCGATGTCCTTGGCATCAGCCGTGGCACCGGCCCCGGGGATAGCGCGGCCGTGTCCACGTCCGGCGTAGGCCCTGTGGCGCCGGCGACATCGCCGATTGCCGCAGACACCGGGGCCGCGAAGTCGATGCCGCCGGAGCCCGCCGCGACGGACTCATCGGCGAGCGCTACCGCGCCGGCATCCCCGGCGAGCGCTACCGCGCCGACATCCGCGCCGAGCGCTACCACGCCCACATCCGCGCCGAGCGCTAGCTGCGCCCGCACCTCCGGCCACGACCAACCCCACGACGCCCGCGACCGCGGACACCGTCGCCCCGACCGAACCGGCTGCAGTCGCACAGCCATCCGCTCCCAGCCCGCCCCCACCACAGGTGGCGCAGAAGGATGCCGCGCGCGCTCCGGCCAGCCCGCGCGCCGCGTGCGGAGCGCGTACGGAATACTCTCTGTACCGCTGCATGCAAACGCAGTGCAGCCAGCGACGTTGGGCGTCGCACGCCCAATGTAAGCGACTGCGTGCCAACGACAGCGTGAACTGACGCGTCACACCCTGATCACCCTCCCGGCAGCGACCTTCCTGCCTGGCAGTGCGGTGGGGATTCGCCGCAGTGCTGCAACCCCTGAGCGGACCGATTGAAAAAGTAGGCAGCACTCCTACGGCTGACTGACGCTCGCCGGCTCGTACGGTAGTTGCGTCCGACGACCGAATCGGACGGCGTCGGATTTTCTCTGCAAATGGATAGCGCCTACCCTGATACAAGGGCGGGATCTGCGTCGCGCCATGTCGGCGAACCAGAATTTTTGGAGGCTATCATGTTCGAAAAATCTGCAAAATTCGCTCTCACCCTCGCAATCCTCGGTGCTTCAGGATGCGCAACGATTCCGGATCGCGACCCCGCACTCGACGACGCGCGACTATCGCTGGAAGCAGCGCGACGCAATCCTCAGGTTGCGATGTATGCATCCGCCGAGTTAGAGCAAGCGGCGGCGACACTTCGCCAAGCCGACGACCTCGCGGCTAAGGGCTGGCAGCACAACGAAGCGCACAAGCTTGCCGTACTTGCAAGCCAGCGTGCCGCGGCGGCGCAGGACGTGGCGCGCCTTCGTAGCGAACAGGCGGCGCTCGTCGCGCAACGCACGGCAACGGATGCGCGTATCCAAGCCGACGTCACCCAGCGACAGGCCGCAGCAGCACAGTTACAAGCGGCGGAAGCACAGCGGCAGGCGGAACAGGCACAGCGTCTCGCGGCCGCCGCTCCGGTCGGCTATGACTACCGGCGCCGAGCGAACGAGCCGTTGTACGAGGCGCCCGTGACCTCGGTGCGCGCAGTCGTGGGACCGCCGCAGCAGCACTGCTGGGTAGAGCGTCAGGTTGTGGACACCGGCTCCCCGGGTATCAATGTCCCGGGCGCGGTGGTGGGAGGCGTAGTCGGCGGCATCCTTGGCCATCAGATCGGAAGTGGCCGCGGGCAGGATCTTGCGACAGGCATCGGCGCCGTCGGCGGCGCGGTGGTGGGAGCGAACGTGGGTCGTGACGCTTCGGGCACGGTTTACACGCAGGACGTGCAGCGGTGCGCGAATACATCCACGGGCGCGCAGGTCGACTATTACGACGTCACGTACAACTTCCGCGGGTACGAGCATCGTGTGCAGACCACGACCCCGCCGGGCAGAACCATCTTGGTCAACGGGCAGGGCGAGCCGCGCGTCTGACGACGTGCTTTCGATTCGTCCGCGGTTTTGAAGACGTGACACGCGTGCGGCTATTGCCGCACGCGTGGATAAAGCAGGCGAGCTATTGCACCGCTTGCGAATGCCTCCCGCTAGGCTTCGAGTCCCTCACAGACCGAAGATGATGATCGTCGGGCTGCCGGAAAGATTCCATCCCTGCCCCGCATTCCCCGGGGTGACCGCCACTCGCTGCTTGCCGCCTTGCTCCCAGGTGATGACGCCGCCTGCGATGGGACCTCCGGTATTGAAACTGTAGAGCTTGCTGCCATCGCGCGCATCGAACACCAGGAAATTTCCATCGAGGTCGCCAGTGAAAACGACATCGCCCGCGGTCGCGGTGACGCCCGCAATCATGGGCGTGGGAGCCTTCCAGCGCCATTTCATCTCCCCGGTCGTCGCGTCAACAGCATTGAGCCATCCGCTCCATTCGCTCTTGGGGTCGAAAGTGCCCCAGCCGTTGGTGATGCCCGTATAGGGGAGCCCGGGCTCCCATTTCGGTTTCGGCCCCAGCTTGAAGGTCGTGCACCAATCTACCGAAGGCACATAGAGCAGACCGGTTCTCGGACTATGCGCGGGCCCGTTCCATTCCACCCCGCCATTGACACCTGGGCATACGCGCGTGCCCTCTGGTGTGAGCGGAGCATCCACATTGACCATCGTGGTCACCGGCACCTGGAACAGATGCTTGCCGCTCTCGGCATCGAGCCCGTGCAGAACGCCATCCTTGCCCGCAACGGCGACGAGCCGTTTGTCCGCAGCGTCGTACAAGGCTACCGCCAAAGTGTCCCGATCGTGATAGTCGTTCTTCACGAGCTGGTACCACCACTTGAGCTTGCCCGTGTTCGCGTCGAGCGCGACCAGCGAGGACGTGAACAGGTTCGCGCCCGGCCGCATCTCAGGGTGGAAGTCCGGGGCGACATTGCCGACCGGCACGAACAAGGTCTGCGTGCGGACGTCGAGCGCATAGTGCGACCAGCTCGGGCCGCCACCGTGTTGCGCGCTTTCGGGATTCTCCCAAGTCCCTGCGCCGGTCTGGTCGCCAGTTGGAATCAGATCGAACGACCACACGGGCGCGCCGTCCGCAACTTTGAAGGCCATCATCTTGCCGCGTATGCCCCAATCTCCACCGCTTTTGCCGACGAACACGAGGTCCTTCCAGATCAGTGGCGCAGCGCCAACTCCTTCGCCCACCATGGCGTTTGCGACGATGCGATCCCAGAGGATTTCGCCGGTCTTCGCGTCCAACGCATAAAGGTGACCGTCCTGAGTGCCGCGGATCACTCGTCCGCCGGCGATGGCGACGCCTTTGTTCGTGGCGTTCGTTTCAGGCCCAGTCGCGCACGTGCTGATGCGACCAGATCTTCTTGCAGTTTGCCGAGTCGATCGCGTACGTGCCGAAATGCGTAGTTGCATACAGGATCCCGTCGTATACGACCGGGCCGGTGGTGAATGTCGCGACCTCGCCGAGCTGGAACAGGCACAACGGACGCAGCGCACGCGCGTTGCTCCGATCGATCTGCGCCAATGAAGAGTACCGATGCGCCTGATAGCCTTTGTTGTAGAGCAGCCAGTTGCTCGTGTCGGTATCGGCGCGGTCCAGCTCCTCTTGTGTCGGTTTCGAAGTGCTGGGCTGTTTGACGGGCGTGAGGGGCTGGTTCATGTTGCGTCGCCCTGCTTGCAGCCGCTGCCACAGAGATGCCCGACGATCCGGCACCGCCAAGAACCAGAGTGCGATCCATCGGCGATTGCGGTGTGAACTCCTGTATACCGGCCGGCAGTCCATTGTTCGCGAGCACATAGGCGACGAGGTCGGCGTATTCCTGGCTCTTCAGCGAATTCGGATAGCCCATCGGCATCTGGCTGTGCACAAAAGAGTACAAGGCCTTCAGGCTTTTGTTGTTCCATTGCGCGCTGAACTCGGGGCCTTTCAATGGCGGCGCTCCCGTACCCTGCAATTGCGCACCGTGACAGGACGAGCACTTCGCCGCGTACTCCCAGCGGCCGCGATCCACTTGCGCCTGCGTGAACCAGCCGGTGCCATCAGCGGCCGCGTCCGCCGCTACGACCAGCAGTGACAGACCAGCCGCAAGGAACACAAACGCGGGTCGCTCGGGACGAGACGTCGTAGTGTGGTTTTCGCGCATGAAGCATTCCTCCTCTGATACGTTCCCTTGGGCCGACGCTGGATGTCGGCCAACTATATGCGGGGAGTAGCGAATCCACAATCGGCGTGGCCGCCAAAATCCTCGCCGCCTCATTCGGCCGTCATCGACGCGATGCAGTCCCATAGGCCGCCGGAGGGCGCAGCCGGAAGACAGCGCAACTGGATTAGGTTTCGACCCCTTCCAAGTCCTGTAGCGAGCCCAGCATTTGCATCCGCCGATACTGCGCGGTAGCGGCGGCGAGATGCTCCTTCGCTTCCTGCTCGGCCCCTGCGCGACGCGATAGCTTCGCGAGCGCGAGATGACAATGCGCGACGAGCGGTCGCATGCCGAGTTTGTCGGCCA
This sequence comes from uncultured beta proteobacterium, assembly GCA_963722325.1. Taxonomy (GTDB): domain Bacteria; phylum Pseudomonadota; class Gammaproteobacteria; order Burkholderiales; family Casimicrobiaceae; genus PALSA-1003. The sequence goes on from CAVRLN010000008.1 coordinate 72,224, forward strand.
GGTCGAGCGCCTCGCGGAAGCAATCAGCCGCGCCAAGGCCACAGTCGTCGCCGCGCGATGCGATTTCTCCAAGCAAGTGCAGCGCCCAAGGCTCGCTCACGCGGTGCCTCCCCTCGCGCGTCAGCGCTAGCGCTTGTGTGCCGATCGTTCGGGCCTCGTCGAATTGGCCGGAGAGCATGAGCGCCTCGCCCAGCCAGATAACGTTCTGTGAATGCCAGACGCCGTGGCCAAACGTGCGTTCATAGCTCGCGACGGCCTCCCGGAGGAGGGCGACACCCTCGTGCCCGCGTCCCGACCGCGCGCGTACGACTCCGAGCGCCCCCGACACCAGCGCGCTGCTAAGGGGAAAATTCCACTCGCGACAAAGGCTGTCGGCCTTTTCGAGGACGCGCGTCGCCTCCACCAGGTCCCCGCGCACGACGTAGGGCATGCCAAGACCCCAGGCCGTGTAGGACTGCGTATACGCGTGGTGCGCCATGTCGGCGATGTCGACGCCCTCCCTTCCGCACGCGATGGCCTCGGCAAATTCGCCGCGTTCGGCAAGAAACCAAGCAAGATAAGCGCGTGCCATGGCAGCCGGAAGTCCGTGCAGGCCGAAACGTTCGCCGAGGAGATCGCCCTCCAGCATGCGAATCGTCTTGGTGAGATGCACTTGCGCTTGATCGAATTCGCCAAAACCGAGGCACGCCGCACCGAAATAGAGGTTGACGGCGACCTGCAGGGGCATGTCGTTGACCGATCGGGAGATGTCGAAAGCTTGTTTGCCCCATCGATGGGCCTCTTCGGAACTGCCGGTTACCAGACAGTGGTGGGCGGTCGCGATCGACACCCGCCCAAGGCGCAATTGATCGCCCAGCGCGGAAGCGAGCTGCTCGGCATCGGCGAGGTGTTTCCGGACGGCCTCGATCTCGCCCTGTGCGACGAGCGAGCTGCGCAGGCCGAGCCGGAGGTCGATTGCACACTCGCGCGTCTCACGCGTCTCGGGCAAATGCGCCAGCGCCGACAGCGCCTGCTCGAAGTAGGACTCGGCTTCGCGGTGCGCCGACCGGTCCAGTGCGCGCGCGCCAGCCTGCGCCAGGTAGTCCGTCGCCTTCTGCCATGTCTCACCGCGAAATGCATGGTAGGCGAGACGCTCCACCTGTTCCGTCAGCCGGTCCGAATAGCGCGTTTCGATAGTTTCGACGATCCGTGCGTGCAGCGCTCGCCTGCGCTCGTGCAGTACGCTGCCGTACGCCACTTCATAGGTGAGGCCGTGTCGGAAGGTGTACTCGACTTCCGGAAACAGTCCTGTCTCGTAGAGGAATTCTGCCGACTGGAGGTGCGCGAGTCCTTGCTGCAGCTTGTCTTCCGGCTCTTCGGCGATCGCCTGCAACAGCGTGAACGGTACATCCACACCGATCACGGCCGCGGCCTGGAGCAGATGCTTTTCCAGCGGCGACAGGCGATCGATACGTGCGGACAAGATGGCCTGAACCGTGGCCGGAATCTGAATGCCCGCGAGGGGTTTGGCCAGCCGATAGCTTCCGCGCTCCCCGACGAGGACCTGAGTTTCGGCCAAGGTGCGGATGCTCTCCTCGAGGAAAAATGGGTTGCCCTGGGTCTGCTTGATCAGGCGCTGCTTCAAGGGCCGCAAGTGCTCGTCTGCACCAAGCAGTCCCTCGAGCAGCTCCTCGCAACTCGAAGGCGGCAATGGATCGATCCGCAGCTGCGTGTAATAACTCTTGCCGCCCCAGCCGTGCTGGTACTCGGGACGGTAGTTCACCATGAGCAGCAACGACGCGGTCGGCATGCTCTCGACCAGGCTGTCGAGCAATCCCTGCGTTTCCGAATCGACCCAATGCAGGTCTTCCAGCGCCAAGCTCAAGGGCTGGACCTGGCTCTCCCGGATCAGCAGGCGCTTCAACGCATCGAGCGTTCGCTGGCGTCGCGTCGGAGGATCGAGCGCCTGCCATTTCGGGTCGTCGACCGGTACGTCGAGCAAGTTCAGAAAGGCGGGAAGTCCCGGCTCCAGCGCGCGATCAAGAGAAAACACCTTGCCCGTGACTTTCTCCCGAATGGCGCGCGGCTCGTCACGCGCGTCGATCTGGAAGTAGCTCTTCAAAAGGTCGATTACCGGCAGATAGACGCTGGACTTGCTGTACGACGCCGTGCCTCCTTCGAGTACGAGCCATCCGTGTGTGCGATGGGAGTGAATGAACTCCCAGAACAGCCGCGACTTGCCGACGCCAGGCTCTCCGACAAGCGCTACGATCTGGCCGCGGCCAGCGCGCGCCATTTCGAGTGCCTTGTTGAGCGTCGCAAGCTCAGACTCGCGGCCGACGAACGGCGTAAGGCCGCGCACCGCAGCGGCTTCCATGCGCGAATGCACGTTACCCGCACCGGTTACCTCGTAGACTTCGATCGGCGCCTCGAGTCCCTTGACCTTCAGCGGACCCAGCGGCTTGACCTGAACGAAGCCCTCGACGAGCGCAAGCGTGTCGGACGAGATCAGAATTGACCCTGGCACGGCCAACTGTTCCATACGGCCGGCCACGTTTGTTGTCTGGCCGACGACGGTATAGTCCATCCGGAGGTCGCTGCCAATCGAGCGCACGACAACTTCGCCCGAGTTGAGACCGACCCGGATCTGGATCGGGACGCCCTCGGTCCGGCGAACGCCCTCCGCATAGCGCTTGACGTTCTCCTGCATGCGCAGCGCCGCATAGCACGCTCGAACCGCGTGATCCTCGTGGGCGACCGGAGCACCAAATAGCGCAACGATGCCATCGCCGAGCACGTGATTGACGGTGCCTTCGAAGCGATGAACGGCCTCCATCATATGGTCGATAACCGGGTCTAGGATTCTCCGTGCTTCCTCGACGTCGCGATCGGCGAACAGCTCCATCGAGCCCTTGAGATCCGCGAACAGCACGGTGACGAGCTTGCGCTCGCCTTCGAGCGCCGCTTTGGATGTGAGGATCTTTTCGGCGAGGTGCTTGGGGGTATAGGCCTCCGGCGTGCCGAACCGAGCTGCCGAGACAGGTGTCGACGGGGTGACGGATGCGGCCGCATGACCACACTCCGAGCAGAACTTGGCGGTGGGCGATAGTGCGGTCGAGCAGTTGGCACATGCCCGCTGCTAGCAGAGCTGCGCATTCCTCGCAGAACTTGGCGCCCGCGCGATTCTCGTGCCCGCACTTCAAACACTTCATGGACGCTCCCCCCGGTTTCTAGCGTGGACCGCGGGCGAGGTTCGTTGACCGCCCCCTCTAATGCACTAGAAAAGGGGCCACCGTCAAGACGCGTCCGACGGGCTGAAGGCGCATCGGCCGCGCTCTGAGCTCGATAAAAGGTCCGCGAGCCATTCCGCGCCATTCGTGCCAACTGGGGGTTACGATGAAGCCGCCTGCTGGGCCGCGACAGCGCGTCACAGCGGAGCGTTCAAACCGGGAGGATAATGGTTGCCCGCACGAGACAGTCACGCGTGTGTGGCCGTCCCGGTGCAGCTACGGTCCCTTATCGATGATCGTTTCGCAGTTCTTCGGATGTGTGGTGCTTTCAGCTGCCACCGCGTTGTGCGCCGCAGCGCCGGCGCCGGTCGTTACGCTGTCCATCGATGGCGCCATTGGCCCGGCCACCGCCGACTACCTGCACCGCGGGCTGGCGGCTGCGAGCAAGGAAGGCGCGCAGCTCGTCGTATTGACGATCGACACGCCAGGCGGACTCGACACATCGATGCGATTGATCGTGCAGGATATCCTCGCGTCGCCCGTGCCGGTCGCGGCATTCGTGGCGCCTTCAGGTGCGCGGGCGGCAAGCGCGGGCACGTTCATCCTCTACGCCAGCCACATCGCCGCCATGGCGCCGGGAACCAATCTTGGCGCCGCGTCGCCGGTTCAGATTGGCGTCGGGTCACCGGTGCCCGAAGCGCCTGGCGCGGTCGACAAATCGAAGGAATCGGCGCCAAAGGACGTGCACGAACGCAAGGCCTTCTCCGACTCGGCGGCGTACATTCGCAGCCTCGCGCAATTGCGTGGGCGCAATGCGGAGTGGGGCGAGAAGGCAGTTCTCGATGCGGCGAGCTTGTCCGCGACGGAAGCACGCGAACAGAAAGTTGTGGAGTTGATCGCCGTCGACGTGCCCGGGCTGCTTCAGCAACTCGAGGGCCGCAAGGTCGAAGTGGCTGGCACGGAGCGCGTGCTGCACACGGCGGGTGCGCCTCTCGTCGCGTCGACGCCGGACTGGCACGACCGCATACTGTCGGTACTCACCAATCCCAGTATCGCGTTGATCCTGATGTTGGTTGGCATGTACGGGCTGTTCTTCGAGTTCAACAATCCCGGCTTCGTCTTCCCCGGCGTTGCCGGCGCGGTATGCTTGCTGCTGGCGGCCTACGCATTTCACCTGCTCCCGGTCAATTACGCGGGCCTCGCACTGATCTTCGTCGGTATCGGGTTCATTGTTGCCGAGGTGTTTGTGCCGGCCTACGGCTCTCTCGGCGTGGGCGGAGTCATCGCTTTCGTGGCGGGTGCGCTGATGTTGATCGACACCAGCGCCGGCGGCTTCGGCATTCCGTGGCCGCTGGTCGTATTTCTTGCTCCTGTAACCGCAGCGTTCCTGTTCTTCGTGGCGCGCATGGCGCTGCAGGCGCGCCGGGCGCCGATCGTGAGCGGCCTGACGACCATGGTTGGCGCCGCCGGCGAGATGCTGGAAGACTCGGGAGAAACCGGCTGGGCGAACATTCGTGGCGAGACGTGGAAGGTTCGGACCGCGGGTCACCTGACGCGCGGGCAACGAATTCGCGTCGTTGCTGTCGACGGCGTGGTGCCGCGTGTGACCGCTGCGGAAGGAGAATGAAATGGTATGGGCTTCCCCCTTGATTGTGCTGATCCTGCTGGCGGTGCTGGCCGCATCGTCGCTACGCATCCTGCGCGAATACCAACGTGGCGTCGTGTTCCAGCTCGGGCGATTCTGGCGTGTGAAGGGTCCGGGCCTGGTCATCCTCGTGCCCGCGATCCAGCAGATGGTGAAGGTGGATTTGCGTACCGTGGTATTCGAGGTGCCGACCCAGGATGTAATTTCGCGCGACAACGTGTCCGTGAAGGTCAGTGCCGTCGTCTATCTTCGGGTCATCGATCCGCAAAAGGCGATCATCCAGGTCGAAAATTATCTCAATGCGACGAGCCAATTGGCGCAGACGACGCTGCGATCGGTCCTGGGTAAACACGAGCTCGACGACATGCTGGCGGGTCGCGAGAAGCTGAACCTCGACATCCAGCAAGCGCTCGATGCACAAACCAACTCGTGGGGAATCAAGGTTTCCAACGTCGAGATGAAGCAGGTCGACCTGACGGAATCCATGATCCGGGCGATTGCGCGACAAGCGGAAGCAGAACGGGAACGGCGCGCCAAGGTCATCCACGCCGAGGGAGAGCTGCAGGCCTCGGAAAAGTTATACCAGGCCGCAAAGGTGCTCGCGCAGGAGCCACAGGCGATCCAGTTGCGTTATCTGGAGACACTGACAGTCATTGGTGCGGACAAGAACACCACTATCGTGTTTCCGCTGCCGATGGACATCATCGGGCCGCTCCTAAAAGCGCTGCCGACAGGCGGCAACACGCCACCACATGGTTGATGCGGGCGTTCGCCGCCTCGACTATCACACGCGCAACTGCGCCATCAGACTACGTGCGTTCCGTTGCCCCTGGTCTTCGTAGTTGTTGTTGAACACGACGTGGACGCTGGATGCAGCGATAGACTCGATTTGCTTGCCTAGTCCCGCGAGCTCGTCGTCGCTGTAGTCGTAGTTGAAGCGATCCGCCGAACTAGTCAGTCCCTTCCTGTCCCAAGTTGCATGATTGCGTCCGTGCAGACGCACAATTGATAGTGCCGGATTGGTCACCTCCCAGACCGACGGAATGTAGTTGGCGATGCCCTGAGGCTCATCGACGATGACATTAACGAGACCTAGCGATCGCTCGAACTTCAGGGTGCTCTGCTGGTGCGTCCCCTCGAACCAAGTCTTGTTCCTAAACTCGATGCTGAGCTGATAACCGGCTAACTGTTCCAGGCATTGCTCGATGTGGGCGAAGCTCTTGCGATGGAATGCCACCCATGGTGCGAATTGGAAGTGCACCGCAGCGAGTTTGCCCGAGTGCTTCAGCGGCGCTATGCCGTCTCGGAAGCGCGCCCACATCTCGGAAGTCAGTTCTACCGGTAGATCCTTGTAATAGACGTGCTTGGTCGGGATCGGGCCAAGCGCCTCGGCGATGTCTTTGGGCAGTGCAGCCGGCGATGTTTGGTGTCCGGTGAAGAGCCTGAATGCCTTTATGTTGAACGTGAAGTCGTCAGGCGTGCGCTCGGCCCATACCTGGGCCACCTGCGGCGCCGGCATGGCGTAGTAGCTGCTGTCTACTTCCACCAGCGGGAACTGCTCGGCGTAGTAGCGAAGCCTTCCTTCAGGCGTGTTGCACTTCGGCGGGTAGAATCGGCCGGAGGCAATCAGGCTTTTGTCGGTCCACGAGGCGGTACCGACGAGGATCTTGCTCACGCCTCAGTTGTCACTAAGGTGTCCCAGACCGATCCCAGCGGCTCCGTGCTCCATAGCTGATATTCGAGAGACTAGAGTGGGGCTCAGTTGGGATTGTCGATTGGCATGCCCACGGTGCGGTACTCGGCACGCACTTGACCGGCGCCCCGATAGCGAGGAAGGACATTTTCGTCCAGTGTCGTTGGAACGAGAACCCAGTGATAGGAGTGCCGGCCATTTCCGGTACTGGTGTCCGAAGGCGCCTCCGGTGCGAGCCTCGTTAACCGATTTGGCCGATCCCTGAAGCGATAGAGATCCAATAAGGAGCAGCGTCCGATGCGGTAGCACGACGCGTACGGAACGCCCGGTGCAATCTCCGGGAGCGCAATGTCTTCGTGAGGATAGGGCACGAGGTGCTTCATCGTTAGCCCGAGCCGAGGACTTGATGCTGTAGCCATCGGATCGGATGCGACGGGTCCTTGTGACATCGCCGACACGGACAGCAACATCAACAAACAAACGGCAAGCGCTGACGCGTGTGTGCTCATCGCTGTCAGGCAAACGCTATAACCGCCGCGACGAACACCGCCGCGATTGCGATCGGGAAGGCAAGCGCAAGTGTCAGCGCGGTAATGGGCGCCCGACCCAATAAGGCCAAAGCAAGAGCTGGTACACCGGTAACGAGGAATAGCGCCGTCACGATCAAGCCGGCGCCCTGATCCAATCCCTTGGTCGCGGCATCCGATCCTGAAGCGAAGGCTGCGAAGGCAACGAACGCGCATGCAGCGGCGTCGACAAGGCACAGTATGATAGTCGCAGTCCGGCGGTTCATCGGGACGACAAGGCCATCGAAGGGGACAAGATCTTCCAAGCGATCATACTGCCACCAAAGCAAACCCACCGCACTCATCAAACCCTGATCGCGCGACCGTGGGCCGTTCGCGGCCGCGTGCCCTGTTGACGATGACGGACGTGACCGGGCGCTGGAACTGGGTGAGCATTGCCGCGGCGATCCTGCTCGCCTGCTACCTGGGCTTGTTGATCTGGGCGCTGGCCGCGCCATCTAAATACGACCCGCAGCAGGGGATGGCGATCGGCTTCATCATTCCGGTCGCGCTGGTTCTGGGGAGTCTGCTGCTGCTCCTCTGGCGCGCCGTCGTGCGCGGCCGGCGCTGGCTGGTGTGGACGATCTTCGTCCTGGCGGCCTACCCGGCAGTTATGCGGGCGGCGCAGTTCGTCTACGAGCATTTCTTCCACACGTCCGGGTGATCGCGCTCCCAGCGGTTCCCGACAAAACGCACAACACATGGGCGAGCCAGGCATGATGAGACCAGCGCAGAATTGCATCGGGCTCGCGGCGGTGTGCCTGGTGGTCGCATGCGCGACGACGCAAACGAGTACCCTCCCGAGCGGGCCCACTCGCGCGGCGTCCTTCCAGACGATACCGTGCCCCCAACCGAACATCGCGGGCTTCCCCGACCTCGACTTCCCGTCGGGTGTTCAGTGTGGCTACCTCACAGTGCTCGAGAATCGCGCCAAGCCCGATGGGCGCCGTATCCGTATCTTCGTGACGCGCGCACCCGCTGTCTCGGCGACGCCCAAGCGCGATCCGATCGTGTATCTGTCCGGGGGTCCCGGCGGGGCCGGGTCGTTCGAGGTGGCGTCCATGGTCAAGCACGGACTCAACGCCGACCGCGAAGTCATCTTCGTCGACCAGCGCGGCACGCACCGCGCCGATCCCCGCCTCGGATGTCCGGGGTGGGAACAGCTCGGCTACGACTCCGTCAGCCTTCCCTTCGCGACCGAATCGGCCGCTGGCGCTGACGCCCGGACGATCAAGGCGTGCGAGGACCAGTGGATTGCCGCCGGCGTCGACATCGCTGCCTACAACAGCACGGAGAACGCCGCCGACATCGCCGCGCTCAGGGTGGCATTGGGCATCGAAAGCTGGAACGTCTATGGCGTCTCGTACGGATCGCAGCTCGCGCTGATCGTCCTGCGCGATCATCCGCAGGGCATCCGCAGCGTGGTCCTTGATTCGGTGTCGCCTCCCAATAACAATATCGTCGAAACGTGGTGGTCGGCGCCGGCCAGTTCGTTCAAGGCGATCTTCGCTGCGTGTGCGGCCCAGGCCACCTGCGCCAAGGCTTACCCGAACCTGGAATCCGACTTCACCGCCACGGTGAACCGCCTCGACCGGACGCCGGCGGTCACCCAGATCAAGGACGCATCCGGCGCATTGGTGACGGTCAACATCGACGGGTTCTCTTTCGCCTATACGATCATCATGGCGAGCGAGCGCGGCGATGCCTCCGGCGTCCCCAAGATGATTGCAGACATGGCGCGAGGCGACCCCCGCGCGGTTGCGGCCACCTATCTCGCGATGCGAGGCCCGCATGAGTTCGTTGGACTGGGCGGCTTCGGTCTGGCACTCACCGTGTTCTGCGCGGAGCACGCCAATCTCACGACGGAGGCGGCGGCGCTGACGAGGGCCAAGGCAGCGCTTCCTGGGTTCCCCGACCGGGTGCTGCGCGTGCAGCCCAAGCAGGGGCGGCTGTTCACCGAGTGCCCGATGTGGAACGTCGGCAGGGCAGCCCCAGCGGTGAGCGCCCCGGTCGTGAGCAGCGTTCCGGTGCTGATCATCGAAGGCACGTTCGATGCCGCCACCGCGCCGGAGTGGGTGGCCCTGATCACGCGCGACCTCAAGAACGCCCAAGTCGTGCCATTCCCCTTCACGGGCCACTCGGTCCTCGGCAAGTCCAAGTGCGCGCTCTCCATCGTGGCGGCCTTCCTCGACAACCCGACGAAGCCGGTCGACCCGACCTGCGCCGCACGAACCACGCTCACATTCACGACGGGTTGACGTCACGGTGTCCCGAACGTCGGCATTCCCGCGGCGCACTGGGACTCGATCGACGGGGCACCGCGAAAGGCGTGCGGGCCCCCGTCGACAGGTACGTCAGGCGAGTGAGCCGAACTCCACATCCACCGGCGTCGGGGTGTTAACGATCGTGCTGAATTTCAGTTTGCCGTTCGACGGTTGAATGCGAAAGACGGCAATCGTGTCAGTGTTCTGATTGGCAGCGTAAAGGAATGTGCCTGAAGGATCGATATTCATCCCGCGCGGCCACTCCCCGCGCGTCGATTCCCAACCGATCACGTCGAGCTCGCCCGTGATTGCGTCAACGCTGTACATCGTGACGCTGTTGTGGCCCCGGTTGGTGTTATAGAGGAATTGACCACTCGGGTGGATGCGGATTTCGGCGGTGGTGTTGTTGCCGGTGAAGTTGTCGGGCAGGGTCGAGATGGTCTGCTTCCAGACGAGCGCCCCGCGCACCGGGTCGTAGTTGAAGACGGTGATCGTCGAGGCAAGTTCGTCGAGAACATACGCGCGCTGCCCGTCCGGGTGGAACGCCATGTGCCGCGGTCCCGAGCCTGAAGCGACCGGCGCAAACGGCACCGTGTTCGGGCTGAACAAGCCCGTTCCCAGATTGAGGTTCAGCGCATTGACCTTGTCGGCGCCCAGGTCGACGCCGAACACATGATTCCCGCCGACGTCAGTGAGGATCTGATGCGCATGCGGACCCTCTTGGCGGTCAGGACGGGGCCCGGTGCCATTGCCGACGCTTTGGAACAGGTCCGTCATGGGGCCGATCGAGCCATTGGCGTTGATCCGGTAAACCGGGAAGTTGCCGGTACCGTAATTGGCCGCGTAGACATACTGTCCCGACGGGTGAACACTGATGTGCGTCGTGAACTGGCCGCTCGCAGAGGCCGTGTTGAGGAAGGTCAGCGTTCCCGTCGCCGGGCTAATCGCATAGGCACTCACGCGTCCCGGCGGCGTTCTCGTTGACGGAGTAGAGGTGGGTCAGCGCGGGGTCGAGCGCGACGAACGATGGGTTCGACGCCGGAACAATCTGCAGCTGCGTCAGCCCGCCATCCGTCGGATCAAGCCTGAATACGTAAATACCAACGAGCAGTGCTCGGGTGCGTCCCGCCGGGCGGCACGCCTGGAGCGGTGTACGTGGCCACGTAGACGAATCGCGCCACCGCGTCGGACGGTTTCCCGGGTGTCCCGCCTGGCGCGGCCTGGAGTATACCGGGGGCAACCGCGGTAACCGCGGTCGCGCCGAGCAGCGGGAGAAACTGGCGACGCGTCATGCCAGACGACGGCGATTGCTGATCATCCTTGAATTTTTCCGATGAAGCCATGATGTCCTCCATACGAACGGTGGAATTAACTTTCGGAGAACTGCACTGGGGCTTTCGCTCCTTCGACATCCAGACGCATGCGTTTCGCCCGGGGCAGTAAACGGTTGCGTCGAGCGGGCTGTGCGCGGACTTGTTGCGAGCAGCCGCCGGCAAACCGAGGGTTCGCGCGCTGCGAGGAGCACATCGAATCTAGGCTCGGCCAGCAAGGTTGTCAATCGGCTATCTCTACCCAAGTATCGTGCGCTGGGCATCACGACACTCGCCAGATGCACAACGAGAAGCGCGCTACGTGGGCCGAAGAGCATCCGCGCCGCGAGGGGCACGGAGCACGAGGGAGGGAAAATAACGGCGCGGAGCTAGTCGCCACGCGCGCGGCTATTGCCGCACGCGTGGATGAAGCAGGCAGAGCTATTGCACTGCTTGCGAGTGTTTCCCGCCCGGCTTGGAAATATTGGATACCGCCTTGGCTGTCACCTCAGGTTGCTCCTTCTGGGACAGGTCGCCAAGAGACACGATGCCCACGAGGTGCTTGTCCCGATTGAGCACCGGCAGTCGGCGCACCTTGATGTCGGCCATGTTGCGCGCCACCTCCTCGAGCTCCTGGTCATCGAAGCAATAGAGCACTTCCTGGCTCATGACCTCGCGCACCGGCGTGTTGGGAGACTTGCCTTCCGCCACCGCGCGAATGGCAATGTCGCGGTCGGTGATCATGCCGATCAGTCGATTATCCTGCCCGACCGGCAGCGACCCTGCATCGATCTCAGCCATCCTCTTCGCCGCGTCGCGTATCGACTCGGTGGGGCTCGTCAGTTGCACGTCGCGGGTCATACATTTGCTGATCTTCATCGTCAAACCTCCTGTTGAAAAGCCCCGTACCGCAAGGTCTGCGGTCTCGCGCAGGCGTAAAAGTGCGACAGCGGGCTGAGGGCCAAGGTTCGCCGGAGGACGCGCGATTTAAGGTCCATTCCTATCATCGGCAGAGATTTGATCGACAAACGCGTCAGGCGTCGGACGTGCAGCAGTTCAGAAAGATTTACAGGCAGGAAGATAGGGCAATGGCACTGCATGTTTCATGCCTGGCGTCATAGCTTGAGCGTTTTCCAGTAGCCGGTCAGTTCGAGGTAGCCGCGCCCGACTTCGCGCCCGTCCTGAAGCATCCGGACCGCGCCTTCCCAATAGATCGTGCCGGTGTTCGCGCGAGAATCGAGCTCCTGATCGTCCAGCAACGGCTCGAGCGTGTAATCGACGTTGCCAACCCTCACTCGCATCGCGACCGGATACTCGACGCCGGTGCGCGGTGAGCGCCAGCGCCGCTGCGCTGTGAATGCGATCTCGTTTGGCCCGAAATGAACCGATGCTCCGTTCGCCGCTCGCAGCGTCCCGTCCGCCCAGATGGCGTTGCCGGCGCGATCGCGCATGCGAAAGGCCATGAGCGCACCGCCATCATGCAGATTGATGCCGATCCAGTCCCAGCCGCTCGCCCCGGCGGCCATCGCTTCGCTCGACCATTCGTGATCCAGCCAGGCCGTGCCGGTGACGTTTGCGCGTGCGGCCACCGGCGTCGATGCTCCCGGTGACGGCGAGTTGCGGCTGGCTGTAGTAATAGCTCGCGTTGGCGGCGTCGTGACCCTTGCGCGAGAAGCCCTGGTCGCCTTGCAGCAGGATGGGTTGCGTCGGCGTGAAAAACAGGTCGAACCGAAAATCCTGCGCCACGATCCGCGCGATGTATTTGCCGTCGTCTATCCGGAGTGACCAATCGTCGATGCGAACGTCGGTGGTTTGCTCAGCGGCTTCGGCGAGGCCAAAACCCGCGCGGGCGGCGCGCTGGTCATGGCGAAGTTTTCCGTTGCGGGGATCGGCGACGGCGGCGTGCGCGAACAGCAGTTGGTCCGGGGCGAATCGGCTCGCACTCGTCTCGGCGATGCGCGGACGATTGCGGAAAAACGTCACCTGGATGCCGAGATCGTTGCCGGCGGCATCGCGCACCCATCCCGTGATGTACCACCACTCGCTGCGAAACGCAGGGTGAGCACCCAGGTCGCGTGGAAATTGCAGGCGATAGCCGGGGATCACGCGCGGGTAGGGCTGCACTGAGGGCTGCACTGAGGCTGCACTGAGTCTCTCCGCCGCCGCGACACCCGTCGCGACAAGGAGCAGCGGGCTCGCGAGAAAGCGCCGCCTCCTCACGGCGCTTCCTCATTTGCCTCAGTTGCCTCGCTTGCGTACGGCGTTGCGTACGGCGTCGCGTACCACGGCGCGATCACCAATCTTCCTTGACGGCGAGGATGGCGCGTTGGCCCATTGCCTGCCGGCCCATCGCGACGGCGGTCAGCGTCGACAGTGCAAGCACCAGCAGCGCCGCTCCCGCCAATGCGGTCCATGGCGCGAACAGCTCCATGCTCCAGTGGAACGATTGCCGGTTGACGACGTGGATCAGGATGAGGCTGATCACCCAGCCAAGACAAAATCCGATCATCAGGCCGATGCCGCTCACGAGGGCGCCTTCGACCGCGAGCATCGCCCCGATTTGCCGTCGGGTCATGCCGAGGTGACGCAGCAACCCGAACTCGCGCCGGCGCGAGAGCACCAGCGCACCGAACGATGACGACAACCCGAACAACCCGATGACGACCGCGGCGAGTTCGAGCGCATACGTGACCGCGAAGGTTCGATCGAATGCCTTGAGCGACAACTCGCGAATTTCGCCCGGCGCCGCGACGTCCAGGCGCGAGCCGCCGGGAATGTCGCGAACGATGGCCTCGCTTATCGATCCCACATCGACTCCGGGCGCAAGCCAAAGCGCAGCGTTGGTCGCGGTGCGGTCGCCGGTGAGCGCGATGTAGCGCGCGCGCTCCACGACAACGGCACCTTGCGAGCGCGCGTAGTCGCGCCATACCCCCGCGACGGTGAATTTGGTGGCTTTGCCCGCAAGCGGAAGTTCGATCACCTGACCGAACGTGAAACCGTAGAGATCGACCATCGCCTCGTTGACCCATACCGGCGGCGGCGCCGCCTCGGCCCTCAGCTGCCAACCCGCGTCAGCGATTCGCTGACCAGCGACAGTTGCCGTGCCAGTGTCGGCGCGTCGCCTTGCCGCGCCAGGAGCACGATGCGCGGCCGGTAAGGATCGAGCAACAGCTGTTGCTCGCGCACGAACTCTGCGCGGCGTACGCCGGGCAGCGCGGCAATTCGCGCCTGATCATCGGTGCCGAGGTAGGCGCTGTCGCCGGCAGCGTTGGCGCGCACGTAGGCATCGGCCGGGAGCACGCGCTCGAGCCAGGCGTCGAGCGAGGATCGGAAAGACGCGACCATGATCGCCATCGAAACCATGAGGCTGAAGCTGGCGACGATCGCGACCAGGCTCACGCCCGCCTGTCCGGGTGCGCCACGCAACTGCAGCAGCGCGAGCCGCTGCGGCGCGCCCTGCGGTATCGGCGCGAGCGCGAGCAGCATCGACGTTATTCTGGGAATGAGCATCAAGGTGCCGATCAGAAGCAGCGCAATGGCGCCGTAACCGAACAGCGGCAAACGGGCGACGGGGGGCAACAGCGCGGCAACGCCACCTGCGACGATGGTCAGGAGCGCAGGCCAGAACGGCCGAAGACGGCGCGAACGCGCGCTCCTGATCGCCGGCCTTGAGGGCACGCGCCGGTTCGGCCCGCGCGGCTTCCAGCGCAGGCGCGAAGCTTCCCAGCATCGCCGTCGCAACGCCGAGGCAAAAGAACAGGCCCAGCGCGAGGAGATTGGGCGACAGCACCGGAGTCAGTCCGCGAAAATAACCGGCACCGAAATCGAGCCCGATGGTGCGGATGGCGATTTCCGCAAGCACGAATCCGCCGATCAGCCCTAGCACGCTGCCTGCGACACCAATCGCCGCGCCTTCGGCGACCAGCAGGAATATCAACCGCCGTCGCGTCACGCCCAGCACGCGCAGCAGCGCCAGTTGCGCGCGCCGCCGCACGACGGCGAGCGCCTGCGTCGAGAAAACGAGCAGGCCGCCGGTGAACAGTGCAACCAGCGCGAGGACATTCATGTTGACGCGGTACGAGCGCGACAGGCTCTCGCTGGCGGCGACGCTGGCTTCGGGACGCTGGACGGCGAGCCCTGCCGGCAACAGCGCTTGCAGGTGATCGCGAAAGTTGTCGACATCGACGCCCGGCCTCACGCGCAGGTCGACGCGGGTGATGCGACCGACGCGATCGAAATTCGTCTGGACACCGGCGATATCCATGACCGCAAAACGCTGTTCCCCGCCGGCGGGCGCCAATCCCGCGACGCGCAGCGCAACGACGCGCAACGCGTTCTGCAGGTTCACGCTCGCCCCGGCATCGATGCCGAGCCAGCGTGACGCCGCGGGACTCAAGAAAAGCGCGTCGGAGCGCAGGAGATCCAGACGGTCCTCGGCCGGCGGCGACCAGACCCGGCTGCACGCCGGCTGCGCGGAAGGCGTCGATGCCGATGATCTTCAGCACGTCGTTGCGATCGGCGATCCTCGCATCGACCTCGACCACGGGACTCGCAATCGCGATTTCAGGCATGCGTGCGAGCTGCGGGTAGATGGTTTCGTCAAAGCCGCTGCGCGGACCGCGCACCTGGAGATCCGCCGCGCCGGAGAGAAACTGCACGCCCTGCCCAAGCTCGTTGACCGCTGCCGCGCTGATCAGCTGCACCGCGTAGCCGAGCGCGACGCCCAGCGCGATCGCGAGGACCGACAGGAGGCTGCGCGCCTTGTTTTGCGCCAGCGAGCCGGCGAATACGGCGTGCCAGACGGAGGCTCTTTACATGGTCCATTACCGGGTCTGTCTATTGAGGCGCAATTTCGCGCAAGCCCGCTGCCGTGAGCTGCAGGATGCGATCGCAGGTCCGCGCGGCGACCTGCGAGTGCGTGACGAGAATGCCGGCGGCGTTGTTGGCCTTGATCTGTTCGCGCAACAGACTGAGCACCTGTCCCGCGCTTTCCGGGTCGAGGTTGCCCGTGGGCTCGTCGGCAAGAACCAGCCGCGGTGCATGGACCAGCGCGCGGGCGATCGCGACGCGTTGCAGTTCACCTCCGGATAATTCGCTCGGCACGCTGTCGCCACGCTCGCCTAAGCCCACGGCGGCCAGCATCGCTGTGACGCGTCGCGCTGCGCCTCCGTTCCGACGTTGCCCAGAAGCGACAGCGGCAGCGCGACGTTCTGGCCGACCGTAAGGTAGGGCAGCACGTGAAATGCCTGGAACACGAAACCGAGATGAGCGCGGCGAAGGATCGTCAGCGCATCGTCGTCGAGCGTGGTGAGTTCCACGCCGTCGAGTCTGATCGAACCGCCGTCGGCGTTCTCCAGCCCCGCCACGAGATTGAGCAGCGTCGACTTGCCGATCCCCGATTCGCCCATGACCGCGACGTACTCACCCGGCGCAAGGTCGAGGTCGACACCCGTGAAAACCGTGCGTGGCCGGGGGCCGGCGAATGACTTGCCGAGATCGCGGACGACGAGCATTGCTTTTCACTTTGGGCTGATCGCACCGGCGGCGGGCCAGTCGGTGTCGCCCACACGCTTGAGGTTCATGTCGAAAAAACGTACGGGGTCCTGGCCGGGCGCGATACGGTCACCAACCTCGTGCCACGTCCCATCCTTGATCACCGCGTTGTACCGGATCGTCACCGGCCCCGCCGGAATCTCCCACGTGAATCCTTCGGCTGTGGGAGTAAGTACGAAATCGCCGACGCGCCCCAGCGCATTCGAGTGCATGGTGTAGACCTTGGTCGCCACGTCGTAGGAAATCGTGGCGAAAGCGTTGAACGTGACCTTGCCGTCGGCGTCGTATCCCTTGCCCTCGATAACCTTCACCGACCCGTCCAGCATCGGGCCGATACGCTCCGTCTGCGTGATCTCGTGCTTCTCGCCGGATGGCCGGATGGTCCACGCAGGACCTCTCCAAACGCCATCCATGAATGCCAGGCGGAGCATCGCTTCGCGCTGCGATGCGATCAGCGTCGCCGGGCTGGCGCGATCCTGGGCGATCGCGACCGCCGAGAGTCCCGCGACCAGCAAATGCGCGGCTGTGAAGGATACGAAGAGCGAAGAGCGAGGTCCGATCATTGCCTGGTCTCCGAAACAAGATCTTGCAGTTGCCTAAAGTACCATTTCAGACTTACCCACCCTTGAAGCGCACCCGCATCACTTTCTTGTCGTACTCGGCTTCGATGGCCATCGTTATTTCCATGCCGTTTGCCGCGAAGATGCGACCGCCCGCGCTGCGGCACACGTTGCGCTCGTATTGGCATGGACCCATTTCCGGATGCTTCTTGCACAGCGCTTGGACCTTTGGCGCAAACGTGATCGCGGTCTGCGTGCGCACGCCGCCGGCGTCGACGACGCAAACGTAAAGCGTGTTCGCGGGCACGACGATGGGTTGCGCCGCCGGTGGGGGAGCGGACATGATCGGTATCGCGGGGGCGACGGGAGGCGTCGGGACGTCCGGCAGCGGGCGCCGATCGACCGATGCCGTATCGGAGGGTCGTTTGTCCACGGTCACCACGGACTTCGGCGCCTCCGCGCAGCCGGCGATAAACGCGATCGTCACGAGGAAAAAGGAGCGTACCTTCATCGGGAGCTATGAGCGTACGCCGCGCGATGCGGCGGGCCAAGACGTGGGTCGGCCGAGCTTCGCTTGCTCTTGCGTTGTGATGAATACAACACCACCAACGCGGATTTGCGGACAGCTTGCGCTATTTGTTTACTACAGACAATGGCTTTGACATTATTTACGCCATGCCGCGAAGCATTGCACTCGAGTACCACCTCGCGCCGGAGATGCCGTTCGCGCTCGACGCCGCGATCGATGACGTGGTGATTGCGTTTCGTACCTCCAATGTCGATTTGGTCATCTCGAAAGGCGACGACATCAGGACCGACCCGGAAACCGGTGGGCTCAACAGCTTCGATCGCCTGCTCGCCCGATATCGCGCCGGCCCGCGAAATGCCGGGCAAATCATCGTCGCTCGCAAACCCCGCGACGGGCGTGCGGATGTTGCGGGTGAGCTTTTGGATCAAGACAAGCGTGGCGTCGCTGCGATCTACATGAGCTCGCTCTACATCGCGATCAACGGAGTCATCGGTTTCACGCAGACCCTGGCGCACGAGATCGGACACATGATGGATCTTGGGCACGGTGAGATCACCAGCAACTTCACGTCGGTCATGACGCAAGCGCGCGACCGGGCGCAGGCGTTGGATGCTGCCTGGAGTGCCGCGCAGGACGATGCCGTCGTTCTCGAGGGTAGGGGCACGCCGGCGTTCTTCCAGAAACCGATTCGACCGATAAACTGCTATCCCTTCGCACCCTCGGCACGCAGCTTCATGAATACCCGGTTAGATCCCCTGATCTCGCCGTGGGGTGGGCCATACAGCCCCCGTGCCGACGGCGGAGTAAACGACAGGGAGCACCACTGAAGCGGCAACGATTTTTACGGGAGTGACTTCCAGCCATTCATCGTTCAAGGGGAATCGAGAGACATGGACGCGCGCACGATGTACGAGCATCGGGTGTTCAGATGGTTGCTGCTTGGTATTGCTTTCGCCGTGCTGTCGGGTTGTTCTACGCTCGCAGGTGAAAAACTTGGGGAGGCCAGGGACGGCAAACAAATCGCGCCTACGGGCGTGCCGTATTCGCTGGTGCGCCCGGAATACACCATCGCGCGCACTCCACCCGCCGAAGGCGCGAAGAAGGCCAGCTACACGCTTGCCGTGACTTACGAGCCGGATGCGAATCAGAGGTACACCATCCGGCTCGACCCAGCGCTGTTTTCAGATCCCGATTTCCTGCTCAAGCTGTCGACGTCGGGAACGGTGGTCGGAACGACCGCCAAGGCGACGGAACAGATCAGCACTACCATCACGGCAATCGGCCAGTTCGCCGCCAGCGTCGCGAAAGCGGGCATCTTCGACGCCTTCGACACGCGCGCGGCGATCAAGGCTGAGATGCAGAGTGCGACCGCGCCAGCCACTTGCACCAGAGTAGCGACAACGCTGCAGAGACCTCCTTATCTCGAACCATCCACGCCTTGGTCAACCGTCGCGGATGCGATTTCGGCGAGGATAGATACGTATGCGAGCGATGCGGAATTCAGCGCGCTGTTCGAGTATCAAACTTTGGACGAAAAGGCCTGCCTGATAAGCGTGCAAGGGGCGCTCGCTGACCTTTCCAGACACGATCCCACGATAGCCAACGACCGATGGACCAAGGAGCTTGCTGCGTTCAAGGGTCGCCCGAAGGACGACTCGCTATTCGCCGAGAAGATTGCAAAGGCAGTCGTCGCGACGGACGAGGCGATTCTCAAAAAGGAACAGGACGCCAACACAAACCAGCCACCGCCTGATGGTGCTCTGGCGCAAGACAGGGACGCACTGATATCCAGAGCACTGGAAGCGGTCAGGGCCGCGCCTGCGCCGCAGGCGGCCACGCAGCTCACGGCCATTATCAAGATGAACACCGCAACGTGGCTCGCACGGCATGTCCTCTATACCGAGCGCGAAATGGAGCAGACTTCCCTGTATCTCCTGCGCAATCCCGGCTTGAGGGGATTGCGCAAGCCCGACCCTCAAAAGGATCCGGTCTTCCAGGCCGAGCAATACATCAGCCGGATGCGCCAGGAGCGGGCAGCCACCTTGGGGGTGACTGCACTCGATCGCCGCGTTGACACGCTCACGGGGTTCCTGAGCTCGGTTCCAGCGCAGGGAATAGCGCCGGCCACCGCCGAGTTTGCGACGGCCCGCGTCGAGTTGGACGCGGCGTTGGCGCAAATCGACATCCGCCGGGCGCGTGTGCTCGCGGATGCCAAGCCGCCGCCGATCACTGCGTTGCCTCCCACAAGAGTGACCCCGATCACTCGCGAGAATATGGACAAGATCCTGAAAAGCGGTTGGACAGGTTCCGAACAAAAGGGATCGGCACCCGAATTGTTGATGGTTCTGGAGGAGGTCAAATGAGAGCCGCGCGAGGACTCGCCGTCGCCGCGCTCGCGGTGCTTCTGCCTGCCTGCTCGGGGAAAATCATCGTCAAGGAGATTGGCAACGACTTGACGCCGGGGACCGCGGTCGAGGGCATCCCGTTTCGCTCGGCCAAGCGCTTTACGGTGAAGATCTATGAAAAGAGCGGCGTCGATACTTATGCCTTTGTGGACGAGAAGCAACTGACGCTGGCGGATCCGACACGACTTTTCCTGCTGGGCTTTCAATCGGATCCACTGGCGAACCCGACGTTCGATGTCATCCTCAATGCGGACAACACCATCCAGCAGGTTGCGTTGAAAACGGAGTCGAAGGCACAGTCAGCGCTGAACGCCCTGACCGGACAGGTGACCGCGCTCACGACGGCGGAAACCGAACGGAGGACCGCGAGCACGTCCAACGCCACGGCAGCCGCCAACGCGGCTATCGCTGCTGACAAGGCAAAGCAGGCTGCTGACGTGGCCTCGCTCGAGTACCAGTTGCTCCAGGCCACTGCGAACGCTTCCGCCCTCGACCTCCTGAAAGCGGAGCAAAAGGAGCGCGCCGCAAAGATAACGGCGAATGAAGCAGCGCGCCTCGCAGGCAAGCCGCCGTACTTTCCCGACGTGTCGCCATGAACTCGCTGGCGCAGATGCTTGCCAGCATCCGCGATGCGCTGGCCGGTCTGACGGACGGCGCAAGCGGAACGGCGATCCTCGCGCTGATGGCGGTCGCCACCGTCGCCATGGCGATCCTGCAGATCATCAAGGAAGTAACGCCGGCCCGTCGCCTCTTTCAACGAAACTGGATGGCAAAGTGGATCGCGACGCAGGTGCGCGCATTCGACGCGTTGCACCGCAAAGAGCCGACCCCTAGGACGGCGAACGCTAGCATCGCTGAGACGTCGCTGGTCGAGCTGGCCACCGGACGCCTCGCGGATGCGTTTTACGATCTGTCCGCGGAAGAAATGATGCAGCAAGCCAACGCCGCAGGCCAGATCGTGCTCGACGAGGCGACGCGTTACCCGGATCTTTTGTACGTCTTGTCGGAAGGGGCGAGCGGGAAAGATCTCGATCTGGTGGAAGCGGGGTTGCCCGCGACCGGTTCGACGCAGAACTACTTCGAGGCTCGCGCTCGGCTCACGCGGCGCATGGCGCGCAACCTCGATGGCGCACGGCTCGCGCTGTCGAATCGCTGGAAGCTCTGGATGCAGCTAACGGCATTGGCGCTGACCGTCGTGGCTGTCGAAGCGGTGGTCTGGAGAACGTACGATGTCGGGACGTATGTGCTCGCCATCGTGGTCGGCATAGTCGGCGGATACATCGCGCCTGTAGCGCGCGACCTCTTGGCGGCGCTGCAACGTCTTCGTGGCGACGTGCCATGACTGAACCCGGGCCTTATCGCATCGCACACCTGTCCGATATCCACTTCGGCAGCACATTCGACGCGTCGCTTTGGGATTATCTCAACGCGGTCCTTAAGCGTATGAACCCGAAGATGATCGCGGTGACAGGCGATGTCGTCGACCACGGCGGGTTGTTCATGCTGCTGCTCGCGCGCAAGGAATTGCACGCGCTCGCCAACGAATGCAACGCCTGCCTGCGGGTGGTTCCCGGCAATCACGACGTCGGTCTCTGGGGAAATATTGGCGGGTGGCCTCTTTCGACCCACTTCGGAATCGCGTTCTCGGGCATTCCGACCGGTACGCCCACGCGCTTGGGCCTGGACACCGTGCTGGCGTGGCTTCCCACGTTCACGCGCTATCGTACCTGGCCGTGGATCGGGCGGTGGCCCTTCCGCATCGTGGCCACGCTGCTGCTCTTCCTTCTGAGGGCGACGATATGGTTGTTCGCGCCGGGCGTAGGCTGGCTGCCGATCGTCGTTGGGCGCGCCGCCGGCGATCCGAGCTACGATCCCAACGAGCCGTTTCTCGCGTACATCAATTCCAACGACGCGAAATTTCTCGCCACTGGCAACGTCAACGTCACCCGGCTCGGACACCTGCAGGCGCACGTCGCGCTGATGAGCGACAGCATGTCGGCGGCGCTGGCGCCGCGAATTGCATTGATGCATCACCATGCGCTTCCGATCCCGTATTCCGACGTGCGCGAAGGGCTGACTTCGTTCGAGCCATTCCTCGTGTTGCGCAACGCCGGAACGCTTCTCAAGGAGCTGACGCGCAACGACTTCGACATCGTCCTGCATGGCCACAAGCATTACTCGAGCTTCATGCGGCTCGGCTACACCAACCAGCAGGACGTCGAGGGAGAGTTGGCGGTGATCGCCGCGGGCAGCACCGGCGTCACGCACGCCGAGGCGGGGCGCAATTCCATCAACATCATCGAGACGCACTCGAACGGCTACATGCTGCACGTGCCGGTGTTCTACGGGGGCGGCCAGAGCATCAGCTCGGTGGCGACACTGCTGACGCGGGCCAAGCCGATCCACCCCATCCCGATGCTGAAGCGGCGGGCGTTCCGACGCGCGTTCGAGGTGCAGGGGCGGGAATGCTCGCGCCTCGAGCGAAGCGTGGCGATCGATGCCTGGGGAACGGCGCAGGTGGAGCAGCGTGTGGTCGGGTTTTCGGTCGGCGGGACGACCAGCGTACGGATGCGCAGCATCAACTTCAGCGTGTCACTGGGACGCATCCATCCCGACGCCTGTGTGCTCGACGACGAATCGGTGCGGCAGGGTTTCCGTCTAAAGGACATGGGTCACACACCGACCAAGCGGCTGCAATGCATCATCGAGTTGAACAGGGCGATCACCAGCGGCACGCGACCCATCGACTACGGCATCAATCATCGTTCCATCAACACCTTTCTCGTGAGCGGGTGGGAAGCGAGTCGGCTCGATCGAGACGACGACTGGGTTTCGATCCTGCCGCGCTTCCCGACGCGTCGCCTGCTGCTTACAGTAACGATTCCGGACGGCGTGACCGATCTGCGGCCGAGGGTCTCGGTGCGTCGCCGCAAAGGATATCCCGACCTGTCGCTGGACGATTACGGCGATCTCAGTCAGACGGGCGACGAGGAATACGAAGTCGATGCGGCCATGACCGAGCATGAGCAGGAGAACCTTTTCGAAGCGAAGCCTGGGACGTGGGTGCTCGACGTGGAGTACCCCTTGGTGGGTTTCCAGTATCGCGTCGAGTGGATCCTGCGAGTCAGGCCCGACCAGTGGGACGGGGGCAGGGTCGGCGATGCCGCCGAGCTGCGGCGGACCATCTTGCGCGCGTGGGCGACGCTGCCCAAGTCGCCGTCCCCGGTGATGGTGGAGCTCGAGCAAAGGCTCGAAGGACTGCTCAAGTACCTGAAGGTCCGCTATGGTTCCAAGACGCGCCCCGACGAGGACATGCGGCTGGCGATCTTCATCTACGACGACGACAAGGATGAGCTGCGACGCGTCGCCGAGGTAGGCGGAAAACCCAGTCGAGAGTTGCCGCCGTTCGCGATACCCATGGGCGAGGGCGTCGCTTACCGCGCGTTTCGCAATCCCAGCTTCCAGCTCTATCGCTGTCCCCAGCTTCAGGGTGGCTTGTCCGACGGCATCTACCTGTATCGCACGGAAAACGATGGGCCCCAGCGGGAGTATTCAGTGCTGGCAGCTTTTCCCATGTTGTTGCCCAGGCCGTCCACGGAGATTGGTGCGATCGAGCGCGCCCAGGAAACGATCGGCGTCTTTAGCGTCGCCACGGATGCCCTCGATAGCGGATTGCTGCGAGTATCGACGGATGCCCAGCGATCCGGTGCGGGCGAAGATCCGGAGCCGATTACTTTCCTCGCCGCCGGGTTCACCAAAGCCTTCCAGGCCTTCTTGCAGAAGTCGTCCGTGCCTTGAAATTTCACCCTTCCGAACCTATAGTAGAGGCTGTGATTCAACGGACTAGACGATGAAGCTCCAGAAGACAATCGATGGATCGTTCGCGGCACCGGTCACCGCACCCACCACTGCCGCGGCGCCCCGCGTGCGCGAGCTTGCGGCGGACGTGTTGGCCACCACGCCGGAGCTGGCTAAATACCTGGACTTCGGCCCGAATGCCGCGCCAGGCGTGACGACGCCTAAGGTTGAACAGAGTGCTGCTGCTTCGGCCGCGGGTACGGCGATCGGCGCGCAGACGGGCTGGCAGTACGACGTGGAGCTTGGCGCGTTGAACGGCTGGACGGCGGTAAGTTCGACCAAGTAGCGCCACGTTGTGCCCGCTTGTCGGGCTGCCAACCCCCGTTGGGCCGACATTTGTTGCCCGATGCGTCACTGTGCACAGGGCACGTCCAGCGCACTTCACCGCACTTCACAACAAGCTCGGCCTCACCCAAGCTCGACGTGTTTGACGAAGACGATTCGTCACCCTGTCTTTGTGGGCGTCGTGTCGTAGGCTCGGACGGTCGAGGCGTCGGATTTACTATCACTCAATGACTTCGGCCGCCACCGATCGCGCCTTGCCGCGATGGATCGTTCTCGCGTCGATCGCCGCGTTCGTGATCGGGTCGCTCTACTTTTCGCTGATCGGCCCGCGCGTGGAGAATGCGGGCGGGCTGGGATGGGATGGACAGGACTTCGGGCCGATGGCGCAAGACCTGAAAGAGGCCGTGACTTCCGGGAAGATCGCGACCTACCGCCTGGTGAGATTCCTGCCCGGTCGTGGTGGTGGGCGGCGCGAGCCACCTGCTCGGCAACCCTTCTCCGGGGCCCGCCGATCTTGCCAACGGCTTTGCCATCGCGAATCTGATCCTTGTCCTCGGTTCCGCCGCGCTTTGGCGCCGAATCGCCCGGCTTTCCGGATTTCCGGGCTGGGTGTCGTGGCTGGGTTTCCTCTTTCTGTTCTGCAATTACGCGATGCTGCGCGCGCCGTACTTCGATGCCGTGATGACCGATTACTTCGGGTTCTTCCTCGCGATGCTGTCGCTCGAGTCGTACCTTCGCGGGCGCACGGCGATGCTCGCCGCGTGCACGGTGGCGGGCGCGTTCACCTGGCCCATCCTGTTCGTCGTCAACGGCGCGATGCTGGTCATGCCGGTGCGACGGACCGAGGCGGAACTCGAGGCCGCGCCGGTTCCCGATGCGGCCCGGGTCGTGGACCGCCTCGCGCGCGCGGCTGTTGTTTGCGCATTCATCGCGCTGGCCATCCATTACATCTACTTCGACCCGATCCCGTTTCCCTATGGAGCGGAACAGATCGCGCGGCCGCTGCTGCCGGCCTCGATGGTCTGCGCCCTGGTCTACGTCATCTGGGTCGCCCGCTGCGTGTCGTTCGTCCCGCTCGCGAGGAAATCGAATTTCGACATGCGCGGCGCTGCCATTCTCCTCCTGAGCATACTGATGTACAGCCTGGTGCGCGAATACCTGGTGCGCGCCTCGGGCAACGACACGGCGTTGAACAGTCCAGCGATGATGCTGCAGTTCATCAGTACACAATCCCTCGTGCGGCCGGGAAGTTTCGTCGTGGCCCATGTCGCCTACTGGGGCGCCTGGGTCCTCCTCTTCGTGATGTGGCTGAAGCCTGTCCTCGAAGCCTCACGGCGCCAGCCGGCGATCTACTTCCTCGTGGCCGCCTGCTCGGTGTTCTTTATTTTCACCGAGAGCCGCTGGAACACATGCTTCATGCCAGTGGCGGTTTACGCGTTCTGCAATCTTCTCGCGCGGGGTCGCGCCCCGCCGGCCAGTGTCCTCGCAGCCCTGCTGCTCGTGACGCTGATCGGTTCGCGCTTCTGGCTGCCGATGAGCCGCGCGGGGGCGTTTGATGCGCTCCTGCAATTTCCAGCGCAGTGGTACTTCATGAACATCGGACCCTGGATGGGGTGGGGTGGATACTGGTTCAACTTCGCGCAGGTGCTGGTCTGCGCGGCCATCCTTCTCGCGTGCCGCAAGGCGTTTTCGGCGATGCGCTCGAATCACCGGCCGGGCTTCGGCCCCGTGGGCTCCATCCTGTAGATCGCGATTTGGCCGTTTCGATCGACGGCAACCGGGGAGCCCAGGCGCTCGCGAAGGACCGACTCGGCCGCGGCGCCCCCGTCGCTGAAACCACGGCGGTCGATGTACACCGCGCCGAATCCGTTTTCGGCAGCCACCACGATTTGCCTTTCGATCGGCAAGGCCGCTAGTTCGCGGAACCACAAATCGCCAGGGCGCCCTTTCATTCCCCCATAGCTCCAGCGCAGGCGCGTTGAGTGAAGGAACCCACGTAGCAAGTCGTAGTCGGTCATCGCGCCCACAGGACCTGCTTCGGGATAGGGGTGGTAGGGAAGCTGGTACACCATTGTGTCCACCGGAAGCTGCGCCTCCGCGCGCTGGATCACTTCACGGTCCTGAAGGAACGCTGCCGCAATGTGAGCCTGGTCGAATGCGATTGTCTGGTCCCACAGGGCGAAGAGACCCACCACCGCGGCAGTTAGGAGTGCGACTAACCTGCGTTCTTTCCAGTGAGATCCGATGCGGCGAAGGAGTGCGTCGATGGCGATCATGGCCGCCGCGACCGAAAGCAGCGCGATGAAGATGCTGATCCGGTTGTAGGCCCGGATCACCGGCGTGACGATCCACGCGAACATTGCGCCCCCGCCACCGACGGTTCCCAGCATCAACGCGGCTACGGCAAGAAATGCGAGCTTGTCGGGAAGACGCATCGGTCCGCCTCCCCCGGCCACGCGCACAAAGGCGATTGCAAGCAGGATAATCAGGCCGAAGCCTGCAACGACGCCCAGTGCCGACGATTCGTTCTCGTTGGATGGCGCGTTGTAGCGAACCGACAAGGCCCGCGCCTTCTCGAGAGGATGCTGCCGGTGCGGCAACAGCATTTGCGTCAATTTCAATCCGTAGACCTCGCTTTCGGCGGGACGGCGCGTGGCGGCCTCCGGATTGGCACCGCTGGTCCGCCAATGCTGAATGCTGGGCCACAGCTGCACCGCGACGATCAGGCAAATGGCCAGGATCATCGCGCCCGCCGGCAGCAACGCGCTCGGCGCACGTCGCGAGAGCATTGACGCAAGCCCTGCGCTGGCAATCAGGAAGCACGCAAAGAACGCGTAGTAGATTCCACCCGTCCCGACCGCGATCAACGCAGCGGGGAGGGCGATCCCCATCGAGCGAAAGGTTGCGGCTTCGTGCGCCGGGTCCGGCCATGCCTTCAGCGCCAGCCACACGGCGAAAGGAATGGTCCAGTAGGCGGCCAGATAGAGATGGCTCAGCGGGACCAGGCGAATGAAGTGATAGGGAAGAAATGCGAAGACGAGACCACCCAGCGCGGCCCAGACCGGCTCGAGCTGAAAAGTGCGCAACAGCCAGTAGCCTGCTATTGCCGCAAAGAAGAATCCCGAGACGATGAAGACATTGGTGACCATGACCCAGTCGGCGGAAAAGAGGCCGATGGCCTTGATCATCAGGTAATGGAGCGGTTGGGCGTCCGGCATGTCGAGCTCGGACGCCCCGAACGGCGCTCCAAGTAACTCGGTCGACCACGGAAACCAGGCGGTGGTCAGGATGAGCTTTACGTAATGGGCGTCGAACAGGGAATCGCCCTCGCCATACGCGATGGGAAGGTGAAGCGAGAATCCCCTGGGCAATACGAAGAACCAGAGCCCCAGGGCGACGGTCGCGACCAATGCGGCGACCGCTAGACCTTCCTGGCGCACTGAGGCCGTGAAGTTGCTCACAGTCGTAGAGTCCGGAGAACCGGGAGCTGTCGCTGCGCTCACTTTCTTGCCACGACCATCACCGAGCTGCCGAATGGAAGCTGCACACCGTTTCGTATCAGCATCGCCTCGAAGGACACGAGCCCGCCGAACAATCGGTCCAGGAGCGCTGGATACTCTCTGACATCGCTTTCGGTCTTTTGCTTGGGCAGGAGCTTGCGCCGGATAGCAAGCAGCGGGAACAGCACCATGTTCCAGTAAGTGGCGAAGCAGGGAACGAACCCGTGCTTGCAGAGCAGGTCTTTCAGGCGCGAAGACGTAAACCGCTGGGCGGTGTGGCACTGCACATCGTGGTAGCCCCAAAGCCACATGTATGCGGGTGCCTGCAAGATGAGATAGCCCCCTGGCTCGATGCAGCGATAGAACTCGGAGATCGCTCGCGAAAGGGTGACGTCCCGATGACAAATCACGTCGGCCGAAACTATGCAGTGGAAGAAACCGTCGGGGAAGGGCAGTGCATTCACGGAGCTCACCGCGATGTGCGCGTTGGTCTGCTCTCTGGCAAGGGCAGCGGCCTGCGGGAAAATGTCGATTCCATACAGGCTGCCCGAGTCGAGCGACGTGCTCAGGTGCCGAAGAGTGCCGCCCGTTCCGCAGCCGGCGTCGAGCAATCGCCCGGTCGCTTTCCCGACGAAACGGCCGATGAGCGTATCGAGGTTCATTCGCAGGCCACGAAACCACCACATCGAGTTTTCAACGAGCGCAAGTTTGCGGTATTCGCTCTCGTTCAACCCGGATCTCTCTTCTGGTTCGTGGGAACTTCGGCCGTTTCTTTCGGAGTCACGATTCGCCTTCGAGAGGAGAAAGGTCATCGGCACCTGAACCGCGGCGATGATCCAGGGGGCGATCCGCTCGTCGATGGCGAAATATTCCACGAACAGAACCATCAGCGCCAGTCCACTGAGATATTGAACCAGATAAACGGAGGGAAAGCGACCGAATTGCCTCCACGACCACGCTGTCCGGAAGACATATCGGGTGGCGAGCCAATAGGCGAGGACGATGCCCGCGAGATAGGAAACGGAGTACGCCGTTTCGTAGTTTGCGACCAGTAGCAGCAGAAGATACAGCAGGTAGGTCAGGAGGGTATTGGCAGTCCCAGCGATGAGAAACCGTACGAATTCGCTCTCGAACAGCCTCATCCGGTTACGCTCGCCGACGCATCGCTGATCGAGGCGCAACGAAGCGTCGCGACCTTCAAGGCGGCGTCCTACGATGCGCTCGTCGGTTCGCCACGCTCGCTCGGATGTGAGCGGCCATCCAGCATTTCATCGATGACCACGTCAGGGCGCTGGTTGATCTCGTTGAAGATCCTCCACAGGTACTCCGCGATTATTCCGAGCATGACGATGACGACTCCCAAAAGGAACGAAATGAGCGAGACAATCGAGGCCCAGCCGGGTGCGTCGACACCGTCAATCAGCGTGTCCACAATCGTGTAAATGCCGAACAGGAAGCTCGTGGCGGCAACGATCACGCCGAAGCCTGATACGAGCCGGATCGGCGTTGCGGAGAACCCGAGCATTACATCGAAGAACTTGTTTAGCCTCTTGCGCAATGTCCAGCGCGAGCGGCCGTGGATCCGGCGCTCCCGATGGTACTTGATGACCTCGGGCTTGAAACCGAGCGAAAAGGCGAGCAACGGAATGGGTGCGAGCTTCGATGAATTCACCAGGTAAGGCTGCAGGGCGCGGTCCATCAGCGCGAGATCGTATCCTCCCGTGGGATAGTCGGGCACCACGATCGCCCGAAGGATCGTGTAGTAAAGGGCTGACATCGCCTTCGACGCCGCGGAGTCTTCGCGGCTGATCCTCTCGCAGATGACGAACTTGGCGCCCGCCTGCCACCGGGCCGCGCATTCAACGAGCAGATCGGGAGGATCCTGGAGGTCGGCGGCGAGGATCGCGAAGCATTCTCCCGTCACCAGGCGCAGGCCGGCCTTCGAGGCGAGGTACTCGCCGTAGTTCCGGGTCAACTTCACGACTTTCGTCTCGGGCCTTTGATCCCGGATGCGGAGGATCTCCGCGTAAGAGTTGTCCGGCGAACCGTCGTCCACGAAGATCAGTTCGAGCGCGAGGCCCATTTCCGCGAGCCGGCTCTCCACCACCCGGATCTGCTCGAAAAGCGGCCCGAGCGACGCCTCGTTGCCGAAAACCGGGACGACGACGGAGAGGGTTCTGCCGGGCGTATTCAAGACTTTTCGATGCGCGCGGACACGCTGCACGCCGAATCGGGTTCCCGCACATCGAACCAGCGCATGAAGGATTTCGGGTTGAGTGAGAAACGTCTAAGGAAGCCGAATTTTACCATCCGCCGAAAATGGACCCAATCCGACCCGGTCAAAACGGCAGTCGGGGCTCCTGCCTTGCGCTCAACGTCTCGCCTCCTGATACACCCGTAACGCAGGGCCAGCCATCACTCCCGCAACATGTTCAACTGCCACAGCTCCTTGTCGCTGATATGCCGCATCGGCTTCAGCGCGCGCAGCCCGGTCTTGCCGATGCTCGTCTCGAGGTAGTGCAATTCCTCGAACTTGGCTTGCGTCGCCTCGTCCATCGGCACGTCGAAACCGCTCTCGCGCATGAGCAGCATGCCTTTGGCGCGCAGCGCGAGCTCGGTATATACGCGCAGGTAGCACAGCAAATCGGCGACGACCGGTCCGCGGAAGCGGCCCTTGAGCTTCGTAAGGTATCGGCCCACCGGTGAATCGGAGAGGCGGCCGGAGTCGATGAGTTCCAGCATCTCCGCATCGGCGTCGAACCCTTGCCCGATCCAGTGGCCCAGCGCCGTCTCGCCGTACCGGAACACGGCATAGAGCAGCGGCGCGAGGAGCAGGACGCTCACGACGGCCGAGACGTGCGGCCAGTCCGACAGGTGGTTGTAGCCCATGTGCAGCACGACCGCGAGCGCGAAGCCGGGCAGCATGTCGACCATGCTCGGACGGCGCGCACGCTCGCGCAGGACCAGCGCCGTGATGGCGAAGATCGCGGTGACGCCGCCGTGCATGAATGCCGTGCCGAAGCCGCGCACGATCCAGGTCCCGATGCCGGCGTCCGGAATCGCGTGCAGAAAATACATGTTCTCGACGACCGCGAACCCGGTGCCGACCGCGAAGCCGCAGATCGCGGCGTCGACCGGGAAGCCGATGCGGTGCGTGCGGATCAATACGACGACCACCGCGGCTTTCAGAAGCTCCTCGATCACCGGAGCGACATAGCGCGCGAACGTCATGACGTCGACGCCAAGCATCGCCATCACGATCCGCGTTGATCGCGTAGCTGACGGCGGCAATCACGGCGCCGCATGCCACGATGCCGAGCACCATGCGCAGCCGCACGAGCTTGTAACTGTCGAAGTAGAGGAGGACGGCGAGAAAAGTAACGACGGGCAACAGCCCGATCACGGAGGGAGTGACGCGGTCGAGTGTCATCGAGCCAGCCGCGCTACATGATCTTGAGCGAGATCATCCACTCGCTGCCCTTGCGCTGCGAACCTTGGAGCCCGACCGCGTAGCCGACCGACAGCGTCATGTCGTAGCGGTGCAGCACGCTGAAGTACAGGTCGACCTGGCCGCCCAGGCTCTCGTATTGCTTGCGCTGTCGACGAGTTGCCGGGATCCGCCCAGAGCCCGGCAGCGAACAGCGACGGCCGCAGCCAGCGGAGGTGAAAGCCCGGCGTGCCGACCGACTCGAAAACGTACGCCGGCAGGTTCCACTCGGCCATCCCGCGCACGAAATTCAGCGCGCTCACTTCGTCGATGCCGAAGCCGGGCAGCGAATCGTACTTGCGATAGCGCTTGATCGACTTGTCGTCGACGTAGTTGTTGCCGAAGCCGCCGAAGTAGAAATTCGCGACGGTGCTGTTGCGGTCGCCGTTGGCCCAGCCTGCCGCGCCACGCAGCCACAGCGACGAGTGCGGAAGCGGCAGCGGGAAGCCGTAGTTGAGCTCGCCGCGCACCTGGGGCGTGATCTCACCGTTGACACGGTTGCCGGTGTAGACCAGCGCCCACGACCATCCCTTCTCGTCGTCGACCGCGCCGAGGGAGCGCCGGACGTCGGTGTAGCGCGCGGCGACTTCGCCGGTCACGAGCCGCGTGAAGTTGCGTGCTGATGTTCTGCGCGGTCGGCAGCGTGTCGATCTGGTCGTAGTAGGCGAGGTCGAAGGTGACGTCGAAGCGTCGCGGCGCGTCGTAGATGACGAGCCAGTCATACCCCACCTTGGCGGCGTATCCCTTGCGGCTGCGCTTCACGGGCCCGAACAGGTCATAGAAATCGGACCGGTTCCACGAGAGCGCCGCGCGCCAGAATTCGTAGCGGCCGTTGATGTCGACGTGACCGCGCTGGTTCGAGGGCAGGCTCGTGCTCGGCGTGTACGCAGCGGTGATGCCGAGGTACGCGAAGCTGCAGCGGATCCTCGATGTTGACCTGGTAGCCGATGCCGGCCGTGTTCTTGTAGCCCTGGAGCACCGGATACGCGTTGGCAAGCTTCGAGGCTGCGCCATGGCACGTAAGGTTCTTTCTTCGTGACCAGCGCCTGGTCGTCGACCGTGCCGGGTCCGGGGACCTGCCAGGTCTTGACCTCGGGATACTTCTCCGCAACCTCCGCGCCGAGAAACGTGATCGCGCTCAAATCCTGGATCGGCTTGGGATCGATGATGGCGGGAACGAAGCCTTCGCCCGTGTATTCGAGCACCACGAGTCGACCGTCCGCGAGCGGCAGCGGACGGAAGAATCCGGTTTCGGCATTCGACACCGCCTCGACCTTGCCGGTGGCGACTTCATAGCGATAGATGTTCGATACGCCGGTGTAGTAGCTGCTGCCGTAGAGATAGCGCCCGTCGGGCGAGAACACGAAGCTTTCGGGAACGGCTTGTCCGAAGGCGAACTCCGACAGCGGCACGGTGTCGCCGGCGAGCATGCGATCGAGCTTCCACACGCGCACGTACTGGTTGCCCCGGTCGTCGGTCATGGTCGCCGACAACAGCGCTCCGTCGGGGGAGACGTCGAGGTCCGAGAGGACGTACTCCCATGGAAACGTATGGATCTCTTTCCAGTCCGTGTACGGATACGGGATTCGCACCAGCGTGGCGCGTCCGTACTGATGGCGCACGCCGATCAGCGAACGGTCGGTCGGGTTGAAGGCGAGCTCGCCGATGCTCGCGTTCTCGAGCAGCATCCGCTCCTTGCCCGTGTCGCACGTCGACGGCCATGAGGTCGCGCAGCGCGTTGTTGTCGTTGGTGTAGAACGCGGTGCCGCTCATGCGGATCGAAGGCGAACGACGCGACCATGTAGTGCAGCGCGCCCTTGATGTCGGCCAGGCGCCGCACGCTGCCGTCCCGCGTGTTGAGCGCACCGACGTGCTCGACGACGCCGGGATACCGAAAGGCGCCGTAGAGGATGCCGGTCGCCTCGTCGTAGTGCATGCGGGAAACCGATCCGAGCGCACTGGCGACAAGCTTGCGCTTTGGCGTGATCGGGAATTTGCGGACCTCCGCGAGGTTGCGTCGCTGGAACTCGTGCTCGAACGCGACCCAATCCTCCCACGCCTTCTCCAGCGGCAAGCCGAATACCACTTGAAACTGGTCCGCGTAGTAGCGCGCGCTGTCCTTCGTCGCGTCGCATCCATGCGATCAGCTTGTCGGGCCCGTACGTGTAGGCGAGCCACGTGAAGAAACGCGTTCCGTAGAGGTAGGCGTTGGCGCCGGTCTGGAAGTCGATCATCGTGCCGCGCGACACGAGCCCCAGCGGGTTGTAGAAGTGCGCGTCGTCGCGCACCATCGCGCGAAACACCATCTCGTCGTAGCCGCCCTGTGCGCGGCCGAGGCCGCCCGCCATGAACGTCTCGAGGAATACGGCGCCGCCTTCCGCAGTACCAGCGCGGGGCGGTGAATCGCGGCGTGGTGAGGTAGCTGTAGAGCAGGGTCTCGGGGTTGCGCGATTGCGCGGGAACCTTGCCGAAAAAGAACCGGCGCCAGCACTGATCCTCGGCCGACGCGATGTCGCTCTGCAGGACGTGGACCAGCTCGTGGTTCATCGTCGTGTACATGCGCTCGCCCGCCGGGCTGGTCTCGAACGCGCGCGATAGCGGTGCGACGTCGAGGATCAGCGTGCCGCGAGGGGCGGCGAAGGCGTGCGCGTTGCCGTAGTCGGCGAAGTCCTGGAGGATGACCGTGGTGCGCTCGGACGGCATCCAGCCGAACATCCGGCGCTGCCACTCGCGCGCGTTGGTGAACGTGCGAATCGCGAGCGGTGCGATGTCGGCGAGGTAGTTGTAGTAGTAAAGCCGCAGATCCGGGGTTTCGACGGCGGTGATGTTGACGGGACTTTCGTCGGCGAACGGCAGCTTGCAAATCAGCGCCAGCAACAGGCACAGGGTGCGGTCGCGCATGCGGTCTACGGAGGATTGGCGGGCCGGCGTAGCTTACGGGAGTGGCGCGCAAAAACAAACCGCCGGGGACGCACCGGCGGTTGTTTTTCCTGCTGGAGCCGGGCGCTTGGACACCCGGCTTGGAGGGCTTACCTGCTATTGGCTGATGCGGCCGTCATGGTGCGCTGACGGCCGTCATGCGGCACGGCCATCAACGGTCGGGCGTCGATGGCACGGCCGTCGACCGTCACGCGGCCGTCGCTGCAGACCGTCGGCCGGCCATCCTGCCTCGGCGCTGACGCGACCATCGCTCAAGCCGTCGGCCCGGCCATCCTGCCTCGCGTCGACGCGACCGTCGACCTTCATGCGCGTCGGCGCTGCGGCCATCCGGCCGTCGTGCGCGTCGTGCGCATCGCGGCCGTCGACGCGGTCATCGCGTCGGCGCTGCGACCGTCGGCCGTCATGCGCGTCGGTCACTGCGGCCGTCGGCCGTTGCATGCGCGTCGTTGCTGATGCGGTCGTTGCTTAAACCGTCGGCCGCGGCCGTCTTGCCTCGCGCTGACGCGGCCGTCACTCAGACCGTCGGCCCGGCCATCCTGCCTCGCGTTGACGCGATCGTTGCTCAAGCTGTCCGCGCGGCCGTCGGTCTTGAGGCTGTCACTCGCGCGGCGCGTCACTGCTGCGCGCGTCACCGTTGCGCGATCGGCTCTGGCCCGGGGCGCTCACGCCCGTCGTCGCCGGCTGCTCGGCGCGGAAACGCTGCGCAGGCACGATCGCGCCCGACGTAGTGGTCGTGCCGCCCGGCGGGAAGTCGATGCCCGACGACGCCACCAGGATCACGGCCAGCGCGGCAACACCGCCGCCGACCCAAATCACCTTGCGCTTCGCGGAACCGCTCTTCTGCTCGCTCATGCTTTCGCTCCCTGAGAAAAGCACCGATCGGGACGCCCGACGGGCCGTGTCTGAAATCGATCTGCGAATGCGTGGAATGCCTGCGCCGTTTCGCTAATTACACGCGACGGCGCGGGAAAGTTGGGACGACGGAAGGTCGGCCATGACGGACGCGACCAGGCCTTCGGGCGGAAATGCCTGCGGCACGCCCTTGAGCTCGTCGAACAGGGCGCGCAGCGAGTCGAATTCGGCGCGCGCCTCGGGATCGGCGGCCAGGTGCCGCTCGAGCTCGCGCGTCTCGGCCGCGGTCGCCTCGCCGTCCAGGACGGCGTGCATCAGTTCGGTGAGTTCGGATGGCTTCATCGCTCAGTTGGTTCACGCAGGTCCTGCAGCAACTCGCGCAATCGCTGCCTTGCCTCGTACAGCCGCGATTTCACCGTCTTCTCGTCCAGTTCCAGGATGCCCGCGATCTCCTCGTAGCTCAGTTCGGAAAAGTGCCTCATCATCAATACCATCCGGTCGTTCGCCGACAGGCTCATCAGGGCGTGCCGGATGCGCCCCGACTTCTGCGCCTCGCCCAACTGCCACTCCGGGTTGGCGCTTTCGCCTGCCGGAAGCTCGTCCTCTTCGTCCAGCTCCTCCTCGCGTCCGTTTCGGCGCAGGAGGTTGAGCGACTCGTTGACTGCAATGCGGTAGATCCAGCTGAAGAACTTGTACCGGGGGTCGTACTCCTCCAGCCGCACCGCCACCTTCAGAAACACCTCTTGCGTGACGTCCCTGGCGTCTTCGGCGCTTGCGGACGATCCACAGTGCGGCGTTGTAAAGGGCCGCTGGTACCGGATCACCAGATCGGCGAAGGCCTGCTGGTCGCCCTGGCCGGTAGCGCGCAAGCAGTGCGTCGTCGGTCTCGTCACTCACAAGTACACGCGGCGCGCCGGAAAAGTTGGACGGACGATCAGCGAATGGGCTCGATCTCGATGATCTGGTC
Source organism: uncultured beta proteobacterium (assembly GCA_963722325.1). GTDB lineage: Bacteria > Pseudomonadota > Gammaproteobacteria > Burkholderiales > Casimicrobiaceae > PALSA-1003. The sequence goes on from CAVRLN010000008.1 coordinate 107,847, forward strand.
GAAGCCCGAGTACATGAAGATGTCCCGCAGGTGGCGGTTGACGCCCGTCAGGCGCAGCTTGCCGTCGGCGGCGAGCAGGCGCTTCTGGGTCTTGAGGAGGACGCCCAGGCCCGCGCTCGAGATGTACTCGAGGCCGGTGCAATCGAGGTTGACGATGCCGTCGACGGCGTCGAGGCGCCGGCCTGGGCGCGCGGGGATTCCGCGGCATCCAGCCGGCCGGTGAGGGCGACGACACCGGGCACCCTTCGCGTCAATGGTGAGCATCCGGAGCCCTCCTGCGGCGTGGCGCCGCCGGAATCGGGACTTTCGGCGGCGTTCATGCGGAACCGGATCCGGCTGCTTCGTTCGGCTTCGGAGTATTGGTATTCGACGGAATCGAGCATGCGTCGAATGAGGTGTAACCCGAGCCCGCCCGGCCGTCTCTGCTCGATCGGCAGGTCGACGTTGGCGTCGGGCGCGCGAGTGACGTCGAAGAAGTCGACATCATAATCCGTCAGCACCACCTCGACACCACCGGCAAGGGTGGCGATGTCGACGTCGACGCGCGGCCGCGCCACCCGGACTGTACTTCACCATGTTGGTGAACAACTCCTCGAGCGCGAGGTCGAGGGTGTTGCAAAAGGACCCGGCTCACGCCGTGCCGGGCGAAAAATCGCGCTGGTGAAGGCGACCAGCGCCGGCAGCGAGTCGAAGGTGCGCGCGAACGATGTCATGCGCCGCCGCCTCGCGCTTCACCAGCACGATCGTGATGTCGTCCTCCTGCGGCGCACCGTCCGCGAATTCGCCAACGTCGGTCAGCAGGTGGGACGCGAGCGCAGCCATCGGCAAGCCGCGATGCTCGGCGATGAGCCTGCTCGACCCGCTGCTCGCCGAACTGCTCGCCCGCGGCATTGCGGTATTCGAAGATGCCGTCGGAAAGGAGCGCCAGCACGTCGCCCGGCGCGAGGTCGAGGACGGCGCGCCGGCCGCAGCGATTTGAGCGGCATCGCGGCAAGCGGGAAGCTCGTCGGGTTGGATCGCGTGCACGCGCCGGCCTCGCGCCCGAAATGAAGGATCGGCGCCTGGCCGCCGCTGTGAAAGCGAACGCGGTGGCGCGCGGTATCGAGCAAGCCCGATGAACGCCGTGATGAAGCGGTCGTCGGCCATGGTCTCGGCGAGCTGGTTGTTGATCGCGAGAAACGCGGTCTCGAGATCCGCGCCCGAGCCGGAACGCCATGCGCAGCATGGCCTGCATCTGAGTCACCGACAGGGCCGGCGCGATGCCGTGACCGGTCGCGTCGCCGAGCACGATCAGCACGTCCTGGCCGATGACGGCGAGGTCGAAGGTATCGCCGCCGGTCTGATCGGCCGGCCTCGACATGCCGTGGAAGTCGTAGCCTGCGACCACCGGCATCGTCGGCCGGCAGCGTGCTCATCTGCACGAGTCGCGCCGTTTCGAGCTCGTGGCGCAGCTTTTCGCCTTCGATCATCGCTTCCGTCATGCGCGTCCGCTGGATCGCGACGGCGCATTGCGCTGCCAGCACCGTCGCAAGCGATTCGTCGTTGGCGTCGAAGACGCCGTCGATCTTGTTCAAGACCTGCATGGCGCCCACGAGGACGTCCTTGTGATCGACCAGCGGCAGCGTGAGCATGCAGCGGGTGCGATAGCCGGACGCGCGGTCGACCTCGGGATTGAAGCGATCGTCGGCGTAGCAATCCGGCACGTTGAGGATCCGGCGTTCACGCGCGCACGCACCGATGAAACCGGCGCCTCGCCGGAACGCGCACCGGTGCGATGCCGGTCGCGATCCGCAGCACCATCTCGTCGGTGGCGGCGTCGTAGAGCCACACGCGACCCGCGCTCGGCGCGGAGGACGTGCTTGGCGGCTTCGACGACTTCCGCCAGCATGGTCATGAGGTCGAAGGGTGCGGCGAGCTTGCTCGTGACGGTGAGGATGAGCTCGACGTCGTCGATGGAAAGCCGGTGCAGGTCGACGGCGCAGGGACATGGCGCCGCAGAATCTAACAGAGCCGCGGCGTGCGCGGGAGTTTGAGATAAGCGACGTTGGCTCGTGTCGCGTTCTCCTTTCAACCAGCTCGCATCCGCTCGCCGCGCGGGTCATGGAGCGCCTGTTCGGCCAGTCTTGCACGGCGGCGCTCGCCGAGGATCTCCACCTCGAAGTTCTCCGACGCGTTCGCGAGCGCGCTGGGCACGTAGCCAAGCGCGATCGACTTGCTCGACGCAGTGCCCGTACCCGCCCGACGTGATCCAGCCGACGACCTTGTCATCGTGCCACACCGGCTCGTCGCCGATCGCATCGGCGTCGGCGGCGTCGACCACCAGCGTCACCAGGCGGCGCTTCGGTGGCTGCTGCCGGTCGCGCAGCACCGCGGCGCGACCGATGAAGTCGCCCTTGTCGACCGCGACGAAGCGGTCGAGCCCGGCCTCGGCGGGTGTGTAGATCGGCCGGTATTCGCGCGCCCAGGTGCCGAAGCTCTTTTCCAGCCGCAGCGAATGCAGCGCGCGCGCGCCGAACAGCGTGAGCCCGAGATCCTCGCCCGCGGCGGTCAGCGTCTCGTACAGCGACGAGCTGGCCGTCGGACGGCACCCAGATCTCGTAGCCCAGCTCGCCGGTGAACGAGATGCGGCCGATGCGCGCCGGCAGCATCGCCGACTTCGGTGGCGCGGAACGCGAGGAACGGCCACGCCGCGTTGCTCACGTCGTCGCGGCAGACGCGCGAGAGCAGCTCGCGCGATCGCGGCCCGGCGATCGCAAAGCCCAGCCATTCGTTGCGCAGCGATCGCATCGTCACGCCGTCCGGCATGTGCGCCTCGAACCAGCGCAGGTGATATTGCTCGGCGATGCCGGAGCCGAACACGAAAAAGCGGTCGGCGCCGGCGCGGGCGACGGTGAAATCGCCGATCAGCTTGCCTTCGTCGTTCAGCATCGGCGACAGCGTCATGCGGCCTTCGCGCGGCAGCTTGTTGGCGAGCATGCGATCGAGCCACGCGCTCGGCGCCTGCGCCGCTGACTTCGTAGCGCGAGAACGTGGCGATCTCGAGCAGTCCGACGCCGTTGCGCACCGCGCGGCACTCGTGGCCCACGGGCGCGTGCGCGTTCGAGCGCCGGTAGGTCACGTCCTCGCGGGCTTCGGCGCCCGCGGGCGCGAACCACAGCGCGTGCTCGAGCCCGTAGCTCACGCCGAACACCGCGCCGCGCTCCTTCAGGCGATCGTAGACCGGCGTCATGCGCAAGCGGCCGCGCCGCGGGCAGCTCCTCGTTCGGGAAGCGGATGCGAAAGCGCCGCGAATAGTTCTCGCGCACCTTGGCGTTGGTGTACGCCATCGTCGCCCAGTCGCCGAAGCGCGCGACGTCCATCGCCCACACGTCGAAGCCGGGATCGCCGTGGATGATCCAGTTGGACAGCGCCAGGCCGACGCCGCCGCCCTGGCTGAATCCCGCCATGACGCCGCAGGCGACCCAGAAATTGCGCAGGCCGCGGATCGGGCCGATCAGCGGATTGCCGTCGGGCGCGAAGGTGAACGGCCCGTTGACGATCTTCTTGATGCCGGCGCGCTCCAGCGCCGGAAAATGCCGGAAGCCGACTTCGAGGCTGGGCGCGATGCGCTCGAGGTCGTTGGGCAGCAGCTCGTGCGTGAAGTCCCACGGCGTCTCGCGCTCGGACCAGGGCACGCCGGCCTTCTCGTAGGTGCCGATCAGCATGCCGCGGCCTTCCTGCCGCATGTAGATCTCGCCCTCGAAGTCGATCGCGTGCAGCACTTCCTTCGGCGACGCGACCACCTCGGGAATCTCGCCGGTGATCACGTACTGGTGCTCCATCGCCAGGATCGGCAGCTCCAGGCCGACGAAGCGGCCGACTTCGCGCGCCCACAGGCCGCCGGCGTTGACCACGTGCTCGGCGATGAGCGAGCCCTTGTCGGTGATCACGTTCCACGTGCCGTCGGCGCGCGGCTCGAGCGCGGTGACGCGCGTGAAGCGATAGACCTCGGCGCCGCGATCGCGCGCCGCCTTGGCGTACGCCTGCGTCACGCCGGCGGGATCGACGTGGCCTTCGAGCGGGTTGTACAGCGCGCCGACGAAGTGCTTCTTGTCGAGCAGCGGAAACAGCTTCGCCGCTTCGTCGATGGTCAGCATCTCCATGTCGAGGCCGAGATAGCGCGCCCGCGCGCAGGCCACCTTCAGGAAATCCATGCGCTCCGGCGTGCCCGCGAGGTCGACGCCGGCGGTGATGTGGATGCTGCACGACTGGCCCGACGCTTCCTCGATCTCCTTGTAGAGCTTGATCGTGTATTCCTGCAGCTTGGCGACGTTGGGATCGCCGTTGAGCGTGTGCATGCCGCCGGCGGCGTGCCAGGTCGAGCCCGAGGTGAGCTCGTCGCGCTCGATCAGCACGATGTCGGTCCAGCCGGCGCGGGCGAGGTGGTAGAGCACGCTGGCGCCGACGACACCGCCGCCGATCACCGCGACTCGAACGTGGGTCTTCAAATGATCTGCTCCAGAAATGCGCGCGTGCGCTCCTTCTGCGGGTCGCCGAACAGCTGCGCCGGCGGGCCGTCTTCGACGATCAGCCCGTGGTCGGTGAAATAGACATGGTCGGCGATCTCGCGCGCGAACGCCATCTCGTGCGTCACCAGGATCGAGGTCATGCCTTCCTCGACCAGTTGGCGGATGGTCAGCAGCACTTCCTTCACCGTCTCCGGATCCAGCGCCGCCGTCACTTCGTCGAACAGCAACACCGACGGCCGCATCGCCAGCGCGCGGGCGATTGCCACCCGCTGCTGCTGGCCTCCGGAGAGCTCGCCCGGATAGCTGTTGGCTTTGTCGGCCAGCCGCACTTTCTTGAGCAGCGCATGCGCGCGCTCCTCGACCTCGGCCCTGGGCTGCTTGAGCACCTCGATCGGCGCCATCATCAGGTTCTGCAGCGCGGTCTTGTGCGGGAACAGGTTGTACTGCTGGAACACCATCGACACGTCCTTGCGCAGCGCCACCATCTGCGCGTCGCTGGTCAGGCGATGCACCGCGTGCGGCCCGACGTAGATCTCGCCGCTGTCGACCGCGATCAGCCCGTTGATGCAGCGTAGCAGCGTCGACTTGCCCGAGCCCGACGGCCCGATGATGCACACCGCCTGGTTGGGCTGCACCGCGAACGACACGCCGTGCAGCACTTCCACCGCGCCGAACGACTTGCGGATGTCGACCACGCGCACGATCGGCTCCTTGTCGGGCGATGCGTTCACGATGTCGCTGTCCCGGCCGGCGGCACGTCGATCACGCGCGGCGTGTGTCCGGTGGCGGCGAGAAAACGCTCGAGATCGGCGTGCGCCAGCACCATGGTCGCGGTATTGATCAGCGGATGCGCCTGCACCGCCTCGGCTTCCCACAGCGCGCGGTCGATGACGAACTCGACCGCGCCGGCGCGATCGTTGGCGAGCGCCAGCAGGCTCACCGACCCCGGCGTGATGCCGAGGTGCTTGAGCATGCGCTCGGACGACGCGAAGCCGAGCTTGTTGGCTCCGATCGCCTCGCCGAGCGCGTCGAGGTCCACCGCGCGGTCGTGCGGCACCGTCACCAGGAAGTGGCGGGCGCCTTTCTTGTCGCGCAGGAACAGGTTCTTGGTCTTGGCGCCGGGCAGCTTCGGCACCAGCCGCAGCGATTCCTCGACCGTCATCACCGCGGGATGCTCGTGGCGCGGGCGCGTCGATGCCGTGCTGCGCGGAGGAACGCGTCGAGCTCCATCATCGCTCCGCGTAGCGCGCTTCCAATCGCCGCGTCCAGCGCGCGATCGGATAGCAGTAGGCGAAGAACCACAGCAGCACGTAGCTGTAGATCGGGATCAGCAGGTCGGTGCGGGCTTCGGCGGCGGTGATGCGCCCGGTGAGCGTCATCATCTCGGCGACGCCGACGATCGACGCCAGCGTCGTCGCCATGGTCAGGATCGCGTACCAGTTCATCCATGGCGGCAGCATGCGCTTGATGCACTGCGGCAGGACGATCAGCCACAACGTCTGCCGGCGCGAGAAGGCGAGCGAGCGCGCCGCCTCCCATTGGCCCGTTGGGATCGATTGCACCGCGCCGCGCACGATCTCGGCCATGTTGGCCATGATCGGCAGCGCCAGCCCGAGCGAGGCCTTGATCCAGTCGGGAAAGGGCAGCGTCGCGCCGCGCACGTGGAATTCGAACGGCACCAGGTACATCACGAAAAACAGCAGCACCAGCCACGGCGCGTTGCGGAAGAACTGCACCACCAGCCACGACGCGCCGCGCAGCGGTGCATGGTGCGAGATGCGCGCGAGGCCCAGCACGACGCCGGCGACGGTGCCGAGCGCCATCGCCACCACGCTGATGAGCACGTTGAACAGGAAGCCCTGCGCGAGCAGCGGCGTCCACTTGACCAGCAGCTCGGGCACGCTGGGTTGGCCGGGCAGCGCCTGCAGCTGCGCCAGCGCCGCCGACGCGAGCAGAGCCGCCGCGAGCGCGACGCCCGCGCGCGTGGAGAACAGGTCGGCGATGCGCCAAGCGGCGGCGCGCCGCACGCTGCGCGGCGCGAGCACCGCCATCGGCAGCATCGGCGCGCCGGTGCGTCATTGCCCGAACCCCGGTATGCGCAAGCGTGCCTCGAGCCACTGCATCACCTGGTTGATGATGCCGACGATCGCGACGTAGGTGATCAGCAGCAGGACCATCATCTCCGGCACGTTCACCTGCTCCGACCAGATCTGCGCCGACATGTACACCAGCTCCGGGACCGCGATCGCGTACGCGAGCGTCGTCGTCTTCACCAGGTTGACCATGTTGTTGGTCATCGCCGGCATGGTCACGCGCAGCGCCAGCGGCAGCACCACCCGCTGGTACGCCTGCCAGCGCGAGTAGCCCAGCGATTGCGCGGCTTCGATCATCGCCTTCGGCACGGCCTCGATGCCGGCGCGGAATATCTCCGCGGCGAACGCCGTTTCCAGCAGCGTCAGCGACACGACCGCCCATCCGAACGAGCCCAGCATCGGCATCCCGTTCACCTTCGGCAGCACAGGGCCGATCGCGAAGTAGAAGAAGTAGAGCTGCACCAGCGGTGGCGTGTTGCGGAAGAGCTGCACGAAGCCCGAGATCGCGCGCCGTATCGCCGCAACGCGCGATCCCTGCAGCCACGCGGCGACGGCGCCCAGCGCCAGGCTCAGCACCAGGCAGTACGCCGACAGCTCGAGGGTGGTGAAAAGACCTTTGACGAAGCGCGTGCGGTCATACGCGTCGTAGAAGACCGTCAACCGGATGCCGGTCGTCTTGTGCAACCACTGAAACCAGGCGGCGAGGTCATCCATGCTGCGATCCGCCCCCTCGCCGGGTGGCTCGCGCCGCCGGGCCTCCGAGCCTTTGCCATGAGATTTTCAATCGTTGGTCGGCCGGAGCGGCGACTCGCAATTCCCCGTCGATCCCCACGCTGTCGCGTGGGGCCCCTCGCCGGGTGGCCGCGCCGCTACTTGAACTTCGCCTGCTGCTCGACCAGGTACGGCGATTGTGGAATGCCCCACTTTTTCTCGAGGCCGAGCAGGAACCCGGTCTTGTGCCAATCCTTGGTCACGTCGCTCATGTACGCCGCGAACTTGGGATCGTCCTTGCGCACGCCCATGCCCCAGGGCTCGGGATCGATCGCCGGCAGCACCATCGCGTAGTCGGCCCATTTCGCGTCGCCCATGATGCCGGCGAAGTACGTCGTGTCGAACACGACGCCGACGCAGTTGCCGCCTTCGAGCGCGGCCATCGCCTCGCTCACGCCCTTGAACACGACGAGCTGTGCGCCGAATTCTTCGCCGGTTTTCCGGTTGTAGTACGCGCCCTGGATGCCGCAGATCGGCTTGCCCTTGAGGTCGGCCCAGGCCTTGAGTCCCGAATTCTTTTTCGCGAACACGCTCGCCGCGCCCGCGTAGTAGAACGGCTCCGGAATGCCGACGACCTCGGCGCGGTCCGGCTTGTACGCCATGGTGGCGATCATCAGGTCGATGCGCCCCTGCTTGAGGAACTCCATGCGGTTGGCCGCGATCACCGGCACCAGCTCGACCGGCACGCCCAGGCGTTTGCCGACGTCGTTGGCCAGATCGACCTCGAGGCCGACGATCTTGCCCGACGGGTCGGTGTAGCCGAAGGGCTTGTAGTCGGCCTTGACGCCGACCACGAGCTTGCCCTTTTGCTTGACGCTGGCGAGGGTGTCCGACTGCGCCCACGCAGCATTGCCGCCAAGCGCCAGCGTCGCCATTACCAGCCATTGCCACGATTTCATGATGCGCATGTTCTCATCCCCCGATCATCCCGGCGATGCCGCCGTTCGTTGTGAGACAACCCGCCGCGAGCGCAGCGGAAGCCCCCACCGCCGTATTCCGTCGCGCCATTTTGCGTGCGTTGCCAAGTGCCGTAGCATAAGCGATCCTTGACGCCCGCAACAGTGGTCGACCGGCCGCTCCCTCGGCGGACGATTCGCACCGCGCTCATTTGGCCTCATTTGACATCGGACTGGCGAATCACCGCGTGCGCACACGATCCGCGTGAAGTACTCGATTTTCTCGCTTGCCCGCAACGCCGTCTCGTACCACGAGCAGTGGCCTCTCGCGTGGCGCAGCCCGCCGCCGAAAAAGCGCTACGACGCCGTCGTCGTCGGCGGTGGCGGACACGGTCTCGCCACCGCGTACTACCTCGCCAAAGAGCACGGCCTGACCAACGTCGCGGTGGTGGAGAAGGGCTGGCTGGGCGGCGGCAACACCGGTCGCAACACGACGATCGTGCGCTCCAACTATCACCTCGACGCGAATGCGCACTTCTACGAGTTCTCGCTCAAGCTCTGGGAGACGCTCTCGCGCGAGCTCAACTTCAACGTCATGTACAGCGCGCGCGGCGTGCTCAATCTCGTGCATTCGCCGCAGGACCTGGACGCCGCGATGCGCCGCGGCAACGCGATGCGTCTGAACGGCATCGACGCGCGCTTCATGTCGCGCGACGAGATCGCCGCTTGGATCCCGAATCTCGATTGCTCCGCCGATGCGCGCTTTCCGATCGCGGGCGGCTTGTTGCAGCCACGCGGCGGCACGGTGCGGCACGACGCGGTGGCATGGGGTTACGCGCGCGCGGCCGACGCGCTCGGCGTCGACATTCTCCAGAACTGCGAAGTGACGGCGATCCGCATCGAGGGCGGAGCCGTCGCCGGCATCGACACGACGCAAGGTTTCATCGCCACGCCGAAGCTGGGGCTCGCCGTCGCGGGGCATTCTGGCCACCTCGCCGCGATGGCGGGCCTGCGTCTTCCGATCGAGTCGCACGTGCTGCAGGCGATGGTGTCGGAGCCGATCAAGCCGGTGCTCGACACCGTGGTGACGTCGGGTGCGGTGCACTTCTACATCAGCCAGTCGGACAAGGGCGAGCTGGTCATGGGCGGCGATCTCGATTTCTACAATTCCTACGCGCAGCGCGGCAACCTGCCGGCGATCGAGCACGTGGTGAGCGCGTGCCTGGCGCTGTTTCCCAGCTTCGGGCGATTGAAGCTGATGCGCACATGGGGCGGCATCATGGACATGACCATGGATGGCAGCCCGATCATCGCGCGGCTTCCGGTCAAGGGCCTGACCATGACCGGCGGCTGGTGCTACGGCGGCTTCAAGGCGACGCCGGCGTCGGGCTGGCTGCATGCGTACACGATGGCGCGCGGCGAGCCGCATGCGCTCAACGCGGCGTTCACGCTGGAGCGCTTCGCCGACGGACGCATGCTCGACGAGAAAGGCGCGGGTCCGTATGCGTGGGCGCACTGATCGCTGCACGAGGAAAGCTGCGAACGCGACGGATGGTCGCGACGCGATCGCACGTGTGAATCCACAGGTACAGCTCATGTTGCTTGTTCCATGCTGCTGATCCCCTGCCCCTGGTGCGGGCCGCGCAACCAGGTCGAGTTCACTTACGGCGGCGACGCTACCAAGCGGCGTCCGTCGCCGGAGGCGCCGGAGTCGGAATGGTTCGACTACGTGTACCTGCGCGACAACCCGCGCGGTCCGCACGACGAGCTGTGGCATCACAGCGCCGGCTGCAGGCGATGGTTCAAGGTGCGTCGCGACACGCGCACCCACGAGATTCTCGGCAGCGCGAAGCCCGGTGAGCCGCTGACCGGAGGCGCGCTGTGACGCAGCCGTTCCGCCTGGCCGCCGGCGGCAGCATCGATCGCGCACGTCCGCTGCGCTTCACGTTCGACGGCGTGCCGTATACGGGATTCGCGGGTGACACGCTTGCATCGGCGCTGCTCGCCAACGGCGTGCACCTCGTCGCGCGCAGCTTCAAGTACCACCGCCCGCGCGGCATCGTGACCGCCGGCGTCGAGGAGCCGAACGCGCTGGTGCAGGTGGGCGAGGGCGCCACCACCGAACCCAACGTGCGTGCCACGACGCTGGATCTCTACGACGGGCTGGTCGCGGCGAGCCAGAACCGGTGGCCGTCGCTGCGCATGGATGCGGGCATCGTCAACGACGTCTTCTCGCGGTTGCTGCCCGCGGGCTTCTACTACAAGACCTTCATGTGGCCGGCTTCGCCACGCGGGTGGTTGCGCTACGAGCACTGGATCCGACGCGTCGCCGGCATGGGCCGCGCCGCGAGCGCGCCCGATCCCGACAGCTACGAGCATCGCTACGCGCACTGCGACGTGCTGGTCATCGGCGGCGGCCCCGCGGGGCTCGCAGCGGCGCGCGCTGCGATGCACGCCGGCGCGCGCGTGCTGCTCTGCGACGAGCATGCGTTACCCGGCGGCAGTCTCCAGGACGAGCAGGCGAAGATCGACGGCGCACCTGCGGACGCGTGGATCGCCGGCGACGCGTGCGCGAGCTGGAGTCGCATCCGCAGGTCACGCTGCTGCGCCGTACGACCGCGTTCGGATACTACGACGGCAACCTGGTCGGGCTCGTCGAGCGCAGCGCCGGTGCGGATTCCGCCGCGACACCCGCCGGCACACCGCGCCAGCGCCTCTGGAAGGTTCGCGCCAGGGCGGTCGTGCTGGCGAGCGGCGCGATCGAGCGCGGCATCGCCTACGCCAGCAACGATCTGCCCGGAACGCTGCTCGCCGGCGCGGCGCGCACCTACGTCAACCGCTACGCGGTCATGCCGGGAAAGCGGGCGGTGGTGTTCACCAACAACGACAGCGCCTATGCGTGCGCGCTCGATCTGCATCGCGCCGGGGTCGACGTCGCCGCCATCGTCGATGTGCGTGCCGACGCGGACCTCACGGGTGCATTGCCGCAGCGCGCGCGCGGGGCGGGCCTGCGCGTCTTGACGCAGCACGTGATCGCTGCGGCGCGAGGCGACCAGCGCGTTTCGGCGGTCGACGTCGTGCCCGTCGCCGGTGGGCCGACGCAGCGCATCGACTGCGACGTCGTCTGCGTATCCGGCGGCTGGAATCCCGCCGTGCACCTGTTCTCGCAGGCGCGCGGCACGCTGCGCTACGACGACGCGCTGGCGACCTTCGTTCCTCTCGCTTCGCCAGCGGGGTCGCCGCAACCGATCGTCGCGGCAGGCGCGGCCGCCGGGCATTGGGACCTGGCCGATGTGCTGGCCGACGGTCACGCTGCGGGCCGACGCGCGGCGCAGCGCGCGGGTGGTACGCGGCACGGCGATTCTTCGACGTGGCACGCCGATGCCCCGGCGCTCCGGGCCGATCCTTCCGCGCTGCGGGCCGATCACTCCGCGCCTCGCGCCGATCCGATCGCGCACGGACCGATCGCACCGCTATGGGCCGTTGCCGCGCCGCGCCGCGGCGCCAAGCGCTTCGTCGATTTGCAGAACGATGTCGGCGTCGACGACATCGCGCTCGCCGCGCGCGAAGGCTACCAGTCGGTCGAGCACCTGAAGCGCTACACGACGCTGGGCATGGGCACCGACCAGGGCAAGATCTCCAACATCACCGGGCTGGCGCTGCTCGCCGAGCAGCTCAAGCGGCCGATCGCCAGCGTGGGCACGACCACCTTCCGTCCTCCGTACACGCCCGTCACACTCGGCGCGATCGCCGGCCGCGAGGTCGGCGCACACGTCGAGCCGACGCGTTACTCGTCGATTCACGACTGGCACGTGGCGCACGGCGCGCGCTTCGTCACCGCGGGGCTGTGGCTGCGCGCGCACTCGTATCCGCGGGCGGGTGAATCGCCCGACGATGCGGCCAATCGCGAAGCGAAGAATGTGCGCACCAACGTCGGGCTGGTCGACGTCTCGACGCTGGGCAAGATCGAGCTGCAGGGCAGCGACGTCGCCGAGTTCCTCAATCGCGTCTACAGCAACCGATGGGACACGCTCGGGATCGGCCGCTGCCGCTACGGAATCATGCTGCGCGACGACGGCATCGTGCTCGACGACGGGACGACGTCGCGGCTCGGTGCCGACCATTACCTGATGACGACGACGACGGTGAACGCGGTGCGCGTGCTGCAGCATCTCGAAGCGCTGCTGCAGATCGATTGGCCCGACCTCGACGTCTACGTCGCGTCGGTGACCGAGCAATGGGCGGCGGCGGCGCTGTCGGGGCCGCGCTCGCGCGAGGTGCTCGCCCGCGTGGTCGACATCGACGTCGGCAACGAGGCCTTCCCGTTCCTCGCGTTGCGCGAATGCGTATTGGAGAGCGCTAGCGGACCGATTCCGGCGCGGCTGTTTCGCATCAGCTACTCGGGCGAGCTCGCGTACGAGGTTCACGTTCCCGCGATTCATGGCCGCGCGATGTGGGAAGCGCTGCTCGCCGCCGGTGAGGCGTCGGGCATCATGCCCTACGGCACCGAGGCGATGAGCACGTTGCGCATCGAGAAGGGACACGTCGTCGTCGGCGCCGAAGCCGACGGGCGCACCACCGCCGACGATCTCGGCATGGGCGCGCTGGTCAACGCCGGCAAATGGTGCGTCGGCAAGCCGTTGCTCGCGCGCCCGGGACTGGTCGAGAGCGAGCGCTGGCAGTTGGTCGGCCTCACCGCGATCGACGGCAACATCCCGCGCGGCGCCAAGCTCGTGCGCGATCCCGATCGCGCCGCGCCCAATCCGATGGAAGGTCACGTGACCTCGTGGTGCTGGAGTCCCAACCTCGACACGTCGATCGCGCTGGCGCTGCTCGCCGGCGGTCGCTCGCGCTACGGCGAGACGTTATGGGCGGTGTCCCCGCTCGCCGGAGCGCGCGTCAAGGTATGCGTCAGGCCGTCGTGCTTCATCGATGTCGACGGAGAGCGGCTGCGTGGCTGAGTCGATCGCGTCCATCGGCTCGACGGCGCCGGGACGCTACGGCACGGGCGATGCGCGGCTCGTGCTCGGTGAGCTGACCATCGCCGGCGCGTGGAACGTTCAGGGCAAGCCTGCGCGCCAGGTGTCGGGCACGTCGCTCGCCGACGAAGTGCAGGCGATGCTGGGCGTGCGGCTTCCGCTGGCGCCGAATACGATGAATCGCAACGATACGATCGCGGCGTTCTGGCTCGGCCCCGAATCGTGGCTGCTGGTGTTGCGGGGCGCGTCGCCGCGGCCCGATCTCGGCGCGGTGCGAACATCGATCCATGCCGCGAGGGGCGCGCTGTTCGACGTGTCGGCGGGCCGCGTCGCCTACGCGGTGACGGGCGCACGCGCGGCAGCGCTGCTCGCCGCGCGCTGCCCGCTCGACTTTCACGCCGGCGCATTCCCGGTCGGAACGTGCGCGCAGAGCCTGCTCGGCCACGTCGGCGCGCTGTACTACCGGCGCGGCGCCGAGGACTTCGTCGTGATGGTCGCGCGCAGCTACGCGCGCGACGCGTGGCACGCGCTGTGTGTGTCCGCAGCCGCCGAGGGTTACGACGTGGCGCCGACGGCGATGTTCGACTGACGCGAGCGCTGGGTCGCAGTCGATCGGCGCGAGCAGCGCTTCGATCAGCGTGCTCAGCGCGGTGGCGTCGGTGGTCAGTGCCTCCACCGCCGTCTCGATGGCCGTGGCGCGCTCGCGACCGAGCACCGGTACCGCCAGGCTTCTGTACTTCTCGCGCAGCTCGGCGTCGGACAGCGGATTGTCTGGATTGCCGCGGTCGCGCGTGGGCTCCGAGCTCAGCGTCCTTCCGTCGCCCAGCGTGACCCGCACGCTCGCCCAGCGCTCGGCCGGAAAGCGGCGCGACAATTCCGGTGCTTCGCGCAGCGTCGTCGCCGCGATCAGGCGCGCAACGCGCGGGTCGGCGAGCCGCGGTGGCGTCACTTCCGCCGCGCCGACACGGCCGAAGACCAGCGCCGCCGCGACCGGGTGGGGCAGGCTGTATTGCGCCTCGTCGGTGGTCGCCGGATGCAGGCATTGCGAGCCGAGGTCGATTGCCTCGCGAAAACTTTCGATGCTGATGGCGATCACGTCGTCGGCGTCGAAGTCGTGCGTGCGCCGCAGCGACAGCGCCGCCTCGATGGCAGGCTGTGCCCATCGGCACACCGGATACGGCTTGAAGTATTGCTCGCGGATGCGCCAGCGCGTGCGCACATCGCGCCAGTGCACACCGGCGGCGTCGCCTTCGACGGTCAGTGCCGGCGCGCCGGTGAAGCCATCGCGCGCGAGCAGCGCCGCGGTCACGCCGACCTGCGCGCCCCAGCCGGAGCCGTCCTTGACCATGCTCGGGTCGTCGCACGCGCGCAGGATCTGTCCGCGCGGCCCGAAGTATTCGGCGGCACCCAGCGCGTGCCGCATGCGCTCGTCGTCGAAGCCGAGCAGCCTGCCGCCGATCGCCGCGCAGGCCAGCGCGTTCCACGCGCCCGAGCAGTGGTAGTCGGTGGTGGTGGCGTGCAGCGCGATGCCGGCGCGCGTTGCGATCTCGTAGCCGAGCACCAGGCAGGTCAGGAATTCACGGCCGTCGATCGCGGGCGCCACGCCACCATCGATGTACGCAAGCAGCGCCGGCAGCACCGCGACGCCGGCATGCCCCTTGGTCAGCACGTGCCCGTCGTGGCCGTCGAGCGCATCGATGATCGATGCACCGGCCAAGGCCGCGCCGGCGATACCCGCACCGCGGCCGTCGAGCAGGATGCGCGCGCGGCCGCCCAGCTGGGTCGCGACGTAGTGCGCGACGATCGCCGCGCCCGGAGTGCGCGCGCCGCCGGCGGCGATGCCGATCAGGTCGAGCAGGCAGCGCTTCGCCTGATCGACGACGTCGGCCGGCAACTCTTCGTAGGCCAGCGTGCGCGCGAATTCAGGAACGACCGTCCGATTCGCCGCCGTCGCGCGGTCGCGCCCGGCCATCGCGGTCGCTCAGATCAGTCCCTGCTCCTTGAGGAAGCCGTGCGCGACGTCCTCGACGGTCTTCTTGTCGACGTCGACGCTGGCGTTGAGCCGCGCCATGGTCTCGTTGTTGAGCTTGGCTGCGAGCGCATTGAGCGGCTCGGCGATCTTGGGGTTCTTGTCCAGGATTTCCTTGCGCACGACCGGAGTCATCATGTATGGCGGCGCGTAGTTCTTGTCGTCCTTGAGCACGACGAAGTTGAACGCGGGGATGCGGCCGTCGGTTGCGAACACCACCGCGGTGTCGACCTGGCGCTCCTTGAGCGCGGAGTAGGTGAGCCCGGTGTCCATGCGCTTGACGTTGTCGCGGTCGAACTCGAATCCGTACGCGCTCTGCCACCCTGGCAGCCCGTCGGGCCGCGCATAGAACTCGGCGTTCGACGCGAAGGTGAGCTTGGCGCCGCCTTTGAGCGCCTTGGCCAGGTCGCTCATGGTGACGATGCCGCGCTTTTGCGCGTCGTCCTTGTTCATCGCGAAGGCGTAGGTGTTGTTCGCCGCCGACATGTTGAGCCAGACGATGCCCTTGGCGGCGTCGACCTCCTTGAGCTTCTTGTACGCATCCTCGGCGCTCGGGAATTTGTCGGTGATCTTGTTGTAGACCGTCAGGCCGGTGCCGGTGTATTCCCAGTAGACGTCGATCTGCCCGTTCTCCAGCGCGGCCCGCACCGCGGCACTGCCCATCCCTGCCTTGCGATCCGGCGTGAAGCCCTTGGCCTTGAGCAGCTCGACGGTCATCGCCGTCATGATCTGCTGCTCGGTGAACGCCTTGCCGCCGACGACGATCGTCTGCGCGTTGGCCGTGCATGCGAGCGCGAGCGCGATCAAACCGGTCGCTGCAGCGCGAATGACGCTGGTCATTTGTTGTCTCCTCCTGAGTGATATCTACGCGTTGCGCAGCGGATTGACGCCGCGCGGCACGAACCAATACTGCGCCTGCCCGAACAAAAAATCCACGGCCACCGCGAGCAGCGCCGTGGGAATCGCCCCGGCGAGCATCATCGCCGGCTCCTGCAGGTCGATGCCGGTGAAGATGAGTTCGCCCAGGCCGCCGCCGCCGATCAGGAACGCAATCGGCGCGGTGCCGACGCAGACGGCCATCGCGGTGCGCACGCCGGCCAGCATGACGAACAGCGCGTTGGGCAGCTCGACATGGCGCAGGATCGTCGCGCGGTCCCATCCCCATGCCCTGCGCAGCGTCGACCAGCGCGCTCGGCACTGCGCGAATCCCGGCGTAGGTGTTGCGGATGATCGGGAGCAGCGTGGCGATCCAGAGCGCGACGATGGCCGGCAAGCGCGCCGATGCCGAGCAGGCTCATCATCAGCGCCAGCTTGGCGAGCGTCGGGATCGACGTCGCCATGTTGACCACCTGGATCGTGCCCTCGGCGTAGCGCGCCATCCACGGCCGCGACAGCCAGACACCAACGGCGATGCCGCTGACGATCGCCAGCGATCCGGAGATCCCGACCAGCACCAGGTGCTGCTTGGTCAGGTACACGACGTCCTTGCGATAGCGCAGCATGTCGGTCCACAGTCCGCTGGCGATGAGCGCGAGCGCGATCGCCAGCGCGATGCGTGGCGAGGACCACGTAGGGCATGATCGATCGTCGCGGCGAGTCTTGTGCGCCATCGCAGCCTCGATCGCGGCTTCGTGGGCAGCTCATGGCGCAGCCGACCCGCTGAGGCGCGCCGCGACCGCGGCGCGCGTGACTGCGCCCGACGACACTGGCCATCGCCGTCGACGCACGGCAGCGAGTCGGCGGTGGTCTCGAGGAACAGCGCGGCGACGCGCCGCAGATCGTCGCTCGCGCGCACCGTCGGCTCGGCGAGTGTTGATCGGTCCCATCGCCCGCGACCATCACCTCGGCGACGCGTATCCGGCGCAGGCGCTTGAGCGTGCGATCGCTGCCGACGAAGCTCGCCACGAAGTCGTTGACGGGCTGCGCCAGAAGCGTGTCGGGCGCGGCGTATTGCGCGAGGTGCCCCGACTCGAAGATCGCGATGCGGTCGGCGATTTTCACCGCCTCGTCGATGTCGTGGCTCACGAACAGCACGGTCTTGCGCAGCGACTGTTGCATGCGCAGGAACTCGTCCTGGATCACCTCGCGGTTGACCGGATCGAGCGCGCCGAAAGGTTCGTCCATGAGCAGCACGGGAGGATCGGCGGCGAGCGCGCGCGCGACGCCGACGCGCTGCGCCTGGCCACCCGAGAGCTCGCCCGGATAGCGATCGAAGAACTGCGCGGGATCGAGCGCGAGCATCGCCAGCAGCTCGTGCGAGCGCTGGCGCGTGCGCTCGCGCGCTCCAGCCCAGCAGGCGCGGCACGACGCCGACGTTCTCGCCGACGGTCATGTTGGGGAACAAGTCCGATCTGCTGGATCACGTAGCCGATCGTGCGGCGCAGCACGACCGGATTCATCGTGTCGGTGTCGACGCCGCCGATGTACACCTTGCCCGACGTCGGCGCCACCAGCCGGTTGATCATGCGCAGCGTGGTCGTCTTGCCGCAGCCCGAAGGACCGAGCAGCACGCAGATCTGCCCGGCCTCGACCTCGAAGCTGACTTGATCCACCGCCGTGACTTCACCCTGCGCGGAGCGGTAGGTCTTGGTCAATGCTTCGAGCCGGATCATGCGCAAGGTCTCATGCGGCGCCCGTCGAAGCTTGTCCCTTGGGAGTGAGGCGACGCTGCAGCCACAGCAGCGAATAGTCGGCGGCGATTGCCAGCAGTCCCAGCGCGAGCGCTCCGGTGATCAGCTGCCGTATATCGGTCTGCGAGATGCCGCGGCTGATGAACGTGCCGAGGCCGCCGGCGCCGATGTACGCGGCGATCGCCGTCACGCCGATGTTGATGACGACCGCGACGCGGATGCCGGCGATGATCAATGGCAGCGCGATCGGGATCTCGACGCGCGCGAGCCGCTGCCCGGTCGACATCCCCATGCCGATCGCCGCCGAGCGCAGCGCCGGATCGACGTTGCGGATCGCCGTATAGGTGTTGCGGACGATCGGCAGCTGCGCGTAGAGCATCGCCGCGATCACCGCCGGCAGGTAGCCGATGCCCTGGTGGAATTTCGAGAGCAGGGGGATCAGCACGCCGAACAACGCGATCGACGGAATAGTCATCACGATGGATCCGAGGTACAGGACCGTGTCAGCGGTGCGCTGGCTTTGCGTGATCGCGATGCCGAGAGGAACGCCGGTGAGGATCGCAATCCCGACCGCGACGCTGACGATCGAGATGTGCTCGAGCGTGCGCTCGCCGATGGCGGGCAGGTTGTGCAGGATGAACGCCAGCGTCTCCACAACTGGTCACGCTCCGCCAAAAATGAGATAGTAGGCTGCCCTAATCCACTGACTCGCACAAGCGCCATGCCGACACAGAACGCGCGGTCACTTCCGCTGCTGCAACGCCTCGACCAAGGGCCGGTGATCTGCGCCGAGGGCTACGTCTTCGAGCTCGAGCGTCGAGGCTATCTCCAGGCTGGAGCCTTCGTCCCCGAAGTGGTGCTCGAGCATCCGGAGGTCGTGCGTCAGCTGCATCTGGATTTCGTGCATGCGGGCTCCGACATCGTCGAGGCGCTGACCTATTACGCGCATCGCGAGAAGCTCAAGGTGATCGGCCGCGAAGCCGACCTCGAGCCGATCAATCGGCGCGCGCTCGAGATCGCGAAGTCGGTCGCGACCGAGACCGGAGCGTTGTTTGCGGGCGATATCTGCAATACCAACGTCTACGACCCGACCGATCCTGCGTCGCACCAGGCCGTGCGCTCGATGTTCGAGGAACAGGTCGGATGGGCGGTGGATGCCGGCGTCGACTTCGTCGTCGGAGAGACTTTTTCCTACGCGCAGGAAGCGCTGATCGCGCTCGACGTGATCAAGCGCGCGGGTCAAGTGTCGGTGATCACGCTGGCCATGCACCAGGCCGAAATCACGCGCGAAGGCTGGACGGTTACCGAAGCGTGCAAGCGTCTGGCCGATGCCGGCGCCGACGTGGTCGGCCTGAACTGCATTCGCGGCCCGGCCACGATGATGCCGCTGCTGCGCGAGATCCGTGCCGCGATCAAGGTGCCGATGGCCGCGCTGCCGGTGCCTTACCGCACCAGTCCCGGCGAGCCTTCGTTCCAGTCGCTGCGCGATGCCCACTGGCACGGCGACTGGGGCAGCCGTCCGTTTCCGACGGCGCTCGATCCGTTCACCTGCAATCGTTTCGAGATCGCCGAGTTCGGACGCGAGGCGCTCGCGCTCGGCATACGCTACCTCGGGGTGTGCTGCGGCGCGGGGCCGCATCACATCCGCGCGCTCGCGGAAGTCGGTGGGCAAGAATCCGCCGGCCAGCAAATATTCGGCCGACATGTCGAAGCACGCTTTCCTGGGCTCGCACGAGCGCTTGAAGAAGGTGCAGAAGGACTACGCGAACAAGCTTTGATCGGCTTCGGCCGATTGCCGCAACGCGCCGCCGATTCGACACCAACGTCCTTAGTCACATTATCGTGGATTGGCAGTTCAGTGTCCCGGCCACGCTGGCGATCGCCGCGCTGGTGCTGGTCATCGGCCGCAGGCTGATCGAGCGCGTCGCGTTCCTGCGCAAATACTCGATACCAGAGCCCGTCGTCGGCGGCCTGCTGGCGGCGTTGCTCATAACGCTCTTGCACGCGGTCGGGGTGCGCGTCGGCTTCGACTCTTCGCTGCAGCCTGGACTGATGCTTGCGTTCTTCGCCACCATCGGTCTCGGCGCCGATGGGCGCATGCTCGCGCGCGGCGGTGTCGCGCTGCTGCTCTTCACTGCGTGCGTCGTCGGGATGCTGGTCATGCAAAACGTGATCAGTGTGGGCGCGGCCTTGGCAATGGGTATCGATCCTCTCATTGGCCTCATCGCCGGCTCGGTGACTATGTCGGGCGGTCACGGCACTGGTGCCGCGTGGGGCCAGAGGTTTGCGGAGAATTTCGGTCTTGCCGCCGCGCCAGGGATCGCGCTGGCTGCGGCGACCTTCGGCCTGGTCATGGGCGGTCTCATCGGTGGACCCGTGACGCACCGGCTGATCGAGCGGCTGAAGGCGCGCGGGGCTCCGCTCGGCGTATCGAAAAGCGAGGCGATGTCCCACGATGCCGCGGAATCGACCGGTGCATTCACGGCGCAGCGACTGACGGTAACAATACTGCTGATCGCCGCCAGTGTGGCAATCGGAAACGCCGTCTCGCGATTCGCCGAGAACCCCACCTTCACGCTGCCGACTTTCGTGTGGACGCTGTTCGTGGGTGCGATGATCCGCAATGGACTTGCATTCGCAAAGTTGCACGAGATCGACGGCGATGCTCTTTCATTCGCGGGCACCGTGGCACTTTCGCTGTTTCTCGCCATGGCGTTGATGAGCCTGAAGCTCTGGGAACTTGCCGCACTGGCGGTGCCGATGTTCGTGATCCTTGCGCTGCAGGCGATCGGTGTGGCGCTTTTCACGACCTTCATTACCTTTCGCGTCATGGGCTCGAATTACGAGGCGGCGGCGCTGGTGGCCGGGCAATGCGGATTCGGGCTCGGTGCGACTCCAACCGCCATCGCCAACATGCACGCAGTGTGCGAACGCTACGGCTATGCACCGCAGGCATTCATCATCGTGCCGGTTGTCGGGGCCTTTCTGATCGATATCGCCAACGCCATCGTCATCAGCGGCTTCGCCGGGGTCATTCCGGCGTTGCGGTAGTTCGCGCGGGCACCTTAGGGGTCGCGTGGGGTCACGGCGCGATCCGCCCCAGTTGCGCGCTGACCGTGCAAGCCTGCAGACTCGCAAATCGCGTCAGCCAATCCGTCGTCGCCGCCGAGAGCGTCCATCCCAGCGGCGCCTCCGACACGATCAGAGCGGCGGCAGCGATTTGATGTAAGTCGCCATCGCGGCGCGATCCTCGGGACTCAGTTGCGAAGTATTGTGGACGACTTCCACCATCGGGCCGCCGACGCGGTCGCCGTCCGCGGTCAGGCCGGTCTGCAGCGTTTCGGCGATGGCCGCTTCCGACCATTGCTTCAACTTGGTCTGGGTAATGTTCGGGAAGCCACCGTCACCCCATGCGGCCGGATTGCCCGCAAAGCGCTTCCCCGCGACGATCGCTCCGACTTGATTGCGGGGGCTGTGGCATTCGGCACAGTGGGCGGGACCGTTGACCAGATAGGCCCCGCGATTCCATTGCGCCGACTGTGACGGGTCGGGCTTGAACGGGCCGCCACCGAGGTAGAGCAGTTTCCAGCCGCCGACCAGGCGGCGAACGTTGAGCGGGAACGGCACGTCGTGGTCGCGAGAGGGTCCCGCAACCGGCGGCAAGCTCTTGATGTAGGCGAACAGGTCGCGTAGGTCGTCGGTTTGCATCCACTGGTAGGAGGTGTACGGAAATATCGGAAACAGATGCTCACCCTCGGGATCAGTGCCCTTGGTCAAGGCAGTGACGAACTGCGCCTCGGTCCATCCACCGATGCCGTCGTGCGGATCGGACGAGATATTGGGCGCATAAAAAGTCCCGAACGCCGAAACGAGGCCGAGCCCGCCGCCGAGCTTGTTGCTGTCTTCCTGCTTCGGCACGGCGTGGCAAGACGAGCAGCCGCCCGCCAGGAACATCTCCTTGCCGTTGGCGAGATCGGGCGTGTGCGGGCCAAGCGCGCTTGGCGGCACGGTCGACGGAATCGTCAGGATCCAGAAAGCTGCCATGCCGAGCACGGCAACACCCGCCACCCACAGAAGTAATCTACGAAGCATTGCGGCACCCTTGTGAACTTAACGGCCATTCACTCGCATCGATAAAAATCGATATCGTGTTCATCATCCGGCGTTCAGACCTGTAGCGGCGCATCGACGATGGCGAGCCGTTGTTCGCCCTGCTTGAAGGTCACGGTCGCGGACCCGATCATGGTGCGCAGCTTGTCGGCGGAAACTTTCTGCGGTGCGGGTGCAGGCGCTGAGCCTGGCGCCGGAAACGGGAAGGCCGTCGAGCGCGCCGTGTGGAACGTAATGTTGCCCTCGACCTTCTGCACGACCTGATGGATGTGCCCGTTGAGCACGGTTACCGAGCCGAAGCGCTTCATGTAGCCAAGCGCGCGAGCACTGTCCTCGGTGCCCCAGCCCCAGCTCGGATAGACCGACCACAGCGGCATGTGCGCGAACACGACCAGCGGCGTCGACGCCGAGCGGCCCTTCAGATCGTCTTCGATCCACGCGAGCTGTTCGTTGCCCAATTCTCCGAGCCCGCCGGCCTTGCCGCCGGGATTGTCGACGTGGACGGTGTCCATGAAGCGCACGCCGGTGACGACGTTGACCAGGGCGATGAAGTGCACGCCGTTGGCGTCGAAGCTGTACCAGCCCGCGCCTTTGCTGCCGCGGCCGAAGTGCTCGCGGTAGAGCTTGACCTCCGGGTCGAGCACGTCGTGCTCGCCGGGAACGTAGTGCACGTCCAGCTGCGCCTGCGAAATGATGTGTTCGGCGTCGTCGAATTCCGATGGCCTGGACAGATGCGTGATGTCGCCGGTATGGATCACGAACGACGGCTTCACCGGCATCGCCTTGATGCGGTCGATCGCTTCCTGCAGCGTACCTTTCACGTTCGGGTTGAGCGGCTTGGCGAAACCGACGTGGCTGTCGCTGATCTGCAGGAAGGTGAGCCCGCTGGCGTCCGGCGCCTTCACCGGGTCCGGCGTTGTCGTGGCCTGGGCAAGCAGGCCGATGGAATGAGCGACCCCGCCGAGATCGTCCACAGCACGCCCGTCCCGGCCCACGCCATGCATGCCAACGCCTTGCGCCGGCTTATGCCGTCACTGCGGCCGTCACTGCGGCCATCACTGCGGTCTGCCATCGTCGCTCTCTCATGACGCGTAATGCGTCTTCATGAGTGCGATACCGCAGGGGGGCGAGATTTATTCCCGGCTTCTGATCACGCTGACACGGTGTCGCGTGTGCGGTGTATTCTGCCGCCTATTCGACCGTTGCCGACGTGATGGGCCGTAGCCGACGACGCGAGCATGACAACCCGGGAGGAAAGCATGAATAGCACTACCCGCCGCGATCATCTCAAGATGCTGTTCGGCATGGCGGCCATGAGCGGCACACCGCTTGCGGCACTGGCCCAATCGGCGGCGAAGCCCGCGGAACCGGTTCCGCCGCAAGGCATCGGCCAAGGCATCACGCACCTTTCGTACAGCGACCAGGGCGGCCGACCCGATGGCGTGCAGGTGATGGTCAACCGCAAGCACGTCTACGTCGGCCACATGTTCAGCGATGGCCTGACGATTCTCGACGCGACCGATCCGCGCAACCTGAAGCCGGTCGGATTTTTCACGGCCGGGCCAGGGCACGCGCACGCACCAGCTGCAAACGGCGGAAGACATGCTGCTGCTCGCCAATGGCGCGAACATCGTCGCGATGCAGTCCTACGACGGCATGCGCGGCTATTTCGAGAACAACCTGGTCGACAGCATCACCAACCGGAAGAAATTCCGCTCCGGCCTGTCGATCCACGATATTTCCAAGCCCGCGCGAGATGAGGGAAATCGCCTTTCTCGAGATGCCCGGCCTGGGCATCAACCGGATCTGGTGGCCCGGCGGGCGCTACGCCTACGTGTCGGCGCATTTCGACGGCTACACCGATCACATCCTCACCATCGTCGACCTGAAGAACATCACCAAGCCGGAAATCGTCTCGCGCTGGGCGCTGCCCGGCATGAACCGCGCGGCCGGCGAGACGCCCGTGCTGCCGAAAGGCAAGCGGGCCGCGCTGCACCACATGATCGTCGCCGGCAATCTGGGCTACGGCGCGTGGCGCGATGGCGGCTTCACCATCATGGACGTCAGCGATCCGACCAAGCCGAAGCTGCTGTCGCACATCAACTGGTCGCCGCCATTCCCCGGCGGCACGCACACGCCGCTGCCGCTTCCGGGCCGCAAACTCGCGGTGGTCGCCGACGAGGCCAATGCGCAGGCATGCGCCAAAGGCACGTTCTACACCTACGTGCTCGACGTGCGCGCGCCCGAGAATCCGATACCGATTGCCACGCTGCCCACGCCACGCGACCGCGAATACTGTTCGCTCGGCACCTTCGGGCCGCACAACCTGCACGAGAACCGGCCGGGCTCGATGCAAAGCGAAGACACCATCTTCGCCACCTACAACAACGCCGGCGTGCGGATATTCGACATCCGGGACCAGTTCGCGCCGAAGGAAATCGCCTACTGGGTGCCGCCGATTCCGGCGAAGCTCGATCGATCCGCGCCCCAACATCGCGCTCGACGCGAAGACGGCCGATATTTACGTGACCGCCGAAGGCCTGATGTTCGTCAGCGACTGGAACGCGGGCATGCACGTGCTCGAATACAAGGGGTGAGCCGCTGGGCGCGAACAGGAGAAAGGGGCAGACGCGCAGGTAGCAGAGCAAACCGGCGTCGGACAAACCGCTCAGCCTGAAATCACGGCGCAGCACGCCCCAGCTGCGCGCTGACCTTGCACGCTTCCAGACTCGCGTAACGCGTAAGCCAATCCGTCGTCGCCGCCGACAGCGTCCATCCCAGCGGCGCCTCCGACACCCGCACCGCGATCTCCTTCTCGGTCTGCGCGGCGCGCTTGCCTGGATCATCCTTGCCCTTTGCCGATGGGCATGATGCTATCGTCGGCACTTGCCGATCATCATCCCGCCTTGCGCCTCGTTGCGCAGGAAGTCGGCGACGAGCGCGTTGTTCAGCGACACTTCCATCAGCGGCGGGGTCGGCGCGCCGCCGGCGCCGCAGAGGTCGGCAACGCCGTTCACGCGTGAGAGCACGCGCCGGAGCTGCGCCTTCGAAAGCTCGGCGCGCGCCGGACGCGCCGCGAGAAAGGTCGCGATCGGCGCCGTGATCTGCACCTCGGTCGCGCCGGCGGCCGGCTCGCTGTCGTCGCAGATGCGGCGCTCGTTGCCGTCGTTGGTGATGATCACGACGTGGATGCGCGACAGCAGCTCCTTGTCGCCGTCCTTCTCGATCTCGGCGATGACCTCGAGCAGCGAGAGCACGCCCGAGTTGTCGAAGTAGCCGCCGTCGGCCACCTGTCCCGCGAATTCGCCGCGCTTCGGGCTCCGCGTGGAAATACGCGCCCGCCGGGCTGACGTAGGTGAAACGCGCGCTGTTGTGCACCGCGCCGACCATCGACGTCGCCGCCGTGTCGTAGGCGGTGTCGAACAGGTCGATGGTGCTGAGCCACGGCCACGTGAACGTCGACGCGACGACGCGCTGGCCGCTTTGCACGCGCGTCGCGTTCAGGATCAGGTTGACGTTCGTGGCGCCGCCGGCCGCTCTGGGGATCGGCACGCGCCGCGTAGTCGAGGAAGCGGCCGTTGAGCGTCGCGGCGCGCGCCGGGTCGACGCTCGCCACCCACGCCTGCTCGAGCGTGCGGCCGCGATCCTGCCACTGGTGGTTGCGATACACGAACGCCGGCACCCACAAGGCGCGGAACAGATCCGGGAACAGGTACGTCGCCACCGTCGGCGACAGGAAATCGTCGCCGAGCGTGCACAGCATGGCGCGCTGGCGCGGGCCGATCTCGGCGGGCTGCTTGACGGCTTCGGGGCACGTCGCGATCGACGCGCCGTCGCCGACCAGCGCGTACATCGCGGCGCCGAGCGATCCGCCGGAGACGCCGCTGATCGCGAACACGTGCTTGCCGAAGCGTCCCTGCGTGAGATCGTCCGCGGCGGCGAGGTACGACGCGGTCAGGAACGCGGCGCGTATCCCGCCGCCGGCCGCGGCGACGAGGTAGATCGGGTCGGTCTTCGGCAGGTCGCTGCGCGCCACCCACGCCTTGATGCTCGTGCGCACGTCGGGTCGCGTGAACGCCGCGTTCGCCGCGGGCGTGTCCGACGTCGGAGATCGTGATCGGCGCGTTGCCCAGCCCGTTCAGCGCAGGCCGCGATCAGCGGCAGCAGTCCCAGGCTCGGCAGCCGGTACGCATTCGGCACGATGGTGAGCACCACGCCGCCGAACACCACCCAGATCGCGAGCGACAGCATCAGCAGCGTCGGCGCGCCGAAGAACCGGCCGACCTCGATCGGCTTGGCCCACACCAGGAAGAACACGACGGTGCCGATGATGGCCGCCACCCACAGGATGATCTTGGTCGCCTTCGCGATGTGCACCTCGGTGGCGCGCCGGCTGCCGGGCGGGGCATCGCGCGACCGCTCGGCGTCTTGGTCACGGGCGACTCGCTGACCATGTTCGCGAACCAGGCGCGGCGATGCACCAGGAACGCGATGACCAGCACCGCGACCAGCAGCGTCGCCGGCACGACGTACACGCTGCGCGGCAGCAGCGCCGTCCAGAAGGTGGCCAGCCACGCCGCGAGCGCGACGATCGCGACGTGGACAGCACGACGAGCGAATGTCGCCGGTCCGTGCCGCGCACCTCTTCGCTCCCGTGCACGCGCGCCCATCGCCTGCAGCGGTAGTCGAGTATCAGCCAGACGGCGATCGCGATGACGAGCTGGAATCCGGTCGTCGCGAGCGCCAGCTGGTGATCGATCTGGAACAGCGCAGCGGGAAGATTCGCGAAGGTCGGCTTTTCCGGATACGGCACCTCGGCCGCCCAGCGATGCGACAGGCAGACGAACACGATGCTCGACGCGAAGCCCCACCGGTACAGCCGGCAGCGCAGGCAACCGTTGAGGCCGTCGATGGCGGCGAGCGCGGCGAACGCCGCGACGATGAGCAGCGGCGAATTCAGCACGTAGGTCTTGACGCCGACGTCGGCGAGGAAGAACGCCAGCGGCAGGATGCACAGCGCGCCGAGGATGTCGCGGGAACCACGCTTCCAGCCGGCCGCTGAACGCCAGCAGCTCCGGCGTGTTGAGCTTCTCGTCGACCACGTCGTGGAAGCTCAGCAGCACGCGGCTCGAGTACCACACGATCAGCGCCAGCATCGTCGCGCTCACGATCAGCCACAGCGACCAGAACTGGCTCCAGTCGGCGTCCTCGACCACCAGCGACAGGATTTCCTTGCCCTGCGGCGCCAGCATGAAGAACGCCATGCTGATCGCGAACGCGAGCACGCCGAAAAAGCATCGGCGCATCGCGCGACCGGACAGGATGACGACGCCCAGCCAGATGCGGGCACGATCGATAAGGCGTGTTTTCCAGTCGGGCGGCGAGGGCGGGCCACCGGGCAGGGGCGTGGGCGGGCTCGGGGGCGTGGGCCGGTTAGGGGGCGTGGATGCGGGGGTGGGTGTGGGCGTCGGCGTGGGCGGAGATGGAGGAGGGTTGTCGCTCATGTCGCTCACCTCTGGCGTAGCTCTTTTTGCGGGAAGGATTCGCTGGTGCCCGGCTATTGCCCGGTGATCTCCGCCACCAGCGGAGCGGCGCCGTACACCTTGCTCAAGCGCCTGGATGATCGCGCGCGCATCCACCGCAATCGCGCGCGCCTTCTGGTCGGTGTAGGCGTAACGCGAGCCCAGCCCTTCCAGGTTGCCGTCGAACACCAGCCCGACGAGCTCGCCGCTCTTCCCGACCACGGGCGATCCGGAATTGCCGCCGATGATGTCCAGCGTCGCGACGAAATTGAGCGGCGTGGCGAGGTCGACATCGCGCTGCTTGTCGAGCCACCGCTTCGACAGCTCGAACGGCGGCTGGCCGTCGAAC
Organism: uncultured beta proteobacterium; assembly: GCA_963722325.1. Classification (GTDB taxonomy): domain Bacteria; phylum Pseudomonadota; class Gammaproteobacteria; order Burkholderiales; family Casimicrobiaceae; genus PALSA-1003. The sequence continues at coordinate 135,734 of CAVRLN010000008.1, forward strand.
GCGAAGCTGCGCGCATACAGGCCCGCGAAGTTGGTCTGGAACGGCATCAGGATGCCGTCGGCGTCGTAGCCGCCGACCTTGCCGTAGGAGAGGCGCAGCGTGAAGGTGGCGTCGGGATACGCGTCCTTGCCCTGCAGCTTGAAGCGGATCGTCTCCAGCGCGTCGCCGGCGCGCAGCGTCGGGGTCTCGACTTCGATCTCGTAGGTTTTCTCCAGCCGGCGGCGCATCGGGTAGACGTCGCGCGCCAGCACGATCAGCGGATCCTTCGACGCCATCACCGCCGGCTTGCCGCCTTCGATGAGCTTCTTGCGCACGGCGACCTGGTCGAGCTGCGAGCCCTCGACCGCGAGCCTCGCGGCCTCGAGCGGCGTCTTGTTGCCGAGCACGCGCACGACGAAGGGGTCGTCCTTGCCGAGCACATCGACGGCCTCCTGCCATTTCTCCGCGACGCGCACGATCTCCAGGTCCTTGTAGTACGGCTCGTCGGCGGAGAGCCGATGCACGATGCGCGGAATCCGGGAGGCGCGGTATTCCGACAGGCGCTCGGCGTTGGGCAGCGACTGCTCGTTGGCTAGCTCGACGATCTCACCCGCGGCGCGGAACAACGTGCCGAATCCGTAGCCGACTTCCCAGCGCGCCTTGGCATCGCGCGATCGCTTGCCGGTGGCAACCTCGATGACCGCCCACGGGTCGGGTTGGCCCGGCGTGGCGACGAACGATTTGCGCAGCTTCGCCTCGTCCTCGGCTTTCGCCGCCAGCAGCTCCTGCGCGCGCAAGCGCCTTGTACTCGCCGGTGATCGACTTGAGCCAGTTCTCGGTGCCGTCCAGGTTGTGCGCGGCGCGGCGCTTCGATTCCGGCGACGCGGCGGAGTATTCCTGCAACATTTTGCGCTGGCGCGTCGCGGTGGCGAGCATCATCGGATAGCGAACGTCGCGGTCGAAGACGATCTGCGCCACCGTGTCGCGCCGGTCGGTGGATCCGGGGTGGCCGGCCGCGAACACCAGCTCGCCGTCCTCGATACCTTTTTTCGCCCACTTGAGGAAATGCGCGCTCTTGATCGCCTGCGCCGTTCTCGTACACGCGCAGGAACGTGAAGTCGAGATCGAAGCGCGGATAGACGAAGTTGTCGGTGTCGCCGCCGAACTGCGCCGCCCGCGCGTCCGGCGCGAAAACGAGGCGCACGTCGGTCCAGATCTTGTAGCGATAGAGGTGGTAGGCCGCCGCCGCGATAGAGCGTCACCATCTCGCAGCGCAGGCCGGTGCTCTCCGTGCACGCGTTCTCGAGCGCGGCGATGGCGACGTTGCGCTCGGTGTTGGCTGTCGTGTCGGTGCTGGACTTGACCGCGGCGCGGACCTTGTCGGTGACATCCTCCATCGACTCGAGCCGCCGCAGCTCCATGCCGGGGCAGGTGCGCTCCTCGGCGCGCGTGCGCGCGTAGAAGCCGTTGGCGACGATATCGTTGGTCGCCGTCGAGAGCGCCAGCAGGCAGTCCGCGACGACGTGGTGATTGGTCAGCACCAGCCCGTCGGGCGAGACGAACGAGCCCGATCCGCCGCCCAGGCGAACCGACGACAGTCGCAGCGCCTCGAGCCACTCGGCGCTGGGCGTGAATCCGTACTTGGATTGCAGCGCCTTGACCGGCGGGTTGTCGAAGGTCCACACGCCTTCGTCGGCGTGGGCGGGGGATAGCGTCGCCAGCGCGGCGCGCGAGCGTCGATGCGATGCGCGCCATGCGATGCCGCTTGCCGGGAGGTCGATTCATGCCATTTCCGCATTATGACCCCTGGGCGCGGCTTGCATGCGGCGGGATTCTTACTGTAAAGCAGCGTAAGGTGCTATTCATGTCGACAATGCGACATTCATGTTCGACCGACGCGACGCTGACGCAGCAACGGGCAGGGACACCATCCTCAAGGAAATCAGCGACGCATCGGATGGTACAGCCGACGATCGGTCGAGCGCCACGAGGATGCCCGACGATACGGTGGTCAAGCGTACGAGGACGTCGAGCGTCATCGAGCGTGTGGGACACCGTCGCAAGAGGGCCGCACTCGGCGTCGCCGGCGCGCGCTTGTCGCGCTGAGCTCGTGCAGGTACAACGAGCCTGCGATCTCGGGTGCGCGATCATGCGTCGCAGTTCGAGCGGGCGCGCCGGCTGATCAAGCGAGATGATCGGCTGCCAGGGAAGGTCCTGAGCCAGTCTTGCTGGTCCTGCTCGAAACCGAGTGGGTCTTCGAGAAGCCGATACGGCATGCGCAAGACTCAAATCGTCGAGGCCATCTCCGGACTGCTCGACGCCGCGGAGCTCGAGGTCGAAGACGAGCCGACGGTCGAGGAAGCGCTGTACCTCTGGAAGGACAGCGCCGGCGACTTTGCCGACTGCCTGATCGGAGCCCGGGATCGCGGTTAGGGCTGCCGCGCGACGGCGACCTTCGATGCCAAGGCCGTCAAGTTGCCCGGATTCGTCACGGCCTGATACGCGCAGGGCAGCGTGGACTGCGAATTCAGGCTGAGGGTACCCTTGCGGCTTCGGGGAGTCGCCGTGAACGATCAGGCCTTGCGACGAGCGCTAGCGCGGGACGGCGCATCGCGAATGGCGGGTCCGAACCCATCTGAGCTTCGGCTTTCTTTCAAGCGACATTGCTACCGGAGACATGACCATGACCACCAGCAGGATTTTTCAGGACCGCGATCGTCGCTCTTGCGGTGGGTTTCGCGCTCGACGGCGCAGCGTTCGCGCAGTCCACCGTCAAGATCGGCTCGGTGCTGTCGGTCACCGGCCCGGCGGCCTTCCTCGGCGAGGACATGAAGGCCGGCATGGAGCTCGCCGTCGAGGAGATCAACGCCAAGGGCGGCATCAACGGCAAGAAGATCGAGTGGGTGTTCTACGACGCCGAAAGCCAGACCAACAAGGGCCTGATCGCGACCCGGCGCCTGCTCGATCAGGACAACGTCGACATGATCGTCGGCGGCGGCAACATGAGCGGCATGGCGATCGCGATGCTCGGACTCACCGAAAAGGCCGGCATTCCGTTCATGTCGACCGAGGGCGCGATGGACATCGTGACGCCGGTCGCCGAGCGGCAGTGGACGTTCAAGAGCACCGTCGACGACGAGCAGGTCCTCGAGCGGCTCGCCGACTACTACGCCAAGAAGGGGATCAAGAAGGTCGCGTTCCTCGCCGACTCCAGCGGCTTCGGCCAGAGCGCCGCGGTGCAGATGAAAAAGGTCGCCGCCGCGCGCGGGCTCGACGTCATGTACGAGACGTTCAATCCGTCCGATACCGACATGTCGCCGCAGCTCAGCAAGATCAAGGCCGCCGAACGTGCAGTCGATCATCTGCTGGACCGTGACGCCGGCCGGCGTGGTGTTCCTGAAGCAGGCGCAGCAGCTCGGCATGGACAAGATGAACCTGATCCACAGCTACGGCTTCGTCGTCGCAGAAATACATGGAGCTGGCCGGCGACTGCCGCCAAGAATCTGCTGCTGCTGTCGGTCAAGTTTCCGGTCGGCGCGGAGTTGCCGGACAGCGATCCGCAAAAGGCGTCGATCCTGGCGCTCAGCAAGGCGTTCGAAGCCAAGTTCAAGCGCAAGCCCAACCAGTTCGCCGCGCAGACCTACGATGCGATCAACCTCGCCAGCACGGCGGTCGCCAAGGCAGGCGGCACCGATAAGGCCAAGGTCCGCGACGCGCTCACCGGCGTGACCAACTGGCAGGGCGTCGGCGGCGTGTTCACGTTCAGCAAGGAGCAAGCACTCGGGATTGTCGAAGTCCGACGTCGTGCTGCTCAACTACCGCGATGGCGACTTCCATCTCGCCGACTACAAGTAATCGCGTTCGCAATCGCGCGCATCGATAGACCATGGAGAACGCCATGACCGCCGCCGCGACGACCGCGCTTCCTACCATACTCGACATCCCCGAGGCGCGATTTCCGGTGCGGCTCGGCGTCGAGAACCGGCGCATCCGCGACCTGTTCCACACCGCGACGCGGCTGCAGTGGAATCCGGCCACCGACATCGACTGGGACGAACTGCATCCCGAGCAATACACCGACGCGCAGCGCGAGGCCGCGCGCATGTACTGGAGCCGTCGCGCCTGGAGCGAATACGGCGCGATCTCGGAGAGCCCGGCGCTGCAGATCCGCTTTTGCCACGAGCGTTGCCCGCCCGACATGGCGTTGTTCTTCAGCATCCGCTCGCAGGAAGAATCGCGGCACGCCGAGGTGTGCTATCGCATGGCCGAGGCGCTCGGCGGTTATTTCGAGCAGCCCGCCGCGGCGGCCTACCAGGGCTCGGTCGCGACGCACGGCATCCGCAAGATCGCGCTCGATCCGGAAGTCTCGCTCGAAGGCACGATCGCGGCGCTGGTGTGCGCGGCGGAAGAAATCGCCTTCGACGTGTTCCGTCACCTCATCGAGATCGCCACCAATCCGGTCGCGCGCCAGATCGCCCGGATGATCCTGCGCGACGAGACGCGGCACTGCGCCTTCGGCTGGGCGTTCCTCGAGCAGCGCATGCCGCAGCTCAGTCGCCGCGCAAAAGGATGTCGTGCGCAACGCGGTGGTCAACATCATCGAAAAGGTCGAGCTCAACGGCTATCACAGCTCGTGGCTCGCGCCGGACAGCCCCGCGTCGCGCGCCGAGGAGCGTGTCGACGACATCACCTGGGAAGCCGGACTCGGCGCGACCACCGAGGCACTGGAGAAGCCGGTCTTCCTGCGCTCGATCGCCGCGATGCGCCAGCGCATGCACGACGACTGGGGCATCGACATTCCGATGTTCACGCATCCGAAAATCGCGCACCCGTTCTGATTGGGAGCAGCGCATGCTCGGACGCTCGGGACCCACGCCGCTCAAGGTCGAGCGACGCTTTCCGCTCGACCTTCACAAATCCGACGCTCGCTATCCGGCAGCTCTACGAGACCGCCAAGGTCGAGCGCTGGTCGCCCGAAAAGGACATCCCGTGGGAGAGCTTCGACGCCGCCGCGCACGAGCCGCGAGGTTCTGGCTGCGGCGCGCCGCGTATGGAGCCGTCGCGCCTGGATCGAATACACCGGCCTGGCCGAGACGCCCGCGCTGGTGATTCGCTTCTGCCTCGAGCGCGACCGCGAAGCCGACCCCAAGTATTTCCTCACCGTGCGCAACACCGAGGAGGCGTGGCACCTCGAATGCTTTCATCGCTACGCCGAAGCCTGCGGTGGTTACGTGGAGCGGCCGGCCAATCCGCGGTGGGAGCCGTTGTTCAACCGAAGCCTGTACCGCGACGCGCTCGATGCCGAGCTCGGCATCGACGGTTACGTGTTCGCGCACTGCGCCTTCGTCGATGGTCTGGAGTGCGAGCTGACGCGTGCCTGGCGCGACAACGCCACGCGAGCCGGTGGCGCGCGCCATCCTCGATCGCTGTCTCGTCGATCGCGAACGGCACGCCGAGTTCGGCTGGCTGTACGCGCAGCGCCGCGCGGCGATGCTCGACGATGCGCAGCGCGCCGAGGTCGTGTCGGCGCTCGTCGCGCACATCGAGAACGTGGAGTTCGCGGGCTACAACTGCGTCGGGCTCGCCACCGGGATCGATGCGACGGCTGAAATCGCGGATCTCGCCGCGGTTGCGCAGGCCGGTCTCGGCGCGATCTCCGCGGAAGCGGAAGTGGAATTGTTCGCCGGACACCTGGCAGAGTCGCGCGCGCGGTTCGCCGACCTCGGCGTGATGCTGCCCACGCTGCGCCACGCGCGTCTCGGCGAGGTCTGATTTCCGGCGTTGGATCAGTTCGCCAACCTGCTGCTTTCCGGACTCTCCACCGGCAGCGTCTACGGGTTGGTGGCGCTGGGCTTCAACGTCATCTTCAAGAGCACCGGCGCGATCAATTTCGCGCAGGGCGAGTGGGTGATGATGGGCGGCATGGTCGCGGCCGCGGCCTACGCCGCGCACATGCCGCTGGGACTCGCCGCACTCTGCGCGATCGTCGCGGTCGTGCTGGTCGCGCTGTTCTCGGAGCGCTTCATCGTGCGCCAGCTCGCGGTGCCGACTCCGCTGGCGGTGACGCTGATCATGATCGCGGTGGCGATCTGCACCAAGAGCCTGGTGATGCTGGTGCTCGGCAAGAATGCGTTCGATCTTCCCGGCTTCACCGGGCAGCACGCCGGTCGAGATATTCGGCCTGCGCGTGCATCCGCAGACGTTCTGGATCGTCGGCGTGGCCGCGATCGTGATGCTGCTCACGCACTGGTTCTTCGCGCGCACGATCCTGGGCAAGGCGATGCGCGCGGTGGCGGCGCAGCCCGAGGCAGCGGCCCTGTGCGGCATCGAGCCGCGCATGGCGCTGGCGCTGTCGTTTGCGTTGGCGGCATGCATCGGCGCGGTCGCCGGCATCATCATCACGCCGTTGACGCTGACGTCGTTCGACCACGGCACGGTGCTCGGCTTCAAGGGATTTTCCGCCGCGATGCTCGGCGGACTGGGAAGCCTGCCCGGCGCGATGGTCGGCGGCATCCTGCTCGGCTTGCTCGAAGCGCTGGCGGGTGGCTGGATCTCGTCGCATTTCAAGGATGCGGTCGCGTTCGTGGCGCTGCTCGCGACGTTGTTCTGGCGCCCCTCCGGCATTCTCGGAAGCGATGCGGTGGAGCGCGTATGACCCGTTCACGATTCCCGGCGACGGTTGACCAATGAGCGCCGGCACCGCGCGAACGATGACGCTGGACGTTCGGCGCCGCCGCATTCGCGCCTGTGTGATCGTGTGGGTGCTGTTCGCCGGCTGGCCGCTGCTTGCGGGCAACAACTACGTGCTCAGCCTCGGCGTGTTCTTTTTCATCAACATGCTGCTGATCGGCGGTCTCAACCTGGTCATGGGCTACGGCGGGCAGATCTCGCTGTGCCAGGCGGGCTTCTTCGGACTGGGCGCGTACATCTCGGGCGTGCTTTCGCTGCGCTACGGCGTCCCGCCACTGCTCGGTATGGTGCTCGCGCTGCTCGGCACCACCGCCGCCGCGTTCCTGATCGGGCTGCCGGCGCTGCGGCTGCGCGGGCACTATCTCGCCATGGCGACGCTCGGCTTCAACGCGATTCTTTCGGTGCTTTTCGTCGAGCTGGTGCCGCTGACCGGCGGCCCCAACGGGCTCGCCGGGATCCCGCCGTTCACGCTGCTGGGTTTTGCGTTCGATACGCCGGCGCGCTTTTTCTGGCTCGCGTGGGGCGCCGGTCTCATCCTGATGCTGCTCGTCGCGTCGCTGCTCGCGAGCCGCGCGGGGCGTGCGCTGCGTGCGGTCTCCGGCAGCGAGGTCGCGGCGGACAGCATGGGAATCGACCCATTCCGCACCAAGCTCAAGGCGTTCATGTTTTCGGCGGCGTGCGCGGGCGTCGCCGGCGCGCTCTACGCGCACTTCAACCAGTACGCGTCACCGGAGACCTTCAGCTTGTCGACGTCGGTGTTGCTGGTCGTGATGGTCGCGCTCGGCGGTTGGGGTCACTACTGGGGACCGGTGCTCGGCGCCGCGGTGTTCACGGTGGTTCCCGAGCTGCTGCACAAGTTTCAGGATGCCGAGCTCCTCGTCTTCGGCATCGGCATGATTCTCGTGCTGCTCTATCTTCCCGGCGGCCTGGCCGGCGCGCCGCAGACGATGGAGGAAAATGCTGCTCGCAACGAAGCGCGGTGACGCGGCGCCGGCCGCGCGCTCACTCGCGATGAGCACGATGAGCACGATGAGCGCGCGATGAACGCACTCGAGGTATCCGGCGTGTCGGTCGTCTTCGGCGGCCTGAGGGCGGTCGACGATCTCTCGTTCCGCGTGGCGGAAGGCAGCATCAAGGGCGTGATCGGCCCCAATGGCGCGGGCAAGACCACGCTGTTCAACGCCATTTCCGGCATCACGCGGCAGAGCAGCGGCATGGTCCGCCTTGGCGCAACCGATGTCACGGGCCTCGCGCCGCATTCGCGCGCCGCGCTCGGGCTGGCGCGAACATTCCAGAATCTGCAGATATTCGGCGACATGAACGTGATCGAGAACGTCATGGTCGGTCGCCACACGCGGCTTCGCGCCGGCTGGAGTCGTGGGCTGCTCGGCTTGGGCACCGCGGAGGAGCGCGCGACCGAAGCGCTCGCGCTCGAAAAGCTCGCGCTGCTGGGTCTTGCCGACCGCGCCGGCGATCCGGCTGCGAGTCTCGGCTTTGCCGAAGCCAAGCTGCTGGAAATCGCGCGCGCGCTTGCCGCCGAACCGACGCTGCTGCTGCTCGATGAACCGATGGCGGGCGTGCCGCTGACCGAGCAGAACCGCATCGTCGAAGTCATCCGCCAGGTCAATGCGAGTGGCGTCACCATCGTCCTGGTCGAGCACAACATGCGGGTGGTGATGAGCGTCTGCGCCGACATCCTGGTCATGGACCACGGTCGACGCCTCGCCGAAGGCGATCCTGCGTTCGTGGCGCGCCATCCCGACGTCGTTCGCGCCTATCTGGGCGGAGAATTCGAGCATGCTTGAGGTGACCGGCCTCTACGCCGGCTACGGAGCGTCGGAAGTGCTCCACGACGTGTCTTTCTCGGTTGCCGCCGGCACTTTCTGCGCGCTCATCGGCGCCAACGGCGCCGGCAAGTCCACGACCATGAAAGCCGTCGCGGGGACGCTGCGGCCGGTGCGCGGCAGCATCCGTTTCGAGGACCAGGACATCACCCGTTCCAGCGCGGCCCGCATCGTCGCCGGCGGCATCGCGCTGGTGCCCGAGGGCCGGCACGTCTTCGGACCGCTCACGGTGCACGAGAATTTGCAGATGGGCGCCTTCACGAAGCTGCGTCCGCCGGCTTCCAAGGCGGCGGACCGAGCCGTCGAGCAGCGTCTCGCATTCGTGCTCTCCATGTTTCCGCGTCTCGAAGAGCGCTTCTCGCAGCTCGCCGGCACGCTGTCGGGCGGCGAGCAGCAGATGCTCGCCATCGGACGGGCGTTGATGTCCGAGCCGCGGCTGTTGCTGCTCGATGAGCCGTCGATGGGCCTGGCGCCGCTCATCGTCCAGCAGGTGTTCGCGGCACTGACTCGACTGCAGGAGCACGGCGTGACCGTCCTCGTTTCCGAACAGAATGCCAGCATGACGCTGGCGCACGCCGATGTCGGGCACGTCATCGAGAGCGGCGAGATCGTGCTGTCCGGAAGCGCTGCCGAGCTGCGCGACAACGCGCGCGTCAGGGAAGCCTATCTTGGAATCTGCTAGCGGATTGCAGACATCGGCCGGCCCGATCGATCCGGCGCTGGAGCGCGAGTACAACCTGCGTCTGCGCCACCCTGAGCGCACCGCGATCTATGAGCGCTTCGCGCAAAGCAGCGCCGAGTTCCGCGCCGAGGCGTCCGGATGGAGCGAATTGCGCTACGGCGAGGGACCGCGATGCGTGCTCGATTTTTTCCCGGCGAACGTCGCGCTCGACCGCTCCGCTGTTCGTGTTCATACACGGCGGTTACTGGCGGGCGCTCGATCACCGCATTTTCTCGTTTCTTGCGCGACCGTGGCTCGCGCGCGGCGTGCACGTGGCGATGATCGGCTATGACCTGGCACCGGCGATGAGCGTGCGCGCGATCGTGGACGAGGCGCGCGCGTCGCTGCGCTTTCTTCGTGAGCGCGCCGGCAGCCTGGGCGTCGATACGCGCCGCGTCGTCATCGGTGGGCATTCCGCGGGTGCCCAGCTCGGCGCGATGTCGCTGAGCGCCGATCCGGAATGGCATGCCGTCGGATTCATGGGAGTGAGCGGGGTCTACGATCTCGAGCCGTTGCGGACGACGACCGTGAATCTGGACATCCGCCTGAATGCCGCCGACGCGGTCGCGCTGAGTCCGATTCGCCAGCCGCCCGCGGTTGGAACGCGCTACATCTGTGCGGTCGGCGAAGGTGAAACGGACGGCTTTCGCGCGCAAACGCATGCGTTCGCGGCCGAGTTGCGGCGGCGCGGATGCGACGCATCGTCCATCGAGGCGCCGGGGCGCAATCATTTCGACGTGCTCGACGACCTCGCCGACGAAGATCATTCGCTGTTTCGTCGGGCCTACGATCTGCTGGGACTTTGACGACGGTTCTGCAGCCGACTGGACTTCGCAATGCAATCAACCGAGTGCATACTCGGACGAGTAGCGAATCACCTTTGAATCGATACGAAAGCGTCGAGACGTCCAGAAGCGGAGAACGAATGCCGGAACCTGCTCGACCCTTGATCCTCGGCATCGGCGGCACCCCGCGACAGGGGTCGACCACCGAGCGCGCGCTCGCGGTGGCCTTGCGTGCCGCCGGCGCGGAGGGCGCCGAGACGCTGCTGATCCCCGGGCCTGCGCTCGTGCTTCCCATGTACACGCCCGACGCCTCGGCGCGCACGGTGGAGGCCACCGCGCTGGTGGACGCCATGCGCCGCTGCTCACGGCATCATCATCGCATCGCCTTCGTATCACGGCTCGATCTCGGGCCTGATGAAAAACGCGCTCGACTACGCCGAGGACCTGCGTTCCGACGACCGCGCCTATCTCGACGGCCTCGCGGTCGGCCTCATCGCATGCGCGGGCGGCTGGCAGGCGGCGGTGCAGACGCTCGCCACGATGCGCTCGATCGTGCACGCCTTGCGCGGCTGGCCGACGCCTCTCGGCGCCGCGCTGAACACGTCGACCCGGGTGTTCGATGACCACGGCGAGTGCCTCGACCTCTCGATGAAGCTGGAGCTCGAGACCATCGGCAGGCAGGTCGTCCAGTTTGCAAAGATGCGGGGGCGGGACCCGCGCGCCGGCTAGCCGGCGCTGGTCCCGGAGAAAGCGGAGACGACGATGATCGTGCGAATTTCCTGGGCGCGGACCCACCCCGGTGCGTGGCCTGCCGTCGAGCAGAAATACGGCGAGCTCAACAAGATTCCGATCGCGGGCTTCCTGGGCCGGCTAGTGACGCAGGACGTGAATGATCCGGAAAATCTGTACACGCTCACGTTCTGGGAGGATCTCGCCAGCGTTCGCGCGTGGGAGGCGTCGCCCGATTTCGAGAACCTGTTCGTCGCGGCGATCAAGCCCTACATCGTCGGGTCGTTCTCGGTGTCGTTCTGCGAGGTGAAGGTCGCGGACCTCGCGGGCCTTCGCGCCATGCTCGGCCGAGCGCCGCAGCCGTAGATTGAAACCTGCAGCGCCTGCGCTGCGAAGAGGAAGTCGTGCGCAGGGAGAGCGTGGCTACGAAGACGATGCCGCGGGCGTCGGCGCGTCGCTAGGCACCAGGCCGAGCGTCTTGAGCTCGCGCCAGAACGCATCCGGGATGGCGACGGCGAGCATGTCGACCGCATCCTTCCAGTGGGCAGGAAGCTGCGCCCCCGCGATCACCACGTCGATGGCGGGATGCGCCAGCGGAAACTGCAGCGCGGCCGCGCGCAGCGGCACGCCGAAGCGCGCGCATGCCTCCTCGATCGCGGCGGTCTTCGTGATCCAGTCCTGCGAGGCCGGTCCGTAGTTGAAGCGGATCGGCTCGCGCCGATTCGCCACGCCCGTCGCGAGGATCCCGGAATTGAACACGCCGCCGAGCGCGATGCGCACGCCGCGCTGCACGCACAAGGGAAGCAGCTCGCCCAGCGCGCTCTGGTCGAGCAGGCTGTAGCGTCCCGCGAGCAGCAGGCAATCCACATCGGCTTCGCCGAGCACGTCGAGGCAGACCTGCACGTCGTTCACACCCAGCCCGTAGTGTCCGATGATCCCCTCGCGCTGCAGGCGCTGCAGCTCCGGGATCGCTTCGCTCGCGACCTGCTTCAGGACCGTGGCGTATGCCGCGCCATGCGTCACCTCGTCGCAGTCGTGGATGAAAGCGACGTCGATGCGCGCCACGCCGAGGCGCTGCATGCTGTCTTCCACGCTGCGCCGGATGCCGTCGCGCGAGTAGTCCCATCGCTGGACGAAGGGAAGCACCTCGACGTAGCCGTTCTGCTCGCGGGGCGCGTGCGGATCGGGGAGCAGTATCCGCCCCACCTTGGTCGAGATGAATCGCTTGTCCGGCGGCGTGGTCCGCAGCGCGGCGCCGACACGATGCTCGCTCAATCCGTTGCCGTAATGCGGAGCGGTGTCGAACGCGCGGCACCCGTCGTCGAGCGCGGCTTGCACGACGCCGTGTGCCTCGGCATCGGTGATCGCCTTGTACAGGTTGCCGATCGCCGCGCCGCCGAGGCCGAGCCTCACGTTCGAAGTGGTAGCTGGAAAAATCGTATGCATGGTCGAGGCGTGTGGGCAGGCAGCGTCGCCTGGACGGATTCAGGCGAAGAACGGCAGCACCTCCGCGAGGAGCGCATCCGGCGCTTCCTCCGCGATGTAATGCCCGCAGGGCAGCGCCTCGCCGCGCACGTCGCGCGCGACGCGACGCCATTCGTCGAGCGGCTTGAAGCAGCGCTCGACGATGCCCTGCTTGCCCCACAGCACCATCAGCGGCAGCTCCAGCATGCGGCCGGCGGCGCGATCGGCGCGGTCGTGCTCCAGGTCGATGCTCGCCGCGGCGCGATAGTCCTCGCAGGTCGAATGCGCGGCGCCGGGCAGCGCCATACAGCGCTGGTACTCGGCGAGCGCGCGCGGGTCGAATGGCGAAAGCCCGGCGCTGCGCTTGCCCATGTAATCCACGATATACGCCGCCGGATCGGCCTCGACGAGGCGCTCGGGGAGCGGCGGCCGCTGGATCAGGAAGAACCAGTGCCAGTACGCGCGCGCGAACGCCTCCGTGGTCTGCTCGTACATCGCGAGCGTCGGCGCGATGTCGAGCAGCACCAGGCGCCCGATCGCAGCGGGATGGTCCATCGCCATGCGATGCGACACGCGCGCGCCGCGGTCGTGCGCGAGCACGTCGAAGCGCTCGAAGCCGAGGCTTCGCATCAGCGCGACCTGGTCCCGCGCCATGGCGCGCTTCGAATAGGTGGCGTGATCGGCGGTGCTTTTCGGCTTGGACGAATCGCCGTAGCCGCGCAGGTCGGCGGCGATCACGGTATGGCGCTCGGCCAGCGCCGGCGCGACGCGGTGCCAGATCGCATGCGTCTGAGGATAGCCGTGCAGCAAGAGCAAAGGCGGCCCTGAGCCGCCGATGGTCGCGGCGATGCGGATGCCGTCGCCGACGTCGACGTTGCGTTGCTCGAAGCCGGGGAACAACGGGTCACTCGTCGAATCGGTGGGCATCTTCCCCTCGCAGCTCAGTGTCGCAACTCGGCATTATAGGGACATCGCGCCGCTCCCCGCGCCGCTGCCTTCGGCTATGCTTCGCGGATGCTTCGCCAATCGCACACCACGCTCGCGCTGGACACCCGCGGCCGCGCGCTTCTCGAAATCACCGGTCCCGTCTCCGACTGGGTGCGCGCCAGCGGCATGCGCGACGGGCTGCTGACGCTGTTCGTTCGCCACACCTCGGCGAGCTTGCTCGTGCAGGAGAACGCCGACCCCGCGGTGCGCGCCGATCTCGATCGCTTTTTCGCGCGCCTCGTGCCGGATGGCGATGCGCTGTTCCGCCACGACGACGAAGGCCCCGACGACATGCCCGCGCACGTGCGCGCCGCGCTGACCGCGGTGCAGATATCGATCCCGCTCGTGAACGGGAAGCTCGTGCTCGGCACGTGGCAGGGCATCTACCTGTGGGAGCACCGCGTCCGTCCGCACCGGCGCGAGGTGGTGCTCCATCTTGTCGGGACCTGAAGCTAAGAAGGAGTTCGGCGCGACAGCAGCCAGGTCGTCGTCCATTCGATGAGCTGGTCGATATCCTTCGCGATATTCGCGCCGGGCAACGCGATGTCCCGATAGAGCGCGAAGACCTGCTTGCCCCACTTGAGTCCCAAAGCCATCTCCGAGAGCGTGCCCATGCCGCCGCCGATGGCGACCAGGCAAATGCTGCTGCGGGCGATGAGCGCATTGCGCATCTCGCCCATGCCCGTCGGAACAGCCACGGTCAGGTAGGGGTTGGCGGCGCTTACGTCTTCCTCCGGTAGGATGCCGACCGCTATCCCGCCTGCGTCGTGCGCACCCTTCGACGCTGCCTGCATGACACCTCCGCGGCCTCCGCAAACGATCGACATGCCTGCGCGCGCCAGCGCATAGGCGACCTGATACGCCGCGAGGCATTCGTCGGGCCCGCCATCGCCCGGCCCGATGATCCCGACGGCTTGCTTGCAGCGTTCCATTCCCGCCTGCTTGTCGGCCAAGCGCTCAGCAGCTCGACGACGTTGCCGGGAAGCTCGCGTGCGTCGAGTTGCAAAGGCGTCATCGGATGATCATTGTCGCACTTCGCGCTGGACGTCGCGCAGTTGCGCGAGCAGTTCGTCATGGATCAATCCGTTCGTCGCGATCTTTTCCAGGTCGTCGACGCTGGAATCGCGACCGGCAAGCGTCGTGACACGGCCTCCTCCTGCGCGGACCAGGTGCATGCCGGCGGCATGCGAGACGACATCGGCCTTGATCGACACGAACCCGTCGAGCCGGCCCGACGCGACCAGCGACAACTCGAGACCACCGGACACGACGACGCGCACGCCGCGCGCGACGCTCGCCAGGCGCTCGACGATCGCCGACGTGCGTCGCACGTCGTCGGGCGAGAAATGCGACGTAGGCACACCGAGATCACCGCATCCGACAGCGATCGCGTTTCTTTCACGCGTGCCGGCTTGCCGTCGATCGTCGCGAGCCGGCCGCGCGCGTAGCGGGCCTGGCAGGCCGGCCTTCGGCGCATTGACCAAACCGAGCAGTATCTGCGCCGTTCGGACTCGTAGGCAACGGTCACGGAGAACCACGGCAGGCCTGCGGCGTAATTCACCGTTCCGTCGAGCGGATCGATGATCCAACGCTGCCGCGCTGGCGTCACCGCTCGCGCCGCGCTCCTCGGCCAGGATCGCGGCGTCGGCGTCAGCCGCTGCAGTCCCGGCGACGACGATTTCCTCGGCGGCAGGTCGGCCTCGGTGACGACGTCGAGCAGGTCCTTGCGCTCGGTGCGCAGCGGCGCGTCCTGCATGCGCACGAGCGTCGCGGCGGCTTCCGCACGACGACTTCTCGCGCGCTCGAGCAGCTTCAGTAGTTCAGCAGGCTGTCGTCGGGTTCCATTACGCCTTCATCAAGGCGTTGCTTTCCTTGACGATGCGGTCGAGGCCGGCTTCCGGCGTTTCAAGTGCCACGCATCACCGAGTTGATGATGTCGCGCTGCGCGCGCCAGATGCGCACCGAGTTTCCGCCCGGATACCCTTGCCACGGCTTGGCGCGCTCGGCTTGCAGCGACACGGTGCGGAAGTTCGGGTTCTGGTCGTAGAACTTGCCGAGGAAGTCCGGCGCCTGCGCACGCAGGTTGGTCGGCATGTAGCCGGTGGTCTCGACGACGATCTTCTGCGCTTCGGGGCCGCTGACGAACTTGAGGAACTCCCACGCGGCCTTCTGCTTGGCCGCGTCCTTGGCGGTGATGATCGCCGCATTGCCGCCGGTCGGCAGCCCGCCCGTTGGCCTTGTCGTCGATGGGAAACACGCAGGTGCGCAGCGTGAACTTGTCGCCGATCAGGTCGGTGACCTGGCGCAGTCGCGCCGGCGTGTCGGCGAAGATGCCGATTTTGCCGGCGATGAACTGCTGGCGCGACTGGTCCCAGTCGATCAGCGGCATGCTCGGCGTCGGCGACGATGCGGCGCAGGTAGCGCATGACCTTGATGCCCGACCGGGCCGCCGACGCCCGACGCCGTCTCGGACGCGTCGAGCATCTGGCCGCCGCCCTGCAGGATCATCGAGCGGAACAGCCAGTCGTCCGGCCAGTCGTGGATGTTGTACGCGATGCCCGCGACATCAGGTCCCGTGGCCTTGATCTTCGCGGCGAGCGCGATCATGCGGTCCCAGGTGTCGGGCATCTTGGTCGGGATCGCCGCCGCCGGCGTGCACCAGCTGCTCGTTGAAATAGATGATCGGCAGCGAGGCGTTGAACGCGAGGCCGTACATCTTGCCGTCGACCTTGCCGAGCGCGAGGATGCCGTCGGAGTAGTTCGCCTTGCGCCAGGCGGCGTCTTCCTTGTCGAGCAGCGGCGCCGACCTCGGTGATCTGCTTGCGCTTGACCAGCGTGCGGACCAGCTCGGCGAGCAGGTGATAGCCGGAGTAGTAGACGTCGGGCAGCTGGTTGGTGACCGCCTGCCGCAGCATGGTCTGATGGCCTTCGTCGTAGCTTGCGGCGGCGCGCGGAACTGGATCTTGATGTCCGACTGGCGCTTCATGAACTCTGCGCGATCGGCTCATGGAACTTGGCGAACGCGGGGAACGCGTAGAGCACGTCCAGCGTGACGGTCTCCGCGTGCGCCGTCCGCGCCAGGAACGGCGTCGCAGCCGCCGTTCCGTGCGGCCGACCATTTCAGTAGGTCTCTGCGATGCAGCATGACGTTTCCTCCTAGTGGTTGCCAGTCGTGACTACTTGATGCCGGTCATGGTGATGCCGGCGATGAAGCGTCGTCGCGCGATCAGGAACGCGATGACCAGCGGCGCGGTGATGATGGTCGCGCCGGCGGACAAGCGCGCCGTAGTTCGATCCGACCTCGGAATCGGCGAAGAACATCATGCCGAGCGGCGGCGTCGCGAGCTTGGTGTCGGACACGACGATCAGCGGCCAGTACAGGTCGTTCCAGTGCGCGACGACCGAGAACACGGAAAACGCCGCGATCGCAGGCCATGCGCTCGGCACGACGATGCGCCAGACGATCTCGAACTCGCCGACACCGTCGAGCCGCGCCGCCTGGATGATCTCGTCGGGATAGCTCTTGAAGAACTGGCGGAACAGGAAGATCGGCGAATACCGACAGGAAGAACGGCGCCATCATCGAGAAGTACGTGTTGAGCACGCCGAGCTCGGCAAACGCGATATAGAGCGGCAGCGCGGGCGCCTGCACCGGAATGCACAGGCCGAGCACGACGAGCGCGAACAGGATGCGGCTTGCCCGGAAAGTTGCAGCTTGGCGAGCGCATAGGCGCACGGGATCGCAACGAGCAGCTGCACGATCAAGGATGCCGCCGCAGACGATCAGCGCCGTTCAGCAGGAAGCGCAGCAGCGGCGCGGTGGTCAGCGCGGACTGGAAGTTCTGCAGTCCGTAGAAGTTGCGCGGCCACAAGCGGAACGTGGCTTCGAAGATCTCGGCTGGCGGCTTGATCGAGCTCACCAGCATGAACACGAGCGGCAGCAGCATGAACACGGCGCCGGCGATGAGCACCGCATGCACGAGCGCGAGCGACGACCAGTCGGCGCAGCGCGCACCGCCAGCGGGCGTACAGCCTCGGGGCGCGGATGGTCGCGGTGTCCGTCGTGCCATCAGTAGTGCACCCGGCGATCCAGGATGAAGGTCTGCGCCACGGAAAACACGAGCGTGAACGCGAGGAAGATCAGCGTCAGCGTCGCCGCGTAGCTCAGGTGAAAGTACTGAAACCCCTCGAGATACACCGCGTAGAGCAGCGCTTCGGACGATCCCATCGGCCCGCCGCGCGTCATCACCGCGACGGTGTCGAACACCTTGAACGCCGTGATGAAGGTGGTGACGGTGACGAACATCGTCGTCGGGCCGAGCAGCGGCCAGGTCACGCGCAGGAAGCGGTCGACCGGATGACTCGCGCCGTCGACGTCGGCGGCCTCGTAGAGCTCGCGCGGGATCGCCGACAGCCCGGCAAGGAAAAGCACCATGTTGAAACCGATGAGCTGCCAGATGCCGATCGCGGCGAGCGTCGGGATGACGAGCCGCGGCTCGCTCAGGAACGCGACCTCGCCGAAGCCGAGCGAACTTGAGCACCGCGTTGATCGGCCCGAGCCGCGGATGCAGCAGGAACTGCCACATCGTCGCCATCGCGATCAGCGTCGAGGTGACCGGCAGGAAGTAGATCACCTCGTAGAGGCCGCGGCTGCGCGTGCGGCGATGCACCAGGATCGCGATCAACATCGAGGCAAGGACGCCGACCGGCACGACGATCGCGACGTACAGGAGCGTGTTGGCGAGCGAACGACGGATGACCGGATCGTGCAGCGCCTGTCGGCAAAGTTCTTCAGGCCGACCGAGGAAAAATCGATCGCGCCGAGCTCGTAGTTGGTGAAGCTCAGCACCGCGAGCGCGGCGAGCGGCGCAAGGTTGGTGAGCACCAGCAGGATCAACGCCGGCGTGGCGAATCCGATACCGGCAAGCGCTTCGACCCACGGCTGGCGCCTTGCCGCGCGGCGCGGCTACCGCGGCATGGCAGGCGGCCGCGGCAGTCATCGAGGCGTCTGCCTCATGCGTCGCAGGTCCCGCGGCCGGCCGTCGACTGCGCACGAAGTATCGCCGTGGCTCGACGCTCGACGCCGCTGCCATGCGTCGTCGAAAAAGTGACAGCTCTCGGGCGAGATCGCGAGCATGGTTTGCCCGTCGGACGGATCGAACCATCCGTACTGCTCGTGGCCGACCTTGCAGAGCATCGGCACCGGCTCGGGCGCCGACCAGGTCGAAGTGCAGGATGCTCTCCGATCCCAGGTTCTCGCGCCGTCGGAACCGGCACGGCAGCGCGCAATCGCCCGGCCGCGCATCCATGCGCAGCGCCTCCGGGCGCACGCCGATCGTAAGCGCGGCGCCGCTCGGCGCGGGTACGCGCACCGGGATCGACGGTCCCAGCAGCTCGACCTGCCCGTCGTCGCCACACGCGCGCGCAACAGGTTGATGCCCGGGCTGCCGATGAATTGCGCCACCGTGATCGACGCCGGGCGCTCGTAGACTTCGCTCGGCGTGCCGAGCTGCAGGATCTCGCCGTGATCCATGACGGCGAGCCGATCGGCCATCGTCATCGCTTCGACCTGGTCGTGCGTGACGTAGATCATCGTGACGCCAAGGCGCGCATGCAGCTCGGCGAGCTCGGTGCGCATGTGCACGCGCAGCTTGGCGTCGAGATTCGACAGCGGTTCGTCCATCAGGAACGACATCCGGATCGCGGACCATCGCGCGGCCGAGCGCGACGCGCTGACGCTGGCCGCCGGACAAGCTGCCCGGGGCGGCGAGCGAAGTAGGTTTCGATGCGCAGCTGCTCGGCGACGGCCTTCACATCGCGCGCTGATCTGGCGCATCACGCGCGCCGGCGCGGCGACAACATGCGCACCAACGGCAGACGCTCGAACAGGTTGAGCCGCGCCATCGTCAGCGGCAGCGCGATGTTCTCGAACACCGTCATGTGCGGATAGAGCGCGTAGTTCTGGAACACCATCGCGACCTTGCGCTCGTGCGGCGCGCAGATGATCGACGCCGCGCCCGCCGATCGACACCGTGCCGGCGTCCTGGCGCTCGAGCCCGGCGATGATGCGCAGCAGCGTCGACTTGCCGCATCCCGACGGTCCGACCAGCGTCAGGAACTCGCCGTCGGCGATGTCGAGATCGATGTCGCGCAGCACTGGCGTCGCGCCGAAGCCTTTGCTGATGCCTTTGAGCGTAAGCGACGGCCACGTCGTCACCCCTTGCAGTCGAGACTCTCGCGCATGGTCAAGGCTTGCGATACCGCGGTGCGGCAAGGGCAGGATAGCGTCCCAGAACCTCCTGGAGCTCGCGATGCACGCCGGGCGCACCAGCGACGACTTGTCCGGCGGTAACGAATTCGCCTCCGCCGGAAAAGTCGCTCACCACGCCGCCCGCCTCTTGAATCAACAGACTTCCCGCGCCCACATCCCAGGGATGCAGGTTCTTCTCCCAAAAGCCGTCGAGCCATCCCGCCGCGACGAAAGCGAGATCGAGCGCCCCCGCACCCGCACGCCGGATTCCTCCGCACTGCTGCATGACGATGCGCAGAGCATCAAGGTACTCATCGAGAAACGTCCAGTCGGTGAATGGTGTACCGGTGCCAACGAGCGCTTCGCTGAGTCCGGCACGTTCCGACACGCGGATACTCTCGCCATTGAGATAGGCGCCGCCGCCGCGGGTCGCGGTGAATAGCCGGTTGTTGAGCGGGTCGAATATGACCCCGACGACGATCTCCTCACCGATACGAAGTGCGACTGACACGCAGTAGTGCGGGAAGCCGTGGAGGAAATTGGTCGTCCCATCGAGCGGATCGATCAGCCAGACGTACTCGGAGCTGCCCGAATTGCCGGTCTCCTCGGCGATGAAAGCGTGCGCAGGAAACTGCGCGGAAAGCAACTCGAGGATGGCGTGCTCAGAGCCTTTGTCGATCGCGCTCACGAAATCGTTGGACTGCTTGCGCTCGATTTGCAGCGTGGCGCGGTTGCGTCCGCCCTCGCGAATGATCTCGCCTCCCGCCTGCGCTGCCGCGATCGCAGCGGCCAGGAAGCGGTCGACTTGGTGCGGACGTCGCCGCGCGCCGTCTGCCGTCATCGAGCGGCGCTCCGTATCAGTGGAAGGGATAGGGGCCATCGAATTCGCCGACGTTGACCGTGTAACTGAACAGCCTGCTGCCGTTCCAGCGATGCAGCTGGAAGCGCGGGCGGCTCAGCGTGAACGAGTCGACGCCATCGGGACGCAGGTCGATGGCGACCTGGTGCGCGGTGCTGGGCACGCCGAGGCGATGGTGCCGCCGAACCGGATCTGGATCGCGCGGTGGACGTGGCCGCACAGGAGCCGCTCGACTTGCGGATGGCGGGAGATCACCTGCTCCAGCCCGGCGACGTCGGCCATGCCGACGACGTCGAAATGCTGCAGGCCGGTCGCGAAGGGAGGATGATGCATCATCACCACGCGTCGGCGTGCGTGGCTTCTCCGCGAGCGTGCGGTCGAGCCATGCGAGGTGCTCATCGCGCAGCTGCCGCTCGGTGTGTCCGGCCACGACCGAATGCGCGGCAACGATGCGCACGGGAAAGTCGTCGATCACGTACTGGATGAATTCGCCCTGTGCCGGAAGATACGCCTGGTCGGCAAACGCGCTGCGAAATTCCTCCAGCTGGTCGTGGTTCCCCGGAATGACGAAGTAGCGCAGCTCAAGCTCCGAGAGGATTTCGCGCAGGTGTTGGTATGCCGCCGGATCTCCCCTGTCGGCGAGGTCGCCGGTGATCACGACGGCATCGGGTCGCGGGTTCAAGACGATTGAGATGCGCCACGGCGCGGCGCAGCAGGTCGGCGGTGTCGACCTTGCCGTAGGCTAGCTGGCCCTTGGCCATGACGTGCAGATCGGTTATCTGGGCAAGTAGCATGTCGATGACGAATTCCTCCTTTGTCGCCGGCCGATGGAACATTCGCGTGTGCCAGTCTGCAGGCAGCTATCCAGCGGCGTCTCATTAGCGCAATCGATTGTGCCACCAGCCGACAGGCGCCGCAACCGGACGCTTACATCGCTGCAACAGCCTCTCGTTCTTCACGTGAACATCAATGCCGGCTTGATCTCGATGATGCGGACATGCGCCAGCGATCCCGAGTCGATGATCCGAAACGCCTCGCCGAGCAGCCCTTCGACGTTCTGCCGCACCATCAGCACCGGAAAGCTGAGCACGCTGGCGAACGGGTCCCAGTCGTAGCACCCGCACGGTGCAGCGCTCGAGTTCCACGGCTTTCAGCGTCTGGAGAAATCGCACGACGCCCTCCAGCGCGATGGTCGAGTTGATGAACAGCGCGCGCGGCAAACCGCCGCAACCGCCGATGCAGCTTGCTCACGGCTGCCTCCGCGAGGTCGGCTTCGTAGCCGCAGGCATTGATCTGATCGGCGTCGACACGCCCGAAGCGCGATTTTCACGACGTCGGAGAACCCCTCGATGCGTCGCTGCGTCGCGTAATCCGTCGCCAGTCCCGCCGAGGAAGTAGGCCTTGTTGCGCAATGCGGCGCGGGTTGTCCGTCGAGCGGTCGATCAACGCCTGCGTGAGTTGCTGCGCGCCCCAGTAGTTGTCGCTGATGACCGAGGTCGCCGTCGTGCCAGGCAAGTCGACGTTGACATGCGCCACACCGTGGTTCCTGCACACGCGACTGACCGAGTCCGGATCGGTCGCGCCGACCACGAGCAGGTATTCGATGCGGTAGGAGATCAGCGTCTGCACCGTTTCGAGCTCCAGGGCCGGGTCGCGCAGCGTGCTGACCACGATCGGGTACCAGTGGCGCTCGCGCGCGAGCTTCTCGAAGACCTGCGCCATGCGCGCTGAAAAACCGGTTGTCGTGCAGCGGAATGATCATGCCGATCAGACCCGACTTGCTCTTGCGCAGGCCGCTCGCCTGCCGGTTGACGCTGTACTTGTGCTTGGTCGGCGAGGTGCTGCGACCCGCATGCGCGGTCGATTCCGCGATGCGCCGTTCCTTCCAGTTGCCGTTGAGCACCGCGCTCACCGTCGACGCGGAGACGTGCGCCAGCTCGGCGAGGTCGTAGATGGTCGATTTACGCTTGCTCATGGCGAAGGCCGCGGCTGCGCGAGCGTGTCGCACTGCAGCACGGCGCGCTTGCTTGCGCGGCGAAACGCATAATGGCACAATCGATTGCGCAAACACAAGCACCAACAAGCGCCGTTACGCAGACCGACCTGCGGCTCGCTGCCACCGCGAATAGCGCTCACGACCATGGTGAAGAGATGACTGCCAACACCCAGATGACCGCGATCGTCTGTCACGGCCCGAAGGACTATCGCGTCGAGACGATCGCGCGACCGCGACGCGGGTCGCCGGGAATTGATGATCCGCATCGGCGCCTGCGGCATCTGTGCCAGCGACTGCAAGTGCTGGTCGGGCGCGGCGATGTTCTGGGACGGCGCCGACCCCTGGGTCAAGGCGCCGGTCGTGCCGGGTCACGAGTTCGTCGGCCACGTCGAAGAGCTGGGCGATGGCGCGGCCGAGCATTTCGGCGTCACGCTGGGCGACCACGTCATCGCCGAGCAGATCGTTCCGTGCGAGCGCTGCCGCTATTGCCGCTCGGGACAATACTGGATGTGCGAAGTGCACAACATCTTCGGCTTCCAGCGCACCGTCGCCGAAGGCGGCATGGCGCAGTACATGCGCATTCCCGGCCAACGCGCGCGTGCACAGCATTCCCGCCGCAGATGCCGCTGGACGATGCGGCGATCATCGAGCCGCTGGCGTGCGCCATTCACGCGGTCAACCGCGGCGACATCCAGCTCGACGACGTGGCGGTGATCGCCGGCGCGGGCCCGATCGGGCTGATGATGGTGCAGGTGGCGAAGCTCAAGACGCCGCGCAAGCTCGATCGTCGATCGACATGGTGCCGGAACGCCTCGAGCTCGCGACCCGCTACGGCGCCGACGTCGTGATCAATCCGGCGCAGCGACGATGCGCGGCAAGATCGTGCGCGACCTCACCGATGGCTACGGCTGCGACGTCTACATCGAGGCCACCGGCTCGCCCAGCGGCGTGGTGCAGGGTCTCGACCTCGATTCGCAAGCTCGGCCGTTTCGTCGAGTTCTCGGTGTTCGGCAAGGACACGTCGGTCGACTGGTCGATCATCGGCGACCGCAAGGAGCTCGACGTCCGCGGCGCGCACCTCGGCCCCTATTGCTATCCGATCGCGATCGACCTGCTGGTGCGCGGCCTCGTCACGTCGCGCGGCATCGTCACGCACGACTATCCGCTCGAGCAATGGGACGCGGCGATCGACGATGGCGAACTCGCTCGATTCGGTCAAGGTGCTGCATGAAGCCGGTGCGCTGATGACGGCGCGCGCAAGAAACCTCGAGGCGGGCCACGCGGCAGAGCTACGTCATCGGCGTCGACATCGGCACGCAAAGCACCAAGGCGCTGCTATGCGATGCGACGGGGCAGGATCGTCGCGCAGCACGCCAAGGGCTACCGGCCCGACACGCCGCAGCCGATGTGGGCCGAGCAGTGGCCCATCGATCTGGCTCGAGGCCAGCCTCGAATGCATCGCCGGATGCGTGAAGCAGGCAAGTCGCGTCGTGAACCGGGCGTTCGCGCCGCGGCGCGGTGCGCGCGATCTGCATCAGCAGCCTCTACGGCGGCTCCGGCATTCCGGTCGACGACAGCATCAAGCCGCTGCATCCCTGCCTGATCTGGCTGGACCGCCGCGCCAACGCCGAAGTGGCATGGGTGCGCTCGACGCTGTCGATGGAACAGCTCGAGGCGATCACCGGCAACGGCGTCGACAGCTACTACGGCTTCACCAAGATGCTGTGGATCCGCAATCAACCGGCCCGAGGTGTGGCAGCAAGACGCGCTACTTCCTGCCGCCCAATGCGTTCGTCATCCACGCGCTGACGGGCGAGATCGCCGTCGACCGCTCGTCGGCCGGCAACATCGGCGGCGTCTACGACACTGGGCGCCGGAACGTGGTCGGCCGAGATGCTCGATGCGCTCGGCATCCCGCAGCACGATGATGCCGGAGCGCCTGGTCGCGTCGAGCGATGTCGTCGGCACGCTGACGGCGCACGCGGCGGCGCAGCTCGGACTGGCGCCGAGGGCACGCCCGTCGTCGCCGGTGGCGTCGATGCGGCGGTCGCGACGCTGGCTGCCGGCGTCACACGTCCCGGCCAGCACGTCGCGATGATCGGCTCGAGCATGTGCTGGGGCTACATCAGCCAGAAGCGTCGACGCGCGTCATGGGCTGGTCAGCATGCCGCATGTGTTCGGCGAGTCGCGCGACCGCTACGTGTTCGGCGGCGCGATCACCGCCGGCGCATCGGTGACCTGGTTCCGCGACAACTTCTGCCGCGACGATGTCGGCCGCGGCGCAGCGCGACGGCAGCGACGTCGCATGACGCGCTGGACGCCGCTGCGCGCAAGCGTCGCGGCAGGCTGCGACAGGCGTGCTGTTCCTGCCCTACCTCATGGGCGAGCGCAGCCCGATCTGGGACAGCAAGGCGAGCGGCGTCTTCGTCGGCCTGAGTCTGTATCACCGGCGCGAGCATCTCTATCGCGCGGTGCTCGAGGGCGTCGGCTTCGCGCTTGCGCCACAACATCGACGCCGGCGCGAATGCCGCCGCGACACTCGAGCAGCGACTGATCGTCGTCGGCGGTGCCGCGCATTCGGACTTGTGGATGCAGATCATCGCCGACATCACCGGTCGGCCGGTGTTGACGATCGAAGAGGAGGTCGAGGCGGCGATGGGCGCCGCGCTGCTCGCCGCGTACGGCGCGGGCCTCATCAGCACGCGAGCGACGTGCACCGCGGATGGGTGACGCTGCGGCCGCGCGCGACGCCGCGACCCGAAGCGACGCGGACCTACGACGCGCTGTTCGGCACGTACAAGGCGCTGCTATCCGGCGTTGAAGGCCGACGATGCACGAATTGCGCGATCAGGCGGAAGTTTCTCGCCATGCCGCGTTGCGAACAAACGCTGCGCAGGAGACACAAGCTGCGCGTCTGCCAACAGCCCGGTTGTAATGAGGGGAGCGAGAGCGTTCGCGACGGCGTACGCGTCGGCAACGGATCACCAAATCTACGGTGCGACTACGCCGAGATACGCGCGCCGCAGATCGGGATTGTTGAACACTTCGCCCGGCGTTCCCTGCGCGACGATGCGCCCCTCGTCGAGCACGTAGGCCCGATCGGCGATTTCGAGCGCCATCGCGACGTTCTGCTCGACCAGCAGCACCGACGTGCCCGCGGCGTGCACTTCACGGATGGCGCGGAACATCACCTGCACCATCAGCGGCGAGAGTCCGAGCGACGGCTCGTCGAGCAGCAGCAGCCGCGGGCGCGCCATCAGCGCGCGGCCGATCGCCACCATCTGCTGCTGGCCGCCGGACAGCGACCCGGCGGGAACGTCGAGCTTGTCGCGCACCTGCGGGAACAGCGTGCATACGTAGTCCATCGACCGGCTTCGTTCCTTGCGCGCCACGCGCAGGTAGCTGCCGACCTCGAGGTTCTCGCGCACGCTCATGCGCGTGAACAGGCGCCGTCCTTCGGGCACGATCGCGATGCCCGCACCGCAAAAGCGATGCGGCGCCGCGGCGCGCAGGTCGCGGCCGTCCATCGTGAGCGTGCCCGACTCGATCGGTTGCAGGCCCGCGATCGCGTTGATCAGCGTCGTCTTGCCGGCGCCGTTGGGTCCGACGACGCACGCGATCTCGCCGGCGCCGATGGCAAGCGACACGCTCCACAGCGCGGGGGCGGCGCCGTAGCACACGCGCAGGTCGCGGGCTTCAAGCATGCGGCGCCCCCAGGTAGGCGATGGCCACATCGTCGCGCGCCATGATCTCCGACGCCTTGCCTTGCGCCAGCACGCGGCCCTGGTCGAGCACGACGATGCGATCGGAAAGCGCGGTCACGACGCGCACCACGTGCTCGACCAGGATGATCGTCGTGCCGTGGGCGCGGATGCGGCGGATCAGCTCGACCGCCTCGTCGATCTCGGTCGGCGTGAGGCCGGAGAGCACTTCGTCGAGCATCAGCAATCGCGGCTGCGAGGCGAGCGCGCGTGCGAGCTCGAGGAACTTGGTCTGGTGCAGGTTGAGATCGGCCGGCATCGCGTCGGCGCGCCGCTGCAGGCCGGTGAAGGCGAGCCATTGCATCGCGACCGCGTCGGCGGCGTCGCGATCCAGGTCGGCAAGCCCGAACATCGCGGTGAGCGCGACGTTGTCGCGCACGGTCAGGTGCGCGAACGGGCGGGGAATCTGATAGGTGCGCGCGATGCCCGGTGCGCGCGATGCGGTGCGCCGGCAACCCGACGAGCTCGACGCCGCCGAAATGGATGCTGCCGGCGTCGGCGCGGTAATGCCCGCTGACGACGTTGATGAGCGTCGATTTCCCCGAGCCGTTGGGACCGAGGACGCCGACGATCTCGCCCTGGCGGACTTCGAGATCGATGCCGTCCAGCGCGCGGATGCCCTTGAACGATTTGCGCAATCCCCGCACCGACAGGCTGGCTTCGAGGTGGCGTCTCATCGGAGCCGCGTCGTCGATCTCGATGGCGCTATCGACCACCGCACGCGGCTCTGCGTCACGCAGGTCGGCATGGACTGCCCGCTCGGACTTCGCGACCGCGTCGACGCCCGTCGGCGCGACGCCGGCCACCTCGCGATCTCGCGGCGAATCCGGCGTCTTCCCCGTTCGAGGCACACGCTCGCGCCACTTCCGGTACTCCGACAACTTCCCGCGCACCAGCGCCAGGATCCCGTTCGGCATGAACAGCACCGCCGCCACCAGGATCGCGCCGCTGATCGCCTTGCCCGCGATGGCCTGGTCCGCGGCCGTCGACGCGTAGAGCAGCACGGTGATGACGACGGCGCCAAGCGCGGGACCCGCCCACAGGCGCGTGCCGCCGAGCACGCTCATCAGGATCACCGTCAGCGGAACGGTGATGTTGAACGTGCTGTTGGCGGTGACGTACGACACGAACAGCGCCTGGATGCCTCCCGCGACGCCGGCGAGCGCGCAGGAAATGCCGAACGCCGCGAGCTTGTAGCGATAGGTCGGCACGCCCATCACTTCCGCCGCGTCCTCGTCGTCGTGGATCGCGAACAGCCCGATGCCGAGGCGCGCCTGCGTAATGGCGCGCGCGATCATGAGCGTGACCACGGCGAGCGCGAGCGCCATCATGTAGAACGTTCCCGACACCGTCGGCGCCAGCGCCGGAACCGCGACCGCGGAAAGGTACACGCCCGGGCCGCCGTCGATCGGCGTGTTGAGCACGATGGTGGCGAGCACGAAGGTCACCGCGAGCGTGAGCAGCGCGAACACCTCGCCGCGCACGCGCCGCAGGCGAAACACCACCGCGCCCAGCGCCACGCCGACCAGCGCGGCGAGCAGCGCCGCCGCCGGCAGCGTCCACAGGAACGGCACGTCGAACTTGCCGGCGAGCACCGCGGTCGTGTACACGCCGATGCCGAAGAACGCGCCGTGGCCGAACGAGAAATAGCCGCTGTAGCCCGACAGGATGTTCCACGACGTCGCCAGCACGATCCAGTGCAGCACGATGTAGAGGAACGACTCGTAGAACGCCGGCAGGCGCAGGAACGGAACGGCGGCGAGCGCGACGCCCGCACTTGCGATCGCGACGAGCGTGCGGTCGGTCTTCAGGCGCGTCCCGGGCGCAGCAGCAGCAACGCGATCAGCAGCGTGAACGAGACGATCGGCGCCCACGACGGCGACACGAACGCCATGGTCACCGCTTCGCTCACGCCGATCACGATGCCGGCGGTGAGCGGGCCGAGCGCGGAGCCCAGTCCGCCGAGCATCACGGCGGCGAACACGACGCCGACCCACGCGTAGATCTGCGAGGGCGTCAGCGTGAAGCTCAGCGCCAGGCACACGCCCGCGACGCCGGCGAGCGCGCCGCACACGCCGGCGAGGATGAGCGCGTGCGAGCGGCGATCGACGCCGAACGCCGCCGCCACCGGCGCGTCCTCGGCCAGCGCGCGCAGGGCGCGGCCGAGGTCGGTGTAGCGCATGGCGGCCCAGATGCCGAAGCACAGCGCCACCGCGAGCGAGAGCGTCAGCAGTTCCGGGCACCGGGACGAACAGTGCGCCGATGCGGAATTTCTGTCCCGCGTACACCGACTCGAGCTTGCGGAAGTCGGCGGTCCACTGCGCCTGGATGCCCGCTTCGATGATGGCGGTGAGCCCGAAGGTCGCCAGCAGCGAGTTGAGCGGCGACACCGAGAAGCGCGCCAGCAGCCACTGCACCGCGACGCCGAGCACGAAGAACAGCGGAACGATGATCGCCAGCGTCACCAGCGGATCCACGCCGCTGACGCTGGCGAGCTGGTAGCACAGGTACGCGGCGAGAAACGCGAAGCCGAAGTGCGTGAGGTTGATGATGTGCAGCAGCCCCCACGACAGGCTCACGCCCAGGCCCAGCAGCCCGTACAGGCTGCCGATGAACACGCCCGACAGCGCAGACTGCGCGAGCAGCGTGGCGCTGGGAAACGTCATTCGGACGCACTCGAGCGGCGCGCTTGCGCCGGCCGGCCACCCGCGCCGGCGCCGCGCGGCGCTGCGCATCATTGCACCTGCAGCGTCGCGCCCTGCGCGGCGAAATCCTTGGGATACACCGTGACCCAGCGGCCGTTCTGCACCTGCTTGACGCGCATCAGGTCGTCGCCGTAGTTGCTCGGGCCGTCGAAGCGCAGGTGGCCCTGGATGGTGTCGACGCCGTTTTTCTTGATCCAGGCGGCGATCGCCTTGTCGTCGAGGCTGTTGGCGCCGCGCACGCCGGCTTCGAGGATCTGCCACGCCGTGTACGAGGCGGCGGCCTGGACTTCGACCGACGTGTCCGGAATCCCGGCCTTGCCGGCGCGCTCGTGGTAGAGCGCGATGAACTCCTTCGCGCCCGGCGCGTTGATGAACGGCGCATGCTCCTCGAACACCGTCATCGACAGCGCGTTCTTCGCGAGCGGCGACTTCGACATCGGGCCCGGCGCCGGATACATGTAGAAGTGCTCCTGCGGCGCGTAGTCGATCTTGCTCATCGCGTCGAGCAGCTGGTTGCCTTCGAGGCCGATGGCGCCGACCCAGACGAAGTCCGGCTTCGCGTCCTTGATGCGCGCCGCGATCGGACCGTAGTCGAGGTTGCCGAAATCCCATTCCAGGAACAGCACCTCGTTGAGCCCGCGCTTCTTCGCGACCTCGCGCGCACCCAGCGACATGAAGTGCACCGACGGGAACTTGCTGGTCACGATGGCGATCGTCTTCGGCGGCTTGGGCGACGCGGCGAGCGCATCGAGCACGGTGTTGGGCACCGTGTTCGCGGGATCGGGCCCGAGCGACCACGCCGGGAACTGCATTTCGTATTTCGCCATCGACGGAATGCCGAAGGTGTGATGCACCAGCACCTTGTTGTAGCGCTGCGCCACGCCCATCGCCGACAGGATCGCGCCGGTCGCGTACGGGCCCATCAGCAGGTCGACCTTGTCGACGGTGAGCAGCTGCTCGTAGAGCGTGCGCGCGAGGTCGGGCTTGGACTGGTCGTCCTTGACGATCCATTCGACCTGCCGGCCGAGCAAGCCGCCGCGCTTGTTGAGCTGCTCGACATAGATCTCGCCGACGACCTTGTGCACGAGGCCGGTCGCCGCCAGCGGTCCGGTGAGCGCGAGCGTGCTGCCGATGCGGATCGGCTGCGTGCCCTGCGCGGAGGCCACGGAAATGAAAACCGAGGTTGCGGCCAGCAGCGCGCAGATCGCCGCGCCAGCCCGGAACGCCATGCGTTGTACGATGCTCATCGAAGCTCCTCCGTTCGTTTTCGTTCTGGTCTTTTCGTTCTTGCCGGCGCGCGTCATGCGCGATGCCGTCGTGCGACTGCGCGAATGCTACGCCGGCGCCGGCTGCTCGTGATTGGTGATGAAGTCGTCGGGAACCGCCGGTCCCCAGACGTAGAACGAGTCGGCCGCGGGATGGTCGGTGGCGGGCCATTCGAGGTCGGCCGGCACGAAGTCGATGCCGTGCGAGAACTCCGCCCAGCTGCCCCACGGGTCCTGCGCGTAGTAGAAATAGTTCGAGCCCAGCACGTGCCGGCCGACACCCCAGCCGTGCGTGTAGCCCTGCGTGCGCATCTGTTCCGCGCCCAGCCCGACCTCGTCGATGCTGCCGACTTCCCAGCTCGAATGGTGGAATCCCGGCGCGTGCGACTTGGCGAACGCGACCAGGTGATGATCGCTCGAGTGCGGCCCGTGCATGAAGGCGATGATGTCGGCCGACTGGTCGGACAGTCGCAGGCCGAGCACGTCGCGATAAAAAGCGGTCTGGCGCAGCACGTCCGGCGTGAACAGCAGCACGTGCGACAAATGCCGCGGCCGCACCGGCGCGACGCCGCTGCGGCTGGGCGCAGCGCCCTTGCCCGGGGCGACCGGCGAGGGCTCGATGGGTTTGGACTTGGCGGAGGGCGATACCTTCGGCGCGACCACCACCTGGATCGGCGTGCCGTCGGCATCGCGCGTCCAGACGCCTTCGCCCTTGTCCTCGTTTTTCTCGACCGCGAGCGGATGCGGCTCGGCCGCGCCGTGCGCCGCGATGCGCTTTCGCAGCGCGTCGAAATCCTCCTCGTACGCGCCGAAGCTCAAATACTGCAGCTTCTTGGGCCTGCCGTCGGCGTAGATGCTGCCCCAGCGATGCTTGTGACCGTGCGTGTAGACGTCGAGACGGTTGCCTTCACGGCGCGTGTCGAGCCCGAACGCGGCGTAGAACTTCTCGGCCGGCGCGAGATCGGGCACGCTGAACGCGAAGCGATTGAGCGAGTGCACGCCGAGGGCGTTCCGGCGGCGGGGCAGGGGGGTTTTGGTGTCCATGGTCGGGTGCGAACCAGCGCGCGTGGGGACGATTCGGGACGATAGCAGAATAGTCGCGGTCGAGAGGAGATGCCGGGCCGGGCACCTCCCTCCACGCTTCTACGGCTGCCCGAGGTAGTCGCGCTTGCCGAGCTCCACGCCGTTGTGGCGCAGGATGTTGTACGTCGTCGCGACGTGGAAATAGAAGTTCGGAATCGCGTGGCCGAGCAGGAACTGCATGCCGTTGTAGCGCGTCTCCTTGTCGGCGCGCTTGATGACGATTTCCTTGTCCTCGGTGCCGTCGAGCTGCGCCGGGGTCATGGTCTTGACGAAGGCGATGGTCTTCTCGATGCGCGCCTTGAGCTCGGCGAGCGTCTTCTCGTTGTCCTCGAACACGGGGATGTCGATGCCGGCGAGCCGGCACACGACGCCCTTGGCGGTGTCGCAGGCGATCTGCACCTGCTTGCTCATCGGCAGCATGTCGGGAAACAGGCGATAGTCGGGCAGCACGTCGGCTGCGATCTTCTTTGCATCGACGTGGGCCTGCGCCTTGTCGAGGATCCCGGACAGGTTGCCGAGGATGTTGACGAAGCGCGGCACGCTCGCCTGGTACATGGAGATGTTCATTTGAAATCCTTGGAGTGGAACACTGGGCAGGCCGCGAGGTCGGGCGGCGGCCAGCCGGTATTCTATCTCCAAAGGATGCGAACCTCCTGTCGTCGCCGCGATCGCGCCGACGTGCGAGACTTTCCGGAGCGAGTGCGCGGCCCGCTCCGGTCCAGCGCGTCTCAGCCCTTGCGCTCGATCACCACCTCCAGGTATTCGCTCGGCAGCACCAGCGTGCGATCTCCCGACCGGTTGCGGCTTTCAATCAGCGCCATCAGGTCGCGCGTGAGCTCCGCCTGCTTCTCGGCGTCGAGCGCGGCGAAGGTCTTGTTCACCGGTCCGTAGTACGTGCGGAAGACGTCGATAAACTGCGCCGGCGAGCGATAGCGGAACACGAAGTCGCGGCGGGTCACGCGGATCTCGCGCGCCGCCGCGCCAAGGAGCTCGTCGAGTCTTGCCTTGGTGCCCCACTGCGCCGGTGACTTCATCCCGGGTGGCGGCGGAATGTACTTGCCGATGGTCTTGAAGACCAGCCCGATGAAGCTCTCCGGCGTCCAGTTCGCCAGCCCGATCTTGCCGCCCGGCTTGCATACGCGCACGAGCTCGCTTGCGGCTTCTTCCTGGTTGGGCGTGAACATGACGCCGAAGGTGGACATCACGACGTCGAACGACGCATCGGCGAACGGAAGATGCTCGGCGTCGGCCTTCTGGAACTGGACGGCGAGGCCCTCCGCCGCGGCGCGCGCGCGGCCCGATTCGAGCAGCGAAGCCACGTAGTCGGTGGACGTGACTTCGCAGCCGCGGCGTGCCGCCGCCAGCGTCGCGTTGCCGTTGCCGGCGGCGACGTCGAGCACGCGCGAGCCCGAGCGAACGTCGAGCGCTTCGCAGAGTTGTTCGCCGACGATCTGCAACGTCGTGCCGATGACGGCGTAGTTGCCGGTCGACCAGGCGACCTGCTGGCGCGACTTGACGGCGGCGAGATCGACGACGGGAGCGACAGTAACAGTGGACATGATTATTCCTCCGGTTGACAGCGAGCGCGCCGGGCACGATGGAATCGCACCCGGCGCGATGAGATCGCGCTAGGCGTTGCCGCGCGCGTTGAACAAGTCGTAGTGCAGGATCCGGCTCCAATGCGTCTCGATGGACGCGGCCTCGGCCGCGCCACTCTGCAGATTCAGGCACGCGCTGGCGCTGCCGCGGCTGGCGACGATGCTCATGCCGAAGCGCTGCGCGAGACGCATGACCGGGCCGTTGCTCGACAGGAACTGCATGATGAGCTTCGGCACGCGAAGCGACCGCGCGTGACCGACCGCACGCGCGACCAGCGCGCTGCCGATGCCCTGGCGGCGGTGCTGCGGCAGCACCGACAGCGCCAGCTCGGCCTGTCCGTCCTCGAGCGCCATGTGCGCGGTGCCGACCAGGACGTGCCTGGCGTCGTGGACGCCGAACAGCGCGTCGCGGTCGAAATCGATGTGCTCGACGTAGCCGGCGACGATGGCCGGCGCCACCGCCATGCCGAAGCGCAGCGAGCGGTCGTTGGCGCGGGCAGCGCGAGCAGATGCGCCAGCAATGGCGCGCGCGCCGAATGGTTCAGTCTTTCGATGGCGAAGCTCATAGTCCTCCCCGCAGGTCGGTGTTCGCCGTCGGCTCGAAGCAGCGGCCATAGTCCGGCGGCGCGATGTCGCCGTCGGACGCGAATGATTCGTCGCTGCCGAAGCCCAGCGCTTCGGCTTCGAGGATCGTTCGCGCGCGATGCCAGCTCACGCCCGCCATGACGCCGCCGCAAAGCGCGATCGCCAAGGCCCACAGCGGCCGCGTCGGAGCCGAACATTCCGAGCACGCCGGCCGCGACGACGCTGGCGCCGACGAAGCCGACGAACAGCCACACCGCGCACCTGACGAGCGCTCCTTCACTCTCTTCCGGAAAATGGCGATTCATCGCGGCCTCACATCGGGCTGCGATAGCGGTCCGACGCGCCCCAGGCGACGCGGTTGATATCGACGCGCGTGAGTCCGATGTCCTTCAGGTCGCGCTCGTTCATCGTGTCGAAGTCGTGCATGGCACGCATCGCCAGGCGACGCCTCTCGAGCCATGCCTCGAGCGACTTGGCGACCGCGCGCAGCCAGTTGCCGGCGACGTGCATCAGGTCGGCGGCCTCGAACAGCGCGGCGGCCGAGCGGTAGGGTGTGTCGTAGGTGTTGCTCATGATGTGTACATCTCCGAAGAGCGGTCCGTGGTGGTGACTCCAGTCGACGCATGCTGTCCGGGCCGCGTTGCGTCACGCCGGCAAATCGCCTGCGAATGGGTGTGCGAGTGCATGGAGTGCAGTCTAGGCATCCACTGCGACACGCCGACTTCACGCCGGAGTCGATTTTGTTTCATTTGTTTCAATCGGCCCGCGACGCCTCGTATCGCGTGGCAAGGACCCTTATGCTTGCGGCACCGGAGATCGCTTCGTCAGGAGCGCACCCCGGCGACACGCCAAACCAGGAGCCGCGTTGATCTCACCTTCGAGCCTCGATCGTTGTACGATTCCGGAGTCCGCCGGGAGCGGACGCGCTCGCGCTTCGCGCGGGGAGAGTCAACGCAATGGAGCGGCGCTCGTGGGTACGAAGGGGGGCACGAACGAGGGCGCGAAGCCTGGCGCCAAGGCAACGATCCTGGTCGTCGACGACGAGCCGGACGTGCGCGAGGTGCTCGAGGAATACTTCGCGAGCCACGGCTACGCGGTGATGGCCGCGGCGAGCGCGCTCGCCGCCAAGGAAATCGCCGCGGCGCATCCCATCGACCTGGCGCTGGTCGACATCCACATGCCGGGCGAGGATGGGTTGAGCCTGGCGCGCCACCTGCGCGAGCGCTACGCCGCGATCGCCATCGTCATGCTGACCTCGGCGTCGACCGTGGTGGATCGCATCGTCGGGCTCGAAATGGGCGCCGACGACTACGTTCCCAAGCCTTTCGATCCGCGCGAGCTCGAGGCGCGGGTGAAGAGCGTCCTGCGCCGCACCTCGGCGCTCCGCCGCGCCGACCTGGGCGCGGAGCGCGTGCGCATCGGGCGCTGCGTGCTCGATCTCGCCGCGCACCGGCTCACCGACGAAAGCGGCGCCGAGGTGCCGATGTCGTCGCTCGAGTTCGATCTGCTCAAGGCGCTGGCCGAGCAGCCCAACCGCGCGCTGTCGCGCGAGCGCATCCTGAATCTCAACCAGAAGCGCGACTGGGAGCCGTTCGACCGCAGCGTCGATCTGCGCGTCATGCGTCTGCGCAAGAAGATCGAGCCCGATCCCGAGCATCCCCGCTTCATCCGCACCGTGCGCAACGAGGGCTACATCTTCGTGCCCGACGGCAAATAGAGCGAAGTCATGAACATCGATCCAATGAAAGGCGCTTCGCGCATCTCCAGGCTGCTGTGCGTGCTCGTCTGCGCCGCGTTCCTGCTTCCGCTGATCGGATGCAGCGGCCCGGAGCCGGCGCTGCGCATCGGCACCAACGTGTGGATCGGCAGCGAGCCGCTGTACCTGGCGCGCGAGCTGGGACGCCTCGATCCCGCGGCGGTGCAGCTCGTCGAATACCCTTCCGCCAGCGAAGTGCTGCGCGCCTACCGCAACGAGGCGATCGACGGAATGGTGATCAGCCTCGACGAGCTGTTCAGCCTCGCCGCGGACGGGTTCCAGCCGCGCATCGTCCTGGTCGTCGACGTGTCGCACGGCGCCGACGTCGTCGTCGGCCGCAAGGGGCTGCGCACCATGCGCGACCTCAAGGGCAAGTCGGTCGCCGTCGAGAGCAGCGCGCTGGGCGCCTTCGTCCTGAGCCGGGCGCTGGCGCTCAACGGCATGCAGGCCAGCGACGTCAACGTCGTCCATCTCGAATCCAACGAGCAGCCGGCGGCATTCGAGCGCGGCGAGGTCGACGGCGCGGTCACCTTCGATCCGTATCGCATGCAGTTTCTTCGCGCCGGCGCCCGCACGCTGTTCGACAGCACGCAGATTCCGGGGGAGATCGTCGATCTGCTGGCGGTGCGCGCCAGCGCCCTCGACAAGCATCCGAAGACGGTGCAGGCATTGCTCGCGGGATGGTTCTAGCGCGCTCGACTACGTGAAAAGCGATCCCGAGGACGCCGCGCGGCGCATGGGCATTCGCCAGCAGACCAGCGGGGCGCAGTTCCTGGCGGCATGGCAAGGCCTGCACGCGCCCTCGCGCGAGGAGAACCTGCAAATGCTCGGCGGAGCCTCGCCCGAGCTGGCGACGACCGGCCGCCGGCTCATGGCGCTGATGGTGGATGCCAAGCTGCTGCGTCCCGGGTTGAACATCGAGGGCGTGCTCGCGCCGGGCCCGCTCGCGGAGATGTCCAAATGAGTGGCAAGATGAGCGCTATCGTTCCTTCGTAGGTCGACCGCGATGGCCCTGCGCGTGCCGGTGTCGCTCAAGTTCACGGTCCCGCTCATGCTGCTGGGGTTCGCCGCGATATTGAGCGCGGTCAACCTGCTCTATCACGTCCCGAAGGCCGAGCGCGCGGCCGAGGACGACGGACGCAAGCGCATGGCGCAGGAGATGTCGCGCCTGCAGAGCACGCTGGAGTACCTGCTGCTCAAGGGCGATTTCGTCGCCGCCCAGCACGAGATCGCGGTGCTCGCGCACAACCACGACGTCGTGCTCGCCGCGCTCACCGACGAGCGTGGCGTCGTCATCGCCGCGACGCGGCGCGCGTGGCTCGACCAGAAGATCGCCGACGTGCTGCCCCAGTTCGACATCAACAAGGCCGCGGGAGCGATCCGCGAGCGCCGCGGCGGCATGACCGTCGATGCCACCGGCGAAGAGCTTCTCGGCTACGCGGGCATCCTCATCGGGGGCGCGCGCGACGAGCTGCGGCCTTCGCGCACCGGCAGCCTGTTCCTTGCCTACGACCTCGAGCGCTACAAGGCGGAAGCACGCGCGCAGGTGATCCAGCAGTCGCTCTACTGGGCGGGATGGGTGACCGCGCTGGCGCTGGCGATGTGGCTGGCGTTCCACTTCCTGCTGACGCGCCGCACCGCGCGGCTGGTGCATGCCGCCGAGCAGATCGCCGCCGGCAACCTGCGAAGCGCGCAGCCATCTCAAGGGCACCGACGAGCTCGGCCGCTTGAGTCGCGCGTTCGACGCGATGGCGTCGGCGATTTCGGAGGACATCGGTGCGCGCGAGCGCGCCGACGAGGCGCTGCGCGTGTCGGAGGCGAGCTATCGCGCGATTTTCGACGCGTCCGAGGACGCGATTTTCGTGCACGACCTCGAGACGGGCGCGATCGTCGACGTCAATCGCAAGGCCTGCGCCGCATTCGGCTACAGTCGCGACGAGTTCCTGCACATCGACGTCGGCACGCTCGGGAGCGGCGAGCGCCCCTACACGCAGCAGGATGCGATGGAGCTGATCGGGCGCGCCGCCGCCGGCGAGCAGATCCATGTCGAGTGGCACGGCACGCAGCAAGGACGGGCAGCTGCGCTGGCACGAAGTGTTCGTCCGGCGCGTCACCATCGGCGGCAAGGACCGGATCCTGGCGCTGGCCCGCGACATCACCGAGAAAAAGCGCTCCGCTGAAGAGCTGGCGCGACAGCGCGAGTCGCTGCACCAGCGCGAAAAGCTCGCCGCGCTGGGATCGCTGCTGGCTGGCGTCTCGCACGAGCTCAACAATCCGCTCTCGGTGGTGGTGGCGCGCGCGGTGCTGCTCGAGGAGCAGGGCGACCCCGCCACGCAGACCGCGGCCGCGAAAATACGCACCGCCGCGGAGCGCTGCGCGCGCATCGTGCGCACCTTTCTCGCCATGGCGCGGCAGCAGCGGCCCGAGCGCGGGCCGGTGGCGATCAACGACGTGATCGCCGCGGCGCTCGACATCACGAGCTATGCGGTGCGCACCAGCAGCGTCGAGGTCGAGCTCGACTTGGGGCAAGACATTCCGCTGATCCTCGCCGACGCCGACCAGCTCCACCAGGTCCTGCTCAACCTCATCATCAACGCGCAGCAGTCGCTGCAGGATCATCCCGAGCCGCGGCGCATACGCGTGACCAGCCGGTTCGACACCGAAACCGACGCGCTGCGCATCGTGGTGGCCGACAACGGTCCCGGCATCCCGTCGCATCTGCGCGCACGCGTATTCGAGCCTTACTTCACCACCAAGCCCACCGGGATCGGGCTCGGCGTCGGGTTGGCGGTGAGCCTCGGCATCGTCGAGGCGCACGGCGGCACGCTGACGGTGGATTGCCCGCAGTCCGGCGGCGCGGTATTCACCGTTGTGTTGCCGGTGGGCGCGAGCAGTCAGTCGAGGGCCAAAGCCGAGCCCGCCGCCGCGGCGAGCGCGGCGCGACGCGCCATACTCATCGTCGACGACGAAGCGGAGATCCGGGATACGCTCGCCGAGATCCTGGCGGTGGCGCGGCACCGCATCGACAAGGTGGCGTCGGGTCGCGAGGCATTGGAGCGCCTGGCCGTGCAGCAATACGACGTGATCCTCACCGACATGCGCATGCCCGATCTCGACGGTCGCGCGCTCTATCAAGAGATCGAGCGGCGCTGGCCCGGCCGCGGCGAGCGCGTGGTGTTCGTCACCGGGGACACGCTCGCCTCGGCGCTGCGCGAGTTCGTGTCGGAGAGCGGTCGTCCCGTCATCGAGAAGCCGTTCCTGCCCAGCGAAGTGCGCCGCGTCGTGGCCGAGCTGGCAGCGGCGCGCGACGCGACCTGAGGGCCTGAAACAAAGGAAACGATCCCGGCCCCTCGGCGACATCGGCGAGACATCCTGGCCATGCAGACTTCGTGCTCGTGCGGACGCATTGCATTGCGCGCACGCCATCAACCGACGAAGGATGACAATGAAAAGTTATGAATCTCCGGCGCCGCACGCCGCGGCGGGGCTGATCGCGGCGGCGTTGACCGCGATCACCATGGGCACGCTGGTCGTGCTCCCGGCGAAGCTCGAGTCCGTCCACGCCGCTCCGCTGACGCTGGCGGGCACCGATCGCAGCACGCTACAATGCACGCCACCAAAGATCGCCGCGCACGCAACGCAAGGAGCCACTCGATGAACCAAGCCTCTGCATCGCAGACCTACAACGGCCGCTGCTTTTGCGGCGCCGTGGAGCTATCCGTCACCGGCGAGGCCGCCGGGCAGGGATTCTGTCATTGCGCGTCGTGCCGGAGCTGGTCGGCCGGGCCGGTCAACGCCTTCACTCTGTGGAAGCCGGAAGCCGTCAAGATCACCAAGGGCGCGGAAAACGTCGGTGCCTATCAGAAGACGCCGAAGAGCAATCGCAAGTTCTGCAAGATCTGCGGCGGTCACCTGCTCACCGAGCATCCTGCCTGGTCGCTGATCGACGTCTACGCCGCGACGATACCCACGTACAAGCACAAGCCGCAGCTTCACGTGCATTACCAGGAAACGGTCCTTCCGATCAGGGACGGCTTGCCGAAGATGAAGGACCTGCCGAAGGAAATGGGCGGGTCGGGCGAGACATTGCCGGAGTAGCACCGCGTCACGGCACCCGCACCGTCGAGATCGAGTTCATCGGCGAGCCTTCGATGATCCTCCGGCTGACCGCGACGTAGACCAGCGTCCTGCGCTTCTCGTCGTACATCCGTACGACCTTCGTGTCCTTGAAAAGCAGCGACGTGCTTTCACTGAACACGCTTTCCTCCTTGGGCAGCTTGGCCGGCAGGGTTATCATGCCGGTCTGGTGACAAGCTATCGCAAAGCGCGACGGGTCCTCCGCGACCCCGACCGCACCCTTGAGCCCGCCGGTCTTCGCCTGGCTGACATGGCAGGAAACGCCGGGAATCCTGGGGTCGTCGAAGGCGAACACGCATACCTTGTCGTTGGGCGTGAACAGGTTGAAGGTGGTCGACGTGCAGCCGACCTCGTCGGCGCGCGCGGGCTGGGCGATCGTCAAAAGCAGCGTCGACAGCACCATAGCTCGTATCATGGCGTCTCCTTGCAATCGGTGTGGTAGGCCAGGCAGCATCGCAAACCCGAAGTCTACGAGACTCTAGTGCCGCAGGAGCAGCATCACCCGTTCTTCTATACCGTCGCCGCCTGGATCCTTACCGGCGTCGCGCTGGTCCTCGTGCTGTTCCTGCACCTGCTGCCGGCGCTGATCGCCGGTCTGCTCGTCTACGAGCTCGTTCACGTGATGGCGCCGGCGATCCATCGGCGCTTTCCCAACCAGCGCGCGACGCTGGTGGCGGTGGCGTTGCTGTCCGGAATCGTGATGGGATTGGTTTCGGCGCTGGCCGTCGGTCTCGTGCTCTTTTTCAACAGCGATGCGGGGAGCGTGTCGGTATTGCTGGCGAAGATGGCGGACATCCTCGAGACCTCGCGCGCCACGATGCCCGGATGGTTCGCGGGAATGATCCCCGACCGCCCGGAAGACATGAACGAGGCGGTGGTGCAGTGGCTGCGCACCCACGCGACGATGGTGCGGCTGGCGGGCGCCGAAGCGGGACGGTTCCTGTTGTACGTCGTGGCCGGGATGGTGCTCGGCGCCATGATCGTGC
Organism: uncultured beta proteobacterium; assembly: GCA_963722325.1. Taxonomy (GTDB): domain Bacteria; phylum Pseudomonadota; class Gammaproteobacteria; order Burkholderiales; family Casimicrobiaceae; genus PALSA-1003. Next base: position 175,914 of record CAVRLN010000008.1, read on the forward strand.
TGAGCGAGGTGTCGCTGGTCGCGCATTACCGCCCGCTGTCCGCCGCACTCATCGAGCGCGCCACGCGACTGAGTCGCTCCTTTCGCCGTGTCGTCTTCGCGCAAGTGAAGATTTCGCTGCTCAACACGCTCTTCACCGGGATCTATCTCACGCTGATCCTGCCGCTTGTTCGACGTGCATCTGCCGCTCAAGAAAACGCTGATCGCCGTCACGTTCATCACCGGGCTGCTGCCGGTCGTGGGCAACCTGCTTTCCAACACCGCGATCGTGGTGGTGAGCCTGTCCTATTCGGTGAACGCCGCGATCGCCTCGCTGGTGTTCCTGGTCGTGATCCACAAGCTCGAGTACCTTCTCAACGCCCGCATCATCGGCAGCCGCGTAGAATCGCGCACGTGGGAGCTGCTCATGGCGATGCTCGCGATGGAAGCCGCCTTCGGCATCGCCGGGCGTGATCGCCGCTCCGATCTACTACGCGTATGTCAAGGACGAGCTGTCGGCGCGCGGAGCGGTTTGACTCGGGCCAGTTCCAGAGCCGCCGCCATCCATGACAACCATCCAAAGGTCGCCCTTGAGCGCAGATACGCCCGAATCCCGCCGCAAGGCGCAGCTCGACGCGCTGCTGCTCGCGCTGCCGGGCGTGAGCGCGCGGACGCTCAACCGCCTCGACGCCTACTTCGTCAGCGACAAGATGTTCGCCTGCATCAGCGGCAAGGGCGTGGGCTTGCGCCTGCCGGTGGCGACGGCGACCGAGCTGCAGTTCTCGCGCGACAATGTCGTGCCGTTCCAGCCGGGCGGCGTGGCCAGCACGCGCGAGTGGATTCAGATCGACCGCGCCGACGCCGCCGACTACGCGCAGGACCTGCCGCTTTTCCAGGCGTCGGTCGATTTCGTCAGGGGCGGACGCCGCTGACGCAACGGGTGCACAGGGAGACCATCGTGATTCTCGGAATGTCGGTATCGGCCTTTACCACGCTGCACGTGATCATCAGCCTGATCGGGATCCTGACGGGATGGGTCGTCGCGTACGGAATGCTCAAGTCCAACACGCTCGATCGCTGGACGGCGGTGTTCCTCGCGACGACGGTGCTGACCAGCGTGACCGGCTTCTTCTTCCCTCGCGACAAGATCCTGCCGTCGCACATCGTCGGCGCACTGTCGCTGGTGGTGCTGGCGATCGCGATCATCGCGTTCTATCGCTATCGGATGCAGGGTGCGTGGCGGTGGATATACGTGGTGACGGCGATCATCGCGCTCTATCTCAACGTCTTCGTGCTGGTGGTGCAGGCGTTCCAGAAGATCGGCCCGCTCAACGCGCTGGCGCCGACGGGCAAAGAGCCGCCGTTCGTCGTCGTGCAGGGCCTGGTGCTGGTCGCGTACATCGTGTGGGGCTTCATGGCGGTGCGGGCGTTCCGGCCGGCTGGTCCGCTAGCGCCGCACGCCATGCTGCAGATCCGCAAATCGGCCGAGCGCGGAGTCGCCGAGTTCGGCTGGCTTTCCAGCCGGCACACGTTCTCGTTCGGCGACTATCACGATCCGCGGCACATGGGCTTCGGGCCGCTGCGTGTGATCAACGAGGACCGCGTCGCGCCGGGCAAGGGCTTCGGCACGCACGGTCATCGCGACATGGAGATCATCTCCTACGTGCTCGAAGGCGCGCTTGCGCACAAGGACAGCATCGGCACCGGATCGGTCATCCGTCCGGGCGACGTGCAGATCATGTCGGCGGGCAGCGGCATCCAGCACAGCGAATTCAATGCGTCCGCGACCGAGCCGGTTCATTTCCTGCAGATCTGGATCGTGCCCGACCGTCAGGGCATCGCGCCACGCTACGCGCAGGAGCGATTCCCCGACACGGAGAAGAAGGGTCGCTTGCGACTGATCGGCTCGCCCGACGGTCGCGAGGGGTCGATCGTCGTCTATCAGGACGTGCGCATCTACTCGGCGGTGCTGCAATCCGGCGAGTCGGTGACGCACGACGTGGCGAAGGGCCGGCGCGCGTGGGTGCAGATCGTCCGCGGCGCGGCGACCGCCGATGGGCAGGCGGTGGAAGCGGGCGACGGTGTCGCGGTACAGGACCAGCCGTCGCTTACGCTGGTCGCGACGCGCGATGGCAACCGAGCTGCTCGTCTTCGACTTGCCCTAGCGCGCTTTGTCCGCCGCGGTCGCGGATTCCTGTGACGGCGGCTCACCCAAGTCCTTTCGATCCTCCGATGCTCTCTTATCCCGTCGAACCGATGCTCGCCAAGGTCGCCGACCGCCTGCCCGAGCGGCGGCGGATACCTGTACGAGCCCAAGTGGGATGGCTTTCGCGCGATCGTGTTTCGCGGTCGCGACGACGTGTACATCCAGAGCCGGGACTTGAAGCCCTTCGATCGCTATTTTCCCGAGCTGCATCAAGCGCTGCTCCGCTTGTTGCCGCCGGGCTGCGTCGTCGACGGCGAGATCGTCATCGTCACGCCGAAGGGCCTCGACTTCGACGCGCTGCAGCTTCGCCTGCATCCTGCGGCGTCGAGAATCGAAAAGCTGTCGAAGGAGATCGCCGCATCGTTCGTCGCTTTCGACGTGCTGTCGATCGATGGCGCCAGCGTGATGGAATCGCCGCAGAGCGAGCGGCGCGCGATGCTCGAGACGCTGCTCGCCTCGGCGACGCCACCGCTCTACGTTACACCGGTGACACGCGAGCACGACGTCGCGGCGACGTGGCTGGCGCAGTTCGAGGGCGCCGGACTCGACGGCGTCATCGCCAAGCCGCTGGATTCCGCGTACCTGCCCGGCAAGCGCGCCATGCTCAAGATCAAGCACGCTCGCACGGCGGACTGCGTCGTCGCCGGATTTCGCTGGTACAAGGACTCGACCGATGCGATCGGCTCGCTGCTGCTGGGGTTGTACGACGATCACGGCGTGCTGCACCACGTCGGAGTGACGTCGGCGTTCACGATGGCCGTGCGCAAGAGCCTCGCGCGCGAGCTCGAGCCGCTGCGCAAGAACGCGATCGCGGGTCACCCGTGGGCGGCATGGCAAAGCGAGGAAGCGCAGGCGGCGAGCCGGATGCCGGGCGGGCAAAGCCGCTGGACCGGCGGCAAGGATCTTGTCGTGGGAGCCGCTTCGCATCGAGCGCGTGGTCGAGGTCAAGTACGACCATCTGCAGGGCGATCGCTTCCGGCACGCGACGCATTTCCTGCGCTGGCGTCCCGACAAGCCGCCGGGGGATTGCCGCTACGACCAGCTCGAGGTCACCACGCCGTTCGCCCTGAAAAAGGTTTTTGCGGCGACGGGAAATTAGCCGGGCTTATACTTGCCAAGATCGCCACTTCTGGAGTTCGCATGTTCAGGACAGTCGCAGTGCTCGCGGCGCTTGCCGCCACCTCGGTCACCGCTCAACCGCTGGACCCCGCGGATCCCGCCAACAAGGCGGTGCAGGCGTACGTGTACGTGATGGATGCGAAGGGCAACAAGGTGCTGGTCAACACGCAGTTCTGGCGCAACGATCCGAAATACGACGAGCGCGCATTGCATCGCTTCGTCGACGTGCTCACTGCCCTCGAAAAGGACGGATTCCGCAAGAACCCGAAGGCGGCGATCGACAACTGGGACAAGCCGGAACCGTTCGCGCGCTGCTTCATCTACATGGAGGACCTGGGCGCTGCACGAAAGACCAAGGAAGGACTCGTCTCCGGATCGCGTCTATGGTGCAGCGACAATGGCGCGTCGGAGCATGAGATCAAGGCATCCGACAATCCGAAGCACGTCAACGAAGTCCTCAAGTACTTCGGCGAGTACCTCGCGAGAGCGAAGAAGAACCTGCGCCAATAGACACGCCCGGTCACGGCGTCTTTCGCGTTGATGGGCGTTTTGGGGGTTTCGGGGTTGTGCGCGGCGCCGCAGTCTTGGTCGCGCCGGTGGCGGCAGCGCGTTCGGCCGGCGCGCTTCGACGGTTGCACGCGCGGCGGCTCGCCCGGCTGCTTGGCGTATTGCGGCGGCCACGGCGCATCGCCTTGTCCCTCGCTCTCCTGGCGCCGCGACAGCTCGAGGACGCTGTCCAGCGAGCAGGCGCGCGCGTCGATGTCGCGGTGCCGGTCGCCGATGCTCGCGTAACGCTTCTGCATCGTCACCAGCGTGAACTCGGCGGGCTCGGCATCGGGCACCTCGCTCCAGTCCAGCGGCGCGGAGACACGCGCATCGGCCGTCGGCCGTATCGAATACGCGCCTGCGACGGTGCGGTCCTTGGCGTTCTGGTTGTAGTCGAGGAACACGCCGTGGCGCTCCTCCTTCCACCACTTGCTGGTGGCGAGCGTGGGAACGCGCCGTTCCACTTCGCGGGCGAGCGCCAGTGCGGCACGACGCACCTCGTCGTGCGTCCATCGCTGCGCGATGCGCACCAGCACGTGCAGCCCGCGCTTGCCCGAGGTCTTCGGCCAGCCGACCAGGTCGAATTCGCGCAGCGTCGCGTCGACCACGCCGGCCACTTCGCGAACCTGCGACCACGGCACGTCCGGAACCGGATCGAGGTCGATGCGCAGCTCGTCGGGGTGATCGAGATCCTCGGCTCGCACCGGATGCGGATGCAGTTCGAGGCACGCGAGATTGGCCATCCACGCCAGGTCGGACGCATGTCGCGGCACGACTTCGTCGGCGCTGCGTCCGGACGGGAAGCGGATCGTCACGACCTCGACCCATGGTGGAGGATTCTTGGGCGCGCGCTTCTGGAAAAAGAACTCCTCGCCGATGCCGTTGGGATAGCGCACGAGGATGTTGGGACGATCGCCCGAGCCGCGCAGCGCGCCTTCGGCAACGGCGAGGTAATAGTTCACGACGTCGAGCTTGGTGTGGCCTGCCTGCGGAAATAGAACCTTGCCCGGATTGGTGACGACGACATCGCGGTCGTCGACGCGCACGGTCTCGGCAGGAACTCGGTGAAGTGGCCATGGCATTTCGATTATGACGCATCGGCGCGCCGCGCCGGCAGCGTAAAATACGCGTCCATGAAGATCGCGACGTTCAATGTCAACGGCATCGGTGCGCGGCAGGACGCTCTCCTGCGCTGGCTCGAGGAATCTCGTCCCGACGTCGCCTGCCTGCAGGAGCTCAAGGCGCCGCAGGAAAAATTTCCCGAGTCCGCCATCCGCGACGCGGGCTACGGCGTCATCTGGCACGGACAGAAGAGCTGGAACGGCGTCGCCATCCTGGCGCGCGGCGCCGACCCCGTCGAGCGCAGGCGCGTGCTGCCCGGCGACCCCGAGGATCTGCACAGCCGCTACATCGAAGCGACGGTAAACGGCGTCGTCATCGGCTGCCTGTACCTGCCCAACGGCAATCCGGCGCCGGGACCGAAGTTCGACTACAAGCTGCGCTGGCTGGATCGTTTCGCGCTGCATGCGGCCGAGCTCCTGGCGAGCAACGAGCCGGTCGTGCTCGCCGGCGACTACAACGTGATTCCGACCGAGATCGACGTCTACAAGCCCGAGCGCTGGATCGACGACGCGCTGTTCCGCACCGAGGTCCGCGATGTATTCCATCGCGTGGTGGGGCAGGGCTGGGTCGACGCCCTGCGCAGCCTGCACCCGGGGGTGCGCATCAACACGTTCTGGGACTACTTTCGCGACGCTTACAAGCGCGACGCGGGGTTGCGCATCGACCATCTGCTGGTGAGCCCGTCGCTGGCCGGACGACTCACCGGCGCAGGCGTCGATCGCGAGGTTCGCGGCCGCGACAAGCCGAGCGATCACGCTCCGGTGTGGATCACGCTTGCGTAGCGCGCGCCCGCCGGACTTCCGCTAGCCGCGACAGCGTCGTGCGCGGCTAGCGCGCTGGCATCGTCGGCCAATGCCGCTGTCTACGCGGTCGCGGCTTCCTTGACGATACCCGCGTGCGACAAGTGGATGTGCGCGAACTGGCCGTAGGTATCCTTGAAGTCGAGGTGGATCTTTCCCTTGGTCGTCGAGCGCCGCTGCCGATCTCCGCGAGGTTGTACTCGAAGCCGTTGGGCAAGTCGATGCGCACGCGATGGTCGGCGCGGTCACCGGGTTCTTGATGGGCTCTCCTCGCGTCTCGATGAGGCCGGCACCATGATCCGGCCGCGGCGCGCATCGACGTCGACCTCGAACTCGATCGGCGCGAAGATCGGTCTCTTCCTTGTTGGGGCTCATGGCGCTGTACACCCACCACATCGTCGCCATGTCCTGCGTGTCCTTGCCCTGCATGATGCGCACCAGCGCGTCACGCTGGTCGGGCTTGGCACGCTCGTCGACGACGATCTGCATCGTGCCGTTGCCCTTCGTGGACTGGGGCCGGGCCACTTGTAGATGCCTCCGGCGCGCAGGCCGTCGAGGCGCACCGACTCCGAAGTGGCCGCTGTCGATCTGGAACGTCATCGACCACGCAGCAGTAACCCGTGCGTCGGCAGGCGCATTGAACTGGCACGGGCAGCCGTATGCAGCAATTGCAGTTCGACGAACTCGCTGCCTTTGATCTCCCACGGAGTAATGGCCATTTCCGGCTCCTTTCAGCGGTCACCGCCATGAACGCCGGCAACCGTTCCGACGCAGTAGAATCGATGTTGCTCGTGGCCATTTCAGCGTGTCAATCGGCGTATGACGAATTCGATATCGGCGTGCTGCTTCGCTGACCAACTCCGGTGCGCCTGAACGCGTCTCGGAATCCTACATGAGCGATGACGGCGATCCGCGCTGGTGGGCCTCGCGCGCCGGCATTGTGCTCCTGCTCGTCGTCGCGCTGGCGTGGATCTACCTCGCCTGGATGGCGTGGGGCATGGAGCACATGGACGCGGGTATGGTCCTCATGCCGCGCATGACCGGCTGGCAGCCGATCGATCTCCTGCTGGTGTGGATGATGTGGGGATTCATGATGGCGGCGATGATGCTGCCATCCGCGACGCCGATGCTGCTCAGCTTTGGGGCGATCACCGATCGCGCCGGCTCCGCGCAGCCGGCGACGGAGATGATCGCGTTTGCCGCTGGTTACGTTCTGGTGTGGGGCACCTTCAGCGCAGCGGTGACGCTGCTGCAGTGGGCCGCGCTCGAGGCGCGGCTGATCACTCCCGGCATGGAAGCAGGCGGGCCGTGGGTCGCAGGCGCGCTCCTGGTGCTGGCGGGCGTGTATCAGTTCACGCGCTGGAAGCTGGCGTGTCTCGCGCTTTGCCGCGCACCGATGAGATTCCTGGTGAAATACTGGCGCTCCGGCACGCGCGGTGCGCTGGTGATGGGCGTGAGGCACGGCCTGTATTGCCTCGGCTGCTGCTGGGCGCTGATGCTGCTGCTCTTCGTGCTCGGCGTCATGAACCTGTTCTGGATCGTCGCGCTGGCGCTGCTGGTGCTGGCGGAGAAGACCGTGCCGAACGCGCAGTGGGTGGTGCGCCTGAGCGGTGCGGGATTCATCGCCTGGGGCCTGTGGCTTCTGGCCCGCGCCGTCCTATGACACGTCGCCGGGGTCTTGGTAAGCTCGACGTGTGATGTTCGCGATGTTCCTCGGCGTTTCGCCGCCTCCTGCTCCACGACGCATGCGCTGCGCAGGCCGCAACGGCAGGGACGGCGGAAAGTGACGGGGCGCTGGTCGCGGCCCGTAGTGCTTGCGGCGCGGAATTGCTACAGTTCGGCTCCCCCTCCTGGAGAATCCCCGCATGACCTCGACTTCGTCTCGCTTCGCGCTGCTGCTCATCGCCGCCTGGGTGCTGGTCGGCTGCGCCGCCGCACCCAGTCCCGTCTCGACGACGACCTGGCGGGACCCCAATTTCCAGGGGCCGCCATTCAAGAAGGTGTTCGTCGTCGGCCTGAGCTCGCAGAGCCTTCGCGATCAGCGCGGATTCGAGAACCTGATGGTGTCGACGCTGCAAAGCGCGGGCATCGTCGCTGTGCCTGGGTGGCAGTTCGTGCCCACCGATCGCACGCCCGACCAGGCGACCATGCGCGCCGCGATCGCGCAGTCGGGCGCCGACGCCGCGCTGCTGGTGAGAATGTCCGGATTCACCACCGAGACGTCGGTCGGCTATGGCACCACGGTGGTCGGCGCCACGACGGTGTCGCCGAACTCCGAGATGTACGTCGGGTGGTACGCGCCGGGCATCACCACCGACAGCTATCAGGCGGCGACCATCTACACGACGCTGTTCGACGCCAGGACGGCGAAGCCGGTGTGGACGTTCAATCCGCCCACCTACAATCCGGCGACGCTGCAGCAGGACGCTCCGCGCTACGCCAACGACGTCGCCGGCATGCTGCAAGCCACGGGGATGTTCGCCCGACCCTGATGCGTCGCGCCGCGCATCCGTGCCGCGCCGCCGCGGAACGATGAATCGCTGCCGCTCGCGACGCGCCTGCGCGTGAAAGAGCCTTCCGTCAGCATCATCGGCGCGCCCACCGACGTGGGCGCGAGCGTGCGCGGCAGCAACATGGGTCCGGATGCGCTGCGCGTCGCCGGCGTCGGCGAGGCGTTGGCGCGCTACGTCGCCGACGTCGTCGACAGGGGCAATCTCAGCGGACCGCTGACACCGCTATCGCCACTATCGCCAGCGCAGGGAGGCTATCGCCATCTGCAGGAAGTGATCGCGTGGAACCGGCTGGTCTACGCCGCGGTGTCGGCCGAGCTCGCTGCGGGACGATTGCCTCTCCTGCTCGGCGGCGACCACGCGCTCGGCATCGGTTCGATCAGCGCGGTGGCGCGCCATTGCCGGCAGTCGCGACGCAAGCTGCGCGTGCTCTGGCTCGACGCGCACGCCGATTTCAACACCGCGGCGCTCACGCCCACCGGCAACCTGCACGGCATGCCGGTGGCGTGCCTGTGCGGCTTCGGCCCCGAGGAGCTCACGCACCTCGGCGGCGACGCGCCGGCGGTGCAGCGCGGCGACATCCGGCTGGTGGGCATTCGCAGCGTCGACGAGGCCGAGAAGCATTTCCTGCGCGAGGCCGGCATCGAGGTCTACGACATGCGCTGCATCGACGAGATCGGCATGCGCCCGACGCTCGAGAAAGCGCTTGCCGGCGTCGATGGCGAGACGCATCTGCACGTCAGCCTGGACATGGATTTCCTCGATCCGGAGATCGCGCGCGGCGTCGGCACGCCGGTGCGCGGCGGGCCCACGTATCGCGAGTCGCAGCTGTGCATGGAAATGATCGCCGATACCGGACGGCTCGGCTCGCTCGACGTCGTCGAGCTCAATCCGGCGTTCGACCATCGCAACACCACCGCCGAGCTCGCCGTCGACCTGATCGAGAGCCTGTTCGGCAAGAGCACGCTGATCCGGGCGCGTTGAGCGGCTGTGCGCTTCATGACTGCGCGAGTCCGATGCCGATGATGACTCCGCGACGCGACGGGGTGTGGATCGCGGGCATCGTCGCGCTCGCGTTCACATTGCAGTGTCCGATTGCCGGCGCGGCCGATTTTTTCAATTTCACGGCCAGCGCGCTCAAGGCGCCCGATTGCATCACCGACGCGGCGCCGTCGTTCTTTTCGCAGAACGTCCAGCCCGTCGAGCCGCCGCACCCTACGCTGCCGATCGGACGCTATTACATGATCGTGCGCTACCTCGGCGCCGACTCGGTGAGCTTTCCCACCGCATTCGACTACGGACGCTTTCCGTCGACCGTACTCGTGGCCGCCCTTCAGCGGACTGCCGTTGACGGGACTGACGGTCGCCGATCCCAAGGGCGCGTGGCAACGCACCCGGGAGCCCGGTGCGACGCTCGATGAATCGTCCGCGTTCCAGCTCCACTGCTACGACGCGGGCTCGTTCATGAACACGTGGACGTTTGCCACGGACCCTGCGATCACCGGCGGCGGCCCGCACGCGATCTATGGGTACAGCTTCGACGACACCGACACGCCGCCGATCTTCGACGCCAATCCGGCGACCGACTTCGTGCTGCAGGCGAGCCTGGAGATTCCGTGGTTCGCGGCGTGGCCGCATCCCGGCGCAGCCCCCGGCGTCGTCCCGATCGGGCAGGTCAGCCTGTTCGCGTACCTGCGCGACCACCGCACCGGCAGGACCTTCGCACTTCTGCTGGCGATCTACGACAATCGTTTCGCGGGCAATCCCACGTACGCGTCGTTCGTCGCGCACGACGGCGCGACGCCGTTCGTGTCGATGCCGCTCAACGCCAGCGCACGCTACGCGAGGGTCTCGCCGCTTTCCGCCACGTTCACAGGAACGACGTGGAGCGGATTGCGCTTTTTCCGCGCGCACATCACTCAGGATGCTTTTCGGCAGGCACTGGCGGACATCAACGCGTACTGCGCGGCCAATCGCGCCCAGCGCTACTGCGGCGACTCCTCCGGATCGGGCAGCGCGTTCAGCTCAGCGGTGACCGACTACCAGATCACCGACTTCGGCGTCATCCACGAGCTTGCGCTCGATCCCGGCGACAACCTGAGCATGGGGCTGCATGTCTTCGATCTCGGCGCGTGGAATTTCCGCTAGAACACGATCACTTGCCGCACTGCCTTACCTTCTCGCAGGCGGTCGAAGCCCTCGTTGATCTCGTCGAGCTTGAGACGGCCGGTGAGCAGGCGGTCCACCGGCATGCGTCCCTGCCGGTATAGCGCGATGTAGCGCGGCACGTCGCGCAACGGCACGCACGTGCCGACGTAGCTTCCCTTGATCGTGCGCTCTTCGGCGACGAGGTTGACGTGGGGAACCGCGAAGCTGTGCGTCGGCGGCGGCAGTCCCGCGGTCACCGTCGTGCCGCCGCGGCGCGTCACCTTGTAGGCGAGCTCCATGGCCTTCACCGAGCCGGCGAGCTCGAATGCGAAATCCACGCCGCCTTGCGTCGCCGCCTTCACCTGCTCGGCGCAATCGGGTGCACCGGCGTTGAACGCATCGGTCGCGCCCATGCGCATGGCGAGCTCGAGCTTGTCGTCGGCGAGATCGATGGCGACGATGCGCGCCGCGCCGGCGCTCGACGCGCCGATCACCGCGGCGAGACCCACGCCACCGAGGCCGATCACCGCGACGCTTTGTCCGGCGGCGACTTTGGCGGTATTCACCACCGCGCCGACACCGGTCAGGATGGCGCAACCGAACAGCGCCGCCTCGTCGAGCGGCAGCTCGCGGTCGATCTTGACCAGCGACCGGCGCGACACGGTGGCGTATTCGGCGAACGCCGAGCAGCCCAGCAGGTGGTTGACCGGCGCGCCGTTGCGCGAGAGCCGGCGCGCGCCCGAGAGCAGCGTCCCGGCGGCGTTGGCGGCGGCGGCGGGCTCGCATAGGGCAGGACGGCCTTCCACGCAAGGCATGCAATGGCCGCAGCTCGGCACGAACACCATCACCACGTGATCGCCCTTGGCGAGGTCGGTGACGCCGGCGCCGAGCTCCTCGACGATGCCCGCCGCTTCATGCCCCAGCAGCATCGGCATCGGCCGCGGCCGGTCGCCGTTGATGACCGAGAGGTCGGAGTGACACAAGCCCGCGGCGCCGATCCTGACCAGCACCTCGTCGCGCTCGGGTGGCGCAAGGTCGATGTCGTCGATCGAGAGCGGACGGGACTGCGCGTAGGGCGGCGCGGCTCCCATCGCGTTCAGCACGGCACCTCGGATCTTCATGGCATGCGCTCCCTGGATCAATTGGTCTGCGTCGATTATCGCCGGAGACGCTCCGGTTTGCAGCACGGCATCGACCACACGCGGCCGTGGTGTAGACTTTCGCGAACCCCGAACCCCGAACCCAGTACCACCGAGCACAGACTTGAGCAGCTCGCGCGAGAACGCATCGATGGCAACGTGGCCCGAGCTGCCCTACGCGCGCTGGCAGGACACGTGCATGACGCTGCGCCTGTGGACGCAGATCGTCGGCAAGATCCGCCTGGTGCAGTCGCCATGGCTCAATCATTCGTGGCACGTGCCGTTGTACGTGGACGCGCGCGGATTGACCACGTCGCTCATCGCGCACGGCGATCGCGCCTTCGACCTCTCGTTCGACTTCATCGACAGCGTCCTCGTGCTGCGCACCAGCGAAGGCGCGCAGCGGCGCGTCGCGCTCGCGCCCCAGTCGGTCGCGGACTTCCACCGCCGTGTCATGGCCGCGCTCGACGAGGTCGCCATGCCGGTTCGCATCGACGACATGCCCAACGAGATCGAGGGTGCGATTCGCTTCAGCGAGGATCGCACGCATTGCGCGTACGACGCAGGCTACGCGCAGCGCTTCTGGCGCGTGCTGCTGCAGGTCGACCGCGTGCTGCACCTGTTCAGGACGGGATTCATCGGCAAGTGCCAGCCCCGTTCATTTCTTCTGGGGAAGCTTCGACATCGCGGTGACGCGTTTTTCCGGCCGCACCGCGCCGCCGCATCCCGGTGGCGTTCCGCATCTTCCGGACGCCGTCGCTCGCGAGGCGTATTCGCACGAAGTCAGCAGCTGCGGGTTCTGGCCCGGCGGTGGCGGCCTCGATGATGCGGCCTTCTATTCGTATGCGTATCCCGCTCCCGATGGATTCGCCAAGGCTGACGTGCGGCCCGCGCAAGCGTACTTCCACCCGACGCTCGGCGAGTTCGTGCTGCCTTACGATGCCGTGCGCACGGCGTCCGACCCCGACGCGGCGCTGCTCGCCTTCCTGACCAGCACCTACGACGCGGCCGCCGACCTGGCGCGATGGGATCGCGCCGCGCTGGAATGCGCGATGGGGACGCGCCGACGTGCCGCGGCGGGTTCCTAGTCTAGCAGGCAGCGATGGTCAGGCTCTTCGACGGCAGCCCCTGGTTCATCCCGCGCGAGATCGCGGTGCTGTTCGCCGGCGCGCTGCTCGCGGTCATCGTCGATGCGTTCCTGTTCGCCTATGTCATCGACAGCGTCGAGAGCAACGCACGCGCGATCCAGGCGGCGCGGCTGCAGATCGACCAGCTGGTCGCCGCCAAGGATCTGCTGCAGGACGCCGAGACGGGACAGCGCGGCTATCTGCTCACCGGCCGCGAGGAGTATCTGCGCCCCTATCTCAATGCCACGCGCAATGTCGACGCGATCGTCGACAAGTTCGGATCCGCGCCCGATCTCTCGGCCGCGGAGCGCGGCCAGGTCGACGAATTCCGTCGCCTGGTTCGTCTCAAGCTCGACGAGCTCGGCAGGACCATCGACCTTTACCGCAAAGGCGAGTCGAGCGAGGCGCTCGGCATCGTGCAATCCGACGCCGGAATGCGTCTGATGGAGCGCTTGCGCGCGCTCATCGACGCGCGGCAGAGCGCAGTGCAGGATTCGCAGAACGCGTTTCGCGCCACGCGCGCGCGCATCTTTCAATGGGGACTGATCGTCAACATCGTCATGGCGGTCATCGCCGCGTCACTGCTGCTCGGATTCGCCTTCACGATCGGGCGCGATCTGCTGCGCCGGACTGAGTTCGCGCGCCGCCTGCAGCTCACCAACGTCGAGCTCGAGCGCGCCGTCGCCGATCGCACCGAGGAGCTGGCCAAGCTGTCGCACCATCTGCTCACCGTTCGCGAGGAGGAAAAGAGCGCACTCGCACGCGAGATCCACGATGGACTCGGCAGCTCGCTGACCGCGGCGCGCATGGATCTGGTCGCGGCGCGCTCGGCGCGCTCGTCGGCCGGCCAGGTGCGCGCCGCGCTCGATGCCGCGTTGCTGGCGCTCGATACGGCGATCGAGCAGCAGCGCAACGCGCTGCAGGGCCTTCACCCGCGACTGCTCGACACGATGGGGTTTCGCGCGGCGCTGGAGCACTACGTCGCTGATTTCAGCAGGCGCACCGGCATCGCCAGCGTGGTCAGTTTCGCCGCGGGCGTGACGAGCCTGGACGCAGCACGCGGCATCGCGCTGTTCCGCATCGTCCAGGAGGCGCTGACCAACATCACCAAGCATTCGGCCGCGAAGAACGTGAAGATCGCGTTGGCGCAAAGCGCGGATACGCTTACCCTCACGGTCGATGACGACGGCGAAGGAATCGAAGTCCCCGGCGCGCCGTCGAGACCGTCGCTGGGCCTGATCAGCATGCGCGAGCGCGCACGGCAGTTTCGCGGCGACTGTCGCGTCGGACCGGGGCCCGCGGGACACGGCACGCAGGTTCTCGCCAGCATCCGGCTCGACGAAGCCGGCGTGGCGTCTGGTTAGAATTCGTGGGCAACCGGTGCGGCGCGCGGCTTTCCATCGGGTGGAGTTGCGTCGCGGCGTTCGACGCGGAGTTGTCGATGACAACGCGACGGGCGAATTGTCCCGCGTCGACCATCGGTCGCGCCTTGTGAAACGACCGTCGGCGCCGCCGGGCAGCACTGCGGCCAAGTGTATAATTTGTCCGTTGCCTACACTCTTTCCATCGACCCGCGTGCGCATGACTCCACAGCTTCATCCGGCATGCCGGGGCGCGGCTTCGACGCCCCCATCCCGGCCGCGCGCGAGACGCCTGACCACCGCGCTGCGGCGCGACGGAAAACGCGGCGCACGCGGCACCCACGCACTCGATGCTCGACACTCCCACCACGACGGTTACGTTCCCGCCGGCAACCGACGCCGACGGCAACCTGCTGCTCTCCAAGGACGAGGCGCAGGCGCTCCTGCGTGACTGCTTCGCGGAGTGGAAGCACGGGCTGCACGAGCTCGTGGTGATGTCGATCGAAACGACCAACGACTTGTTCGAGATGAACGAGTACGTCAGCGACGCCGATGCGCAGGAGTTTCGCAGCAAGCGTGGCGAATGGGTCGCGCGCTTCGAGCAGGCGCTCACCGAGCTGTTCGAGAAGCGCCTCGCCGGCAAGAAGCGCAGCGGCCGGCGCCCGGATTTCGACGCGTCGCTCACTACGCTGCGCGTGCTCAACGCGTTCGACCAGGAGAAGCAGCACGCGCTGATCGTCGCGGCCAGCATGGTGCGGCAGATCACGCGCCGCGAAGTGGGCGCCGTCGACCTGCGTGTCGGCGTGCTGCTCTCGGAAACGCGCTTCCGCGAGGCCGATAATCCCCTGGCGCCCGACTATCTGCTCGACGCGATCGGCGTCACCTGCCGGGGGCTCTATCCCAACCCGCGGATCTGGCGACCGCTGATGGAGCGTGTGCTCGCCGACGTGACGCCGGGGTTGCGCAAGGTCTATATCCGCGTCAACCGGTTCCTCGCCGACCGCCACGTGCTCCCAGAGATCAAGGCGGAGCTGCGCGCGCGAAGCGACCTGCGGCCCGCCGACGACTCGGAATTGCTCCCCGCGTTCCTGGCGCTGTTCAAGGAAGCGGGACCGAGCGTTGCCGACTCGCTGCTCGCGCTCAACATCCAGATTCCCGAGGCGCTGGATCCCGGCGAGAAGGCGCGTACCTCGCCGCCTCCGGGCGCAGCCGCGCCCGCCAAGGTCGCGACGCCACCCGTCTCGCCGCCGACGGCGCCCGGCGCCCCGACCGCGGGGGCCGTTGCACCGGACGCCATCCCTGCCGCGCCTGACGCTAAGCCCACGCCTCCAGGCACGGCGCCCGCGGATGGCGGCGCGCTTTCAAAAGATACGTCCGCGCCCACGGCGGCCGGGTCGGCGGCGCAGAGCGCAGGCGCGCCGTCGAAAGCAGGGCCGGCGCAGCACTTGGTCAACGTCAATCCGTACCTCGTCGACATGGGGCAGACGCACGCGCCGGCGCCGCAGGCGGTTTCCGCCAGCGGACTCCCGCAGCTCGATCCGATGCTCGCGCTGGGATCGGTTTCCAGCGCCGTTGCCGTTCTCGATCGCTGGCAGCACATCGACCCCGGCGGACAGTTCGTCGACGCCGCGCTGGCGCCGGCGCAGGAAGCCGGCGCCGCCGCGCCGCTGCCGCTCAATCGCATTCCGTTCATGCGCGCGGCGATCGCCGACAAGATCGTCAATTCCACCGACAAGATCACGATGGACGTGATCGCGCTGCTGTTCGACTACATATTCCGCGATCCGTCGATTCCCGAGAATTTGCGCAGCCTGTTCGGACGCCTGCAGGTGCCGATCCTCAAGACCGCGCTGCTCGATCGAAGTTTTTTCTCCAACAAGAAACATCCGGCCAGGCGCCTGCTCGACCATCTCGCCGCCGCCTCGATCGGCGCCACCGGCGACGCCGAGTACTGCGTCGCATTCGAGCTCCTCGCGAGCGGCATCATCGAAGAGATCTGCCGCGACTTCAAGGTCGACATGGCGGTGTTCGAGGCCGCCGACGCGAGGCTCCAGGAGTTCGTCGAAATCGAGCAGCGCAAGGTCAGCGCCACGCTCGACACCGAGGTCGTGCAGGCGCTCGACTCCGAGCGCAACGAATCTGGCCGGGCGCACGTGCGCGTGCTCATCCGCGACAAGCTCGCCGGCCTCGACGTGCCGTTCGACGTTCGTGCGTTCGGCGAGACCGTGTGGGCCGACTACCTCACCGAGTTGCGCGGGCGCGACGGCGCGGGAGGCGACGCGTGGACGACCGCGGTGCAGACTTTCGACGAGCTCCTGTGGAGCATCAGCGCCAAGGAGCGCACCGCGCAAAAGGCGAGGCTCGCCAAGCTGGTGCCGTCGATCATCCGCAATCTGCGCGCCGGTGCCGCCGCGGTGAAGGTGGCTGCCGAGCGCGTCCAGCCGTTTCTCGAGACCATCTATCAGATGCACATGGCGGCGATCAAGCCGCGCGTCGCGGGCAGCGCGCCGGCGCCGGCGAGCCTGCGGCCGTGCACTGGCGCCGCGTGCGCATCGGCCGGCGCCCGCGGTCGGCGCGACGCGGTGCGGTCCGGTGACGGCGCGCGCATGCAGTCGGTGCGGCGTGGTGCAGCTCGGCTGGCGCGCATGCGTCGGTGCGCTGCGGTTGGTGGAGCTGCGGCCGGCCATGGGAGGTCGGTGCGGCAGCGGCGGGCGCGCCTGCGGCCGCGGTGCACGCCGCACCGGCCATCGGCAACGTGCACGATTTCGTCAACGAAATGGTGGTCGGAACGTGGCTCGCCTTCGGCAAGGACGGCAGACGTCACCAACGCCCGCCTGTCGTGGGTGAGCCCGCTGCGCAGCAAGTACATCTTCACCAGCCGCGCGCGCAGCAAGGCGATCGTCGTGACGCCGGAGGAACTTGCCTGGCAGCTCGGCGCCGGCAAGGCGAGCCTGGTGGTCGAGCCGGTGCCGTTGTTCGATCGCGCGGTCAGCGCCGCGCTCGACAGCATCGCGGCGGCGCGTCCCGGCCGCCGCGTCCAGCGCAGCGGCCGCTGGCGCCGGCCTGAACGATCGCCGCCTTCAGACCGGCGAGCAGAACGCCACGTTGTTCGGCCCGAGACCGTTGGGCGCCCACTGCTTGTTGAGCATCTCGCGGCGCACGGTCAGGTCGCGCGTGTGGCGCATGTTGGCGTCGTTGCGGTTGTTGAAAAAGCGATAGACCGGGATCGTTCCGCCGATGCAGTTCCCGGCCGCGTCGGGCAGGATGATGTAGAACGCGGCCGGCGTTTCCAGGTTCCAGTCGCCCGCCCAGTGCGCGATCATGAATGCGCATTCGCTCGGCACCGCGGTGAAGAAGTGCGAATCGACGTAGGGCAGCGGACTGTAGAAGCGGCACACCGGCGTGAGCGGCGTTCCGGGCGGCGCGCTCGTCGGCGTCGCCCACGCGTAGAACAGCTGCCCCGTGCGCTGCCACGGCCACGTCGGCGAGGCGGCGTTGGCGTCGTACGCGGCGATCTCCGCCGGATTCGACGTCATGAAGTAATGGTCCTTGTCGGCGCGGTAGTACTCGATCACCGGAACCGTTCCCGGCGGCGCGCTGCCGCTTCCCGATGGAGTGCTCTGCACGGCGAGGCCGACGTCGAGCAACCCCGCGCCGCACACGCCGGCTTGCCCGCAGACGGTTCCCTGCGGAAACACGCGCGCCGTGTCGACCAGCAGATTCTTCACCTGCCCGGGCGTGAGGTTCGGATTGCGCGCCAGCATGAGCGAGGCGACACCCGCGACGTACGGCGCCGCGAAGCTGGTGCCGATGCCGCGCGCGTAGATCGGATTGGCCGGGACCGGCGAGCGCCATCGTTCCACGTCGAGATGATCCAGTCCACCTGGATGCCGTCTCCTCCCGGCGCGGAGAGGTCGACGCGCTGGCCGTAGTTCGAGTAGCCGGCGCGATCGCCCTGGCGCGACGACGCGCCGACCGTGATCACGCCGCTGCAGTTGGCGGGCGAGATGCTGGCCGCATCGACGGCTTCGTTGCCGGCGGCGACGGTGATGACCGCGCCCTGCGCGAGTGCGACGTCGATCGCGTCCTGCAGGCCCTGCGAGCAAGGCGAGGTGCCGCCCAGGCTCATGTTGATCACGCGCGCGGGCGACGTGTTGGTCGGCGCGCCTGCGACCGGCAGCCCGACGGCCCACAGCAGGCCGGCGGTGACGTCGTCGAACGTGCCGCCGCATTTGCCGAGCACGCGCACCGGGACGATCTTGGCCTTCCAGTCCATGCCGGCGATCCCGGCGCCGTTGTTGGTGTTGGCGGCGATGATCCCGCTGACGAAGGTCCCGTGCCAGCTGCTCGGTCTCGCCGGGAAATCCTGTCGCCGCATTCTCCGTCGCCGCGTGGCGTCGCCCGGATCGGAGGGGTCGTTGTCACGTCCGCCGCCGTCGTTGGCGCGCTGCGTGTCGCTGACGAAGTCGAAGCCGGCATTGACGCGGCCCGTGAACTCCGGATGCGTGCGTGATGCCGGTATCGAGCACGGCGACCGAAATGTTGGCGCTTCCCGTCTGCAGCCCCCACGCGGTCAACGCGTTCACGCCGCCCACCGGATCGGAAAGCGCCCACTGCTGCGCGTAGAGCGTGTCGTTGGGGGGCGCCTTGGCGTAAACGCGGCGCACCGCGTCGGCGTACTGGACGACGCTATCGGTCTCCAGCGCGCTGGCCATCGCCGCGAGCTGCGCATCGGCGACGTCGCTGGGCAGCGTCAACACCCACTGAGCGCCGATCTGATGGTGCACCGCCAGTGGCCCGCCGGCGAGCGCGCGACAAGCGCGGCAGCAGGGTCGACCAGTCGGGAGCAGGATCGCCGGCGAGCCGGACCATGATCTTGCGTCCCGGCGGCGCCGACGCGGCGACGGTCGTGGACTGGATGCGCGCGCTGGTCGACGGCGTGCGCGGTGTCGGTGTCTCGGCCGCGTCCGCCCAGAGCACATCGCGCTGCTGCGCGCAGACGCTGCAAAAGCGCGGTGGCGTCGGCGGGGGCTGGCGAGGGTGATTTCGAGCGCGCCGGTGCGCGTCTTGCCGGTGACGGTCAGCGCCGTCCCTGCCGCGGATTGCACCTGCGCCAGCGCCGCGTCGGACGCCGTCATGCGGATTGAGCATGACGCGAATGCGCGCCAGGCCTTCCGCGCCGGCGCGTCGGGGTGACGGCACCGAACAGCGCAACCAGCAACGATGCGCCCATACAGGTTCGCAGCATGGAAGTTCTCCCTTGGTCGACGACGGCAGCGCCTCGCTACGCGGCACGTGTCGGGCGCTCATCGTACACAAGGGCAATGCAATTGTCATGCCGGCGGTCGCCTGGAAATGCCGTTGATTCCTTAGCTTGCGATACGCCTCCCGCGCCAACCAGGCGGCGAGCTTCGGCGACGGTGGCGGGCCCGGCGGCGGCGCCGCCGAGCCGGATGCGGCCTAGGCGCGGGCCTTGGACGGCGCCTTCATCGCGCGTCGATGCGGCGCGAGCAAGGTCACCATCTGGGCGAAGATGCGCGGATTGCCGGCGATGATCTGGCCGCTGTGCAAATAGTCGCTTTCGCCCTCGAGGTCGCCGACCAGGCCGCCGGCCTCGAGAATCAGCAGGCTTCCCGCCGCCACGTCCCACGCATTGAGCCCGACTTCCCAGAATCCGTCGGTATATCCGGCGGCGACGTACGCCAGGTCGAGCGCGGCGGACCCGGGCCGGCGCAAGCCCGCGGTCTCGGACATCATCGAGCGCATCATCGCCAGGTAGGCGTCGAGATCGCTGCCGTCGCGAAACGGAAACCCGGTGCCGATCAGGCAGTCGCGAAGATGCTGGCGGCGCGACACGCGCATGCGGTGGTCGTTGAGAAAAGCGCCGCGCCCTCTGGTCGCGGTGAAGAGATCGTTGCGGATCGGGTCGTAGATCACTCCCTGCGTGATCTGTCCCTTGTGCTGAAGCGCGATCGACACGCAGTATTGCGGAAAGCCGTGCAGGAAGTTGGTCGTGCCGTCGAGCGGATCGATGATCCACAGATGCTCGGCCTCGGCGTTGGCGTCTTTGGCAGTCCCTTCCTCTGCTAGTATCCGATGGTCCGGATAGGCGGCATGAATGACCTCGACGATGGCGGCTTCCGCGGCGCGGTCGACCTCGCTGACGAAATCCTTGGGACCCTTGGTGGTGACGGTCAGGCGATCGAGGTCCTGCGCGCCGCGATTGATGATGCTGCCGGCGCGGCGCGCGGCCTTGACTGCGGTGCTGAGCATGGGATGCATTGCGAAGCCTTCGCGAAAACTTCCGGAGTGCGTGCCGCGTCGTCGCGCACGCGGCGCGGGAAACGCCCGGTGCGGGGGCGCGGGAAGCGCTCAGCGCGCATTTTACCTGCAACTTCCCAGCGCCATGACGCAGACACTCGATCGCATCCGCATCGTCCTGTGCGCGACCAGCCATCCGGGCAACATCGGCGCGACCGCGCGGGCGATGCAGACGATGGGCTTGTCGAAGCTGGTGCTGGTCGCACCGCAACGCTTTCCGCATCCCGACGTCGAGGCGCTCGCTTCCGGCGCGACCGCGGTGCTCGCGGCGATACGCGTCGAGGCGACGCTGTCCGACGCGCTCTCCGGCGCGGTGATGACCATCGGCTTTTCGGCGCGTCCTCGCGAGTTCGCGGGCAGCGTGCTTGCCGGTGCGCGCCGCCGCGCTCGAGGCGCTGCGCTGCGCGCAGGCGCGGCGAGGTGGCGCTGGTCTTCGGCGGCGAGATGTCGGGGTTGTCCAACGCCGAGCTCGCGCTTTGCCGCATCGTCGCCACCATTCCCTCGGACCCAGGGTTCTCGTCGCTCAACCTCGCCGCGGCGGTGCAGGTCGCCGCCTACGAGCTCCACGTCGCGGCCACGGCGGCGAGGTCTGGCGCGCACCCTCGTTCGAGCCCGCGACGCAGGACGAAATCGAGCGATTGTTCGAGCACGGCGAGAAAATGCTCATCGCGATGGATTTCCTCAAGCCGGCGCACCCGAAGCGGCTCCTGCCTCGCCTGCGCCGGTTGTTCGCGCGCGCCCGGCTCGAGAAGGAGGAAGTGAACATCCTGCGCGGGATTATCGTGCGCATGGAGGAGCGCCTTTCGGGGCGGCGCGACCCCGGGAATACTTGAGTGATTCGCTCGGATATGGCATGATCGAGCCATGTTCGACCGACTCCGCGAAGACATCTCCATCGTGTTCGAGCGCGACCCGGCGGCGCGCTCGCGCTGGGAAGTGCTCACCTGCTACCCGGGACTTCATGCCCTGGTCTGGCATCGCTGGGTGGCGCACCCGCTCTGGCGCGGCGGCATGCGCTGGCTGGCGCGGTGGATGTCGCACTGGAGCCGCTGGCTGACCGGCATCGAGATCCACCCGGGCGCGACCATCGGCCGGCGGGTGTTCATCGATCACGGGATGGGCGTGGTCGTGGGTGAAACGGCCGAGATCGGCGACGATTGCACGCTTTATCATGGGGTTACGCTGGGCGGGACATCGTGGAACGTCGGCAAGCGTCACCCGACCCTGGCGCGCGGCGTGGTGGTGGGCGCCGGCGCCAAGATCCTCGGTCCCATGCTCATCGGCGACAACGCCAAGATCGGCTCCAACGCGGTCGTCGTACGCGACGTGCCGCCCGGCGCGACCGCGGTGGGCATCCCGGCGCGCATCGTGACCGGTGACGACGCCGTCCGGCGCGAGGAAAAGGCGGCCAGGATCGGGTTCTCCGCCTATGGCATTTCGGCGGACATGAACGACCCGATGGTGCAGGCCATCCACGCCTTGCTCGACCACGCCGCCGACTCCGACGAGCGCCTGAAAAAGCTGGTCGACCTGATCGAGAAAAACGGCGTCGACTGTGGCGAGGCGAAGGCCACCGCCGAGGGCTTCGACCCCACGCGCATCAACCAGATGCTGGGTTGAACCTTCGCCCGGATAAGTTGACTAAACTACTCGGGAATTATAGAATTCACTGCTCAGGCAGTGACCAAGGCCAAAGGGCCGGCAAGGGAACATCGAGGGTAGACGGATATGAGACTGACGACCAAAGGACGGTTTGCCGTCACGGCGATGATCGACGTGGCGATGCACTGCGGCAACGGCCCGGTGACGCTGGGCGGGGTGTCGGAACGCCAGAAGATTTCGCTGTCGTACCTCGAGCAGCTGTTCGGCAAGCTGCGCCGGCACGGCCTCGTCGAGAGCGTGCGCGGCCCCGGCGGCGGCTACAACCTGGCGCGTCCGGCGGAATCGGTGTCGGTCGCCGACATCATTCTCGCGGTCGACGAGCCGATCGACGCGACGCAGTGCGGCGGCAAGGAAAACTGCCAGGACGACCGGCGCTGCATGACCCACGAGCTGTGGGCGGCGCTCAACGCGCACATCTTCGGCTTCCTGCGCTCGGTGACGCTCGAGCAGCTCGTGCGGCAGCAGGACAAGGACAAGGCCGAGGTCAACGTGCTGCAGCACCATCGCAAGCCCGCGACCAAGAAGTCCGAGCCCGCGCCGGTGGTCTAGAGAGCAGCGAAATTCGATGAAAAAACCGATCTATCTCGATTACTCCGCGACGACGCCGGTCGACCCGCGCGTCGCGGCGGAGATGATTCCGTATCTGACGGAGCACTTCGGCAATCCGGCGTCGCGCTCGCATGCCTTCGGCTGGAACACCGAGAAGGCGGTCGAGGACGCGCGCGACGAGGTCGCGAAGCTCGTCAACTGCGATCCGCGCGAGCTGGTGTGGACCTCGGGCGCCACCGAGGCGATCAATCTCGCGCTCAAGGGCGCGGCGCATTTCTACAAGGACAAGGGCAAGCACCTCGTCACCGTCAAGACCGAGCACAAGGCGACGCTCGACACGATGCGCGAGCTCGAGCGCGAAGGCTTCGAGGTCACCTATCTCGACGTTCTTCCGAACGGGCTGCTCGATCTGGAAGCGTTCAAGGCGGCGCTGCGTCCCGATACGATCATCGTCTCGGTGATGTTCGTGAACAACGAGATCGGCGTCATCCAGGACATTCCCGCGATCGGCGAGATCTGCCGCGCGCGCGGCATCATCTTCCACGTCGACTCGGCGCAGGCGACGGGCAAGATCCCGGTCGACCTCGGCGCGCTCAAGGTCGACCTGATGTCGTTTTCGGCGCACAAGACCTACGGCCCGAAGGGCATCGGCGCGCTGTTCGTGCGGCGCAAGCCGCGCGTGCGCATCGAGGCGCAGATGCACGGCGGCGGCCACGAGCGCGGCATGCGATCGGGCACGCTGCCGACGCACCAGATCGTCGGCATGGGCGAGGCGTTCCGCCTGGCGCGACTCGAGATGGCGAGCGACAACGAGCGCATCCGCGTGCTGCGCGACCGCTTGTGGAACGGGCTCTCCGAGATGGAGGAAGTGCACCTCAACGGCGACATGGAGCGGCGCGTCCCGCACAACCTCAACGTCAGCTTCAATTTCGTCGAGGGCGAGAGCCTGATCATGGCGATCAAGGACGTCGCGGTGTCGTCGGGCTCGGCGTGCACGTCGGCATCGCTCGAGCCCTCGTACGTGCTGCGCGCGCTGGGCCGAAGCGACGAGCTCGCGCACAGCTCGATCCGCTTCACCGTCGGCCGCTTCACGACCGAGGAAGA
Source organism: uncultured beta proteobacterium (assembly GCA_963722325.1). Lineage (GTDB taxonomy): Bacteria > Pseudomonadota > Gammaproteobacteria > Burkholderiales > Casimicrobiaceae > PALSA-1003. The sequence continues at coordinate 199,606 of CAVRLN010000008.1, forward strand.
AATCGATTTCACGGTCGAGCTGTTGAAGAGCAAGATTTCCAAGCTGCGCGATCTGTCGCCGCTGTGGGAAATGTTCAAGGAAGGCGTCGACCTGAACACGGTCGAGTGGGCCGCGCACTAAGCGACCTCACGATCGTATTCAATGCGCTGGCCGAAATCCGGACCAGCACAAGTAACTCAAGGAGCAGCAAATGGCTTATACAGACAAAGTACTCGATCACTACGAAAATCCGCGCAACGTCGGCTCCTTCGCCAAGGACGACGAGGCGGTCGGCACCGGCATGGTCGGCGCGCCGGCGTGCGGCGACGTGATGAAGCTGCAGATCCGCGTCGGCACCGACGGACGCATCGAGGATGCCAAGTTCAAGACCTACGGCTGCGGCTCGGCGATCGCATCGTCGTCGCTGGTCACCGAATGGGTCAAGGGCAAGACGCTCGACCAGGCGCTGACCATCCGCAACACGCAGATCGCGCAGGAGCTGGCGCTGCCGCCGGTCAAGATCCACTGCTCGATCCTGGCCGAGGACGCGATCAAGGCCGCGGTGGCGGATTACAAGAAGAAGCACGGCGACGAAGTCGCGCAAAGCACGGCGACGAGGCCGCGGTTCAGAGCGAGCCCGCGCCCGCCGCGGCGGAGTAACGACCACGATGTCGATCACGCTCACCGAAAGCGCGGCGCGGCACGTCGCGGGCTACCTCGCCAAGCGCGGCAAGGGCGTCGGCCTGCGCCTGGGCGTGCGCACGACCGGCTGCTCGGGCCTCGCGTACAAGCTCGAGTATGCCGACGCGACGGCGCCCGAAGACCATCTTTTCGAGAGCCACGGCATCAAGGTCATCGTCGACCCGAAGAGCCTCCCTTATCTCGACGGCACCGAGCTCGATTTCGCCCGCGAAGGCCTGAACGAGGGTTTCAAGTTCAACAATCCGAACGTCAAGGACGAGTGCGGCTGCGGCGAAAGCTTCAACGTCTGACCAGGCTTCGAGCCTTCCGCGTGGGCGGAGCTTCGCACACGCCTCATGTACCATGCGCGCCGGCATGATCGATTTCCAGCAAGACTACTTCTCGCTGTTCGGGCTGCCCGCGCGCTACGACCTCGACGTCGGCGCGCTCGACGTCGCGTATCGCCGCTGCAGAGCAGCGTCCATCCGGATCGCCACGCCGGAGCCGGCGAGGCGCAGCGCCGACTCGCGCTGCAGGCCTCGGCGCGCGTCAACGAGGCGTACCGCACACTGAAGAATTCGGTCGATCGGGCGCAGTACCTGCTCAAGTGCACGGCGTCGATGCGCTCGCCGAGACCGATACCGCGCTGCCGCAGGATTTCCTCGAGCACCAGCTCGAGCGTCGTGAAGCCATCGACGAGGCCCGCCTCGCGCACGATGCTCAGCGCCTGGATGCATTGCTTGCCGACGTTGCGCGGCGAGATCGACGAGCTCACCCACGTGCTCGCCGACGAGCTTCGCGATTCGCGCGCGCTGGAGGCGGCGCGCAGCACCGTGCGCAAGCTCAAGTTCCTGTCCAAGGTCGCGGCCGACATCGACGCGGCGGCTGCCGACGTCGAATCCTGATGGCGCTGCTGCAGATCTCCGAGCCCGGCGAATCGACCGCGCCACACGAGCACCGGCTGGCGATCGGCATCGACCTGGGAACCACGCATTCGCTGGTCGCGACTGTGCGCAGCGGGGTCGCCGACCGTGCTCCCCGACGAGCAAGGGCGCGGACTGCTGCCGTCGATCGTGCGCTATGCGCCGGACGGCGTGGAAGTCGGCTATCGCGCCGCCGCCGCGCAGGCGCACGATCCGCCCAACACCATCGTGTCGGTGAAGCGGCTCATGGGTCGCGGGCTCGCCGATCTTGAGCGACGCGCGGCGCTTTCCCGTACCGCTTCATCGATGCGCCCGGCATGGTCCAGGTCGAGACGCGCGCCGGCGTGCGCACGCCGGTCGAGGTCTCGGCCGAGATCCTGCGCGCGTTGCGCGTGCGCGCGGAGCAGAGTCTCGGTGGCGAGATCACCGGCGCGGTGATCACCGTGCCGGCGTATTTCGACGACGCGCAGCGCCAGGCGACCAAGGACGCGGCGCGCCTCGCCGGACTCAAGGTGCTGCGCCTGCTCAACGAGCCCACCGCCGCGGCGATCGCCTACGGGCTCGACAATGCGTCGGAAGGGACCTTCGCCGTCTACGACCTCGGCGGCGGCACCTTCGACCTGTCGATCCTGCGGCTTTCGCGCGGCGTGTTCGAAGTGCGTCGCGACCGCCGGCGACACGGCGCTGGGTGGCGACGATTTCGATCACCGCGTGTATTGCTGGGTGCTCGAGCAGACCGGCGTCGGGCCGCTTGCGCGCGGGCGATACGCGAACGCTCATGCTCGTGGCGCGCGAGGCCAAGGAGCATCTTTCGACGCACGACTCGTCGCGCATCGAGGCGGTGCTCTCATCCGGCGCGAAGATCGATGTCGACGCTGTCGCGCGACACGTTCACGGCGATCACCGAGACGCTGGTGGCGAAGACGCTCTCGCTCGGTCAGGAAGGCGCTGCGCGACGCCAAGCTCGCGCCCGCCGACATCGACGGCGTCGTGATGGTCGGCGGCGCGACGCGCATGCCGCAGGTCCAGAAGGCGGTCGCCGACTTCTTCGGCCAAGCCGCCGCTCAACAACGTCGATCCCGACCAGGTGGTCGCGCTCGGCGCGGCGATCCAGGCCAACGTGCTCGCCGGCAACCGCGCCGCGGGCGAGGACTGGCTGCTGCTCGACGTGATTCCGCTGTCGCTCGGGCTCGAGACCATGGGCGGGCTCACCGAGAAGATCATTCCGCGCAACGCGACGATTCCGGTGGCTCGCGTCGCAGGAATTCACGACGTTCAAGGACGGACAGACGGCGATGGCGATCCACGTCGTGCAGGGCGAGCGCGAGCAGGTGTCCGACTGCCGCTCGCTGGCGCGCTTCGAGCTGCGCGGCATCCCGCCGATGGTGGCGGGCGCGGCGCGCATCGGCGTGACCTTCCAGGTCGACGCCGACGGGCTGCTCTCGGTGTCGGCGCGCGAGGTCACGACCGGGATCGAGGCATCGATCGCGGTCAAGCCGTCGTACGGACTGTCGGACGCCGAGATCGCGCGCATGCTGCAGGAATCGTTCGCGCACGCCGCACGACGACATGCGCTCGCGCGCGCTCGCCGAGACGCAGGTCGAGACCGAGCGCATCGATCGCCGCCACCGAGAGCGCGCTCGCACAGGACGCGGCGCTGCTCGACGAGGCCGAACGCGCGCGAGATCGAGCAGGCGCGTCGCGCGCGCGCGCGGCCTGCTCGCCGGCGAAGATCGCCACGCGCTGCGCGCCGCGCTCGACGCGCTCAACGCCGCGACCGAGGAATTCGCCGCGCGGCGCATGAACCGGAGTGTCGCCGGCGCGCTCAAGGGGCGTCGCGTCGACGCGCTGGGCTAGGGCCTTGCGATGACCGAGATCGTCGTGCTGCCGCATCCGGACCTGTGTCCCGAGGGCAAGACCTTCGAGGCCGACGCCGCCGCGTCGATCTGCGACAATCTGCTCGATAACGGCGTCGAGATCGAGCACGCCTGCGAGAAGTCGTGCGCCTGCACGACCTGCCACGTCATCGTGCGCGAGGGCTTCGACTCGCTCGAGCCGTCGTCGGAGGACGAGGATGACCTGCTCGACCGCGCGTGGGGCCTGACGCCGCTGTCGCGCCTGTCGTGCCAGGCGAAGCCCGGCGATCAGAAGCTGGTGATCGAGATACCGAAGTACACGATCAACTATGCCAAGGAGATCGTCCGGTGACGACGCGGCGCAGGTCGCACAGGGCGGACGATGAAGTGGACCGACAGCCGGGACATCGCGATCGCGCTGGCCGAGGCTCATCCCGGCGTCGACCCCGAGCGCGTGCTGTTCGTCGATCTGCGCAAATGGGTGCTCGCGCTGCCCGGATTCGACGACGATCCGGCGCATTGCGGCGAGAAGATTCTCGAGGCGATCCAGGCCGCGTGGATCGACGAAGGCGATTTCGACGACGACTAAGCCGCAGGGGAGACTCACATGCTCATCGTAGTTCCCGTAACCGCGCTCTATGCCGGGTTGTACGCGCTATTGCTGCTGGTGCTCGCCGCGGGCGTGTCGCGTCAGCGCAGGAGCCTCAAGGTGGGACTCGGCGACGGCGGACACCCGTCGCTGGCGCGCGCCATCCGCGCGCACGGCAATTCGGTCGAGTGGGGATGGCCGATGCTGATCCTGCTGCTGGTGGCGGAGCTCGATCACACCAGCCGCACGATTCTGCACATTTGCGGCATTCTTTTCATTCTTGCGCGCGTCATCTACGCGGTGGGTCTGTCGCGCGACGCCGGCGCCTCGCGCGGCCGGCTTATCGGTTCGGCGCTGAGCTGGACCGTAGTCGCTGTGCTCGCGATTCTGAACATCGTCGACTTCCTGCGTACGGTGCTCGTCTGGGTGATGACCAATCGTCCCTGAACGTCAGCCGCGCTAGCGGAACAGATTGAGTATCGCGTCCAGACCGCAGTGATCGATCGCGTAGTCGGCCCGCTCGCGCACGATCTGTTTGGCGTGATAAGCGACGCTGACGCTCGCCGCGGCGAGCATCGGCAAGTCGTTGGCGCCGTCGCCGATCGCCACCGCTGAGCGCCTCCGGGAGCGAGCGCTGTCGCGAGGCGCGTGAATTCACTCGGCCTTGGCCTGGGCGTCGACGATGCTTCCTTCGATCCGGCCGGTGAGCCGGTCGCCGGCGACGTCCAGCGTGTTGGCGAGCGTGTAGTCGAGCGCCGAGTCGTCTCTGCAGGCGTCCGGTGAAAAATGTGAAGCCTCCCGAGACCAGCAGGGTCGTGGCACCCGCGCGCTTGAACCCTTCGAGCATGCGCTGTGCTCCTCGTGACAGCTGCAGGCGCTCGTCGTACACCCTTTGCAGTGCGGCGACATCGAGCCCTTCGAGGAGCGCAACCCGGCGGGTCAGGCTTTCGCGGAAGTCGATCTCACCGCGCATCGCCGCGCCGGTGATGGCCGCGACCTGTGGCTTGATGCCGATCATGTCGGCGATTTCGTCGATGCACTCGATGGTGATCAGCGTCGAGTCCATGTCCATCGCGACGAGTCCGCACGCGGTCGAGTCGCTGATCCCTGGGGACAAAGCCGAAATCGAGACCGGCCTCAAGGCAGAAGTCGCCAACGCCTTCGCGGCGAGCCGGATCGACGAGCCGAAAAGCCTGCGTCTCGGCAGCGGCGAGCGCTTCGATTGCGCTTGCGCCGGCGAGCCGCGCCAGCGACTTCAGCAGAGGCGTGTCGATCTCCGGCGCCTGTACCACGAGATCGATGCGCGCCGTCATTCGGCGCTGCCACGGGATCGTTCGGTTGTGGACGGGAGCGGAGGTCATATGCGTAGGGCAGGGCGATCTGTTTCACGCCTCGCGGCAAGCGTATTATAAGGACCCCCAACCGACCCATCTCCAGGAGATCATCATGGCACTTCGCATCGGCGACGAGGCACCCGATTTCACGGCGCAGACAACGGAAGGAACCATCCGCTTCCATGACTGGATCGGCGACAAGTGGGCGGTCCTGTTCTCGCACCCCAAGGATTTCACGCCCGTGTGCACGACCGAGCTGGGCTACATGGCGAAGATCAAGCCCGAGTTCGACAAGCGCAACACCAAGGTCATCGGCCTGTCGATCGACCCGGTCGACGATCACAAGCGCTGGGCCAAGGACATCGAGGAGACGCAGGGCACCGCGCCCAACTATCCGATGATCGGCGATCCCGACCTCACCGTCGCCAAGCTCTACGACATGATCCATCCCAACGCCAGCGGCGCGCAGCCGCGCACGCCCGCGGACAACGCCACGATCCGCTCGGTGTTCGTGATCGGGCCCGACAAGAAGATCAAGCTCAACCTCACCTACCCGATGACCACCGGACGCAACTTCGACGAAGTGCTGCGCGTGCTGGACTCGATGCAGCTCACCGCCAAGCACAAGGTCGCCACGCCCGCGCAGTGGAAGCCGGGCGAGGACGTGATCATCGCCGGCTCGGTGACCAACGACGAGGCCAAGCAGAAGTATCCGCAGGGCTGGAAATCGCCCAAGCCGTACCTCAGGATCGTGTCGCAACCGAAATAGCTTCGCAGCTTCGGACGTCCGAACCGCGCCTCCGCTGCGGCGCGTCGGATTCGATGGCGCCTGCTAGCGGCGGCTCTTTTGCTTGCGCTCGCGGGCCGCTTCGCCGCCGCCGCACGCGAGGCGTCGACGTCGGCAAGCACGAAGTCGATCTTGGTCGCGTCGAGGTCGACGCGCGCGACCTTCACCTTGATCCGATCGGCGAGGCGATAGGTCTTGCCGCTGCGCTCGCCGTTCATGGCGTGATGCACGGCGTCGAAGTGGAAATAGTCGTTGCCGAGCTCGGTGACGTGCACCAGCCCGTCGACGTTGAGGCCGTCGAGCGTCACGAACAGCCCGAAGTGCGTGACGCCGCTGATCGTGCCGTCGAAGGTCTCGCCGACGCGATCCTGCATGAAGTAGCACTTGAGCCAGTTTTCGACGTCGCGGGTCGCATCGTCGGCGCGCCGCTCGGTGAGCGAGCTGTGCACGCCCAGCTCGGCCCAGTTCGATCCGGAGGGCTGATAGCGCGTTCCCGCCAGGCACGCCTTGATCGCGCGATGCACGAGCAGGTCGGGATAGCGGCGGATCGGCGAGGTGAAGTGCGTGTACGCGTCGTAGCCGAGGCCGAAGTGGCCTTCGTTGTCCGGGCTGTACACCGCCTGCTGCAGCGAGCGCAGCAGCACCGTCTGCAGCAGGTTGAAATCGGGCCGCGACTTGATCTGCGCGAGCAGCTTGGCGTAGTCGCCGGGCGTCGGATTGTCGCCGCCGCCGAGCGAAAGCGCGGACGCCGCGAGGAATTCCTTGAGCGCCCTGAGCTTTTCCGGCGTCGGTCCTTCGTGCACGCGATAGAGCGCGGGATGCTTTTTCTCGAGCAGGTACTCGGCGGTGCACACGTTCGCCGCCAGCATGCATTCCTCGATCAGCTTGTGCGCCTCGTTGCGCACGACCGGGACGATCGCCTCGATCTTGCCGCGCGTATCGAACTCGAGCGCGAGCTCGATGGTCTCGAAATCGATCGCGCCGCGGCGCGCGCGCGCCGCGGCCAGCACCTTGTAAAGCGCGTAGACGTTGTCGAGGTGAGGACGCAGCGCCTGCGCATCGGGTCTTTCGCCGTCTTCGGCGGTTGCGAGACAGCCAGTCCCACACCTGGTTGTAGGTGAGCCGCGCGCGCGAGTGCATCACCGCGGCGTAGAAGCGGTAGGCCGTGATGTCGCCGGCGGCGCTGATCGTCCATGTCGCACACCATGCACAGACGGTCGACCGCGGGCTTGAGCGAGCACAGCTCGTTGGAGAGCTCCTCGGGCAGCATCGGAATGACGCGCCGCGGAAAGTACACCGACGTGCCGCGCTCGCGCGCATCGAGGTCGATGGCATCGCCGTCGCGCACGTAGTGGCTGACGTCGGCGATGGCCACGAGCAGGCGGAAATCGCGGCCCTTGCGCTCGCAGTACACAGCGTCGTCGAAATCGCGCGCCGTTTCGCCGTCGATGGTGACCAGCGGCAGCGCGCGCAGGTCGATGCGACCCTTGAGGTCGCCGGGCTGCACGGTGTCGCGGCAGGCGGGCCGCCTGGCGCTTGGCGGCGGCGCTGAATTCGTGCGGAAGATCGTGCTTGCGCAGCGCGATCTCGATTTCCATGCCGGGATCGGTGTAGTTGCCGAGCACGTCGACGACCTCGGCGAGCGCCTCGCGGTGCGCCGACGGCTGCTCGATGAGCTTCGCCACGACGACCTGGCCGGGCTTGGCCTTGCCGCGCATGTCGGCGGGAATGAGGATGTCCTGGCTGATGCGCTTGTTCTCGGCGACGAGATACCAGATGCCGTGGTCCGCGTAGACGCGGCCGACGATCTCGCGATTGGCGCGCGCCAGCACGTCGACGATGGCGCCTTCGGGGCGCCCGCGCTTGTCGATGCCGATCTGTCGCGCGGTGGCGCGATCGCCGTGCAGCGCCTTGTGCATCTCCTTGGGCGACAGGAACAGATCCGGGCTGCCGTCGTCGGGAACAAGAAAGCCGAAGCCGTCGGGATGTCCCTGCACGATGCCGGTCACCAGGTCGATCTTGGCGACGACGCACAGCTGACCCTTGCGGTTGGTCATGAGCTGGCCGTCGCGCTCCATCGCCGCGAGACGTCCGCTGAATGCCTCGCGCTCCGCGTCGCCTTTGACGCGCAGCGCGGTCAGTACTTCGTCGGAATGTGCGGGTACACCGAGCTCACGCAGATGCGCGAGAATCGCCTCACGCGAGGGAATGTCGACGTCGCTGATACGACGTGTGGTTCGTCTTGCCGCTTGGCTGGGAGCTTCGTTGCGGGCCTCGTTTTTAGAGGGAAGTTTCTTTGACAATGCGTACTGCCTTTCGTAAAATCATGCACTTCCCGTCGCCCAGATGGCGGAATTGGTAGACGCACTAGGTTCAGGTCCTAGCGGTGGCAACACTGTGGAGGTTCGAGTCCTCTTCTGGGCACCAAGTATATCTTTCCTGAAGCACCCAATCGCAATTGCCTGATTCGGAGCGATGCGCTTACGGCGCGAGTCGACCAAGCTCATCGCGTAGCGCAGGTGCAATGAGTGGATAGCGTCGATCGGCCGGATCGAATCGCAACTGATCGATGCGGTGTCTGATGCTCTCGCACGGTCGCCTCGACGCCAGCCAGGTCTGCCATTCTTCGCGTCCAATGGCGGTCGGCCGGGCTTGCAGGCTCGTTGCGGCGCTTGATCGCGGTATGGATGCGCCAGGACAGGGTGTGCGGGGAAGCCCGCACCAAGACCGGCGCATAAATTTATTTCGGATCGCTCTCCTTCACGCCACTTGGGTTTGCGGCTGCTTTTGTACTGAACGGCAGCGCGCCCGTCCGACTCATTACAACGCGTGTCGATTAGCTTTTCTACGGGTACAGCAGCAGTCGCATTACGAACAGCACGGTGCGTTTGATTGCCTCCTGTAGTAAACGTTTGCGCGATGGAAGCGCGCCAGAAGCAAAGAGCCGACGGCAAATTATGACAATGTAATTTGCAAGCGCGCATTCCTTATGTCAGATACTGCATATCCTTATTGCATAGACGCTCTTTCGCAGACTACTATGTGCGGGCGTTGCAGTTAGCGGCTTTACTTAGCGTATCGATCCGTATCGATCGAATGTTGAATAACGGGGGTTGCCATGAATAGCCTGCGCAAGACAGTCGGTTTCCTGATGGTGTTGATGCTCGCGGGGTTTGCGTTGCCGAGCGGCGCTGCTGCAGCAAAATTGTTCAACGCCGTCTTCCCGACCTTCATCACCTCGTCAGCCACATCACGTCATCGTGACGTTCAACAACACGTCACCGGGCAATTCGACGATCAACTCCATTTCGATCAAGGTCGTCTGGCAACGTGAGCTTGTCGGCGACCAATTGCGCTAACAGCCTTGGAACCGGCACGCTGCAACCGGACGGCCACACCTGCGTCATTACGGGTTTTCCCGGAATCCTGAGCCAGCACCTCTAGAACCTTTACGCTGGGCGTCACCGTCACGTCCGGTACTTGCGCAACCGCGACCTGGACCGCGAATGCCAATACCGGTAACGCCTATCCGCAAGGCACCGCTTTCACGCCGCTTGACCAGCAGTACAGCTCGAGTTGCGATGGCGTCCTTGCCTGCTCAGGCGAGTCAACTCCGGTCACACTTCTTTCGATGACGGCACTGTGATGGTGACTCGCTACCCCAATAAGGACGGCAGTGCGTGCGTCGCGATCGGCTACGACTTTACGGATCTCATCATCACCAACACCAACACCATCCACCAGGTGTGGGACACCAACAGCCAGCCGAACGCGGTCTTTACCTACTCCATCCCCTGGAAGCCGGTATGGGCCCAGATCCAATGGACTGCCGAAGCCTACGCAAGTCGCGTGGGCTCTCAACGGCAGCAACTTGCCGGATTATAAGGATGCCCGCTATCTGTTTGACCCCGAATCTACCGGCGTCACTGGGCACTTTGACAGCTGCAATCACCACCGTCACACAAACCGCAATCACAGTCACTCCGAGCGTGAGTCTTCCCGCAGCGCCGTTCCCGATTACCATCGACACGGAACGCATGCAAGTTACAAGCACGGGAACGGGATCGAACTGGACGGTGACGCGCGGGACGGGCGGGACGACGAAAACCAGTCATTCGCAATACTATGCGGATAACGTGACAGCGAAAAAGGTCATGACTACGTCGCTGCCCCTAGATGGAGACGGCGTAACCGGCAATCAGATGCGCATGTGCATTCTTAACCAGGAGGTGACGACGGTGACGCCCAACCAGTGCCCGTCGCCGGCACCGGCAGGACCGCCAGCTTGCCTCCAGATCAATCAGACCCTACTCGATGAGGGCGACGGTTTCGCAAACCAGGAATAGCGCGTGCAAGAAGCAGTGAACAGAAGCGGCCCCTCGGGGCCGCTTCTCTTTACTGGATTGCATTGTGCTTACGGCGCCACGACGGGCAGATGCGGTACGTTGCGAATTTTCAATGTTGCGACTAGCGAGTTGCTCTCGTGATGAGAGCCGGCGGGGGGTCGACGCCCTCGAGACGATGGAGTTCGACCAGCGAGAGCAAGGCAAGCGCAATCTCGAGCAAGTCTTTCCGCGCCCTGGCGGCTGCGAGGCCTGCATCTAATTCCTGTCGAGCGTTGACAAAGTCGCTCCGCTGCATGAGCGCGTGAGCGCGGACGCGCTTCAATAGTGGCACCACCCTCTCCACGGCGTCCGATGAGCCGGCGCGGCTGAGCAATCCGTCCACCAGTGCCAAGGCCGGATCGATTTGGCCCATGCATACGCGGCACTCTGCAATTCGAGCATCGACGGGAGGCACTTCGGACTCCGCTCCCACCTGCACGAAGTTCGCTCGCGCCTCCTCCAGACGTTTGAGTGCTTCGTCCAGGCGCCCGGCGCGCAGTGACGCCCTCCCCAGGAAGGAAAGACAAGCGCCGAGGAAGAAGCGGTGCCGCGAAGCCTTCCACAGCGGCAACGTTTCCAGCAGGAGTTCCTCTGCTTCCGCCAACTCTCCACGGTCGATCAGGATTTCGGCGATGTTGATCCGCGCCACGCCTGCATTGATTGTGCTGCCGATCTTCAACGACTCGTCGCGGCTGCGCTCGTAGTAAGACAAGGCTTCGTCCCAGCTACCTTCCCACTGGCACACAACGCCGAGATTCGACAGGACGCCGGCCTGCCTCACCACGTTGCCTGACCGTTGATAGGCTTCCAGCGAACGGTGATACAGCTGTCGTGCTCCTTCTTTGCCGAGCACGCCGAACGCCCACCCCATCACGTGGTACGCTTCCCCGAGCGCGTTTTGAGCGTCGGCGGCCTCTGCCGCTACCACCCCCCGCCTGGCCCAGCGGAGCGCGTCGAGTTGTCGGCCCTCGACCTGCAGCACGACAGCGCTCAGGGTGCTCGCCTGAGCGACTTGGCGAGTGGCCTCCCGATCGTTCAAACCTTTAACGGCCTTACGTGCTTGGGCTGCCCAGCGCAGTGCACGGTGGTACTTGCCTAGCTTCTCCTCCACTCTGGCACGCTTGAGCAGGAGGTTCGCTTCGTCGACTGGGTTGCCTTTGCAGAGTCGGTACGCGGCAGCGTAACCATCTGCTGCTTTGTGGAACTCGGCCGCTCGATACCAGCATTCCGCCTGTGCCGTGTACGTAGCGGCGACGTCGTACCCCGCGACGTCGGGAAGGCGACGGCCAGCATCTAGAGCTCGCACGTACAGACCGGCGGCTTCGACGTATGCATAGGCCCCTTCCGCGCGCTTCGCAGCAACCGACGCGTACCGCCACGCCGGGTCGTACTCGCCCGCGACCAGGTAGTGCAGTGAGAGTACGTCCGCCGCTTCCTCAGGCTGTTCCATCTCCTCCTCGAGGCGCTTAGCCACAGTGCCGTGGAGTCGCCGGCGGAGCTTGTAGGGCAGTCCTTCGTAGGCAGCATCGCGGAGCAGCGAACGGCGAAAGCGCAGATAACCGTCGGGTTCCTCGTCGAAGAGCTCGTGCAACCTGGCCCACGTCGCTTGCACCGGCGGTACAGCATCGCCGTCGTCGACCAACCAGGACAACATGCGAGGGTGAAACGTCAGGCCAAAAACTGCCGCGCGTCGTATCAGCGTACGATCCCCAGGAGCTAGGGCGTCGATGCGCGCCATCGCGGCAGCTTCGGCAGAGTCGGGTAAACCCGCGGTGCCACCGGACTCGATCGCCGACCGCAGAAGGTCGCGCAGGAACTGCGGGTTTCCTCCCGAACGCTGCGCTACGACTTGCAACACGTGCCTCGGCAACGGATCATCCGTCGTCGCAAGCTGCGTCAGCCTGAACGCGTCGCTTGCGGCAAGCGGTTCCAGCTTGAGTCGAGCGACCGCGGGCACCTCCGGTACCTTGAACCGCGACCCGGCCTCGCGCCGTGCAATGGCAAACAGCCAGGGTCGGCTGTTCAATTGCGCGCACAGATAAGCGAGCAAATCTGCCGAGGCCGCATCGATGTTATGCGCGGCCTCGATCTCGATGAGGGTCGGATCGGACATCATGACCTCGAGGAACCTCCCGACGACTTCATGCAACTTTGGTCGACGGTTGTTCTCGGCCAGCATCTCGATCTCGGGGGTCGGCGCAACCTCGAGACCGAATACGATGGCGATCAGCGGCAGCCACGGCGTCAGGTCCGCGGCCTTTGCCGCCACCGCTGCACGCAGGCGTTCTTCGACAATCGCGTCGGAATCGTCTCGTCCGAAGTGCATGAACTCGCGCAGAAGTTCGCTCCAGACCGCGTAAGGGGTGGATACGGTGTAGGCCTCGCACACGGCGTGCTGCACACGCAGCCCCGTCGCATCGTCTTCCAGCGCCTGGAGGAGTCGGGTCTTGCCAACGCCAGCCTCGCCGACAATGTCAATCAGCCGCCCCGTTCCCGTGCGCGCAGCAGCGAGTGCTTCGCGGATGACCGCAAGCTCCGTGTCGCGCCCGATCAGCGGCAATTGCTTGAGCACCACTTGCCGCGTACGTGAACCCTTGGCGCGTCCCATCGACCACGCCTGCACCGGCTGTGCCTTGCCCTTGACGGTAATCGGCGCCAATTCGGTGGTCTCGAACAACGTGTCCGAGTGGTCGAGCACCGATGCCGTTGCGTAGATGTGGCCCGGTTCCGCCGCCGCCATTAGACGTGCCGCGAGATTCACGGCATCACCCATCACGGTGTACGTGCGTCGGAAGAAAGGTCCGATGTCGCCGGCGAACACCGAACCACGGTGGACCCCAATGCGAATTGGCATCGGGAGTTCCGCATCGACGATCTTGCGCAACGCGAGCAACATGCGTTCTTCGTCGTCGCCAGTGATCCTCGGCGCACCCGCAGTCAGTATTAGCTTGCCACCATCCGCATCGACATCGGAGCCCAGGAATGTGACTTCTTGTTCATCGGCAGCGAGCTGGACAACGCTTACAAGCCGTTGCAACGCTTCGGCGGTAGCGTCCGGGCCAATGCGTTCGATCAGCGCGTCTGTTCTTTCGAAGCGGATGAACGCAATCGTCACGGCGCGATGCTCCGACATACCACCACCGTCCAACACGTGCGCGCGAATCGTCGGTGACAGGCACTGCGCGACCGTCTCATACGGCATCGCGGGACGGGGTCGCAGGGGCAGTTTCTCGCTGTGACCCGGTGGTGCGCGCAGGAGAAGCGTACCGGGCCCCTTGCCTTCTCCGAGGCAACGGCCGGACAGCAGCGCAGCCGTTTCGGGACTGAGCAAGATCTCGCCGGCGTCTGCAGCATGTTCCATCGCAACAAGCCGGCTCCATCCAGGTCCGGTGGGCAGCAACTCGATGTGCGATGTGCCGACCGCAAAAAAATGGAATTCGCCGGTGTGCACGGCCTGCGACATCCGCAGTGTGACCCGCGCACCTGGAACTTCGATGCGACCGACATCGCGCAGTATCCGGCGCATCTCCAGCGTCGCGCGGCAGGCACGCTCGACGTGTCCCTCGGCGGCGAACCAGAGCAGCAATGCGTCGCCGCCGAACTTGAGCAGGCTGCCACCTTTATCGTAGGCGACTTGCAGGATCGATTCGAAACTGCTCCCGATCGCATCCGAGATTTGTTCCGCGCCTTCGCGGCCCTTGCGCGCGAGCCGCTCGGACAGCTTGGTGAACCCAGAGATGTCGACAAACACTGCGGTTCCGTGGCTCGTCCAGCTACGTGCTTCCGCGTTGTCGACCAGATGCTGCTGGAGGATTCGCGTGACGTAGCGGCTCGTTTTGGCGATATCGGGTTGGGCCTCGTGCGTCGTCGCGTCTTTCGCGTCTGACATCCCAGAAGGAGCAAGCCTCTCGCTAGACATGTTGAAGGAGCCTAAAGACGGTTGCTGAGTTGGTCACTGCGCATCGCGGGAATCGTCCATTGGCAGCGCCCCGCATCTCCCGCAATATTATCGCCGAATAAACTTCAGCCAAGACGCGCCTTCAATCCGTCGGGCCGCAGCGTGTCGTAGACCTCGAACGGCTGATGGATCCACGGGTTGTCCGGCAGATATCGACACGTAGTAGTCGGGCTTGAACACCGAGCACTGCTTGTACCAGACCACCGCGGTGCGGATGGCGCTGATGTGCGGAAAGCGCAGCGGCAGCTCGCGATGCACGGCCTCCAGCGTGTGTCCCGAATCGACCATGTCGTCGACAAGAAGCACGCGGTCGCCCAGTCGCGGCGCGGTCATCGTCATGTGCTCGGCGATGACGAGCTGGCCGCGCACCGTGCCGCCTTCCGCGGTGTACGAATGCGTCGACAGGATCGCCAGCGGCAGCTCGTAGATGCGCGACAGGACGTCGCCGACGCGCAGTCCGCCGCGCGCGATGCAGATGACCTGGTTGAACTGCCAGCCCGACTCGTAGCACCTGGAGCGCGAGCCGTTCGATCAGCGTGTTGTACTCGTCCCAGCTGACGTGCAGGCTCATGGTCGGGTTTCCGGCGTCGATCAGTGAAAGGGATGATGCACGCAGAATCGTCTCGTCGCGCTCGGGCCCGGTCGACACCATCGCGATGGGCACTCCGGTCAGCATCTCGATGCGCCGCAGATACGCGCGCGCGTTCGCGGGCAACGCATCGAAGCGAGTCGACGCCGAACGTGCTCTCGCTCCATCCCGGCATGTCTTCGTACACCGGCTTGCATTCGGCGACCGCATCGGCACCCGAAGGCAGCAGCGTGAGCGTGCCGGCGTGTCCGCCCGCACCACTCGTGTCGGTTTCGTAGCGCGTGCAGATGCGTATCGTATCCATGCCGTCGAGCACGTCGAGCTTGGTGATGCACAGGCCGTCGACGCCGTTGAGCTGCAGCGAGCGCTTGAGCGCGGGAATGTCGAGCCAGCCGCAGCGCCGCGGGCGCCCCGTCACCGATCCGAACTCGTTGCCGCGCTTGGCGAGCCCGGCGCCGATCGCGTCGCTGAGCTCGGTCGGAAACGGTCCCGTGCCGACGCGCGTCGTGTACGCCTTGACGATGCCCAGCACGTAATCGAGCAGCTGCGGGCCGATGCCGGCGCCCGGCGCGGCCGCGCCGGCGAGGCAGTTCGACGAGGTGACGTACGGATAGGTGCCGTGATCGATGTCGAGCAGCGCGCCTTGCGCGCCCTCGAAGAGCAGCGAATCCCCGCGCCGGCGCGCTTCCTGCAAGAGCGCGGCGACGTCGGCGACCATCGGCTCGAGCTGCGCCGCGAGCGCGAGCGTCGCGTCGAGCGTGGCTTGCAGCGGACACCGGCGCCACGCTGGTAGTACTGCGTCAGAACGAAGTTGTGATAGTCGAGCAGCGGCTCGAGCTTGGCGCGACAGCCGGTCGGGGTAGAAAAGGTCCTGCACGCGCACCGCGCGCCGCGCGATCTTGTCCTCGTACGCAGGGCCGATGCCGCGTCCCGTGGTGCCGATCTTGTCGGCGCCCATCGCCGCCTCGCGCGCCTGGTCGAGCGCGACGTGCGAGGGCAGCACGAGCGGGCACGCCGGCGAGATCGACAGCCGCGAGCGCACGTCGATGCCGGCGCGCTCGAGCTCGCCGATTTCCTGCATCAGCGCCGACGGCGACAGCACGACGCCGTTGCCGATGTAGGCGCGCACGTGCGGACGCAGGATGCCGGACGGGAATGAGCCGCAGCACCGTTTTCTTGTCGCCGATCACCAGCGTGTGACCGGCGTTGTGGCCGCCCTGGAAGCGCACCACGCCCTGCGCGTGCTCGGTCAGCCAGTCGACAACCTTGCCCTTGCCCTCGTCACCCCACTGGGTGCCGATGACCACGACGTTCTTGCCCATGGCGTCCCTCGTGGCGTGCTAGATCGTGCGCGCGGTGAGGGCGGCGAGCTGCCGCAGGTCGAGCGTGAAGCCGGTGGCAGGACGGGCGCGGCCGAAGGCCTTGCCGATGCCGTCGTAACGCTCGCCGCGGCCGATGGTGTTGGGCTCGCCGGCGGTGAACACCGAGAAGCTGGCGCCGGTCTGGTAGTGATAGCCGCGCAGGTCGGCGAGGTCGATGTGCAACGCCTCGACGCTCGGCGACGCCGAGTCGGCGAGCGTCTCGAGCGCGGAGAGCGCGCTGGCGATCGCCGGCGTGTCGGGCAGACGCGACCGCGCCGCCGCGAGCACCTCGGCGGCGGGTCCGTAGAGCGTGGTGAGCATGGCGAAGGCGTCGCGCCACACCGCCGGCAGGCGCGCCGTCAGCGCGGTCACGGCCGGCACATCCTTGTTGCGAAGCGCGGTGAAGAGCTCGGTGTCGCCCCCGTCGCCGGCGATGCGCGCGCTGTTGGCGAGCGCGCGATACACGCCGGCGTGGCCGAGGTCGACGTGCAGTCCGCCGACGCCCACCGACGCCGAGCGACGAGAGCAGAAGGCCGCAGCACCTCGCGGTCGGCCTCGATCGATGCGTCACCGTAGAGCTCGGCGCCGATCTGCAGAACCTCGCGCGATTGCGCGAGACCGCTGGCGACGGTGCGCAGCACGCTGCCCGCGTAGCACAGCCGCGTCACGCCCGGCTCGTTGAGCAGGTGCGCGTCGATGCGCGCGACCTGCGGCGTGATGTCGGCGCGCACGCCGAGCAGGCGTCCCGACATCGGATCGACCATCTTGAAGGTCTGCATGTCGAGATCGTGGCCGGTGCCGGTGAGCAGCGAATCGAGATGCTCGACCAGCGGCGGCTGCACCAGCCGGTAGCCGTGCGCGCGGAAGTGATCGAGCAGCCGTCCGGCGCAGCGACTCGATCGCTTCCGCTTCCGGCGGGCAGGATGTCGTCGATGTACTCGGGAAGAACCCACTTACGCATAGATCATCAGCCAGTCCGATCGCGCCGATGGCCATCGAGGCCAGCCCGATGAAGCGCAGCTGTCCGTCGGACAGCTCGGTGACCTTGCGGAAGGTGTCGCGCCAGCAGCGCGGCGCGACGAGAGGCAGCACGCCCTCGAGCACCAGGACCAGCGCGCAGCCGGCCAGGAAAGATTCCGGCACGGCGCTTCCTCCGAGCGAAGCTTACTTCGACGGCGGCCGGGCGCGGGTCGGCCGCCGCCCGGCTGCTTCAGGTACTGGAAGAATTCGGAGCTCGGGTCGAGCACCATCATGTCGCACTTGTTCCTGAACGTCGACTTGTACGCTTCGAGGCTGCGGTAGAACGAGTAGAACTCCGGGTTCTGCCCGTACGCCGCGGCGTAGATCGCCGACGCCTTGGCATCCCCTCGCCCTTGATCTTCTGCGCCTGCTTGTAGGCGTCGGCGAGAATGACCTCGCGCTGGCGATCGGCGTCGGCGCGGATCTTTTCCGACTCGGCGCCGCCCTGCGAGCGCAGCTCGTTGGCGACGCGCTTGCGCTCCGATTCCATGCGCTGGTAGACCTGCGCCAGCACTTCGTCGGGCAGCTCGACGCGGCGCAGGCGCACGTCGACGACCTCGACGCCGATGGTGCGCGCGTCGGCGTCGGCCTTCTGCCGCGCCTCGGTCATGATCTTGTCGCGCTCGGTCGAGATCACCTCGTGGATGGTGCGCTTGTTGATTTCCTGCGCGAGATTGGCGCGGATAGTCTGCGCCAGGCGCCGCTTGGCGGCTTCCTCGTCACCGGTGACGCTCTGGTAGTACTTGCGCACGTCGATGATCCGCCAGTAGGCGATGAAGTCGACCTTCAGCGGCTTCTTCTCCGACGTCGTGATGCGATCGGGCTCCGGCGCGTCGAGAGTGAGCAGGCGCCGGTCGTAGAACTTGACGTTCTGCACCAGCGGCACCTTGAAGTAGAGCCCGGCATCGGTCTTGGCCTCGATGAATTCGCCGAGCTGGAACTTGATCGCGTACTGCTTCTGGTCGACGGTGTAGAGCGACTGCGACAGCACCAGCAGCACGGCGACGACCAGCGCGAGGATCGGCATGGCGGCCCTCATCGCGGTGCTCCCGTCCGGTCGCGCGAAAGATCGCGCGGCCGCGCCGGATCGAGCGTGACGCTGGACTCGGACTCCGGCGCGGCGGGGCGCGTCGGCACGTCGGCCGCGGACGCGGTCGCCGGCAGGCCCTGCTTGAGCAGCTGGTCGAGCGGCAGATAGAGCAGGTTGTTGCTGCCCGCCTTCTGGTCCAGGAGCACCTTGCTCGAGCTGGCCAGCACCGACTGCATCATGTCGAGGTAGAGCCGCTCGCGCGTCACCGCCGGCGCCTTCGCGTACTCGACCAGGATCTGCTTGAAGCGGCTCGCGTCGCCCTCGGCTTTCTGCACGACGCTCGCGTTGTAGCCGTCGGCTTCCTGCAGCAGACGCGACGCCATGCCGCGGGCGCGCGGCACGACGTCGTTGGCGTAGGCCTGCGCCCTCGTTCTTCTGGCGCTCGCGGTCCTGACTCGCCTTCACCGCATCGTCGAACGCGGCCTGCACCTGCTCGGGCGGCTGCGTGTTCTGCAGCGTCACGCGCTGGACGTAGATGCCGGTGCCGTAGCGGTCGAGCATCGCCTGCATCAGCTTCTCGGTCTCGGCGGCGATCTGCGCGCGGCCTTCGTAGAGCGCGTAGTCCATCTGGCTGCGGCCGATCACCTCGCTCATCGCGGTCGCCGCGACCTGGACGACGATGTCGTCGGGCTTGCGCGTGTTGAACACGTAGTCGGGCGCGCTCTTGAGGTTGTACTGCACCGCGAACTGCAGATCGATGATGTTCTCGTCATCGGTCAGCATCAGCGATTCCTTGGCGATCTTGTTCTTCGGATTGCCGTTGCGGTAGCCGATCTCGACGGTCTTGACCTGCGAGAAATCGATCACCTCGACGCGCCTCGATCGGAAACGGCAGGTGCCAGCGCAGGCCCGGCGTCGTCGTCTCGGTGTACTTGCCGAAGCGCGTGACCACGCCGCGCCGGCCTTCGTCGACGATGTAGAAGCCGCTCGCCAGCCAGACGACGAGCACCAGCACGACGATCAGACCGGCGCCGCCGAGCGGCAGCTGGCGCCTCGGCGGCGGCTCGTCGACCGGATCGACCGGCTCGCGCCTGCCGAACAGGTCGTTGATGCGGCGGGTGAGGTTGCGCCAGATCTCGTCGAGATCGGGCGGGCCGTTGCGGCCGCGCTTGCCCCACTGTGGGTCGTTGAGAGACATGACGGCCGCGTGCCTGGAAGGCGCCTTCTAATGGTCGGGGTAGGTCGGGTGCAAAGGTCGCGCCGCGGCGTGCTTCAGGCGGTTGCCGCCCAGCCTTCGGAACGGGGGAACCGCTCGGCCAGCGCGGCGCGCAATTCGGGCACGCCCGCGCCGGTAAGCGCGCTCAGACGAACTGCACAAATTTTACCATACTGGTCGCGCTCGACCCCGGGGTCCTGTCCCGCCGCGTCGCACTTGTTCCACACCAGCAGCCGCGGGACGTTTTCAGCGCCGATCTCGGCGAGCACCGCGTCGACCGCCGCGATCTGCTGCTCGCGGCCGGGATGGCTGGCGTCGATGACGTGCAGGAGCAGATCGGCGTCGACGGCTTCCTTGAGCGTCGCGCGGAACGCGGCGACCAGGTCGTGCGGCAGGTCGCGGATGAAGCCGACCGTGTCGGACACGACCAGGTTTTCCGCGCCCTGGATGAACACGCGGCGAAGCGTCGTGTCCAGCGTCGCGAACAGCTTGTCGGCGGCGTAGGTGCCGGCGCCGGTCAGGCGGTTGAAAAGCGTCGACTTGCCGGCGTTGGTGTAGCCGACGAGCGCGACGTTGCGCACCGCGGCGCGGCGGCGGGCGCGGCGTTGCGTCTCGCGTCGACGCCCGACCTGCGCGATGCGGTCGCTGCAGCAGCTTGACGCGCTCGCCGATGAGACGGCGGTCGGTCTCGAGCTGCGTCTCGCCCGGGCCGCGCAGCCCGATGCCGCCCGTTTGCCGCTCGAGGTGGGTCCAGCCGCGCACCAGGCGGGTCGACAGGTGCTCGAGCTGCGCCAGCTCGACCTGCAGCTTGCCTTCCGCGCTTTGCGCGCGCTGCGCGAAGATGTCGAGGATCAGCGCCGTGCGGTCGACGACGCGGCAGTCCAGAGCACGCTCGAGATTGCGCTGCTGCGCGCCGGAAAGCGCGTGGTCGAAGATGACGAGGTCGGATTGCGTGGCGGTGCGAAGCGCCGCCATCTCCTCGACCTTGCCCTTGCCGGCGAACAGCGCCGGATCGGGTTTCTTGCGCCGCGCCGTGATCACGCCGGCGACGTCCGCGCCTGCGCTTTGCGCCAGCGCGGTCAGCTCGGAGAGACGCTCGGCCGGCTCGCCTTCGCCCAGGTCGAGCTCGACGAGCACGGCGCGATCGCTGCCCTCCGGACGATCAAGCATCGGAGGGTGCCCGCAGCACGTTCATTGCCGGCGGCGCCGGCACCAGCGGATCAAGCGTCGCGGTCGTTGTCGTGCGCCGGCATGGTGACGGCGCGGGCGGGAACGACGGTGGAGATGGCGTGCTTGTACACCATCTGCGTGACCGTGTTCTTGAGCAGGACGACGTACTGGTCGAACGATTCGATCTGGCCCTGCAGCTTGATGCCGTTGACCAGATAGATCGACACCTGCACGTGTTCCTTGCGAAGCGTGTTCAGGAACGGGTCTTGTAGCATTTGCCCTTTATTGCTCATCGCGTGCTCCATTCATTTTTATCGGCTGCATCCCTGCCGGCTTATTGGGCGCTCATCTGGCCGTACTGGCCTACTTTGGCCGTATCTGGCCGCGTCCGGCCGCATCTGGCGTTCACGCAGCGCGCCGGGAACGTCCCGGACTGCGCCCCCGCCGGTGCGCGGCAGGGTCCGCGTAGGGATTCGCGCCTGTCTTGAATTGTATCCTAAGCGGCGTTCCCCGCAGTTGGAACGCATCGAGGAAGAAATGTTCCAGATAGCGCCGATAGGTGGCGGGGACGTGCTGCAATGCCGAGCCATGGATCACGATCACCGGTGGATTCATCCCGCCTTGGTGCGCGTAGCGCAGCTTGGGGCGCACCAGACCGGAGCGCGGCGGTTGTTGCTGCAGGACCGCCGCCTGCAGCATGCGAGTCAGCCGAGGCGTGGCCAGCTTGGCGGTCGCTGCCGCGTAGGCGCGGTCGACGGCCTTGAGCATTCCGCCGATGCCCTTGCTGTCGCGCGCCGAAATCGTGTGCAGCTCGGCGAACGACAGAAACGCGAGCTTGCGCGACAGCTCGCGCTTGACGTCGTCCTTCGCCTTCGCCGTGATGTCGTCCCACTTGTTGACCGCGATCACCAGCGCGCGGCCGGCCTCGAGGATGTAGCCGGCGATGTGCGCATCCTGCTCGGAGATGTCGGCTTGCGCGTCGACGAGGAGGATCACGACGTTCGCATCCTCGATCGCCTGCAGCGTCTTGATGACGGAGAATTTTTCGATCGTGTCGCTGACCTTGCCGCGCTTGCGCACACCGGCGGTGTCGATGAGCGTGTAGTGTCGCGCTCCGCGGTCGAAATCCAGATACAGCGAGTCGCGCGTGGTGCCGGGCTCGTCGAACGCGATGACGCGCTCCTCGCCGAGCAGCGTGTTGATCAGCGTCGACTTGCCGACGTTGGGACGCCCGACGACCGCGACCTTGACGCGGCGCGAGCTTCCTCGCCCGGCGCGGGCTCCTCGGTCGTCGTTGGGCACAGCGCCAGCGCGATGTCGACCAGGTCGCGGACGTTCTCGCCGTGCGCCGAAGAGATCGGAAGCGGCTGGCCGAGCGCGAGCTCGTGGAATTCCGCGGCGGCACGCTCGGGCAGCATGCCTTCGGTCTTGTTCACCGCCAGCACCAGCGGTCGGCCCGATCGACGCAGCAGGTCGGCGATGACCTTGTCCTGCGGCGCCAGGCCTTCGCGGCCGTCGACCAGGAACACGACGACGTCGGCTTCGGCGATCGCGGTGCGTGTCTGCTTCGCCATCGCGTGCATGATCCCCGACGTCGCCTTGGGCTCGAAGCCGCCGGTGTCGACGACGAGATACGGCCGGTCGCCGCCGAGGCCGCGTCCGTAGTGGCGGTCGCGCGTCAGTCCCGGAAAGTCGGCGACCAGCGCGTCGCGCGACTGCGTGAGTCGGTTGAACAGCGTTGACTTGCCGACGTTGGGTCGGCCGACGATGACGAGAGTGGGAAGCATTCGGAGGGCGCCGCGATGATCGGTGCTGCGTGGCGCGGCGCGAGTTTGCGCCGGAGCGCTACTTCGCGCTGGCGCTGATCAGATTGCCGGCGGCGCTTTGCCAGACGATGCCGGTTCCGTTGGGGACCGGCTGCGACTGCGCCGCCGCGCCGTCGGTCGCGACACGGCCGACGAGACTGCCGTCGTTGCGATCGAGCACGTGAAGATAGCCTTCGACGTCGACCACGCCGAGGTAATCGCCGATCACCGCGGGGCCTCCGGGATAGCGCATGGCGAGCTTGTCCTGCTTCCACGCCGACGCACCGGTGGTCTTGTCGAGCGCCTGGATCGCACCGTCATCGGTGGTGATGTACAGGTAGCGATTGTCCACCGCGATGCCGTAGAGGCTCGAGAAATCGCGCGACCACACCAGCGTGCCGCGGATGACTTCGAAGCACGCCACGCGTCCCTGGTACGCCGACGCGCAGACCTGCCGTTCCTCGACAACCGGAAGGCTGGTGACGTCGGCGATGCGCTCGAGCTCGGTGGCGCCCTTGGGCGTGGCGACGCTCGCTTCCCAACCCAGCGCGCCGGTGAGCAGGTCGAAGGCGAGCAGCTTGCCGCCCGCGGTGCCGGTGAACAATCCGCCGCGACTGGTGACGCCGCCCGCGAAGCGTCGCACCGTCAGCGGCGGCGTCGCGCGCTGATAGACCCATTTGCGCGCGCCGTCCTTGTCCGCCAGCGCGAAGATCTTGCCATCGAGGGACCATGCGACGACGATCCCCTCGGCCACCGTCGGCGGTCCCGCCACCTCGCTGGAGATCTTGGTGTTCCACAGCGGCTTGCCGCTGGCGTCGAACGCGTACAGGTCCGCCTTGTCGGTGCCGACCACCACGATGTTCGCTCCGGCGCCGACGCCCGCGGACAGCCTGCGCTCGGCGCTGATGCGCCAGTTCTGCCGGCCGGTGGCGGGATCGACGCTGACGATGGTGCCGTCCGGGCTCGCCGCGTAGATGACCTCCTTGCTCACCGCCGGTGCGAACGCCTCGCCGCGCTTGCCGCCGAGCGAGACCTGCCAGTCGACGCGCGCGGTGGCCTTGGCGTCGAAGGCCGGCAGCGGGCCGGGCTTTTTCGCGCCGCGTCCGATGCCGAGCCACGAAAGCGAGGGGGCGGGGATCGAAGGAATCCACGACGACATCGTCTCGCATCCGCCGAGCGCGAGTGCGCAACCCAGCGCCATCACGCGCAGGGCGCGCGCCGGTGCGATCGTCACTTCGCGCCTCCCAGCGCGTCGAACTTCACCTGCACGAATCCGCGATACGGCGACTTGGGCTCGATCTTGGAGAGCGCGAGCCCGTACGCGGCCTTCGCCTCGACGGGCTTGCCGGCGGCGCTCAGGATGTCGCCGCGCAGGTCGGCGAAAATGCCCGCGAAGGCCTCGTCGGTCTTGGCATCGAGCGCGGCGAGCGCGGCGTCGTACTGCTTGTCGTCGAGCAGCGATTCGGCCAGGCGAAAGCGCGCGATCGACTTGAGCTCGTCCTCGCTCGCGTGGTCGATCACCCATTGCAGCTGGGCGCGCGACGCGGCATGGTCGCCCGCGTCGCTGAGCAGCTTCGCGTAGAGCAGGGCGGCGCGCGGCGCGTACGCGGTTGCGCCGAACTTGTCCTCGATCTGCGTCGCCGGCTCCTTGGCCTTGGCGGTGTCGCTGTCGCGTGCCGCCTGGCTGACCGCCTGGTAGAGCACGCTCGCCTGCGCGGCCTGCCCCTGCTGGTACCAGCGCCAACCGATGGTTCCGATCAGGATGACCGCCACCAGCCCGAGCGCGGCGCCTACGTATTTGCCGTACTGCAGCCACCAGGCCTTGAGGTCATCGAGTTGTTCCTGCTCTTCGAGATCGTAGACTGCCATCTTGGTTCCTTGAGAAATCCGTGTCAGTGTGAACGTGTATTGGTCGAAGCCGGGCGCAGGCACGCGGGCAGCTCATCCGGCGCCATCGCGCGCTGCTCGCCGTCGCCGCGCAACGGCTTGACGGCGACGCGGCCGGCGGCGGCCTCGTCGTCGCCGATGATCAGTGCGTGGCGCGCGTTGCTCGCATCGGCGCGCTTCATCTGCGATTTGAAGCTGCCGCCTCCGGCATTGACCACGATGCGCAGCCCCGCGTCGCGCAGCGACTCGGCGACCGAGCGTGCCAGCTGTGCCGCCGCGTCGCCGACGTGCACCAGATAAGCGTCGGGCGCGGCGCCGATCGCGGATTCCGCAGCGGCGCTGCCTTGCTCGAGCAGCAGGATGATCCGCTCGATACCCATGGCGAAGCCGCACGCCGGGGTCGGCTTGCCGCCGAGCTGCTCGAACAGTCCGTCGTAGCGTCCGCCGCCGCCGACGGTGCCCTGCGCGCCGAGGCGGTCGGTCATCCATTCGAACACGGTGCGGTTGTAGTAGTCGAGACCGCGGACCAGCCGCGGGTTGATCACGAAGGCGATGCCCTGGTCGGCGAGCAGCTGCTGCAATCCGTCGAAGTGCGCGCGCGTGGCCGGCCCGAGGCCGTCGATCAGTCGCGGCGCGCCCTCGATGAGCGCCTGCATCGCGGGATTCTTGCTGTCGAGAATGCGCAGCGGATTGGACTGCAGGCGACGCTGCGAGTCCTCGTCGAGGCTCGATCGGTGCGCGCCGAAATAGTCGACCAGCGCGGCGCGATGCGCGCTGCGCTCGTCGGCATCGCCGATCGAGTTGATGTGCAGCTCGATGCCGTCGAGGCCGAGGATCCCCCACAACCGGTTGAGCATCACGATCTGCTCGGCGTCGACGTCCGGACCGGCAAAGCCCAGCGCCTCGACGTCGAACTGGTAGAACTGCCGGTAGCGGCCCTTTTGCGGGCGCTCGTGGCGGAACATCGGCCCCGTGGTCCACACCCGCTGCGGTCGCTCGTAGGTGAGATTGTGCTCGATCGCCGCGCGCACGATGCCCGCGGTGGCTTCCGGCCGCAGCGTCAGGCTGTCGCCGTTGAGCCGGTCCTCGAACGTGTACATCTCCTTCTCGACGACGTCGGTGCTCTCGCCGATCGCGCGCACGAACAACGGCGTCGGCTCGACCATCGGCATGCGAATCGAACGGTATCCGTAGAGCGCGGTGACCTCGCGAATGGCGGCATCGACGCGCTCCCAAAGCGCTGCGGCTTCGGGCAGAACGTCGTTCATGCCGCGGACGGCCTGAATCACACCGGCCATGGGCTTACGCTACCGCCTTGACGGACAGTGTCTTGCGCTCGGGCTTCAAGTGCGCCGCCGGCGGCTCGCCGCCGTAGCGGGCGCGCACGTAGTCGTCGACGATGACCTGGAACTCCTCGGCGATGCGCTCGCCGCTCAGCGTGACCGTCTTTTCGCCGTCGACGTAGACCGGCGCGACGGGGACCTCGCCGGTGCCGGGCAGGCTGATGCCGATGTTGGCCATCTTCGATTCGCCCGGGCCGTTGACGACGCAGCCCATCACCGCGACGCTCATCGACTCGACACCGGGATAGCGCTCGCGCCAGATCGGCATCTGCGTGCGCAGGAATGTCTGGATGTCCTGCGCCAGCTCCTGGAACACGGTGCTGGTGGTGCGCCCGCATCCGGGGCAGGCGGTGACCTGCGGCGTGAACGAGCGCAGGCCCATGGTCTGCAGGATTTCCTGCGCGACGATCACCTCGCGCGTGCGATCGCCGCCGGGCTCGGGCGTGAGCGACACGCGGATGGTGTCGCCGATGCCTTCCTGCAGCAGCACCGCCATCGCCGCGGTCGAGGCGACGATGCCCTTCGATCCCATGCCCGCCTCGGTGAGGCCCAGGTGCAGCGGGTAGTCGCAGCGGCGCGCGAGCTCGCGGTAGACGGCGATCAGGTCCTGCACGCCGGACACCTTGCACGACAGCACGATGCGATCGCCGGGCAGCCCGAGCTCCTCGGCGCGCTGCGCGCTGCCGAGCGCCGAGACGACCAGCGCCTCGCGCATCACGTGCGCCGCGTCCATCGGAGCCGGCGCGCGCGCGTTCTCGTCCATCATGCGCGCCAGCAGATCGGGGTCGAGGCTGCCCCAGTTGACGCCGATGCGCACCGGCTTGTCGTACTTGAGCGCCTGCTCGATCATGATCGCGAACTGGCTGTCGCGCTTGCTGCCCTTGCCGACGTTGCCCGGATTGATGCGGTACTTGGCGAGCGCCTGCGCGCAGTCCGGATACGCTGTCAGCAGCTTGTGGCCGTTGAAGTGGAAGTCGCCGATCAGCGGCACGTCGCACCCGGACGCGTCGAGCCGCTCGCGTATCGCCGCCACGGCCGCAGCCGCCTCGGCGGTGTTGACGGTGATGCGCACCAGCTCCGACCCCGCCTCGGCGAGCGCGCGAACCTGCGCCACCGTCGACGCGATGTCGGCGGTATCGGTGTTGGTCATCGACTGCACGACGATCGGCGCGTCGCCGCCGATGGCGACGCCGCCGATGCGCGCCTGGCGCGTGCGGTGCCGCGCGATCAGTGAGCCACTGGCACTCATGGCAGCGTAAGCCGCGCGACGTTCTGTCGCGTGTACGGAGTCAGGTCGATGGCCTTGCCGCGGAAGGTGAGCGTCACCATCTTTGCGTTGCCCAGGACGATGTCGAAGGGCGGCATCCCGCGCACGGGCTCGACCGAATTCGCGACCGCGAGCTTCGACACGACGACGCCGTTGCGGTCGCGGATCTCGGTCCACGAAGGTCCCGCATAAGTCACGACGATGGATGCCTCGCTCGGTTCCGGAGCGGCCGGGGCCGGCGGTGTCGGGTTGATGCTCGCCGCGACGGGCGCCGGGCGCGCATCGTCGACGCTCTTGCCGGCGCTGGTTGCGGCCACGGGCGGGGTGTTCGGAGTGCTTGGAGCGCTCGGAGCAAGCGGCGGCTGGCGGCGGGTGCGCTCGCCGGCGTCGCTTCGCTCGCCACCGGATTCGGCAACGGCGTCTGCGTGCTCGAAGACGTGCGGGCATCCGAAAAAGTGGCCACTACCGGTGCGCGCGATGCGTCGCCGAAAGCGCCAGGGTTGCCGCGGTACCACTCGTACGCCGCCGCGCCGACGACGCAGGCGATCAGCACCAGCGGGATCAGCCAGCGCGCGAAATTGCCGCGTTTGCGGACGCTGTTGCTCGGCAACTCCGCGATCCTCGATCCGGTCGAGTGCAGGGCAGGCGAGCCCAGCGCGGGTGTGGCGTCCGGAAGATCGCGCACGACGAGGTCGGGGTCGAGATTCACCAGCCGGGCGTAGTTGCGCACGAAGCCGCGGATGAAGGTGCGCCCGGGGAGCTCGGCAAACGTCTCGTCCTCGATCGCCTTGACCTGTCGCGGCGCGAGCTTGAGCTGCTGCGCAACCTGGTCGAGCGACAGACCCGCGGCTTCGCGCGCCGCTTTCAGGCGCGCGCCGGGACCCATGCCGGGCTCGATCGACGCGTCGCCGGAGGCCGGGACATCGGTTTCGGTCACTGGCAGCCTTCGACCGTGATCGCCTTCGTCTCCGGCGAGTCCGGAAAGCGATTCTTCATCTGTGAAACATACGAGAGCTCGGCCTGCGAGTCGCCCAGCTTGCGCTCGATGCACATGCCCAGGTAGAGAACCTCGGGCTGCGGATTCGTGCTCTGCATCACGCCCTTCATCCAGTTGCGCGCATCGGGGTAGCGCGATTCCTTGTAGGCGATCAGCGCCAGGCCATAGCCGGCCAGCGCGTTGCCGGGCTGCGCCACCAGCGCGCGGCGGAAGTACCCCTCCGCGAGGCGCATGTCGCCAATAGTGATCGCGCAGCGGCCGGCGTTGACCAGCGCGACTTCGGGAGAGCGGTAGAGAGGGTTGCGCACGGCGATGTCGAACTGCGCCAGCGCCTCGCGCTCGCGCTTGTGCTGGCACAGGTACCAGCCCCAGTTGTGATGGAAGTCGGAATCGTTGGGGGCGAGGTCGAGCGCGCGCGTGAAGTTCTGCTCGGCCTTCGCATTCTCGCCGAGGACCGAGTAGACCAAACCGTAGATGTTGTACGCCGGCGCGTAGTTTGGATCGAGCGTCGACCGCCATGTTGAGCTCGTCGAGCGCGACGTCCATCTGGCCGCGCTCGTAGTAGCCGGCCGCGAGGTCGGTGTGCATGCGCGCGCGCACTGCTGGCGGCGTCTGCTGCGGCTGCGGCACGGGCTGCGCGCGCTGCTGGGCGCGCGCTGCGGCAGCGGCGTCGGGCTTCGTCTCGGTCGAGCTGCAGGCGGACAAGGCGAGCGCGAGAACGAGCGTTGGTGCGGCAAGGGCGATCAGGGATGGGCGCATGGGACTCACGGGCTGGGAGACTGCGACGGTGTGATGGCCCGGACCTTGATCGTGCGCCGGGTCTTGTCCTGGACCTGTCCGGCGAGCTGCCCGCAGGCGGCATCGATGTCCTCGCCGCGCGTCTTGCGCACGGTGGCGACCAGTCCCCGCATCCTGCAGGATGCGCTGGAAGGCGACGATGCGGTTGCGCGAGCTGGTGACGAAGCCCGAGTCCGGGAACGGATTGAACGGGATCAGGTTGATCTTGCACGGCACGTCACGCAGCAGGCGGACCAGCTCGCGCGCCTGCTCCGGCGCGTCGTTGACGCGGTCGAGCATGACGTATTCGAAGGTGACGAAATCGCGCGGCGCCTTTTCGATGTAGCGCACGCACGCGGCGAGCAGCATCTGCAGCGGGTACTTGCGGTTGATCGGCACGAGCTTGTCGCGCAAGGCGTCGTTCGGCGCGTGCAGGCTCACCGCGAGCGCCACCGGACACGCGTCGCGCAGGCGATCCATCGCGGGCACGATGCCCGAAGTCGAAAGCGTCACCCGGCGGCGCGACAAGCCGTAGGCGTTGTCGTCGAGCATCAGCTTCATGGCGGCGACGACGTTGTCGAAGTTGGTGAGCGGCTCGCCCATGCCCATCATCACGACGTTGGTGATCGGATGACGCCCCTGAGCTACCCAGGGCGCCGCGTTGAATCGGCGAGCAGCGCACGGTTGGCGAGCCACAACTGGCCGATGATCTCCGCCACGGAGAGGTTGCGGTTGAAGCCCTGCTTGCCGGTCGAGCAGAAGGCGCAGTCGAGCGCGCAGCCGGCCTGCGAGGACACGCAGAGCGTGCCGCGGTCGTCCTCGGGAATGAATACCGCCTCGACGGCGTTCGCGCCGCCGACGTCGAGCAGCCACTTGCGCGTGCCGTCGCTGGCGGTCGAGTCTCGCACCACCGCGGGCGCGCGGATCTCGGCATCGGTCGACAGCGCGGCGCGCGTCGACTTCGCCAGGTCGGTCATCGCGTCGATGCGGTCGACCAGCCCGTGGTGCACCCAGCGCAGCGCCTGCTTGGCGCGGAACGGCTTCTCGCCGCGCTCGGCGAACAGCGCGGTCAGTGCGTCCTGATCGTAGTCGAGTAGATTAATCATCACGCTTCCCGCCCGCACACGCCGTTCGCTCGCAGTGTGCGACGAACCTACCGGCTGTGGATCTCCAGCGTCGGAAAAAAGAACGCGATCTCGGTCTTCGCCGTCTCCGGCGCGTCGGAGCCGTGCGCCGCGTTGGCATCGATCGAATCGGCGAAATCGGCGCGAATCGTGCCCGCGGCGGCTTTTTTCGGGTCGGTCGCGCCCATCAGGTCGCGGTTCTTGGCGATGGCATTGTCGCCTTCCAGCACCTGGATCATCACCGGCCCGGAAGTCATGAACGTGACCAGGTCCTTGAAGAACGGCCGTCCCTTGTGCACGGCGTAGAACCCCTCCGCGTCGGGGAGGGCGAGCCAGGTCATCTTCGCCGCGACAATGCGCAGTCCCGCGCGCTCGAATCGCGAATAGATCTCGCCGATGACGTTCTTGGCGACCGCGTCGGGCTTGATGATCGAAAGGGTGCGTTCCACTGCCATGCCTGCGCTCCGGAAAAAACGGTGAAGTTGCGTGCGGATTCATCCGAAACCGGATAAATCCGAGTAAATTCAAAATTATACCACGGAAACTCCCCTCCCCGGGAGCGGTGCCGGGGGCGGGACGGCGCGCGCGTCAGTTCATCATGCCCAGCGCGCGCGGCAGCACCAGCGACAGCGCCGGCCAGTAGGTGACGATGACCAGGAAAACGAGCATGGTCAGCAGCCACGGCCAGACCGCGACGGTCAGTTCGGTGATGCCCATCTTGGTGATGCCGCTGACGCCACGTAGAGGTTCAGTCCCACCGGCGGATGGCACATGCCGACTTCCATGTTCACGGTCATGATGATGCCGAAGTGCACCGGGTCGATGCCGAGCTTCATCGCCACCGGGAAACAGGATCGGCGCCATGATCAGCACGATCGACGACGGCTCCATGACGTTGCCCGCGAGCAGCAGCAGCACGTTGACGAACAGCAGGAAGGCGACCTGCCCCAGTCCCTTGTCGAGCATCCACTCCGCCATCGCCTGCGGGATCTGCTCGGAGGTCATCAGGAACGAGAACATCACCGCGTTGGTGATGATGTAGAGCAGCATCGCGCTCATGTTGGCCGAGTCGAGCAGCACCTTCGGCACTTTGAGCAGCGTCAGGTCCTTGTAGACGAACACGGCGACGAAGAAGGCGTACACGGCGCTCATCGCGGCGGCTTCGGTCGGCGTGAAGATGCCGCTGTAGATGCCGCCGATCACGACGACGATGAGCAGCAGTCCCCAGATGCTTTCCCGGAACGTGCGCCAGCGCTCGCCCCACGACGCCTTGGGCAAGCGCGGATAGTTGTTCTTGCGCGCCTTCCACCAGGTGGTGAGCCCGAGCATGGTCGCCAGCACCAGCCCCGGGAATGACGCCGGCCATGAACAATTGGCCCACCGACGTGTTGGTCGCCACGGAGTACATCACCATCACGATCGACGGCGGAATCAGGATACCCAGCGCGCCCGAAGTGGTGATGACGCCGGCGCCGAATTGCTTGGGGAAGCCCTGCTTGACCATCGCCGGCAGGATGATCGAGCCGATCGCGACCACCGTCGCCGGCGACGAGCCCGACACCGCGGCGAACAGCGCGCACGCCATCACGCCGGCGAGCGCCAGCCCGCCATGCCAGTGACCGACCATCGACGAGGCGAAGTTGATCATCCGGCGCGCCACGCCGCCGTGGGTCAGGAAGTTGCCGGCGAGGATGAAGAACGGGATCGCCATGACCTCGAAGCGCTCGATGCCGGTGAACAGCTTCAGCGCCACCGAGGTGATCGGCACCGTCGGTCATCGTGAACAGGAACGTGAGCACCGTCAGGCCAAGCGAGATCGACACCGGCATGCCGGTCAACATCAACCCGAACAGGAGCAGGAAAATGATCAGCCACGCCGGAATCTGCAGACCGGCGGCGAATGCCGAGCAGCGGCAGGACGACCATCGCCGCCGGCAGCGCTGCGAGCAGGCGCATCGAGTTGCTCACTGGGACCACTGCGGGGCTCATGAGCGGCCTCCAGTCTTCACGTCGGCCGGATGCAGGTTGTCCCTCATCCCCAGCGGATTGATGTCGAGCGGCGAAACGTCTTCGAGTCCTTCGACGAAGCCATGATCGTGGTGCGGCAGCTCACCGGTGCGGAAGAACGCCCACGCGACCTGCAGGAAGCGGAAGCACATCAGGTACGAGCCCAAGCGGAATGCACAGGTAGACGATCCACAGCGGCAGCTCCAGGTCCGCCGACACCTGGGAGGTGTGGCCGATCTGACCACACGTAGTTGGCGCCCAGCGTGCCCGACGATGATCGTGAACAGCGCGCCGGAAAGCAGCCCGAACAGCACGTACTTGCGGCGCAGGTTATCCGGCAGCCGGTTGATGAGTACGTCGACGCCCACGTGGATGCCTGTCCGCACGCCATAGGCGGCGCCGAACTTGGCCATCCAGATGAACATGTAGATGCACAGCTCCTGGGCCCATGACAGGTTGATCGACAGCAGCCAGTCCTGAAGGCCCGGGATCGGCATGCCGGCGGCGTAGCGATGGATCACGGCGACGAAGACGAGCAGGGTTGCCGCCGCGATCAGGGTGGCGATGAGCCATCTCTTCGAGATGATCAAGAAACCTGAGCATTCGCCTTCTCCCTGAAGCGCAGTGCGGAGGTCGAGTCCGAATGTGAAAACGCCACTGTTGGCCTTGCATCCGACAGTGGCGTCCTGGTCATGCGCCGCTCACGTCTAGGGCTTGAACCCGGTTTCCTTGTACACCGCGTCGATGATGTCCTTGCCGATGCGCCCTTCCATTTCCTTGTGCACCGGAACCAGCGCCTTCTTCCACGCCGCCTTTTCCTCCGCGGTGGGAACGATGATCTGCGTCTTGCCGGACTTCTTCACCGCTTCCAGCGCGTCGTCGTTCTCCTTCTTGGCGATGTCGTTCGCGTACTTCGTCGCATCCTTCATCGAGCTTTCGAGCGCGCTGCGGATGTCCGCGGGAAGGCCGTCCCAGAATTTCTTGTTGGCGATCACCGCGTATTCGATCACGCCGTGGTCGGTCATCGCCATGTACTTCTGCACCTCGTACATCTTCTGCGTGTAGAAATTCGAAGGCGGATTCTCGGTACCGTCGACGACGCCTGTTTGCAGCGCCTGGTACACCTCCGAGAACGCCAGCTTCTGCGGAATGCCGCCAAGCGCGCGGATCTCGGCCTCGAGCACGTTCGACGACTGGATGCGCATCTTCAGGCCCTTGACGTCGGCCGGCCCCTTGAGCGCCTTGTTCGCACTGAAATCCTTGAAGCCGTTGTCCCAGTAGGCGAGTCCGGTGATGCCCTTGGCTTCGAGCTTCTTGAATAGGCCTGCGCCAACAGCGCCATCGGTCACTTTGTGCAGCTCGGCGAAGTCGTCGAAGATGTACGGCAGGTCGAAGACTTCGAATTCGCGCACGCCGAGTGGGCCGAATTTCGCCACCGAAGGCGCCAGCATGTGCACCGACCCGAGCTGCAGCGCTTCCATCTCCTCGCCGTCCTTGTAGAGCTGGCTGTTCGGAAAGACCTCGACCTTGACCCGCCCCTTGGTGCGTTCCTCGGCGAGCTTCTTGAAGTATTCCGCGGCCTTGCCCTTCGGCGTGTCGAGCGCGACGACGTGGCTGAACTTGATGACGATCGGTTGCTGCGCGGCGGCAACACCGGCGAGCGCGAACGTGGCGGCGACCGCCGCGGCGAGCAGAGTACGGAACTTCATTGGGACCTCCGGAAGATTGGGCGAATGTGGCTCTTGTTATGCGGGCATTTAGCCCGTGAGGGCCGGTGTTGTCAATCGGCGTTGCGCGCCGCCGCGGGAGTGCCCACGGCAGCGTGGACCTGCCATTCGAGCACCAAGCCGCGCTCCGCCGCGCCGACCTGGAACGCGACGTCGACACCGATGCCGGGCACCGCCACCAGCGCGTCTGCGCACCACAACAGCGGCAATGCGTCGCGCTCCCACGACGGGATGCCCGCGTCCTGCAGCAGCTTCTTGAGCGCGCGCCGCGGCCGGTTCGCGCGGTTTGCATGCGTTCGCCACCGCCACGCGATCGCAACGAGAAATCGCCGCCGGCAAGGTGCCTGAATCCGTCGCCGATCGCCGGCGTGAAATGCAGCGCGCCACCGGGCAGCGCGACGTCGCTTTCGCCGCGCCACGCCCGGTGGAAGCCGCGCCGCCGCAGGCGCATGGACGAAAACTCGCCCGCGATGCACGCCAATCCTCGCGCCGTCGAGCCCGAGCGCGATGCGCGCGTCGGCGCGCGCGCCGACGAGCTGCCGCCGCATGTCGTCCAGCCTCGCCTGCGACGGCAGGCGCAGCGCGTGCAGGCGAAGGTACCAGCGCAGCAGGTTGCGCGCGCGTGCGGGGTCGAGCGCAGCGAGCCGCTGCTGATCGAGCGCGCCGTCGATGATCGCGCCGCTGGCGTCGTGCTCGGCGAGCGCGTCGAGCAGCGCGGCGGCCTCGGCCTGGTGGCCGGCGGCGCGCTGCAGCGTTTCGCGGTATCCGGGAAAAGCCGCCGGCCAGCGCGGGCGCGATGGCATGCCGGATGAAGTTGCGTCGATGACGCACGTCGGCATTGCTGGGGTCGTCGATCCAGGCGACGCCGCGTCCACGCGCGTACGCCTCGATCGCGGCCCGCCCGAGGTCGAGGAACGGACGCAGCAGCGACGGCGTGGCGCGATGAAAGGCGGGCATCGCGGCAAGCCCGCGCGGGCCGGCACCGCGCAGCAGCTGCAGCAGCACCGTTTCGGCCTGGTCGTCGCCGTGGTGCGCAAGTGCGATCACGTCGGCGTCGGCGGCGCACAGCCGCGCATAGCGCTCGCGTCGCGCCGTGGCTTCGAGGTTGGCGCGCCGTCCCGGCGGCCAGGTCAGGCGATGCGAGACCAGCGCGATGCCGCGCGCCCGGCATTGGTCGGCGCAGAACGATGCCCACTGCCTGCGAATGCTCGGAGATGGCGTGATCGACGTGGACGGCCGACAGCTGGATCGACCGCGCGCTGGCGACGCGGGCCAGCGCGTCGAGGAGCACCATCGAGTCCTGTCCGCCCGACAGCGCCACCGCGACCCGCGCGCCGGGTGCGACGAATGCGTCGAGCGCAAGCGCGACGGCGCGCTCGACCGGGGCGCAATCGCCGCGCGTCTCAGCCGTTGCTGAGTTCCTTGAACTTGCCATAGCCGAGCAGCTTGTCCTCGCGCGCTTCGAGCAGCGCATCGAGCGGTCGCTCCTTCGCCTGGCGCAGCGCTTCGGTAAGCGCTTTCTTGAGCGAGACCATCATCGCCGCATGGTCGCGGTGCGCTCCGCCCAGAGGCTCGGCGACGACCTTGTCGATGAGCCCGAGCGTCTTGAGCCGCGGCGCGGTGATGGCGAGGGTCTCCGCGGCCTCTTCGGCGTGCGCCGCCGATTTCCAGAGGATCGACGCGCATCCCTCGGGCGAGATCACCGAGTAGGTCGAGTACTGCAGCATGAGCGTGGCGTCGCCGATGGCGATCGCCAGCGCGCCGCCGGAGCCGCCTTCGCCAATGATGGTGGCGATGATCGGCGTGGCCAGTCCCGCCATCTCGTACAGGTTTCTTCCGATCGCTTCCGACTGGCCGCGCTCCTCGGCTCCGATGCCGGGAAACGCGCCGGGCGTGTCGACCAGCGTGAACAGCGGCAGCCGGAACTTCTCGGCGAGCTTCATCAGCCGCAGAGCCTTGCGATACCCCTCCGGCCGCGGCATGCCGAAGTTGCGGTGGATCTTTTCCTTGGTGTCGCGGCCCTTCTGATGACCGAGCACGACACAAGGCGCGCCGTTGAAGCGCGCCATGCCGCCGACGATGGCCGGGTCATCCGCGTAGGTGCGGTCGCCGTGCAGCTCGTGAAAGTCGGTGAACATCCCGCCGATGTAGTCCAGCGTATACGGCCGCTGCGGGTGCCGCGCGACCTGCGCGATCTGCCACGACGTGAGCTTCGAGTAGATTTCCTTGGTGAGCAGCTGGCTCTTCTTGGTCAGCCGGTTGATCTCGTCCGAGATATCGACCGCGGAATCCTCGTGGACGTAGCGAAGCTCGTCGATCTTGGTCTGCAGATCGGCGATGGGCTGCTCGAAATCGAGAAAGGTGTTCTTCAACGGCGTCGTCGGTGCTGAGGATGACCAGGGCCTGCGCGCGATGATAGCTCAACGCCGGGCGCCGGCGGGGCACCCGGCCTGAAGGCGGCGAATGCCTGGTTGGCGAGCACCGCGGAGAGAACGACCGCGGCGCCGATGAGCGTCAGCGCGGAGGGTCGCTCGTCCATCAGGACCCACACCCAGATTGGACCGAGAATGGGCTCGAGCAGCGCGAGCAAGCCGAGCTCGGTCGCCGAGAGCTCGCGTGCGGCCGCGGTCATGAGCAGGCATCCCGCCCCGAGCTGCACGCAGCCCATGAGCAGCAATATCGCCAGATCGCGCCGCGAGGCGCCGAGCGTGTCGGACAGCAGAAACGCGGGCACCAGCGTGAAGATGCCCGCGAGCATCACCGTCGGCAGCATGTCGGTCTTGGCGCGGAACTTGCGCAACATGGTCAGGTTGAGCGCGAAGCACACCGAGACCCCGAGCGCGAGCAGGTTGCCGGCAAGGCGTCCGGCGTCGAGCGAGTCCGCGAACATGACCACGATGCCACCGAAGGCGACGCTCATCGCGACCCATGTGCGCACCGGCACCGCCTCGCGCAGCACGAGCCGGCCTGCGATCGCGGCGAGAAACGGCGAGACGCTCATCAGGACGAACGTGTTGGCGACCGTGGTGCGGGTGAGCGACGCGATGAAGAAGAAAAAAGTACCGCCCAGGAAAATGCCGGAAAAAACGCCCGGCCATCCGACGGCGGCGACCTGCGCCGGCATGCGCCGCCCATTCATGGCGATCAGCGTACCGGCGACGAACAGCGCCATGAACAGCGAGCGCCAGAACACGATCTCCCACGGGCTCGTGATCGAAAGCTGGCGAACCAGGATGCCGCCGGACGACCAGCATATGGCGGCGACGATCATGAACACGATGCTGCGGCGATGGCGGGAGGTGGACGGGATGGGCATTGCGACAGGGCCCTTGCCCATGCGCGGATTTCGGGAGCGGCGAGCATAACGCACCCTGATAGAATTCCAGCCACGGAGGCGCCATGGCTGCACATCGAATCGCGGTAATTGCCGGCGACGGCATCGGCAAGGAGGTGATGCCCGAGGGGATGCGCGCGCTCGAGGCAGCGGGCCGGCGCTATGGCGTCGAGTTCGCATGGGACGAGCTGCCGTGGAGCTGCGACTACTACGCCAAGCACGGGCGCATGATGCCGGAGGACTGGTTCGAGCGGATCCGGTCGCCACGCGGCGATCTACTTCGGCGCGGTGGGCTGGCCGGCGACGGTTCCCGACCACGTGTCGCTGTGGGGATCGCTCATCCAGTGGCGCCGCCATTTCGACCAGTACGTGAACCTGCGGCCGTGCCGGCTGATGCCGGGGATCGCGTCGCCGCTCGCCAACCGCAAGCCCGGCGACATCGATTTCGTCGTGGTGCGCGAGAACACCGAAGGCGAGTATTCGTCGGTCGGTGGCCGCGTGTTCGAAGGCACCGACCGCGAGACGGTGTTCCAGCAGACGATCTTCACCCGCACCGGAGTCGATCGCATCATGCGCTTCGCGTTCGAGCTCGCGAAGACCCGGCCCGCGAAGCACGTGACCTCGGCGACCAAGTCGAACGGCATCTCGATCACCATGCCGTACTGGGACGAGCGCTTTCGCGAGATGTCGGCGCAATACCCCGACATACGCGTCGACCAGTACCACATCGACATACTCACCGCGCACTTCGTGCAGCGCCCCGACCGCTTCGACGTCGTCGTCGGCTCCAACCTGTTCGGCGACATCCTGTCCGACCTGGGACCCGCGGTCTGCGGCACGATCGGCATCGCGCCGTCGGCCAACATCAATCCCGAGCGGCTGTTTCCGTCGACGTTCGAGCCGGTGCACGGCTCGGCGCCGGATATCGCCGGCAAGGGCATCGCCAATCCCATCGGGCAGATCTGGTCGGGTGCGCTGCTGCTCGATCATCTCGGCCATCCGGACGCCGCCGCGGCGGTGGTGCGCGCGATCGAAGCGATGCTCGCCGATGCGTCTGCACCGCGCACGCCGGATTTGGGCGGCAAGGCGACGACAACCGACGTAGGCAAGGCGATCGCGGCCGCGATCAAGTAGCGTTGCGACGCGCACGGACATCGCCCGACGCGGCGCGTTCGATGCACGCGCAGCAGGGACGCGAAGCGCACCGTGCACTGTCGCGGCGCGTGTGGCAAGATAGCGCGAGGCGGGAGGCCCGCGGCATGCTGAGTAAGTGCCGCACGCGAAGGTGGCACGCAAACACGGCGCACCACGGTGCAGCCGGGCAGCAGGCGCGGCGTCATTGCGCGGCACAAAGGGCAAACGGGGGCTTGGATGATCATCGGTATTCCGCGCGAGACCCGCGCCGGTGAGACGCGCGTCGCGGCGACTCCGGAAACGGTCAAGAAGCTCGCTGCGTCGGGCAAGCATTCGCTGGTCGTCGAGTCGGGCGCCGGCACGGCATCGTCGATTCCCGACGCGGATTTCGTGGCGGCCGGCGCGACGCTCGGCAGCGCGGCGCAGGCGCTCGGCGCCGACATCGTCCTCAAGGTTCGCGGCGCCGTCCGCATCCGAGCTGCCACAGCTCAAGCGCGGCGCGCTGCTCATCGGCCTGCTCGATCCGTTCGACGCCGCCGGAATTCAGGCCATCGCCGGTACCGGGGTCAGCGCGTTCGCGCTGGAAAAGCTGCCGCGCATCTCGCGCGCGCAGTCGATGGACGTGCTCTCCTCGCAGGCCAACATCGCCGGCTACAAGGCGGTGATGCTGGCCGCCGACAGCTACGCGCGCTTCATGCCGATGCTGATGACCGCGGCGGGAACGGTGAAGGCCGCGCGCGTGCTCATCCTCGGCGTCGGCGTCGCGGGGCTGCAGGCGATCGCCACCGCCAAGCGTCTCGGCGCCGTCATCGAAGCGTCCGACGTGCGCCCGTCGGTGAAGGACCAGGTCGAGTCGCTCGGCGCGAAGTGGGTCGACGTTCCCTACGCCAACGACGAGGAGCGCAAGATCGCCGAGGGCGTCGGCGGATACGCGCGGCCGATGCCGCCGGAATGGATGGCGCGCCAGTCGTCGATCATCGCCGAGCGCTGCAAGGTCGTCGACATCCTGATCACCACCGCGCTCATCCCGGGCCGGCCGGCGCCCAAGCTCATCAAGGCCGACACCGTCGCATCGATGAAGCCCGGCGCGGTGATCGTCGATCTCGCGGTGGAGCAGGGCGGCAACGTCGAGGGCTCCGAGCTCGACCGCATCGCCGACCGCAACGGCGTGAAGATCATCGGCTATGCCAATCTTCCGGCGCGTGTCGCCGCCGACGCCAGCGCGCTCTACGCGCGCAACGTGCTCAATTTTCTCGCGCTCTCGCTCAATCCCAAGACCGGCGATTTCAACGTGCCGCGCGACGACGAAATCATCCAGGCGACGCTGATGTCCGAAAACGGACAGGTTGCCGCCCCGGTGAAGTCCTGAACAGGAGACAGTCATGACCGCAGGTGTCGATCCCATCGTCGTCAATCTGATCGTCTTCGTGCTCGCGGTCTTCGTCGGCTACCACGTCGTGTGGGGCGTCACCCCGGCGCTGCACACGCCGCTGATGAGCGTGACCAACGCGATTTCCAGCATCATCCTGGTCGGCGCGATGCTCGCCGCCGGTCCGGTGGACATGGACTGGGGCGCGTGGCTCGGCGTCGTCGCGGTGGCGCTGGTATCGATCAATACGTTCGGCGGATTCCTGGTCACGCGCCGCATGCTCGAGATGTTCCGCAAGAAGGAACCCAAGCGCGAGGTCGCCAAGCGAATGCGCAACGTGACGTAGCGGCGCGAGAATCGGCCGCTGGGCCGCCCAAGCGCTGCCTAGGGAGTCGCAGCGACTTCGGGGAGACGCATGAGCGCCAACCAAGTCGCACTGTGGTATCTGGTCGCGTCGGTGAGCTTCATCCTGGCGCTCAAGGGGCTGTCGAGCCCGCACACCGCGCGCCGCGGCAACCTGTTCGGCATGGTCGGCATGGCCATCGCCGTGCTGGTGACGCTCGCGCTGATCTATTCGCGCAGCAAGAACATACTGCCGATCCTGGGCGGCGTGGCGATCGGCGGGACGCTGGGCGCGATCGTCGCCAAGCGCGTGCAGATGACGTCGATGCCCGAGTTGATCGCGGCGATGCACTCGCTGGTGGGCCTCGCCGCGGTGTTCATCGCGGTGGCGGCGGTGAACAATCCCGCGGCGGTGGGTCTCGACGTGCCGATCACCTTCGGCCACAAGCTCGAGCTTTTCATCGGCACCTTCATCGGCGCGATCACGTTCTCCGGATCGGTGATCGCGTTCGGCAAGCTCTCGGGTCGCATCAAGAGCGCGCCGGTATCGTTCGCGGGACAGCACTACCTCAATCTGGCGCTCGGCATCGCGATGATCGGGTTCGGCATCTGGTTCTGCATCACGCCGGCGCCGGCGCACTGGATGCCGTTCCTGGTGATGATGGCGATCGCGTTCCTGCTCGGCTTCCTGCTCATCATCCCCATCGGTGGCGCCGACATGCCGGTGGTGATCTCGATGCTCAACAGCTACTCCGGCTGGGCGGCGGCGGGCATCGGTTTCTCGCTCGACAATCCGATGCTCATCATCGCCGGCTCGCTGGTCGGATCGTCGGGCGCGATCCTGTCGTACATCATGTGCAAGGCGATGAACCGCTCGTTCTTCAGCGTCATTCTCGGCGGCTTCGGCGGCGAGACCGCGCAGGCTGCCGGCGACAGCACGCAGAAGCAGGTCAAGAGCGGCAGCTCCGACGACGCAGCGTTCCTGCTGGGCAACGCCGACACCGTGATCATCGTTCCCGGCTATGGCCTGGCGGTGGCGCGCGCGCAGCATGCGGTGAAGGAGCTGGCGGCGAAGCTCACCGAAAAGGGCGTCACCGTGAAGTACGCTATCCATCCGGTGGCGGGCCGCATGCCGGGCCACATGAACGTGCTGCTCGCCGAGGCCGAGGTGCCGTACGACCAGGTCTTCGAGATGGAGGACATCAACAGCGAGTTCGCGCAGGCCGACGTCGCGCTGATCCTCGGCGCCAACGACGTGGTCAACCCGCTCGCCGAGCAGAAGGGCAGCGCGATCTACGGCATGCCGATCATCGAGGCGCACAAGGCGAAGACCGTGATCGTCAACAAGCGCTCGATGGCGTCGGGTTACGCGGGCCTGGACAATCCGCTGTTCTACATGGACAAGACGATGATGGTGTTCGGCGACGCGAAGAAGGTTGTCGAGGACCTGGTCAAGGCCGTGTAGTTTGCCGCTGCCCGGAGTCACCCACCGACCGCCGTTCTGGATCGCCTTCGCTGCGCTCTCGCTGGTTTGCGCGCTGCTGGCGTGGCGGTACTTTCCCGACGCTTTGCCGCTGGTCAACCTCGACGTGCGCATGTCGAGGACGCAGGCGCTCGAGCAGGGCAAGGCGCTGGGCGAAAAGCTCAAGATCGCGCCAGCCGATGCGCGCGCCGCGGTGCTCTTCGGGCACGACACCGCGACGCAGAACTACGTCGAGCTCGAGGCCGGCGGCACGGCGCGCTTCACCGAGCTCCTGTCGGGCTCGGTCTATGCGCCCTACTGGTGGGACGTGCGCCTGTTCAAGCCGCACGAGACCGACGAGGTGCGCATCCGCTTCCGTCCGGACGGGATGCCGTACGGATTCGTGCGCCAGGTCCCGGAGACACAGCCCGGTCCCGCGCTCGACAGCGACGCCGCGCGCAAGATCGCCGAGGCGCGAACCGCGGCGGACTGGGGCGTCGACTTCGCCGACTGGACGCTGCTCGAGCGATCGCAGCAGACCCAGCCCAACGGGCGAGTCGATCACGTCTTCGTCTACGAGCGGCCGAACGAGAAGCTCGCTGACGCCCGCTTTCGGATGAGCATCGGCGATCGCCGGCGCGGAGCTCAGCGGAGTCCTGCGCTATGTGCACATCCCGGAAGCCTTCCAGCGCCGCTTCCAGGAAATGCGCTCGGCCAACAACGAGATCGCGCAGGTCGCGAGTCTGGTCGCCGGGCTGCTCTACGGCATCGGCGGCTGCGTGCTCGGCGCGCTGTGGCTGGTGCGCAAGCGTGCGCTGCTCTGGCCGCAGGCGCTGCTCGCGGGCCTGGTCGTCTCCGGATTGAACGCGACGGCGATGATGGCGAACGCGCCGCAGGCGTGGTTCGGGTTCGACACCGCGCAATCCGAGTGGATCTTCTGGGGACAGCAGGTCGGCGTCGCGCTGCTGATCCTGGTCGGCGGAACGCTTGGGCTGGCGCTGGTGTTCATGACCGCCGAGGGATTGTCGAGGCTCGCCTTCGGCGACCACCCGCAACTCTGGCGGCTATGGTCGCGCGATGCGGCGCCGACGCGCGCGGTGCTCGGGCGCACGCTCGGCGGCTACCTGTTCGTTCCGATCGAGCTCGCGCTCATCGTCGGCTTCTACTTCGTCACCAACCGCTACCTGGGCTGGTGGCAGCCGTCGGAATCCTTGTCCGATCCGAACATCCTGGGCAGCG
This sequence comes from uncultured beta proteobacterium, assembly GCA_963722325.1. GTDB lineage: Bacteria > Pseudomonadota > Gammaproteobacteria > Burkholderiales > Casimicrobiaceae > PALSA-1003. Next base: position 242,299 of record CAVRLN010000008.1, read on the forward strand.
CGCTGCCCGGCCTCGCGCCCATCGGCATGGCGCTGCAGGCCGGGTTCATGGAGGAGTGCCTTTTCCGCGCGGTACCCCTGTCGCTGGCGGCGCTGATCGGCGCGCGCTTCGGCGTGCGCCGAAGCGCGATCGCGGCCGTGCTCGTGCTGCAGGCGGTCGTGTTCGGCGCGGCGCACGCCAACTATCCGGGCTTCCCCGCGTACTCGCGCCTGGTCGAGCTGACCGTGCCGGCGCTGATCTGGGGACTCATTTTCCTGCGCTTCGGATTGCTTCCGACGGTGCTGCTGCACGCGCTGTTCGACCTGGTGCTGATGTCGCTGCCGGTGTTCCTCGTCGACGGAACCAGCGCGCGGCTCAACCAGGCGCTGGTGATCGCCGCGGCGCTGGTACCTCTCGCGGTGATCATGTGGCGGCGGGCGCGCGCGGGCGCGTGGGGCGAGCTGCCCATGGCGCTGCGTAACGGCGTCGGCGTGCTCGCCGGCGCCGAAGATGCACCGTTGCGGCCCGACACCCGCGCGGCGGCCGGACGCTGGACGCTGCGCGTGCAGCAGGCGCTGCCGCTGCTCGCGCTGGTCGGGATCGTCGCTTTCGTGTTCGCGGGCGACTTTCGCAGCGACACGCTGCCGCTCCCCGTCGACCGCGCGCGCGCCGAAGCGATCGCCGACGCGGCATTGAAATCGCGCGGCATCGAGCTGGGCACCGACTGGGCGCGCGTGTCGTCGACGCGCCTCGCGTCGCAGGATGCGAACAGCTGGCTGTGGCACAAATTCGTGTGGCGCGAGGCCGGCGCGCAAACCTACGCCAGGCTGATGGGAAACTGGCTTGCGCCTCCCTTGTGGGACGTGCGCTACGCGCGCTTCGACACCGGCGACGTCGCCGACCGCGCCGAAGAGTGGCGCGTCACCGTCGACGGTACAGGCAACGTGCGACAGGTGCGGCACGCACTGCCCGAGCAGCGCGCCGGCGCGGCGCTGTCGCAGGACGACGCCCGCACGCTCGCCGCGAAGGAGCTCGCGCTGCGCTTCGGGCTCGACGCCGCAGTCGCTGCGCGAAGTGTCCGCCGAGCAGAGCCAGCGACCGGCGCGCGTCGACTGGCAGTTCACCTGGGTCGATCCGCGCGTCGACGCCGGCGCCGGCAGCGGGGGCGAGGCGCGCGCCATCGTCGGCATCGCGGGCAACGAGGTGTCGACCTATGGACGCTATATCTTCGTCCCCGAGGAGTGGCAGCGCACCGAGCGCGCGCGCTCGGCCCGGCTGCGCCTGGTGAAAATGGCGGTCGCGCTCGCCATCATCATCGCCGCGGTCGCGGCACTGATCGCGTCGATCGTGGCGTGGAACCGGGGCCGCTTCGATCGGCGCGCCTTTACCCTGGCCTTCGTGCTGGTGGCGGCCGCGCTGGGTGCGGGCGCGCTCAACGCCTGGCCTGCGGCGCAAATGAACTTCGCGACCGCCGAGCCGTTTCTCTGGCAGGCCATGCTGTGGGCCGCGGGCTCTGCGCTGTCGCTGCTGCTCCTGACGCTGGTCGTCGCGATGCTCGCCGGCGTCGCGGCGTGGGCGGCACGCTCGTACGCGCCGTCAGGTGTCGACGCACGCAGCGTTGCTGCTGCGCGGCATCGCGGCGGGCGTGTTCGTCGCCGGCACCAACGCGCTGGTCGGCGTGGTCGGCGTGCGCGACGCACCGCACTGGCCGCGCGGCGGCGACGAGAGCGCGTGGTTCCCCTGGCTGTCCGCGCTCGCCGGTCCCGTCATGCCGGTCATCGGCGGAATCGCTGTCAGCGTGATGATCCTTTTCTGGCTCGACAAGTTCACCGCCGGCTGGCAGCGGCGCCGCGCGTGGGCTTTTGCCCTGTTGGCATGCGTCGCCGGCGCGCAGGCGTCGATGTCCGCGGACAGCGCGCTCGCGATCATCGCCGTGGCGCTGATCGTCGGCGCGCTCGATACGATGCTGTTCGCTGCCGTGCTGCGCTTCGACTTGCGCGTGGTGCCCGGATTCGTCGCCGCGCAGGTGATCGCGTCGGTGGTGGCCGACGCGCTGCTCCAGCAGACGCGCGCCAGCCAGGCGCAGGCGGTGCTGTCGTGCGCGGTCACGCTCGGCCTGGCATGGGCGGCGACGCGCTACCTCGTGCGCGCCGGTCCGACGCCGGCGCCCGCCGCGGTCGCGCCGGCCTGACGCTCGCAAAGCGCATTGAGCGCGCAAGCGCGTCGATCGCCGCCGGCGCGGCGGCGCGGAATTACTGCACCGATACGCGGTACGGGATGACCTGGTTGTCGGCGCGATGCGGCGCGGTCACGTTGCTGCGCGTCGCCCATGGAATCACCTGGCGATGCAGCGGCAGGTGGTTGATCTCGGCGTTGTGCGCGGCGAGCGCGTCGCGGATTTCGCCCAGCCGCGACTCCGGATTCATGTCGACCTTCACCTTCGCCGTGATCTCGTCGATCTTGGGATTGGTGTAGCGACCGTAGTTGTAGTCGCCGTCGCCCTTGCCCGAGTACGACGACAGCACCGGCTGCAGGATGAAGATGCCGTCGGTCGAGCCGCCGCCCCAGCCGAGCATGTACAGGCTGGTGTCGGTATTGGTCAGCTTGGGAAAATAGTTGGCGCGCGGCATGGCGTTGACGGTGACCACGATGCCGATCTGCGCCCACATGGCGGCGAGCGCCTGGCAGATCTTCTCGTCGTTGACGTAGCGGTTGTTCGGGCAATCCATCGTGACCGCGAAGCCGTTCGGGTAGCCGGCATCGGTGAGCAATTGCTTCGCCTTCGCCTTGTCGAAGGGCAGGCGCTTTTCGAGCTCGGGGGTCGATTGCTCCGGCGAGGGCAGCATCGCGCCGGAAGGCGCCGACAGGCCGCGCATCGTCGTCGACTTGATCGCGTCGATGTCGATCGCCTGGTACATCGCCTGGCGCACGCGCTTGTCCTTGAACGGGTTCTTGCCCTTGACGCTCGAGTACAGGAGCTCGTCGCGCTTCTGGTCCATGCCGATGAACACGATGCGGTTCTCGGTGCCTTCGAGCACCTTGATGTCGGGATTCTGCTTCAGGCGCGGGACGTCCTGCGGGGGAGGATCGTTGACCAGGTCGACCTCGTTGGAGAGCAGCGCCGCGACACGAGTCGCGTCCGAGACGATGGGCAGGTAGATGACCTCGTCGGCGTTGCCCGTGAACATGCCTTCCTTGATGCCCCACCAGTTCGGGTTCTTGGCGAGCACGGTCTTGATGTCGGGCTGGCGCGACTTGAGCATGTACGCGCCGGTGCCGTTGGCCTGGTGCGCGGTGATCATGTCCTCCTTGGCCGCGAAGTCCTGCGGCTTGGTCGCCCGGTTCTTCTCGCACCATGCCTTGCTCATGATGTAGATCGTCGCCACGTGCGCGAGCTCGATCGGGTTGGGGCCGTTGGTGGTGAACTCCACCGTCAGGTCGTCGATCTTCTTCGGCGTGCCGGAGGCGTTGGAGTAGGCGCGCAGCTGCGAGCTGTCGGCGCGCGCGCGCTCGAAGCTGAACACGACGTCGTCGGCGGTGAGCGGCGTGCCATCGTGGAACTTGACGCCGGGCCGCAGCTTGAAGCGCCACGTCGTCGGGTTCACCTGCTGCCACGACGTCGCCAGCGCCGCCTCGAGCTTCATGTCCTTGTTGTACTGGAGCAGCGTGTCGTAGACCAGCGAGTTGACGTTGTTGGTGAGATTCTCGTTCTGCGAATGCGGATCCGTGGTGTTGATGTCGCCGCGGCCAGCCCAGCGCAGGGTCTTGCCGTCGACGGAGGCGGGCACGCCGGCGGCGAGCGCGGCGGCGGTGAGGGCGATTGCGAGCAGGCGGATCATGGCGCGATACCTCGGGGCGAAAGCGCGAATGATACGCCGCGCACCGGGGGCTACAAGGCCGTCGGATAAAATGCGCAACTTCCTATCGCGCCCCGCATGGCTTCGCCTTCCAACGCACTCCCGCAGCGCCTGCTCGCCATGCTTCGCGACGGCATGGCCTCCGACTGGGCGCCGTTGTCGAAGCGCATCCAGCGGCTCGCGTCGGGGCGCGCGTCGCCCGCCGAGATCGAGCGCGTCGAGCGCGCCGTCGCCGCCTCGCGCGATCGCGCCGCGGCGCGCGCTGCGGCGCTGCCCCGCATCGCGTATCCAGAGGAATTGCCCGTCGCCGAAAGGCACGAAGAGATCGCCGCGGCGATCCGCGCGCATCCTGTCGTCATCGTTTGCGGCGAGACCGGATCCGGCAAGACGACCCAGCTGCCCAAGATATGCCTCGACGCCGGTCGCGGCGTGCGCGGGCTCATCGGCCACACCCAGCCACGCCGCATCGCCGCGCGCAGCGTCGCCGCGCGCATCGCGCAGGAGCTCGGCACCTCGGTCGGCGACGCCGTCGGATACAAGGTTCGCTTCACGGACCGCACGCGCCCGGATGCGTACATCAAGCTCATGACCGACGGCATCCTGCTCGCCGAGACGCAAAGCGATCCGGCGCTTTCGGCGTACGACACGATCATCGTCGATGAAGCCCACGAGCGCAGCCTCAACATCGACTTCCTGCTCGGCTACCTCAAGCGCCTGGTCGGCGAGCGCGACGATCTCAAGGTGATCGTCACTTCCGCCACGCTCGACGCGGCGCGCTTCGCCGCGCATTTCGGCGACAGCGGCCGTCCGGCGCCGGTGATCGAGGTTTCCGGCCGAACATACCCCGTCGAGGTGCGCTATCGACCGCCGCAACAGGACGAGGACGACGAGGAGCCGCTCGAGCAGGCGATCGTCGCCGCGAGCGAGGACCTCTGGCGCGAAGGCTCCGGCGACATCCTGGTATTCCTGCCCGGGGAGCGCGAGATTCGCGAGACGTCGGATCTGCTTCGGCGAAGCCTCGCGCGCAAGCCCTACGCGGCGGCAGTCGAGGTATTGCCGCTGTACGCGCGGCTTTCGGTCGAGCAGCAGCAGCGCGTGTTCGCGCCGAGCGGCGGACGACGCATCGTGCTCGCGACCAATGTCGCCGAGACCTCGCTCACCGTGCCGGGGATTCGAAGCGTCATCGACACCGGCCTGGCGCGCGTCAAGCGCTACTCGCCGCGCAACAAGGTGACGCAGCTGCAGATAGAGAACATCGCGCGCTCGTCGGCCAACCAGCGCGCCGGGCGCTGCGGCCGCGTCGCCGCCGGCGTGTGCGTGCGGCTCTACGGCGAGGAGGATTTCGCGGCGCGCCCCGAATACGCGGAGCCGGAGATCCTGCGCAGCTCGCTCGCCTCGGTGATTCTGCGCATGGCCTCGCTCGATCTCGGGCCCGTCGACCTGTTCCCGTTCGTCGAGGCGCCGGGCTCGCGCGCGATCGCCGACGGCTACCAGTCGCTGCAGGAGCTGGGCGCGGTCGACGATGCACGGCGACTGACCTCGTTGGGTCGCGAGCTCGCGCGGCTGCCGCTGGATCCGCGCCTCGGCCGCATGATCCTGGCCGGTCGCGACGGTGGCTGCCTCGCCGAGATACTCGTCATCGCCAGCGCGCTCTCGGTGCCCGATCCGCGCGAGCGCCCGCTCGACAAGCAACAGGCCGCCGACCAGGCGCATCTGCGCTTTCGCGACGAGCGCTCGGATTTCCTGAGCCTGCTCGCGCTCTGGCAGTTCTTCTCCGAAGCACTGGCGGCGAAGCTATCGCACCGCGCGCTGGTCGATCGCTGTCGCGCGCATTTCGTGTCGTACCTGCGGCTGCGCGAATGGCGCGACCTGCATCACCAGCTCTGCGAGCAGGTGCAGGATCTGGGCTGGACGTGGTCCGACGCGCTTGCCGAAACAATCGATGACGCCGGATACGCCGCCATCCATCGCGCGCTTCTGGCGGGACTGCTGTCCAACATAGGGACCAAGGCAGACGACGGCGAGCACTACCTCGGCGCGCGCGGCATCCGTTTTTTCCTGCACCCGGGCTCCGGCATCGCGCGCCGCAACGCCAAGTGGGTGCTCGCCGCGGAGCTCACCGAAACCACGCGACTGTATGCGCGCTGCGCGGCACGCCTCGAGCCGGCGTGGATCGAGGCGGCAGCGGGTGATCTTCTCGAGCGCAGCGTGTTCGATCCGCGCTGGGATGCCGAGCGCGGCGAGGTGGTTGCGGCGGAGCGAGTGTCGCTCTACGGGCTGACGCTGGTGGCGCGAAGGCGCGTCTCGTTCGGCCGGATCGACCCCGCGGCCGCGCATGACATCTTCGTACGCGACGCGCTCGCGCGCGACGACATCGCCATCGACGCGCCGTTTCTCGCGCACAACCGACGGCTCGCCGAGGAGATCGCCGAGCTCGAGCACAAGGCGCGGCGGCAGGACGTGCTCGTCGACGAAGACGCGATAGCCGCGTTCTACGCCGAGCGCGTGCCCGCCGACATCCATTCGACCGCGGGCTTCGAGCGCTGGCGAAAGGACGCCGAAGCGAAGGATGCGAGGCTGCTTTTCATCACGCGCGAGGCGCTGATGCGGCACGCCGCGGCGAACGTGACCGAAGCGCAGTATCCCGATTTCATCGACACCGTCGGCGGCGGGCTTCCTCTCGCGTACCGCTTTTCGCCGGGACACCCGCAGGACGGCGTGACGGTGACGGTGCCGCTCGCGCTGCTCAACCAGCTGGACGACGCCGCACTGTCGTGGCTGGTGCCCGGCATGATCCGGGAAAAGCTCACGGCGATCATCAAGGCGATGCCCAAGGCGTGGCGCAATCGATTGACGCCGGTTCCCGACGTCGTCACCGCGTTCCTCGTCGACGCCGACTCGGTGCCACGCGGCGAGCGCGGACGCGTCGACGACGCGCTGCGCCGGTTCTGCGCGGCGCGCCTGCGCGAGCCGCTGCCCGTCGATGTCGCGTCCGCGACGCTGCCCGGGCATCTCGAGATGAATATTCGCGTCGTCGACGCCGGCGGCAAGGAGCTCGCGCAGGGGCGCGACCCCGCGGCGCTGCGCGCGCAGCTCGGCGAGGCAGCGCAATGGTCGTTCTCCGCCGGCGCGCCGATCGAGCGCAGCGGCATTCGCAGCTGGGACTTTGGCGACCTTCCGGAATCGATCGAGATCCTGCGCCAGGGTCGCCGCGTCACCGGGTATCCGGCGCTGGTCGACCAGGGCGAAAGCGTCGCGCTCAGGCTCTACGACACGCGCGCCGCGGCCGACGGCGCGACGCGAGCGGGGGTCCTGCGGCTCATGCGCCTGCAGCTCAAGGACGCGCTGCGCGCGCGGGAAAAGCCGCCGCCCGGCTTCGTCACGCATCGCACTGCAGCTGCGCCCGGCGGTCGACGCCGAGGCGCTCTGGACGGACGTGCAGGCGGCGATCACGGCGCGGGCGTTTCTGGGCGACGACGCGGTGCCGCGCTCCGAGACCGCCTTCGCCGAGCAGCTCAAGCGCGCCCGCACGCGCTTGCCGGCAGTCGCGGAGGGCGCGCTGCGCACGCTCGCCGCGATCGCCGTCCGAGTACCACGCGCTGGGCGCGCAGCTGGGGGCGTTGCCCAAGGCACGCGCACGCCTCGGCGGCGACATCGCCCGCCAGCGCGACGCGCTGGTTCATCCCGGCTTTTTCACCGAGACGCCCTGGTCCCAGCTCGCCAACCTCCCCCGGTACCTGCAGGCACTGCAGCGGCGGCTGGCCAAGGCCGACATCAATGCCACGGCGGAGGCGCGGCATGGGCCCACCGTCGCCGGGCTCTGGGAGCGCTACCGGGCCAGAGTCGAGGCCAACCGGCTGGCCCAGCGGGTCGAGCCCGCGCTGGACGCCTACCGGTGGCTCCTCGAGGAGCTCAAGGTCTCGCTGTTCGCCCAGGAGCTCAGGACGGCCGTTCCGGTGTCCTACAAACGCGTCGAAAAGGCCTGGGCGGAGCTTGCGCGGGGATAAGTGGCCGTTATTCGCGTTGGCAGGGGGAAACTGCGCGTGATACAGTCACTTACCACATTTGCGGGACCGTACCCAGGCTGCGCATCCAAGCGGCGCCGCCCTCGGGATGCGCTGCCCTAATGGCAATTTAGTCCCACCCAAAGGACCCAACGCGTGAGCGCAACGACGACCTCGGGAGAACGGGCGGTCGCAACCCGCCGCCCGGTGCCCAAGGAAATGGCGAGAATTCTCGGCGATTGCCGGGACCTCGCGATTCATCGCCTGTTGCTGTCCTTTACGTCGATGCTCGACCGCGTCGGCGACCTGCTGATGGCGCGCGCCGAGCGGTCGGACGTCCGCGAGGAGCAGGCGCTCTGCCTCGACGCCCGCAGCGTCCTCAACAACGACGGCGCCAAGCTCATCGCCGATTTCGAGCGACACCTGCGCCAGCACATCGACGAGCGCATGCAGGGCAAGGTCGAGACCAAGGCCGACTTCGCCCATGTCGACGCCAAGAAGCTGACGCTGGTCGACACCTCGGCGATGGACGAGTCGGTGCTCTCCGGCAATATCGTCCGCGTGGTCGAGAACCAGTGCGAGAGCGAGCTGCGCGAGTTCAATCGCGCGGTGGGCTACCTGCTCGGGCGCCCCGACCTCGAGACCGCCGCGAATCCGCTGGCGCCCACGACGATCGTCGAGGCGTTCACCGATGCTCTGCACGGCATTCCCGGCGACCAGCGCATCAAGCTCGCGATCCTCAAGGAGCTCAACCAGACCTCGCTGGGGGACATCAACGAGATCTACGCCGACCTGAACCGTCACCTCGAGAATCTGAAGGTCGTTCCCAAGCAGCGCTCCGCGATCGTGAACCGCGCGACGTCGGCCGAGCGTGCCGTCGCCGACAGCAAGGCGGCGCACGGCGCAAGCCCAGGCGCACGCGCAGGCCGCGCGCCCCGGCGGGGACATCGACCTGATGGCGGTGCTGCAACGGCTGGCGAACCAGGGCATGCTGCGCGCGTCGCCGCCGCAAATGCCCTCGGGCATGCCGGGAGGCGGGATGCCCGGCGTGGGCATGGCGTCCGCCGCCGCGGGTTACACCTTGACCATGCCGTCGGGCAGCGGCGGCCCCGGCGGATTCGTGCCCGGAGGGTTTGGTGGCGCGATGAGCGGCCATGCCGCGCCGCCGGCGGTGCCGACGATCGGCCCCTTTGGCGGTCCGCGCATCCTGGTGACGCCGGAGCTGGGCGACGCGCTGGGCCGCCTGCAGCACGGCGAGAGCGGCTTCGAATTCGCCGGCGCGCCGGTGCAGTTCGCCGGCCTGCAGCAGGACATGCACAACGTCCTGCGCGACATCCAGGAATCTCCGATCGGCAACAAGGCGAACCAGCTCGAGGCCATGACGATCGAGCTGGTCGCGATGCTGTTCGATTTCATCTTCGAGACCAAGGATCTGCCCGACAGCATCAAGGCGCTGATCGGCCGGCTGCAGATCCCGGTGTTGAAAGCGGCGATGCTCGACGGCGCGTTCTTCTCGAAGAAATCGCACCCGTCGCGACTGCTGGTCAACGCGCTGGCTCAAGCGGGCATCGGCTGGTCGCCGACGATGGGTCACGACGACCCGCTGTACCGCAAGATCGAAACCATCGTCCACCGCGTACTCGACGAGTTCGCCGACGACATCGGGCTGTTCGATACGCTGCGCGAGGACCTCCAGGAGTTTCTCGCCACCGAGGAAAAGACCGCCGAAGTCAACATCCAGTCGACCGCCGAGGAGATCAACCAGCGCGACCGGCTGGAGATCGCCCAGATGGTGGCGCGCTCGGAGATCGAGCGTCGTCTCAAGGAGCATGCCTCGCCCAATTTCCTGGCGAGCTTCCTGCGCGACAAGTGGATGGGCGCGCTGGCGCAGCTGTACATTCGCGAGGGCGAGGAATCCGAGGCATGGACCAGCGCGTTGTCGACGCTCGACGATCTGGTGTGGAGCGTGCAGCCCAAGCGCGCCACCGACGATCGCAAGAAGCTGGTGGCGATGCTGCGCAACCTGCTGCGCCGCCTGCACGGCGGCCTGCACAACGTGACCTGGGAGCAGGGCGAGCGCGAGCAGTTCATGTCGAATCTGGTGGCGGCGCATGCGGCGGCGGTGAAGTCGAGCCTCGCTTCGGCGCCGATGCCCACCACCGCCGTGGCCGAGGCTGCGGCCGCCGCCGCGGTCGAGGCGACCGCCAAGGGAGACGTCGACACGGCGAGAAAGGCGCGCGCCCTCGCCGAGGCGATGGCGCCCGCGCCGCCGCCCCCGCCACCGCCGCCCGAACCGGAGGTGCTGCAGGATCGCTTCGCGGAAATCGCGGGCAGCCTCGAGCGCGGCATGTGGGTCGAGTTCGAGGGCGAGGACGGCCAGCTCGCCTTCGCCAAGCTGGCGTGGGTGAGTCCGCTGCGCGGCACGTACCTGTTCACCAATCGCCAGGGACAGAAGGCGGTGTCGCTCACCGCCGACGAGCTCGCCGAGCGCTTTCGCAACGACCGCGCGCGACTGGTCGAGGCCGAGCCGCTGGTCGACCGCGCGTTCACGAGCATGCTCGCCTCGATCGAGGAAAAATTCGGCGGCGCCGCGACTGCGGCAGAGCCTGCGTGAACGACTCAAGCGGCGCGCCGGCGTCCGCGTCGAAAAATCCCGTCATTGGCGCGTGGTTCGACGACGTTCGCGTCGGCGACAGCTTCGGCGCCCGCGTCACCATCACCGAGGCGCATCTGGTGATCGGTGCCGGACTCATCGGCGACTTCAATCCTCATCACGTCGACGAGGAATACGCGAAGACCTCGCGCTTCGGCACGCGCATCCTGCACGGCGTGCTCACCAGCGCGATGATGGGCGGCCCGCTGGGGATGCATTTCCACGGCACCGCGCTCGCGTATCTCGAGCACGCGGCGCGCTTCCTGGCGCCGGCGCGTCCCGGTGACACCCTGACCACGACGTGGACCGTCGCCGCGTGCCAGCCGAAGCCGCACAAGCGCTGCGGCATCGTCGTGCTCTCCGCAGTGTGCGACAACCAGCACGCGGCGCGCGTCGCCGAGGCCGACGGCAAGATGCTGGTGCACATGCGTCCCGCCGCTTCGGGCGGGGTCTAGCGCGACGCTATCGGCGCTTCGGGCGTCGCGGTGGCTGCGCCAGCGCCTCACCGATCTCCACGACCAGCTCGGGTCCGCGGTAGATGAGCCCGGTATAGATCTGCACCAGCGTCGCGCCGGCGTCGATTTTCTGGCGCGCATCGGCGCCCGAAAGAATGCCTCCCACGCCGATGATCGGCAGGGCGCCGTCCACCGCCTTGGCGAGCTCGCGGATGACCGCGGTCGACTTGTCGCCGAAGCGGGCTTCCGGACAACCCGCCGGCCTCGTCGGCGTGCTCGAGCCCGGCGACGGCGCCGCGCTCGATGGTGGTGTTGGTGGCGATGACTCCGTCGATGTGGTGGCGCACGAGCGAACGTCCGATGCGCGCGATGTCGCCGGGCGTGAGGTCGGGCGCGATCTTCACCACCAGCGGCGTGTATTTTCCATGGACCTGCGCGAGGCGCGCCTGCTCGGCCTTGAGCGCGGGAGCAGCCGGTCGAATGCGGCGTCCTCCTGCAGCTCGCGAAGGCCCTTCGTGTTCGGTGACGACACGTTGACCGTCACGTAGCTCGCGCTTGCATAGACCGCGCCGAGGCAGGTGAGGTAATCGTCGATCGCGCGTTCGTTCGGCGTGTCGAAATTGCGCCCGATATTGAGTCCGAGGATGCCGCCGCGCTTCGCGTAGCGCGCGCGGGCGACGTTGGCGAGAAAACGCTCGACGCCGTCGTTGTTGAAGCCGAGGCGGTTGATCAGCGCTTCGGCCTGCGGAAGCCGGAACATGCGCGGCTTCGGGTTACCCGGCTGGGCGCGCGGAGTGACGGTGCCGCACTCGATGAAGCCGAACCCAAGCGTCGCGAGGCCGTCGATGTGCGCCGCGTTTTTGTCGAGTCCGGCGGCGAGGCCGACGCGGTTGGGAAAGTCCAGGCCCATCACGGTCACCGGCGAGGCGGCGACGCGCGGCGCGAAGAGTTGCGCGACGCCGCACGCTTCGGCCGCGTCGAGGGCGGCGAACACGGTGTCGTGCGCGGCTTCCGGATCGAGCGCGAAGAGCAGCGGACGGAACAGCGGATAGAGCATCGATCGCGGGGACCAAGACACGGGCGAAGCACCTGGCGAAGACGCGCGCGGTTTCGCGGCGGTCTGTTGCTCCTCAGTTGACCGGGCGCCTCAGTTGACCGGGCAAATCATGCGCGCGCGGATGATACCATTCGCCGCGACCATGGAATCTCATCGCCGTATCCGCGCCATCACCCGCACGCGCGTGTGCGCGGCGCCGCGGCGATGGGCCGCGACCGGTTGCGCGCTGCTCGCCGCGTGCGCGTGGCTCTGCGCTGCGCTTCCCGCGCGCGCCGCCGACGCCGTCGATCGGGGACTCGACAAGCGCCCCGACGTGCAGGCGTTCATCGCCGGGATGGCGCGTAGCGAAGGCTTCGACAGCGCGGCGCTGGCGCGCGTGTTCGCGCAGGTTCGCTTGCAGCCCAGGGTCGTCGCGGCGATGTCGCGGCCGATCGCGACGCCGCCGAAGTGGTACGAATACGGTCCGCAATTCCTCAACGCATCCAGGATCGACGCCGGCGTGGCGTTCTGGCGCGCCAACGACGCGGCGCTGGCGCGCGCGGAGTCGTCCTTCGGCGTTCCGGCCGAGGTGATCGTCGCCATCATCGGCGTCGAGACCTTCTACGGCCGCAACACCGGCTCGTTCCGCGTGATCGATGCGCTGTCGACGCTCGCCTTCGACTATCCGCGACGCGCCGAGTACTTCACGGGCGAGCTCAGGAATTTCCTGCTGCTTTGCCGCGAGCAGGGTGTGTCGCCGCTCGACGCGCGCGGCTCGTTCGCCGGCGCGGTCGGATTACCGCAGTTCATGCCCGGCAGCATCCGCAACTACGCGCTCGATTTCGACGGCGACGGTCGCATCGACCTGGCCAATGATCCCGACGACGCGGTGGGCAGCGTCGCCAACTACCTGGCGAGGCACGGCTGGCAGACCGGACAGCCGGTGATGACCCCGGTGCGGCTCGACGAGGCGCGCACCGAAGAGCTCGCGCGCCTGTTCGACGGCGGCGTGACCGAGCGTCGCGGCGTCGCCGCGTGGGTGCGCGATGGTGTCACCGGCTTCGTGATTCCAGGCAACCTCGGCAGCGATCCGGTGGGCCTGCTCATGCTCGAGTCGCGGGAGACGCCCGAAGCGCCCGAGTACTGGATGACGTTCACGAACTGGTTCGTGCTCACGCGCTACAACCGAAGCCGGCTCTACGCCTCGTCGGTATGGTTGCTGGCGCAGGCGTTGCGGGCAGCGCGCGCCGACTCGACGGTCGCGCGCTAGCGGGCGATGATAGCCAGCCGGCCCGACGACGAGTTGTCGTCCGAATTGCCCCAGGTAGGCGATGGCATGAGCTCGCACATCGTGGCGACGAGCGCGCTGCCCCGCCGCACGTGGGGCGCGCTGGTCTACCTGCGCACGATGCTGGTGTTCGCGGTGGTGTGGGCGCTCGTCGCGTGGTGGACCGACAATCCGATCCTGCTGCCTTCGCCGCTGACCGTGCTCGACGCCGCCATCGGTCTCGCGCGCGACCTCGAGCTCTTCGAGCACGCCGGGATCAGTCTCGGGCGCATGGTCATCAGCATTTCCATTGCCTGCGCGCTCGCGATTCCGCTGGGACTGGCGATGGGACTGAGCGGCCGCTTCCGCCGCATCGTCGATCCGACGTTCGAAGTGCTGCGTCCGATTTCCGGGATCGCGTGGATTCCGCTGGCGCTGTTCATCTTCGGCATCGGCAACGCGCTGCCGGTGTTCATCATGACCTACGCCGCTTTCTTTCCTATCCTGGTGGGATCGGTCGCCGCCGTACGCTCCGTGGACCCGCGCCTGCTCGATGTCGCGCGCACGATGGGCGTTCCGCAGCGAACGATCGTCACCCGCGTGGTAATTCCGGCCGCGTTGCCCGGCCTGCTGGTGGCGTTGCGGCTGGGTGTCGCGTTGTCGTGGACCGCTGTCGTGGCCGCCGAGCTGATCGGTGCGCCGAGCGGCCTCGGTTACGCCGTCGAATGGTATCGAGAGTTGCTAATGACGCCGCAGGTGATGAGCTTCATCGCGATGATCGGGGTGATCGGCTACCTTTGCGACGCGGCCGTGCGCTGGCTCAACCGCCGGCTCACACCCTGGGCGCAGGCGCCTCGATGACCGCGGTGCTCAATGCGCGCCGCGAGCGGTGGTGGAGTACCGCAGGTGTTGGCCTGCTGCTTCCGATTGCGTTGCTGATCGCGTGGCAGGCGTTGGGCAGCGCGGTCGGCACGCCGCGCACCCCGTTGCCGGTGAACATCGTCAAAGCCGCCGCGGTGATGATCGCGTCGGGCGACCTGCCGGCGGCGATCCTGGAGAGCCTCGGGCGCGTGTTCGGCGGTTTTCTGCTCGCCGCGCTCCTCGCCATTCCGCTCGGACTGGTGATGGGCTATTCGCGCTCCGCCGAGCGCAACATCGATCCGGTGGTGGAAACGTTCCGGCCGATCGCCGCGATCGCGATCCTCCCGCTCGCCATCCTGTGGCTGGGAACCGGGACGCCCGCCGCGGTCGCGATCGTTGCGTACGCGGCTTTTTTTCCGCTGATCGTCAACACGATAGCGGGCGCGAAGAACGTCAACCCGACGTTGTTGCGGGCGGCGGCGACCATGGGGCTCGACCGGATGACGACGATCAGGACGGTGGTCATCCCGGCAGCGTTGCCGTCGATCGGCGTCGGGCTGCGCATCGCGATGGGGGTGGGCTGGACCGCCATCGTCGCGGCCGAGCTTGCCGTCGGCGCCAAGGCGGGCGGCGGCGGGTCGGGCGGCATCGGGCAGATGATGTTCGTGTTCTACGCCTACAGCATCGAGTTGAATCGGATCATCGTCTGCATGATCGCGGTGGGACTGGTGGCGCTGTTGCTCGACCGGATGCTGCGCGCGATGATGAGCAAACTGATGCCATGGGCGCTGCCGTGACACACGCTGTGAAACTGCGCCTCCAAGGCGTCGGCAAGCGTTACCCGGTCGCGGGTGCGCCGGACACCGTCGCTCTCGACAATTTTTCGCTCGACGTGCGGCAGGGCGAATTCCTGGTGATCGTCGGGCCCTCCGGCTGCGGCAAGACCACGGTTCTCAACGTGCTGGCGGGTCTGGACATTCCGACCAGCGGCACCGTCGCGATCGACGATCGCGTCATCACCGCGCCAGGGCCCGATCGCGGCGTGATGTTCCAGGACTACGCGCTGTTCCCGTGGCAGACCGTTCACGGCAACGTCGAGTTCGGCCTGCGCCACGGCCCCGCTGGCGCAGGTCTCGATTTTGAGGCGCGCGCGCAGCGCGTGCGCCGCACGATCGAACTCGTCGGACTCACAGGCTCGGAGACCAAGTATCCGCATCAATTGTCGGGCGGCATGCGCCAGCGCGTCGCGCTGGCTCGCCTCATGGCCAACGAGTCCGAGGTCCTGCTGATGGACGAGCCGCTTGCGGCGCTCGACGCGCAGACGCGCATCATCCTGCAGGACGAAATGCTCCGTGTCTGGGGCCAGGACCGACCGCCGACCGAGCGGCGCACAGTGGTCTTCATCACCCATGCCATCGACGAAGCCGTCTTCCTGGGCGATCGCGTCGCGGTGATGACGGCGCATCCTGGCCGTCTCAAGGAAGTCGTCGATATTCCGCTTTCACGCCCGCGCGGCGATGCGACACGCGCGCTTCCGCAGTTCCAGGCCCTGACGGAGCACATCTGGAGTCTGATTCGCGACGAGGCGTATCGCGCCGCCGTCGCCTGATCCACCACAGGAGGAGAAAAGCATGAACCATCAACATCCGCTGCACGGCGTTTCGCGCCGCCGTTTCATCACGACCGCGGGCGCCGTGTCGATTGCGCTTATCGGCGCCCTCGATCGTGCGCGCGCAAGCACGCAAGCCGATCAAGGTTTCAGTCGGCAGGCAACCCTGGGCCGCGGGCAACTCGCCGGTTACCGCGTACATGATGGCGAACAAGTCGTTCGAGCGTTACGCGGCCGAGGCAGGTTACGACCTGTCGGTGGACTACCGCGACTACCCTTCCGCCGCGCCGATGGTGGAGGCGTTCGTCGCGGGCAACCTCCAGTTCGGCATGTGGGGCAACACGCCGATCGTGCGTCTGATTTCCCAGCACCAGCCGATCCAGCTGCTCAGCGTAGGTGAAGGCCATTTCCGCTTCGTGCTCGCGACGCGCAAGGATTCTCCAATCCGAAATGTCGCCGACCTCAAGGGCAAGACGGTCGGCGCGCTGCTCGGTGGCGATCCGTACAACGTGCTGTCGCAGATGCTGCGCTTCGAGACCGGCAATCCTGACCCGAAGGCGTTCGGCATCACGGTGGTCAATACCCCCACGCAGGCGCAGGCAGCGACGATCCCGTCCGGCATGGACGCGGCAGTCTGCACGTATCCCGCGTTCTTGAAGGCAGAGAAGGAGCTCGGCACGGTCGGCATCATCAATTCGTTCGGCTACACCGAGAGCCATTACAAGGGGCCCGCGGGCGACGGCGCGGGACACTTACTTGCGTCGGTGAAGAAGTCGCCGTTCTATCCCGACGGCTTTTACCTGCACCGCTCGTTCTGGGTTGGAGGCGTGAAGCTGATCCAGAACGAGCCCGGCCTCGTCACCGCATTCGTGCGCGCGCAGCAGGAGGCGGTCGTCGTGCTGTCGAAGATGGCTGCGGGCAAGGTTTCGGAACTGGCTGTCAAGTATTGGGAGCTGCCGCCTGAGCTCGGCGCGAAGGTCGTCGAGGACGATGTGCTGTTCAAGCGTGGCTGGTGCTGGCCGACGGAAGGCGATGCGGTGGCGCTGCTGGAGACCTCGAAAGCCATGGTCGATGGCAAGCTGATCCCGAAGCCGCTGACGTGGGGAGAGGTGAAGGGCGCGTTCGCAACGGCCGCCGCGCCGGTCATGGCCGCGTACGAGAAGACGGGCTCGAAGCCGGACTTTGCGGGGTTCTCGGCCAAGAACACCGCCGACTTGCGCGGCTTGCCGATCTGGATGATGGATCGCTGGCCCGAGCGGGTATGAGTGTCGCAGGGCCGCCCCAAGACACTCGCCCTGGGGGACGGCGCGCAGCGCCGCTCGGGGGGATCATTGAGTGTCGCAGCGCCGAGCAAAGACACCGCCCCCGGGGGAACGGCGCGCAGCGCCGCTCGAGGGGATCTCGAGTGTCGCTGCGCGCGCCCCCTCGCGGGGCGCGTCCTGCATCGATTCAACGGAAGACGAAATCGCAATGATCGCAGGCTTCATTGGATTGGGCACCATGGGCGCGCCGATGGCGCGAAATCTTCTCGCCAAGGGACACCAGCTCGTCGTGTGCGACGTGGTGCCGCAGTCGGTGGCGGCTCTGACCGCGGCGGGCGCACGTTCGGCGGCAACGCCGCGCGAGGTCGCGAGCGCGGTGGACTTCGTCATCACCATGCTGCCGGATTCGCCGGACGTCGAGCGCGTCGCGCTCGGCTCCGACGGCATCGTCGAGGGCATCCGTCCAGGATCCGTGTACATCGACATGAGCACGATCGACCCGGAGACCACGCGCCGCGTCGGCGCGAGAATCCGCGCCAAGGGCGCGGAGATGATCGACAGTCCGGTCGGGAAGACCGCGGATGCGGCCGTGGCGGGCACGTTGACGTTGATGGTGGGCGGTCCTGCCGAGGTGATCGCGCGTTGCCGTCCGCTGCTCGACGGCATGGGCACCGACTTTTTCCACTGCGGCCCGCTTGGCGCCGGGCAAACGATGAAACTGCTCAATAACCTGCTCGCTCAGGCGCTGGGCGCCGCGTCGACCGAAACGCTCGTCGCTGGCGTGAAGGCCGGTCTCACGCTCGACACGATGATGAGCGTGCTGCGCACGACGATGGCCTGGAACAATCAGCTCGCGATCGGCATGCCCAAGCGACCTCTGATTGGCGACTTTGCGCCGGGCTTCATGATGAAGCTCGCGCAAAAGGACTGCCGTCTCGCGCTGCAGATGGTCGATGGGCTCGGCGTGATCGCGCCGATCGGGCACGCGACGCTGGCGACGCTCGACGAAGGCATCCGCCATGGCCTGAAGGACATGGACGTGGGCTCGCTGCTGAAGATGCGCGAGGAACAGGCCGGCGTAACCGTGCGACTGCCGAAGACGTGATCGACCGCGTGCCGAACCGATCCACAGGATTCGATCCCGCCGCGACGCGCCCGCTGCGCAATGCAGTTGCGTCCGTCTCGCAGCTGGGACTTGGGTGCGCGCCGTTCGGATCGCTGAGCGGCGGCGCCTCCGACACGTTGGTTCACGACGCCTTCGATGTGTTGTACGCCGCCGGCTTGCGCTACTACGACGTCGCTCCTCTGTACGGTGTCGGCCTTGCCGAGCATCGGCTCGGCACCTGCCTGCGCCGCATCGACCGGCGCGGCGTCGTACTGTCCACCAAAGTGGGGCGGCTGCTTCACGCGCAACCGGAAGCCCCGGCCGCGGGGGCGAGCGCGGGCGTCTATCCGTTCAGCTTCCACTACGACTACAGCTACGAGGCGACGCGGCGCTCGCTCGAGGACAGCATGCAACGCCTCGGCACCAACGCCATCGACATCGCGCTGATCCACGACGTCAATCGCCGTTGGCAAGGTGACCTCCTCGAGCAACGCTATTCCGAGGCGATGCACGGCGCGTATCGCGCGCTGCACGAGCTTCGCGCCAGCGGCGCGATCAAGGCGATCGGTGTCGGCGTCAACGACTGGAGCATCCTCGAGCGCTTCGCGGCCGACGGCGACTTCGACTGTTTCATGCTCGCGGGTCGCTACACGCTGCTCGACCATACGGCGCTCGACACCTTCATGCCGGACTGCGCCCGACGCGGCATCGGCGTGCTGATGGCCGCACCGTTCAATTCCGGCATTCTCGCCACCGGCGCGCGACCCGGCGCGACCTACTTCTACCAAGCAGCCGAGCCCGACATCGCGGCGCGCGTCTCCCGCATCGAGGCGGTATGCGCGCGGCACGGCGTCGCCCTCGCTGCCGCGGCGCTGCAATTTCCGCTTGCCCACCCCACCGTGGCCAGCGTGGTCACCGGCATGGGGAACCCGTACGAAGCGGCGCAGAATCTCGCTCACTGCCGCGCGTCGATTCCTGGCGCGTTCTGGGACGAGATGAAACACGAAGGACTGATCGCTGCCAGCGCTCCGGTCCCCGTGAGTCAATGATGCAGGGAACAGCGGAGCGTAAGCGGCAACCGGCGCAACTGCTGCGCCCGGTCGACGACGTCGCCACCGCCTTGTCGCACCTGGCCAAGGGTACGATGGTGCGCGTGACCAGCGGGTCCGTGGTGCGCGAAGTCACTCTGCAGGAGGACATCCGCGCGGGACACAAATTCGCCGTGCGCGCGCTCGCCGCCGGCTTGCGGGTGCGCAAGTACGGCGAGTTCATCGGTCGCACGACGACTCCGGTAGCGGCCGGGCAATGGGTGCACGAGCACAATCTCGCCACCGGCGCGCATCACGACGGCCGGCACGAACGCGCGTGGTACGAAGCGGCGGAGACGGCGCAGGCGGTGCAGGCCATCGGCAGCGCGCGATGCCATGTCGGCGAGAATCCGTTGTACGACCAAACCCGTGACCGGCTGTTCTGGATCGACGTCCGCGAGACGCCCGCGATCCACGCGATCACTTTGTCGAACGGTAAGGATGCGAGTTGGCCGATGCGAGAAGACGTCGGCTCGATCGCGCTGGCCGGCGACGATCGCCTGCTAGTGGCGCTGCGCTCGGGCTTCGCCTTCTTCGACTGCGCTCGCGGCGCGCTGACGCCGATCGTCGATCCGGAGCCCGACCTGCCGGCCAACCGCCTCAACGACGGCAAGTGCGACGCGGCGGGACGCTACTGGTGCGGCTCGATGAATCCGGAGTCCGGCACCGCGGACGGCAGTCTCTACGTGCTGGACCGCAACCTCCGATGCCGCAAGGTGCTCGTCGATCTGCTGACGCCGAACGGCATGGCATGGAGTGCGGACGGCGGGACCATGTACCTGGCCGACACGCGGCGCGGCCAAATCTACGCATTTGCGTTCGACGGCGCGGCGGGCGCGCTGGGCGAGCGCAGGATCTTCGCGGACCTGGGTGCAATGCCCGGAGGTCCGGACGGCGCGACGCTCGACGCCGACGGCTACCTCTGGTCGGCGCAGTTCGATGGCGGATGCCTCGTGCGCTATGCATCCGACGGCACCATGGATCGCGTCGTCAGGTTGCCGGTCAGCAAGCCGACGTCGTGCGGCTTCGGCGGGCCAGGCTACCGTCAGCTTTACGTGACCACCGCGACGCGTGGAATGGGCGACGACGAACTTCGCGCGGAGCCGCTGGCCGGGCGTACGCTCGTGCTCGACGTCGGTGTTGCGGGGCGCCCCCCGGTCCCGTTCATGCCGACGGCGCCGCTCACGAAGGATAAGCGATGAGTCGAGCAGCGTCGCGCACGTTCGAAGGCTATCGGCGCGCCGACGGGCGCGTCGGCGTCCGCAACCATGTCCTGGTGCTTTCGCCGACCGGCCTGACCTCGGCAGCGGCCGCGCGCGTGTCATCGCTGGTCCGCGGCACGATCTGCGTAACTTCGGGCTACGGTCGTGGCCAGGTGGCCGCAGACGCCAAGCTCCAGTTTGACACGCTGACGGGTCTCGCCTGCCACCCCAATGTCGCTGCAACGCTCGTTCTTTCCGCGGGTCCCGATATCACCAAGGCGTATGTGGATGCGATCTCCACGACGGGACAGCGGGTGGTGGGCTACTCGCTGCCCGACGTGCGCGAAGACGCGCTTGCGCTCGTCGACGCAGGTGTGCGCGCCGCCACACGCCTGGTTCGCGACGCCTCGAGGCTGCGCCGGGAGCGCTGCGCGCTCGGCGAATTGTGCGTCGCCGTCGAATGCGGACATTCGGACGCGACCTCGGGTCTGGTGTGCAATCCGCTCGCCGGTCGCATGACCGAGATCGTCGTCGCCGCGGGGGGACGCGCGATGTTCAGCGAGACGGTCGAGTGGACCGGCGCCGAACACCTCCTGGCGAAGCGCGCGATCAACGCCGAGGTCGCCGACCAGATCGTGCGTGCCGTCAATACTCGCGAGCGCATGGTGCGCGACTCGGGGGGCGATATCCGCGCGGGCAATCCAGGGCCGCAGAACAAGGCCGGAGGATTGACCACCATCGAGGAGAAAGCGCTGGGGGCGATCGCCAAGGGCGGACGACAGCGCATCCATGGCGTGCTGGGTCCGGCGCAACGCCCGCCGGCGGCCGGTCTGTATCTTATGGACACGCCGTATTTTTCGCCCGAGTCGATCACCGCGATGGTCGCGGGTGGCGCGCAGATCGTGCTTTTCACGACAGGTGCCGGCAACAGCTTTTGCAGTCTGGTCGCGCCAACGTTGAAGATGAGCGGCAATCCCGAGACCTGCGCTCACCTGGCCGAACAGATCGACGTCGCGGCCGCAGACGTCGCGGCGGGAACGACGACGCTCGAAGAGCGCGCAGAAAGCGCAATCGACCAGCTCATCGAGGTCGCTTCGGGATCGCTGACCTTCGGCGAGATCGTGGGCGAAGGCGCCGAAGTCATCAGCCGCCTCGGTCCGTCGATATAGCATCGCGGCGCCACGACCTCGCGCGTGGTTGCGCTGATCGACGGCTTGGGCCAGAACCCCACTGATTGTCAGCGACGGTGCAGCAGAGAGCGCGCGTAGGCGAGAAGCCCCTGCGTCGATGCGTCCGCGTCGGACAGTTCGCCACCGCCGCCGCCGCCGTCTGCCTTGGCGCACAGCGCTGCGCCCAGCGGAGCGGCCAGCTTCTTGCCCAGCTCGACGCCCCACTGATCGAATGAATTGATGCCGAGCAGGATGCCCTCGACGAACACGCGGTGCTCGTAGAGCGCGAGCAGCTGTCCCAGGCGGCGCGCGCTCTGGTCGGGCATGAGCAGCGTCGTCGACGGCCGATCTCCCGGACAAACGCGATGCGCCGCCTGCGCGGCGACCGCGGCACTGTCCAGCCCCGCGTCGGCGAGCTCGCTGCGCACCGAGTCGAGCGTGCGTCCGCGCATTAGCGCCTGCGCCTGCGCGAGCGCGTTGGCAACCAGCAAATCCTGCTGGTCACCGAGCGGGTGCGTCGTGCGCAGCGGCACGATAAACTCGACCGGCACCGACTGCGTTCCCTGGTGCAACCATTGGAAGAATGCATGCTGGCTGTCGGTGCCCGGGCCCCCCACAGCGCCGGCGTTGCCATGCCGTCGAGCGGCGAGCCGTCGCGCGTGACCGACTTGCCGTTGCTCTCCAAGGTGAGCTGTTGCAGGTAGACCGGCAGGAGCGAGAGCGCGTGCGCGTAGGGAACGACGATGCGTTGCGTAAGCCCAAGCGCGCGCGAATTCCAGAAGTCGACCAGCGCCAGCAGCACCGGCACATTGTGCTCGAGCGGCGCGTCGCGAAAATGCGCGTCGGCGCTGGCGGCGCCGCCGAGCAGCTCGACGAACGCCTCCCAGCCGCAACGGATCGCGATCGGAAGTCCTGCCGCCGACCACAGCGAATAGCGACCGCCGACCCAGTCCCAGATCGGTAGCACATCCGCGCTGGAAACACCGAAGGCGCGCGCCGCCTCGACGTTGCCGGTAACGGCGATGAAATGCGTTCCGAGTCCCGCGCTGCCACCGAGCGATCGCGCCAGCCATTCGCGAGCCGACTTGGCGTTGGCGAGCGTTTCCGTCGTGGTGAACGTCTTCGAGGTAACGATGAACAACGTCGTGGCCGGATCGAGCCCTGCCAGCGCGCGCGTGAGGTGCTCGGGATCGATGTTGGAAACGAAAGAGACGTCGACGCCGACGGCGTTGGGCGCGCGCGGGCCAGCCAGTGCGTCGCACACCAGGCGCGGACCGAGGTCGGAGCCGCCGATGCCGATGTTCACGACATGGCGCAGCGGTCGCCCGGTGGCGCCGATGCGCGCGCCGCCGCGGATCTGCGTCGTCAGCGCGCGCATGCGCGACTGGGTCTGACGTATAAGCGGCATCACGTCGGTGCCGTCGACGAGCCTGGGCTCGGCGTCCTGCTGGCGCAGCGCCGTGTGCAGCGCGGGACGCCCCTCGGAAAGGTTGATCTTCTCGCCGGCGAACAGCGCCGCGATCCACGCCGGCAAGTTGCGCTCGCGCGCGTACTCGGCGAGCGCGGCGATGGTCTCGGCGGTGACGCGCTGCTTGGAAAGGTCGACCAGCCATTGCTCCCACACCAGCGAGAGCTGCGCAAATCGATCCGCGTTGTCGGCAAACAGCGATTCCAGCGATCGGCCGGCCAGCACGCGTCCCTGCCGCGCGAGCGCTTCGCTGGTCGAAGAAATCGAGGGATCGCTGCTCATGGCATTGAAGAAGGCGGGTGCCGCGGCTCAATGCGGCACCACGACGGTGCGCGTGAGCATAAGCTATTGGAGGTGGATTGCAAACTGCGCAACCTCCGGACACGTCAAACTCGGTAGAATGCAATCGCGTCGTCGCGCATTGCCGCGATCGATTGAATTGACTTAGGCATCATCGCGCCGACGTTCCCGCCTTCATGGATGCCGCCACCGACAAGGATCTGCCGCTCAAGGAGGATACGCGCCTCCTCGGACGGCTGCTCGGAGACGTCCTGCGGGCGCAAGCCGGCGACGCGGGCTTCGATCGCATCGAGGCTATACGACAGACCGCGATCCGCTTTCGTCGCGCCGGTGAGGGCGATGCGCCCGCGGTCAAGCGCGAGCTCGATGCGCTGCTCAACGAGCTTCCGGTCGCGCAAGCGCTCGAAGTCGTGCGCGCGTTCTCGTACTTCTCGCATCTGGTCAATATTGCCGAGGACGTGCATCAGAACCGCAGGCGGCGGGCCTACGCGCTGGCCGGCGCGCCACCGCAGGCGGGGAGCATCACGGGCGCGCTCGCTCGCGTGCGCGAGCGCGGCATCGACGGCGTTGCGCTGTTGCAGTGGTTCTCCGACGCGCTGGTAAGCCCAGTGCTGACGGCGCATCCGACCGAGGTGCAGCGGCGCAGCATTCTCGACTGCGAGCGCGAGATCGCGCGCCTGCTGCAATGGCGCGATCGCGTCGAGTTCACACCGGATGAGTTGCACGACTTCGAGTCGGCGCTTTACCGCCAGGTGCTGTCGCTGTGGCAGACGGCGATGCTCCGCTTGTCGAAGCTGCGTGTGGCCGACGAGATCGAGAACGGGCTCGCCTTCTACCGCTACACGTTCCTGTCCGAGATTCCGCGCATCTATGCCGCGCTCGAGAAGCGCCTCAGCGACGACTTCGCTCTCGCGGCCGGAATGCACCTGCCGCCGTTCCTGCGCATGGGCTCGTGGATCGGTGGCGATCGCGACGGCAACCCCAACGTCGTCGCCGACACGCTGGCGCTGGCCATCGGATCGCAGGCCACACTCGTGTTCTCGCACTATCTCGAGCAGGTGCATCGGCTCGGCGCCGAGCTGTCGCTGTCTTCGCGCCTGGTTAAGCCTACGCCTGAGCTGTCCGCGCTTGCCGATGCCGCGCAAGACGCCAATCCGCATCGCAAGGACGAGCCGTACCGCCAGGCGCTTGTCGGCGTGTATTCACGGCTTGCGGCAGCCGCCGTCGAGCTCGCCGGCCTGGTGCCGCGCTACACGCCGCAGGCGAAGCTGGCGCCCTACGTAACGCCGGACGAATTGCTGGCGGACCTCGGCATCATTCGCGCCTCGCTCGCCAGCCACGGCGCGCAATTGCTGTCGGCCGGCCGGCTGGAGCCGCTCATTCGCGCCGTCGAGGTATTCGGATTCCATCTCGCCGTGCTCGACCTGCGGCAGAACGCGGACGTGCACGAAAGCGTGGTCGCCGAGCTGTTCGCGCGCGCGGGCGTCGCCGACGATTACGCCGCGCTGCCCGAATCGGACCGCGTGGCGCTGCTCGAGCGCGAGCTATCCGGGCCACGGCTGCTCTACTCCGCGCACCTCGAGTATTCTGCGCGCACCGCATCGGAGCTCGACATCCTGCGCGTTGCCGCCGACATCCACCGCCGCTACGGCCTAGCGGCGCTGCCCAACTACGTCATTTCGAAGTGCCAGTCGGTGAGCGACCTGCTGGAGGTCGGCATCCTGCTCAAGGAAGTGGGCCTGCTGCGCGGGCACGCGCTGTCGGTGAACATCGTCCCGCTGTTCGAGACCATCGACGATCTCGCCAACGCCGCGCGCATCATGCACGCCGCGTTTGCGCTGCCGTGCTATCGGCAATGGCTGCGCGGTCGCGACGACTGGCAGGAAGTGATGCTCGGCTATTCGGACAGCAACAAGGACGGCGGCTACTTCACCGCCAACTGGTCGCTCTACCGCGCCGAGCTGGCGCTGGTGGACGCCTTCGCCACGCACGGAGTGAAGCTGCGCCTGTTCCATGGCCGCGGCGGCAGCGTGGGCCGCGGCGGCGGGCCCAGCTACGAGGCGATACTCGCGCAGCCCGCGGGGAGCGTCACGGGAGGGCTTCGCATCACCGAGCAGGGCGAGATCATCGCCAGCAAGTATTCCGATCCCGACCTTGGTCGGCGCAACCTCGAGACACTGGTCGCGGCCACGCTCGAAGCGAGCCTGCAGGACGACGAGGCGCTGGGACCGCGCGCCGGCGAATACTACGCGGCGATGGATGCGCTGTCGGAGCACGCGCTCGCGGCGTACCGCGCGCTAGTCTACGAGACGCCGCAGTTCATCGAGTACTTCCGCGCATCGACGCCGATCGCGGAGATCGCGGAGCTCAACATCGGCAGCCGGCCCGCGTCGCGGACGGCATCGTCGCGCATCGAGGACCTGCGCGCGATACCGTGGGTGTTCAGCTGGTCGCAGTGCCGCCTCATGCTTCCCGGTTGGTTCGGCTTCGGGATCGCGGTCGACGCATGGCTTGCGTCGCGACGGGACGGGCTGGTCCTGTTGCGCGAGATGCACGAGCGCTGGCCATTCTTCAAGAGCGTGCTCTCGAACATGGCGATGGTGCTCGCCAAGACCGACCTCGCTGTCGCGTCGCGCTACGCCGAGCTCGTGCCCGACGCCGCGGTGCGCGACGCCATTTTCGCGCGTCTTGCGTCCGATCACCGGCGCAGCATCGAGCTCGTGCGCGAGATCACCGGCAGTCAGGCGCTGCTTCACGACAACCCCACGCTGGCGCGCAGCATCCGCGACCGCTTTCCTTATCTGGACCCGCTCAACCACCTGCAGGTCGAGCTGTTGCGCCGTTTTCGAGGCGGACAGACGGACGAACGCACGAAGCGCGCGATTCACCTCACCATCAACGGCGTCGCGGCAGGGCTTCGCAACAGCGGGTAGGCCGTGTGCGTCGCGTTACGTGCGCCAACGCGGTGCGCCTCGCGTCGCGACGGTGCATCCTCGTGTCACCCGTGCTACGGTCGCGAGCGAATTCCGCATCGGGCGATGGAACGGTCCGTGCTTGGTCTACAGCGTCTTCACAACTCGAAGGAGTCGGTCGTGCTGGATCGAACCTCACTCAAGTTCTCTCACGTCAAGCCCGGAGACACTGAATTCAAAGGAGATGGCTGCGCGATTTTTTCCTTTATCGCGATCTCGGTGTCGCCGAAGCGACCGCTGGAAAGGTGCTCGCGCAGCTCGTCACCGCGCAGCGCGCACCGGAGAAGGGCACGGGTTGGCACTACCATGGCGCGGACTTCCATATCGTCATCATGCTGAAGGGCTGGGCGCGCTTCATGTACGAAGACAAGGAAACGCTGGTCGAGCAGGGCGACTGCGTGCACCAGCGGCCGGGGATCGTGCACTTCCTGTTCGATTATTCGCCGGACATGGAGTACCTGGAAGTGGTCGGGCCGGCCGATTTCACCACGGTCGACGTGACGCCGGGGCCAGCGCGCGTTCCGGATCCCGCGCGTTGGACCTGAGGAGCGCGCTCGAGTGACGCATCGCGAGAGCATGCGGCCGAGAGTGGGCGCCGCCGCCGCGGACGCACTAGAACTCCATGTCGAGCTCGTCGATCTCCTCGGGCTCCCGCTTGGCCGCGACGACCCACTCGAGCATCTCGGGCATTTTCATGATCACCTCGCCGTAGGCCGCGCAGCGCTTGTCGATTTTCACGTCGTAGGTGAGAAATCGCGTCACTACCGGCGCGTACATGGCGTCGGCCATGCATCGCTTGCCGAACAGATACGGCCCCCCGTAGCGCGCCAGGCATTCGTGCCAGATCGCGACGATTCGCTCGATGTCGCCCTGCGCTCGCGCCCACACCTTGTGACCCGGAAAGCGCCGCTTGAGATTCATCGGGAGCGCGCCGCGAAGACTGGCGAATCCCGAATGCATCTCGCCGCACATCGCGCGGCAATGCGCGCGTGCCGCGCGCTCCGCCGGCAGCAACCCGCCCTTGGGCTTGATCTCGTGCAGATACTCGGCGATCGCCAGCGTGTCCCACACCTTGATTCCATCGTGAGTCAGGCACGGCACCAGGATCGACGGCGACAGCAGCAGGATCTCCTTGCGCGCATCGGCGTCGTCGGGCGGAACCATGACCTCCTTGAAGTCGAGGCCGGCGAAGCGGGCCAGCAGCCAGCCGCGCAGCGACCACGACGAGTAGTTCTTGCTGCTGATGCTTAACGTCGCCTTGGCCATGTTGCTGCTCTCCCGGGTGTGTCCGATGCGGCGCGCGCCGACGCGAAGTCGATTCGCCGCATGCACCATTTCGGTTGCCGCCGGCATCGTTTGACGCCGGCTCTCCGCCACTTTGCAAGCGACGTGCCAACGCCTCACCGAGAGGCATCGTCGCCAACCGGGCCTAGTCGATGCATGTCATCGCCAGCGACAGCAAAATGATCTACAACGCGTACCAGGCGCATACCGACGGCATGTGGGTGCTCCGCGCGCTCGCGACGGCGGCGATACCGCTGATCGACCGCACGCGCCCCGCGCTTTCCGGCGACCGCGCGCTGCGCAAGATCGCCGCCGCGTGCGAAGTCCTGCTTCTGGCGGCGCTAACGCATCGGCGGCCGCCGTTTCGCATCGACCGCGTCGCCGTCGGGCCGCCGGACGCACTGCGCGAGGTCGCGGTCGTCGAGGAGGCCGTGGCGACGACGCCGTTCGCGACGCTGCTGCATTTTCGCAAGGACACGCCGGACCCCGGACCGCGCGTTTTGCTGGTCGCGCCGATGTCGGGACATTTCGCGACGCTGCTGCGCGACACGGTGCAGACCATGCTGCGCGACCATGACGTCTACATCACCGACTGGCACAACGCGCGCGACGTTCCGCTCGCCGCGGGTCGCTTCGGACTCGACGAATACGTCGAGCACATTATCGAGTTCCTCGCGGAGATGGGACCCGGGGCGAACGTGATGGCGATCTGCCAGCCGTGCGTCGCTGCGCTTGCCGCGGTCGCGATCATGTCCGAGGACGCGCACCCGGCGACGCCGGCCAGCATGATCCTCATGGCGGGCCCGATCGATTGCAGGATATCGCCGAGCTCGGTGAACACGCTCGCCACCGACAAGTCTATCGAATGGTTCGAGAAAAAGCTGATCTCGAGGGTCCCGGTGCGCTACGCCGGCGCGATGCGCAAGGTCTATCCGGGATTTCGTCCAGCTGTCGGCGTTCCTCAACATGAATCTCGATCGCCACCTCGGCGTCGTTCCGCGGATTCTTCGACGACCTGGTCAACGACGAAACCGAGAAAGCCGAGGCGACACGCAGCTTCTACCGCGAGTACTTCGCGGTGGCGGATCTTCCGGCCGAGTTCTATCTCGAAACGGTGAAGCGCGTGTTCCAGGACTACGCGCTGGCGAAGGGCGAGCTCATGTGGCGCGGGCGCGTCGTCGACCCGGCAGCGATACGGCGCACGCGCGCTACTGACCATCGAGGGCGAGCGCGATGACATCTGCTCGCTGGGCCAGACGCTCGCCGCGCACGATCTGTGCGCCGGTCTTCGCCCGTACATGAAGACGCATTACGTCCAGCCGGGCGCGGGACACTACGGCGTGTTCAGCGGGAGGCGCTGGAGCGCGAGCATTTATCCGGTGGTGCGCGACGTCATACACGTGTCGCGGCAGTGATCGGCGGCGCCGGCATTGACAGCGCAGCCGGGGCCGTCTATAATCCGGTACCGCATATACATACGGTATCCCATGTCCGCCGCCACACGCCGCCCGTACGCGCATCTGCGCACTTCGAACGCTGCTCCGAAGGGCACCAGCTCCAACACGCGATTCGGTCAGCAACGGAGCGGGCAACCGATGGACAACCGAGCGCGCGGCTGACCGCGCGGCAGCAGCAGATCCTCGACTGGATCCGAAGCTTCATCGAGGCGCAGGGCATGCCGCCCACGCGCGCCGAGATCGCCGCCGGGCTCGGGTTCTCGACCGCGAGCTCGGCCGAGGATCATCTGCAGGCGCTGGCGAAAAAAGGCGCGCTCGAAATCGTGCCGGCGCGTCGCGCGGCCTTCGCCTTAAGGACCTGCCCGGCGTGCCGGTGCAGGGCACGCTGCCGCTGGTCGGCCGCGTCGCGGCGGGCAGCCCGATCCTCGCCACCGAGCACGTCGAGGCGCGCTACCGCGTCGACCCCGGCGCTGTTCACGCCGCGCGCCGATTACCTGCTGCGCGTGCGCGGCGACAGCATGAAGGATGCCGGGCATCCACGACGGCGACCTGCTCGCCGTGCACCGGAGCGCCGAAGCGCGCAGCGGTCAGATCGTCGTCGCGCGGCTCGACGACGAGGTCACCGTCAAGCGGTGGAGTCGCCGCGGCCGCGACATCGTGCTGACGCCGGAGAACCCGGACTTCGCGCCGATCGTCGTCGACCCGCCTCGCCCGCGCTGACGATCGAGGGCATCGGCGTCGGCCTGGTGCGCGACGTCGGGCTGGTAACGCGCAGCCGGCGCACGACCGTTTCGCCGGCGGCACGACGTCGCGTCCGGCTCGTCGTCCTACACGGAGGAGACGTCCATGGTCCAGCCGATCCCCAGGTTATCCGGCGTCACCTCCTATCTCATCCTGCGCGACGCCGCGCGCGCGATCGATTTCTACGAGAAGGCCTTCGGCGCGCAGGAGGTGCTGCGCCTGCCGGCTCCGGACGGCACGGTCGCGCACGCCGAGCGTCGTGATCGCCGGCGGCCATCTCATGATGTCCGACGAAAGGTCGGATGGGCCACCGGAGCGCTCAGACGCTCGGCGGCTCGCCCGTCAGCCTGATGTTCTACGTGCCCGACGTCGACCGCGTGTCGCGCAGGCCCTCGCCGCCGGCGGCAAGGTCCGCGCCGTGCAGGACCAGTTCTACGGCGATCGCAGCGGTACGCTGGTCGATCCGTTCGGATCATGTGGACCATCGCGACGCACGTCGAGGACGTGTCCCGAGGAGGTGCACCGGCGCATGAAGACGATGGAGCCGGGCGGCCCGGCATCCTGATCTCGCGATCGACATGTACACGCTGTACGGCAAGCACGGAGCGGCTCGGCGACGGTGGACGCGGCGTTGACGATCTGCGGCGCGCCGTATCGGCAGGTGGAGACGGCGTCGTGGGAGACGAATGACGCGTTCGACGAGCTGCTCGCGATCAACCCGATCGGCCAGATCCCGACGCTCAAGCTGCCCGACGGCAGCGCGCTGTCGGAGAGCGCGGCCATCCTCATCCACCTGGCGCGACACGCACCGCGACCGCGGGCTGCTGCCGACCGACGCGTCGGCGCGCGCGCAGGCGCTGCGCGGGCTCGTCTTCGTCGCCGCCAACTGCTATCCGGCATCACGTCATCGACTTTCCCGAGCGCTTCTGCGCCGACGCCGATCACGACGACGCCGTGAAGGAGCGCATCGGCGCCGGCACGCGGGCGCGGCTGCACCGGCACTGGGAGATCTTCGCCGATCTGTTCGCGCGCGAGCCGTTCCTGACCGGCGAACGCGCTCGGCGCGCTCGATCTCTACGCCGCGGTCGTGTCGAGATGGTCGGGCGCGCGCAAGCATCTCGCGCAGCATCGCGGCCGCTGTTCGCGACGCTCGCGCGCGTCGACTCGCATCCGCAGGTCGCGGCGGTGTTCGCGCGCCACTGGCCGCCGAATAAGGCGAGCAAGGCGGGACACGCGCCCGGCACGCGGCCGGTGCTTCGGTGCTCTCGCGCCGGCTTCTGGAGGGTCGTCTATAATGCGGCGGATGTTGTCGTGCGCGATTTCGCGCACGCCCAATCCACGCGATGCGCATACTACTCAGCAACGACGACGGCTATTTCGCTCCCGGAATGGAGCGCCTCGCCGCGGAGCTCGCGCCGCAGGCCGACATCACCGTCGTCGCGCCCGGAACGCGACCGCAGTGGCGCGTCGAATTCGCTGACGCTCGACCGGCCGCTGACGGTGCGGCGCGCGCCAACGGTTTCCTGTTCGTCAACGGCACGCCGACCGATTGCGTGCACCTCGCGGTGACCGGGCTGCTCGACGACCTGCCCGACATGGTGGTCTCCGGCATCAACCACGGCGCCAACATGGGCGACGACACCATCTACTCCGGCACCGTCGCCGCCGCGACCGAAGGCTATCTGCTCGGCATTCCGTCGATCGCGGTCTCGCTGGCGCGAGCAAGGCCGGGCCCACTTCGACACCGCGGCCGGCGTCGCGCGCGAGATCGTGCTGCGCCAGCGCGACGCGCTGCCGTCGGCGCGTGGCTGCTCAACGTCAACGTCCCGACGTGCCGCTACGCGCAGCTCAAAGGCACCGCGTGACGCGCCTGGGCCGGCGCCACAAGGCCGAGCCGGTGATCAGCGCCCAGGCCGCGCGGCGAGACCTTCTACTGGGTCGGCGCCGCGGGCGCCGCCGCGGACGCCGGCGAAGGCACCGATTTCCACGCCATCGCCCACGGCTTCGTTTCGGTGACTCCCTTGCAGGTCGACCTGACCCACAAGACCCAGCTGGCCCAACTGGCCGGGGACTGGCATGAAAGAGTGCGCATCCCTTGCCGCTGTCTCGGTGACCGGGGCCGCGCCAACGCGAGACCTACGGGCCGCCGGGCGCTCCCGCGGCGCGCGTGGCCACGCCGCAGACCGCCACCCGCATCCCGTCGGCCCGACGTGGCGAAGGCCAGCGCGGCGCCGTCGAAGTCGCACAGCGACGCCCTCCAGCGCGCAGCGCGCCGCGCCCCGACCTGATGGTGTCGGACGCGATCCGCCGCGCCATGGTGCTGCGGGTGGCCAAGCAGGGCGTGCAGGACCGGGTGGTGCTGGGCGCGCTGGAAACCGTGCCGCGCCACGCCTTCATCGAGCAGGCGCTGTCGGCCCAGGCGTACATCGACGCCTCGCTGCCGATCGGCCACAACCAGACCATTTCCCAGCCCTACATCGTGGCGCGCATGATCGAAGTGATGCGCACTGGCGGCCCGCTGCGCCGCGTGCTCGAGATCGGCACCGGCTGCGGCTACCAGGCCGCGGTGCTGGCCTGCGTCGCCCAGGAGGTGTATTCGATCGAGCGGATCAAGCCGCTGCACGAGCTCGCCAAGTCCAATTTGCGGCCCCTGCGCATCGCTAACCTGCGCTTGCACTACGGAGATGGTATGCTTGGCCTGCCGCAGGCCGCCCCTTTCGACGGTATCATTCTGGCCGCAGCCGGCCTCGAAGTGCCGCGCGCCCTGCTCGAACAACTCGCCATCGGCGGCCGGCTGGTCGCGCCGGTCGGCGCGCAGGTGCAGCACCTGCAACTGATTACCCGCACCGGCAAGGCTGAATGGATGAGTGAAACGCTGGAAGGCTGCCACTTCGTGCCGCTGCGTCCGGGCACCGTCTGAGCCCGCTCCAAGAAAGTCGAACCCAACACATATGAGAATGAAACAAACACGTCCCTTAGCACTCCTGACCTTCACCGTTTGCCTGCTCAGCGCCTGCAGCACCGCGAGCCGCCGGGCGCCCATCGTCGACCGCGCGCCGCCGCCGGTCGCGTCCGGTCCCGCCGCCCCGGACATCGTCGAAGAACCGAAAGAGGAAGCGCGCGGCAACTACGTCGTCAAGCGCGGCGACACCCTGCTGCGCATCGCGCTCGACCACGGCCTGAACTACCGCGACGTGGTGGCCTGGAACCGCCTGGCCAACCCGGACGACATCAAGGTCGACCAGGTGCTGCGCCTGACCGCGCCCGACCACGTGGCCGGCGGCATGCCAGACCAACCCGGTGCCGATGCCGGAAGTGCGGCCCGCGCCGCCGAAGAAGACCGGTCCGGGCGCGCGCAAGAAGACCGTACAGCGACAGCGCGCTGGCCGACGCGAAGAAGGACGACGACGGCAAGCCGACGCGCCGAAGGTCGAGAAGGCCGCCGTCGTCAATCCGGCGCCGGATCCGTCGCGCGTGTCCGCCACGCGTGGTGCGCGCCGACGACGACGAGAAGCTGAGCTGGATGTGGCCGTCCGACGGCAAGATCGTCGCCACTTTCGCGAAGGCAAGAACAAGGGCATCGACATCGCCGGCAAGGCCGGCCAGCAAGTGGTGGCCGCCGCGCGGAAAAGTCATGTACGCGGGCACCGGCATCCGCGGATATGGTAATCTAGTGATCGTCAAGCACAGCAATAGCTTGCTGTCGGCCTATGCCCACAACCGCAGCATCGTGGTCAAGGAAGGCCAGAGGTCAACAAGGGCCAGAAGATCGCCGAAATGGGCGATTCCGACGCCGATCCGGTCAAGCTGCACTTTGAGATACGCCAGCAGGGCAAGCCGGTCGATCCGTCGAGGTTCCTGCCCAAGCGTTAAGGTCGATGCGGTGAGGCGCCCATGACACTCCGCCGCACCAGCTGAGAGGACCGGGCCCGGACGACCTCCGAGATGAGCCGCTGGACGACACCATGAGCGTCCGGACGACGGCGCCGGACGCCGACGAGCAGGCCGCGCTCCCAGCCGGACCGGTGGCGGGCCGCGTCGACGAGCTGAAAAAAGTCCTGCGGCCGAGCTGCCACCGACACCACCCAGCACTACCTGAACCAGATCGGCGCACCCGCTGCTTACCGCGCCGAGGAGAGTCCACTTCGCCACCCTGGCCAAGGCCGGCGACTTCGCGGCGCGCCAGACCATGATCGAGCACAACCTGCGGCTGGTCGTCAGGATCGCCAAGCACTACATCAACCGCGGCGTGCTCTGCTCGACCTGATCGAGGAGGGCAACATCGGCCTGATGCGCGCCATCGACAAGTTCGAGCCCGAGCGCGGCTTCCGCTTTTCCACGTACGCCACCTGGTGGATCCGCCAGAGCATCGAGCGCGCCATCATGAACCAGGCCCGCACGGTGCGCCTGCCGGTGCACATGGTGCGCGAGCTGAACCAGGTGCTGCGCGCGCTGCGCCACCTCGAGATGCACGGCCAGCCGGACGGCCGCGACATCGGCGCTGGATGACGTCGCGCATCTGCTCGGCAAGCCGGTCGAGCAGGTGCGGCAAGGTGCTGGGCTACAACGAGCGCACGACCT
>CAVRLN010000009.1:0-112155 GCA_963722325.1 uncultured beta proteobacterium
AACTCGCTGGCCCCCCGATGCTTGCGGCGATCTAGGAACATTTTGGTCAACAGGATCGCGCTCACGATTTTTCCAAAGCGCTGCGCTTGATGGCGAACAATGTTGTTACAGGCGTCAAGACGTAGCCGAGGAAGCGTGTGGGTGCAGTCGACTTTGCAATCGTCAGCGCCAGCTTCCGAATTGGTGTCAGCGCGGATTCGTCGACCATGGCGAACCGATCGAAGCATTCCATGCCGCGAGTAGACAAATACGCCGAAAGCTGGTCGCTGGTAAACCAGTGAACGGCGGGATACTTTGCATGGTTAACCAGGCCGGGGCGCGTGGTGACGGCGAGACGCTCGATCTTGTGTTTGATGAATGCGGGATACCAGCTGTAGCCCGGCAAATTGAACTCCTGCTGAATCGGACAAAGCCGATTGGTGGTGCTCAGATATAGAAGGCCATCTGGCTTCAGCACGCGCACGGCCTCATCAACGCAAGCCTGCCAGTCGACCACGTGCTCCAGCAGTTCCGGAAGCAAACAGACATTCATCGAGGCGTCGGCGTACGGCAGGTCGGTTGCCGTCCCCAACTCGAAGCCAATAGAAAACCCGGCCTGCAGGGCGCGTTTCCGGGCAAGTTCGATCAGTGGACCGTTAACGTCGAGTCCATGAACTTGGTGTCCATCCTCGGCCCAGAGGCGGCATTGTGTGCCCGCGCCGCAGCCGATATCCAGCACCTGAAGCCTGGTGATAGGAATTCCGTTGCGTTCCGCGAGTCCGAGCAATTTGTCACGCGTTCTGCGAAACCTTGCAAGCGTTTCCTCGGAAGCGCTCTCACGCTCGTAATACCTGAAAAAGTCCGGATTGGACTCGTGATCCAATTCGGGACTGAAGTCAAGGCGATTATGATTTTTGGACATGCGACGGCTGGCTATTGGGCTGGCAGTAGCGCTCTCGCCACCGTATGTTCTATCGCCGCAGCCGATGGACATTGTTGAAGCGCTCAAGTATATCAATAGTGGCCCAATGTTGGATTTAGCTCATTTCTAAGTAGTTTAACCAGAAAGGTTGTGTACAACTTGCGGAGTGAAAGCCGTATGCGCTGGCGAATTCAGCCGGTTACCAATTTCTTGAACCAGGTGTCCGCTTGGGACGCGTTGAACCTTGGAGCAGGGGACCTGCCGTTCCTGCGCACAGATTTCTTGCTGCCCGCGTTGGATGAATTCGGGACCGGCCGAGAGTATCTGGCCGTGGCGGACGAGGATGGAACACCGGTCGCCATGGGCATCTTCAGGCGTGTGCGGCAGGGGTTCTGGGAGACGTTCCAGCCGTCGCAACTTCCGCTCGGCGCTTTCGTATCCAAGCGTGGCCTTCAGCTCGATGTTGCACTTGGCGCACTCGGACAGGCGTTGCCGGGTGTGGTGCTTGGTGTGGCGATTGACGCAGCAAGATCCGGCGATCAGGCAAAGACCGCCGAACAGCGCGACACTCGAGACGATCGATTATGTTGATACAGCGTGCATCCGCATAACGGGCACATTCGACGCGTACTGGGCATCGCGTGGCAAGAACCTGCGTCAAAACATCAAGAAACAGGTCGCGAAATTGGCGCAGGACGGCATCGAAGCAAAGCTCGAGCGGGTCGACGATCCGGCTGAAGTTGCGGAGGCCATCGTCCAGTACGGCAAGTTAGAGAGTGCTGGCTGGAAGGCCGAAGGAGGCACGGCAATAAGCGCTGACAATGCGCAAGGGCGCTTCTACCGGGCTGTCTTTGAGTCGTTCTGCAGTAAGGGATCGGGAAGAATCTACCGCTTCTCGCTCGATGGAAAAGTCGTTGCCATGGACCTTTGCCTCGTCGGTGGTGGTGCACTGGTCATCCTCAAGACGACGTACGACGAATCACTGAAATCGATTTCGCCGGCATTTCTGATGCGCCATCGCTACCTGCAGTCGATCTTTGGCGAGAATGGCATCGATCGCATCGAGTTCTACGGCAAAGTGATGGAATGGCACTTGCGCTGGACCGACGACGTGCGCACGTTGTTTCACGTCAATCGCTACCGGTGGCAATGGGTCAAGTCCATCCGGGACAAAGCAGGCTTTGCGCGCGGCAACTCGAAGGCGATTTCGAACAATCGCACCGCAGACGCAGGACAAGGAGACGCCGCTACGTGATCGCGGCCGCCCTGGTGGCGATACCGTTGTGACACGAGGTCTCGGTAACGTTCAGAATTTGGCGTACACGTTGCGCCATGCGTGACAGGTCATCGACGCTCAAATCCTGATGGCAGCCGAGCTGGTATACATGTGTCGCCCACTCGATGCCGCAGTCGTCGACTGATTGCAGGCGTGCCAGGCCAGACTTCGTCCCAGCGGAAAATCGGCACGCCTGCGGCACGGATCCGTTTGTAGCTTGCCTCGGGATGTTCGACCCGGAGCGGGAAGACGTAAGGTGCCGCCGGCGTCCGCCAAGGGAAGCACTGCTCTTGCACCCGCAATCCCCTCTACCGCGTTCGCCCAATGCTGATAATTCCTGCGTCGAGTCGCCACGATGTGCTCTCGATGCGCGGTCCGCGCAATCCACTTTGCCCAGACTGAAGCACTCGGCGAATTGATCGCCGTTGGCGCAGGATTCCGCGGTGAGGAATCCAGCGAAGACAAATCGAGGCGGTCCGTCGACGGCGAACCGCCTCCGGAGCGTACTCGCGGACGCAACCGGTTGACCACGGCGAACAAGGCGTTGAGCGTTGAATTGAGGCCGCCCAGCTGTCCGTGCCGCGCACCCAGCTCGATTGCGTTGGCAGCTCTTCTGAATTCTTCGCGCACGGTGCGACGATCGGGCAGCCGAGGCTTGGCCGCTGTGGAATTGACGATTAGGCAGCCGCCGTCGGTTACGGGAAAGAATTTGGTCAAGCTGGCTATTGCAAAATCCCCCCATGCGCCGACCGGCCTGCCGTCTACTGTGCCAAACATGGCATGTGCGCAGTCCTCGATCAGAATTATTCCCATGCGGTCGCAGAATTGACGGACCAATCCCATTGGCTGGGGGGTTCCGAAGTAATGCGCCACGAGCATTGCGCGCACATTGTCGAGTTTCATCTCCGACACGATGTCGAGTCGCGGAGCTCCCTGATCATCTATCGGGAAAAATATCGGCTTCGCCCCGTTTGCAATGATTGGCGAAACCATCGTGGGACAGTGAAATGTCGGAACCAGCACCGCATCGTCTCGGCCGATTCCCATCGTCGTCAGGGCCAGCGCAATGGCGGCGCGGCCGCTCCCCGTGAACACCAGGTTCGGATGGTCAAGAACACAGGGAAGGGAAGAGTCTTTGCTGCCCCGGAACACGTTCCAGCCAAAGACTGGCAGTCGAGGGAGCTCGAGCGGCGGCTCTTCTGCAGGGAGTTGTGGCTTCAACAGATATTTAGTAAGCGAAGTGAGCCCATCAAAACGACGGTCGGCAATCGCGAGTGTCCTCATTCCGCGCCAAGTAAACGACGCCGTCATGCTCTGCGCGATATACTAGCCTTTTTTGCGTCGCTCGACAGTGTGGAGGGCACGCCAAAGTCGTCACCTTCAGCAGGGGCGACTCGCCAATCGCTGGCCAGGAGAAACCTGTTTGCTAGATATTGATCGCGAAGTGTTAGGGGTATTGGCTGTCACGCTCAATCTAAAGGCCGGTGCACATCGATTACATAGCGATTCGCCGCTTTTGGGGGCAATTCCCGAGCTTGACTCCATGGCAGTCGCGACGGTGATCACATCGCTGGAAGACCGATTTGGAATCACGATTGCGGACGACGAAATTGACGGTTCGGTTTTCGCGACCGTGAGTACTCTGACGGCTTTCGTCAAGTCGAAGCTCGCAGACTCTGCCACCTAGTTCAGTGTCCAGGGCCAGCGCGCGCTTCATACCTCTCGGTACGGGCCGGCGCTTTTGCATGGTGCATCCAGCAGCAACTGCCGCGACCCCGGCGGGCGCGATGCTTTACCTGCACCCGTTCGCCGAGGAAATGAACAAGTCCCGGCGGATGGCTGCGATGCAATCGCGGGCGCTGGCGGCCGCCGGGTGGACGGTACTCCAACTCGACCTGCTCGGCTGCGGCGACAGCGAGGGCAATTTTGGCGAGGCCACCTGGAGTCGTTGGCTGGACGACACCTGCGCCTGCGTGGAGTGGCTCCGCGCCGAGACCGGTTCCGTGCCCGCGCTTTGGGGACTGCGCACGGGCGGGCTGCTTGCGTTGCAGGCGATGCGAGGCGCTGAGTCCGGTTCCCGGCCTGCTGCTCTGGCAGCCTGTCGTCTCCGGCAAGAGATACTTGCAGCAGTTCCTGCGTTTGGGCGTCGCCGCCCAGCTAGGCAGTGCGGACGGTGCTGCCTCGTGTCGGGACTCAACAGTTGCGTGATCAGCTTGGACGCGGGGAATCGGTCGAAGTGGGCGGCTACGCAATTTCTCCTGGGCTAGCGCTGGGTCTGGAAGCGTCAGAGCTCGTGCCGCCCGCAACGCCGACGCGCGTCGCGTGGCTTGAAATTACCACCGGCACTACGATGGAACTGCCTCCCGCATCCAGCCAATGCGTCGAGACCTGGCGAGCAGCGGGCCATCGCGTGGACGTCCGCGTCGTCGAGGGTTTGCCATTCTGGCAGACTCAGGAAATCGCGGAATGTGCAGCGTTGATCCAGGCGACGCTCGGAGCAGTCGAAGCGTGGCGATCATGAATTTCGAGGAGCACGCTTTTACATTCGAATCGGGTGGCGAGGCACTCGTTGGGGTGCTTGCGGCGCCCGCCCGCTCCGGCCACGTCGGCGTGCTGATCATCGTTGGCGGCCCACAGTACCGCGTCGGCAGCCATCGTCAGTTCCTGCTATTGGCACGCGCACTCGCGAGTGAAGGCGTTCCCACGTTACGCTTCGACTGCCGGGGCATGGGCGACAGCCCTGGCGAAATGCGCTCGTTCGACGACATCGGTCCCGACATCGCCGCCGCGCTCGACACGTTTCATGAACGCTGCCCGGACGTAGACCGGATCGTGCTTTGGGGTCTGTGCGATGGGGCTTCGGCCGCGCTGCTGTACTGGCATGCCACCCTCGATCCACGAATAGCGGGCATGGTATTGCTCAATCCATGGGTGCGGTCGGATGAGAGCTTGGCAAAGACGCACATCAAGCACTACTACGGGCAACGCCTGCTCGAAAGAGATTTCTGGAGCAAGTTGGTAGCCGGCAAGGTTGACTTCCTTGGCGGGATGCGGGCATTCATGGGCAGCCTGGTGCTTGCCCGAACGGCTGGGGACCGCGGTTCGACAACCGACGCAATCGACTTTCAGGACAGAATGGCGCAGGGGATGCGTTCATTTAGAGGTCCCGTGCTGTTGATCTTGAGTGGTCGCGATTTAACGGCCAAGGAATTCCTCGAGCACGCGCAAGGTAGTCCGTATTGGTCTGGTTTGCTAGACGGTGCCGACGTTGCCAGGCAGGACTTGCTGGAAGCGGACCATACATTTTCATCGGGGCGGTGGTCGCAGGATGTCGAGGCGCGGACGCTGCGTTGGCTGCAGGAATCGTTCCCGTGATGCTGCGATGAAGCGGGTGCTGATGGTTGCGTATCACTTTCCGCCACTCACCGGGAGCAGCGGCATTCAGCGGACCCTGCGCTTTGTGCAGCATCTACCGGCGCTTGGATGGGAACCGATCGTACTCACGGCGCATCGCACGGGCATACGAGCAGACGAGTGCTGACCTCGCGGGCCAAGTTCCACCTGGCGTCCATGTCGAGCGTGCTTTCGCGATGGACGCCGCACGGCATTTCACGATCGGAGGTCGCTATCCTGGCATTCTTGCGCGGCCCGACCGATGGATGACCTGGCGCTTCGGGGCGGTGCCTGCCGGCATGCGTCTGATTCGCACGTATCGCCCCCACGTCATCTGGTCGACCTATCCCATCGCGACGGCGCATGTGATCGGGGACTTGCTGCAAACTCGGTCGGCGCTCCCATGGATTGCCGACTTCCGCGATCCAATGGCCCAGGAAGGATATCCTGCGGACGCCCGTCTCTGGCGCAGCTTCAAGGCCATCGAGGAAACTGCCGTGGGTCACGCACGCTTCAGCGTATTCACTACGCCCGGCGCGGCACGTGAATACAGCAGGCGGTATCCGGCTGCGGCTTCGCGAATAAGCGTCATCGAAAACGGTTTCGACGAGGAAAGTTTTACTGGTCTAGATGTTGCAAGCGCGGCACGCGGCGCGCTTAACCCCGGCGCCGTGACGGTATTGCACAGTGGAATCGTATACCCCTCGGAGCGTGACCCTACGCATCTGTTTGCCGCAGTCGCACGCTTGGTAAGCGTGCAGCGACTCGTTCCAGGGAGGTTCAAGCTTCGATTCCGTGCCTCAGCAAACAACGAACTGTTGGAAAAATTGACCCGACAGTACTCAGTCGAAGACTTCGTGGAAATTCTGCCGCCGATCGCATACCGGCCTGCGCTCGAAGAGATGGTCCGAGCCGACGCGCTTCTGGTCTTGCAGGCTGCCAACTGCAACGAGCAGATTCCCGCCAAGATTTATGAATACCTGCGAGCTGGCCGGCCCATTTTGGCACTGACCGACCCCGGGGGCGATACCGCATGGGTGCTGCGCGAAGCCGGGCTCGATTCCATCGCGAGGCTGGATTCCGCGGATGAAATCGCCGCACTGTTTTGGCGTTTCGTCTCCACTCGCGGCGATGGACTGAGGGCGATACCCGATAGCAATCACGTCGCGCGAGCTTCGCGCAAGATGCGTGCTGCGGCTCTGGCAGAATTGCTGGACCAGGCTTCCGTCAAGTCTTGAGCGGACGCCTGTTTGCTCCGAGCGTCAGCTTCTCGAGCTTCTCGAGCATCACCTGTCGATGAGTGTTCCGTCTTTACCCCTCCGCGCGCTGCACACGTTGTCGCGACATGCCGTTATCGCAGTGTTCGCGACGGTGATAGTCGATGCAGCGGGCGTGGCTCTTTCAAAGGAAAAAGCACTCGATGATGCTCGACTGCTGCATGTCGGTCCCGGCCGGGGTATCACCACTGTCGCCCAGGCAGCTCGCGTTGCGCGCACCGGCGATACGATCCTGATCGACGCCGGCGACTATGTGGGAGATGTCGCTACCTGGACCCAGGATCGCCTGACGATTCGCGCTCGGTCCGGCCGCGTGCGGATGATTGCGAATGGCAAAGCCGCGGAAGACAAGGCGATATGGGTCATCAAAGGAACCGACGTGCTGGTGGAAGGAATCGAGTTCACGGGAGCGCGCGTCAGGAACCTCAACGGTGCCGGCATTCGCCATCAAGGGGGCAAACTCACCGTCCGCAACTGCAAGTTCTACGACAACGAGGATGGGATACTTACCTGGAACGATCATTCGGCAGAATTGATTGTCGAGAATTCCGAATTCCATCACAACGGCGCTGGTGACGGCCAGAGCCACAATCTGTATGTGGGCGAGATTCACCGGTTCACGATCACGGGTAGCTACAGCCATCACGCACGGGTCGGACATTTACTCAAAAGTCGGGCTGAGCAGAACTACGTGATGTATAACCGGCTGACCGACGAAACCACGGGACGAGCCAGCTACGAGCTCGAATTTCCCAGCGGCGGACTCGCGTACGTCATTGGCAATATCATTGAGCAAGGGCCGCAAACCGAGAACCCGAATATGGTGTCGTTTGGAGACTGAGGGCTATCGCTGGCCGCGAAACGAGATTTTCTTGGTGAACAATACGCTGGTAGACGATAGCCATGGCGGGGGAACGTTCATCCGCATCGCGGCGGGCGCGCAGCGCGTCCTGGCGATCAACAATCTCCTGCTGGGGAATGCGTCCTTCGCGATGCCAAGCACCGGTCAAGACGTAGGCAACGTCATTGCGGATCGGCGCCAAGCGGCAGCTCCCACGTGGTTCGACTACCGCCTGCGTCGAGGATTCGGTTCTTGCAGGAACCGCCAAGGATCCGGGATCCGCGAACGGTGTCGCTCTCCGACCGAATAGCGAGTATGTCCATCCGCTGCAGACGCGGAGGTTGCGCGATGCCGCCTACAGCCCGGGCGCGCTCCAACGACTTGCGCCGTGATCTATAACCGCTGCCGCGTGCCCGCAGTGACGCCGTCACGCCGGCTTCGCGTGCAGCGCGAGCTACCGCATTAGCTCGCCTACTAGGACGCGTGCAAAAGTTCAGCTCGAACGGATTTGGCAGCCTAATCAGAAATTTTTACAAAATCTGACGATTTCCGGAGGTTGCGGCCTCGGTTTCGTCCACTACAGCCCGTAAGTTCGACGCAAACACCCTGTTATGCACAATAATTCATACGTTGTCGCGCTCATGACCGCTTGGCGGTCGATAGCTTGAATGTCGCCGGCAAATGTAGAATATTCACGTGACATGAAGCGGCAGGTCCAAGAAGATCAGGTTTAAGCCTAGAAGTCATGGGAGGCCTGCGACGTCCTGCACTCACGGGTATTGCAGATGGGTGCGTGCGCTGTGAGCCGCTTATCCAAAGGTATCTATGACGACTAATAGGCGATACCCTCTATGACGCGACATTCCTTAGATCTCGCCGAGCATCTACACTGGGCGTTGCATCGCGCGTGTCTGGTGTCACGGCCCCGTAGCGCTATCATGCCAGGATGAACGCACTTGTCAATGGCCCCAGAATTCTCGCGGAGAGAGCGTGTTTAGCGTGTTGCAACGACAGGTATCGGCGGCGACGATGGTGCAACTCACGATCGAGCTGTGTTGGTTGTTCGCCGCTGGTGTTGGTGCAATAGTCTTCCTCGAGCAGCTTGCCTTGCCCGGCCTTCGCGCCGTCGCCCCGCAATTGGTGTTCGCGTTGCTCATCGTCGGGCTCAATCTCGGATTCGGGCTGTACCAAAGGAACCGAGAAATTTCGCTCGGGAAATACCTTATCCGGCAGTTTCTCACGTTTGTCATCGGCGCCTCCCTTGCTTACGTTATTGCCGAGCACTTGCCCGGCGGGAAACTGTTCCAGGGCACTTTGGGTGTAGCGGTCTTGCTTTCGATCGGCGGGCTTCTGCTCGTTCGTCACCTGATCGTGATGCCGCTTGTCGGCAACCTGTCGCCTTACCGCATTCTCGTGCTCGGGACGGGCCCGGAAGCAAAGCTTGTGGAAGCGTCGCTCGCGACGACGCATCCCTCGGGAATCCAGGTCGTCGGCTTCTACCCGTTGGAAACAATGTCGCGCACGCTTGTATCTAGCCGTCGCATCATTGCCAACACCGGGCCCCTTGACGCTACGGTCAAGG
This sequence comes from uncultured beta proteobacterium, assembly GCA_963722325.1. GTDB lineage: Bacteria > Pseudomonadota > Gammaproteobacteria > Burkholderiales > Casimicrobiaceae > PALSA-1003. The sequence continues at coordinate 9,271 of CAVRLN010000009.1, forward strand.
GACTCAGAGTCGACGAGATCATCGTAGCCGTGCGAGAACAGCGGGGCGGAGTACTGCCGCTGCGTGCGCTGCTCGACTGCCGGCTCAACGGCGTTCGTGTCACCGATCTCGCGCGCTTTTTCGAGCGGGTACACGGTAAGGTGCCGATCGAGCTCCTGAAGGTAAGCTGGCTCATTTACGGCGACGGATACCGTCAGGGATGGCTCCGCACCTTCGTCAAGCGCGCATTCGACATCGCGGTCGCGCTGTTGCTGCTGTTGGTGAGCTTGCCCCTCATGTTGATCACTGCGATCGTCATCGCCTCGGAGAGTGGGGGACCGGTCATCTATCGGCAGGTTCGCGTTGGCCGTCGCGGCCACTGCTTTACGCTCCTCAAGTTTCGAAGCATGGCGAAAGATGCCGAACCGGGAGGAGCCGCCGCCTGGGCATCGGCTAACGATGAGCGCATCACGCGCGTTGGGCGCGTCATCAGGCGTACTCGCATCGACGAGTTGCCGCAATTGATCAACGTGCTCAGGGGCGAGATGAGCTTTGTCGGACCGCGACCCGAACGTCCCGAATTCGTCGACATGCTCACGAAGCAGATTCCGTTCTACGCGGTGCGGCACAGCGTCAAGCCCGGCATCACGGGATGGGCGCAGGTGCGCTATTCGTATGGCGCTACGGTCGAGCAGGCGGTGCGTAAGCTGGAGTACGACCTCTATTACGTCAAGAACCACACCCTCGTTCTCGACATGCTCATTCTGATCGAGACCGTCAGAGTAGTCCTGCTTGGCGAGGGCGCGCGGTAGCGACTGCGGTGAGTACTTCGCCATCGCGGCGAACCTGCCAACGCGGAGGTCCGGCACTTCCCGCCCCGCTGCCAGCGTACGCCCGGTCGACGCACCTTTCTCTTGGTCGCGGCGCCGGGCTAGAATCGCCGACTTGACCCGCTGCATCGAGCCCTGGACCCGTGCCCCGAAGCGCACTTACCGATTTTGCCACCTGGAGCTATGGCCTGGCCGCTCTCGGCTATTTTGCGTTCGCGGTCCGTATGGCGGTTGGCTGGCGCCATAACCTCCGTGCCACCTTCCTTCTTTGCGCGACCGTTGCAACCGTGCTGTGGTCTCTTGGCGCGCTTGGTAGCGCGGTATGGAACTCGCCCCCATCGTTGCTGGCGTCGAATGTTGCCGACGTCGTGCGATACGCCTTCTGGTTTCTCTTTGTCGGGAGCCTGCTTCAGGGCGGCCAGATGGCCGGACGTGGGTCGGAGGCACCGAAGCCGATCGGACGCTGGGCCATCGTCGTCGCCGCCGTAGCGATCGTGGGCAGCTTGGCGTCCTCGAACGAGTTGCACAAAGAGCAACTGCTCGAGCCATTCAGCCAGGTCGGGTATGGCTTGCGCCTCGGCCTCGCTATTTTCGGACTCACGCTGATCGAACAGCTGCTTCGTCGCGTACACCCGAATGCCCGATGGGGCATCAAGCCACTGTGCGTCGCGCTCGGTGCTGTCTTCTGTTTCGATCTGTTCATGTATGCCGAAGCGATGCTCTACTCGCGGCTCAATGCCGATATCTGGGCGGCGCGGGGCCTGGCCAATACGATGGTTATTCCGCTGCTTGCCATCGCCACTGCGCGCAACACCGGCTGGACCATCGACATGCACGTGTCTCGCGCGGCAGTCCTGAACTCCACGGCACTGATGCTGTCGGGCCTGTTTCTGGTTGCCGTATCGATCGCCGCTTACTTCGTGCGCTTCGCGGGTGGGGACTGGGGACTGGCCCTGCAGATCGAGTTCATCTTCGCTTCTCTGCTGTTCGCTACTTTCCTGGTGTCGTCAGGTCGCTTCAGGTCTTATTTGAAAGTATTCGTAAGCAAGCATTTCTTCTCGTATCGCTACGACTATAGGAAGGAGTGGCTGCGTTTTACCGACACGCTTTCGAGCGCGGATGCAGGGCAGCGATTCGAGCAGCGAGCGATCATGGCGATGGGCAACCTCGTCGAAAGCCCGGCAGGATTGCTTTGGCTTCCGGATGAAGCAGGTATCTTCAAGTCGGCGGTGCGCTGGAACTTCCCTGCCGTCGACGCGGTGGAACCTCCGCAAGGATCGTTGCCTCAATTTCTGCAGCGCACGCGGTGGATCGTCAATTTGCGGGAGTATCAGCAAACTCCCGAGCAATATGCCGGACTGGACGTCCCGCCTTGGCTTCAATCGATCCCCAACGCCTGGCTGATCGTGCCGCTCCTGTCCGATGCAGAATTGATGGGGTTCATTGTCCTGATGACGCCGCGCACCGCAATCGAGGTCAACTGGGAAGTGCGTGACCTTCTCAAGACGGCCAGTCATCAGGCCGCGAGCTATCTCGGCCAGATGCGAGCGAGCGAGGCGCTGCTTGAGGCGCGCAAATTCGAGGCTTTCAACCGGATGTCCGCGTTTGTAGTGCACGACCTGAAAAACCTGATCGCGCAGCTGTCGTTGATGATCAGCAATGCCGAGAGGCACCGCGACAACCCCGATTTCCAGCGCGACGTGCTTTCGACAGTCGAACACGTCGTCGGCCGAATGAACAAGTTGATGTTACAGTTGAAAACCGGAGCGACTCCGGTGGAGAATCCGCGCCCTATCGATCTAGGCGCGCTGGTGCAGAGGGTTTGCGCCGCCAAGACGGACGCGAATGTCCAGATTGCTATCGAACTCTCGCCCGGAGTGACAACGCTTGGCGACGAAGAACGGCTGGAGTACATCATCGGACATCTGGTGCAGAACGCGATCGACGCGACGGTATCTGGCGGCAACGTCAAGGTGGACCTCCGCCGTGACGATCGTTTTGCTGTCGTCGCGGTTGCAGATACCGGCGTCGGCATGAGCGTCGAGTTCGTGCGCGACCGCCTGTTCAAGCCGTTCGAGACGACGAAACAGACCGGGATGGGGATTGGCGTTTATGAAAGCGCTCGCTACGTGCGGGAGCTCGGCGGAGATTTGTCGATCGATAGCGTGCCGGGAGTGGGAACTACCGTCCGCGTGCGTCTACCGCTGATCGGGAACGCGGCCCTGCCGCCGGCACCGCTGCGAGAGGTTGCATGACTGAAGCGCGCAAGCCGCTGCTCATCGTGGAGGACGACCCTGCTTTGCAAAAGCAGATGCAATGGGCCTTTGATCAGTACGAGACCATTCTGGCCGCGGACTGCGAATCAGCGATAGCGCAGGTGCGCCGTTACGAGCCGGCTGTCGTGACCATGGATCTCGGGCTTCCACCGAATCCGGATGACCCGACACAGGGCTTGCACCTGCTCCGGGAGATCCATGCACTTGCGCCGGACACCAAGGTCATCGTCCTTACCGGGCCAGAACGATCGCGCGAACGCGGTCCGGACGATCGCGCTGGGTGCCTACGATTTCTGCACCAAGCCTTTCGAACCGGAGATTCTTGTCTGGACCATCAACCGCGCGTTCCGCGTGCATGAACTGCAGGCGGAGAATCGTCGCCTTCAAAGCATGCAGACGGCGCCCGGATTGTCGGGGACCATTACGCGGGACCCCGAGGTGCTACGAGTCTGCCGCCTCATTGAAAAGGTTGCCCCGACGGCGGCCACGGTTCTCATCCAGGGGGAATCGGGCACCGGCAAGGAACTCCTTGCGCGGGCGCTGCACGAACTATCGCCGCGCCGCTCTGCACGGTTCGTCGCCATCAATTGCGCGGCGATTCCAGAAACGTTGCTTGAAAGCGAACTGTTCGGTTACGAAAAGGGCGCATATACGGGGGCCGCAAAGCAGACCCTGGGCAAGATCGAAACTGCCAATGGTGGCACGCTGTTTCTGGACGAGATCGGCGACCTGCCGATGTCACTGCAAGCAAAGCTGCTGCGTTTCCTTCAGGAGCGCGTCATCGAGCGGGTTGGGGGGCGGCAGGAGATCCCGGTCGATGTCCGCATCGTCTGCGCGACGCATCAAAGCCTGAAGGAGCATATTGTGGCGGGCAAATTCCGTGAGGACCTGTATTACCGCCTCGCGGAGATCACGGTGGAGGTTCCACCATTGCGCGCAGCGGAAAGGCGACCCGTCGCTGCTCGCGCACGGTTTCGTCCACAAGTTTGCTGCCGAGCAGTCGCGCCCGGCTATGACCCTGCTGCCCGAAGCGGTGGCGGTGATCGAGGCTTACCCATGGCCAGGCAACGTGCGCGAGCTCGAAAACGTGATAAAGCGTGCGGTGATCATGGCCGACGGCATGACTATCAGCGCAAGGGACCTGGGTCTCGGAGCGACAACAGCCGAAACGACTGTCCTCAATCTGAGACAGGTGCGTGAAGAAGCGGAGAAGGGTGCGGTCTTGCAGGTGCTGGGCCGTGTCAACGGCAATCTCAGCAAGGCTTCCGAATTGCTGGGCATAAGCCGCCCGACGCTCTACGATCTCATGGACCGCTTTGGGCTGAGGTAGGTGAATACCCATGCGCATCGAGTTAAAGAGGAATGCAATGATCAAACTGATTAAACGGGATTTGCTCGGTTTGGCATTCGCCTTGGGCTTGATCGTGACCCTGACGGGATGCGGCCGCAGCGATCCGGCAGCGTTGATCGGGTCTGCGAAGTCCTATCTCGCTAAAGGGGACTACCCGGCGGCGATCATCGAGCTCAAGAGCACGCTGCAGGAGGCGCCCGAGAATGGCGAGGCGAGGTTCCTGCTTGCAAAGTCACTGCTCGAAAGCGGGGATCCGACGGGAGCAGAAACCGAAGCACGCAAGGCTCTCAGTCTCGGTTTTGCGCCGGACGATGTCTATCCGCTGCTCGGGCGCGCGATGCTCTTGCAGGGAGCATCGAAAAAGCTGCTAACGGAATTGGCGGACCGTAAGCTCAGCAGTGTGCAGGCGCGGTCCGATCTCGGTACGACGATTGCGACAGCTCGGCTCTCGACGGGCGACGTTCCCGGTGCACGGTCGACTATCGATGCGGTCATTGCCGAAGATCCGGCTAACGCGCGCGCGCTGTTAGTACAAGCTCAACTCGATGCGGTCAGCGGAGACATCCCTGCTGCGCTGAAGCGAATCGACGCGGTACTGGCGCGCACGCCCACCGATGTCGACGCATTGATCTTCAAAGCCCAGCTGGAGATCAGCCAGGGCAGGCCTGACGCCGCAATTGCGACGCTCGAGCGCGCGGCCGAAAGCAGCCCCAACTCGATAAGTGTGCGCGCCGCACTCGTGCCGTTGCTAGTCAATGCGGGAAAGCTCGACAAGGCGGCGTCGAATGTCGAGGCCATGAAAAAGGTTGCGCCAAAAGACGTCCGCGCAGTCTACAGCGACGCACTCGTTTCCTTTGCGCGCGGGGACGCGAACCACGCGCGCGACGCGATCCAACAGGTGCTGGCCGTCCGGCCGGATGAACTCTCCAGTGTTTATTTGGCCGGCTTGATCAATCTGCAGCTTGGGTCGCTTGCCGCTGCCGAGGAGGCGCTTCGCAAGGTGGTTACTCAAGCGCCCGGCAACGCGGGGCCGCGTCGTGCGCTTGCCATAACCTATGTTCGAATGGGAAGGCCGGCGCTGGCGATCGAGACCCTCGGGCCTGCGCTTCAATCCGCACCGGACGACCCTGTACTCCTGCGAACCGCCGGCGAGGCGTACCTCGCCATGGGCAACGCTGCCAACGCCGCTCGAGCCTATGAACGAGCCAACTCGCTCGACAAGGGTAATGTCGCAAGCAGCGTCAGGCTTGCCCAAGCGCGCTACGCGGCCGGAGACACTGCGCGCGCCGTTAGCGATCTCGAGTCGATTTCCAATGCCGATTCCACGCAATACCAGGCTGATCTCGCGCTGATCACGGCGCATATCCGCCGTCGCGAATTCGAACAGGCGCTGGCGGCGGTGAGCAAGCTCGAGCAGAAACAGCCGGAGAATCCGCTTACCTACAACATCAAGGGCACCGTGTACTTCGGTATGCGCGATTTCAAGAACGCCCGCGTCGCGTTCGAGAAGGCGCTGCAGCTCCAGCCGTCCAATTTTACCGCGGCGCATAGCCTGGGCATGCTCGACTTGCAGGAACGTAAGCCCGATGACGCCCGCAAGCGCTATGAACAAATGTTGGCGAAAGACCCGAAGAACGAGCAGTTGCTCCTGTCAGTGGCAGAGCTGCTCGCCAACACCAAGCGACCCGAGGCTGAGGTGAGGGCGGCGATCGAGAAGGCAATTGAGGCTGCGCCTTCGTCGACTGCTCCACGGCTGGCTCTCGTCACTTATTACCAGAAGCTGCCGGATGCCAAAGCTGCGCTCGTTGCGGCGCAGGCTGCACAAGTCAGCTTTCCCGAACGATCCGCGGGTACTCGAAGTACTGGGTGCAGCGCAGATTGCTGCAGGCGCAAGTAATCAGGCGCTGGAGACCTTCCGTCAACTGTCGCGGTTGTTGCCAGAAAATCCAGTACCGCTCGCTCGGATCGCCGAGACCCAGGTGGCGCTGAAGGATTACGACGGAGCCATAGACACGCTTCAACAGCTGCTCAAGATAAAGCCCGACTTTATCCAGGGATGGATTCAATTGGCGCAGGTGTATGTGCTTTCCGGGCATCCCGACAGTGCGCTTGCGGAGGCGCGCAAGCTGCAGAAGCAGCAGCCGGATCGAGCCGTCGGGTATGCGATCGAAGGCGAAGTGTTTGCATCCCAGAAGAAATGGCAGGACGCGGTCGCCGCATACCGCAGCGGTCTTGCCCGCCAGCCGTTGCCACTTCTCGCGGTCCGCAGCTATATGGCGCTGCAGAATGCAGGCAAGGCAGGGGACGCAACCGCCCTGGCGACCAAATGGATGAAGGACCATCCGCAGGATGTGATCATGCCAACGTTCCTCGGTCAGCAGAGTCTGAACAACAAGGATTTTCGAAACGCTGCGTCGAACTACAGGGTGGCGCTTGCGATCGAACCGGAAAACGTTGCTCTTCTCAACAACCTTGCATGGGCGCTGATTCAACTCGGTGATCCCAAGGCCGTGGAGGTTGCAGAGAGGGCTTACGTCGAAGCTCCCAACAATCCGAACGTCATGGACACCTTGGGCTGGGCGCTGGTACAGTACCGGAGATGCGGCAAAGGGTACCGAGTTGTTGCGTGCGGCCTCGAACATCAATCCAGCCAATGACGAGATCCGTCTTCACCTTGCAACGGGGCTGATCAAAACCGGCGACAAGGCGGCGGCTCGACTCGAACTGGAGGCGCTGATCCAGCGCGACAAGCCCGCGCCTATCCGCGACGAGGCTTCCAAACTCCTGCAAGGGTTGTGAGGTTTCGTCGTGAGTGAGTCTCCGCAAAGTGCTGGCCGTCATTGGTCTGGGATATGTCGGCCTTCCCCTTGCCGTCGAGTTCGGAAAAAAGTACACGACGATCGGCCTCGACCTCTCCGAGGCCAAGATCGCGGCTTATCGGAATGGCTTCGATCCCACCGGCGAAGTGCACGCCGACGAGCTCCGGGCCGCGTCCGGATTGACCTTTACCAGCGATGCCGCGGAATTGCGAAAAGCGGATTTCATCGTGGTCGCGGTGCCGACACCGGTCGACGAGGCGCACCAGCCCGATTTCTCGCCGCTGCTCAGCGCGAGCGCAGCGGTGGGCGCCAATCTCAAGCGCGGCGCGACCATCGTGTTCGAATCCACGGTGTATCCAGGTGCCACGGAGGAAATCTGCGTCCCGGTTATCGAGCAGCATTCGAAGATGACATGGAAGCAGGACTTCTTCGTGGGCTACTCGCCCGAGCGCATCAATCCCGGCGACAAGGAGCACACCCTCCCGAGGATCGTCAAGGTCGTGTCGGGAGATACGCCCGAGACGCTCGATCGCGTGGCGCTGGTGTACGGCAGCATCATCGATGCGGGCGTGTATCGCGCGAGCAGCATCAAGGTCGCGGAAGCCGCCAAGGTGATCGAAAACACCCAGCGCGACCTGAACATTGCGCTGATGAACGAGCTTGCACTTCTGTTCCACAAGATCGGAATCGACACGATGGAGGTCCTGGAGGCGGCTGGCACGAAGTGGAATTTCCTGCCGTTTCGCCCCGGCCTCGTGGGTGGGCACTGCATCGGCGTCGATCCGTACTATCTCACGCACAAAGCGGACAAGCTTGGCTACCACCCGCAGGTAATTCTGGCTGGACGGCGCATCAACGACGGCATGGGCAAGTACGTTGCCGAACAGACCGTGAAGCACTTGATTCAGGGCGGCTCTCGGGTAAAGGGCGCAGAGGTCACCGTGCTCGGCCTCACGTTCAAGGAAGACTGCGCGGATATCCGCAACTCTCGCGTCATCGATGTCGTGCGCGAGCTGGCATCGTATGGCCTGAGCGTGCACGTGCATGATCCCGTGGCCGACCCGGAGGAGGCCCAGCGCGAATACGGAGTCGAGCTCAGGACGTGGGATGAGTTGCCGCGTGCAAGTGCCATCGTTGCCGCAGTCGCGCATCGCGAATTCCGCGAGCGCCCGCTCAGCGACTACGTTGGCAAGATCGCCGCAGGTGGGTTGTACGTAGATGTCAAGTGCCGGGCCGATGCGAACGCGCTTCGGGCAAACGGCATTGAGGTGTGGCGGCTGTGACGACAGCGGGTAGCGCCGTCCGACGCCCTCGAGACTGCACGCAGCCTCGTACGTGCGCGGCCCCGCACGTGGCTCGTTACCGGCAGCGCGGGATTCATCGGATCGCATCTGTTGGAGGAGCTGCTGCGGCTTGGTCAGCACGTGGTCAGTGTCGACAACTTTGCAACGGGGCATCGTCGTAATCTCGAGGAAGTGCGGCGCGCTGTCGGCGAGCGGGCCTGGGGCCGACACCGGTTCGTCGAAGCCGACATCGCCGATCTCGCCGCCTGCCGCAGTTGCTGTAGCGGTGCTGAAATCGTCCTGCACGAGGCCGCTCTCGGATCTGTGCCGCGATCGATCGAGGACCCGTTGGCGACCCACGCCTCGAACGCCACCGGCTTTCTGAACATGCTGGTCGCCGCGCGTGACGCCGGCGTTGCGCGCTTCATATTCGCGGGGTCGAGCTCGACTTACGGTGACTCTCCCCTGTTGCCCAAGGTAGAGGCCGAAATCGGTGTTCCGCTGTCACCCTATGCCGTGACGAAGTACGTCGACGAACTCTACGCACAGGTTTTCTTTCGCTGCTACGGTACACAAACCATCGGCTTTCGCTACTTCAACGTGTTTGGTCCGCGTCAGGACCCGGAGGGCGCTTACGCGGCTGTTATCCCGCGCTGGACGGAAGCCGTGCTGTCGGGTACGCCCGTAGTCATCAATGGCGACGGCGAGACGACGCGCGACTTTTGCTACGTGGCCAATGTCGTGCAGGCAAACTTGTTGGCGGCTACTACCGAGAACATGGACGCCATGGGCGAGGTGTTCAATGTGGCGGTTGGGGGCAGGTTGTCGCTTAACGGTCTTGACCGGATGCTCCGTGAGATTCTGGATGAACTCGGCGAGAGGTCAGATGTCGCACCTGTGGTGCATCGCGCGTTCCGGCGCGGCGACGTGCGTCACTCGCAGGCGGACATTTCGAAAGCAATGCGCATTCTCGGGTACCGTCCCACCCACGACACGCGAAGCGGCCTGCGCGAGGCTATGCCGTGGTACATCGCGCGGGCATCGCATCGGAAGCCGGCGCAGACAATGGAGATGCCCGATGCTCGCGGCGGCAGGTGACCGGCAAGTCGGCGCAATCCGCGGCATTCGCCAGGCTCTGCTTGCGCTCGCCTTGGTGCCGGCGGCCACGACGACCCTAGCGGACACGACGACGCCTTCGTCGGGAGGACAAATCGCGCCCGACCTCGTCGCGCAGGCAATTGCCTATGAGCATGGCGAGGGCGTGCCCAAGGACCCCCGCAAGGCTTCGTTGCTGTACTGCGAAGCTGCTCGGGCGGGAAACGCGGAAGCAATGTACGGACTGGGATGGATGTACGCCAACGGGCGCGGGGTGGCGCGCAGCGACGAGATGGCGGCCTTCCTGTTCGCGCGCGCGGCCGCGGCTGGACACGTCCACGCCCAACAGATGCAGCGCTACGTCGGGACGCAGAGCAGCGTCGTCCCGGACTGCATGCGACCGATCGGAACCCGATCCGCCGCCAGCGCTGGTTGACAACGAACCTGACCCGTTCGCCGACCTCGCGCCGGCGAAGAAGAAGATTGCGGACCTCGTTGCCAAGGCTGCGCCGTCCTATGCGATCGAGCCTCGGTTGGCGCTTGCGGTCATCGCAACCGAATCGAACTTTCAGCCCGACGCCCTTTCGCCGAAAGACGCGCAGGGACTGATGCAACTCGTGGCGGGAACGGCGTCGCGGTTCAAGGTCAAGAATCGGTTCAACGTCGCGGACAATATCAACGGGGGCCTGGCGTACCTGCGGTGGCTACTGGCGTACTACGAGGGCCGAGTCACCTTGGCGGTCGCCGCCTACAATGCAGGCGAGGCCGCGGTCGACCGGTATGGCGGCGTTCCGCCCTATCCAGAGACCCAGGATTATGTACGACGGGTCCACCGACTGTTTTCCAACGAGCGTCATCCATTCGATGCCCGAGTCGCCAACCCGTCACCGATCATGAGCAGGCTGCCTTGACGGCCCAGTACGAGATCGTTGTGAAAACTACTGGTTGCCTGGACACAATGCATGGCCGCATTGGTGCTGGCTGTTGCGTGCGCCGGCGCTGCCTACGCGGACCGGGTGGACACGATCGAGCGGGTCAAGGGTTCGATCGTAGCGATAGGAACGATCGAGCCCACGCGCAGGCCGCCGTTCCAGTTTCGTGGTACCGGCTTCGCGGTAGGCGATGGCACGCTGGTCGTCACCAACGCGCACGTTCTTCCGCTGGTGCTCGATGCGTCGAAGTTCGAGACGCTTGCGATGTTGGTGCCGGGCAGGGTCAAGGACGGGACGGATACCGTGGAAGTCCGCCAGTTGAAGCCTCTCGCCGTGGACCCGGGCTCAGATCTGGCGGTGCTTGCGATCTCAGGCGCACCGCTACCTGCGCTGAAGGTGCGCGAGGGAGGCAATGTCAGGGAGGGGCAGGAGATCCTGTTCACCGGGTACCCGATCGGCGCCGTGCTCGGTCCCTATCCGGCGACGCATCGTGGGATCATTTCTGCCGTGACGCCGATTGCTATTCCGCAAATGAAGGCAGGAGACCTCGATGCGCGCACCATTCGACGCCTGAGCAGCGGGACGTTTCCAGTCTATCAACTCGATGCGACCGCCTACCCTGGAAGCAGCGGCAGTCCCATGTATGATCCCGAAACCGGTGAAGTATTGGGCGTAGTGAACATGGTCTTCGTCAAGGGAACCAAGGAAGCGGTCCTCACAGAGCCCAGTGGCATCACCTACGCCGTCCCGTCGAGCCACCTGCAGGATCTGCTGAAGAAGGCCCGCTGAGCTGTGCGGGCACGCACAGGCGGTCACTGCGGCACCGGCGCAGCGGGGCAGTCGTCATAGTAGGCTGCTGATGGATTCGCTCTGGCTGAAGGCCATCGTCAAAGCGCTCGTCCTGCCGCCGACGGGTCCACTGCTGATTGCGATGGCGGGTCTGGCCATCCGCCGGCGCTTCCCACGCAGTGGCATCACCTTGGCGTGGACTGGTGTGCTGTCGTTGCTTCTGCTCTCGCTTCCAGTCGTTGGCGAATTGCTTCTCGGGCTGCTCCATACCCCGCTGCCGTTCGACAGGGCGCACGCCAAGGATGCACAGGCGGTGGTCATTCTCGGGGGCGGAATCCGGCACAACGCGCCGGAGTACGGCGGTGACGCGCTCGGCGAACTCACGCTCGAGCGCGTACGCTACGGCGCTCGAATTGCGCGGCAGACGAATTTGCCAATTCTGGTATCCGGGGCGCCCGAGGCGAGGCTGATGCGTGCAGCGCTCGAGCTCGAATTCGGCGTCGGCGTGCGCTGGGTCGAGGATCGATCACTAACGACGCATGAGAATGCGCGGTATACGGCGCCCATACTTCAAAGCGCGGGGATCCATCGCGTCGTGCTCGTGGCACATAGCTTCGATATGCTCCGCGCCCAGGCGGAATTTGCGGCGGCCGGCATCGAGACGATTCCAGCCGCCACGGAATTGCCCAACACCGAGCCCACATCTTCGTCCGATTTTGTGCCGAGTGTCAGCGGCTTGCGCACGAGCTACTTCGCGATGTATGAAATCCTGGGCAATCTGGCGCGCGTCCTCGGTTCACACATGACCGCGATGCCGGTCGGCGCAAGCCGATAGCGATCGTGCGTCCCAGTCTCAGGGGAAGATGGTCCCATTTCCCCTGAGAACTGAGCCATCCTGTCAGGCAGCAGGCGGCTCCTTGTGCGTTTCCACCAGCTGCAACGGTTCGTCGGGAAGCTGTGGCGAGGCGGGCGTTGCCGGCGCTGACGAGGCTGCTCGGACTCCTGCTCGTCGCGATGGCGGCGGCGCGCTCGCGCGCCGTCTCCACCAGTACCAGTCCCGAGTCGGGTGGCAGCTCCATCGACACCTTCGGTACTTCGATCGGCTCGGGCGCTCTCGCGGGCAGCAGCGGCAACAGCGCGTTCCGGCTGTGGCGCTGGCTGCGTCTCGGACGATACGTTGCTCGCGGGCGAAGCCTCGATCGGCGCCGTAAAGGTGCGCGCCGCGGCGACGGGGACCCACGCGTTGGGAATCGTATCGTCGATCGCTGGCACGACATCGACGTGGTAGTGCGGTCGTGATCGTGACGCATGCTCGTCGTGAGCAGCTGCGTCGGCGCGCGCGTCATGGGCATGGGTCTGCGCCGAATAGGGCTGGTCGAAGGACTCTGGCGACTCGTGCCCGATGTGCGCGTCGTGCGCCGGCGGTTGCGAGTCCCGCTCCTCCCTCGCTGCGGGCGGCGACGCCTGTTCGGCGCGCGGCTCGCGGGGAGCGCGCGGCTCACGCGGCTCGCGCGGCCACGTGGCTCGCGCGGCTCGTGACGCTCGCCCGGCGCGGCGTCGGTGCGCTCGCCACGATCGCGTCCACCGCGACGCCGGTCGCGACGACGCCGACCGCCTTCGCCTTGCTCGCCTTCGCGTGCGATCGGCTGCCCCTGGTTGATGGCGGGGATCGCCGTCGCGGGAGCGTTAGCATCCGGCGTGGAGCGCGGCTCGCGGGCCTCGCGGGGTTCGCGCGGCGGGCGCTGCTTTTGCGGGTCGCGCTGAGCGTCTGCGCTGCGCTGTCGCGCTGTCCTTCGCGCTGAGCATCGCGCTGGCCGTCGCGCCTTGCCTCGCGCGGCTCGCCGCGTGACGCATCGCGCTTCTCGTCGCGTCGCTGCTGCGACTGGCCGCGCTGTCCGCCTCGGCCCGGCGCGCCTTCGCGCTGGCCCTCGCGTTGACCCTCACGCCCTTCGCGTTGACGCTGGCGGTCCTGGCGGCCACCTTCGCCGCGTGGGCGATCGCGTTCGTTGCCGCGACCGCGGCCGCGCGCATCGCGCGCCGCCTCAGCTCGTTTCCGAGCGCACGGGTGCCGCCGCAGGTTTCGCCGGCTTGGCGCGGAACCAGCCGAGTACCTTGTCAAGCCAGTTTTCTTCTCTCGGCGGCGCCGACGCTGCGGCGCGTGCTCGACCGGCATCGGTGCCGGCTGCGCCGGCGTGATGCCCTTGACCACGGCTTCCTGACGCGGCTCGCGTCGCTTCTTCCTTGCGCTGGCGCACCGGATCGACGTCGACTCGGACGCTCGACCATGTCGAAGCTCGCGGCAGCGGCTCGGCCTGGTTCAGGTCGTCGTGGCGCAGGCGCTCGACCTTGTAGTTCGGCGTTTCGAGGTGCGTGTTCGGCACCAGCAGCACGTTGACCTTGAAGCGCGCCTCGATCGTGTGCACTCTCGGCGCGCTTCTCGTTGAGCAGGAAGGTCGCGACGTCGACCGGCACCTGCGCGACGATCTGCGCGGTGTTGTCCTTCATCGCCTCTTCCTGCAGGATGCGCAGGACGTGCAGCGCGGTCGATTCGGTGCCGCGGATGTGCCCGATGCCGTGGCAGCGCGGGCAGGGGATGTGCGCCGTCTCGGCGAGCGCAGGGCGCAGGCGCTGGCGCGAGAGCTCCATCAGGCCGAAGCGCGAGATCTTGCCGATCTGCACGCGGGCGCGGTCGTAGCTTGCAGCGCGTCCCTCAGGCGGTTCTCGACTTCGCGCTGGTTCTTGGCGCTCTCCATGTCGATGAAGTCGATGACGATGAGGCCGCCCAGGTCGCGCAGGCGCAGCTGGCGCGCGATTTCGTCGGCGGCTTCGAGGTTGGTGTTGAACGCGGTCGTCTCGATGTCGCCCGCCTTGGTGGCGCGCGCCGAATTCACGTCGACCGAGACCAGCGCCTCGGTGTGGTCGATGACGATCGCGCCGCCCGCGGGCAGCGGCACCTGCCGCGCGTAGGCGGTCTCGATCTGGTGCTCGATCTGGAAGCGCGAGAACAGCGGCACGTCGTCGTGGTAGAGCTTGACGCGGTTGACCGTTGGCCGGCATCACGTGGCTCATGAACTGCTGCGCCTGCTCGTAGATCGCCTCGGTGTCGATCAGGATCTCGCCGATGTCGGGCTGGAAGTAGTCGCGGATGGCGCGGATCACGAGGCTCGACTCGAGGTAGATCAGGAACGCGCCCGACTGCGCTCTGCGCGGCGCCGTCGACGGCCTGCCAGAGCTGCAGCAGGTAGTTCAGGTCCCACTGCAGCTCCTCGAGCGAGCGGCCGATGCCGGCGGTGCGCGCGATGACGCTCATGCCTTCCGGCACTTCGAGCTGGTCCATCATGTCGCGCAGCTCGTTGCGGTCCTCGCCCTCGATGCGGCGCGAGACGCCGCCGCCGCGCGGGTTGTTCGGCATCAGCACCAGGTAGCGGCCGGCGAGCGAGATGTAGGTGGTCAGCGCCGCGCCCTTGTTGCCGCGCTCGTCCTTGTCGACCTGGACGATGAGCTCCTGGCCTTCCTTGAGCTGGTCGCTGGCCGCGGCCGCCTTCGCCGTCGCGCAGGTACTCGCGCGGCGATTTCCTTGAACGGCAGGAAGCCGTGGCGCTCGGCGCCGTAGTCGACGAAGCACGCTTCGAGGGAGGGCTCGACGCGGGTGATGACTGCCTTGTAGATGTTGCTCTTGCGTTGCTCTTTGCCTGCGGACTCGATGTCGAGGTCGATCAGCTTCTGGCCGTCGACGATGGCGACCCGGAGCTCTTCCGCCTGGGTCGCGTTGAACAGCATGCGTTTCATTGATGATTCCCCGGCGCCAGGTCGGCTACGGGCGTGCAGCGGGTGAAGCGAAGGACGCCCTCGCGGGCGCCGGCTTAGCGGGCGGCGGGCGAGGGCTGCGAAGGCGAACGAGGCCACACCGGGCGCGCGAGCGGCCGGGAATCGAGAGGATGGATGCGGGTTTGGGGCATCGTTCTAGGGCGGCACGTCGTGCCTGCCTGTCTCGGAGCGTGGTTGATGTTCTTCGCTTTGTCGCTCAAACGGTCTGGCGACTGCGCTTCCTGGCGGTCAGTCTGGTTTCGCCGGTTCGCAGCCGCATGCAGAAATCGTTGCGTTGTTTGCGTTACGCCGCGCGTCGTGTTCGCTTCATCCGGCTCTCACGCCGGTGCGTAGACTGCGCTCTTCCATTAACATCGCTACTTTTCCGGGTCGCAGCGCCCGAGAGGGTGAGTCGAATTAACCAATGTGCCCCGGATTCGGGGCCAGCGGGTGGGTTTGGCGCCGCCATCTCGGGGTCGCCGCTGGTTGTGGACGCGGAAGCCTGTTTGCTTCGCTGGTCCGGGCCTGCCACACGTTGCTGCCACCGACAATTATAAGGAAATGAACGATTTAAGCAAGGATGCTGTCAACCGCCTTGCAGTCGGGGAGGCGGGCGTGGGTCAGCGCGTCGACAACTTTCTGCTGCGGATGCTCAAGGGCGTCCCCAAAAGCCACATCTATCGCATCCTTCGCAGCGGCGAGGTCCGCGTCAACCGCAAGCGGGTCAAGCCCGACACCAGGCTCGATGCTCGGCGACGAGCTCCGCATTCCTCCGATCCGCATCGCCGCGACGCCACCCAAGGCGGTCGCGCGCCCGCTCGCCGCCGCCGTCCTCTACGAGGACGACGCGCTGCTCGCGATCGACAAGCCGGCCGGGCTGGCGGTGCACGGCGGCAGCGGAGTCGCCTTCGGTGTGATCGAGCAGCTGCGCGCGTCGCGCCCGGACGCACGCTTTCTCGAGCTCGTGCACCGCCTGGACCGCGACACGTCGGGCGTGCTGCTGGTGGCGAAAAAGCGAAGCGCGCTGGTCGCGCTGCACGAGGCGATGCGCGAGGGACGGGTCGACAAGCGCTACGCGGTGCTGGTGCAGGGGCAAGTGGCGCGATGCCAAGCGCAGCGTCGAGCTGCCGCTGACGCGCTTTCTCACCAGCGAGGGCGAGCGTCGCGTGCGCGTCGAGCACGGGCTCGGGCAGCACGCGCGGACGGTCTTCACGCGCCGGCAGGTATGGCGCGACGCCGAGCCGCCGGTCAGCCTGCTCGAAGCGCAGCTGCTCACCGGCCGCACGCACCAGATCCGCGTCCATCTCACGCACCTGGGCTTTCCGCTGGCCGGTGACGACAAGTACGGCGACTTCGCGTGGAACAAGGCGCTCGCCCGCGAGGGCCTGAAGCGGATGTTCCTGCACGCCGAGCGTCTCGAGCTCGCGCATCCGCTCGAAGCGCGACGGCTGACGCTCGAGTCACCGCTGCCGCGGGACCTCGCGCAGTTCCTGCGCGGCTGCGAGCGTTGCAGCCGCGAGCCGACGCCGATGCCTAGTCCGCCGCGGCGTTTTCGCCTGCTCGCCTTCGACTGGGACGGGACGCTCGCCGATTCGACGGCGCTGATCGCCGGCGCGCTGCAGCAGACCTGCCGCGAGATGGGGCTGCCGGTGCCGGACGATGTCGCGGCGAAGCACGTCATCGGCCTCGGCCATCGCGACTCGATCCGCTATCTCGCGCCGACGCTCGACGAGCGCGAGCACGGGCGATTCGCCGAGCGCTTCGGCTCGCATTACATGGTGGGCGACGCCGGCATTCCGCTCTTCGACGGCGTTCGCGAGATGCTCCCCGAACTGTCGGCGCGCGGATTCATGCTCGGCATCGCAACCGGAAAATCGCGGCGCGGGCTCGACCGCGTGCTCGCCCAGCACGGGATCGCGCATCACTTCGGCGTGTCGCGCTGCGCCGACGAGGGCATCCCAAGCCGCACCCCGACATGCTGCTGTCGCTGATGGAGCAGGCCGACGTCGGGCCCGAGGCGACGCTCATGATCGGCGACACGACGCACGACCTGGAGCTCGCGCGCAATGCCGGCGCGGCGTCGCTCGCGGTCGCCTACGGCGCGCACGCGCCGGACGGGCTCGCCGACATGTCGCCCCTCGCCACCGTGCACTCGGTGACCGAGCTGCGCCAATGGCTGACGCAGCACGCGTGATCGGCCGCAGCAGCGCGCTCGCGGACGCGCGGCCCGGGCCTGCGCTTCACCGTCGAGCGCGGCGGCGCGATGCTGCCCGCGTTCGCGATCCGCTTTCGCGGTGCGCGTGCACGCCTACGTCAACGAGTGCCGCCACGAGTCGAGCGAGCTCGACTGGGAGCGCGGCGAATTCTTCGAGCCGGGCAAGCTATACTTGGTCTGTGCCAGCCACGGCGCGCTCTACGAACCCGACACGCGGGCTTTGCGTCGCCGGTCCCTGCCGTGGAAAAAGCTGGCGACCGTCGCCGTCGACGAGCACGACGGCAACGTCCTCTGCGCTGGTGAATGAATGGCCGAAGAAAACTGGGAACGCAGCGTCATCGAGCGGCTCGCGACCGAGGGCCTGCTCGAGCAGCAGCGCGCGCGCCGGTGGGGCATCTTTTTCAAGCTGCTCACCCTCGCGCTGGTCGGCTTCGCGCTGTTCCTGCTGCTCGCGTCGGGCGCCGCGACCGATCGCGTCTGCCTCGACAAGTGCACCGCCATGGTCGAGCTGCGCGGCGAGCTCGACAGCGACGGGCGCGCCAGCGCCGAGAACGTGATCGCGGGCCTGCAGGCCGCGTTCAAGGACAAGGGCACGCAGGGCGTGGTGCTCAGGATCGACAGCCCGGGGGGCAGCCCCGTGCAGGCGGGCGAGATCAACGACGAAATCCGCCGCCTGCGGGCGTCGCATCCCGATACGCCGATCTACGCGGTCGTCGAGGAGATCTGCGCGTCGGGCGCTTACTACGTCGCGGTGGCGACCGACCGCATCTACGTCGACAAGGCGAGCCTGGTGGGCTCGATCGGCGTGATCATGGACGGCTTCGGCTTCGTCGGCGCGATGGAAAAGCTCGGCGTCGAGAGGCGGGCGATCATCGCGGGGGAGAACAAGGACTTCCTCGATCCGTTCGAGCCGGTGGTTCCGAAGCAGCGCGAATACGCTCAGAAAATGCTCGACGAGATCCACGCGCAGTTCATTGCCGCGGTGAAGCAGGGACGCGGCGACCGGCTCAAGGATTCGCCCGAGCTGTTCTCCGGGCTCGTCTGGTCGGGACAGCGAAGCATCGAGCTCGGCCTCGCCGATGCGCTCGGCAGCGTCGACTCCGTCGCGCGCGACGTGATCAAGGCCGAGGACGTCGTCGATTTCACGCAACAGGAGTCGTTGAGCGACCGCATCGCGCGCAAGTTCGGCACATCGATGGGACGCACCGTCGCCTCGATGCTGCAAAAGGCGCCGCGCTGGCGCTAGGCCAGCGGTTGCTGGCGCGCACCCGCCGCGCCGGATCAATCCCTCGCCTTCGGCGCCTTTTCGAGACCGTCGACGCGATCGCCAGCCTTGATGCCGCGCTCGGCGAACCAGCCCTTTTTCATCTCGACGGCGTAGAGCGCAAGACCGCGCGAAGGATGCGTGTCGTCGGTGCGCGGCGCCATGTCCTCGATGTTGAGGATGCGCCCATCGGCGCCGACGAAGGCGATCGACAGCGGCACGTGCGTGTTGCGCATCCAGAATCCGAGCGGCTGCGGGACGTCGAATACGAACAGCATCCCGTGATCGGGTCGCAGGCTGAAGCGGTGCATCAAGCCGACGGTGCGCGTGTCCGGCGTCGCGGCCACCTCGGCGACGAGCTTGTGACCGCCGATCCGGAGCTCCACCGTGGACAACTCGGCAGCCGAGCACGCGCCGGTTGCGGGACCAAGCAGCAGCGCCGCCAGAAAGAGCGGCAGCCATCGTCTGAGCGACGTGATCACGCCGCTCCCACGGCCGGACGCCGGCGCATGTATCGCAGGTAGACCGTCCACAGCGTCAGGCTCGCCAGCGAGAACGCACCCATGCCGAGGGCGAGACCATGCAGCGACGTGGCGAGGAATGGCGAGATCGTTCCGGCGACGACGGCGGCGAGCGCGAAGTGAAAGAATCCCTGCAGAGACGACGCCATGCCGCGCATGGTGGGGAAGAGGTCGAGCAGCAGCAGCATCAGGGTCGGAGTGATGAGCGCACTGCCTGAGGTGAATATCATGATCGGGAGCACATGCCATGGTACCGCGGGCGCGACGAACCAGGCCACGAGCAGGTCCATGGCGACCCCGCTGAACATGATGATGTAGCCGAGGCGTACGGTGCGCTGCGCGGTCATTCTCCCCGCGAGCCGCCCCGAGATCGCCGCGCCGATCATGATGCCGCCGATCATCGGCACGAACAGCCACGCGAAGCCGTAGCTCGAGATGCCCAGGAGGTCGATGAGGAACGCCGGCGCGCTGGCGATGTAGATGAAAAAGCCGGCGAAGTTGAGCGCCGGCACGATGGCGAGCATGAGGAATTCCTTGTGGCGCAGGACGCTCGCGTAGTTACGCCACAGGCGCCGTGGCACCAGCGACTGGCGTGCTCCTACGGGAAGCGTCTCCGGCGAGCCAGCGCCACGACCATGCGAGCAGCAGCATCGTGCACACGAGCATCGCCCAGAAAATGGAGCGCCACCCGAGCGTGTTGAGCAGCACGCCACCCATGACCGGCGCGAGCGCGGGCGCGATCCCGAAGAAGAGCGTGATCTGCGACATCAAGCGTTGCGCATCGGCACCGTGGAACTTGTCGCGGATGATGGCGCGGCCGACGACCATGCCCGCGCCGGAGCACACGCCCTGCAGCGCACGAAACAACCACAGCGTCTCGATGTTGCCCGCGATCGCGCATCCAAGCGAGGTGATGGCGAACATGACGAGGCTCGCGAGCACCACCGTGCGCCGGCCGAGCGCGTCGGCGAGGGCGCCATGCCAGAGCATCATGAAGGCGTAGAAAAACAGGTAGATCGACAGCGACTGCTGCACCGCGATCTGCGGCACGCCGAGTTCGGTGCCGATGGCGTGAAACGCCGGCAGATAGGCGTCGACGCTGAGCGGTCCGAGCATGGCGAGCGCCGCGAGCAGGACCGCGAGCGGCCACGTGCGTGCCGCCGCGCCGGTCATCGTGGACCCGGCATCGCTGCCCGCGCGCTCACAGCTCATAGTCTTCCGCCTCGCCACGCAGCGCGGCTTCGACGGTCGCACGATCGAACTGCGGCGCGAACAGCTTGATGAAGTCGTAGACGAAGCCGCGCAGGTACACGCCGCGGCGCAACGCCAGGCGCGTCGTGCTGGCGGCGAACAGATGCGCTGCCTCGATCTTGTCGAATTGCGTGTCGCGCGCCTCGATCCCACGCCATCTGAGCGACGATGCCGACGCCAAAACCGGATCCGACATACGTCTTGATCACGTCGGCATCGAGCGCGGTGAGCACGACGTTCGGTGAAAGACCCTTGGCCGCGAACGCCGCGTTGATCGCCGAGCGGCCGGTGAAGCTGAAGTCGTAGGTGACGATGGGATAGCGCGCCAGCGCCTCGAGCGTGAGCGTCCCCGAGCGCTTGAGAGGGATGTCCCTTGGGAACGATGACGCAGCGGTTCCATGTGTAGCAGGGCAGCGTCACCAGCTCGTTGAAGTCCGACAGCGCCTCGGTGGCGATGCCGACGTCGACTTCGGAGCGCGCCGTCTGTTGCGCCACCTGCAAGGGATTGCCCTGGTGCAGGAGCAGCCGAACCTTCGGATAGCGCTCCGAGAATTGCGTGAGCACGCGCGGCAGCACGTAGCGCGCCTGCGTGTGCGTGGTCGCGATCGACAGCGTTCCGGTGTCCTCGGTCTTGAATTCCGCGCCGACGCTCTTGAGATTGTTGAGCTCCTGCAGCGCTCGTCGCGCCGTGGCGACGATGACCTCGCCACCCGCAGTCAGCGCCGCGAGCCGTTTGCCCTGGCGCACGAAAATCGGCACGCCGAGCTCGTCCTCGAGCTGGCGGATCTGCTTGCTGATGCCCGGCTGGGAGGTGAAAAGCGCCTCGGCCGCCACCGAAACGTTCAGTCCATGATCGACGACGGCGCAGAGATAGCGCAGCTGTTGCAGGTTCACAGCGTTGATATAACCAATGCGTTAGAATTAGCGCCCATTATATAACGAACCTGACGGATTCCACCCAAGCACCTGCCCATGGCCCAGTTCTTTTCCATTCACCCGCTCAACCCCCAGCACCGGCTGGTCGCGGGCGCCGCGGGCATCGTGCGGGCCGGCGGCGTGATCGCCTATCCCACCGACTCGAGCTACGCGCTCGGCTGCCACGTCGGCGATGCGGCAGCGGTCCAACGCATCCGCGACCTGCGCGGCGTCGACGACAAGCACCACCTGACGCTGATGTGTCGCGACCTCGCGGAAATCGGACGCTACGCGCATGCTCGACAACTGGCAATTCCGCATCGTCAAGCTCGGCGTCCCGGGCAGCTACACCTTCCTGCTGCCGGCGACGCGCGAGGTGCCGCGCCGCCTCAAGCATCCGCAGGCGCAGCACCATCGGCGTGCGCGTCCCCGACCACGCGGTGGCGCAGGCGCTGCTCGAAGAGCTCGCCGAGCCGCTGCTTTCGTCGACGCTGATTCCGGCCGGCGAGACCGAGCCGATGAACGATCCGGAGGCGATTCGCGATCGCTACAACCACGCGCTCGAGCTGATCATCGACAGCGGCGCGTGCCACCGCGAGCCGACCACGGTGGTCGATCTCGCGGTGTCGCCGCCGGCGGTCGTCCGCCTGGGCCGCGGCGACCCGGCGCGGCTCGGCCTGGACGCGCCCGCAGACGTGATCCGGTACGGCGCCGGCGTGGGCACGAGCATCGGCACCCCTCAACTGGTAGAATGGCAGGCTAAATGGATTTAGTTCAGACCATCGTGCTCTGGGCAGTGCCGGTGGTCTTTGCGATCACATTGCACGAGGCGGCCCACGGCTACGTCGCACGGATGTTCGGCGACCAGACCGCATGGATGCTCGGGCGCGTGACGCTCAACCCGATCAAGCACATCGATCCCGTCGGGACCATTGCGGTTCCTGGCGCGCTGATCGTGCTATCGGCGCTGACCCATGCTGCCGCTGTTCCTGTTCGGCTGGGCCAAGCCGGTGCCGGTGAATTTCGCGAACCTGCGAAATCCGAAGCGCGACATGTTCTGGGTGGCGGGAGCGGGACCGGCGATCAATTTCGTCATGGCGCTCGGCTGGGCGCTGCTCCTGCGCGCCGCGCTTCCCGGCAGCGCGCTGGGCAGCGATGGGCTCGAGGAGATGGCGAGCGCGGGTGTTCAGATCAATTTGATGCTGATGGCGCTCAACCTGTTGCCGATCCTGCCGCTCGACGGCGGGCGCATCGCGGTGAGCCTTTTGCCGCGGTCGATGGCGGCGGGTTATGCGAAAACGGAGCCTTACGGTTTCATGCTGGTCATTCTTCTGCTCGCTCGCGACCGAGCGTCGCTGCGATCGGCTGATGCTCGCCGACGTGCTTGATCGCTGGTCTGCCGGCTCGCCGCAGCTGCTGCGCTCGCTGCTTCTAGGGGCGGATCAGCGGCTCGGACGGCCCTTCGACGCTGATGTTCGCTGATCGCGTGTTGTCGGGCATGCGCCCGACCGGCCGGATGCACATCGGTCACTATCACGGCGCGCTCAAGAACTGGGTGCGGCTCCAGGAGGAGTACGAGTGCCTGTACTTCGCCGCCGACTGGCACGCGCTGACGACGCACTACGAAACGCCCGAGCGCATCGAGGACAGCGTGCAGGAGATGTTCATCGACTGGCTGGCGGTGGGCATCAACCCGATCGCGCGCGACGATCTTCATCCAGTCGCGCGTGATCGAGCACGCCGAGCTCGACGTTGCTGCTCGGCATGATCGCGCCGGTGGGCTGGCTCGAGCGCGTGCCGACGTACAAGGACCAGCAGGAAAAGCTCTCCGACCGCGACCTGACCACGTACGGCTTTCTCGGCTACCCGGTGATGCAGGCCGCCGACATCCTGATCTACCGCGCCAACATGGTGCCGGTCGGCGAGGACCAGGTGTCGCATCTCGAGCTCGTCCGCGAGCTCGCGCGCCGCTTCAACCACATCTACGGCCGCGAGCCCGATTTCGAGGACAAGGCCAAGGTCGCGATCAAGAAGCTCGGCAGCCAGCGCGCCAAGCGCTACGACCAGCTGCGCACCGCGTTCCAGGAGCAGGGCGACGAAGCCGCGCTGCAGGCGGCGCGCGACATGCTCGACGACGCGCAGAACCTCGCGCTCGGCGACCGCGAGCGCCTGTTCGGCTATCTCGAGGGCTCGCGCCGCGTCATCCTGCCGGAGCCGCAGCCGTTATTGACCGAGACGCCCAAGGTGCCCGGCCTGGATGGCCAGAAAATGTCCAAGTCGTACGGCAATGCGATCCTGCTTCGCGACGATCCCGCGGTCATCACCCAGAAGATCCGCACCATGCAGACCGATCCGGCGCGGGTGCGCCGCTCCGACCCCGGCAATCCGGCGAACTGCCCGGTCTGGCCGCTGCATCAGATCTACTCCGACCAGGCGACGCGCGACTGGGTGCAAAAGGGCTGCACGACCGCCGGCATCGGATGCCTCGAGTGCAAGCAGCCGGTGATCGACGCGATCATCGCCGAGCAGCAGCCTATCCACGAGCGCGCGCAGAAGTATCTCGACGACCCGTCGCTGGTGCGCGCCATCGTCGCCGACGGCTGCGAGAAGGCGCGCAAGCTCGCCGAGGAGACGATGCGCGACGTGCGCGAAGCGATGGGGTTGTCGTATACACGTGAGCAGCCTCATGAGCGCTCGACAGCATTCGCGAGCCGATCGACCTCGCGCAGGCGGCCGGCGCGCCGGTCGCCAAGGTCTACGGCGAGCCGATGCTGGAGATGCCGCAGGATCTCTACATTCCGCCGGAGGCGCTCGAGGTCTTTCTCGAGAGCTTCGAAGGGCCGCTCGACCTGCTGCTCTACCTCATCCGCAAGCAGAATGTGAACGTGCTCGACATTCCCATGGCGGAACTGACCCGCCAGTACCTGGGCTACGTCGAGATGATGCGCCGCACGCAGCTCGAGCTCGCCGCCGAATATCTGCTGATGGCGGCGGTGCTCATCGAGATCAAGTCGCGGCTGCTGCTGCCCAAGCCGCCGGCGCTGGCCGGCGCCGAGGTCGAGGACCCGCGCGCCGAGCTGGTGCGGCAGGCTGCTCGAGTACGAGCGCATGAAGGCGGCCGCGCGGGCGATCGACGACCTGCCGCTGGCCGAGCGCGACTTCGCGCTGGTGCGCGTCTGGTTCGAGCGGGTCGCCGAGACCCGCCTGCCCGAGGTCCGTCCGGAGGATCTGAAGACCGCCTGGGCGGGACTGGTTGCGCGCGCGCGCGGCAACCGCCATCATCTGGTTACGCGCGAGCAATTGTCGGTGCGCAGCCAGATGAGCCGGCTGCTCAAACTGCTCGAGCCGGGACGCTTTGTCGAGTTCACCGCGCTTTTCGAAGCCGACATCGACGTGCCACGGCTGGTCGTCACGTTTCTGGCGGTCCTCGAGCTCGCGCGAGAACAATTGATCGATGTCACGCAGGCGGCGCCGTTCGCGCCGATCTACGTGCAACGCAGGGGCGATCCGGCGTTTGCGCTGCAGCCGGACGAATAAACCGTCGATGAGCGAAGACCTGAGCAAGATCACGCATGTCCTCGAGGCGGCGCTGCTGATCGCCGGCGAGCCGGTGTCGGTCGCGCAGCTTTCGAAGCTGTTCGATCCGCCGCTCGACGCCGACGACGGTGCGCAAGCTGCTCGACGAGCTGCGCACCGCGTGGAGCGGACGCAGCGTCGAGCTCGCGCAGGTCGCCAGCGGCTGGCGCTTCCAGGCGCGCGCCGAGATCCAGCCGTTCCTGGATCGCCTGTCGCCGGAAAAGCCGCCGCGCTATTCGCGCGCGGTGATGGAGACCATCGCCATCGTCGCGTATCAACAACCCGTCACGCGCGGAGACATCGAAGCCATCCGCGGCGTGTCGGTTTCCACCAACATCGTCAAAACGCTGGAGGATCGGCAATGGATCGAGGTTGTCGGGCATCGCGAAACGCCCGGCCATCCCGCGCTCTATGCCACCACCCGGCAGTTTCTCGACGATCTGGGCCTGCGTTCGCTGGCCGAGCTTCCGCCTCTCGCGGACCTTGATACTTCCCACCTCCTGGAGTTACCCGATGCCCCCGCAAAGGCCGCCGAGGTCGAACTCGCGCTCGCGAGCCCACTCGTCGACACACCGGCAACCGAATCCGACGGCGATGCATCAGCCGCGTCGGACGGACGACCGGAATCACCGAACAAGCCTCGACGCTCCACTGAGCCGGTCTTCACCGAGCCGCAACGCCTGCACAAGGTGCTGGCGCAGTGCGGCTACGGATCGCTGCGCGGCCTCGAGGAGCTGATCATCGCCGGGCGCATCACGATCAACCGGCTGCCGGCGGAGGTCGGCCAGAAGGTCGGTCCCGAGGATCAGGTGCGCATCAACGGCGAGCTGGTGCGTCTGCGCTTTGCGCCGCCGCGCGTGCGCGTGCTGGTCTATCACAAGCCAGCGGGCGAGATCGTCAGCCGCAGCGATCCGGAGGGACGTCCCACCGTCTTCGACAAGCTGCCGCAAGCTCGGTCACGCCAAGTGGATCGCCGTAGGCAGGCTCGACTTCAATAGCGAGGGGCTGCTGATGTTCACGACCTCGGGCGAGCTCGCCAACCGGCTGATGCATCCGCGCTACGAGGTCGAGCGCGAGTACGCGGTGCGCATCGTCGGCAAGCTCACGCCCGAGCAGGAAGCCGCGCTGCTCAGGGCGTCGCAGCTCGAGGACGGTCCGGCCAACGTGCTCACGCTCGCCGATGGCGGCGGCGAGGGCACCAATCACTGGTACAAGGTCACGCTTCCCGAAGGCCGCAACCGCGAGGTGCGGCGCCTGTTCGAAGCGCTCGGGCGTGATGGTGAGCCGCCTCACGCGCACGCGCTACGGCATCATCTCGCTGCCGCCGCAGCTCAAGCGTGGACAGACCGCGGAGCTCGAGCGCGCCGACCTGAACGCGCTGCTCAAGGCCGCCGGCCTTCCGTCGCTCGACGGCGGCGATGCAGGGCGTAACGACGAGCGCGATTCCATGGTCGATCCCGACGCGCAGCCCAATTTCGCGATGGAATCCGAAGCCGTTTCGGAAGTCGACGGCAATCGCGGAACCTATGGCATTCCCGCAGAGCTGCACGACGACGAGCTCGACGAGGTCGACGGCAATCGCGCGCCGCCCGTGCACCAGCAGCCTGCCGCAAAGCAACCGGGAGGCCGCCCGCCGCGCAAGCCGAAGCATGGCCAGCCGCAGGGACAACCGCAGGGCACGCCGCGCGGACGCGGCCATGCGCCGAAGCAGCCGCACTCGCCCCAGTCGCCGCATGCGCCGCGCGCGCCCCACGCCGCGCACGTGCGCGGGCCTGCCGGCGCGCGCGGGCCCGGCAACGGCTCCGCAGCTCGCGGGCCGGGAGGTGGGCAGGGACATGGTCAAGGCCAGGGACATGGCCAAGGACAGGCACAAGGTCAGGGTCAGGGCCAGGGACGAGGCCGACGCGGACGCCGCGGTGGCCGTGGTGGACGCAACGGGCCCGGTGCGGGTCAACCCGCGTAGCTCAGCCAGGCAGCAGCGACGCGCGCAGCGCGGGTTACTGCGCGTCGAACTTGGGCGGACGCTTGTCCATGAATGCGCGAATGCCTTCGGCGAAATCGTCGCGGGAGGCGCATGCGCTGAAGCTCGCGGCTTCGTCGGAGAGCTGGGCGGAGAACGAACGCTGCATCGATTGATTGACCAGGCGCTTGCCGTTCGCCATGGCGAGCGCGGGTCCGCTGGCGAGACTTCGCGCCATGGTCAGCGTTGCCGCGGCGAGCTCCGCCGCCGGCACGACACGATTGACCAATCCGATGCTCATCGCCTCGCGCGCGTCGAAACGCTCGCCGAGCAGGACGATCTCCATCGCCTTCTTGACGCCGACCAGCCTCGGCAGCGTCCACGTCGAGCCGCCATCGGGAGTCAGGCCGATGTGTCGATACGCCGACGTGAAATAGGCGTCGTCGGCGGCGATCGCGAGGTCGCACGCGCCCATGAGCGACAAACCGAAGCCCGCCACCGCGCCGTGCACGCTGGCGATGACCGGCTGCGGCATGCGGTGAATCTGCTCGATCGCGGCGTGCACTCTGGCGATGATGCGCGCTGAAATGCGTTTGGCGCTGCGCCGGCGGCGTCGACAGCTCGGAGGCGAACATGCGGATGTCGCCGCCGGCCATGAAGTGCTTGCCCGCGCCATTGATGATCACGCAGCGCACGCTCGCGTCGGCGGCGAGCGCCGCGGTATGCGCGACCAGCGCCTCGATCATCGTCCAGGTCGAGCGCGTTGAGCGACGCGGGGCGGTTGAGCGTGAGCGTCGCGATCGCGCCGTCGCGCGAGCTCTGCAGCGTCGAATTCATGATCGTCCCGGTGGCGCGATCGAGTCTAGCATGCCGCCGCGTCGGCATCGATGCCGGCGTCCGGTGCGGCATTTGCCTGTCGAAACGGGCTCGCCCGCTCGAGCTCGTCGACCGTCTGCGCGACATCCTCGCGCTCGGCGGCGGCAAAGCGCGAGATCGCCTCGGCGAAGTCGGGGTCGGCGATGAGGTGCGCGGACTGCGTCGCCACGGGGAGCAGTCCGCGAGACGAGCTTGTGCACGCCCTGCGCGCCGCCTTCGAAGCGGCCGATGCCGCGCTCGATGCAGAACTCGATCGCCTGGTAGTAGCACGCCTCGAAGTGCAGGCCGGGCACGTATTCCGTGGTGCCCCAGTAGCGGCCCCACAGCGCGTCGCCCGAGTAGACGTCGAGCGCGGCGCACAGCGGCTACGCCGTTGCGCGAGCCGACCACCATGAGCAGGTTGTCCGGCAGCATCGCGTCCTATGCGCTCGAAGAATTCCAGCGAGAGGTACGGCGTCGAGTGGTGCTCCCGGTAGGTGTTGGAGTAGCAGCGAAAGAAGAATCGCCAGTCCTCGCCGCGGATGTCCGCGCCGGTCAGGCGCGTGAACCGGATGCCGCGCTCGCTCAGCTTGCGCCGCTCCTGGCGTATGTTGGTGCGCTTGCCGTGACTCATGGTCGCCAGGAAATCCGCGAAATCGCGGTAGCCGGGGTTGGTCCAGTGGAACTGCACGCTGTTGCGCATCATGAGTCCGGCGGCGGCGCATTCCACCGCTTCCTCGTGTCGCGGGAAGAGGATATGCAGCGACGAAAGCCCCTCGTCGTCCATGAACGCGCGCGCCGCATCGAGCAGGTAGCGGCGAGTCGCGTGCGTCGCCGGCAATCAGGCGCTGCCCGCTGACCGGCGTGAACGGAATCGCCGCCAGCAGCTTCGGATAGTAGCGGCGGCCGTGGCGCCGGTAGGCGTCGGCCCATGCCCAGTCGAATACGTACTCGCCGTAGGAGTGCGCCTTGAGGTAGAGCGGCATCGCCCCGGCAAGCTGCCGCGCCTGCGCTGCGCGATCAGGTAGCGCGGCGCCCATCCGCTTTTCGGCGATGCGCAGCCGGTCTCGTGCAGCGCGTGCAGGAAAGCGTGCGAGAGCAGGGGATCGTCGCCGACCAGCGCGTTCCAGCTTGCCGCGGAAATATCGCGCAGCGTGTCGGTGATCGAAAGCGAAAGGGATTTCATTGCGAGGCTGACGGTCCGATTGTCGCGTGCATGAAACGATCGCGGCAAGAGCCCGCGCGAGGCGATCGCGGCAGGCGCATCGAGCCGATTCGACATTTCCGGTCTCGCGAAGTTGCGCACGTCGCGCATGATAAAATTCGTTCATGCGCATCGCCATCGCCCAGCTCAACCAGATGGTCGGCGATCTCGACGGCAACGCCGCGCGCATCGAGCAGGCGATCGCCGCCGGCCGGCGCGCCGGCGCCGATCTCGTCGTCACCCCCGAGCTGTCGCTGTGCGGATATCCGCCCGAGGACCTGGTGCTGCGGCCGGCGTTTCTCGACGCCTGCGCGCGCTCGCTCGATGCGCTCGTCCCGGCCAGCACCGGCCTCGACCGTGCTGGTCGGGTTTCCCGAGGTCGCCGGCGACAAGCGCTACAACGCGGTCGCCGTGCTGCGCGACGGCCGCAAGGTCGCGGTGTATCGCAAGCAGATGCTGCCGAACTACACGGTCTTCGACGAGCAGCGCTATTTCGCCCGCGGCGAGAGCGCCTGCGTGGTCGACGTGGCCGGCGTTCGCGTCGGCGTCGTCATCTGCGAGGACCTGTGGTTTGCGGGCCCGCGCGCGCATGGCGCGCGACGCCGGCGCGCAGGTGCTCGTCGTCCCCAACGGGTCGCCCTACCACACGCACCAGCAGGCGCTGCGTCGCGACATCGTCACCGACGCGCGCGCGCGAGACCGGCCTGCCGATCGTCTACGTCAATCGCGTCGGCGGCCAGGACGAGCTCGTGTTCGACGGCGCATCGTTCGTCGTCGACGCGGGCGGCACGCTGGTCCAGCAGTTGCCGGCGTGGCGCGAGACGATCGCCCTCGCCGAGTTCGACGGCGCTGTGCCGAAGCCGGTGCGAGGAGAGCTCGACGCTCGGCTCGAGCCGCACGTCTACGAGGCGCTCACCATGGGCGTTCGCGACTACGTCGAGCAAGAACGGCTTTCCCGGGCGTGCTGCTCGGGCTTGTCGGGCGGCATCGATTCGGCGCTGACGCTCGCGGTCGCGGTCGATGCGCTCGGACGCGAGCGCGTGCGCGCGCGTGATGCTGCCTTCGGTGTACAACGCCGCGATCAGCCTCGAGGACGCGCGCACGATGGCGGGCATCCTCGGCGTGCGTTACGACGAGATCCCGATCGACGGATGCTTCGACGCGTTCAAGCACGCGCTCGCGCGCGGAGTTCGCGGGCCTGCCCGAGGACACCACCGAGGAGAACATCCAGGCACGCATCCGCGGCACGCTGCTGATGGCGCTGTCCAACAAGTTCGGCTCGATCGTGCTCACCACCGGCAACAAGTCGGAGATGGCCGTCGGCTACTGCAACGCTCTACGGCGACATGGCGGGCGGCTTCGCCGTGCTCAAGGACATCGAGCAAGACGCTGGTCTATCGCCTGTGCCAACTACCGCAACAGCCTCGGACGCGTCATTCCCGAGCGCATCATCACGCGTGCGCCCTCGGCGGAGCTGCGCCCCGACCAGACCGACCAGGACAGCCTGCCGCCGTACGAGATCCTCGACGCGATCCTCGAGGCATACGTCGAGGAGCGACCTGAGTCCGAGCCAGATCGTCGCGCGCGGACTTCGCCCGCGAGCACGTGCGCCAAGGTCGTGCGCCTGATCAAGATCAACGAGTACAAGCGGCGGCAGGCGGCGGTCGGCATCCGAATCACGCCGCGCGGCTTCGGCAAGGACTGGCGCTATCCGATCACGTCCGCGTGGAACGAGTGGAAGACGCTGGACGGCGTAGATGTAGATCTCGGTGTATCGGCGAACCCTCGGAGGCGGTATGAAAAAGGTCGAAGCGATCGTGAAGCCGTTCAAGCTCGACGAGGTGCGCGAGGCGCTTTCCGAGATCGGCGTGACCGGGCTGACCGTCACCGAGGTCAAGGGCTTCGGTCGCCAGAAGGGCCACACCGAGCTCTATCGCGGCGCCGAGTACGTCGTCGATTTCCTGCCCAAGGTGAAGGTCGAGGTGATCGTCGCCGACGCGCTGGTCGAGCGCGCCATCGAAGCGATCGTCAAGGCGGCGCGCACCGGCAAGATCGGCGACGGCAAGATCTTCGTCACCGACGTCGAGCAGGTCGTGCGCATCCGCACCGGCGAGTCAGGCGAAGCCGCGGTCTAGTCCTTGAAGATATTGCGCTAGCAGGGGGCCGATATGTCGTTCATGAGCGAGTTTCGCGAATTCGCGGTCAAGGGCAGCGTCGTCGATCTCGCAGTCGGCGTCATCATCGGCGCAGCGTTCGGCAAGATCGTCGACTCGCTGGTCAAGGATCTCATCATGCCGGTGGTCAGCCGTATTTTCGGCGGACTGGATTTCTCGAACTGGTACATCCCGCTCGGGGCGCCGCCGGCGGGATACACCGGCCCGATGACCTACGAAGCGCTCACCAAGGCCGGCGTCCCGTTGCTCGCCTACGGCAACTTCATCACGGTGTCGCTCAATTTCGTCATCCTCGCCTTCATCATCTTCATCATGGTCAAGCAGATCAACCGGCTGCGTGAAACCGCGCCGCCGCCGCCGCCGGCGACGCCGGAGGACATCGTGCTGCTGCGCGAGATTCGCGACGCGGTCAGGCGTCCCTGATCGATCCACCGAGGCGGGCAATCGATAGCCGCCCGAATCAAATTACCTTCCGGAGGAATGGCATGCAGTCATCGAAAGCGTTCTTGGCGGCAGCGGCACTGCTGTGCTGCGCCACCGCAGTTGCGGACATCAACGTCGGAGTGACGCTGTCGGCCACCGGTCCTGCGGCCTCGCTCGGGCATCCCGGAGAAGAACACGTTCGAGATGCTGGGCTCGCCGATCATCGGCGGGCAGAAGGTGAACTTCATCGTGCTCGACGACAAGTCCGACACGACCGAAGCGGTGAAGAACACGCGCAAGCTGATCAGCGAGGACAAGGTCGACGTCATCATCGGCTCGACGGTGACGCCGAATTCGCTGGCGATGCGCGATGTCGTGGTCGAGGCCGAAGATCCCGATGATCTCGATGGCGGCGTCGGCGCTGATCATCAACCCCGTCGATCCGAAAACCACGGTGGGTGTTCAAGACCCCGCAGAACGATTCGCTGATGGCCGACGCGGTCGCGGTCACATGAAGGCCAACGGCGTGCAGCACGCTGGCGCTATCATCGGCTTCGCCGACGCCTACGGCGACAGCTGGCTCACCGAGATCAAGCGCTCGGCGCAGACCGCGGGCATCAAGGTCGTGGCCGAGGAGAAATACAACCGCAACGATCCGAGCGTCACCGGTCAGGTGCTCAAGCTGCTCGCCGCGCAGCCCGATGCGGTGCTGATCGCGGGCTCGGGCACGCCGGCGGCGACGCCGCACAAGGAGCTCATCTCGCGCGGCTACAAGGGCAAGATCTACCAGACGCACGGCGTGGCCAATGCCGACTTCCTGCGCGTGGTCGGAGCCGACGGCAATGGCGCGATGCTTCCGGCCGGCCCGATGCTGGTCTACGAGCAGCTCCCCGACAGCAATCCGGTGAAGAAGTCGGCCGCCGATTACGTCACAAGCCTACGAGGGCAAATACGGCCCGGGCAGCGCGGACGACCTTCGGCGGCCACGCGTGGGACGCGTACATGCTGCTGCGAGCGCGCGATTCCCGAGGCGCTGAAGAAGGGCCAGCCGGGCACCAAGGCGTTTCGCGCCGCGCTTGCGCGACGCGCTGGAAAACGTCAAGGACGTCGCCGGAAGCAATGGCGTGTTCAACATCAGCGCCGGCGATCACAACGGCATGGACAACCGCGCGCGCGTGATGGTCAAGATCGACAACGGCAAGTGGGTCCTGGCTGAAATGACACTGAGCGCTCAGCGCGAGAGCCGGCTGCGCGACGCGCTGCAGCCGGCTTTTTGTTGGCACCTGGTGCGCCGCCGAAACGACCCATCCGATGGATCTCTCGATCGCGCTGCTGCTCGTCGCAGGACGGCATCACCAACGGCGCGATCTACGCGTTGCTGGCGCTCGCGCTGGTGCTCGTCTTCACGGTCACGCGGGTCATCTTCGTGCCCGCCGGCGAATTCGTGACCTACGGCACGCTGACGCTGGCCGCGCTGCAGCTCGGCAAGTCGCCCGGCACGGTCGGTCTGCTGCTGGGACTGGCCGCCGTCGCCGGCGCGATGGAGATCGTCGCCGCCGCGCGCGAGCAAGCCTGGCATCGGCTGCCGCGCCGGCTCGGCCTGTATGTCGTCGCTTCCCGCTGGCGATCGCCGGCGTCGTCTGGGCGTGGCGCCGCTGGCGCCTCGCGTTTCCGCTGCAGATCGTGCTGCACGGTCGCGATCGTCACCGCGCTCGGGCCGCTGCTCTACCGCGTCGCCTACCAGCCGCTGGCCGAAGCGTCGGTGCTGGTGCTGCTGATCGTCTCGGTGGCCGCGCACTTCGCGATGCTCGGCCTGGGCCTGTGGTTCTTCGGCGCCGAGGGCTCGCGCACGCCGCCGTTCACCACCGCGTCGTTTCGCATCGGCGACGTCACGGTCAGCGGGCAGAGCCTGCTGGTGCTGCTGTTCTCGGTGCTGGTGATCGGCGCGCTCTGGCTGTTCTTCGATCGCACGCTCTACGGCAAGGCGCTGCGCGCCACGGCGCTCAACCGCATCGGCGCGCGGCTGGTCGGCATCAGTCCGAACCTCGCCGGCAGCCTGACCTTCACCCTGGCCGCGATGCTCGGCGCGTTCTCCGGCGTGCTGATCGGGCCGATCACGACGATCTACTACGACTCGGGCTTTCTGATCAGCCTGAAGGGCTTCGTCGGCGCCATCATCGGCGGCCTGTCGAGCTATCCGCTGGCGGCGGCGGGGTCGCTGCTGGTCGGATTGCTCGAATCGTTCTCGTCGTTCTGGGCGAGCGCGTTCAAGGAGGTGATCGTCTTCACGCTGATCATCCCGGTGCTGCTCGTGGCGCTCGCTGACGACGCACCATCACGAGGAGGAAGAATGAGCGCGCGGTGGAGCGCCGGCCGTTTCCTGCTGCTGGCCGCGCTGCTGGCGTGCTCGCGGCGCCGTGCGCTCGCGCCGCCGTTCTGGATCACGCTGCTCAACTACATCGGCCTCTACAGCATCGTCACGCTCGGCCTGGTGCTGCTGACCGGCGTCGCCGGGCAGACCTCGTTCGGACAGGCGGCGTTCGTCGGCTCGGCGCCTATACGACCGCGTATCTCTCGATCAATTATCCGGCGATCTCGCCGTGGCTCAACCTGCTCGTCGGCGTGGCGCATGACCGCGCTCATCGCGCTCTTTCTCGGCTTCATCACGCTGCGCATGAGCGGCCACTACCTGCCGCTGGCGACGATCGCGTGGGGGATCAGCATTTTCTACGTGTTCGGCAATCTCGAGTTCCTCGGCGGCCACACCGGACTGACCGGCATCGCGGCGCTCATCTTGTTCGGGCTGCGAACTGCGCAACGAGCGCTACTTCTACTATCTGATCTGGGCGATCGCGCTGGTCAGCCTGTGGATGACCGCACAACCTGCTCGACTCGCGTCCCGGCCGGGCGGTGCGCGCGCTCAAGGGCGGGCTCGAGATGGCCGAGGCCTTCGGCGTCGACGCGGGACGGCTCGAAGATCGTCGTGTTCGTCTATGCGGCACTGCTCGCCTGCGTCTCGGGCTGGCTGTACGCGCATCTGCAGCGCTTCGTCAATCCGACGCCCTTCGGCATCAACCAGGGCATCGAGTACCTGTTCATGGCGGTGGTCGGCGGCGCCGGCAGCGTCTGGGGCGCGGTGCGTCGGCGCGACCGCTCATCACGCTGCTCAAGCAGGTGCTGCAGGACATCGCTGCCGCATCTGCTCGGCCGCGAGGGCAACTTCGAGGTCGTCGTGTTCGGCGTGCTCATGATCGTGCTGCTGCAGCGCACGCGCGACGGCGTCTGGCCGTGGCTGGCGCGGCTGCTGCCCGCGACGGTCGCCGCGCCGGTGCCGCCGGCGCCGCCGCTTCCGCGCCGCCGCGCGCCGCGCACGCGCGGACACGGCGCAGGCGCTGCTGGTCGTCGACCGCGCGCGCAAGCAATTCGGCGGCCTGGTCGCGGTCAACGATCTCTCGTTCGAGCTGCGCCCCGGCGAAATTCTCGGACTGATCGGGCCGAACGGCGCGGGCAAGAGCACGATGTTCAACCTGATCAGCGGCGCGCTGCCGCTCACGCCGTGGCGAGATCCGGTTCGACGGCGCGCCGATCGGCAGCCTGCAGCCCTTCGACATCGCGCGCCGCGGCATCGGCCGCACCTTCCAGCACGTCCGACTGATCCCGACATGTCGGTGCTCGACAACGTCGCGCTCGGCGCGTACCTGCGCGGACGCGCCGGCGTCGATGCGCGCGGCGCTGCGCCTCGACCGCGAGCGAGGAAGTCCCGGGCGCGCGCCGAAGCCGCCGCGCAGGTGGCGCGGGTCGGACTGTCCGGACATGCTGCATGCGCCCGCGGGCTCGCTGCCGCTCGGGCAAGCAGCGCATCGTCGAGATCGCGCGCGCGCTCGCCGCCGATCCGATGCTGCTGCTGCTCGACGAGCCGGCGGCGGGACTGCGTTATCAGGAAAAGCACCGAGCTCGCGGCGCTGCTGCGCAGTCTGCGCGCGGACGGCATGACCATGCTGCTGGTCGAGCACGACATGGATTTCGTGATGGGCCTCACCGACCGGCTGGTGGTGATGGACTTCGGCGAAAAGCTCGCCGAGGGACTGCCCGCGGATATCCAGCGCAATCCCGCCGTGCTCGAGGCGTACCTGGGAGGCGTTGTGACTGACGCGACGCGCCGACTCGAGCGCGCGCACTGCTGCGAGCATTCGAGGTCGGACCTGCACGTCGCCTACGGCAAGGTCGAGGCGGTGCACGGCGTGTCGCTGACGCGTCGACGAGGGCCGCATCGTCACCGTGATCGGTCCCAATGGCGCCGGCAAGACGACGCTGCTCGGCGGCGATCATGGGATTGCTGCCGTCGCGCGGTTCGATCGATCTGTTCGGCGCCGCGCGCGGCGCGCACGGCCGCGTCGAGCAGCGCGTCGCGCAGGGACTCTGCCTGGTCCCGGAGCGGCGCGAATTGTTCGGACGCGATGAGCGTCGCCGACAACCTGGAGCTCGGCGCGTTCGCGCGCTATCGCGCCGGCGATCGCGCGCATCGCGACGACGCGCGACGAGGTCTATCAGCGCTTTCCGCGTCTGGCGGAGCGCCGCGCGCAGCTCGCGGCGACGCTGTCGGGCGGCGAGCGGCAGATGCTGGCGCTCGGGCCGCGCGCTGATGGCGCGGCCGCGCCTGCTGCATGCTCGACGAGCCGAGCCTCGGGCTCGCGCCGCTGATCGTGAAGGAGATCTTCAGCATCATCGCCGCGCTCAAGGCGAGCGGCGTGTCGATCCTGCTGGTCGAGCAGAACGCGCGCGCGGCGCTGCAGATCGCCGACCACGGCTACGTGCTCGAAACCGGCGAGGTCGCGATCGAAGGGCGAGCGCGGATCTCGCGGTCGACCCACGCGTCGCCGCGACCTATCTCGGCCAGGGAAGCGCAGCCGCAGCGCCGCGGCCGGTCATGCCGGCGTTGCGCCGCCGCGACTCCGCCTGACGCCGGGGTGCGGGACGGCCCGCCCCGGCAGCGGCGGCCGCGCTTGTGCGAGACTGCCCGCGGCCCGACAATGCACGTATCCCTCGTCTCAGGCATCCCATGACCGATCTCGCCATTCCCACCGTCAATCCGAAGCTCCTCGACCAGGCCACCGGCCTCTTGCTCGCCCCGGCAGCAGCTCGAATTCCAGCAGCTCGAGCGCGTGCTCGCCGATATCCACGTTCGTCACGTCGACTATGCCGACCTCTATTTCCAGTATTCGCGCGTTGAAAGCTGGAGCCTCGAGGAGGGCATCGTCAAGTCGGGCGCCTTCTCGATCGATCGCGGCGTCGGCGTGCGCGCGGTGTCCGGCGAGAAGACCGCGTTCGCGTATTCCGACGACATCAGCCTGGACGCGCTGAGCGCGGCCGCGACGGCCACGCGCGCCATCGGACGGCAGGGGCAGAACCACGTCGTGCCGGTGACCAAGGTCGGCGGGCGAGCCCGCTCGCTGTACGCACCCGCCGATCCGGTGACGGCGCTGATCGGATGCGCAAAAGGTGAGCCTGCTCGAGCGCCTGGAGCGGCATGGCGCGCGCGCTGGATCCGCGGGTCACGCAGGTCATGGCATCGCTCGCCGGCGAATACGAAGCCATCCTCGTGGCGCGCAGCGACGGGCTCGATCGCCGCCGACGTGCGCCCGATGGTCAGGCTCTCGCTCAGCGTCATCGTCGAGCAGGACGGGCGGCGCGAGCAGGGAATGGGCGGAGGGGGCGGGCGCGTCGATTACCGGTACTTCACCGATGCGGTCCTCGCCGAGTACGCGCATATCGCGGTCAACCAGGCGCTGCAGAACCTCGACGCCGACGATGCGCCCGCGGGCACGATGACGGTCGTCCTGGGCCCCGGATGGCCCGGCATCCTGCTGCACGAGGCGATCGGCCACGGGCTCGAGGGCGACTTCAACCGCAAGGGAACGTCGGCGTTTTCCGGACGCATCGGCGAGCGCGTCGGCGCCAAGGGCGTCACCGTGGTCGACGACGGCACGCTGCCCGACCGGCGCGGCTCGCTCAACATCGACGACGAAGGCAATCCGACGCAGCGCACGGTGCTCATCGAGGACGGCATCCTCAAGGGCTACATGCAGGACACCATGAATGCGCGCCTGATGGGCGTGTCTCCCACCGGCAACGGCCGCCGCGAATCCTTCGCGCACATCCCGATGCCGCGCATGACCAACACCATCATGCAGAACGGCGATCGCGACCCCGCGGAGATCATCGCATCGGTGAAAAGCGGCCTGTACGCGGTCAACTTCGGCGGCGGGCAGGTCGACATCACCAACGGCAAGTTCGTCTTTTCGGCGGCCGAGGCGTGGAAGATCGAGAACGGAAAGCTCGGACGTCCTGTCAAAGGTGCGACGCTGATCGGCAATGGTCCCGACGCACTGACGCGCGTGTCCATGATCGGCAACGACATGGCGCTCGACTCCGGGGTCGGCACTTGCGGCAAGGAAGGTCAAAGCGTTCCGGTGGGCGTCGGGACAGCCGACGCTTCGCATCGACGGGTTGACCGTCGGCGGAACCGCGTGACAACGAACGTGTTCGAGACTTGAGGTCACCCTCATGAAGAAGGTCGCGCTCTACAGCCGCTCGCCGCCTCGCCTCGCCCCGGCACCGCCGCCTGCGGCGCCGGCAAGCGCCGGTGCGGTCACGGCGTCGTCGCAAGCGCCGTCGCTTGCCGGCGCCCAGCAGCACGGCGCGGACGCGGCGCCCCCACGCGGCTGGCTGGCTGCGCCGCGGCGTGCAGCGCCACGAGCGCGTCCTGATCCTGGTCACGGGCGCGCTGCTGGCGTTCACGGCGGCGGCGCTCTACATGGGCACGCGCGCGTTGCCGCGCGAGCTCACCCAGAAGGACATCGACGCGGCGGTGCTGCACACGCTGGAAACGGCGCAGATTCCGTCGGTGGCGAGCAAGGCGTTCGAGGCGGTTCGTCCCTCCGTGGTGCGCGTGATCGGGCTGGGCGCCGAGCCGGATCCGGGCGAAGGCAACAGCCCCGCGTCGCGCGGCGGCTTCGGCATCGGCACCGGCGTGGTCATCATCGACAAGGGCACGATCCTCACCAACCTCCACGTCGTGGCCGGCGCCGACAAGGTGAAAGTGGAGTTCTACGACGGGCTCATCGCCGAGGCCACGGTGGTCGGCACGCGTCCCGAGCACGATCTGGCGGTGCTGCAGGCCAAGACGATCCCCGACGACCTGGTGGCGGCGACGCTGCGCTCGACCGCCGACCTGGCGGTGGGCGACGAGGTCGTCGCGGTCGGATTTCCGTTCGGCATCGGCCCGTCGGCATCGTCCGGCATCGTCTCGGGGCTGCGCCGCGAATACCAGTCGCCCGAGGGAAAGCGCCTGCTGACCAACCTCATCCAGTTCGACGCGGCGGCCAATCCCGGAAATTCGGGTGGACCGCTGGTCACCGCGGGCGGCGAGGTCGTGGGCATCGTCACCGCCATACTCAATCCATCGGAGCAGCGCGTGTTCATCGGCATCGGTTTCGCGGTGCCGATCGAGAACGCCGCCGCCGCGGTGGGCATCTCGCCCTTCTGATCAGATCCTAAACAACCGCAGGACAGGACCGAATGAACGATACCGAAGCCGATCGCGCCGACGTCGCCACGCTGATGGAGCGCATTCTCTACGAGGTCAAGAAGGTGGTCGTCGGCCAGGACCATTTTCTCGAGCGCGTCCTCGTCGCGATGCTGGCGCAGGGCCACCTGCTGGTCGAAGGCGTGCCGGGGCTCGCCAAGACGCTCACCGTCAAGACCATCGCCAAGACGATTCGCGGCACCTTCAAGCGCATCCAGTTCACGCCCGACCTCGTGCCGGCGGACCTGGTGGGCACGCGCATCTACAACCAGACGCACCGGCGACTTCGCGACGTCGCTCGGACCGGTGTTCACGCACCTGCTGCTCGCCGACGAAATCAACCGCGCGCCGGCCAAGGTGCAGAGCGCGCTGCTCGAGGTGATGCAGGAATACCAGGTCACCATCGCCGGCAACACGCATCGCGTCCCCGAGCCTTTCCTGGTGATGGCCACGCAGAACCCGATCGAGACCGAGGGCACGTACCCGCTGCCGGAAGCGCAGGTCGACCGTTTCATGATGAAGGTGCTGGTCGGCTACCCGAGCGACGAGGAGGAATTCGTCATCGTGCAGCGCGTTACCGGAGCGGCGCAGGAGGTGGCTCGCGGTTGCCACCACCGAGCAGCTGGCCGCGTTGCAGCAGGAGTGTCGTCAAGGCTACGTCGACCCCAACCTGATGCAGTACGCCGTGCGCCTGGTGTCGGCGACGCGCCAGCCGGCGCGCTTCGGGCTGGCCGACATGCAGAAGTACATCTCGTACGGCGCGAGCCCGCGGGCGACGATCCACCTCATCGAGGGCGCGCGCGCGCTCGCGTACCTGCGCGGGCGCACCTACGTGCTGCCCGAGGACGTGCGCGACCTGGTCCCCGACGTCCTGCGCCATCGCCTGGTGCTCACTTACGAAGCGCTGGCCGAAGGGTTGAGCGCCGACCAGCTCATCATGCGCATCATGCAGCGCATCCCGGCGCCCGAGAAACCGCTCGAAACCCATGTCCGAGTCGGCGCCGACGCCTGATCGCATCCTCCGGCGGCTCGAGTGGACGGTCATCCGCCGGCTCGACGGATTGCTCCACGGCGACTACCGGACGCTGTTCCGCGGCGCCGGGCTCGACCTGGCGGACCTGCGTGAATACCAGTATCACGACGACGTCCGCCACATCGACTGGAACGTCACCGCGCGGCTGCAGTCTCCGTACGTGCGCGAGTACAACGAGGAGCGCGAGGTCGCCGCGTGGTTCCTGCTCGACCTGAGCGCCTCGGTCGATTTCGGCTCCAAGGAAGTTCGCAAGAAGGCGCTCGCGGTCGAGTTCGTCGCCGTGCTCTCGCGCCTGCTCACGCGCCACGGCAATCGCGTCGGCGCGATGCTCTACGGCGGCAAGGTCGACCAGGTCATTCCCGTGCGCAGCGACCGCCGCCACGTCATGCACATCATGAACGCGATGATGCAGCGCCCGGCGCAGGCGCAGGCCAACACCAACGCCACCGACCTCGGTGAATTTCTGCGCACGGCCTACCAGATGATCAAGCGCCGCTCGCTGGTATTCCTCGTGTCCGACTTCATCAGCGTTCCGGGATGGGAGCAAACCCTCGCCCATCTATCGCAACGCCACGAGGTCGTCGCCGTTCGCCTGTTCGATCCGCTGGAAATGGAAATGCCCGACCTCGGCATGCTGGTCGTGCAGGATGCGGAAACCGGCGAGCAGATTTTCGTCGATACGCACGACCGCGGCTTTCGCAAGCGCTTCGCGCAGGCGGCGCAGCGCCGCGAGAACGAGCTGCGAGACGCGGACTCGCGCACGCCGGCGTCGATGCGCTGGAGCTCTCGACCGGCGATAACCTCGTCGACGCCGTCATGCGCTTCGCCGATCTGCGCAAGCGACGCAGCCAGCTGGCTGCCGGCGGAGGCGTTCCCGCGCACTTGCTGGCGCATCCGTGACTTTTCTCTGGCCCGAGCTGCTTTGGCTGCTGGTGGCGCTGCCGCTGCTGGCCGGCGCGTACTGGCTGCTGCTGCGGCGCAAGCACAAACGCGCGCTCGCCTACGCCAGCCTCGCCGGCATGCGCGAGGCGATGGGTCCGGCGCAACGCGTGCGCCGGCACGTCCCGCCGGCGCTGTTCCTGGTCGCGCTG
Source organism: uncultured beta proteobacterium (assembly GCA_963722325.1). Lineage (GTDB taxonomy): Bacteria > Pseudomonadota > Gammaproteobacteria > Burkholderiales > Casimicrobiaceae > PALSA-1003. The sequence continues at coordinate 50,499 of CAVRLN010000009.1, forward strand.
ACGCTGATGGTGTTCGCCATCGCGCGCCCGGCGGCGGTGGTGATGCTGCCGTCGGCGCATCAGACGGTCATTCTCGCGATGGATGTCTCGGGAAGCATGCGCGCCACCGACGTCGAGCCCAGCCGCATCGCGGCGGCGCAGGCGGCGGCGCGCGCCTTCGTCAACGACCTGCCGTCGGCGACGCGCATCGGCGTGGTGTCGTTTGCGGCCACGGCGTCGGTGGTGCAGCCGCCGTCGTCGAATCGCGAGGACATCCTCGCCGCGATCGACCGCTTCCAGCTGCAGCGCGGGACGGCGGTGGGCAGCGGCATCCTGGTCGCGCTCAAGACGCTGTTCCCCGACGTGGAGTTCGATCTGCGCGCCAGCAACCCGCGCGCCGCCGAGGCCACGCGCGCCGCCTCGCTCGATGCTAAGTCCAAATCGGACAAGGACAGCAAGGCGTTCAAGCCGGTGCCTCCCGGCTCGTACAACGCGGCGGTCATCATCCTGCTCACCGACGGACAGACGACCACCGGCCCGGATCCGATCGAGGCCGCGCGCATGGCGGCCGATCGCGGCGTGCGCGTCTACACGGTGGGAATCGGGACGCCCGCCGGCGAGCTGATCGGCGCCGAAGGCTGGTCGATGCGCGTGCGTCTCGACGAAGCTTCGCTCAAGAACATCGCCAACATCACGCAGGGACAGTATTTCTACGCGGGCACGGCGAGCGACCTCAAGAAAGTCTACGAGTCGCTCAATTCCAAGCTGGTCCTCGAGAAACAGGAGACCGAGATCACGGCGCTGTTCGCCGCCGTCGCCGCGGCGCTGGCGATCGTGGCCGCGGCGCTGTCGATGCTCTGGTTCAACCGGATTCTGTAGTACTCGGCGGCGCTAGTGCAGGGGACCGCCCGGCGACGGCGCGACGATGGCGGGCGCCGGCGAAGCGTGGTGCACCGCGAGCCTCCAGCCCGAAGGCGTGCGCAGGAACACGTTGGTGGCGAGCGCCGAGCCGCGCGGCTGCGGATCGTCGCCGACCGTGACGTGCTCGATCGCGCTTTGCAGCGCCATCCCGACCGTCTCGAGGACGACGATTTCGTCGAGGCGGAACGAAAGCCTCGTGTCGCCCGCGAACAGCTGCTCCCAACTCGCCCGCACCGCGTCGTATCCGACCAGGCGCGGCCCGTCGGGGTGAATGCAGACGATGTCCTCGTCCTCGGCCCAGGTCGCCATCATCGCGTCGACGTCCCTGCCTTCGAAGGCCTTGTAGAACGCGAGCGCCGCGTCCTGCGGCGAAGTGAATATGGTCGGGGTGCGGGGCTTGGGCATGGCTTGCAGGAAGCGTGCGGTCGATCGTGATTCGCATTCGCTCAGTTCGGTGATCGCGCCAAATCATACACAACATTGGGCTCGAGCTCGCGCATGCATCTGAAGTGCCCGAGCGGACACACGCGCTGGAAGCAGGGACTGCATTCGATGTCGATGCGTGCGACGCGCGCCAGCGGCGACAACGGCGGCGTGTATTCCGGGCTCGACGAGCCGAACAGCGCCACCAGCGGTGTGCCCACCGCGGCCGCGGCATGCATCAGACCGGAATCGTTGCTGACGACGACGCTCGCCTGCGCGAGCAGATCGATCGCCGTTCCGAGATCGGTGCGTCCGCAGGCGTTGCGCACTTCGGGCACCGCGGCGGCGATCGGGATCGCACGCCGCGCGATCGTTGGCCGATCCGATCAGCCACACCGCGTACCCCGAAGCGACGAATCGTCTCGCCAGCGTGATGAAATGCTCGCTCGGCCAGCGCTTGGCGGGCCCGAATTCCGCGCCCGGGCAAAAAGCGGCGATGGGCCTGCGCGTGGCAAGCCCGAGCGAGCGCATCGCTTCGCTGGCGTTGGCGGCATCGGGGACCAGCACCGGCGAAGGCGCGCTCGGCGGGAGCTCGCCCGGCATCGCGGCGAGGCCGACGAAGCGGTCGACCAGGCGCGGCAGCGCCCGCCGGTCGAGGCGACGCGCGTCGGTGAGCAGCATGCGCCGCGCCTCGCCGACGTAGCCGATGCGCCGCGGAATGCGCGCAAACCACGGGATCAGCGCGGACTTGAACGAGTTCGGGCAGCACGAAGGCGCGCGTGTATCCGCGCGTGCGCAAGCTCCCGGCCGAGACTGCGCCGGGCGCGCAGGTTGAGCTCGCGATGCTCGAACGGGCTGTCGATGACGGTTGCGTATGCCGCGCATGCGCGCATAGACGGGCGCGCACCACGGCGGCGCCAGCACGTCGACGATGGCGGCCTCGAACGGCTCGCGAAGCAGCGCGATCAGCGGCTCCGACAGGATCGCGTCGCCGACCCACGAGGGCGCGACGATCAGGATGCGCTCAGCCATGCGTCACGCTCGCCGGAGCGGCGCGGCGACGTGAAAGGCGCGAGGCGCTCGCGCCGTCAATGTCCGCCGCGCGCAACGTCTCCAGTCAGGCGATAGCGCGTGCCGCAATAAGGGCACATTGCCTCGCCGAGCTCGCGCCACGTCGAGGAACACGCGCGGATGGCTCGACCACAACGGCATTGCCGGGTTGGGGCAATGCAGCGGCAGGTCCTTCGCGCTGACGTCAACGAACGGCGGCGGGCTGGCGCGCGGCTCGGGCATGGTCGGATGCAGGGCTGCCGGAGCTGACCGGCGCAAGCCACGACATGTACTTGGGATTGCGCGCCGTTGACCGCGTCGAAGAACATCGTCTGCAGTTTCTTGGTCATCGGGCCGCGCTCGCCGGCACCGATCGGGCGGTTGTCGAGCTCGCGGATCGGCGTCACCTCGGCGGCGGTGCCGGTGAAGAACGCCTCGTCGCAGATGTAGAACTCGTCGCGCGTGATCCTGCGCTCGATCACCGGAATGCCGAGCTCCTCGGCGAAGGTGAGAATGGTGGCGCGGGTGATGCCATTGAGCGCGCCGCCGAGACAGATCGGGCGTGTGCAGCTTGCCGTCGCGCACCAGGAACACGTTCTCGCCGGAGCCCTCGGCAGACGTAGCCCTGCGGATCGAGCAGCATCGCTTCCTCGTAGCCGTCGTGCGTCGCCTCCTGGTTGGCCATGATCGACACCGCGTAGTTGCACACCGCCTTGGCGTTGCACATCGTGATGTTGGGATGGTGGTGCGTGAACGACGAGGTCTTCACGCGGATGCCCTTCTCGAGGCCGTCGGCGCCGAGGTACGCGCCCCACGGCCACGCGGCGATCGAGACGAGGACCTTGTTCGACTTGGCCGCCACGCCCATCGCCTCGGAACCGTAGAACGCGAGCGGGCGGATGTAGCACGAGCCGAGCGAGTTGGCGCTGACGCACTCCTTCTGCGCGGCCTCGAGCTGGTCGCGGCTGTACGGGATCTTCATCCCGAAGATCTGCGCCGAGCGCAGCAGTCGCTCGGTGTGGTCGCGCAGCCGGAAAATGGCCGGCCCCGATTCGGTTTGGTAGCACGCGCACGCCTTCGAAGACGCCGAGTCCGTAGTGCAGCGTGTGCGTGAGCACGTGCGTCGTGGCGTCGCGCCACGGCACGAGCTTGCCGTCGTACCAGATGAAGCCATCGCGGTCCGCCATCGACATCGCGTTTCCTCGTCATCGTGAGAACCGCTATTTTAGCCGATTTCCCCCGGGGTCGCGGCCGGATCGGCTGCGAGCGCTCGACCGTCCGCGGCTGTCCGAACACGTTCTGCCACAGTGCCGCGACATCGGCGCGCCGCGCCGCCTGCGCGGCCGGTTCGATGCGCGCCTCGCGCGCCCCCTGAAGGCGGATCTGATGCTGCAGGCGCCGGTATTCGCGATAGGCATCGGCGGCCGCCTGCGCGATCGCGTCGGGAACGAGCCCGAGCTCCGACGCGGTTCGCCAGGAGCGCGATGTTGCCCGCGTTGCGGCACAGCGCGGCGTGCGCGTGCGCATGCGCCAGCACCAGGTACTGGACGCTGAATTCGACGTCGACCATGCCGCCCGGATCGTGCTTGACGTCGAACAGCGCGCGTGCGCGTTCGGATGCGCGGCGTGCATTTTCTCGCGCATGGCGACCACGTCGGCGGCGAGCGCCGACGGGGTCGCGCGCATGCGCAGGATGAGCTCGCGCTCGCGCTCGAATGCGGCGCCGATCGCCGCGTCGCCGGCGACGAAGCGTGCGCGCGTCAGCGCCTGATGCTCCCACGGCCACGCCTGTCTGCGCTGGTAGCTGGCGAAACGCGTCGAGGCTCGATACCAGCAGGCCGCTCACGCCGTCGGGACGAAGGCGCAGGTCGGTCTCGTACAGGCGTCCGGCGGCGGTCGCGCTGGTGAGCCACGCGTTGATCCGCTGCGCCAGGCGCGCGTAGCGCTCGGCCGCGACGTCGCGCGGATCGTCGTACAGGAAGACGATGTCCAGATCGGACGCGTAGCCGAGCTCCTTGCCGCCGAGCTTGCCGTAGCCGACGATCGCGAAGCGCGGTGGACCGCGCTCGTGCGCTGCGCCGCCGCGCACCTGCTCCCAGCAGCATGCCAGCGTCGCCTCGAGCACGACGTCGGCGAGCGCCGACAGGTGGTCGGCGAGGCGCTCGATCGACAGCGTCCCGCTCAGGTCCTGCACCAGCAGGCGAAACGTCTGCGCGTGCTGGAAATGGCGCAGGTCGTCGATCTGCCGCTCGGCGTCCGCCGGGTGCAGCGGCGAGCGTGCGCGGCGAGCTCGCGTCGCCAGGCGTTCCAGTCGGGCTCGGCGAAGAGCACGTCGTGGTCGAGCAGCTCGTCGAGCAGGATCGGGTGGCGCGCCAGGTAGTCGGCGGCCCACGCGCTGGCGCCGACCAGCTGCGCGATGCCGCGGCAGGATCGGCGGATGCTCGACCAGCAGCGCGAGATACGCGCTGCGGCCGCTGATCGTCTCCAGCAGCGACAAGCAGCCGCAGGAACACCGCGACTGCGGTCCGGGGTCGACCGCGGCGGCGCGCAGCAGCTGCGGCACCAGCGCGTCGAAGCGCTGGCGCGACGCGCCGGGCAGCTGCAGATAGCGCGCGCTGCCGCGCACCCGCGCCAGCTCGTCGATCACGGCGTCGGATCGTCGTAGCCGGCGTCGGCGAGCGTGCCGTCGCGCGCTCCGGGTCGCCGCGCGCGATGCAGCCACAGCGCAGCCATCGGATCGGCGTCGTCGGCGGTCGCCTCGCCGAAGAGCACGTCGAAATGGCGCGTCGACGGCATCGCGATGCGAATCGAGCGCCGCCTCGAACGCTGCGGCACCGTCGAAGCCGCAGGCGCTCGCCAGCGCACGCCGCTCGGCGGCGTCGTGCGGGCAGGTCCTGCGTCTGCGCATCGTCGCGATACTGCAGCCGATGCTCGAGATTGCGCAGGAAGACGTAGGCGTCGCGAAGCTCGCTCACCGCGGCGGCGGGCAGCACGCCGCGCGCGCGCCAGCGTCGCCAGCGCCGGCAGCGTGCCGCGGTCGCGCAGCGCCGGCTCGCGTCCGCCGCGCACCAGCTGCAGCGCCTGCACGATGAACTCGATTTCGCGAATGCCGCCCGGGCCCGAGCTTGATGTTGGTCGCGTAGTCGCGGCGCCTGCCCTGCTCGCGGATCTGGCGATGCACGTCGCGCAAGCCTCTCGTACGCGTCGTAGTCGAGGTACTTGCGGTAGACGAACGGCGTCACCAGGCGCATCAGCTCGTCGCTGCGCGCCGCCGGTCAGCGCGCGCGCCTTGAGCCACGCGTAGCGCTCCCACGTGCGGCCCTGCGCGATCAGGTATTGCTCGAGCGTCGCGAACGAAGCAGGTCAGCGGTCCCGAATCGCCGTACGGACGCAGCCGCATGTCGACGCGGAACACGTAGCCGTCCGGCGTGCGCTCGTCGAGCGCGGCGATGACGCGGCGGCCGAGGCGGTCGAAGAATTCCTGGTTGGCGAGCGGCCTGTCGCCGTCGCGTGGCGCCGTCCTCGGGAAAGACGAAGACGAGATCGACGTCGGAGGACACGTTGAGCTCGCCGCCGCCGAGCTTGCCCATGGCGATCACCTGCAGGCGTTGAGCGTCGCCGCTTTCCGCGCCGATGCGGCTCGCCGTGCGCGGCGACCAGCCAGCGCGTGTGCGCTTCGACCGCGCTCGCCACCGCGACGTCCGCCAGGCGAGTCGTCGCCGCGCAGACCTCGGAAAGATCGGCGCGGCCGGTGAGATCGCGCAGCATGGTGCGCAGGAACGCGTGCTCCCGCAGCTCGCGAAGCGCACGGGCAAGGCTCGCGGCGTCCGCCGCCTGCGACGAGGGCGTGCAGCTGCGCGTCGTCGCAACGCCAGGGAGCATCGATCGAGGCGACGACCTCGGCGAAGCGCTGCGGGTGCGCGGCGCGCATGCGCTCGGCATGGTGGCTGTACGCGATCGCCGCCGGAAGGTCCATCGGGCGGCTTGCAGCATCCACCAGGGTACGCATCCTGTTCCGGGTTAACATCGCCATTATGCCTCCCGAGGCGCATCACGACGACGCACTCCGAGACGCGAGCCCCCCATGGCGCCGGGTGCTGCGCGGCGCATGGCTGCTGCTTCGCCTGTCGATCATCGCGTTCGCGCTCATGCTGCTGGTCGTGCGGCTGGTCGTGTTTCCGCGCCTCGAGAAGAATCGCGACGAGCTCTCGCGCATGCTCAGCAGCCAGATCGGCCAGCCGGTGGAGATCGGCGCGCTCGTCACCGGTTGGGACGGCTGGAATCCGCGGTCGACGTCGCGCGACCTGCGCGTGCTCGATCGCCGCCGGCGGCGTCGCCAGCGTCACGCTGCCCGACGTGCGGCTGATCGTGGCGTGGACCTCGCTGCCGATGCTCGAGCCTGCGCCTGAAGGAGCTGACCATCAGCGGCGCGCAGTTCGCCATGCGCCGCGACAAAGCGGGCATGCTGCACGTCGCGGGGCTGACCATCGATCCCGCCGAGACGCAGGAGGATCGAGGTCTCGCCGACTGGCTGCTGCGCCAGCCGCGCATCGTCGTGCACGACGCGCAGCTCGTCTGGCGCGACGAGCGGGCGGGCGCGTCGGACCTGTTGCTTGAGCCAGGTCGAGGTGCTGCTGGAGAATCGCCTCGGCCGTCATCGCTTCGGCCTGAAAGGCGCGCCGCCCGACGCGCTGGCCGCACCGCTCGACCTGCGCGGCGAGCTGACCGGCGCGTCGCTCACCGACTGGCGCACGCTGACCGGACGCCTCTACGCGCGCCTCGACTACGCCGACATCGCCGCCTGGCGCGAATGGCTGCCGATGACCGTCCCGATCAGCAGCGGCAAGGGCGCGCTGCGCATCTGGCTCGAGATCGCCAACGGCGAGCTTCGCGACATCACCGCCGACGTGGTGCTCACCGATGTGCAGGCGCGGCTCGCCAGCGATCTGCCCGGAGCTGCAGCTGTCGCGTCTCGAAGGGCGGCTCGGTTGGAACGACGACGGCAAGCAAAGCAGCTTCTACATGCGGAGTCTGAGCTTCGAGGAGAAGAACGGCGTGCGCTTCGAGCCCACCGATCTCAAGGTGGCGATGCGCGCCGGCGAGCACGGCATCGAGTCGGGCCGCGTCGAGTTCGCGCGCCTCGACCTGCTGCCCTTGCGCGAGCTGGCGGTGGCGCTGCCGCTGCCGGTGCAGTGGCGCGACGCGCTGGCGCGCTTCTCGCCGAGCGGCGTCCTCGAGAACGGCGACATGCAATGGCGCGGCGACGCCGAGAACCTGCGCACGGTCAGCGGCTCGGGCCGCTTCGCCGCATTGAGCATCGCGGCGTACGACACGATCCCCGGCATCGCGGGCTCTAAGCGGCAGCATCGACGCCAGCGCCGACGGGGGGCACCGTGCGCTTCGACAGCCACGGCGTGGTGCTCGACCTGCGCCACGCGCTCGGCGAGCGCATTGCGCTCGACAACGCACTGGGAACCGTGCGCTGGCACAACGAGCGCGACGGCGTGCGCTTCGATGTCGACCAGCTCGCGTTCTCGAACCGCGATGTCGCCGGGTCGCGCCAAGGGCTCGTACATCACGACGCCGGGCGAGCGCGGCCGCGCCGACCTGAGCGCGCAGCTCACGCGCGTCGACGGCCGCCAGATCTATCACTACATCTCGCCGCAGGTCGACGACAAGCTGCGCAAGTGGCTGCAGAAATCGGTGCAGGCCGGGAGCGTCAGCGATGCTTCGCGTCAAGCTGGTCGGTGCGCTCGCGGATTTCCCGTTCGCCGATCCGAAAAGCGGCCAGTTCCAGCTGACAGGCAAGGCGCAATGGGGTGACGCTCGACTACGCCGCAGGCTGGCCGGGCATCGACGACATGGACCTCGAGCTTCGCATCGATGGCGCACGGCTCACCGCCGACGTTCTCAAGGGCAGGATCTATACCGCGCAGTTCGCGCGCTCGAAATTCGACGTGCCCGATCTGGGCGCCGCCGTGCCGCTGCTTCGCATCGAAGGCGACGGTCAGCGGGCCGGCGCACGATTTCATCCGCTACGTCGCCAGCAGCCCGCTCGACGAAGGCATGCATCACGCGATGGGCGACGTCAGCGTCGAAGGCGCCGGCAAGCTCGCGCTGAAGCTCGAGCTGGCGCTGGGCCAGCCCGACGGCCAACCGCATCGCGGGCACGTACACCGCGTCCGGACACGCGCATCGCGCTGGCTGACGGTTCGCCGCCCATCGAGCACCTGAACGGACAGCTGCTGTTCACGGGACACGATGTCAGCGCGCCCGAGCTCACCGCCGAGGTGCTCGGGCTCCCGGCGCGGCTGTCGATCGCCACCGTCGACGGGCACGCCCGGGTCGAGGGCCAGGGCAGCGTGAGCTTCGCGGCGCTGCGCGCGCAGTATCCGAAGCAGGCGCTGCTGACGCGCGCGTCCGGCACCACCGACTGGAAGGCAATCGTCAGTGCGCAGCCGTCGGGCCTCGACCTGGAGCGTCGAGTCGACGCTCAAAGGCGCCAGCATCGATCTGCCGCCGCCCGCCGGCAAAGCCGCATCCGACGCGCTCGCGTTCCGGATCGAGCGTCGCCTCGTCGATCCCGCGCACGACCTCATCACCGCAAGCTACGGACGCGTCGGCAAGGTCGCCGTCGAGCGCAAGCTGGCGACGCCGGGCGCGGCCATGGAGCGCGGCGTGCTCTCGCTCGGCGCGGGGACGCCGGAGCTGCCGCAGCGCGGGTTCTGGATTCGCGGCGACGTCGATGCGCTCGACGCCGACGCGTGGCTGATCGTCAAGGAGCAACTCGATGCGGGCGCCGCAGCCGATAGCGTGTCGCCGACCGGAATCGACGTCGGCGTCGGCGCGTTCACCGTGATGGGCCGGCTGTTTCGCGACCTGCACATCGCCGCGACGCGCACCGCCGCCGACTGGCAGATCGATCTGCGCGGCCGCGACCTGGCAGGAAGCGCGCGCTGGGAGGGCGCCGCAGCCGATCGATCCCAACGGCCGTCTCCTCGCGCACCTTCAGCGCGCCGTCGCACCTCCGCCCGCGGCACCGGTCAACGCAGCTGCGGGGCCGCCGGCGCGGGTGGACGCGCCGCCGGCAGCCAATCCGTGGCCCGCGCTCGACATCAGCGCCGACTCCTTCACCGTGCGCAACCACGACGTCGGCAAGCTCGAGTTCGTCGCGCAGCCGCACGCCGCCGACTGGCGCATCGAGAAGCTCACCGTCACCAACGACGACGGGACGATGGCCGCCAACGGATGGTGGCGCAACACGCGCAGCATGCAGCAGACCGATCTCGACATCGAGCTCGACATTCGCGACGCCGGACGCTATCTCGCGCGCTTCGGACTTCCTGACGCGGTGCGCGGCGCGGCCGGCCAGCTGCGCGGCAAGCTTGCGTGGGCGGGCAGCCCGCAGGACTTCGACTATCCGACGCTCAAGGGCGAGTTCAACGTCGACACCGGACGCGGGCAGTTCCTCAAGCTCGATCCCGGGCATCGGCAAGCTGCTCGGCGTGCTTTCGCTGCAGGCGTTCAAGCGGCGCCTCGACGGCGACTATCAGGACCTGTTCGGAGAAGGCTTCGCGTTCGACGAGATCACCGGGCAGGTGCGCATCAAGGACGGCGTGATGCAGACCGACGATCTCAAGATCGTCGGACCGTCGGCGCGCGTCAACATCACCGGCAGCGCAGACCTCGCGCACGAGACGCAGAACCTCAAGGTCCGGGTGCAGCCCACGCTTTCCGCCAGCGTGTCGGTCGGCGCCGCGGCGCTCATGCTCGCCAATCCGATCATCGGCGCAGCCATCGGCGCCGGCTCGCTGCTCGCGCAGAAGATCATGCAGGATCCGATCGAGCAGATGTTCTCGCAGCAGTATTTCGTCAGCGGCAGCTGGTCCGATCCGCAGGTCAGCAAGCGGGGGTCGGTCGCGACCGCGCCGGGACCGATGGATCAGGGCAAATGAGCGATCGAGTGAGCTCGGCCACCGCGACTGTCCCGACGACGCGCGTGGCGGCGGTCCAGACCGTCTCGGGCGGCGACGTCGGCGCGAACCTCGCCGCGATCGAGCCGTGGGTCGTCGAGGCGGCGCGCCAGGGCGCGAAGCTCGTGCTGCTGCCGGAATACTTCGGCATCTTCGGCGCGCGCGCCACCGACAAGGTGAGCGTTCGCGAAGCCGACGGCGAGGGCGCGCAGCAGGCTTGGCTGTCGCGCGTCGCCCGCGACAACGACGTCTGGCTGATCGGAGGGTCGGTGCCGCTTGCCGTCGCGGATCCGGCGCGCGTGCGCAGCGCCTGCCTCGTGTACGACCGCACGGGACGCCGCGTGGCGCGCTACGACAAGATGCACCTGTTCGCTTTCAGCGCGCGGCGAGGAGCGCTACGACGAGGCGCGCACCATCGAGCCCGGCGAGGCGCCGGTGGTCGTCGACACGCCGTTCGGCCGCATCGGGTTGTCGGTGTGCTACGACGTGCGCTTTCCGGAGCTCTACCGGCAGCTATCGCGACGTCACGCTGCTGGTCGTGCCCTCCGCGTTCACCGCGGTGACCGGCGCGGCGCACTGGCACCTGCTGCTGCGCGCCCGCGCCGTCGAGAACCAGTGCTACGTGCTGGCCGCCGCGCAGGGTGGCACGCACGCCAACGGCAGGCGCACCTACGGGCACAGCGTGCTGATCGATCCGTGGGGCGAGGTCGTTGCCGAGCTCGATCACGGCGAAGGCGTGGTGGTCGGCGACATCGACCCCGCGCGCATCGCGTCGGTGCGCGGCGAATTGCCCGCGCTGGCGCACCGGCGCCTGTAGCCGTGGGGCGGCGCGGGCAGGCTTCGACTGCGACGTGCTGGTGGTCGGCGCCGGATTCGCCGGATTGGCGTGCGCGCGCTCGTTGGCGTTGCGCGGACTGCGCACGCGCGTCATCGAGCGCCGTCCGCACGCCGGACACGCGGTGCACACGACCGGATTGCTCGTGAAGGAAGTCGCCGAGCGCTGGGAGGTGCCGGCGCGGCTGACGAGGCGCGTGCGCGGCGTGCGGATGTATTCGCCGAATCTCGCGCGCATCGACCTGCAGGCGCCCGGCTACTACTTCCTCGCCACCGACACCGCGGCGCTGATGGCGTGGCTCGCAGAGGAGGCCCGGCGCGCCGGAGCCCGCGTCGACTTCGGTCGCGCGTATCGCGGCGCGCGCCGCTGCGACGGCGGCTTCGAGCTGGCCGATTCGCCGCTGCGCACGCGCTTCCTGGTCGGCGCAGACGGCCCGCGCTCGGCGGTGGCACGCGACACGGGGCTGTCGTCGAATCGCGCCTTCCTGCTCGGCGTCGAAGCCGAGTACGAAGACGTTCGCGGCGTCGATCCCGACCGCCTGCACTGCTTCGTCGATTACACGCTGGCGCGCGGCTACATCGGCTGGGCGGTATCCGGCGTGCACGGAATCACGCAGGTCGGGCTGGCGCTGAGGCGGCCGCTGCGCCCGGACCTCGCCGCGTTCGAGCGCAAGCTCGCCCGCGTATTCGATTTCTCGCAGGCGCGCTGCATCGGCCATCGTGGTGGTCTGATTCCGTGCGGCGGGCGCGTCGGCCGGTTCGCCGCCGAGCGGGTGGCACTGGTGGGCGACGCCGCGGGACTGGTCTCTCCGCTGACCGCCGGCGGCATCCACACCGCGCTCGAGTCGGGCTGGCGCGCCGCGCACGCCGTGGCGGACTGGCTGCAGGACGCCGGCCCCGAGCCTGCGCGCGCGCTCGCCGCGTCGTACCCTCGCTTCGTGTGGAAGCGCGCGCTGCGCCACATCGCCGACGTCGCATGGCCGAACGCGATCTTCGACGCGGCGTTGTCGACGACGCTGGCGCGCCGCACCGCGGAGGCGATCTATTTTCACCGGCGCGGCATCGCGCCCGTCGAGGACGACGCGCAGACGCGACGCGCCGCGGAATAGGGCCTAGCCGGCGCCGCGCTCAGGTGCTGCGCTCAGGTGCCACCTCAGTGCCATCAAGCACTGGCGCGGACTTGAGCAGGACGAGCACCGCGCCGCTGCCGCCGCCGTGCGGCTGCGCTTCGCAATACGCCAGCACGTCGTCCCACTGCGCCAGCCAGCGCCGCACCTTGCCCTTGAGCACCGGCTCGCGGTTCGGAGACGAGAGCCCCTTGCCGTGGATCACGCGCACGCAGCGCCAGCCATGAGCACGCGCATGGTCGAGGAAATCGGCGAGCGCATCGTGCGCCTCCTCGCGCGTCGCCCCGTGCAGATCGATCTCGCCCTGGATCACCCAATGGCCGCGCCGCAGCTTGACCAGCACGTCGCTGCCGAGGCCCCTGCGCAGGAACGTCTGGTGCGCCTCCTGCTCCTGGCCGATCTCCCACTGCGCGTCGATGCGCTCGCTGCCGAACTTGCTGGCGGTCAACGCGTCCGCCTCGTCGGCCAGGCGCTGCGCGGGCGTCGTGGAAGGGCGCGGCACGGATCGCCGGGCGCGGTTCGGCGAAGGCAGTGGCTTGACGTCGGCAAATGCCTGCGCGATGTCGACGTCCGATTCGCGCACCGGCGCCGCTGCGCGCGCGGCCTGGGCGGCGTGCGCGGCGGCGATTCGACCGCCCGCGCATCGGCCGCGGATTTCGGCTTGGGAGCCTTCGCGAGCAACGCCTTCAGCTCGCGAAAGCCTGGCCATGATCTACAGGCTTTCGAGATACGCTTCGGCGTCGAGCGCCGCCATGCATCCCGTGCCGGCGCTGGTGACGGCCTGGCGGTAGACGTGATCGGCGACGTCGCCGGCGGCGAACACCCCGGGGACGCTGGTCGCCGTCGCGTTGCCTTCGCTGCCGCCCTTGACGCGGATGTAGCCGTTTTTCATCTCCAGCTTTCCGTCGAACAGCTGCGTGTTCGGCGTGTGCCCGATGGCGATGAACACGCCCTGCACCGGAAGGTCCGTGCGTCGCGCCCGTCTTCGCGTGCTTGAGGCGCACGCCGGTGACGCCCGATGGCGTCGCCCAGCACGTCGTCGAGCGTCTGGTCCCACTCGATGCGCACGTTGCCGCCGTTCACGGTCTTGGCCATCAGGCGGTCGATGAGGATCGCCTCGGCGCGGAACTTGTCGCGACGATGGACCACCGTCACCGAGCGCGCGATGTTGGACAGATACAGCGCTTCCTCGACCGCGGTATTGCCGCCGCCGATGACGACGACGTCCTGCCCCTTGTAGAAGAAGCCGTCGCAGGTCGCGCACGCCGAAACGCCCTTGCCCATGAAGGCCTGCTCGGAATCGCAGGCCGAGGTAGCGCGCCGACGCGCCGGTGGCGATGATCAGCGCGTCGCAGGTGTATTCGCCGGCGTCGCCCGTCAGGCGGAACGGCCGCGTCGACAGGTCGACGCTGTGGATGTGGTCGAAGACGATCTCGGTCTCGAAGCGCTCGGCATGCGCCTGGAAGCGCGCCATCAGATCGGGACCCTGCACGCCATCGTCGTCGGCCGGCCAGTTGTCGACTTCGGTCGTCGTCATGAGCTGTCCGCCCTGCGCGAGTCCGGTGATCAGCACCGGCTTCAGGTTGGCGCGTGCGGCGTATACTGCGGCGGTGTATCCGGCGGGGCCGGAGCCGAGGATCAGCAGGCGGGCGTGCTTGGCAGACATGTTCGGGTCGGATTCAGGAGCGAGGTCTTAGGTCGCGAAGACACGTCACAGCAATGACACGGACGAAGCGCGTCCGATTCTAACCGATGTGGGGTGTGTTCCCGGGCGGGCAAGCGGACACTCCAAAGCATCCGGCCGGTGTATAATGTATCGCATTAGATCCGCTCTACAACACCGTGATTTCAAACAGTAAAAAAGTCGGGGTTCAGGGCCCCGTGCACGCGCCGGCGCGGCGGCTGTCGCCGCGCTTCGCGGCACTGGTGCGCGAATCGTGGTGGCTGCTCGTCGTCGCGGCGTTCATCTACCTCGCGCTGATCCTCGCCACCTACCAGCGCACCGATCCGGGCTGGTCGTTCTCGGGCAGCGGCGACGCCGTGCACAACCACGGCGGGATCGTCGGCGCGTGGCTCGCCGACTTGCTGCTCTACGTGTTCGGCGTCTCGGCGTGGTGGTGGGTCGTCGGCGGTGTCGTGCTGGTCGTCACCGGCTATCGCATCTCACGCGCACCGATCTCGAGCGTCATCATCGTGTGGCTCGCGGTGCCGGGATTCGCTGCTCGTGCTGCTGTCCAGCGCGGCGCTCGAAGCGTTGCGCCTGTACCGCCTGCCATTCACGCTGCCCGACGGCGCCGGCGGCGCGCTCGGCGAGATCGTCGGCCGCGGGCTCGCCGCGCGCGCTGGGATTCAACGGCGCGACGCTGCTGCTGATCGCGCTGTTCGCCATCGGCTGGTCGCTGTTCACCGGCATGTCGTGGCTGCGACTGATGGAGCGACTCGGCGCCGGCATCGAGCGGCGATCGCGACGGCGCGGCAGCGGCGCGAGGAGCAGCGCGAGCGCAGCATCGGCGCCGCCGCGACCGAGGAGCGCGAGCATGTTCGTCGAAGCGGTGCGCGAGCGCACCGACGAGCGCGATCGCGAGCCGGTGCTGGTGGTCGCGCCGACGGTCGAGGTTGCCGCGCTCCGAGCGCGTGGTCAAGGAAAAGCAGAAGCCGCTGTTCCAGGACCTGCCCGATTCGCCGCTGCCGCCGCTGGCGCTGCTCGAGGAGGCGCCGTCGGCGCAGGAGCAGGTGGGCGCCGAGACGCTCGAATACACCTCGCGCCTGATCGAGCGCAAGCTCGCCGACTTCGGCGTGTCGGTGAAGGTGCTCGCCGCGTATCCCGGGCCCGGTGATCACGCGCTACGAGATCGAGCCGGCGGTCGGCGTCAAGGGCGCGCAGATCGTCAACCTGATGAAGGACCTGGCGCGCGCGCTGTCGGTGGTCAGCATCCGCGTGGTCGAGACCATCCCCGGCAAGTCGTGCATGGGCCTCGAGATGCCCAACCCGCAACCGCCAGATCGTGCGCCTGGTCGAGATTGCTCGTCGTCGGCGACCTACAACGACACCGCGAGCCCGCTGTCGCTGGCGCTCGGCAAGGACATCGCCGGCAAGCCGGTGGTCGCCGACCTCGCAGCGCATGCCGCACCTGCTGGTCGCCGGCACCACCGGCTCGGGCAAGTCGGTGGCGATCAACGCGATGATCCTGTCGCTGCTCTACAAGGCCGAGCCGCGCCAGGTGCGCCTGATCCTGATCGATCCGAAGATGCTCGAGCTGTCGGTCTACGAAGGCATCCCGCACCTGCTGGCGCCGGTGGTCACCGACATGAAGCAGGCCGCCAACGCGCTGCACTGGTGCGTCGGCGAGATGGAGCGGCGCTACAAGCTGATGTCGACGCTCGGCGTGCGCAATCTCTCCGGCTACAACGCGCGCGTGGCCGAGGCGAAGAGAAGCCGGCAAGCCGCTCACCAATCCGTTCACGCTCACGCCGGACGTCGCCGGAGCCGCATCGAGGAGATGCCGCTCATCGTCGTCGTCATCGACGAGCTCGCCGACCTGATGATGGTCATCGGCAAGAAGGTCGAGGAGCTGATCGCGCGCCTCGCGCAGAAGGCGCGCGCCGTCCGGCATCCACCTGATCCTCGCGACGCAGCGACCGTCGGTCGACGTGATCACCGGCCTGATCAAGGCCAACATTCCGTACGCGCATCGCGTTCCAGGTCTCGAGCAAGATCGATTCGCGCACCATCCTCGACCAGATGGGCGCCGAGGCGCTGCTCGGGCAGGGCGACATGCTCTACCTGCCGCCGGGCACGGGCATGCCGCAGCGCGTGCACGGCGCGTTCGTCTCCGACGCCGAGGTGCATCGCGTCGTCGAGCACCTGAAGGCGCAGGGCGGGCCGCAGTACCTCGAGGGCATCCTCGACGCGCCCGGCGGCGACAACGGCGACGACATCGCCGGGCTCGACGCCGGCGACGCGGAGGCCGACCCGATGTACGACCAGGCGGTCGCAGTCGTGCTGCAAGACGCGCCGGCCGTCGATCTCGCTGGTGCAGCGCCACCTGCGCATCGGCTACAACCGCGCCGCGCGCCTGATCGAGCAGATGGAGCGCGCCGGCCTGGTCTCGGCGATGCAGACCAACGGCAACCGCGAGGTGCTGGTTCCCGCGGGCAAGGAGTGATCGTGCGCATGCGTCGTGCCCGTTCTGCTCGCGTTGTGCTCTGCGTCGTCGCGCATGCCGAGGCGGCGTCGCTCGACCAGCTGCAGGCGTTCGTGCGCGAGACGCCAGACGCCGCACGCCGAGCTTCACGCAGAACGGTGTTCGACGCGCAGGGCAGGCAGACCGCAGCAGGCGAGCGGCGACATTCGTCGTTCGCGCGGCCCGGCAAGTTCCGCTGGAACGTACGACAAGCCCTACAAGCAGCTGCTCGTCGGCGACGGCGAGCGCTGTGGATCTACGACCCCGACCTGAACCAGGTGACGGTCGCAAGAGCTGACCAGGCGCTCGGCAGCACGCCCGCCGCGCTGCTCTCCGGCGCGCGACGACGTCGAGACGGCGTTCGAGCTGGCACGAGCAGCCGGCACAAGGACGGGCTCGACTGGCTCGCCGCGACGCCGCAAGGAGCAAGGACGCGGCGTTTCGCGCGCATCCGCATGGGCTTCGACAGCGCCGGCCTTTCCGCGCGATGGAGCTGTTCGACAATTTCGGCCAGACACACCGTGATCCGCTTCAGCAAGCTCGAGCGCAATCCCAAGCTCGATCCGGCGACTCTTCCGCTTCACGCCTCCCGCCGGGCGCCGATGTCGTCAGGCGACTGACCTGTTCGCGGTCGAGAATCCGGCGACGCCGCTCGCCGAGCGCCTGCGCCCGAAGACAGTCGACGAGGTGATCGGGCAGCGGCATCTGCTCGGGCCCGGCAAGCCGCTGCGCCGTCGCGTTCGCGTCGGGCAAGCCGCATTCGATGATCCTGTGGGGCCCGCCGGGCGTGGGCAAGACGACGCTGGCGCGCCTGATGGCGGACGCCTTCAACGCCGAGTTCATCGCGCTGTCGGCGGTGCTGTCCGGCGTCAAGGACATCCGCGACGCGGTCGCGCACGCCGAGGCCGACGCTGGCGCAGTCGGGCCGCCACACCATCCTGTTCGTCGACGAGGTGCATCGCTTCAACAAGGCGCAGCAGGACGCCTTCCTGCCGTTCGTCGAGCGGGCCTCATCACCTTCATCGGCGCGACGACCGAGAACCCGTCGTTCGAGGTCAACAGCGCGCTGCTGTCGCGCGCCGCGGTCTACGTGCTCGAGCCGCTCGATCCCGACGAGCTCGGACAGCTGCTCGATCGCGCGCTCGCGGCGGCGATGCCGGGCCTCGACGCTCGACGCGCCGGCGCGCGAGCGCGGTGATCGGCTACGCCGACGGCGACGGCCGGCGGCTGCTCAACCTGGTCGAGCAGCTGCGCCGTCGCGCGCAGCGAGGAAGGCGGGCAGGCGCGAGATCGACCTCGCGTTCGTCGAGACGCACGATCGCGCGCAGCCTGCGCCGCTTCGACAAGGGCGGCGAAGCGTTCTACGACCAGATCTCGGCGCTGCACAAGTCGGTGCGCGGCAGCGATCCCGATGCCTCGCTCTACTGGATGTGCCGCATGCTCGACGGCGGCGCCGATCCGCTCTACGTCGGGCGGCGGATGATCCGCATGGCGAGCGAGGACATCGGGCTCGCCGATCCGCGCGCGCTGCAGATCACGCTCGACGCGGTGCGCGACCTACGAGCGCCTGGGCACGCCCGAGGGCGAGCTCGCGCTGGCCGAGGCCGTGCATCTACCTCGCGTGCGCCGCCAAGAGCAACGCGGTGTACATCGCGTACAACGCGGCGCGCGCCTTCATCGCCGACGACAGCATCGCGCCCGGTGCCGCTGCAGCTGCGCAACGCGCCGACCCGGCTCATGAAGGATCTCGGCTACGGCAAGGACTATCGCTACGCGCACGACGAGCCCGACGCCTACGCGGCGGGCGAGAACTATCTTCCCGACGGCATGCCGGAGACGCGCTTGTACGCGCCGACCGATCGCGGGCTGGAAGCGAAGATTCGCGAGAAGCTCGCCGGCTTGCGCGCGCTGGATCGCGCCGCCGACGCCGACGGCGATCCCGACGCCTCGTCCTGAACGCTCGTCGCTGCGCAGCGCGTGCGGCGCGCGATGAGCCGCCATGGGCGTCTGCTAAAATTCGCGCATGCTCGACATCCAGCTTCTGCGCAACGATCTCGCCGGCGTCGCCGCGCGCCTGAAGACGCGCGGCTTCGCGCTCGACGCCGGCGCGTTCGAGTCGCTCGAGGCCGAGCGCAAGGACATCCAGACCGCGCACCGCAGGAGCTGCAGGCGAAGCGCAACGCGGCATCGAAGCAGATCGGCAGTCGCCAAGGGCAGCGGCGAGGATGCCAGCGGCGCTGATGGCGCAGGTCGCCGGCCTCGGCGACGAGCTCGACGCGGCTCGAGCAGCAGCTCGCCGCGGTGCAGGAGCGCCTGCGCGCGACTGGCTGCTGGCGATGCCCAACCTGCCCGCACGCGAGCGTGCCGGTCGGGCAATCGGAGGCCGACAACGTCGAGGTGCGCCGCTGGGGCAACGCCGCGGACGTTCGACTTCACGCCGCGCGATCACGTCGACGTCGGCGCGGCGCTCGGCGGCCTCGATTTCGAGACGTCGGCGAAGCTCGCCGGCGCGCGCTTCTACACGCTGCGCGGCGGCGTCGCGCGACTGCACCGCGCGCTCGCGCAGCTCATGCTCGACACGCACACGACGCGAGCACGGCTACACCGAGATCTACGTCCCGTACATCGTCAACGTCGCGACGCTCACCGGCACCGGTCAGCTGCCGAAGTTCGAGGACGACCTGTTCTGGGTGACGCGCGGCGGCGCGCCCGAGGCCGATCGCATGTACCTGATCCCGACCGCGGAAGTGCCGCTCACCAACCTCGTGCGCGACGAGATCGTCGCCGCCGAAAAGCTGCCGATGAAGCTGACGGCGCACACACCGTGCTTCCGCTCCGAGGCCGGGCAGCTACGGCAAGGACACGCGCGGCATGATCCGCGTGCACCAGTTCGACAAGGTCGAGCTGGTGCAGATCGTGCGCCCCGACGACGTCGTACGCGGCGCTCGAGGAGCTGACCGGCCACGCCGAAGCGATCCTGCAAGAAGCTCGAGCTGCCGTATCGCCGGCATGCTGCTGTGCACCGGCGACATCGGCTTCGGCCAGCGCCAAGACCTACGACCTCGAAGTGTGGCTGCCGGGCCAGAGCGCGTACCGCGAGATCTCGTCGTGCTCGAACTGCGAGGCGTTCCAGGCGCGGCGCATGCAGGCGCGCTTCCGCAACGCGCAGGGCAAGCCGGAGCTGGTGCACACGCTGAACGGCTCCGGACTCGCGGTCGGCCGCACGCTCGTCGCGGTGCTGGAGAACTACCAGCACGCCGACGGCGGCGTCGACGTGCCGTCCGTTCTGCAGCCGTACATGGGCGGGATGAAGGTCATCCGGCTGTGCGGCAGCGTTGCGCGGCGGCCCTCGAGCAGCGCGGTGGAGCTGAGTCGAGCCTTGCCGCTGCGTCTCACGCTCCGTCCTTCGCCGGTGGCGCGGCTAGCGCATGTTTCCCGTGTGCCCGAGCGAGTAGCGTCCCGGCTGCGGCCACACCGTCAGACCGTGCGGCTCCTTGCCCACGGGTATGGTCCTGATCTCGCCGCTGGCGGTGTCGATCGCGTACACCACGTTGTCGTAGCGCCCCGATAGCCACAGGTACTTGCCGTCGGCGCTGACGTTGCCCATGTCGGGGCTGCCTCCGCCGGGAATGGTCCAGGTCGCCTCGATCTTGCGCGTGGCGAAGTCGATCACCGAGACGCTGCCCTTGCCGCGCGGCGGACCGTGGATCTTGTTCGACCCGCGATTGGCGACGTAGAGCTTGCGTCCGTCGCGGCTCGGGTACAGGCCATGCGTTCCCACGCCGGTGGGGATGAACTGGAGCTGCTTGAAGGTCGCGCCATCGACGACGTAGACGCCGTCGGACATCATGTCGGCGACGAAAAAAAGCGATCCGTCGGGCGACGCGCGGATGTCCTGCGGCATTCCCTTCCACGTCGTGCATACGGTTTCGTCCTGCCCGTCGAAGCCCTTGACGACCTTGGTCGGCAGGCCCGGCTTGATGAGCTGCAGGTAGGCGAGCACCTTGCGCTCGACCAGGTCGATCTTCACCACCGTGCCGGTGAACTCGCAGGTGAAGATCGCGTAGCGGCCGTCGATCGAGAAGTCGGCGTGGTTGATGCCCGCGCAACGCGGCGTCGCCAGCGAGGACTGCAGCTTCATCGTATGCGGATCGCGGAAATCGAGGCGCTTCAAGGCCTCGGCGACGACGATCGCGGACTGGCCATCCGGCGTGAAATACATGTTGTACGGATCGTCGACCGGCAGCGGCTTGCCCGGCTTGCCGGTCTTCGGGTCGACCGGCGTCAGGCTGCCGTCGGTGCGGCCCTCGGCGTTGTTCGCGACGAACAGCGTCTTCAGATCCCACGACGGGACCACGTGCTGCGGATTGATCCCCACCTTGAACTTGTCGACGACCGCGAAGCGTCGCCGGATCGATCACGTACACCTCGTTGGACTGCAGGTTGGGAACGTACACGCGCGCCAGGTCGCCGGCGACGACGCTGCTCATGCGCCCTGCGGCAGCCTCGCTGTACAGGTTGGAGGCATCGGGAACGGCCGGCATGCCGGGCACCGTCGCGATCGTCTTCGGCGATGCGGGTGGGGCGCCCGCGCTCGGCGCCGAGGGCGCGGTCGTCTGCGCTTCCACCAGCACGCCGAGCGTCGCGCCGAGCAGCGCCGCGACGATTGCAAGCCATGCCCCGCGTGGTTCACGACCGATGGATTGGATTTTCACTCTTCTCCGCTTCACGTGCGTTGTGGGTGGATCGGCTTCAGCGTCGCGTCGCGCGCTTGATCGCGGCGACCGATTCGTTCACCACGATGTCGATACCGGGCGCGCCAAGGTCGGCGGAGGCGCGGCGCGCATCGCCGTAGACGCCGCTCGTCGCCTCGTGCGCCTTCGGCAATGCTTCGCTGCGAACCAGTTTGGGATCGATCGCGAGGGCGAGCGAAGTGTCCGCCACACCCGCGTGCGTTCCGATCTCGGCGCCGGTGAAGCCGCGGGCTTGCAAAGTGCGCGGGTAGCTCGTGCTGGCCGCGGCATAGTACTCGGGGAGCGGATGCACCCGCACCAGCGACGATTTCCATTCGCGGTTGAGCTTGGCGGCGACCTTGGTCTCGCTGCTCTGGTAGTCGCCGTGGTCGCCCAGGAACACGATGTCGCGGAACCCGCCCGACTTGAAGCTGCGCGCCGCGCCCTCGAGGAGCTGCTCGAAAGTCGGACGTCGGAATGCTGATCGTTCCCGCGAAGCGCATGTGCCCGGTCGGGGGATCGACCCCTCCCTCGGGGACGTAGGCGACGACCGGCGCCACCAGCGCGTTGCCCAGCGAGCGCGCGATCTTCTCGGCGAGCGCACGCGCGCGAACGTTGTGCTTGCCGAGCGCCATGTGCGCGCCGTTCTGCTCGGTTCCGCCGATGGGCACGAGGATCGTGGTCGCGCCGGAGGCGATCCTGTCGCGCAGCTCGGTCCAGGTGAGGTCCTCGATGAATACGCTGCCCGTGGCTGCGGCGGCGGATACCGCCGGTGATGCTGCGAGAAACATCCATGCGGCGGCAAGCAACGATCGGGTCAAACGCATCGGTCGATTCTATGCGATCGCAGCATCGCGCGCCAAACCTTGCGCGCACTCTGGTGACGGCGCTATTTGCCGCCGAGCGCGGGAAGGTCCGAGCGCATCGCGGGCATTTCGCCCGACGCCGAATAACTGCGCAGCCGCGGGCGCGCGTCGGGCTGGTGGGCGAGCAGCATGTCGTAATAGGCGCGCACGCGGTCGACGAAGGTCACCGGCATGCCTCCGCGTGCGTAGCCGTACTTCGCTTCCTCATAGTATTCGGGCAACGCCAGCAGCGGCAGCGTCTTGCGCACCGCGGTCCAGGAATCGGGGCTTTGCTTCTGCCGTTGCGCGAGGATGCGCGCGTCCTCGAGATGTCCGATGCCGATGTTGTAGGCGGCGAGCGCGATCCATGTCCGATCGGGCTCCGCGATGCGCGTCGGCAGCTTGTCCTTGATCGCGCGCAGGTACCGCGCCGCACCCACCACGCTCGCCCGCGGATCGAGCCGATCCGCGACGCCGAGATCGCGCGCGGTATCCTCGGTGAGCTGCATGAGGCCACGGACACCGGTCTCGCTGGTGGCTTGCGCGTCCCACTGCGATTCCTGGTACGCCATCGCGGCGAGCAGCCGCCACTCGATGCCGGTGATTTCCTGCGCCCGTTCGAACAGGGCGCGATATTGCGGCAGCGTCACCTTCATGCGCTCGCGAAACACGCCGGCGTCGAGGCGCGGCACTTGCGCGCGCGCGAAATAGCGCTCGATCAGACGGGCCAGCGTGCCGTCCTTCCTGAGCTGCGCGAAAAACGCATCGACCTTGTCGCGCTGCGCCGCCTGCGACGCGGGAAATGCCCACACCAGCTCGAGCTTCGCGGCGACCGAGAAAGCGCGCTCGACGTTGAGGTACGCGCTGCGCGCGATGTCGGCTTCGTGGGCGGCGACGATCGCATAATCGATCGTGCCGTCGGACACCTGGCTGATCAACGATTCCACCGACGACAGCTCGATGGGGCGCCATTTGACCTCGGGGTGTTCGACGCGGATCTTCTCGATTGCGCTGGCGATGCCGGCGCCCTGCAGCACCGCGACGCTCTCTCCGGCCAGGTCGTTCCACGACGCGGGGCGGTAGCTTTCGATGTTGTAGATCAGCACCGGCTCGACCACGTAGTACGGCGTGGAAAAAAGCAGCGCGGCGGTGCCCTCGCGCGGCGCGTCGACGTGCCGGTAGACCGCGCCGGCGCCCAGGTTCGCGCCGCTCTCGCCGCGGGCGATGCGCGAGCGCGGATCGGCCGCGGCAACCACTTTCAGCACCAGATCGTTGCGCTCCGCGTACAGGCTCAAGAGCTCGTAGTCGAACCCGGCGTTGCGGCCATCCGGAGCGACGTACCACGTGGAGGGTCCGGGACGCACGAGCGCGACCAGCTCGTGCGGCGAAACGGCGGGCGGTGGTGGAGCGGGGCCGCACGCAGCCAACAGCGCCGCGCCTGCTGCCCAGTGATTCAGGATGCGTCGCTTGCGCAATCGGCTCGCCTCCAGGGTCATTATAGGCGACCCGATGCATGCGTCGCCGCGCGCTGCGCTCAGCGCCAGGCGCAACGCTCATCGGCTCCCCGCAACCGTGCGCTCGGCTTGCCCCGTGCGCGCGCATGACCGATAATGAATCGATTCGCGCCTGACGCGCGAATGTTCGACAGCGGTTCAACGGCGGGCCGCCCCGCATTGCATGGTGGCAAACCTGGTCAGGTCCGGAAGGAAGCAGCCATAGCTATTCTCCGCAAGTGCCGGGATCACGGCTCGCCTCCCTAACCTGGTCACGCTGACCTAGTATTCGGTCGGATCGACCCGATATCCGATCTTCATGAGCTATCAAGTCCTCGCCCGCAAGTGGCGCCCCAAGTCGTTCGCCGAGCTCTATGGCCAGGAACACGTGGTCAAGGCGCTGGCGAGCGCGTTGGGAACCGGCCGCCTCCATCACGCGTACCTTCTGACGGGCACGCGCGGCGTCGGCAAGACGACGATCGCGCGCATCCTCGCGAAGAGCCTGAACTGCGTGAACGGCGTCACCGCGACGCCGTGCGGCGTATGCCCGTCGTGCACCGACGTCGACGCCGGCCGCTTCGTCGACCTGCTCGAGCTCGACGCGGCGTCGAACACCGGCATCGACAACATGCGCGAGATACTCGACAACGCGCGCTATGCGCCCACGGTGGGGCGCTACAAGGTCTACCTGATCGACGAAGTGCACATGCTGTCGAAGGCGGCGTTCAACTCGATGCTGAAGACGCTCGAGGAGCCGCCGGAGCACGTCAAGTTCGTGCTGGCGACGACCGATCCGCAGAAAATACCGGTGACGGTGCTGTCGCGCTGCCTTCAGTTCAACCTCAAGGCGCTTTCGCCTGCGGTGATCGTGTCGCGGCTCGAGGAGATTCTCAACGCCGAGAAGATCGCCTTCGACCAGGTCGCGCTGCAGCAGATCGCGCGCGCCGCCAAGGGCTCGATGCGCGACGCGCTGTCGGTGCTCGACCAGGCGATCGCGCACGGGGCGGGCGAAGTTCGCGCCGACGCGGTGCGCTCGATGCTGGGATCGGTGGAGACCGAGCACGTGTTCCGCATCGTCGATGCGCTGCTCGCCGACGACGGCGCTGCGCTGCTGGCGGAGTCCGATGCGCTCGCCGTGCGCAGCGCCTCGATGGGCGCGGCGCTCGATGAGCTCGCGTCGCTGTTCCATCGCATCGCGGTGGCGCAGACGGTCCCGCAGGCGGCCGACAGCCTCGCCGACGCCGATGCGGTGGCCCGCTATGCCAAAGCGTTCACGCCGGAAGCCACGCAGCTCGCCTACCAGATCTGTCTGCAGGGGCGTGCCGATCTCCCGCTGGCTCCGGACGAGCCGACGGGATTCGCGATGACGCTGCTGCGCTTGCTGGCTTTCGAGCCGGCGCGCCGCGGCCGGCGAGGCGCGTCCCGCGCAGGCGGCGCCGCGCTCGATCGCCATCCGCGAAGAGCCCGCCCGGCGCAGCCAGCGCGGGGCCGGCGTCCGCTGCGCGCGCGGCGCCGAGCGGCGCTGCGGTCGGGTCGGCAATGCCGCCGGAAGCGGCACCGCCGGGGCGCGACGGCGCCGCCGCACGGCGCGGCAGGCGCGCCCGCGGCGGCGCTCGACATTCCCGACTGGCCGTCGTTCGTCGCCGGCCTGAAGCTGTCCGGCATCGCGCTGCAACTCGCGGCGCAGACCGAGCTCAAAGCCATTGCCGGCAGCGAGCTCGTGCTGCTGCTGCCGGAGGCGTCGCGGCATCTCGCCGACAAGGCGTACGCCGACAAGCTCAAGGCAGCGCTCGACGCCGCGCTCGGGCGCCGCGTGCGCCTGCGCTTCGAGTTCGGCGACGCGGCGAGCGAGACGCTCGCGGTGCAGGCGAAGCGCCAGCGCGCCGCAGGCGCAGGCCACGACCGAAGCCGCGTTTCGCGATGACCCGTTCGTCCAGGACGTGCTGCAGCGTTTCGGCGGCACCGTGAAGCCGGATTCGATCAAGCCCGTCGAGTAGCGCACCGCAGGCGACGGCCCAACCCGCAAGGAACCGCTCATGATGAAGAATCAGCTCGCCGGACTGATGAAGCAGGCGCAGGCGATGCAGGACAACATGAAAAAGGCGCAGGACGAGATCGCCGCGATGGAAATCGAGGGCGCGTCGGGCGCGGGGCTGGTCAAGGTCACGATGACCGGCCGTCACGACGTCAAGCGCGTGTCGATCGACGCGTCGCTGCTCACCGAGGACAAGGACGTGCTCGAGGATCTGGTCGCCGCCGCGGTGAACGACGCCGTGCGCAAGGTCGAGGCGGCATCGCAGGAGAAGATGTCCGGCATGACGGCGGGACTGCCGCTGCCTCCCGGCTTCAAGCTGCCGTTCTAGGGCGCTGATCCAGCCGCATGGAAAGGCTGTCCAGCCTCGACGAGCTGACGCAGGCGCTGCGCTGCCTTCCCGGCGTCGGGCCGAAAGCGGCGCAGCGCATCGCGCTGCACATGCTGCAGCACGACCGCGACGGCGCGCGCCGCCTCGCTCGCGCGCTGGACAACGCGGCGCAGACCGTGCGGCACTGCCAGCGCTGCAATACGTTCACCGAGGACGAGTTGTGCACGCTGTGCCGTTCGGGCAAGCGCGACGGGACGCTGCTGTGCGTGGTGGAGACGCCGGCCGACCTGCTGATGATCGAGCATTCGCAGGCGTATTCAGGGCTCTATTTCGTGCTGATGGGGCGGCTGTCGCCGCTCGACGGCATCGGACCGAAGGAAATCCGGCTCGACCGCCTGCTCAAGCGCGCCGCCGACGCCGAGGTCCGCGAGGTCGTGCTCGCCACCAACTTCACCAATGAAGGCGAGGCGACCGCGCACTACATCGGCGAGCTCCTGGGCGCGCGCGGGCTGAAGGTGACGCGCCTGGCGCGCGGCGTGCCCGTCGGCGGCGAGCTCGAGTACGTCGACAGCGGCACGCTCGCCCAGGCGATGCGCGAACGGCGACACGTCGCCGGCTGACGCCGCGGCGGTTGCGCGGCGCGCGACTCCGGGAGTAACCTGCCTGTGAACGACGCAGCGACACAGTCGATTCCGGAGGATGGCATCATGCTGGTCAGCGAAATCCTGAGGATCAAGGGCAACGCGCTTTTCACCACGGCGCCCGGCGGCACGCGTGCTCGACGCCGTGAAGATCATGGCGCATCACGACATCGGCTCGCTGGTCGTCATGGACCACGGCAAGATGGTCGGCATGCTGACTTTCGCCGAAGTGCTCGAAGCGCTGGCCAAGCGCCAGGGCGCGCTCGGGCGATCTCAAGGTCAGCGAGATCCAGGTCGACGATCCGCTCACCGCGACGACGGGGCTCGACGTGATGGAGCTGCGCCGCCGCATGCTCGACCGTCACGCGCGCTACGTTCCCGTCGTGGACGGGCCGATGCTGCTCGGCGTCATCTCCTTCCACGACGTCGCCAAGGCGGTCTACGACGAGCAGAGCTTCGAAGTGCGCATGCTCAAGAGCTACATCAAGAGCGGCGTCGAGGAGTAGCCGAAGCGTCGCGCCCCAGCAGGAACACCGCCGGCCGCCGCGCCAGATCCAGCGGCGCGCGCCGGCGCCATTGCTCGACGCGCTCGCTGCGCACGAGCTCCGTCGGGGCGGTGAGATCGGCGGCGACGCACAGCCGCGACCGGCCGCTCGCGTGCTCGAGCAGCGCCGACGAGCATCGCGTCGTTCCGGTAAGGCGTCTCGATGAAGATCTGCGTCGCGCCATCGCGCGCCGTCGCGGCGTCGAGCGCGCGGATCGCGGCGGCGCGCGCGTCGGTCTTGGCCGGCAGGTAGCCGTGGAACACGAAGCGCTGGCCGTCCATTCCCGACGCCATGAGCGCGAGCAGGATCGCGGACGGCCCCGGCAGAGGCACCACGATCACGCCGGCGTCGTGCGCGGCCGCCACCAAGAGCGCGCCGGGATCGGCGATGCCGGGGCACCCCGCATCGGAGACCAGGCCCAGGTCGTGGCCGTCCAGCGCGGGCTGGAGCAACCGCGCGACATCCTCGGGTCGCGTGTGCTCGGACAATTCCGAGATCGTGATCGATTGCAGCGCGTGCTGCGAGTCGATGGATTTGAGGAACGCGCGCGCGAGCTTCGGCGTCTCGGCGACGAAATGCGACAACCGCCGCGCCACCTCGAGCGTGCGCCCGGCGAGCACCTCGGCGGGAGCGACGCCGCCCAGCGTGTTCGGGATCACGAAAAGGCGCCCGGGCGTCGGCCGCTGCATGGCGCTCAGAGGACCGCGACGCCCTCGGCGGCCAGCATGTCGCAGAGCGCGATCAGCGGCAGTCCGATCAATGCGGTGGGATCGTCGCTTGCCACGCGCGTCACCAGCGCGATGCCGAGCGTCTCGATGCGCATCGCGCCGGCGCAGTCGAAGGGCTGATCGCGGTCGAGGTAGGCCTCGATCGCATCGTCGTCGAGCGCGCGCAAGCGTGGTCACGACATCGACCAGCGCCGATTGCAGTCGTCCGCTTTGCGAGTTGAGCAGGCAAAGCGCCGTGTGGAACACGATCGAGCGACCGCGCATGTCGCGCAGCAGCTCCTTCGCATGGGCGCGGTCGCGGGGCTTGCCGACGGCGCATCCCGCCGCACTCGGCGAGCTGGTCCGAGCCGATGATCAGGCTGTCGGGATGGCTGGCCGCGACGGCGCGTGCCTTCGCTTCCGCAAGGCGCAGCGCGGACATCGCCGGAGTCTCGCCGGGCAGAGCCGTCTCGTCGATGTTGGCGGCCGCCACGACAAAGGGCACGCCCAGCCGCTCGAGCAGGGCTTTTCGATAGGGCGACGCCGACGCCAGCACCAGCGCGGGGTGGGGTGGGGAAGTCTTTGTTTTCACGCGATTCTTTGACAGGGCTGCGCTAACCGGCTATTATGCTACGTTTTGTTTTCGGCACGTCGGGATGGCAGCAGCGCCGCCGTCGAAGCGTCAGTCGCAGGGACCCATGCACGCTCGCTTCGATGCATTCAAGCTGGCCGAGCGCGGCGAAAGCCTGAGCGGCGAAGTCGACGCCTCGGTGCTGGGTCGGCTCGCCGACCGGGTAGTCGCGGCGCCCGAGGGCCGCTCGCAGGCGCTGCGCTGGACCGTCGAGGGTGGACGGGACGAGAAGGGTCGGCCGCGCCTGAATCTGAACCTGGATGGCGCGGTTTTCGTGACCTGTCAGCGCTGCCTGCGCCCGCTCGAGCAGGTGATCGCGCAGGATACCGATTTGCTGCTGGCCCGCGACGAGGCTGCGTTGATCGCCCTCGATGCGGAAGAGAGCGAGGTGGTGCTGGCGAAGGCGCCGCTCGACGCGCTGTCGCTGGTGGAAGACGAGCTGTTGCTGTCGCTGCCGTTTGCGCCACGCCATGCGCAGGGCGAATGCGTCGCTGCGGACGACGCCGGCATCGCCCGGTGCCGCGACCGGCCCGGAACGCGAATCGCCGTTCGCGTCGCTGGCGGCGATGAAAGTGGAAAAGCGAGCAAGCAGCCGGCGTCGCAAGTAACACAGCGGCCAGCGAACGACCGGCGAGTCAGGACAAGGGCGAGCGGGCAGGGTCTGTCGAATGGAAGCACGCGGTTAAAGCGTGTGATTGGTAAGCATTGCATATCACGAGTGAACTGAGGAGCAAAGAAATGGCCGTCCAGCAGAACAAGAAATCGCCGTCCAAGCGCGGCATGCATCGTGCGCACGACTTCCTCGCGAAGCCCGCGCTCGCCGTCGAGCCGGTCAGCGGCGAGGCGCATCTTCGTCATCACGTCAGCCCCAGCGGATACTATCGCGGCAAGAAAGTCGTCAAGACCAAGTCGGACGAATAAACGCTGCGCGATCGCCGTGCCCGCCGTGCCATATGAGGACGGCAGATCCGCGAGTCCCCGCGCGAGCGCCGGATGCGCCGCGTGCCGTTGTCTTCCTGGTCTCCCCATGACCGACGCGCTGTCGCGATGCCCGTAATCGTTGCCGTCGACGCCATGGGCGGCGACCATGGCCCCAAGGTCACGGTGGCCGCGTCGCTGCGCTTCCTCGAGGAGACGCCCGACGCCGCGATCATCCTCGTCGGCATCGAGGAACAGATTCGCGCCGTGCTGGGTGCGCAGCGCTCGCCGCGCGGCCGAGCGGATCAGCGTCCGCGCCGCCAGCGAGGTCGTCGAAATGCACGAGCCTCCCGCCGAGGCGCTGCGCCGCAAGAAGGATTCGTCGATGCGCGTCGCCATCGATCTGGTCAAGCGCGGCGAGGCGCAGGCCTGCATCTCCGCCGGCAACACCGGCGCGCTGATGGCGATCTCGCGATTCGTGCTCAAGACGCTGCCCGGCATCGACCGCCCGGCGATCGCGTCGCAACTGCCGACACGCACCGGCACCACCACCGCGCTCGACCTCGGCGCCAACGTCAATTGCACGCCGGAGCAGCTGGTGCAGTTCGCGGTGATGGGCAGCGCGCTGGTCTCGGCCATCGACGGCGTCGAGCGCCCGAGCGTCGGGCTGCTCAACATCGGCGAAGAGGACATCAAGGGCAACGACATCGTCAAGCAGGCCGGGGAGCTGCTCAAGGCGTCGACGCTGAATTTCTACGGCAACGTCGAGGGCGACGACCTGTACAAGGGAACGACGCAGGTCGTCGTGTGCGACGGCTTCGTGGGCAACGTCGCGCTCAAGACGTCGGAAGGCCTGGCGCGCATGCTGGCCGACTTCCTGCGCGAGGAGTTCACGCGCAACGCCTTTCGCAAGACGCTCGCGGTGTTCGCGCTGCCGATCCTGAACGCCTTTCGCCGCCGGGTCGACCCGCGACGCTACAACGGCGCGACGCTGATCGGACTCAAGGGAATCGTCGTCAAGAGCCACGGCGGCGCCGACGCGCTGGCGTTTCGATACGCGCTGAAAAAAGCGCACGCCGAAGCCGCGCAGGGCGTGCTCGAGCGCATCGCGCAGCGGCTGGCCGAGATGCCGCTTCACCGTCCCGCGGCACCTGGCGCGCTGGCGCCGGTCGAGGCGGGCAACGAGGGCGCCGCGAGTGCATAGCCGCATCGCCGGGACCGGCGGCTACCTGCCGTCGCGCATCGTCACCAATGCCGAGCTCGCCGCGCGCATCGACACCAGCGACGAGTGGGTGCGGGCGCGCACCGGCATCTGCGAGCGCCGCGTCGCCGCCCCCGATCAGGTCACCAGCGATCTCGCGCTCGCGGCCGCGCTGCCGGCGCTGGCGGCGGCGGGCATCGCGCCGGCGGACGTCGACCTGATCATCGTGGCGACGACCACGCCCGACATGATCTTTCCGTCGACGGCGTGCATATTGCAGGCGAAGCTGGGCGCGGCGCATGGCCCCGCCTTCGACGTGCAGGCGGTGTGCAGCGGATTCGTCTACGCGCTCAGCATCGCCGATGGCATGGTGAAAAGCGGCGCGGTGAAGAACGCGCTGGTCGTCGGCGCCGAGATCTATTCGCGCATCCTCGACTGGAACGACCGCGGCACCTGCGTGCTGTTCGGCGACGGCGCCGGCGCGGTGGTGCTGGTTCCGAGCGAAGCGCCGGGCATCCTGTCGTCGCATCTGCATGCCGACGGCCGCTATCGCGACATCCTGAGCGTGCCTGGAACGGTGGCCGACGGCGCCGTGAGCGGCCGCCCCTTCCTGCAGATGGACGGCACCGCGGTGTTCAAGTTCGCGGTGCGCGTGCTCGCCGAAGTCGCGCACGAAGCGCTCGACGCGAACCACCTTCCGGCGAGCGCGATCGACTGGCTGATCCCGCACCAGGCCAACATCCGCATCATGGACGCGACCATGAAAAAGCTCGGGCTGCCGTCGGAGCGCATGGTGTCGACCGTGGCGCGCCACGCCAACACTTCCGCCGCATCGATTCCGCTCGCACTCGACGTCGCGGTGCGCGACGGACGCATCCGCGCCGGCCAGCACGTCATGCTCGTCGGCGTGGGCGGCGGCTTCACCTGGGGATCGGTGCTGGTACGATGGCAAGCATGAAGCTCGCGCTGGTTTTTCCGGGGCAGGGATCGCAATCGGTGGGCATGCTCGACGGCTACGCGTCGCATCCCGTGGTCCGGCAGACGCTCGACGAAGCGGGGCAGATGCTCGGCCAGGATCTGTGGACGCTGGCGGCCGAAGGCCCGCCGGAGGAGCTCAATCGCACCGTCAACACCCAGCCGCTGATGCTCGCCTGCGACGTCGCGGTGTTTCGCGCGTGGACCGCGGCCGGCGGTGCCGCGCCGGCGATGATGGCCGGTCACAGCCTGGGCGAGTACGCGGCGCTGGTCGCGGCGGGTGCGCTGCAGCTCGCCGACGCGCTGCCCCTGGTGCGCTTTCGCGCGCAGGCGATGCAGGACGCCGTTCCCGCGGGCGTCGGCGCGATGGCCGCCATCATGAGCGGCGGGATGCAGGACGAGCAAGCGGGGATCGCGGAAGCGTGCGCCGAAGCCGCGCAGGGACAGGTCGTCGAAGCGGTGAACTTCAACGCGCCCGGACAGATCGTGATCGCCGGCCATCGCGAAGCCGTCGAGCGCGCCATCGCCGCGGCGCAAGCGCGCGCGGCGCGAAGCGCGGCGTGATGCTGCCGGTGAGCGCGCCGTTCCACAGCTCGCTGCTGCAAGCCCGCGGCCGACCGGCTGCGCGACTACCTTGCGCGCGTCGCGGTGCGCATGCCGACGCTTCCGGTCCTTCATAACGTCGACGTGAAAAGCGCCGCCGACGCCGACGGCGATGCGCAACGCGCTCGCGCTGCAGGCGGCGAGTCCCGTGCGCTGGGTGCAGACGGTCGAGGCCTTCGTCGCGGCCGGCGTCACCCACATCGTCGAGTGCGGCCCGGGCCAGGTGCTCACCGGACTGTGCCGGCGCATCGCTCCCGATCTCGCCGTGTTCCCTGCCAACGACGCCAACGCGCTCGACGAAGCGCTGGCCGCGACCGCGATGCCTGAGATCGGCGAGCGACGCAGGTGGCACTGGTCACCGGCGCGACGCGCGGCATCGGCACGCGCGATCGCGCGCGCGCTGGTGCACAGCGGCGCACACCGTCGTCGGCACCGCGACCACCGACGACGGCGCCGCCAGGATCGACGGCGCGCTCAAGGCGCTGCATGCCGGACAGCGGCGGTGTGCGCCTCGACGTGACCGACAGCGCGGCGGTCGAGGCGACGATCGCCGACGTGCAGCTCGCGCGTGGGAGAGGTGCTGGTGCTGGTCAACAACGCCGGCATCACGCGCGACAATCTGCTGCGTCCGCATGAAGGAAGACGAGTGGGACGCGATCATGGACACCAATCTCAAGTCGGTCTACCGCCTGTCGAAGGCGGTGCTGCGCGGCATGATGAAGGCGCGCTTCGGCCGCATCGTCAATGTCGGCTCGGTGGTCGGCAGCAGCGGCAATGCGGGGCAGACCAACTACTCGGCGGCCAAGGCGGCGCTGATCGGGGTTCACCAAGTCGCTCGCGCAGGAAGTCGGCAGCCGCGCCATCACCGTCAACTGCGTCGCGCCGGGCTTCATCGACACCGACATGACGCGAGCGCTCGCCGACGCGCAGCGCGCCAAGCTGCTCGAGCGCATTCCGCTGGGCCATCTCGGTGCGCCCGAGGACATCGCGCAGGCGGTGGCTTTTCTCGCGTCGGACGGCGCCGCCTACATCACCGGCGCCACGCTGCATGTCAACGGCGGCATGTACATGGCTAGTAGCGATCCGGATTCGGCGCATAGATCGCTTGGTCAACGTGTCTTTGGGCAAACCCCGGGGTTCTGGTAGAATGCCGCGCTTTGCACAATCTGAAGTTCCGCTCGGAGGACAGGCATGGAAAACGTAGAACAGCGAGTCAAGAAAATCGTCGCCGAGCAGCTTGGCGTCAACGAGGCCGAGATCAAGAACGAGTCGTCGTTCGTCGACGATCTTGGCGCCGATTCGCTGGACACGGTCGAGCTCGTGATGGCGCTGGAAGAAGAGTTCGAGACCGAGATACCGGATGAGGACGCCGAGAAGATCACCACCGTGCAGCAGGCGGTCGACTACGTCGGCGCGCACCTGAAGAAGTAACTCCCGGCGCCGGGCGTCAGTCCCGGCGTCTTCCCCGACGCGGGCGCGACGGACGCGCCTCCGCCCTGATCGATTCGACCATGTCAAAACGCCGCGTCGTCGTCACCGGGATGGGCATCGTGTCGCCGGTCGGCATCGGGCTGTCGCGGCATGGGCCGACATTCTCGCCGCCAAGCTCGGGCATCACCGCGATCACGCGCTTCGACGCGAGCGCGTTTCCGTCGCGCATCGCCGGCGAGGTGAAGAACTTCGACGTCACGCAAGTATCTGTCCGGCAAGGAAGCGCGCCGCTACGACACGCTTCATCCACTACGGCCTGGTCGCGACGATGGAGGCGGTGAAGGACGCGGGCCTCGAAGGCTATCGGCGGCGACCTCGAGCGCGTCGGCGTGTGCATCGGCTCGGGGATCGGCGGCCTGCCGATGATCGAGGACACGTACGAACGCGTATCGCGAGGGCGGCCCGCGCAAGATCTCGCCTTTCTTCGTGCCGGGATCGATCATCAACATGATCTCCGGGCTGGTGTCGATCCAGTATGGCTACAAGGGGCCGAACCTGGCGACTGGTCACGCGCGTGCTCGACGGCGAATCACAGCCTCGGCGAAGCGGCGCGCCTGATCGAATACGGCGACGCCGACATCATGGTCGCCGGCGGCGCGGAAGCCACCGTGAGCCCGCTGGGCGTCGGCGGCTTCTGCGCGGCGCGCGCGCTGTCGCATCGCAACGACGATCCGGCGACCGCCAGCCGGCCCTGGGATATCGACCGCGACGGATTCGTTCTGGGCGAGGGCGCCGGCGTGCTCGTGCTCGAGGAATTCGAGCACGCCAAGGCGCGCGGCGCGCGGATCTACTGCGAGCTGGCCGGCTACGGCATGTCCGCGGACGCGCATCACATCACCGCGCCGCCCGACGACGGCAGCGGCGCGGCGCGCAGCATGGCCAACGCGCTCAAGAACGGCGGGCTCGACGCTGACCGATATCGACTACATCAACGCGCACGGAACCTCGACGCAGCTCGGCGACATCGCCGAGTGCATCGCGGTGCAGGCGCTGCTTCGGCGAGCACGCGCGACAAGCTCGCGGTGTCGTCGACCAAGTCGATGACCGGCCATCTGCTCGGCGCCGCCGGCGGCATCGAGGCGGTGTTCACGGTGCTCGCGATGCGCGACCAGGTCGCGCCGCCGACGGCCAACCTGTTCAACCGGATCCGAAGTGCGATCTCGACTTCGTGCCGAACACCGCGCGCCCGATGAAGATCCGCGCCGCGCTGTCGAACTCGTTCGGCTTCGGCGGCACCAACGCGACGCTCGGCTGTTCTGCGCACGCATCGTGACGCGCGACCGAAGGCGCATGGCGCTGATCGTCCAGAAGTACGGCGGCACGTCGGTCGGCAGCAGCGAGCGCATCCGCAACGTCGCGCGGCGCGTCGCGCGATTTCCACCGCGAGGGCCACCAGCTGGTGTCGTGCCGTCGGCGATGAGCGGGGAGACCAACCGCCTGCTCGCGCTCGCC
This sequence comes from uncultured beta proteobacterium, assembly GCA_963722325.1. GTDB lineage: Bacteria > Pseudomonadota > Gammaproteobacteria > Burkholderiales > Casimicrobiaceae > PALSA-1003. The sequence continues at coordinate 85,588 of CAVRLN010000009.1, forward strand.
CGCGAGCTCTCGCCGAGCCCGCATCCGCGCGAGCTCGACGTCGTCGCCGCGACCGGCGAGCAGGTGACCATCGGCCTGCTGGCGATCGCGCTCGCACGAACTGGGCGTGCAAGGCGAAGAGCTACACCGGCGCGCAGGTGCAGGTGCTCACCGACAGCGCGTACACCAAGGCGCGCATCCTCAAGATCGACGAGGAGCGCATCCGCACGCGACCTCGACGCGGGCACGTCGTCATCGTCGCCGGCTTCCAGGGCGTCGACGAGCGACGGCAACATCACGACGCTCGGGCGCGGCGGCTCGGATACGTCGGGCGTCGCGCTCGCCGCGGCGCTCGGCGCCGACGAGTGCCAGATCTACACCGACGTCGACGGCGTCTACACGACCGACCCGCGCATCGTTCCGGAGGCGCGGCGGCTCGATCGCGTGACGTTCGAGGAAATGCTCGAGATGGCGAGCCTCGGCTCGAAGGTGCTGCAGATCCGGTCGGTCGAGTTCGCCGGCAAGTACAAGGTCAAGCTGCGCGTGCTGTCGTCGTTCGAGGACCCGGACAGCGACGTCGACCGGGACGCTGATCACGTTCGAGGAAGACGACAGCCATGGAACAGGCGATCATTTCGGGCATCGCGTTCAACCGCGACGAGGCCAAGATCTCGCTGATGGGCGTCGAGGACCGGCCCGGCATCGCGTACGCGATCCTCGGACCGATCGCCGCGGCCAATGTCGACGTCGACATGATCGTGCAGAACATCGGCGCGTCGGGGCACACCGACTTCTCGTTCACGGTCAACCGCGGCGAGTACCAGAAGGCGCTCGACGTGCTGGCGAAGGAGAAGGGCAAGGCGCATTCGACGGCGCGCGAGATCATCGGCGACAACCGGATCTGCAAGGTCTCGCTGGTCGGCATCGGCATGCGCTCGCACGTCGGCATCGCCGCGAAGATGTTCAAGACGCTCGCCGACGAGCAGATCAACATCCAGATGATCTCGACCTCCGAGATCAAGACCTCGGTGGTGATCGACGAGAAATACCTGGAGCTGGCGGTGCGCGTGCTGCATCGCGCGTTCGAGCTCGACCAGGCGCCGCAGCCGGTCTAGCGGCTTCGCCTCGCGCGAGGGGTTGGGAACGGGTAGAATCGCTCGCCCGCGTTTGCGCCGATCGCTACGCGCGAACGCGCAACGTCGGCAGAATCAGACCGGAGAGATGGCCGAGTGGTCGAAGGCACTCCCCTGCTAAGGGAGCATACGGGCCAAAACCTGTATCGAGGGTTCGAATCCCTCTCTCTCCGCCAAAGAAGCATTTCAAGCCGTTCCAATCCGTACCGCCGACCACCCTAAAAGCCGCGCCAGTACTGGATTTCCGCGCTGCACTGGGAGTATCGCGACCGAGACGCGATCGTCAAGTTGCTACAGCGCTGGCGCGAATTGCTCGACGACTACCGCGACGAGCTACCGCGTGGCCGAACTTTTGCGGAGCAAGTCCTTCCGCAAGCGATGGAGACGTTCGCGCATCAGCTCGAACAGATGGAGATCGAGCTTGGGGTCGCGCGACACTGAAACGTCGCGGCCTAAATGCACAAGCCCTGCCGCGGCGGGGCGTGCGTGTATTGAGGAAGCAGCCTTACTGCTTACGGAGCGAGAATCCGAGTCCGAAGAGGCCAAGGCCGAGCAGCGCGAGCGTCCCTGGCTCAGGGACGCTCGCGGCGCAGCTGACTTCTTGCGGTACGCCTGCAGCGCTCTGCTGCAGGCAGGTGATGCGCGCTGCATTGACGATAGCACCCAGCATATGCGGAGTTGAAGTGTCTGAGCCAAAAACCTGTATCAGGATTTCTCCACTGGCGTTCGGCGCGACGGCGTTCCACGTCATGAAATTGCCGTTGAGAAAACCATCGGTGCCCACGTTGAAGTTGTCGCCATTGGGTACTGAATTCCCGAAGCTTCCGAAGATTGAGAAGTCCGCTGTGCCCAAAGACGGCAGGCTGAAATCCTCGGCCGCCAATAAGTCAATGCGGTAGACCCGATTGGTTGCCAGGCCCGCGATCCTGATCGTGCCGCTGCCGGGGTGATCGAAAAAGTTGTAAAAAAACGTATCGCTCGCCGCGTGCTCGTCGATCCAAGCGATATTTCCGTGCGACCATGGAGGAAACAGCGGTACTGGATCGTCGGTCCAGAAGGGACTGAACGACAGGCTAATGGTCGACGCGACGTTAGTTGCGTCGACGAGCTGGGTCGTGCCGAACGGATCGGGAATGGTGTTCCACGTTCCGCCGAAACTGGGGGTGAGCGCCACGTTGTTGAAGTCGATGAGCACTGGGGCGGCATGCGTCACAATCGGGCTAAACAGGAGGAGCAGTCCGGCAATGAGGTTTGTGAGCCACGTTCCTACGTGAATACAATTCACGACTGTCGGTTGTCGCATAATGCCTCCCGTGCGGCAGATTGATCGGCCGCCAACACTCTCCCTCGACAAATTCAACAGCGACTACACGCGCTCGATGTATGCCACATATTGTGCAACGCAATGCGCGTGCCAATTTTGGCCTCTTACTGATTTTGTTAAAGATTTTCGACTGCGCTGAAACCCCCGAAATTAGTTTGTAAAAGTTTTCGCCACAAAACACGGCGACTATTGCGAAGCGTTTTGAGTGAAGCCGTTGATTCTGCGTGGTTTGTAACCGTTTCCCATAGTAGCGTGTAAGTGTAAGAAAATTGGACAGCAACACCTCTCCCGCTTCTATCCTGCGTCGCGGTCTGCGACGACTCTCCACGCTCGGCGGTCGTGTGTCGTCGACGATCGATGGTTCCACGACCGCGACCAAGCCGAGCGCGCTACGATGACCACAGTCACGCAAAGAAAACGGGGACCGATGCGGCCCCCGTTGTGTGCTATGCGGCCGCGTTAGTCTGCATGAGCCCGCTTCACCTGGCCGCGGACTTCGCCTCCGGGCGACACCGTGGTGTGAATATTGCCGTACGCCTTGCCAGCCTCGATCGCGATCAGCACGTCGTCGAGACTGCCGGCCGCGAGCTGCTGAGTGGCGGTGGCAAGGGCGTTGGCGTCCTTCAGCTGCCCGGTGACGGTGCCGGCGCGGCCGGGAACGCAGAAGGGTGTAATAGCGGCCACTGCAGGGGGCGCCTGCGTGCCAGGCGTCTGGCACAACCACAAGACGATGCCACCATTGACGCTCTTTTGCGCAACGTGGATATGAGATTGCGTGATGTCGGCCTGCAGGTCGGCATAGGTCAGCACGTAGTCGATCGTTCCCGCCGACTGGTTGATGGTGAGCTTGAGCTCGCCGCTTCCGGTGGTGATGACGACCGGTACCTCTTCGAAGCCGGTCAAATCGACACTGATCTTCTGATTGTTTTTACCGTTGCCCGGGTCGGCGAACACGCCGCCTGATAGCAACAACCCAGCGGCTGCCAAGGACAAAGCTGAAACGAGGGTTTTCCTACGCATTGAATCCTCCTTCTTAGGCGGGCAATTACCCGATGGGTGAGAGGGGTACGCTAGGATCACCGCAAGTACGCCCTAGCAATGTTGCGGGTCCTTCCGACGCATACAGCAGCACGCGAATCCTTATTCCAGACGAGCGGTTGTGCCCGGTGGGTAGCGCCTGCGATGTTTCGCCGATTCGGAAAGCAGGGAGATCTTTCCTACCGTGCCGCCAGCCGAGCAGCACTCCTTTTCGTCAGCCCAATACCCGCCAACCCAATCCCGGTGTGGCAGCCTGAGCTTCACCGTCGCCGAGCACGATCGGCTGCAGCATGCCGGTGGCGACCGCCTCCTGCGTGAACTCGCGCAACGTGCGCACGCGCGCAGCCGGCACGCCAGCCGCGTTCAGCCGCTGCTCGAGGTCGGCCGCCGAGTGCTCGCGCAGGCGCGACGCGAGCAGCTCGCGGAACGCGCGCGGATCGCGCGCGCGGGCGAAGGCCGGCGCACCGTCGGCCGCGGGCTCGAGCAGCGGCGCGACCTCGGCCGCGCGGGACGCCCAGCACCTGCCAGCAGGCGCGCGACGTGCGCCGGCGTGTTGGCGCCGATCGCGAGCCATCCGTCGCGGCACTCGAAGGTGTCGGCCGCCGGACTGCCCGAATAGCCCTTGTTGCCCACGCGCGGAATCTCCTGGTCGCAAGCGAGCGTCTCGCAGGCGAACGGGTACATGAGCTGCAGCGCGCTCGCCCACATGCTCACGTCGAGGAAGCAGCCCGCGCCCGTGCGATCGCGCTCGCGCAGCGCGATGACGATCGCGAGCGCGCCGATGATGCCGGTCGCCGCATCGACGACCGGGAAGCCGGTCTTGACCGGCGGATCGCCTTCGGCGCCGGCCAGCATCGTCATGCCGGTCAACGCCTGGATCACGTGGTCGTAGGCGCCGTGCGGCGTGCGCGCCGGGATCGCTGTAGCCGTAGCCCGAGATCGCGCAATAGACGATGCGCGGATTGACGGCCTTGCACGTCGTCGTAGCCCAGCCCGTGGCGGCGCAGCACGCCGGGGCGGTAGTTGTCGACCATCACGTCGGCGTCGCGCGCGAGCGCGAGCACTTCGGCGCGGCCCGCGTCCGAGGCGATGTCGATCTCGCGCATCGCGCTTGCCGGCGTTGAACGCCGTGAAGGCGCGCGCGCCGGAGGCCGTGCGCCGCATCACGTCGCCGCCGCCGGGCTTCTCCACCTTCGTGACCTCGGCACCCATTTGCGCGAGGTGAAAGGTCGCGAAAGGACCGGCGATCACGTGGCTGAAGTCGAGCACGCGGACGCCGCGCAGCGCCTGCGGCGGGAGCTGTGGCGCCGCAGCCATCACTTGTGCACGCTGAGGTGCGCGGCCTTGACGATCTTCTCGAACTTCACGGTCTCGGCTTCGCATGAACTGCGTGAACTCGGCAGGCGAGCTGCTGACAGCGCGACCAGCGCGCCGGCGGCCTCGCTGTCGGCGCGCAGCGCCGGGTCCTCGTAGCGTCGTGACGACCGCCTTGAACAGGACGTCGAGCACCTTCGGCGGCGTGCCCGCCGGCGCCCAGAGGCCGAACCAGGCTTCGAGCGCGAGGTCCTGGCGTCTTGAACACCTCGACCAGCGTGGGAACGTCCGGCAGCGCGGGCATGCGCTGCGCGCTCGTGACGGCGAGCGCGCGCACCTTGCCGCCCTGGATCTGCGGAATCGCCGTCGAGGCGATCGGGAATCGCGAACTGCGTGGCGCCGCTGAGGATCGACGGCACGATCTCGACCGAGCCCTTGTAGGGCACGTGCACGACGTCGATCTCCGGCCTGCAGCACCATCGCCGCGCCGCTCAGGTGCGCCGCGCTGCCGACGCCGCCGGAGGCGTAGTTGAGCTTGCCCGGCTCGCTTCTTCGCGGCCGCGACGATGTCCTCCACGGTCTTGTACGGCGAGTTCGCGCTGACCACGAGGACCGACGGGCGTGAAGGCGGTGCGCGTGATGTGCGCGAAGTCCTTCATCGGATCGAACTGCACGCTCGGCTCCATCGCCTTCTGCACGACGTGCGACGACGCGCCCAGCAGCAGGTTGTAGCCGTCGGGCGCCATGCGCGCGACGTTCTGCGCCGCGAGGATGCCGCCGGCGCCGACGATGTTGTCCACGATGACCACGGCGCCCTTGCCGAGCACCTCGGCGAGCTTGACCGCCATCTTGCGGGTGAGCACGTCGGGGCCGCCGCCGGCCGCGAAGGGCACGATGATCCTGATCGGGCGGTTCGGGTAGTCGCTGGCCTGCGCGAGCGCAGCACCGGGCAGGCCAGGGCCGCGGCGCCGAGTCCGAGGGCGCGCGAGGTGGAACTGGCGGCGGGTGAGCATGGCGTGTCCTCCTTTGTGCGGATGCAGCTTGCCAGTCTCGCCCCGGACGCTGGCATAAGTAAAACTTAAATATTCTTATCCAGACATTAGGGCGCCGAACTATGGCCGACACCCTGCCCGCACGTTTCGCCCAGCTGCGCCTGCGCGACCTGATGCTGCTCGAGCACCTGCAGGCGCTCGGCTCGCTCACCGAGGCCGCGGCACGCATGCACGTGACGCAATCGGCGATCACGCAGGCGGTACAGTCGCTGGAGGAGGCGTTCGGCCAGGCGCTGGTCGTGCGCGGCCGCGCGAGGCGTCGTGCGCTCACGCCGGCGGGCGCGGCGGCGCTCGTCCATCTGCGCGTCGCGCGCCACGAGGTCGAGGCCGCGCTGGCGGCGGCAGCGGCCCCCGGCACGCTCGACCTGCGCATCGGCGCGCTGCCGCTCACGCTGGTGCCGCCCCTTGCCCGACGCGCTCGCGCGCCTGCGCAAGCGATTGCCGCACGTGCACGTGCGCCTGGCCGAGGACACGGTGCCGAACCTCTGGCGCCAGATCGAGGCGGGCGAGCACGATGCGATCGTCTGCCGGCTGCCGGCGCTCAGCGAGCAGCAGCGGCTGCCGAAGGCGTCGCGCACCGGACGGTAGGCCACGAGACGCTGGTGCTGGTCTGCAGCCGCACGCATCCGATCGCGCGCCGCCGCAAGCCTTCGCTCGCGCTGCTGCGCGAATACGACTGGGTGCTGCCGCCCGAGGGCTCCTACACGCGGCTTGTCGATCGAGCAGCTATTCCTGCGCGCGGGGCAGACGGGCCCGCGGGCGGCGATCACCTCGATGAGCTTCCACGCCAATCTGCACCTGGTTGCCGAGGGCAGCCTGCTTGCGGTGGCGCCGCGCGCCGCCGCGCTCGCGGAGCGCGAGGTGCTCGACCTCGTACTGTTCCCGCTGGACTGGGGTAGCGAGGACACCGCGGTCACCCTCGTCTGGCGCGAGGCGAGCCTCGGCAACTCCGCGCTCGTCGCGCTGTTGGAATGTTTCTGAACGATCGCGGGGCGAGGGCGCAACCGCCAGGCGCCCTCGCGCACGCAGTTACGGCGTCCCCAACTCTGCCGCAACTCGATTAGCACCCAGGCACAGGAACGATCTGATTGATATATGTCCAATCTCTAATATCCACCACACCATCGCCGTTGACATCAGCCGTTGGGTCAAACCCTGGTTGGCCGGCTCGTTTGCCAAACGAAGCCTTCACGATCGCAAGATCCTTGCAATCGGGAACGCCGTCTGCGTTCAGGTCTCCCTGGACCCCGCCGTCGGTGAGAAGGTAGGTCCACGCGGTGGGAGCGCCGGGAAGATAGCGGCCGTCCGTTGCCGTCGAGGCGTGGTTGGCGCTATCGCTGCCGAGCTCGATGGTGATGAGGAGCCGATGGCTGCCGTTCGGGTTGCCGGAACCATCTCCGACGTCCACCGTGGAGGTGGTATCACCGAAGCCGACGCCCCCGCCGCCCATGTCGCTCCAAACCTGGAAGACATTCCGTCCGAGGCTGCCCTCGTTGAAGTTTCGGAGCCCATAGAAGCGGTCCAGCGGGGTTGCCGACGTGCTTTTGGCCCACGAAGCCGTTCCGAACAGGCCGGTGTCGTCAGGGCTGGAGAGCATCACAACTCGGTCGACCGGGGCGCGCATTGCCCAGAGCGCGGCGTGACCGCCACCTTGGGAGTGGCCGGTGAGGATCAGTTTACGGTTGTTGACCCGCACCGGGCCTCGGTGGGCCGCTATGTACTGCGACGTCGGGTCGTCGATCAGGAAACGGTTCCAGCTCGGATCGCTCATCGCGAGGTAGTCGATTAGCGCGATCAAGCGGCCCACAATCGAGTTTGCCGCGTCGACAGTCGCTCCGGCCGACGAGTAGGCGACCCCCTGAGGGTCCGGTACGCCAGCACCGAAGATGATCTCGCCCCGGATCTGCCAGAAGCAATCCGGGTCCGTCGACTGCTGGCACACGGAGGCGACCGTGAAGGCATTGAGATAGCGCAGGTTGACCGCGGGATACCCTAGCTCGGCCGCGCGGAAGGTGAAGTCATCGTAATTGGAGGGTGGGGAGCCGGTGCCGGGAAGCACGACGACGAGCGGACGGGAAAGGTTTAGATCGTCGGGCACGACGACGCGGTGATAGTTGTTGGTGTTCGTTTCGATGTTGATGCCCGCTCCGGTGGTCGACGGCTCGACCATTGTGGTGGTGATGGCATCAGCGCTTTGGGCACCGCCGAAGATGATCGCCACGATGATCGCGGCGACGGCGGAGAGTCGTACGAATCGCGATTGCTTGTACATGATGGTCGTACGAAGAGAATGTAAGGCAGACATGGTGTTGACCTCCTTTGATGCAACCAGCTTGTTGAATCGGCTGCGAGCGCGACGCGTCCAGCGGTAGCGTTGCGTGCCCATGACGTAGTCACCGATGCGGCGTACCTAGCAAAGTCTAGGCGCGCAATGGCATAAGCAAAACTGAATTGTTCTAATCGAATCATTAGGCGATCTGCGGGATTTGTAGTCACTTCGATGGCTTCCAGGCCTTAAACTTCCACGCCAATCTGTGCCTGGCGACTGCTGGTAGCGTGCTTGCGATGGCGCCGCGCTCGGCCGCGCTCACGATGCCCAAGGAACTTGATCTGGTGCCGTTCCCGATCGATTGGGGTCGAGAGGACGATAGTCAGAACGTCGATCGACTGTGGTGACTTGAGCCCCGACTAGTCACGACAGCCGCACAAAGCCCGTTCGGCGGTCAATTCGAGAGGTCGATGAAGAGGCGGGTCGGACTCAGCGACAAATCGGCGAGTTGCTCATGTGTCATGGAAGCAACCGTCGAGCGTGCAGACAAGACTATCTACTTCTCGCGGGGAAGATTTCGGCTCGGTACCCAAAAGACGCGTGCGTCGGTGCAAGGCGTTTTCAAGTGCACTGCTCCGGGCCGAGTGGCGTTCGAATCCTAGCGTTCGAATCCCTCTCTCCGCCAGCTACACGTCGATCACCGACTAGCGGATCAACGCGTCGGCGTGCATTTCCGCCGTCGGCGCCACATCGTCGAGCGCCACGAGCAGCGCATTCTCGAAGCGTAACGCACGACGCTCGGTGCCCGTCGCGCGGTCGACGTAAATCCAGCGCTCGTTCCACGTCGCGCCGTTCTTCTCGCGAGCGATGCGCGCGGGGCGACCCCAGCTGGCGAGGTTCAGCACCTGGGTGTCGGTCATCCCGAGCGAAAGATTGCTCGACGCCAGAGGCGCAGCCAGGCCCGCCGGCTGCACGGGCGACACGCCGCGCCACATCTGCCAATGCGATTTCTTGAGCGGCACCATCGCGGGCGCTGAGTTCTGACGCGCGACGCACGAGGCGCGCTTGGTGTCAGACGCGAAGCAGGGGGCCGGCGAGCGCCCTTGGCCGATGGCCCATGCGGACAATCCGACCGTCGAGAAAAAAGAAAGCCCTGCGCCCAGGAGGATCCACGCTTTCCACGATCGCAGGGGGAGGGAGTTCATGGCCGCAGCTTCCGGCAGTCGCGACGTTGCTGGAATCGGCGCTCCTCTGAAACTCGTGTAGGAGACGGCTGGAAGCACCGCGCTGGACAGGCGTTGCGATCCGCGCGATGCTTCCCGCGGACGCCAGCCCTGTGCAGCTCACCAGCCACCTCTTCGCCGACGTTCTGGTCGCCTCGCCGACCGGCCGCATCGATCATGCCGCGGCAGGCGCGCTCGAGCGCGATCTCCTGCCGCTGGTCGAACGCGCCGGCGCGGAGGGCAGAAGCGTCCTTCTCGATTTCGCCGGTGTCGACTACATCAGCAGCGTCGGGTTGCGAGTGCTGATGATCGCGTCCAAATCGATGCGTGCGCATGGCAAGCCCATCGCCATTGCAGCGCTCCGGCCGGTGGTTTCGGAAATCTTCACCATCAGCCGCTTCGACCAGGTGCTACCGGTGTTTCCGGACGTTCGCAACGCGCTGGCAAGTCTTTCGCCCGTCGCGGCCGACGCATTCGACGAAGCCCACAGCGCCGGGCCCACCTGATGCGCGTACGCTTCTGGGGCACCCGGGGATCCCTGCCCGTCGCGCTGACCGCCGACGGCCTGCGCGCCAAGATGCGACGGCTGCTGCGCGACGCCTCGGGGCGCACGTTCAGCAGCGACGAAGCGATCGACGAGTATCTAAGCGCCCAGCCCTTCGAGGTCGCGGGCACCTACGGCGGGCACTCGTCGTGCGTCGAGATCGAGACCGGCAACGGCGAGTACGTGCTGTGCGACCTCGGCAGCGGGGCGCGTCCCTTCGCGCAGGCGGCGATGGCCAGGCACGGCGCGACGCCGCAGACCTACCACATCGTGATGTCGCATCTGCACTGGGATCACATCATGGGACTGCCCTTTTTCACGCCGGCGTACATCGCGGGCAATCGCCTTCGCATCTACGGCGGCCACGCGTCGCTGGAGATGGCGCTGCGCCGCCAGCAGGACCGGCCGTCGTTCCCGGTGGATTTTTCGGCGTTCAAGTCGAACATCGAATTCATCCATGTCGAGCCCGGCAAGCCTTTCGACGTGGCAGGCATGCGAGTGAACGCGAAATTGCAGAGTCATGCCGGCGATTCGTACGGTTATCGTTTCGAGCGCGACGGCCGTTCGCTCGTGTACTCGACCGACTCCGAGCACAAGCTCCAGGACCCCGCGGAAACTCCGCCTTCATCGAGTTCTTCCGCGAGGCCGACCTGGTCGTGTTCGACGCGATGTATTCCTTCGCCGACGCAGTATCGGTTCGCGCCGACTGGGGGCATTCGAGCAACATCGTCGGCGTCGAGCTCTGCCAGATGGCGCGCGCCAGGCATCTGTGCCTGTTCCACCACGAGTGCGCGATCGGCGACGAGGCGATATCGCGGCTGCTCGCCGACGCGCAGCGCCTGGAGGAGCTGACCTCGGACGGTGTGCCGCTTCGCATCAGCGCTGCCTACGACGGTCTCGAGATCGCGCTGTGAGCATCGCCGCGATCCCGCCCGCGGCCGTTGCAGTGCCGCGCCGGATCGTGGCCGTTGGTACGGCGACGCTGCTCGTGCTCGCCGCCATCATCGCATCCGGAGTGTCGTGGCGCCTTCCGCTGCAGGCGGCATGGTTCGACGTCTACCAGTCGATCTCGCCGCGCGCGATCACCTCGACGCCGGCGCTGGTCGTGGAGATCGACGAACCCTCGCTTGCCGCATTCGGCCAGTGGCCATGGCCGCGCACGCAGCTCGCCGAGCTGGTCGACGCCATCGCCGTGCAGCGGCCGGCGGCGATTGGCGTCGACATCCTGATGCCCGAAGTCGATCCACTGTCGCCGGAACGCCTGATCGAGCGCGCGCGCAAGAGTTCTCCCGCGCTCGCGGGACAGCTCGAATCCCAGCCTTCGAACGACAGCACTGCTGGCGCGATCGCTTTCGAACGTGCCGAGCGTGCTGGCGATCGCCGGCACCCACGAAACGAAGCAGCGCGCGCTGCGCACCGCGCCGTTCAGCGTGCTCGACAAGTCGGCGACAGGCACGTCGGCGCCTGTGTCTCCCGCGCTCGCCCGTTTCAACGACGTCCTGACCAGCCGGGACGAGATCGACCGCGCCGCCGCGGGCCACGGCCTGATCTCGGTCGAGCCGGCGGGAGGCGTGATCCGTACGATTCCGCTGGCGGCGGACGTGCACGGCACATTGGTGCCTGCGTTCTCGATCGAAATGCTGCGTGTGGCGATGCGGGCGCCGCAGCTTCGCTTGCTGGCGTCAGGCAAGTCTGCACAGGCGATCACGATCGGCGATTTCACCGTCCCCACCGAGGCCGACGGCTCGGTGCGTCCCTACTATTCGCTGCGCAGCCCGCTGCGCATCGTCTCCGCGCAGGACGTGATGACCGGGCGCGTCGCGCCAGACCGCTTCGAAAGCAAGCTGGTCCTCATCGGCGTCACCGGGCTGGGACTGCTCGAATACCAGAACACGCCGCTGGGCGTTCGCATGCCGGGCGTCGAGATCCACGCGCAGCTGCTGGAGAACCTGTTCGACAACACGCTGCTGAGGCGTCCGGCGTGGGCGCCGGCGCTGGAGGCGGCGGCATTCCTGTTGCTCGGTGCACTGCTCATCCATGCCACACCCCGATGGAAGCCGCGCAATGCGGCGCTTCTCGTGCTCGTATCCATCGCGCTGTTGCTGGCGGCGGGCTATGCGCTGTTTCGCGCCGAGCGCGTCCTGTTCGATGCGGCCGTCCCCGCAGCGAGCCTGCTCTTGCTCTTCGGCGTCCTGCTCGTGCTGACGCTCACCGAGGCGACGCGGCAGCGCCGCGTTCTCGAGCAGACGGTGCAGCGCGAGCGCGAGCAGAGCGCGCGCATGTCCGGCGAGCTCGAAGCCGCGCAGCAGGTGCAGACGGCGACGCTGCCGCGCGCCGAGCTGCTGGGCGACGACCCGCGCGTCGATCTCGCCGCGGTGATGTCGCCGGCGCGCGAAGTCGGCGGCGATCTGTACGATTTCTTCCGCCTCGACCATCGCCGGCTGTTCGTGCTGGTCGGCGACGTCGCCGGCAAGGGACTTTCGGCGAGCATTTTCATGGCAGTGAGCAAGGCGCTGTACAAGAGCGCGATGCTGCGCGACCCCGGTGCCGATATCGGCAACATCATGAGCGCGGCCAATACCGAGATCTCGCGCGACAATCCGCAGATGCTTTTCGTGACGGTCTTCGCGGCGGTGCTCGACCTGGAATCGGGCGAGCTGGACTACTGCAACGCCGGACACGAGTACCCACTTCTGGTCGAACCGGGCACGCAGTCGGTTGGGCGCCTCGATGGCGGCGGCGGACCGCCGCTATGCACCGTCGAGGGTTTTTCCTACCGCGGTGCGCGCCTGCGCCTGCCGGCGGGTGCGCTGCTGTGCGTCGTCACCGACGGCGTCGTCGAGGCGCGCAACCCGCAGGGCGTCATGTACGGCAAGGATCGCTTGCAGGGAGGATTGCTGCGCGCGGTGCACAGAGACCCCACTGCGAAGGCAGACGCGCTTCTGGCAGCCCTGCGCGCCGATCTCGCGGGATTCGCCGCCGACGCCGATCCGGATGACGACGCGACGCTGCTGCTGGTGCGCTGGATGGGGCCGACCGCCGCGCCCGACGTCGAGGGAGCGCGATGAGCGCCTATCGCAGAGCCGCGAAGGCGGGCAGTGCGCTAGCGGACGTAGATCTCCACGCGCCGGTTGCGCGGTTCGGCGACGCCGGCCGCGGTGTCGATCAACGGTTCACGGCTGCCGCGACCCGCGGCGGCGACGTTTTCGGCCACGACGCCGCGCTTGACCAGCTCGCCGCGTACTGTTTCGGCACGTTGCCGCGCCAGGTTGTCGTTGAAGGGATCGCTGCCGACGCGATCGGTGTGGCCGACGACCACGATGTCGGGCACCGGGCGCTTGAGGATTTCGACCAGCACGCCCTCGAAGGTCTGGCGCGAATCTTCCGTCAGCTCGTCCTTGCCTTCGACGAAATAGAGCGTGAAACGCGCCGGCCGCGCCGGTTGCGCCGCCATTGCCGCGCCGAACTGCCTGTTGATGTCGTCGGCGTTCGATTGGTACGCATGGGCGCCGAATGCCGTCTGCTGCGTGGCCGCGTAGGGCTTGTCGAGAACGGTTTGACGTCCGTCCTGCGTCACGACGATCGAGGTCTCGTGCCCGTCCTTCTCAGGGAGCAGCACCACGGTGCCGCGGTTGTATGCGCACGACGCAAGCGTCAGACACAGCAGGGTCGCGCCGAAGGCCACGATCCCGCGCCGGCCCGGCGCGCTAGTCACGCGCGCTCACCGCGAATTCGGTGCCGCGCACGCCGAGTATCGCTGCGGGGGTGCGCACCGTCATGGCGTCCGGCGACTGCTTGGCGATGCGTCCCGAGACCACGGAGAGCGAGCCTCTTTTCAGCGAAGCGTCGAACTTGCCCTGGTTGGTGGTCGAATCGAACTCGTAGCGGTCGAACGACAGGATGCTGTTCGGCCCGGCCGAGAGCAGCGAGTTGTCGCTCATGGTGACGCCCACCGATCCGTCGGCGCCGGTCTTCAGGATGTCGGATGTCTGCAAGCGCGTGCCCGCGGTGGCAGGCGCCGATTGGCGGTCGCGCTCGATGCTGACGTCGCCCTTGACGACCTTGACCTGGCCGATGTCGGCGGCATGCGACGGTGCAGGCATCACTGCGACGAGCGCGAGCGTAACGAGCGAAAGCCGGAAAGCGTTCATGACGATTCCTCAAATGCCGACACAGCGGACGGCGGCGATGCATCGGCGTGCCAAACGGCACTCGAGACATTGCATCGGCACCCGACGGCGACCAGTCTAACCAATGTCCGATTCCGAATCCACGAAAGGTGTGCTCGAAGGCGTTTTCAGGGCGTGCCTCGACGACCTGCCGCGAACCGCGGAGTTCATCGACGCGTTTTGCAGCACCAACCACGTCGCGGCGGAGGACGCACTGCGCCTGACGCTGATCGTCGAGGAGCTGTTCACCAACACGGTGACGCACGGGCACGGCGGGGACTGCGACGAGGTCATCCGGGTGCGAATGACGGTGGAGCCCGCCGCGGTGTCGCTGCTCTACGAGGATGCGGCGCCGGCTCACGACATCCTGGCGCGACTGGCGACGCTGCAGGCCCAGGCCGACGCCGAACCCTGGGCGCGCCAGGTCGGCGGGTTGGGCGTGCTGCTCGTGGCAAGGATCTGCGAAGGCGCCCGCTACGCCTTCGAGGAAGGGCGCAATCGCATCTGGCTGCGCCTGCCGAAGGTGCGCTAGATCGCTACGGTACCGCGCACGTGAGCGACGGCCCGAATCGCGTCGCTACGAGTTCGGTGCGGACGCGGCCTTTGCCACCGGCACCTGCGTCTTGAGCTCGCCCGTGCAGCGCAGCGCCCACAGATCGAACATGCCCTCGAAGTCGAACCGATTGCTCGCGGTCGTTGCGGCCCTCACGCTTGGCCGCGTCGCACCACCGATTGTTGCCGGCGATCTGGCGGTCGACGAAGCGCGCAAGCAGCACGCCGGTAGCCGAGTCGCGGATGTCGAGCGCGAGCGTGCCGTGTCCCGCATCATGCGTGTAGACGCGGCTGGCGGGCAGCGCCTGCGTGACGCTCGCCGGCGCAGTGATGTACAGGTCGGACAGGCGCAGCGAAAGACCGAGAACGTCCGAACCCGGCTGCGGCGACAGTCTGGTACCCCGCGTTTCGGAATGCGGCGGAGAAGGACTTGCGCAGGCTTACCTTGGTCTCGCCCGCAATTCTTTCGGCGTCTGCGTTCGTGGTTCCCTGCAGGACGGCGATCTTGTTGCGGTTCATCTCGAACATCCAGTTCTCGGCGAACGTGACGTCGACCGGGTCGAACACGACCTTGGTATAGCGGCGAAAATCGACCCCGGGCTTGAGGTAAACCTGATCGAGCTGCCGCGACTTGACCCTGACCAGCCCGTCGGCGTCGATCGACACCGCGTCACGGGCGGCCTGGCCGATCGCGCCCGACGCGCCCGCGAGCAGCGCGGCACCGCAGGCGATGGAAAACCATTGGCGAATGTTCATAGCGGTCTCCTTTAGCCGATGCAAACAGCTGTCGGGGGGCGGAGCTTCCGCTTCGCGACAGATTTACTGAAAGATACGCCTGAACGTGGGCGTGCGTCAGCAAGGGGCGAGGCTCGACAAGTATTCTCTCTCGAGAGCGAACAGATCGCATCAATGGCGACTACTGCGTCCTGTCACTCGCCTTGTATTGGAAACGAGCGCGTACGGCCAAGCACGACGTGAGGCCGGATGAAGGCGCACGCGCTTCGGGGATAGGGTGTCGAATTTGGTATAATTCGCCGCAAGCGCCCGTAGCTCAGTTGGATTAGAGTACCTGGCTACGAACCAGGGGGTCGTGGGTTCGAATCCTGCCGGGCGCGCCAAACAATCAAGGGGTTGCACAAAATGCAGCTCCTTTCTTTTTGCCGGGGCTACTGGGGGGCTACCCTTTCCCGCTAGACTTCGCGCACCACGTCAGCGGGGGCAGCGATGAGCGACAGTTTTATGGATTGGTTTCGCCTCGCCCTGATCGAGTGCGGCTGCAAACGCGAGCTCGCGGCCAAGTTCACGCGCCAGGTTCGCAAGGAATACGGCGGTCGATGCTGCTACATCGCGAAAAGGTCGCCGGTCGACCGCCTAGATTGACCGCAGAGCGTGTCTACTAATCAGGGTGGTACGTCGACACCTGCTCGCAAAAATCTGAATCGCGCCTGAGTCTTACGCGGTTGGCGTAGGGCACCCATCTCCTGCTAGTGTCTGCGCGCGCCGCCGGTTAGCGCTCGGATCACTGCGTCAAACAACGCAACCGCGGGACAGGTGTCCCTCCCGGCACCCTGATCGAACCTGGCGCGCAGGATTATCATCGCGACGATGCTCGCCGAGTTCTCTTCGGGTGGGATTGCTGATTCGGGAGACTGTAGCGGAAAGTTAACGAAAGCGCGGCGATTCAGTTCCCAATCGCAAGCATGCCCGATCCACGCTAACAGCCCTGGAACGAATTGCGGGACATTGTTTGTAACCTCAATGAGCGCGCACAGCTCGCCGTCGTTGAGTTCGGCGAGCGCAGCGACAACCGGCCCCAGACCAGCCGCATCGCTGCCAGGGACATTCGGCGCGGTGGCGCCTCCGGCACGGTGCTTGGTCGGTCCCTTCGGAGCGGCCCTGGAGCGGTAGGTTTTCATGGCTGGCGGAAACGATCTCCCTTGCATGTGTCCCGTGAGCAACCTTCGAGCCAGCGGTATTTTTTCGTTATTGCCCGATGAGTTACCAAATTGCGATGGGGCAACCTCACCCAGCGTATGTAAGGAACATCGTCAGTGTTCACTTTGTAGCATTCATCGGTCGCCGAAAAGAAAAACCCCGCCGAAGCGGGGCTTTTCCATCGGTCCGCCGACTTCAATCCGTTTAATGCCTGGCCGGCATGACGTCCCGCTCCAACGATCGCAGACGACCGCGCAGTTGCACTAACACGGCGCCGGCCGCGCCAGGAATCGCAATCGGTTGGGCAGTGATTGCATCTTCGATGATATCGACCAGCTCGCGCGCGTAACGCACTAGCTCGGCGATCTCGTGCGGCTCCCCGCCGGCGGCCGCCAAGGCGTGCGCTTCCTTGATTGCTTGCAGGAACTCATCCCACGCCCTGCCGAGCGCGTTCACGGAAAAGGGTGAATTCGGTAGGTTGTCGCGGTATCTGCTCCGACAAACCAGATAGCTGCAAACCCGACACCTGCTGTCGAAGCGCCGTGTCGTCTTTGAAAGGCGTGGATCACTTCGGTTAGCCCATGGTGGGGGGCATTAGCCGCATCGAGTACCAGCACTAGTCCACTCTTCCCGGACACATTTTGCTTCTTTAGAATCGCATCGCGAATTGCATCCGCAAGTTCGTCCGTCAGTTCATTGGCGACGGCGACTTCTCCATTAACGGCCAATTTACGCCAGTAATCCTGATCACTAGGAACCCCTGGTGACCTGGATTCGCAGCTTCTTCTCTAAATCATTGCGATCGGTGCACTCACAATCATCATCGCCGTCAATCGGTGCGGGTTGCTCCCATGTGCTCCCGGTACTGTTAAGCACTTGGACGAGTGTAGAGCAAGCAGAAAGCGCGCCGTCTTCGTGCTGCGGCGGCTTACCTTGGCTTCCATAGGTAACGGTTCCGTCCTCGTTCTTAATCGCGCTAGTCGCGTGGCCCGCGGGACCGACCGTACCAGTCGCAATGATTTCGCCTTGTCGATTCGTGCTCATTGCAAGGCTGGCCTCCGGACGCGACTCCGCGCTTTTGGATTCAGTCCCCATGGGTGACCTCGTCATCGCTTCCCGGCTCGCGCTCCCACCCGCAGCATCCCCTCTCAGGTAGATTCGTAGGCCAATAACCGGGTCTGCTGCAATGCAGTCTTCGGTCGCGGCCCGTTGGATCGATCGGCTCGCCCGCGTAGTGGCAAGTGAAGCAGCCGCCGGGGTGCGGTGGGTTGTACGAGTGCGCGGCGAGGTCCACGATGTTGATCGTAGCATTGCCCCCGCGTCGCGCACGAGACTAGGCGGGGGCTGCCACACGGTGCTACCTTGTCATATCTTGGGATATGCCGGATGAAAAGTCGCGCTCAGGAGGGCGCAAATCAATGGATGCCAAGCACGTCGAGATCACCACACGCTTGGTCCAACGCCTTCAACGGGGAGCGGGCGACAAATTCATTTCACTGTCGCGGACATTTGCGTTTGGGGGTGCAGCTGTTTGCCTTGCGATCCTGACGCAAATCTTGCAGGTAGGGGCGACCGACATCGCTTTGCTTATCAGCGTCGGCGCGTGCGCGATTGCAATGCCGCTGTGGATATTTTTGGGGCTTCTTCTGGAATCCTACCTGCACCTTGGACCAGCATCTTTCCCGCAGTTCGCTTTAATTCAAACCGTGTCCATCATCAAGTGGGCCAACGCTCTCGGTTTGATTGCGATACTAGTTGCTATCGCCGGAGTTTTCTTTTACCTGTCGCTCATTTGCTTTTTGCTGTTTATCGCCGCGACTCTGGTGGCAGTGATTCTGTATGCCAATTTTTTCACCAGCGTCGCGGTCTGGTGGTTTGAAGCCGGCCCCGGTTCGACTGAACACAGCGACGAGCCGAAGTAACATAGCTAACTTCGGTGACCAGTATCATCGTGGAGCGGTTCCGGCCCGATTGGAGCGCCACATGTTCGCCTCCAGCGCTCCTGGCTGAAAACAGCCTTCCGCGAATGCTACGGCGAGCCGTTGCTGAAACTCGTCGCTGTTCAGAAACGCCTGCAGGGCATACGTGCGGCTTTCTCCCGCGTTCAGCTGCACCGTCCAAAAGGCCAAGCCGTCGATTTCGGCAGATCTCCGCATGAAGGTGGAGTACAGATCACCCACGAACTGTAGATTGTTGTGATTGCGGCCTGCGTATTCGGAACTGTCCTCAAACTGCTGCGCGATCGCCGCGACTTGCGCGGCAAATGCGTCGAACGTCGTACATTGGCCAGCTTGGAGCTGTGCAAGCCAGTATTCGAACCCACCGCTCTCTGGCAATCGATTCAAGTAGCCGCGATAGAAGTCGAGAATCAGCCTACCCTCCGCCCTCGCACCAATCGTACCGAGTTGGGTCGAGATGAGCTGCGCAAACTCTGGCGAAAACTGGAATCCGGCCAGGAGGACATTGAGCGGAAAGCCCTTCTCGATGGCAGCGGTCCAGAACTCGAGTTCCTCTGAATCAGCTTCACGCTGCAGGAATGTCCTATAGAGATCCGACACGATCTCCGCTTCGCTGCGATTTCGGGAAGCGTACTCCGAACTGCCGAAGAACTCGTTCGACATGGCGATGAGCACTTCCTCGGGCTCTTGTCCGAGCCCTACAAGACGTGAAAACTCGCCGGTCCAAAAGGTAACCGCTTCGGCCTCCGGCGCTCGAGCGAGAACGGATTGGTAGTAGTAATTGATCAGCGTCTCTTGGGCCAATTGAGCGTTCGCGGAACCGCACGTAATCGTCCACAGAAGCGCAAGGCCGAGAAGCAAGCGAGCAGCGGAAGTCATAACCACCCCATAGCCGCGCGTCGAGTAAATACAAGGGATGAGACCTGCGTTTAGTGACTTTCGCCATGATCTTTCCCAAGGGAACGACCGACGGCCAGCGCGACCTTAAGAATTGGTGAAGCATTTTCCACGCCTGGCTTTGGACCTCTTTGTTTTTTTGCAGCTTTAGGCTACCTTGTGGCGCCGATTAAGCTGAGACCGTAAGAAATCCCGACACCGCTGCTTTCGACAACCGCGACAAGAACTTTACGGACAACAAACTCGGGAACGCATGGCGCAGCTGGCGGAAAGCATCAGCCGCTACCTGAAGGATAGGAAATCCGACGGCACGACCGTCATCGCTCGGACACATTCCTTAGAAGAACCCCCTTCTACGACCGGTTTCGGCTCATTTCCACGCGCCTTTGGAACGTCAAGCCATGGCCGAACTGAGACAGTCAATCGGTGAGCGCCCAGACCGTTTCCAGCCGGGGCGCGGTACAGCGCTGCATCAGTCGCGGAACGCGTTTCCACGGCCCACGGCGGCTGCTCAATCGCGGCACAACGCGTTTAGGAGGGGACGCTCCGCGACTCTGCCCCGGCATGGACGTCACACCGTCCCATAGTGCCCGCAGCCGCGGGCGCCTTGGGCTAAAAACGCGGAGCGCCTATGCCGGAACGCGATCGGCGCGACGCGCTGTCGACGCAACAACAAACAACACACAAAAACGACTATGAAATCGACGATGTGATCGAGAACGCACCCGGGGCGCGAACGCCCGTATCCACTGTATAAAAAGCGCGCAGACCCGTTATGCCGGCCTCGAAATTGCTGTACGGATTGATTTCTAGCTGGAGCACATTCCATTCTGCTATTAAAAGTTGGCTCCAGTCGCCGAAGATTCCTTTTCCAGTTGGCATTTGCTGCGACGTCATCGCGCGGAAGCCAAACAGTGTTCCCTCGACAAGGTTGCCTTGCCACATCCGCGTGGTGCCGGTCGTTGGCAATTCCGGTCGCGCCATCAACAACGCGGCGGTCGCCGGTGTGAAGACGTAGCCGCAACTTGGCGTCAACGCGTTGGCGGTGGCCACGTCGGTTTGCGCATTAATCACTGCCGCAGCGTCTAGATTCGTGCCCGTGAACGTGCCGACATTAGCCGTGCCGAGAATGCCGGTTGGCTGTTCCGTTCCTGTTCCTGCGATAGCTGCCAAGTCGACCGCGAGCGCGACTTGCGCGGCTAAGTCACCCATGATCATTCCCATCGCGTCGGGACTCGATTGCAGTTGCAAGAGCCTTGAGATTTGCGACGTGGCGCCTACCGTACGGGGAGTCAGAGGAAGCTGCGCGAGCGTTTGCTGGCTCACGGTGATGGCGGTTGTTTCTGTGCTCAACCAGTACGCGGTAGCTCCGGCCGTCTGTTTTGGTATGGTCACGTTTCCCACAAGCCCGGACAATCTGCGCGCGCCCATCGCGAAACACACGCTGCGGTTTCTCAACATTTCGATAAACGAGATGTTTTCGACCCTGCGCAAATATCCGCCGATGTTGTCGGTTGCTACCACCATTGGCGCCGCGGCACGTTGCGCCATCTTCCCCAGGTCCCACCGCGACGGCCGGCAAAACGGAACGCTCGTAGGGATACAAATTCTCTCGCGATCAATATTCAGTCCGCTCCGGGCCACGGCAGCCTCGGACAATTCCGTGACGAGCGATCGTTGCACTGTGTCGAAGCGATTCGCGCCGATACAGGGCTCAAATAATCACCGCGAGAGGGAAATTTTCACAAAACACCGCGCCATTGACCGCTTGTAGGGCCGGCGATATAGTCAGTCGCGGACGGGGGAAAGGTGGTTTCAAATTCCTATCCCCTGGATGTTGCGCCAAGTTCAAGCATTCCGGAGGGCCGAGTTCGGCGCTCCATTTCACGGGGTACGCCTAGATGAAGAAGACGGCAGGCAAAGCAGTGAAAAACGCTTTCCGCGGCATGTCCGCGTTGGCATTGTCCTTGACGGTTATGTTGGTGACGTCCGTGGACGCGAGAGCCGATGAGGCAGATGCCAAGAAGTTGCTCAAGGCCATGTCCGATTATCTGGCGGCGCAGAAGGCGATCTCGTTCAAATACGACGCCACCCTCGAGGTCGTCACCAAAGATGAACAAAAACTCGCACTGGTGAGTTCAGGGGCCGTGACACTTAACCGGCCTGATAAGATCCGTGCCGTGCGTGCCGGCGGGTTTGCCGATGTCGAGACTTCTTTTGACGGGAAAACACTGACCTTGCTGGGCAAGAACCTGAACATGTACGCACAAAAGGATATACCGGGCACGATTGATAACCTGGTCGAAGTGTTGCGGACGACATATCACCGGCACCTCCCTGCCGCGAACCTGCTGTTGTCGAATTCCTACGACGCGCTGATGCTTGATGTCGTCGACGTAAAGGACCTTGGCAGTGGCGTCATCGGCGGCGTTGAGTGCGATTACCTGGCTCTTCGAAAAAAGGAAGTTGATTGGCAGATCTGGATCGCACAAGGGAAACGTCCCTATCCTTGTCGGTATAGCATCGCCA
The DNA here is from genome assembly GCA_963722325.1 of uncultured beta proteobacterium. Lineage (GTDB taxonomy): Bacteria > Pseudomonadota > Gammaproteobacteria > Burkholderiales > Casimicrobiaceae > PALSA-1003. Next base: position 107,504 of record CAVRLN010000009.1, read on the forward strand.
CGAAGGACCTTGCCGGCCAACCTCAATACATCATTCAGATCAGGGATTGGAAAACTGGAAATGAGGTTGCAGCCACTGATTTCAGCTTCAAGAACAGAACCAAGGCGAAAGAGGTCGAGCTAGGGAAGCTTGAGGGCACAGATGACTTGCCCGCGCATTTTAAGATTGGAGAATCCAAATGATCATGTTGAAACGACTCGCTTTCTTCGTAATTGTCGGAATCATCGTCGTTGGCGGCTCCGAGATCGGCGGGCGGTTGGCGATCCCCGGGGTCCACAGTGTGATCCCGACGGCCGAAGCCGAGGTCGGGCGCCCACTCACGCCAGTGAGCGTAGCTGGCGTGGCGCGACGTCAGGATAGGCGTGACTAACGGTTAGTCTGAGGATAGCTACATCGCCCGCCCCGCGATCGCCAACGTCCGCTTTCCGATGGCTTGACCGGCAGGTTTGGGTTGATAGCGGTCGCTTTCGGTGTAGCCGAAATCGTAGTTTCGCTAGCCTCGTCGTGCTTCCGTTTAGACGTTGAGTGGCTACAGTCAGAATTGGCGGGCGCTGCAAGGTGTTGATTTAGTTGCGGGCCAATTTCAATTTTGGCCCCTACGAACCCGGGGTCGTGGGTTCGGGGCGCGCCAATAAAACAACGGGTTGCAGAAATGCGACCCGTTTCTTTTCATCCGGCTAGCACCGGGCTCGCGCCTCGCGGTACGCTTCGGCGAACCCGCACAGCAAGGGCGAGATCAAAAGGCGGGTCCCACGGAGAAAGGCCAGATTCGTCGCTTGAGTTGATTGAAACGGATGATCTCCATAGGTCCGGCGGTGCGCGAGGCGTATCTCAGGCTCTGTCATTCCATAAACCGAGGCGAAGATTGCGGGTGTCTTGACGACCTTTTTTCTCCACCTCAACGGCGTTGACGGATAGGCATTCTTTCCAATGTTTCTTGCGCCTCAGGTCAGTGAGACCGTAGGTGTAACGGATGGCGCGAAAGAGAGCGAACTCTAGAGATCGAACGTAGTTGAATGTGATGCCGAGTTCTTCGCGTAAGCTCAAGGCCGCGATGTCCGAGGCCGTCCACACCCCTGCCTGCCGCAAGGCGCTCGCGATTATTCGTGCGAGTGGGCATGTCATCGTGGACGCCAATTTCCCCGCCAGCGACCTCATGGTGCTCGCCGGTGCCGCCGCACAGTGGGGCGCGTCGCTCACGGTGCGCAACGCGCACATGCGCGACGAAGGCGAGCTCGAGAAGATTGCCGCTGCCGGCCGCGGGCACGTGACGTTCGATCTCGCAGAATAGGTCGATGCCCGCGTTGCGCATCATCAAATCACTGCTGGTCGCCACGTTGGGCGGCTGGGCCCTACTGGTCGCCTACGGGAACATCGCCGACTACAGCGCGAACTGGCAATTCGTGCAGCACGTGCTGGCGATGGACACGGTGTTCCCCGACAACCCGCTAAAGTCGCGAGCGATCACCGATCCAGCCCTTCAAAAGCTCGCGTACTGGTTGATCATCGCCACCGAATGGGTGATCGGGCTCGTTTGCCTGTTCGGCGCATGGCGGTTATTTCGCACGCGAGGGGACCGCGGCGCATTCGTGGCGGCGAAGGTGCCGGCAACGGTCGGCATCTTCGTCGTCTGGTTGCTTTACTTCGTAGGCTTCATCGCCATCGGGGGCGAATGGTTTTCAATGTGGCAATCCAGCATCTGGAACGGCCAGCAGGCCGCGCAGCGCTTTCTCACGTGCGCGATGTTCGTCATGGTCGTGGTGCTGCTGCCGGAGGAGAGCGACGCCTGACCGAGCGCGTGCGTTGTGGTTAGGCCGACGATTTTGCTGGCCGCAGGAACCGCTCGGTTGAACTGCGAAGTTAGGTGACTCGGCTAACGCGTTCCCTCGTAGTGGCGCTTGCGGCCAGAAGGGGACACTCTCCCGAGATGCCGTCGCGTCTATCACGAGGTTGCTATTCGGCAACTCCCCACGGTGCCACGTCGGCTAGGAGACACGCCGCAGTTCTTCGGCCGCGATGGCGAAGATCTCGTCTGCTTTGCCGATCGCCACAAGGTGACCGGCACCTTCGACCTCGTGCCACTCAGAACCAGGCATGCGATCCGAGATCTCCTTGTTGATCGGGTATGGAACCAGGTGATCTTCGGTACCCTGCCACATGTGAACGGGTCGCTCGATCCTTGTCACATCAAAAGCCCACTGATGATAGAGAAGCTCTGAGTCCTCCACCAGCGGTTCAGAGCCCTGCGCAAAACACTCGGCAGACATGTCTGCAAACGCTTCCGCGATACCTGGATCACTCAACAACTTTGCATCGTACTCATTCACTGTCTTTATGATTGTCTTGATATAGGACTTGCGGAAATACGTGGCGTCTAGCGCAAGGATTTCGTACATGAGATGAAACTCAAGTCTGTGGTGCAAGGCGAGCTGGCCACCAATGGTGTCGATCTTGTCCATGAACTTCGCTGCCCACATATTGCCGAACGTCCCATAGTTACCACCGGCGATACTGGTGACGTGGCGCAGTCGTGCTGGATCGAGATAGGCAGCCGCGGCAAGTGGCCACGGACCGCCCTCCGACCAACCGCTCACGCCGAACTCTCGATAGCCCAGCGCATCGGCGATGGTGAGAAGATCGTTGGCCCAGCTCTCATAGCTGCGATCCTTCTGCGGGGTGGAGCGACCAATACCTGGGCGATCGACAGACACCAGGCGCAACCCATTGTTTGTTGCGCCATTGGCCAAAAGACGCCCCTCAAGCCGACTACTGGGACCACCGTGGTTATGGATAACAAGTGGTGAGGTTGGATCCCCGAATTCGACGTAGGCCAGTTTGCGACCGTCAAGGGTGTCTACAAACTTCGTTTCTCCGGTAGGGGGTAGGACGGCCATTGCGACTCCGATTCTCTAGTGGTGCGAAGGCTAGGCGCCACTGTTGTTACGCGCAGATACGTGATCGTAGCGAAGCCGATCCGCGCCCGCAATATTCGGCGCGCGTGATCACGGGGCACCGCGCTCCGCTCGTGCAAGCCTTGCGGTGGTGTTTTCCCGAGTGCGCTATGCAGGTCGGAGATCAGGTCGTTCGGGAAGGCGAAGGCGGCTGACTTTCCCTCTAAGCTGTCCAGTTCGGGACGACGCCTGGGTGCGTTCGCGGCTCGGTGGCTCGGTTGCTTCGGGTACCTTCGGACGATGCCGGAGAGGCACACCGGCGGCCGGTGCTAATGCGCGCGAACAGGGTGGATACGGCTGAACGCCCCAAGTTGATCCTGGGTGAATGTCTGGTTCTTGTACGACGGCACGCCGCCTCGCGCCGACGGGCGAGTCTCGGGAGAGAGGGAACCGCTTAGCCCTAGGGTTCGTTGTCCGCTTGCATGGCTCGCGATTTGAGTATGCGAATGCCGGACTTCGCATCTAGGATTGCCCCAAGCAGCGAGGACGCCGCGGTGCGCGCCGAAATCGGCCGCACCACGTCGTGCATAGAGCCAACCGAGCCGGCACAAGCAAGCGGGCCGCCCAAATTTCACTGCTGCGTGCCGCCTGTCCTAAGGCACCTCGATCGCCCAGCAGCAACAATGGTTGCGCAATCATCACCGCTGAGAAGCCGAGCTGCGCGATGGCGGCCTGCATCTCGCCTTTCACGCGGCGCGAAATCAGCATATGCTGGTTCCCGACGCAAGCGTCGGCCGAGAACGTATGCACAGCGATTGAAAGGAGAACAGGTATGAATAGGTTCAACGCGTCCAATAGTCACGCCGTTTTTCGCAACCGCTTCGCCGCGTGCACCTGTGCGTTCGCCGCAGCATGCATGGTGTCCGGCTCGCTCGGCGCCGCGAAAGTGACACCGCCACCAGTTTCCCCGGCCCTACAGCCCCCGGTCGGAAATGAGGCGTTCCTAAAAGGCCACGCGATCGGCACGCAGACCTACATCTGCTTGTCTTTCGGCACTGCGACTGTGTGGACACTCATCGGGCCACAGGCCACCTTGTTCGGCGACAACGACAAGCAAATCATGACCCATTTTCGGAGTCCCAATCCGCTCGAAAACGGCACTCCCCGCCTCATGTGGCAGGACTCCGATGACACCAGCGCCGTATGGACTGTACCGAGGGCCATAGTGGCCAGTCCCAATGGCGCCATTTCCTGGCAATTGCTGAGCGTGGTCGGGGCGGAGAATGGCCCAACCGGCGGCGACGACAAGCTGGCGGCGACGACCTTCATCCAACGCCTGAATACTTTGGGAGGCGTCGCACCGTCCACGGGTTGTGCTGGCCCGGGCGACGTCCCCAAAGAGGTCTTCGTGCCTTACGAGGCCGATTACTTCTTCTACAAGGCCGCGCGATGAGGTTAGCCGGGGCTGGGGTGGACGGCTTGCGAATTCGCGAAGCTGTCAACCGCTGACGGGCCGCGCCTGAATGGCGGCAATCGCGGCGAAGCGAATGGCTGTCAGCTGGTGCAATCGCCGTGGGCTAAGTTTCAGCGTCGTACGCAGTTCGAGCACTTGGTCCTGACTGCGAACGCGGGTCTCACAGCTCGAGGCGTCGAGCCAGGTATGCCTACCACTGTAAGCCAATCAGTCTTTCGCACTGGGCACGTCGATCTCGCACTAAACACTTCGGCTAACTATTTCGTACTTCGACTTACACCCTTTGA